>CAVSWS010000028.1:0-95267 GCA_963731765.1 uncultured Chloroflexia bacterium
CGGCCTAGATTGCGGCAAGGCTCATCGTCGTCTAGATTCGCCGTGAAGATATACACGTTGACGTTTCGTCCGGGAGGAGCACGCAGATGGACGTATCGCTGGAAGGCAAGGTTGCGCTGGTTACCGGCACGGGGCCGAACATCGGCTCCGGACTGGCGCTGATGCTTGCGAAGTACGGGGCGAAGGTTGCCTGCAACGACATGCGGCCCGAAATGGCCGATGCCTGCGTGCAGCGCATCGAGCGCAACGGCGGCACCGCGATGGCCATCCCCGGCGACGTCACGAATGAGGTCGAGGTGCAGGCCTACATCCAGAAGGTCCTCGACACCTGGGGCAAGATCGACATCCTGATCAACAGCGCGGCGATGATGTCCGGCGGCGGCCTCATGGAGCGCACCCTCAAGGACTTCAATCGCCAGGTGGAGGTTGGCACCGCCGGTAACTTCCTCAACACCAAGTACGTTGCGCAGTCGATGATCGATCGTGGCATCAAGGGCGCTATCGTCTGCATCATCTCGACGGCCGGCTGGCAGGGGCCCTCCGGCAACATCGGCTACGCGACGAGCAAAGGCGGCCTGATCCAGTTCACCCGTGCCGCCGCGATGGACCTCGCCCCCTACGGCATTCGCGTCAACAGCTTCACCCCGACGTTTACCCAGGCCGACAACCCGGAGCTCATTGCCGAGCGGGCCGCAAACCCTCGCCGGCCGGGACAGGGCGCCTTCAATGACATCAACCCGCCGCGCCTCATCCCCATGGGCGAGCAGCCGACGCCGACGGACTACGGCCACATGGTCGCCTGGATCTGCTCCGACTACGCTCGCCTCGTCACCGGCACCGACTTTCGCGTCGACGGCGGCGCCCTCGCGAAGTACTGGCCCTACATCCCGGCCGAGGACAAAGCAGGCCCGCTGCCCCTGATCAAGATGGACATCACGGAGTAAGAGCTTCGAGCTGATAGCTGCGAGCTTTTGCCCGGCACCTGGGCGGCTTTCCGGGATGCTTGAGGCCCGGCCCAGAGTGCAGGCGACTTCATGTGGTCGACGCGCGTCTTCTTCCGGCTCGCAGTGTCCGCACGTTCGCCTACCCAATTTCGTTCGTCCTGAGCTTGTCCAAGGACGCGCCGTCACAGATCGGCCCCGAAGCGCGGCCCTGAAGGCGTCCTTTTACCCGTACCGGCTGCCGAAGCCATCAACGTCGTACCGGTGACCGTGCGCCGCCGATAGCGTCTCGCTTAGCACTGCTTGTCGAGCGCGCTCCATCGCCCGCTCCTGTAGCACCCCCGTAGCCGCCTCGCGCTCCCGAGGCCACGACGGGTCCACCCGCCGCACCGAGTCCGCCACGAACTCCTCGAAGCGACACACCGGCACGCCGCGATCATCGCTTACCTCGACCGTCGCGATGAGCCCAACGCCCTCGTCCGTCGCCACGCCGGTCCACACCCGAATCGTGTAGCCGTTGATGGTCTCGGAGGTCTGCACAGGGTCTAGCACTCGATCAGGCTTCGACCAACTCGGTCCACGAAGCTGGCGCGGGAACAGGCTCGCCCTCGAGCTTCAAGCCTTCAATGTGGAAGACGATCGCGTCCCGGATATTCGACTCAACCTCATCGCGTGTTGTACCTGTGGCCACGCACCCGGGCAGGTCTGGGACATACGCCGAGAAGTTGCTTTCGGTGACTTCGAAGACGACTGCGTACTTCATCGTGCCTCATTATCGTTGAGTTGGGCCTGTTTGAGGACGCTTGCCCAGGTGCCGGGCGGCAAGTCATGACTCGGCTGGCCCGCAATAGTTACGAGTCCGGGCTTGGCCGGATGGCGAAACTGGCGATGGCTGCCTCTCGTTCTTGCCAAGACCCAACCATCATTCTCTATAAGCCGGATGGCGTCACGGACTTTCGGCACGCCCCTACCCTGCCGCGGCGCCCTGCTTCGCCCGCGGCTTGCGAGGCGCCTTTGCCGTCTTCGACGCCGCTTGCGCCAGCTCGGCGCGGCGGGCGAAGGCATGGCGCAAGTGCTCCGCCGTCAGGCTCTCCTTGCTCTGGGCCACATGCTCCGGCGTGCCCTGCGCCACGATCTCGCCGCCTCGATACCCCCCCAGCGGGCCGAGGTCGATGAGGTGGTCGGCGTTGAGCATGACGTCGATGTGGTGCTCGATGACCACGACCGTGTTGCCGCCGTCGGTCAGGCGCTGCAAGACGTGCAGCAGGTTGCGCACGTCCTCGAAGCTCAGGCCCGTGGTCGGCTCGTCCAGGATGTACAGCGTGCGGCCCGTGGAGCGGCGTGACAGCTCGGTCGAGAGCTTCACGCGCTGTGCCTCACCGCCGGAGACGGTCGTCGCCGGCTGCCCCAGCTTGATGTAGCCCAGGCCGACGTCTTTCAGGGTCTGCAGCTTGCTCCGCACCTTCGGGAAGTTCGTGAAGAACTCCAGCGCCTCTTCGACCGTCATGTCGAGCACTTCGGCGATGTTCTTGCCGCGGAACAGGATCTCCAGCGCCTCACGGTTGTAGCGCTGTCCTTTGCATACCTCGCAGGGCACCGTGACGTCCGGCAGGAACTGCATCTCGATTTCGATATAGCCCTCACCCTGGCACGCCTCGCAGCGACCGCCCTTCACGTTGAACGAAAACCGGCCCGGCTGATAGCCCCGGAGTCTCGCTTCCGGCACCGAGGCGAAGAGCTCCCGGATCGGCGTGAACATGCCCGTGTACGTCGCGGGGTTTGAGCGCGGCGTCCGGCCGATGGGCGACTGGTCCACGTTGATCACCTTGTCGAGATGCTCAAGGCCGGTCAGGGCATCGTGTTGGCCGGGGCGTTCTCGCGCGTTGTACAGCACCTGGGAGGCGCGCTTGTGCAGGATCTCCGTGATTAACGTGCTCTTGCCGGAGCCCGACACGCCGGTGACACAGACGAACTTCCCCAGCGGGATGTCGACGTCGATGCTCTTCAGGTTGTTCTCCCGCGCGCCCTTGATACGAATGAAGTCGCCGTTCCCCGGGCGGCGGCCTTCCGGCATCGGGATCTGGCGCCGGCCCGAAAGGTAGGCGCCGGTCAACGACTTCTTGTCGCGCATCACCTCCGCTGGTGTGCCCGCCGAGACGACCTCCCCGCCGTGAGCGCCGGCGCCGGGGCCCATGTCGATCAGGTGGTCCGCTGCCCGCATCATCGACTCATCGTGTTCGACGATGAGCACCGTGTTGCCAAGGTCGCGCAGACGGAGCAGCGTTCGGATCAGGCGGTCGTCGTCGGAGGGATGCAGGCCGATCGTCGGCTCGTCGCACACGTAAAGCACGCCCATCAGCCCGGAGCCGATCTGGGTTGCGAGCCGGATGCGCTGCGCCTCGCCGCCGGACAGTGTCGCCGTGCCGCGGTCGAGAGTCAGGTAGTCCAGGCCGACCTCGACAAGGAAGTCGAGCCGGGCGCGGATCTCCTTGAGGATCTGGTAGGCAATCATTTGCTGCCGCGGCGTTAGCTCCCCGTCTACGGCCGCGAGGCTGGCGAACCACTGCTGGGCGTCGATGATGCTCATCGCAGTCGTCTCGGTGATGTTCTTGTCGCCGACCTTCACCGCGCGCGATTCGGGCTTCAGGCGGGCGCCTTTGCAGGTGGGACAGGGCACCGTCGCCATGTAGCGCTCGAACTCCTGGCGCATGTACTCGGAGTCCGTCTCTTTGTGACGGCGCGCCAGGTTGCTCACCACACCCTCGAACTTGGTCTCCCAGCTGTGATGGTGGCCGTTGCGCCCCTCGAAGTTCACCGCCACCGGGTCCTTGTCGCCGAAGAGGATGACGTCCAGCTGCTTCTTCGTCAGCTCGCGCACCGGCTGCTTGACGCTGAAGCCGTGGCGCTTGGCGACGCCCTCCAGCTGCCGGAAGTACCACCCCGAAATGGCGGCCGACCGCGTCCACGGCACGATGGCGCCCTCCGCGATGCTCAGGTTCTTGTTCGGGATCACGAGGTCGGGGTCGATCTCCATCTTTACACCCAGGCCCGTGCAGTCCGGGCAGGCGCCGTGAGGGCTGTTGAAGCTGAAGTTACGCGGCGCCAGCTCGCCGAACGAGAGGCCGCAGAACGCGCACGCCAGGTGCTCCGAATACAGACGCTCTTCTTCGCCGTCGATCGAGACCTTGAGCACGCCGCTACCGAGCTTCAGCGCCGTCTCAACCGAGTCGGCGAGGCGGCTGGCGGACGATGCGGTCGAGCCCTCGCCGGCCTCCTCGGCCTCTTTTGCGCGCTCCGACGCCGGCCCTTCTGTGATCAGGCGGTCGACGACAACCTCGATCGAGTGGTTCTTGTAGCGGTCGAGCGTGATCGTGTCTTCGAGGTCGTGCACCACGCCGTCGACACGGATACGTACGAAGCCTGCCCGTCGTGCATCCTCGAACACGCCCTGGTGCTCGCCCTTGCGGTCCTGGATCACCGGCGCCAGCAGCATGATGCGTTTGCCCGCGGGCAGCGCGAGGATCGAGTCGACGATCTGCTGCACCGTCTGCTGCTCGATCGGCCGGCCGCAGTTCGGACAGTGCGGCTTGCCGGCCCGGGCGAACAGCAGTCGCAGGTAGTCGTAGATCTCGGTGACGGTGCCGACGGTGGAGCGCGGGTTGCGGCTCGCACCTTTCTGATCGATCGAGATCGCCGGCGACAGCCCCTCGATGTACTCGACGTCCGGCTTCTCCATCTGGCCCAGGAACTGGCGGGCGTAGGCGGAGAGCGACTCTACATAACGACGCTGTCCCTCCGCGTAGATCGTGTCGAAGGCCAGCGAGCTCTTGCCGGAGCCCGATAGGCCGGTAATGACGACGAGCTTGTCGCGCGGAATGGTGACGTCGACGTTCTTGAGGTTATGCTCGCGCGCGCCGCGCACGATGATGGCATCCAGGGGCATTAGCAGGGCCTGTCTAAGCGCATTGCTGCCGGAGATTCATCCAGAGTTCGCCAGGGGTCTAGGCAACGGTCTTCCAGGTCACTATTCTAGCGCGAAGAGCCAAATGAGAACAACGGTGCTAATTGGCCACACTACTCCTCGCCGTCGCCGGTAGGCCCCTCGCCTCGCTCGTACAGCGCTGTCTGGAGCAGGCCGGGCACACGACGGTCACCGTCAGGCGTCCCCTGGCAATCCTCACCGAAGCGAAGCGCACCGCCTGGCACGTCGTGGTCATCGATGGCAGCGCTCTCGGCCGTGATGCCCTCGTCGTGCTGGGGGGCGTGGACGATACGCCGATCATCGGCCTCGGCTTCCAGGACCTGCGCCTGACCCGAAGCCTTGCACTCCCCCTCGATGTCGCATCGCTAACCGAAGCCGTCGAAACATTGACTGGGCTGGGCGGCGCGGGGCTCGTCCTGCGCCCGGAGCAACGCATCGCCCAGGCGAACGGCCGGGAAGTGCGCCTCACGGACACCGAGTTCCGCCTCCTCGAGACGCTCATGGCCCGCCGGCCCGACGCTGTGCCCATTGATGGCGTCATGACGGCGATCTGGGGCGCCCCGGTCAAGGGGACGCCCGCTCCCCTGCGGAGCCACGTGCGCAATCTGCGCTCGAAATTGGCCCAGATCGGTCTCCCAAACGCCCTTCGGTCGCGTCGAGGGCGCGGATACCTGCTGGCTGTCTGAATTCCTGCTGTGGGATCTATAGATGTGCTTTTGAGAAATGCCGGACGGGGATTGTCAATATCTTGACTAAACTTTGGCGAAGGGCTTGTTTTAATCCCTAGCTGCTCTAAGATAAACCAGAATTTCGATGCGTGTTATCAATATCTTGTCAAGGTTTACCTGAAAGGTGGGATTCATGGCAGGCAACTACTGGGACAAAGTGCTGCAGAGACGGCTGACCCGCCGGAGAGCGGTCATTGCGACGTCCGGAGCAGCATTCAGCGCCGCCTTCCTCGCCGCCTGTGGCGGTGACGACGACAGTGGCGGCTCCACCGGATCGACCGGCACATCGCCGACGGCCACGACCGCCTCTACTGGCTCTAGCGGCGCCACCGGTAGCACGGGTGCGACGGGCTCGACCGGCGCAACGGGGTCGAGCGGCTCCGACAACGGGCTTGTCTCCAAGGCGGCAGACACTAGCGCGCAGGCCAAGACCGGCGGCACGCTGATCATGGACAACCCGGCGGAATCCGCCGCACTTCGACCCGCAGCTCTTGACGCTGCCGGCGGCGGCTGCCACGAGCCTCATCTTCAACAAGCTCCTCCGCACGAAGCCGGGCGTTCTGGAGCCCAGCGACGGCAGCACCGAGGCCGACCTCGCAGAGTCGTGGGAGTTCTCTCCGGACAACCTCACCCTGACGCTCAAGATCCGCCAGGACGCCGGCACACCGCCGGACGACAAGATCCTCAAGGGCCGCAAGCTCGACGCCGATGACGTGCTCTTCTCCTGGCAGCGCTGGGCCGCACAGGGCAGCAACCGCCAGGACCTCGTCAACGATGTCAACCCGGCGGCGCCCGTGCTCTCCCTCGAGGCGACGGACAAGAACACCATCGTTATCAAGCTGAAGGAGCCCACCGCTTCGATCCTGGCGGGCTTCTCTTCACAGCTCCAGGGCCAGTTCTTCATCCTGCCGAAGGAAGCCGATGGCGGCTTCGACGTCGCGAAGGACCCTCACGGTGGTGGCGCCTACTACCTCTCGGAGTACGTCCCCTCTTCCCGTCTCGTCTACTCCCGGAACACGGGTAGCTACGACAAGCGGTCCTACCCGGACAAGATCCAGACGCCGATCATTACGGAGAACGCGCAGGTCATCGCGCAGCTGGTCGCCGGGAACATCCACACGCACTACACCACTCTGCCGCCGGACTCGGTGGTGCAGCTCAAGAAGGACCAGGAGAAGATCGGCCTCTACCAGTGGCCGTTCGCCGCGACGGGTGTTTCGACCTTCTTCGGCTTCTCCGAGGAGTCTCCCTTCAAGGACGAGCGCATGCGCCAGGCGTGGTTCCTCTCGATCGACACCGACACCTACATGGACGCATTCGCCAACGTCAGCGGCTTTGCCAAGGACGGCTTGCAGGTCCAAACGCGTTGGAACTCGGCCATGCTGCCGTCCGACTACTCGGGCTGGTTCCTGGACCCGCAGGACTCGGCGTTCGGCGAGAATGCCAAGTACTTCGGCTTCGACATCGCCGAGGCGAAGAAGCTCATGGCGGCTGCCGGCTTCTCCAATGGGGCCGACATCGAGTCCAACGAGGCTGCTGGCACCAACTACGGACTGAGCTACGCGCCGCAGATCGACGCAATTCACGGCATGGCGTCCGAAGCCGGGTTCAAGATCAAGCGTAACCAGTACCAGGCGCCGGCGCCGTGGAACTCTGATTACCGTGACTCGCATGGCTACTTCAACGGCATTGCATTCCGACTCACACCTGTGCCGGCAGAGCCCCGAGACGCCCTGTTCGCCGTATACAACTCGGCGGGAAGCCTCAACTACGGCTTCAACGACAAGGGCACGGCCATTCCCTCCAAGGACGGCCCGTTCATCGGCGACTCGTATGTCGACGAGACGACGTCCAAGCTGCGTCAGACCTTCGACAGCGACGCGGCGATCAAGCTTGCGCACGAACTGCAGCAGTACCTGGGAGGTAAGCAGTACTTCTCTCGTGCTCTCGGTTCCGCCACCAGCTTCAACGTCGCCTGGCCGGCAGTGCAGAACTTCGCCGCCTTCCAGGGCCTCCAGTGGGGCTTCCTGTGGAAGCAGTACTGGCTGGACCAGACCAAGGCTCCCTTCGCGTAACCAACGCTCGGGGTTCAGTTTCATCAGCCGGCCGCCCTTCAAGGGCGGCCGGCTTCTTTCTGCTCGCTGCCTGACTCCCAGTTCCGTCGATCTTCGCTATTGACGCCATTAATTTCAGAAATATCGATGCACTAAATCCCATTAGGGAATTAGTTAATCCATTGACGGCGCGTTTCGGCTAGTTCTAACTGTGAAACACTTCGGATGATTCCTGAAAGACTGGGGAGGGGAATTAATCCAGGTGAGGGCTACCCCACCGTAGCCTCAATACCGTCAACCTGATAATCATCGATGCAGTAAATGTGATTACTGAAATAGTCAACAGATTGACGGCACCTAAACGAGCTCCCTACTGTGGCGTGACTCGCGATGGGGTCCACCAGGCACGTAGGTAGCAAGAGGAGACAAGATGAACGAACAAAGCTACTGGACCAGGAAGCTCCGAGGCCGTGTGAGCAGACGCCAAGTCATGGTCACGACCTCAGGTGCAGCATTCAGCGCCGCATTCCTCGCTGCCTGTGGTGGCGACGACGACAGCAGCTCTTCGGGCTCAACCGGCAGCTCGCCCACTGCTACGACGGCTTCTTCTGGCTCGTCAGGCACCAGCGGCGCTACTGGCTCGTCCGGCGCCAGTGGGTCGACGGGCGCCACCGGAGCCACCAACAGCCTCCTCTCGAAGCGAGAGGACACGAGCGCCCGGGCTGTCCCCGGCGGCACTCTACTCTCCGATAACGTGGCCGACGTGCCGCAGTTCGACCCCCACCTGCTCAGCTTGCCCGGCGCGATGGCCGTGTCCCTCATCTTCAACAAGCTCTTCAGCATCGTTCCTGGCGTGCTCGAGCAGCCGACCGGTGAAATCGAAGGCGACCTGGCGGAGTCGTGGGAGTTCTCGCCGGACAACCTCACGCTCACAGCCAAGCTCAGGCAGGACACAGGCCTGCCGCCGCAGCAACTCGGCGGTCGCAAACTTGACGCTGAGGATGTCGTCTTTTCCTGGAATCGCTGGGCAGCGCAGGGCAGCAACCGCCAGGACCTGGTGAATTCGGTGAACCCTGCGGCGCCCGTGCTCTCCCTGGAGGCTACCGACAACAGTACGATCGTCATCAAGCTCAAGGAGCCCGTGGCCTCGATTCTCGCCGGCTTCTCCTCGCAGCTGCAGGGCCAGATGTTCGTCGTCCCGAAGGAAGCCGATGGCGGCTTCGACGTTGCGAAGGACCCCATGGGCTTCGGCGCCTACTACTTGGATGAGTACCTCCCTTCGTCGCGCCTGAGCTACAAGCGGAACACCAACAGCGCCGACAAGCTGGCTTACCCGGATGCGATCGAAACGCCGATTATCACGGAGACCGCCCAGGTCAACGCACAGCTGTCAGCAGGTAATGTTTACGTCCACTCCCGGCCCAACGCGCCGGAGTCTGTGCTGCAGATCAAGAAGGACCAGGACAAGATCGGTCTCTATCAGACACCGATCGCCAATGTCGGCGTAACGACATTCTTTGGTTTCAAGGCCGATCCGCCGGAGAAGACGCCCTTCCGCGACGAGCGAGTCCGTCAGGCCTGGTCGAGGTCCATGGACCGCGATCTCTTCCTCGACACGTTCGCGAACGTCAGTAAGTTCGAGTCTCAGGGACTCCCCGTGGACACCGCGTGGAACTCCGCCCTTGCCCCTTCCGATTACGCGGGCTGGTGGCTGGACCCTCAGAGCGCCGACTTCGGTGATAACGCCAAGTACTTCAAGTACGACATCGCGGAAGCCAAGAAGCTGCTCTCGGCGGCAGGCTTCCCGGACGGTCTGGACGTCGATTCGAACGAGGCCGCCGGCACTAACTACGGTCTTACCTACGCGCCTCAGGTCGAAGCCATTCACGGCATGGCGTCCGATGCCGGATTCAAGATCAACCGCCTGCAGTTCCAGGCTCCGGCGCCCTGGAACTCGGAGTTCCGAGACTCCCATGGCTACTTCGAGGGCATTGCCTTCCGCCTTACCCCCGTACCGGCCGAACCGCGCGATGGTGCCTTCGCCCTCTACAACGTGAACGGCAGCCTGAACTACGGCTTCGACCCGGACGGCAAGGGCATCGCCTCGAAGGACGGCCCGTACGTCGGCGACCCGACCTGCGACGACCTGACCTCGAAGCTGCGGGGCACCTTCGACAACGATGAGGCGATTGCCATCGCCCACCAGCTCCAGCAGTACCTCGGTGGCAAGCAGTACTTCTCGCGGGCCCTGGCCTCCGCCAGCGGCTTCGATGTCGCCTGGCCGGTCCTGCGCAACTACAGCGTGTTCCAGGGTCTGGCGTGGGGCTACTCCCTCAAGCGCTACTGGATCGACAAGACCCAGGCTCCGCTGGCGTAGTCGGTTCATTTACAGCAGGAAAGGGGCGCACGCAATGTGCGCCTCTTTTCGTTTCGTTCCATAACGGCGCAGCGGCGCTTACAGTAGAGGCCGCAGGCTTACGCCAGCCACAGGGAGAGGTCGCCATCGTGGCGAAGGACTACTGGAATCAGGTGCTTCGACGCCGTATCTCGCGCCGCCGGTCGCTCATCGGCGCGACGGGCGCGGCGCTGGGCGCTGCCTTCGTGGCCGCGTGCGGTGGCGACGATGATTCCAGCAGTCTCGGTCACTCGGGTGGCGCTGACGAAGGCGGTCTTCCGAGCAATAGCGGGCCCATTGGCAGCGCGGGTGGCAGCGTGCCTTCGACGCCCGCCTCGAACAGTGCCACTCCTCAGAGCAGCCTGCTGACAACGCCCAAGGACACGACGGCCCTTTCGCTTCGAGGCGGCGTTTATCGCTATTACGTGACCACGGATATTCCCAGCTTCGACCCGCAGGTCCTCACCTACGCCGGCGCCTATCAGGTGCTGCTTAACTACAACCGTCTCATGCGCGTGAAGCCGGGCCTGCTTGAGCGCAGCGCAGGCATCGTCGAAGGCGACCTGGCCGAGACCTGGGAGTTCTCGCCCGACAACCTCACCCTCACGCTCAAGCTGAGACCCAACGCCGGCATGCCGGACGTGGCGCCCGTCTTCGGCCGGACCATGACCGCCGAGGACGTTGTGTACAGCTGGGAGCGTTGGAAGAGCGTTGGTAGCAGCCGCAACGACCTGGCAAACGAAGTCAATCCCAACGCCCCCATTCTCTCGCTCCAGGCACCGGACGCCGCGACGGTCGTGATAACGCTCCAGCAGCCGGTGTCGTCCATCCTGTCGACGCTGGCGAACCAGGCCGGTGGTTCCTTCTTCATCCTGCCCACTGAGGCCGAGGACTTCGACCCTTCCACGCAGCCTGTCGGCGGCGGCCCCTACTACCGCTCCGACCACGTCCCCGGCTCTCGCATCGCCTTCCAGCGCAACGAGAACCATTACGAAGCTGCCAGCCTGTTCCCGGACGGTATCGAGCTGTCCGTCATCTCCGACGTCGCGACAGGCCTCGCACAGCTCAAGTCGGGCGCTTTGCACCACTACAACCTCTCGGCGCAGGACCTTCTCACCACCAAGCACGACGTGCCGGCAATCAACCTCTACCAGAGCGATTTTCAGCCCGTGGTCGTCGATCAGTTCTTCGGCTTCCAGCCTGGTGAGGGCACGCCTTTCCGCGACGTCCGCATCCGTCAGGCCTGGTCGATGATGATGGACCGCGACGTCTACCTGGACACGTTCAGCAATCGTACGAAGTTCGAGGCCGAGGGCGTCCCGGTCGAGACGGCCTGGAACACGGCGGCACTGGCCACGCAGTTCAGAGGCTGGTGGCTCGATCCCAAGGCCGCCGGCTTCGGACAGAACGCCGCCTACTACCAGCACAACGTCGACGAGGCGAAGTCGCTTGTGGCGGCGGCGGGCTTTGCCGATGGCCTGAGCGTCGAAGCGCACATGATCGCCGGTGCCGAGTACGGGCCTGCCTACCCCCGCCACACCGAGGCGCTGCAAGGCATGGCGGGTGACCCGGCCGGACCCTTCCGCCTGCGCATCAAGACGCACGACTACGCCACGGACTGGATCGAGAAGATACGCGACAGCCATGGATACTTCGATGGCGTCGCCTATCGCCAAACGCCCTTCCCGTCTGACCCGGGAGACCAGCTCTACGCCCTCTACAACACCGCTGGCACGCTCTACTACGGCTTCGACGTATCCGGAGCCGGTACGCCTGCTGGCGAGCCCTTCACGGGCGACCCGACGGCGCAGGAGCTCACCAGCGCCATGCGTACAGAGTTCGACCACGACAAACGCGTCGACCTCGCACACCAACTGCAGCAGTATCTGGCGCAGCAGCAGTACTTCATCACTCGCCTCGGCGCCGCAACGGGTTTTGACCTCGTGTGGCCGTACGTGCAGAACTGGCTCGTCCATCAGACCAACGACCACGCCCGCCGCATCTCGAGCTACTGGTTCGATTCATCGCAGCCGCCCGGCAAGTAGCGCGAGACGCCGTACAATCGGCACCATGATCGAGTATCGCGTGAAGCCGCCTCTGGACAACGTGGCGCTCAATGCCCTCTACGAGGACGCCTGGCCGGCCCACGGCGGCTTCGACTTCCAGCCTGTATTCGAACGGTCATTGACCTTCGTGCACGCCTACGACGGCGAACGGCTCATCGGCTCTGTTTACGTGGCCTGGGATGGCGCTCAGCACGCATTCCTCCTGGAGCCCACCGTGCACCCGCAGTACCAGCGACAGGGCATCGGTACGGAGCTGGTGCGACTCGTGACAGAAGAATCGCGACGCGCCGGTTGCGACTGGCTACACGTCGACTACGAGCCGGAGCTGGCGTCGTTCTACATGGCTTGCGGATTCAGGCCCACTGACGCCGGCCTCATAAGGCTGAGCGGCGAGCAACAGAAATAGCCGCGACACTGTCGCGACTGATTTGAAGCTCCGTGAAGAGGTAGTTAAGCGGAGGTAGCCGCGGCAGCCGCGCGAGTACCGCCGGAAGAACCGGTTGCCTTGGCAGCCTTCTTCTTCTCGTCAGCCTTCTGCTTGGCCTTGCGGTGCTTTTCCCACGCGACACGCTTGCGCTTGTTCATCCAGAGCATCCTATGCGCCGCCATCGCTTCGGTCAACGCGAGGGAAGAGTGCCCTGGCGTAGCGCACTACCTCGGCGCCGGATTCGTGCGTGTCCGTTGCGTTGTCGAACCGCCATCCGAGGTGCTCGTAGAAGCGCCGAGTGCGCTCGTTTTGCGCCAGTGTCCACAGTATCGCCTGCGAGAAGCCGGAGACCGCCAGCGCCTCCTCCGCGGACGCCAGCAGCGCGCCTCCGATGCCCTGGTTCCACTGGCCGGGTTCGACGTAGAGCGCGGCCAGCTCGCCCACTTCTGGACCGAGGTCGCTGCGGTTCGGCCCGAAGCCCGCCCACCCGACCACGACCTCGTCATCGTCCTCGGCCACGATAGTCTGCAGAGCGTCGAGTTCAGCGAGGTTCGCCAGCCAGCGATTCGTCCGCTCTTCCACGGTCATTCGCGCCAGATACGCGTCCGGCACGATACCGCGATAGCCGATCTGCCAGCCGCGCACCTGGATCCTCGCGATGCTGCGCGCGTCGCGTGTCACCGCAGGGCGGATCTGCATCCCGAAGCGTCCAGCTTAGAAGTGGTCCGGGAAGAACGGCGGGCGATCCGTCTTGAAGACTTGGTCCGCGCGCTCCAGAGCATCGTCGCTCGTAGCCTGCAGCAGGCCCGCTTCATACGCCCGCGACGGCGTGAGGTGGCCGGTGAACAGCGGCGCCAGGATGCGCTCCGAGACGGTCAGCTCCGGCACCACGTCCGACCGTGACACACTCGTGCCGCCCTCGCCGATGCCGACGCGCCACACGCCATCGTTCCATGGCGCCGTGCGGTCTTCGACGCCCAGCAGGAGCTCGCACGCGCCTGCGCTGCGCGCGGGCGGTCGTGTGCTCATGGCGACCTCGAAGTCCACCACCCGCACCAGCACGCTGAAGTGCTCCGTCATCTCCAGGCGCTCCGTGTCGACAAACTGGAGGTCGATGGGGTCGTGTGGCGAGCCGTGGATCACGACTTCGCTGTGCAGGTCGTAGCGTCCGAAGTAGGTGAGCAGGTTGGCGTGCGCTTCGCCCGTCAGCGCTACCATCTCCCCCACGACGACCTTGTCGGCCTCGGCGCCGGTTGTGGGGAGCATGAACACAGCGTAGCCCTGCGCCTCACCCGCATCGTCCCGCCACAGGACGATATCGCCCGGGCCGCGCCATGAGTTCAGTACGTAGCCATGCCACCACCGCTGATCGCGCACGAAGGTGCCGTTGCCGCGCTCGGCATAGCGAGCGTAGACCGGCTCGATCAGGGCGAGGTCTTCCGGCCTCACCGCCTCGAAGCTTCCTCGCGCCGATGGCGGGAACTGCAGCGCCAGGTCCTTCGGCTTGAAGCGATACGTCCGTTGGTGGGCGGCGATCTCCCAGCCGTAGCGGCGGTAGAACGCAGGATGCGGCGTGTAGAGCCCCGAGAGCGCCTGACCCCGCTCCCGCATCAGGCCCAGCGAATGTCGCAGCATCGCGCCGGTATGGCCCTTGCGCCGGTGCAGGGGTGACGACGCCACGGGACTGACGGTGCCGAAGCCGATGGAGGCGCCGTTGATGTACATATCGTTCGGCACCATGCGCATCATGCTGGTCAAATCGTCGCCGTCGAAGGCGCCGAGGTACCACTCAGGCTCGAAGCGCTCTCGCACGCGCCCCATGTGCTCCTCGAGGTCATGCCGGCGTGCGAAGCCGAAGGCATGCGCAAAGATGCTCTCCGCCGTCTCCAGTTCGGACTCTGTCAGTACTCGTATGTCCAGCGCCACTTCACGCCTCCTTGGTACCCGCGACTGCAGCGTCACGCATGTGGCGGGCGTGGGCATGCTCGCAGGCAAGCGTGAAGGGCGTCAACCAGATCGAAGGGTCGGTGTGAGTTGTCGGCGGTTCTTCCTGGTGGGGCAGCCGCCGGCTACTGGTTCCGGATGTCCTGCACCAGGATGCGCGTGTGCGAGACGTTCGCGAGCAGGGCCGTGAAGATCGTATCCCGGGCTATCGCTTCCTCTTCGGGCGTCGTGGCCTTCAGGGTGTAGTAGCGATATTCGGGAGAGACGGGCGCCTGGAGAATTTCTGGCTCCGTTTGCGACTCCCAGGCCAGCACATGCTGGTACTGCGCGTCAGTGGCGTAGAGATAGTAGGTGACAGTCACCCAGATATCCTTTGCTTTCGATGGGAGCACCGAAATCGCGGTTTGAGGCGTTGGGGCTGAGTATGGCGGACTGACCGACTTGGGTGCGATCGACGCGACGACCGAGCCAGATGGGGGCGTCTCTGCTCGTGTCGCCAGCATGGTGAGGGCGACTCCGAGAATTGCGATCGCCGCAATACCTGAGAATCGGCGGGTTAGCTCCCACAGGTCGAAAGCTGCGAGGCGCGGGAGCACCGACCCGATGAATTGGTGCATCGCCGCCCCAATCGCAATTTATTTCTGGAATCATACAGCTTCTATCGCAGCAGCCGCTCAGGAAAGAGAGAAGGGCCGGATTGCTCCGGCCCTTGGTAGTGCGAATGGTACGCGAGGCTAGGCCGAAGCGCCCTTCAGTCGCTCGAAGGCATCGGCGTCCTCCGGTGCGATCTCCTGGCCGCTGGCCGTTACAAGTAGCGGCCGCTGGCGGTTGCGGATCGTCTCGCCGGAGACGATGCACTTCTCGACGTCTGTGCGCGAGGGCACCTCGTACATGACGTCCAGCAGCGTGTCCTCCAGGACGGTGCGCAGGCCTCGGGCGCCGGTCTTGTGCCGGATTGCCTCCTCCGCGCACGCGTCCAGTGCGTCCTGCGTGAACACGAGGTCGACGTTATCCAGGTTGAAGAAGCGCTGGAACTGCTTCAGCACCGCGTTCTTCGGCTCCTGCAGGATGCGGATCAGCATGTCCTTACTCAGGGACTGCAGCCCGACGACGAGGGGCAGACGGCCAACAAACTCCGGGATCAGTCCGTAGCTCAGCAGGTCGTCGTGCACCACGTGCTTCATCAGCTCGTCGATACGCTCCTGCCCCTGCTTGCGATCGATGTCGGAATTGAAGCCGAAGCCGCGACGGTCGCGACCCATGCGCTTCTCGATCACCTGGTCGATGCCTTCGAAGGCGCCGCCGCAGATGAACAGGATGTTCTGGGTGTTGATCTGGATGAACTCCTGGTGCGGGTGCTTGCGGCCGCCCTGGGGCGGCACGTTCGCGATGGTGCCCTCGATAATCTTCAGCAGCGCCTGCTGCACGCCTTCACCAGACACGTCGCGCGTAATCGACGGGTTGTCCGACTTGCGCGAGATCTTGTCAATCTCGTCGATGTAGACGATGCCGCGCTCGGCCCGGCTCACATCGAGGTCGGCCGCCTGTATCAGGTGCAGGAGGATGTTCTCGACGTCCTCGCCCACGTAGCCCGCTTCGGTTAGTGCCGTTGCGTCGGCGATCGTGAAGGGCACGTCCAGGATGCGGGCCAGCGTGTGCGCCAGGTGCGTCTTGCCGACACCCGTGGGGCCGACGAGGAGGATATTGCTCTTCTCCAGCTCCACGTCGCCGGAGATGCTGCTCTGGTTGGCATTGACCCGCTTGTAGTGGTTGTAGACGGCGACAGAAAGGATCTTCTTCGCCTGGTCCTGGCCAACGACGTACTCGCTGAGAGCCTGGTAGAGCTCCTTGGGCGGCGGCACCTTGCCTGTAGGCTTCTGCTTCGCAGGGCCGCCCTCTTCCTCGATAATCTCTCGGCAGAGGTCCACACACTCGTCGCAGATGTACACAGCGCCCGGTCCGGCGATGAGCTTTTTGACCTGGTCCTGGCTCTTCGCGCAGAACGAGCACTGATACTGCAGGCGGCTGCCCTTGGTTGTCGCCATGAATCCTCCCGGTGGTTAGCTGGCCTTCGACAGGATCTCGTCGATCATGCCGTACTCTTTGGCCGCCTGAGCGTCCATATAGAAGTTTCGGTCAAAATCACGACGAATTCGCTCCCCATCCTGGCCAGTATTTTTCGCGAGGATGTTTCGTAGCAGTTCGTTGAGGCGGATTGTCTCCCGCGCCTCGATTTCAATGTCAGACGCCTGACCACGCGCGCCGCCGAGCACCTGGTGCATGTGCACCGTGGCGTTGGGCATGGCGTAGCGCTTGCCGGGCGTGCCGGAGCTCAGCAGCACCGTCGCCATGCTGGCGCACACGCCCACGCAGTACGTCGACACGTCGCACCGGTTCAGGTTCATCGCGTCGTAGATCGCCAGGCCCGCGTGCACCGACCCGCCGGGCGAGTTGATGTACATCGAGATGTCGCGGTCGGGGTCTTCGCGCTCCAGGTGGAGCAGCTGCGCGATGATGCTGTTGGCGACCTGGTCGTCGATCGGCGTCCCGAGGAAGATGATGCGCTCCTTGAGGAGCATCGAGTAGATGTCGTAGACGCGTTCGCCGCGAGGGGTTGTCTCCACGACGGCGGGAACGATGGCCTGAATCCCTTCGGGCATAGATGCAAACGGATCCTGCTGGTCCATTTATTCTCCTGTTGTGCTAGGTGCTTCCTCTGCGGAGGCTTCTTCGCTTGCTTCCGTGGAAGCTTCCGCTTCGTTCTCGGCTTCTGCCTTGCGGGACGTCGATCGACGCCGCTTCGGCGCGGCTTTCTTACCTTCTTCTTCCGGCTGGCTCGCCAGCTCCACGAGCTTCGCGAGCGTCTTGCGCGTGTGCAGCGTGCGGGCGAGCGATTCCTTCGCCTCGTCCGTGCCGAACAGCTGGCGGATCATGTCGCCCTGCTCGCCGGACTGCGAGGCCATCGTCTCGATCTCTTCCTCGATGTCCGATGCCTCTACTTCAATATTCTCGGCCTTTGCGAACTCCGTCAGCACCAGCGAGCGGCGAATGCGCTGCTCTGCCTCCGGGCGAACCGAGTCGCGTACTTCCTGCTCGCCCAGGTTCATGCGCTGCAGATAGAGCAGCTGTGCCCGCGGATCGCGCGGGTCCATGTTGGCCTGGTCTTCCAGGATGTGGTCGATCTCGTGGTCGATCATGACGGGCGCGTACTCGATGTTCGCCAGCTCGGCCAGCGCGTCGACCACTTCGGTCTCGTAGTTACGCAGGATCTGCTCGTCCTCGGCCTTCTCGATGTCTTCCCGGATGCGCGCCCGTAGCGCCAGCACCGTATCGAAGCCCTCGCCGATCTCCTTGGCGAAATCGTCAGTCAGCTCCGCCAGGTGCTCTTCCTTCACCTCGTGCAGGGTCACGTTGTAAACCACGGTCTTGCCTGCCAGGCGGTCGTCATCGAACTCGGCCGGGACGTCTTCCGACGTTTCGGCGCTCTCGCCCTTGCTCATGCCGACGATCGTGTTGGCGAGGCCGGGCAGCGACTTGAGCGACTCCTCGTTGAGGCGGAACTCAACGTCGTTGGACGAGAAGATCGTCGTATCGTCTGCTGTTGCCTTGATGTCGGCGCGCACGATATCGCCGTCGGCAGCCGGGCGCTCCACGGGCTCGATAGTCCCGTAGCGCTGGCGCAGCTCCTGCAGCGCCTCCTCCACCTGCTCGTCGGTGACTTCGGGCTGCGGCTTCGGCTTGCGCAACGACTGGTAGTCGCCGATATCGACGATGGGCTGCAGCGGCACCGTGGCGGTGAATACGAGGGGCTCGTGGCTCACGAGCTCCACGGACGGCTGGGCGACAGGCTGAATGTCTTCCTGCTCCAGGACCTCCGTGTAGACCTTCGGCACCAGGATGTCCATCGCTTCGTCGAGCAGGCGATGGTGGCCGAGCTCTCGCTCGATCAGAGGGCGCGGCGCCTTCCCGGCCCGGAAGCCGGGGATTCTCACCTTTGGCGCAAGCTTCTTGTAGGCGGTTTCCATCGCCTCGCGATGGCGGTCTTCATCGACCTCGATTTGAAGCTTGACCTGTCGCTCAGGAAGCGGCTCGGACGTTACCTTGACTGCCATTCGTTCTCCAGACGGCGGGACATTTTTGAGGGTTGAAAACGCTCGCGTTAATGTTCCCTTGAATTATAACAAGGCTGTTTCATGCCACGGAACTGCGGGGAGATTAGTACGGGCTGCCGCGCGATCCTATCAGGGTTACCCCCTATCGAGCACGCGGTGTGAAAACGTCCGTTAAGGCATCACCCAGCAGGTTGAACGAGAAGATCAACGCCACCACGATCGCGCCGGGGAAATAGAGGAGATAGGCGTGAACGTTGATCGTGCGCACGCTGCTCGCATCGAAGATCAGGGAGCCGAAGCTGGGGGAGGGTGGCTGGATGCCTACACCGAACCAGGTCAGGACAATCTCAGACCCCGCGATCGTCGCCAGGCTGGCCGATAGACCGACGATGATGAAGTTGCTTACGTTCGGGAAGAGATGCCGGAACATGATCCGTGGCGTCGATGCGCCCAGCGATCGGGCCGCGGTGATGAACTCGGACTCGCGCATTGCCAGGACCTGTGCTCGCAGGATGCGTGCCGTGCCGACCCACCCGAACAGCGACAGGGCGCCGAACACGAGGAAGTAGTCGGGCGCACCCGACTGCACGATGCCGCCGATGCCCGTCAGCTTCTCGAGCTCACCCGCCAGGTCACGCACGCGGTCTTTCAGCGTCGCGTTGATCAAAATCAGCATGAGTAACCCGGGTAAGGAAGCAAAGGCATCGCCCACCCGCATGATCAGGTTGTCGAGCCAGCCGCCGACATAGCCCGAGAGCAGCCCCAGTCCCACGCCCAGTGCCAGGCCGCCCGTCAGCAGCGTCGCGGCCGTCACGATAACGGTTGTACGAGCCGCCCAGATCACGCGCGTCAGCTGGTCGCGTCCCAGGCGGTCCGTGCCGAAGGGGTGGTCCAGCGACGGCCCCTGCAGTGCGACCTCCAGGTTCGACTCGCGGTAGTCGTAAAGCACGCCCCAGTTCGTCAGGAAGGAGGCCATGATGCCGCTGGCGTAGAACACGACGATGAACGCCAGGGCGACCATGGCCAGCCGCCGGCGTCGCAGGCGCCGCCATGCCAGCCCCAGCTCGCTGACGGAGCTGACGTGGACTTCCTCCTCGAATCCGGTGAGGTTAGTAGCCGCCTGCGCCAAGTTTGATCCTCGGGTCAATCACTGTGTACAGAATGTCGATCAGGATGCTGGTCAAAACGAAGATCGTGGAGCTGATCAGCACGATCGCCATGATCATGTCGTAGTCGCGCCCGCCGATCGACTCGAACGCCAGCCGGCCTACGCCCGGAATGCCCGTCAGCGTTTCGACGAAGAACGAGCCCTCGATAAGGCCGATGAGGGAGAAGATCACCATCGTGCTCAGCGGTAGCATCGCGTTACGCAGCACGTGGCGGCGCATCACCGTGAACTCGCTCAAGCCCTTTGCGCGTGCGGTGCGAATGTAGTCTTCTCGCATCACGTCCAGCGTAAAGGCCCGGGTGTAGCGGCCCCAGATCGCGATGCCCGGCACCGACAGCGCAATGAGCGGGATGATCGCCTCCTTGCTGAGCACCCCAATCGATTGGTAGCCGTCCGGCAGGAAACCCAGATGCACTCCGCCGTCGGCCGGCCATCCGCTGGCCGGCAGAATCCCGAGACGTAGCGCGAAGAACAGCAGCGCAAACGGCACCGACACAAGCGCCGGAATCGACTGAAACACGAGGAAGAAGCTGATCGATGCGGGGTCCCACGCGGTCCCCTGACGTTTGGCCGCAAAGATACCGAGAGGGACACCGACCGAGACCGTGATAAGCAGCGCGATCGCGTTGTACTGCAGCGAGCGCCAGATAGCGGGGAAGAGGATCTCGTTCACGGAGAAGTCGCGGTACCGGAAGCTCTCGCCGAAGTCGAGGTGGAGCGCCACGTTCTTCATGTAGATGAAGTACTGCTGGTAGATCGGGTCATCGAGGCCGCGCGCGTCACGGATACGGGCGAACGCCTCAGGGTCACGGAAGTTCCCAGCCGCCACGCTGATCGGATCGCCGGGTCCGTACCGTGCCAGGGCGAACGTGGCGAATGAGACGAAAAACAGGATGACGGGCACCCAGATCAGTCGACGGAGGATGTAACCAGTCCGTGCGTCCATGGGGCCGAAGTTTACTCCTCTTGTGTTACGTCGAAGCAACGTTGCGGCGGCGATGAGGGGAGTGCCATCCCCTCATCGCCGTCACGCAACCTCGATGCTCCAGGTGCCGGCTACTTGTTGATCGTCACGTATCTCAGACGCGGGATCACGATCGGCGTTGGATCGTAGCCCTGTACGTACGGCTTCACCACGAGGTGGTCACGGCCGTAGAACAGCGGCACCCACGGCGCGTCGTTGAGGATGATCCGTTCGGCCTGCTGATACAGGTCGGCGCGCTTGTTCGGGTCCGTCTCAGCTCGAGCCTGCTCGACCAGCTTATCGACGTCCGGGTTGGAGTAGTTCGTGTTGTTCTGGCGGCTGCCGCTGTGGAACAGCAGGTCGAGCACGTCCTCCGGGTCCGGGTAGTCCATGATCCAGCCGATTTCGAACATCTGCAGCGTGCCGCGGTCGAGGTCGTCGAAGAAGCTCGCTGCTTCTGACTGCTCGATCGTCACGTCCACGCCGAGGTTCTGGCGCCACATCTCGACGATCGCCTGAGTATCGAACCCTGCACTGGCGCCACCACCGATCTCGGTCAGGGTGATCGGTCCCAGGCCATCTGGTCCACCGTACTTCGACTCGGCCAGCAGCTGTTTCGCCGCGTCGACGTCGAAGGCCTGGGGGTTGGAGCCGTTGTCTGCCAGATAGCCCGGCAGGCCCGGCATCATAATCGTGTCCGCCACGGGCAGCATGTTCAGCAGGACGACGCGGGAAATCTGGTCCTTGTCGATCGCCTTGGCGAAGGCGAGGCGCACCTTCGGGTCATCGAACGGCGGTACGTTGACGTTGAAGCCGAGGTAGCTCAGCGAGAGCTCCGGCCCCGTCTTGTACTCCGCGTTCAACGGGTCACGGTCGCTCTGCACGCGCTCGATGTCGTTGACTGAAATCGAGGCCGCGTCCAGCTCGCCGTTTTCGTACTGCGTCAGGGTGGAGCCACCGGAGAGCTGGAACAGCACCCGCTTCACGGACGGCGCGCCCAGGTGGTAGCGGTCGTTGGCCTGGAGGATGATGCGCTCGTTCAGGCGCCACTCCACCATCTTGTACGGGCCGGTGCCGTTGGGCTTGCGCGTCCAGTTGCGCGGGTTGGACTCGACCTGGTCCTTGTCGACCACGAAGGCCGTCGGGTAGGTGAGCTTGGCCAGGAAGTACGACTTCGGCGAGTCGATCGTGATTGCCAGCGTCGACGCGTCGACCACCTCGACGCCGGAGATCGAGTCGGCGCGCCCTCGCGTCACGTCCTTGGCGCCGACGATGTCGCCCAGGTACGCCTCGGCCGTTGCCGATGTGGTCTGGCCGAGCTGCGCCGCGCGGTCCAGCGAGTACTTGAAGTCCTCAGCCGTGACCGGGCGGTCGTTGTGGAAGAGGGCGTCCTGGCGAATCTTGAAGGTGTAGGTGACAGTGCCGTCGGGGTTCTGCGTCTGCGTCGGCATCGCTTCCGCGATGTCGGGCACAATCTGCAGGTCCGGCGTGATCGTCATCAGGCCGCCGAAGATCTCGACGATGTAGCTGGCCGATCCCGCATCGCTGGCCAGCGCCGGGTCGAGCGTGATCGGATCGGCGCCGGGAAGCCGCAGATCGGCATCGACGCTGGCATTGCTGCTGCCGCTGCTATCAGAAGCCCCGGGGTTTAGCGGGTCATTGGTGGTGCCGTTGCCGCCGTTATCATCGCCTCCCCCGCTGCAAGCCAGCGCAAAGACTGTGATACCCAGAACCAGAAGGCCGAACAGCAGCCTGCGTGGGGATAGCGACATTGACTCTTCCTCCTGCCCCGCTCCACCAAAAGGTAGAGAAGGCACGCGATTGCCACCCTCTCTAAACCTTGACTACGAATGTTAGCAGTGGCCGGTTTTAGCTTACAAACCGGCTTTGATTACGTTTAGCGCTCGGATCGTCAGATCGTGGGGCGACGAGCCTATTCTTCGGGCTCTACCTTGATCCGCAGGACCTCGAGCTGGGCCGGATCGGCGGCCGAAGGAGCGCCGGTCATAAGGTCCGTCGCGCTCTTTGTCTTCGGGAACGCGATCATCTCCCGGATGTCGTCCGTCTGGGCCAGCATCGCGGCCGTGCGGTCGATGCCGCAGGCGATGCCCCCGTGCGGTGGCGCCCCGAACTCGAAAGCGTCGAGCATATGGCCGAAGCGCTCGTAGGCCTGCTCCGGCGTGATCTTGAGGAGGTTGAGGATCGCCTCCTGATCGCTGCGGCTGTGGATTCGGATGCTGCCGCCACCGATCTCGGCGCCGTTGCAGACGACGTCGTAGGCGTTGCTGCGGACCTTTCCCGGGTCGCGCGCCAACTCGTCCATGTCCTCGGCGCGGGCCGACGTGAACAGGTGGTGGATGGGGTCCCAGCGCTCGTCCTCGTCGCTCCACTCGAACAGCGGGAAGTCGACCACCCAGAGGAAGGCCAGTGTGTTCGGGTCCGCCAACTCCAGCTTCTCAGCCAGATGGCGCCGCAGCGCGTCGAGCACGGGCTTCACGCGGCCTTTGGAACCCGGTTCTTTCACCGGTAGCCCGCCTTGTCCCGCGACGATGAGGACAAGGTCGCCCGCGTTCGCGCCGGCCAGGATGCCGATCGAACGCGTCATCTCCAGGCCGAGGAACTTCAGCACCGGCGAGCGGATCTCGTCCTCAGACGCCGTAACCGGGTCGGTCGTGAACGCGATCGAGACGAGGCCCTTGGCGCCGAGCGACTTCACCATGTCGGTCAGTCCGTCGATGTCGCGGCGTGAGAACGAGGCACCGCCGGGCACGCACAGACCTTCGACAGCGCCGCCGCTCTCCACGGCGCTTTTGAACACCACGAAGTCCGTCGTCTTCACGTGCTCCGTGAAGTCGACGAGCTCCATGCCGTATCGCGTGTCAGGCTTGTCGGTGCCGTAGCGTCGCATCGCCTCTTCATAGGTCAGGCGCGGGAACGGCGTGTGCAGCTTGAGGTCGGGCCGCAGCGTCTGGGCCATCTCCGTGTAGAGGTCTTCCGTCAGCGAGAGGACGTCCTCCTGCGTAGGGAAGCTCATCTCCAGGTCAAGCTGCGTGAACTCCGGCTGGCGGTCCGCACGCAGGTCTTCGTCTCGGAAGCAGCGCGCGATCTGGAAGTAGCGCTCGAAGCCCGCCACCATGAGGATCTGCTTGAACTGCTGCGGCGACTGCGGCAGGGCGTAGAAGTTGCCCGGGTTCACCCGGCTCGGTACCAGGTAGTCGCGGGCGCCTTCCGGCGTCGCGTTCGCCAGGATCGGCGTCTCGATCTCGACGAAGCCGCGCTCCGTCAGGAAGTTGCGGATGAAGTGGACCACCTTGTGGCGCAGGATGATGTTGTTGTGCATCGTTTCCCGGCGCAGGTCCAGGTAGCGGTACTTCAGTCGCAACGACTCTTCGACACTCGACTCCTCGTTGATGTAGAAGGGCGGCGTCTTGGCCGCGTTGAGCACGACGACCTCGCGCGCGGGCACCTCGATGTCGCCCGTCGGCATGCCCACGTTCTCGGTGCCGGGCCGGCGGCGCGATACGGTGCCGCGAATCTGGACCACGTACTCGTTACGCACGTCGCTGGCGACGGCGTGAGCCTCCGGGGCGTCCGTCGGGTTGACGACCACCTGGACGATGCCCGTGCTATCGCGGAGATCGAGGAAGATCAGACCGCCGTGGTCGCGGCGGCGGTGCACCCAGCCGGCCAGGGTAACTTCCTGACCGACGTGCTCTGTCCTCAGTTCACCGCAATAGTGGCTCTTGAGCACGAAATTGGCCTCCTGGTGTTTGGTGGACGATTCTCAACGAAGACGACCCCGAGCCCTCGGGGTCGCAGACGCAGTGTCACATCGCGCGGAGGCATGGTCAACGCCAGACTGCGCGAAAGGCCAGGTGGCTGGGGTGAGACCTGAGCTAGGCGGCCGGCTCTTCGCTGGCCGGCGCCTCGGCCTCTTCTACAAAGTTGCCGTTCTTGCGCTTCTTCATGACGAACATCGCGACGGCGCCGCCGACCAGCAAACCGATAAGGGGGAACTTCTTCATATGCCTCGCCTCTCCTGGGATTGCAATTTCCCGCGTCCGCCACGGGAGATCACCATCCATGCTACACAATGGTCATATCGGCGCAATGAGGAAAGTCCAGTAGCGGTCAGAACCAATGGCTTAGTTAGCAAGGTCTTATCACGCCCGTAATCTGGAGTGACGATCCTGCGTTAGACTGGGTGATGGCCATGAAGCCGTTTTCACTCTACGTCCACATCCCCTTCTGCACCGCGAAGTGCACCTACTGCGATTTCAACTCCTACGCGGGGCAGGACTCTCTCATGCAGCCCTACGCAGACGCCGTCGCGCAGGAGGCGAGCCTGTGGTCGCCGCATGTGGAGGGGCGTCGCGCTGGAGACGGTGTTCTTCGGCGGCGGCACGCCCAGCCTGCTTCCCCTGCCGGAGATGCGCGTGATCGTGGAGGCGCTGCGGTCTCGCTTCGACATCGAGCCCGGCGCCGAATTTAGCCTCGAGGCCAACCCCGGCACCGTCGATGCGGAGCATCTGGCCGGTCTTCGAGAGCTTGGCTTCAATCGCATCAGCTTCGGCGTCCAGAGCTTCCACGACGATGAGCTGCGCACCCTCGAGCGCATTCACGACGCCGAGGAGGTCAAGGACGCCTATCGCTGGGCCCGTGAGGGCGGCTTCGAGAACGTCAACCTGGACCTCATCTACGGCCTGCAGGGCCAGACGATGGAGGGCTGGCAGACCAACCTGGAGCAGGCTCTGGCGTTCAAGCCGGACCACCTGTCCCTCTACGCCCTGACGCTTGAAGAGGGCACGCCGATGACGCGGGACGTGGAACGAGGCCGTCAGCGCGGCCCCGACCTCGACCTGCAGGCCGACATGTTCGAGTGGAGCCTGGACCGCATGGCCCGAGACGGCTTTCACCACTACGAGATCTCGAACTGGAGCCGGCAGGACCGGGAGTGTCGCCACAACCTGGTCTACTGGCACAACGGCGATTGGCTCGGTCTCGGCGCCGGTGCTCATTCGCATCTTCTGGATGAGCGCTTCGCCGACGCCGCGAGCCCTCGACGCTACATCGAGCTCGTGAACGCGACGTCAGAAGCTTCTTCCGGCGCCGTCGTCGATTCGCCTCTCGACGCGATGCAGCAAGTCGTCATGCGAGAGGCGCCGGATGTCGAACGGGAGATGGCAGAGACCGTCTTTCTCGCCCTGCGTCTACGAGAGGGACTCGACATGGCCGGATTCGAGGCGCGTTTCGGCGTCGGCATGAACCGCGTATTCGGCCAGGCGATAGAGGAGACGATGTCGCTCGGCCTCACCGAACAGGTCGGCGGTCGCCTGCGCGTCAAGGACGAGGCTGTGTTGCTGGGCGACGAAGCCTTCGTACGATTTTTGGAGCCTCAGCCAATCGAAAGCTGAATAGTAGTTCTGCTATTATTCACAAGTCGCATAGTATCTTTTGAAGGATTATCCCGTGCTAACTCAACGCCCCATCAACCTCGAACGAGATCGAGACTTTGTTCTCGACCTTTACTGCCTGCGTGACTGGGAGGACCTTCCTTCCTGGGCTCGAAACCCTTCTTACCGCCAGTACCGTGATGGCTGGCTCGTGACTTCGCAGCCCAAGCTCTTCCTCAGCGACCTCGAGGAGAGCCTGGCCGACGAGCGCACTGTCGCCGAGGTCTGGGTAGAGGGCGAGACGCCCGTCGGCTTCCTCTGGATCGTCTTTTCCGACCTGGAGAACTCGCGCCTGTCCTTCGCCGAGATCCGGGCCCTCGTGGTCGCTATCGCTCACCAGCGACGCGGCATCGGCGGCCTGATGCTGCAGCACGCCGAAGCGGAGGCCCTGCGCCTCGGTGCCGTCTCGATTCGCTCCGAGATGGCGACTGAGAACGAAGCCGCGCGCGCCATGCACGGCAAGCAAGGCTTTACGGTTGCCACCTACCAGTACGAGAAGATCCTCGCCGGTAGCGACCCGGCCCTGGTTTCGGCGTAGAAATTCCCTCAGCGTAGAAATTCCTCCAGAATAGGAGCCGCAAGAGGTTCTCTTAGTTCTGGAGGTTCATATGTCTGAGTCCAACGAGCAGCCGACGATTACGCCGAACGACAATGGCCCGTACCGCGTGGTCGGCCCGGTGCAGCTTATCGACGCCGAAGGTAAGGTCATTCGCAGCGAGGGCGGCTTCGCTCTCTGCCGCTGCGGTGGCTCCAACAACAAGCCGTTCTGCGACGGCTCTCACCGCGCCAACAGCTTCGAGAGCGTGGTGCGCGCAGAGTAGCCTCAGGCTAGTCCATGCAGTCGCCGGACATTGGTGATCAGCTCGCCGATGTCCGGCGCTTCTATTTCCGGTGCCGGTCCAATAGGGTCTGCTGTAACTGCATCGCCCAGCAGCGCCTCGATGCTGTTGCGTATCGACCACGACAGGGCAGTCAGGTCGTAGCCGCCCTCCAGCGTCACGACGATCTTGCCTGCACACAGCTCCGCCGCCAGCTCCTGCAATCTGCCGATGAGTCCCGCGTAGCCTGCGCACGAAAGCCGCATCATGGCCCCATCGATGGGGTCGGCGTGGTGCGCATCGTAGCCGGCCGAGACGAGGATCAGCTCTGGCCGGTACGCCCGCAGCTTCGGCGCGATCACCTCTTCCATCGCCAGCCCATACTCCGCATCACCGCATCCGCCCGGCAGCGACAGGTTCACCGTCGTTCCGATGCCTTCGCCGCTGCCGGCCTCACGCCAGTGGCCGGTACCGGGATAGTAGGGGTACTGGTGAGTCGACACGTAGAGCACGGACGGATCGCTGTAGAAGGCGTCCTGTGTCCCGTTGCCGTGATGGATGTCGATGTCGACGATGGCGACTCGCTCGAGCCCGAGCGCTGAAACGGCGTGCTGGGCCGCGACCGCGACATTGTTGAAAAAGCAGAAGCCCATCGGCGCGCCGGCAACGGCGTGGTGACCTGGCGGCCGCACCAGGCAGTACGCCGCATCGAACTCGCCCTGCGCCACGCTCGCGGTGGCGCCCAAGACGGCGCCCGCGGCACGCAGAGCCGCGGCGTACGTGCCGGTATTGGCGATCGTATCGGCCAGTACCATGACCGGTCCGTGATCGCCGAAGTGAGCTACCCGCTGTACGTGCTCCGGCGTGTGGATGCGCATCAGCTCTTCCAGCGTCGCGTCACGGCATGCCGGCTGCTCCAGACGCTCGAGCAGCCCCGAGCTTCGCAGAAGGTTCATCGACGTCGACACGCGCGTCTGGTGCTCCGGATGCGACAGCGTGTCGTGACCCAGAAAGAGGTCATCGTAGTAGAGCGCGACAGTCAGAAGGCACCTCCGATGGCTGGCGATGGGACCAGTATCCGGCGCTGCGCCTCGCTCCGTCCACGCGGCTGTCCCGAGCCTGTGCAGCTTCGCCGGTCTCAGGTCTAATGGCGACATGAGCTGGCCGGCTTCGGAAGACGAGCTACGGAGAGAGCAGGAGGCGATCGCCGCGCTGAGGCCAGACGCCTGGCAGCCGAAGGGCGCAATCGCCATCGGAGGCAGCTTCGTCTGCTTCCCCCGCAACGTCTCTGGCCCCGGCGCCGCGGATGAGCCCGCCTGGGCTGCCGCAGCCGTCTATTCGGGTCGAGACCTCATCGCAGAGACCGTTGTCGAAGGTGTCTCTGGCGCGGCCTACGAGGCAGGCCTGCTCGCTCTGCGCGAAGGCGCCCTGCTGGAAGCGGCGGTGCGAGCCCTGCCCTCGATGCCCGACGTGCTGCTAGTCAACTCGACCGGCCGCGACCATCCGCGTGCATGTGGCTTCGCCGTGCATCTTGGTGCCGTGCTCTCGCTGCCAACCGTGGGCGTCACACACCGTCCACTAGTCGCGACAGGCAACTGGCCCTCGAACGAAGCCGGAGCGACGGCGCCACTGCGTATCGGTGAGCTTATCGTCGGCTACTGGCTGCGCACACGAATGGACAGTCGACCGTTAGCAGTACACGCCGCCTGGCGCACTTCTCCCGAAGTCGCCGTCGAAGTCGTGCTTCGCTCGTTGCTCGGTAGCCGCACGCCGGAGCCGGTCAGGCGCGCCCGAGAGCTGGCCCGGACGCGACGCCAGGAGCGGCGCGCCGAGCCGCACCAGACGGAAGGCAATTAATCGAGGAACTTCTGGATTTCTGCCTTCAGGTCATTGACCTCAGGGAACTTGCCGGTCGCCTTCTTCGAATAGATCTGCTTGCCGTTGACCGTGACTTCGAATGCGCCGCCGGAACCGGGAATCAGCGTGACGCCCTCGGTCCACTCTGCAAACGTGTCAAGGAGTTCTTGCGCCGTCCACGCGGCGCGTGCGGTGTAGTTTCAGGGACGGCAATATTCGAGCGTGATCGTCAGTTTGTTCTCTGCCATTGCATGCCTCCGGCGCGATTATTGATCAAAAAAGATGTCCTCTCGGGCAGCGATGTCCTTCTTGTGCACCTTCACAGCCCGGATGACAACGAAGCCTTTCTCGCGCCCCATCGTCTCGCTGTTGCCGAAGACCTGTTCCACCTCGCGACGCAGACTGAGGAGCCGGTTAATTACGAGGAAGAGCTGTCCGCGTGGCTTCAGCGCCTTGTACGCGCCGGCCACCATCTCGTCCAGCACCTCTCGGCCGTTGTGCGTCGGTGGGTTGCTCACGATCACGTCGTAGCGCGTCTTGGGCGGCAGGTCCCGAAAGCCATCACCGAGCACGACATCGGCGTTCTCGATCTGGTTGAGCTTCAGATTACGCTCAGCCAGTCGAGTCGCTCGGATGTCGCTGTCGATCAGCGTGACGTGACCCTGAGTCGCCAGCTTCGCCGCCACGATACCAATGGCCCCGTACCCGCATCCGATGTCCAGCACATGCGCCGTTGGCGAAACGCGCATGGCATCGATCAGGACGCGTGTACCCGTATCCAGCTCTCGGTGCGAGAACACGCCGGCCTGCGTCTCGAATCGCAGGTCGAAGCCTCGTAGCTCCTCAAAGATCGTCTCGTTTGGCACGATTGCCTACGCCGCGACTTCTGCCTCTTCGTGGGCGTGGGAGCCGAAGCCCGGCAGATCGCCCTCGTCCCACGCCACCAGTAGCTGGGCGGCGATGAAGATCGAGCTGTACGTTCCGGAGATCAGGCCCACCATCATCGTGAGCAGGAAGTCCTGAATCGTCGCGCCGCCGAGCACGAGCAGAGCGAAGATCGCCAGGAACAGCGTGATCGACGTGTTCAACGAGCGCGCCAGCGTCTGGTTCAGGCTGGCGTTCACCGCCTGTCCCAGGGTTGGCCGGTAGCCCGCATGCTCGGAACGGGACACGTTCTCACGGATGCGGTCGAACACCACGATCGTATCGTGCACGCTGAAACCGATAATCGTGAGCATCGCCGTGATGAAGAGCGAGTCGATTTCGAAAGTCGTGAAGCGTCCGATGAGCGATGCGATGCCCATCGTGATCACGACGTCGTGGCCAAGGGCGAGGATCGTCGCTGCACCGTAACGTACGGGGCTCGGCACGTTCCAGAACGCGAACGTGACGAAGACCAGGATCGCTACGGCTGCCACCACTACGGCGATTGCGGCGTTACGAGTGATGTCACTCGAAACCGAAGCTGAGACGGACGAGAACTCGTTAAACCGGTTCGTCACGTTTCCTTCGCTGTCCAGCATTGGGCCGAAGCGGTTGACCAGTGCGGTTTCGATATCCTCTCGCTCGGACGGCGGTGCCGGTCCGTACGCCGGCTGTTCCGCAGCACCCGCGATCAGGTCGGTGCGGACCAGGAAGCTGCCCTCCGTCGTGCGCTGAATACGAGACTCCGGGTGTCCAAGCTCCGACAGCGCGGCTCGAAGCTCGTCCGTCGTGACGGGCTGCTGGAACTGCACGGAGAACGTGCTACCGCTGGAGAACTCGATGCCAGTTTCCAGTCCGCCCGGCAAGATCATGGAGATGATGCCCGGCAGCATGACCAACAGCGAGATGCTGAAGTAGAGGAAGCGTTTGTTTACGAAGTCGATCATGACCCGGGGCTCTCCTGTGCGCCGTCGGGCGCGATTCGACCGCCACCAATGCTCCGCGCCTCCTGCACGTCACTGCCGAACAGCCACAGGTGCTGCATCACGGGCAGGCCGATCAGGGCTTTGAGGAACGTACGGGTCACCGTAATCGCGGAGAACATACTGACGACCACGCCGAGACCCAGCGTCAGGGCGAAGCCCTTCACCAGGCTCGCCCCGAATTGATCACCGAACCAGTACAGGATGATGCAGGTGATGATCGTCGAGATGTTGGAGTCACGGATGGACGACCAGGCTCTGCTGAACCCGGCATCGATGGCGTTATGCAGGTTGCGTCCCAGACGCAGTTCTTCCTTCATGCGCTCGAAGATCAGGATGTTGGCGTCCACGGCCATACCGACCGACAGAACGAACGCCGCCATACCAGCCGAGGTGATCGTTACCGGCCACAGCTTGAACACGGCCAGCGTCAGCCAGACGTAGACGAACAGCGCCATGGCGGACAGGAAGCCCGGCAGGCGGTAGTACGCGATCATGAACGCCATGATCACCAGGATGGCGATCATGCCGGCCTGCACGGTGTGCACCACGGCTTCGTCGCCCAGGGTGGCATCGACTTCGTTCTGCTGCACCACCTTCAGCGGCACCGGGAAGGCACCGGTCTGAAGCAACGTCGCCAGCGTCCGGGCGTCGTCAATGGCCAGGTTCGTAATGGTGCCCTTGTCGGAGATCGTGGTCTGCACGGTCGGAGCCAGAATTCGCCCCGTCGATGACCGGATCGGCTCGCCGTCGAGGAAGAAGGCGATGGGCTGACCGGTGAGGCGGGTGGTGGCCTCCGAGAGGAGCTTGGCGCCTTCGCTCGTCATACCGAAGTTGAGCACCGGCTGTCCGACCACGTCTCGGGAGACGTAGATGGCGCTGCGGTCAAGGAAGGAGCCGTTGATCTCGCGCGGGATGCCGTTTTCGTCCGTCTGCACGATCGGGATGAAGTCGGCGTTCTCCATCAATGCCGGGTTGGCATTGAAGTCGCTTAGCGGATGGCCCGTGGTTTCGCCTGTTGTCGGATCCGTGACCAGATAGAGGCCGTTGTCGTCCTTCTTGATCTCCATGAAGACGAGCTGAGCGGTCCGGCCGATCTTGTCGAGTGCTTCTTCTGCCGAAATGCCCGGCAGCTGGACCTGGATCCGGTTCGAGCCGACGCGCTCGGTGATCGACTCGGCGACACCGAAGGCGTTGACGCGACGTTCGACGATATCGACGGCGCTGTTCATCGCGTCATTGAGGTTCACGTCGGGCTGGTTCGAGATGTCGGCTTCCAGGACCAGGCGCGTACCGCCGCGCAGGTCAAGGCCGAGACGCATCTCCTGGCGCTTCAAGCCAAACGCGTCGAAGCCCTTGCCGATGCATATGCCATCGACGACGCACGCCTCCTTCGGCCAGGGAATCCAGTTCGGGAGGTAGCGATCGGGATCTGATGGGAAGGAAATGAACACCGAGAAGGTGGTCAGAACAATGATGAATACCAGTAGGAGCCTGGTAGATAGCTCCCTCAACCTGAAGCCTCTTTCTCGTTCTTACGCGAGTCTGCCGTATCGGCCAGCCGCTCTGCAATGGCGCTAGTGACCGCGGTGAACACGACACCGTCGGCGAGCTCTAGCTTGATGCGCGTTCGGCCCTGTGGTGGCACCTGAATATCCTGGACGGTCGCGATAAACCCGGAGGTTGTCAGAACGTCGTCACCGGGACGCAGATCACGGATCTGCTGACGATGATGCTCGTTCTCCTTTGCCGCCGGACGCATGAACAAAACGTAGAACCCGGCAATGATGCCGATAAACACGGCAGACATCAACGCGGCGTCACTCATGTTTGACCCCCGAAAGCGTCTTTGCGTATTCGATTGCTTGTGCGCGCGTCTCGATCTCTCCTACCGCCTGCGCTTCGTCGAGCTGCGCCAGCATCTGACCGAGTACAGGGCCCGGCTCCAGGCCGAGCTCTGACATAAGGTCGTTGCCGGTGACGAGGCGCTTGCGCGTACCTTGCTCAGGAGAGTCTATGCGCGAAGCCTCATACAGAACATACCGGCAGTAAGCCACGTGACCGCGCCAGCGCTCCCGCTGCAAGCGAGGGCCGGTTGCGGCGGCCGCGTCCGCCAGGCTGAGGATCAGGCAGGCCGGCAGCGCCTCGCCCAGATCTCGTAAGAAGCGATAGATCGCTCGATGGCTTGGCGCTTCGCCGGGCTGGGCCAGCATCGTGGGCCGCAGGTGCTCTTCGACCAGCAGCGATACGAAGCGCGCTTCCCGGTTGCCGAAGCGCAGTCGCTCGCATACGCCGTTGGCCTTTACGGCGCCCTTCTCGGGATGACCCAGGAACCGCGTGCGACCGTCCGGCTCCACCGACTTCGTCTCCGGTTTCGAGACGTCGTGTAGCAGCCCGGCCAGCTTCAGGAGGACGAGGCGTGAAACGCCGCCTGCCTTCGCATTCAGATACGATTCGATGTCAAAACCGGACATGTTCGAGCGGAAATCGGGACCAAGCCAGGGCCGATCTACGTCAGTAACGATGCCATGAAGCATCTGATCCAGGGCGGAAAGAGCGTGCAAAGAGTGCTCGAACACGTCGTAGTAGTGATGGTTCTTCGGCTGATCCACCCCGCGCGCGGGCGTCAGCTCGGGCAAGAACACGTCCAGCAGGCCCAGCGAATCCGCCAGGCGCATGCCTTGAGCAGCCCTCGGCGTCGAGAAAATGCGCACGAGCTCATCGCGCTGGCGTTCCCCCGCCGTCTCGCTCAGTCGAGGCGCCAGCTCCTGAATCACCGCGGCGGTCTCCGGCTCGATCTCGTATTGCAGCTCTGTCGCCAGCCGCACCGCACGCAGGAGACGCAGCGGGTCGTGGGCCAGGTTCTCCGCCTGCACCATGCGCACGCGTCGCGCCTGGAGGTCAGCGACACCGCCGCACTCGTCGATTACCGGCCCGAGGCTTCCATCGTCCCGTAGCTCCGCCGCCAGCGCGTCGATCGTGAAGTCGCGCCGCGCCAGGTCATCGTGAAGGTCGGCGATCTGCGACACGTCGATCTCTTCGACGGCTCGAGACGCGTCCACACCCAGGATGATGCGGTATTGCCCGCGCGACTCGTCCAACGGGAATGCGTGGCCTTCGACGGCGCCTGCGATGGCGTCTGCGGCCTTGCGCACGTCCTGCCGCGTCACGAAGTCGAGGTCGCGCGGCGCCCGGCCGGTGACCAGGTCGCGCACGGCACCGCCGACGAGGCAGGCATCGGGCACGGCCGCGTGGATGGCGCGGAAGAGGTCCTTCAGAGAAGGAGGGACTGTGGGCGTCTGGGAAGTCACTGAATCGGGCGCGGCGAGGGCCATCATCTAGACGGGGGCGGCTGCTTCCTAAGAAGAGCCTTGCGCCGCGACCTCCTCGTCGTCTTCGTCCGCGTCGTCTTCATCGTCCTCTTCGCCCGGACGGACGGGGATTAGCTTGTCGACACTCTCCAGCAGGTCGAAGTAGAGCTGGCCGTCCAGGTGCCCGCACTCGTGCTCGATAATCTCCGCCAGCAACTCGTCGGCGTGGATGCGAATCGGTTTGCCGTTGCGGTCGAGTCCCTTCACCACCACCTTCTCGGAGCGCGGCACCACGCCCTTGTATCCGGGAAGGGAGAGGCAGCCCTCCTCGCAGTCGCGCGTGCCGGAGCGCTTGATGATCTCCGGGTTGATCAGCGTGATCACCTCTTCGCCCGGCACCTGCATGACCGCGATGCGCAGCGAAACGCCGACCTGGTTCGCGGCGAGGCCCACGCCGGGCGCGTCATGCATCGTTTCGATCATGTCGTCGATCAGCTTCTGGATCGAAGCGTCGATCTTCTTGACCTTCTTGGTCTTCTCGCGCAGTACGGGCTGCGGCACCTTGACGATGGGCAGGAGTGCCATAGGGCGCGGTCTTCCTCGAATCGATGATTTCTTCGCAGCAAGGCGAGCGCATCTATCTTATCTCAGGCATCACCGGGCGGCCAAAACCGCTGCTATGCCAACGACACCGGGTCGATGTCCAGCACCCAGCCCTCCGGCAGGTTAAGGTCCCGCAGGAGCTCCGTGGGGTCCGGCGCCCGCAGCGTGATCTGCCAGCGATAGCGCCCGTGCCACTTCGGCACGTGCGGCGGCGCCGGGCCGACGACCTCGAAGCCCGGCAGGCCCCTGGAGGCGATATCGGCCTTGAGCTGGCGGGCCATGCGCTCCCCCTGCTCCATGCCGTACTCCGGATTGGTGTGCGAGAAGATCAGGCGCGCCAGTCGCACGAAGGGCGGGTACGCTTCCTCGCGCCGTAGCGCTACCTCCAGCTCGAAGAACGACTCGAAGTCGTGCTGGGCCGCAGCGACGATGGCGTAGTTGTCCGGCGTGTACGTCTGTACCACCACACGACCCGGCTGCGGCCCGTCCTCCCCCGTCGACGCCCGGCCGGCCCGGCCTGCCACCTGCGTCAGGAGCTGGAACGTGCGCTCCGCCGACCGGAAGTCCGGGATATGCAGGCCCACGTCGGCGCTGATCACGCCGACAATCGTCACGGCCGGCAGGTCGAGCCCCTTCGCCACCATCTGGGTCCCGACGAGCACGTCCGCCTCGCCGTTCACGAAGCTCGACAGGATCTCCTCATGCGCGTGGCGGCCGGACGTGACGTCGCGGTCCCACCGCAGGGTACGAGCCGTCGGAAACATCTCGTGCACGGCCTCTTCGACCGCTTCGACGCCGACGCCCATCGGCCGCAGGCGCAGGCTGGCGCACATGGGGCATTTGTCGAACGGCTTGCGGCTGCGATTGCACTGGTGACACACGAGGCGGTCAACCTCACCGCCTGCGCCCCAGGCTGCACGAGCGGGCCGCCGGTGAAAGCCGAGCGCGATCGCGCAGGCGGAGCATTGGGGCACGAACCCGCAATCGCGACACTGCATGAACCCGGCGCTGCCCCGGCGATTGAGGAACAGGATCGCCTGCTCGCCGCGCTCCAGGGCCTGGTGCAGCCCCAGCTGTAGCGAGCGGCTGAACATACTGCGGTTGCCCGTCTTCAGCTCCTCGCGCATGTCGACGACGTCGACGGGCGGCAGGACGGTGGAGGTCATGACGCGCAGGGTGGTCCCGGCGGCGTCCCGCACCGGCCGCACGCGTTCCTTTAGCTCCAGCAGCGTGTGGCGTCCCCACAGCGCCTGCTGGTAGGCGACGACATCGGGCGTAGCCGAGCCCATCACCAGGACGGCGCCGGTGAGCTCCGCCAGCTTCTCGGCCACCTCACGGGCGTGGTAGCGCGGTGCCGGGTCCTGCTGCTTGTAAGTCCACTCGTGCTCCTCATCGATCACGATAAGCCCGAGGTCCGGCTGCGGCGCGAAGATCGCCGACCGGCTGCCCACGACGACGGCATATCGCCCGTCCCGGATGCCGTGCCACTGGTCGAACAGCTCCCCCTGCGACAGGCCGCTGTGCAACACGGCAACCTTGCCCGGGAAGCGTTCGGCGAAGCGGCGCACGGTCTGCGGCGTGAGCGCGATCTCCGGCACCAGCACGATGCCTCGCTTACCGGACGCGACGGCGTGGTCCAGGGCCGCGAGGTACACCTCCGTCTTGCCGGAGCCCGTCACCCCGTGCAGGAGGAACGACTTGCTTTCGCCGGCATTCATCGCCGCTTCGATGGCGTCGTAGGCGGTGTGCTGCTCCGGTGTAAGCGGCGATGGCTCCCGAAACTCGTAGCTGCGCCCGGCCAACGGGTCGCGCTCGACGGCCTCGTTGCGCACCTCGATCAGCCCGGCTTCGGCCAGTGGGCGCAGGTCCGCCACGCCAACACCGGCCCGAATGCGCAGGTCTGAGGCCGGCAGCACGGGGCCTTCATCCAGCAGCAAGTGCAGCGCCTTCGCCAGCCGCGACTGGCGCTTCGAGGCGAACTCGTCTGCCGCCGCGTCGGCCTGCTCCTGGCCAGCAATCAACTCTACATAACGCATGGACTTGGCTCGCACAGAGGGCCTCGCCAGGCCGTAGGTGCGCCTGACGAGGCCACGTTGGTGCAGCTGCGACAACGCCGTCGCGACGCCGCTCTCCTTCACGTCTCGGTCGATCTCGCGTGCTTCGGGGCGGCCGGCCGAAGCGATGTGCGCCAGCACGGTGCGTTGTCGGGGCGGCAGGGGATGGCTCTCGATCTCGCCGGGCGCCAGCAGCGACTCGTAGAAGGTCAGCGGCCGTCGTTCGAAGCCGGGCGGCAGCGTCAGCGCAACGGCGGCGAACAGGGGCGAGAGGTAGTACTCCGCCACCCAGCGTGCCAGCTCGACGCGCTCCTTCGACACGATGGGGCTCTCGAAGTCACCGGCGGCGGCCGGGATGCGCGCATCCACCGGCTTCGGGTCCGGGAAGTAGGGCACGTCTACCACCTGAACGACGATGCCCTGAACGAACCGCCGTCCGAACGGCACGAACACGGCGTCGCCCGCTCGCAACGTCATCTCCGGCGGCACGGCGTAGCTGAACGTCTGCCGATGCGGCAGCCCCGCGTTAACCGCGACCTCTACAAATGCCATCTCGCCTCAAGAATAGTGGACGGGACGTGAAAGGTTGAAACGGAATAGTAATTACGGTTACGCTTAGCGCCAGGAGTTTTTTCAGCTTGAACGTCGAATCAGACGCCCGGACCGTGCTTCGCCGCTCCGACGCGGTCGCCAACCAGTCGAAAGTCCTCGAGGCCGCCAGGCAGGTGTTTGCCGAGCAGGGCATTTCGGCCGAAGTCAAAGACATCGCGGACCACGCCGGCGTGGGTGTCGCGACTATCTATCGTGGCTTCGGTAGTAAAGAAGCCCTGGTCCAGGCCACGATCGAGCAGGCCGACTCCGCCATCGAGACGCTTCTCTCGGAGGCAGAGCACGCGGACGGGCCCCTGGAGGCTCTCCGTCTCATCGTTAACGGCATGCTCAGCTACGCCGAGACTTACGGCTGGCTGATCCAGGCCTCGCTCGCCGGCACCAACATTGGTCGCTCCGAATCGTCGCTCCAGCGGCAGGAAGTGCGACGCGAGCGCACCGTGGACCTCATCCGTCGTGCCGTCCAGTCCGGCGCCATCCACGCTCAACTCAACGAGCGAGTCGTCAAGCTGCTGCTCGATGGCGCCGTGGTCGCACTGACGTTTCGCAAGATGCGAAAGCAGTTCTATCCGCCCGTAGAAGAGATCGCATCGGACCTGATGCTGATGCTTACCAGCGCAACGCAGGACTCGCCTGAATGACCGATTCCAGGTGCCCCACGGGTTGGGGACGGCCGGACACCTGCCGGGAGCGGTGATTGCGCACAGTTAGCGCCGGGAGCCCGGATCGTCATACCAATCTGGCAACTGCTTCATCGATGGTAAGAAAATGACTCGTCTCCACAGCATCTCCTACAAGTACATCGTCGCCGTCGTCTACACGTTCGGCATGATCATGAACATGGTCGACACGACCGTGATCAACGTCGCCGTACCGCACCTCAGCGAGGTGTTCAACGCGAAGACCACGACGGTTGAATGGACGATCACGGGCTACCTCCTCAGCTTTGCCCTGTTCATCCCCGCCGCCGGCTGGATCTCAGACCGCTTTGGTACGAAACGAACCTACCTTGTCTCCATGGGCCTCTTCGTCCTCGCGTCGGCCCTCTGTGGCCAGGCCAACAGCATCGAAGAGCTCGTGGTATTCCGGTTCATCCAGGGCTTCGGTGGCAGCATGATGACGCCCGTGGGCACCGCGATGCTCTCGCGCGAGTTCCCGGGCGCCGAGCGCGCCAAGGCCGTGGCGATCATGTCGGTACCGGTCCTCTTCGGTCCCATGCTCGGTCCGGTGCTCGGCGGCTTCCTCATCGATGACGTGAGCTGGCGCTGGATCTTCTACATCAACCTGCCGGTCGGCATCATCGGCCTGGCCATCGGCTTCATGTTCCTCAAGGAGCACCGTGAGGCCTACGCCCAGCAGGGCTTCGACCTCATCGGCCTCGTGACGGCCGGCGTGGGCACGGCGCTGGTCCTGTACGCCCTCTCCATCGCGGGCGACCAGGGCTGGACCGACGCGACCGTCATGGAGACGGGGCTCATCGGCTTCCTCGTGCTCGCCGCCTTCGTATACACCGAGCTCCACGTCGACCATCCGATTCTCGACCTCCGATTGCTCGGCCGCCGCCTCTTTGCCACGACCAACACCATGATGGCGATGGCCTTTATCTCCTTCGGCGGTTTCCTGCTGCTGGTCACGCTGTACCTGCAGGAGCTGCACGGCTACTCGGCGCTGCAGGCCGGCCTCATCCAGGGTCCCGCATCGCTCGTGCTCGGCATCGGCCTGCCGCTCGCCAGCCGCGCCTACCCGAAGTTTGGGCCCCGCCGCATGCTCATCGCCGGCTTCAGTCTGAGCATCCTGCCTTTGCTCTCGTTCGTCCTCCTGGAGCCGAGCACGCCCTGGTGGGTCGTGACCATGCTCCTGGCCCTGCGGGGTCTCCCCTTCGTCTTTGCCACCGTCGCGGCGCAGACGGTGCTCTTCGGCCCCATCGAGAGCGAGATGCAGGGCATGGCGTCCTCCATCTTCAACACCACCCGTCAGATCGGCATCTCCCTCGGTGTCGCCCTCATGGTCACCATCAGCACGACGCGAGGCGATACCCACCTGCGCAATGCCCTGCACGGCGCCCCGCTCTCGCAGGCGTCGGACGAGCTCATCCGGCACACATCGATGATGGGCTACCACGACGCGTTCTTGTTCGCCGCGATCGTCATGGTGATCCCGGCCATCCTCTCCTTCTTCGTGCGCGATCGCACGGTGAAAGTGGAGATGGACGCCCGCCTGGCTTCCCCTGCAACCCAGGAGCTCGCTGCAGTCGAAGCCTAGGCAGAGCTGGTTAGCCGATTTCCCGTTGAACTGCTGCGATTGCGGCGCTAAGCTTGCCACGCGCAACTGTTGCTGGTGCGAACCCTCAATGCCTTGCGCTTTGTTCAGTCTGATCGAGAAAGGCAGTGAAGGCATCGATGACGCAGCAAGAGCAACGGCGTCCCCAGAAGCCCGTCCCGCAGCCGAATGCCGAGACGCAGGTGTTCTGGGACAAAGCGAACGAAGACGAGCTGTGGATCCAGCGCTGTAACCAGTGCGGTAAGCCTTACTTCTACCCCCGCTTCTTTTGCCCTAATTGCCTCTCGAAGGACGTCGAGTGGTTCAAGACTGCCGGCAAGGGCAAGCTCCACACCTACATGATCAACCACCGGCCGACGCCGCCCTTCGCGGATGAGGCGCCCTACGCCATCGCCGTGGTCGAGCTCGATGAGGGCGTGCGCATGATGACGAACATCCACGGCATCGAGAACACGCCGGAGAACCTGGTGCTGGACATGCCTCTGGAGGTTGTGTTCGAAGAGATCGCGCCGGGGCGTAAAGTGCCGTACTGGCGCCCGGCGACGGCGTAGGCGAGGCCTTCTACCGCGGGATGAATCTCGCGGCATTCACCAGAGGTTGAAGACAAGATGACAGACAGCGTTCGCTACAAGGTTGCCGTCGTCGGCGCCTCCGAAACCACGAACATCGGTAAGGTGCCGGGCATGTCGAACATCATGCTCGCCGCCGATGCCGCCATGAACGCCATCGCCGATTGCGGCATCGACAAGAACGAGATTGACGGCCTGTTTTCGGCCTCTCTCGGCGGCATGTCGATGGTTCAGCTGGCGCACTACCTCGGCATCACGCCCAAGGTCCTGGACGGTACCTCCGTCGGCGGTACGTCCTTCCTCCTGCACGTGCGCCACGCGGCTGCCGCCCTCGCCCTCGGCTACTGCAACGTCGCCCTCGTCACCATGGGTGAGAGCGGTTACACCCGCGGCGACAACATCGGCCTGCCGGAAGGCACCCGAACCGGCAACGCCCAGGCGGCCAACTCGGTCAACATGCAGTTCGAAGGCGTCTACGGTACCTCCGGCCCCACCACGACCTTCGGCATGGGCATCATGCGCTACATGAAGGACTACGGCCTGACGCATGAGCAGCTCGCCTCAGTGCCGGTGGCCCAGAGCAAGTGGGTCAACGGCAATCCGCGCGCCCTGCGACCCGACGAAGTCACGGTGCAGGACGTACTGGACAGCCGCATGATCTGCTATCCGCTGCACCTGCTCGAGTGCTGCGTCGTTACCGACGGCGGCGGCGCCATCATCCTCACGCGGGCCGATCGGGCGAAGGACTTCCCCAAGAAGCCCGTCTACATCCTCGGCACCGGCGAATCGTCCGAGACGCCGCTGGTGAGCCAGATGGAGGACTTCACGGAGTCCAAGGCCTTCAAGGTCGCGAGCACCAAGGCCTTCGACGAGGCGCAAGTCTCCCGCGACGAGATCGACCACATCATGATCTACGATGCCTTCGCCCACCTGCCGATCTATGCCCTGGAGAGCACCGGCTTTCTCAAGAAGGGCGAGGCCGGTCCGTTCATCGCCGAGGGCAACACAGCGCCCGGTGGCAAGCTGCCGGTGAACACCAACGGCGGCGGTCTCTGCTACACGCACTCCGGCATGTACGGCATGTACCTCATGCAGGAGTCGATTCGCCAGCTGCGAGGCGAGGCCTACAACCAGGTCGATGGCGTCGAGGTCGCGTTCTGCCAGGGTGTCGGCGGCATGTTCGCGGCGGCCGGCTCCCTGATCTGGACCAACCAGCCGCCGAGCTGATACCGTCCCGGTTCCCTCGTTGCGAGTCCATCGAGCGGAGGAGAGGCGAAGCAATCTCGGTCCAGCTCACGAGATGCGGATCGAGTTCCGAGATTGCCGCGCCTCGGCTACCGCAGATAGCTCGCAACGAGGGTGGATGACGCCATTCAGTGGTCTAACAAGCTGCGGTGCGCTTTGTTAGATTTGTACGTTTTGAGCCCAATGGCACTGTGGATCGATCACGCCGGCGTCCTAGCCTGTGCTCAGGTTATCGCGGGATGCTCAGAAGCGAGGCGCGTGATGCAGATCCAGCTCGACCAGCACCGTTTCGGAGCGGATTACACGGAGCTTGAGCACGGCCTGACGTTGTACGTCCACTTCTGCTCCGGTCAGGTGGAAGAAGTGACCCCGGCCACGGCAGTGCGCGTCACGGATGACGCAGTCCTCGTGCTGGTCGGCGAACGGATCGTGAAGTCCATCCCGCGTAAGAGCGTCTACTTCGCCACGGACGAGCGAATGGTTGCGCCCGCCGTTGGATAGATCACGGGAGCTCCGCGCGAAGAGGAGCCGGTAATGAACAATCCTGGCAGTCTTCCGTCGAGAGTTCTCGCGGCGGTCAGAATCCCCAGAGTGACGCTCTTCATTCTCGCCGGCTGGTCGGTGTTGGCGGCGCTCACCCAGGTCTTCGTCAACAGCCCCCTCTTCCTCGATATTCACGATGCCGAACTCGATGGTGCTCTGGGTGGTCTCGCCCTCAGCTTCAACGCCGTACCGCTCGCCGTGCTCTACGTCTACTGTGCCCGCGATCCTGTGCGCTATCACGCCGTCTTCTGGCTGGCACTGGTGCACCAGGGCGCTATGGCAGCCGGCAACCTCTATGAATTGGCCATCGGCACCTACAGCGCAGAGAGCATCATCATCCCGCTCGTGGGCGCCTGTGCCCTCGGCGCCCTCTCCTTTGCCCAGATCTTCGAGCCCCGTCCATACAGCGGCGGCAACCCGACCACCTGATTCCGACGAAAAGCTGATGCTACTCGTGGCGCAGGGTGGGTGGTGGCACAGGGGGATTAATGAAGGGGGCACTGGAGTGTCCCCCAGTCATCCATTTGTTGTTCGAGCGGGGGCAGCGCACCAGCGATGTGCAGCGCCTGGTCGCCAGCAATAACCAGAAGCTAACAACCCACAACAATCGCTTAACAATAAGGGGCTACAACGTTACATAACGACTGGTGAGAACTCAAGACTGACGACTGACTTCTGACCAGCCGCAGATGAAGACCGAGAACCAACCTGGACGCACTACGCATCGGTCTGTCCAAAATGGGACCATGTGGGCAATCAAGCCTCACTTCATGACCTTGCCTGCTTGATAGAGAGTCCCACGCATCGCAGCAGAGCCGACAGCCTGGTTCGAGGGTGGGAGCCATAGGTAGACTTGGACTCATGAAAGCCGCTTGGTACGAGGTCCAGGGTGAGGCTCGTAGCGTCCTTGTCGTTGCAACAATGGACGAGCCGGTGCCCGGCCCGAATGAGGTAAGAATCAAGGTCCGCTTCTCCGGAGTTAATCCGGGCGACGTCAAAAAGCGGAGCGACGCTTTTGGAATCGGAATGCCTTACGGGCGCGTGATCCCTCACAGTGATGGGTCGGGCGTTGTCGATGCGGTTGGCGCAGGGGTGGCTGGCAACATTGTGGGAGAGCGCGTGTGGTGCTTCGGCGCGCAAAGTTATCGGCCATTCGGAACCGCTGCAGAGTTCACGGTCGTACCGCTTGAGCAGACCAGGATGCTGGCCAGCAATGCCAGTTCGGAACAAGGGGCCTGTCTGGGTATACCGGGCATGACTGCGCACCGAGCTGTCTTCGCAGGCGGGGATGTGGAAGGTAGAACAGTGCTTGTCCAGGGCGGCGCGGGAGCCGTCGGAATGGCGGCCGTTGCGATCGCGAGGCACGCTGGCGCCCATGTGATTGCGACGGTGCGCGGTGCGGAACAGGTGGCGACAGTTCGCAACGCCGGGGCAAACGAAGTCCTGCAGACGCGAGGCGTTGATTCAGAGGAAATCGTCACCTCGGTCCATGCCTTTGCCCCCCAAGGCGTGGACCATGTCGTGGAGGTGGCCTTTCAAGCGAACATCCACATGGATGAGAGGGTCTTGAAGCAAGGTGGCTCCATTGCCAGCTATGCCACCAATGAGGACGAACCGGCCATTCCGTTTTGGAATTTGGCGTTCAAGAATGCCAGGCTCTACTTCCTGGGAAGTGATGACTTCACATTTGAGGACAAGCAGACAGCTGCCGACTATCTCTCCGAGATGCTGGCCCAGGGATGGCCCGGTTACCCGATAGCTCGTGTATTGCCTCTCGAGGAGATAGCAACCGCTCATCAACTGGTTGAAGAAGGTCGATTGCCCGGCCGGATCATACTCGAACTTGCCTCCGGCGGATCTGAGACTCGAGGAAATTGATCATACCGGCGCTGTAGCCTCTTTGCTGCTTAGCGAGCTGTCGAGTGCGGCCCGCGCCTCCAGCGCTGCTTCCAGCCGCGGCTTCGCAACGGGAAAGCAGCTCCAGAATCTAATGCCCTACGACGCCCGCAGCGCCCGCGCCACGAGCGCGATCGCGTCCCCCCGAAGCGTGTAGTACACCCACGTCCCACGGCGCTCCCGCCCGACGAGCCCGGCTTCGAAAAGCACCTTGAGGTGATGGCTCACCGTGGGCTGCGAGAGGTTCAGCGGCTCCGTGAGCTCGCAAACGCAGATGCCGTCCTCGCTCCCTGCCGCGATGGCGGAGAGCAGGCGCACGCGCGCCGGGTCCGCCAGCGCCTTGAAGATGCCTGCCGCCACGTTCGCATCTTCCTCAGAGATCGCCTCGCTGAGGATGGGTGGGCAGCAGAACGGCGACTCCACCAGTGGCAGCAGGTCGGACTCGGGGACGCTGGTCATGCCGCGATAATATCCCGTAAATCGATTACCGTCTATATTGATCTTTGTCAATGCAGGGCGCATTCTGCCTGTATCGAAATTTGTCGATATAACAGGAGGACACAATGACCACCAACCGGGACGAGATTCGCGACGCCATCACGCAGCACTACGGTGCCAGGGCAGAACGCGCCGCCGCCATCAAGCTCGAAGCAGCCGGCACGAACGCGGCCTGTTGTGGCGACGATTGCTGCGTCAACGATGTCACCGACACCCTCGATGTTATCCCGATGACGTCGGTTAGCGCCGATGCTTGCTGCGGTGACGACTGCTGTGTGCCTGCCGAGATGACCGAGGCCGAGAAGCGCTTCATCAAGGGCCTGTACGCACAGGACGAAGTCGCAGGCCTGCCGGAAGGGGCCATCGAAGCGGCTGCCGGCTGTGGCAACCCGACGGCCATCGCTGAGATCCGTCCCGGTGAGACGGTGCTGGACCTCGGCTCCGGCGGCGGCATCGATTGCTTTCTCGCAGCCCGCCAGACCGGGCCCGAGGGCAGCGTCATCGGTGTCGACATGACGCAACAGATGATCGACCTCGCCCGCCGCAATGCGATCGAGCTCGGCGTGAGCAACGTCGAGTTCAAGCTGGGCGACATCGAAGCGCTGCCTGTCGAAGACGCCGTTATCGATGTGATCATCTCGAACTGCGTCGTCAACCTCTCGACCGACAAGGCGCAGACCCTGCGAGAGGCCTTCCGCGTCCTGCGCCCCGGTGGCCGCCTGCGCATCTCCGACATGGTGTGGCGCGACGCCCGACCTGCCGGCGCCGATTCCGTGGAAGAGTGGGCGGGGTGCATCGCCGGGGCCGAGGTGCTACCTGACTTCCTCGCCCGTCTCGAGGCCGCCGGCTTCACTAACGCCCGCGCCGACGCCGTCCGCGATCTCGCCGGCTATGAGGGCCTTGCCAGCGCCCTCATCTCGGCCGAAAAGCCCTGACGGGGAAGCACGAGATCGGCGTAGCCGAGGCGACGTCGCCTGGGCGCCATCGCTCAAGACACCTCTCGCCACGGTCGAGTCGCTACGGCAGCAGCACCGCGGTGCCGGTAAGCCCGCCCTGCTTCAGCAGCTTGAGCGCCTGGTTTGCCTCCCCCAGGGGAAAGGTCTGAATGTCAGTGCGGATGGGAATACGCTCCGCGAGGTCGATGAACTCGCGCGCGTCTTCCCGAGTCACGTTGGCGACGCTGCGTAACTCGCGTTCCCACCACAGCATGTCGTAGGAGAACTCCGGGATGCGGTCGAGGTGGATCGCGTTGATCGTGACGATGCCGCCCCGGTCGACCGCCTTCAGCGCGTCGATGACCACGTCCCCCACCGGCGCGAACGTGATCGCCGCGTCCAGCAGCACACCGGGCGAGTCGGTGTAGCCGCCGGCCCACGCGGCGCCGGTGGCGATCGCCCGTTCCTGCTCCTTTTGCGAGCGCGTGAACACGTACACCTCGCACTGCCAGTAGCGCGCTACCTGCAGCGCCAGGTGCGCCGATGCCCCGTAGCCGAAGAGGCCCAGTCGCTGACCCGGCTGAATGCCGCTGCGCTTCAGCGACCGGTAACCGATGACGCCACCGCAGAGCAAGGGCGCTGCATCGGCCGGCTCCAGTCCCTCGGCAGGTGCACGGCGAAGTCGGCGCGCACCGTTACGAAGTCCGCGTAGCCGCCATCTCGGTCCCAGCCCGTGAAGCGCGCCGTAAGGCACAGGTTCTCGCGGCCGGACGTGCAGAACTTGCATACGCCGCAAGTCTCGGCCAGCCAGGTGATCGCCGCCCGCGCGCCGGTCTGCCACCCCGTCACGCCATCGCCAGTCTGCTCCACAACGCCGACCACCTGGTGCCCTGGGACGATGGGCAGCGTCCGGGACGCCAGGTCGCCCTCGACTAGTTGAAGGTCCGTACGGCACACGGCGCAAGCTTCGACGCGCAGGAGCAGCTCACCGGCCGCTGGCTGTGGCATCGGGCGTTCCACGCTCTGTAGCGGGTCGCCGTCGATGCCGGCGGGGTGTTCAAGGACCATCGCGGTGCGTTCTGGCATCGGGCTCCTCCCAACCCATCCTAGCGCTGGAGAGGCAGCGTGTGACCGGGGCTCACTGCAGCTGGAACACCGTCTCGGCCGAGAACTGCGTATACACGTCGATGCTGGCGGGTGGCTGCGCCGGCTTGCCAAAGATATCGACCGTCACGGCTGATTCTCCGCTCGCGGGTAGAAGCTCCAGCGTCGTGGAGCCGCCGTTGAGGATCTTGCCGTTCTGGTCACGCAGCACGGCAACGACGTTCAGACGCCGCAGCTCGCGGTCGTACGGGTTGCTGATAGCGGCTACCACGCGCCCACCGTAGTTCGTTTCGGTGTACTGGCCCGGCATGGCGTCGAAGGTGCGGGCGCTGTCTACGCTGGCCTCTCGTTGCACGCCGAACTCCAGCGAGAGGCGGTCCGGCTGCTTGTCCAGCGCCACGTGTCCCGCAAAGGCGACGACCTGCCCCGGCAGCATGAAGTCGATGATCCCGGAATCGCTGCCGACCGCCTCGCCCGTCTGGCCGAAAACGCTCACCTGGACGGCGGTCTCCTCCATCGATGTGTCTTCGGATGTATTGCGTACGGTGAATGCGTACGAGAGCGTCTGCCCGTCCCAGGTGAAGCCCGAGTCGATTACGTGGACCTTGTCTGTAGGCATGCCGCCGGACGGCTCCGGGGACGAGCTGAGCTCCTCGATCTTCTGGCTCTGAGAGCTGCAGGCGACGAGGCCAAGGATCAGGACGCCGAAGAAGGCGAGTCGAATCATGCAGGCAGCGTGCCGCAATGCGAATCTGATCTGCGCCCTCGCCGGCCTCCCTCGGATTACACCTGACTAACGATTCTTGAACTTGTTAAACGCTATGAAACTGCGATGGAAATCCCGCCTGGCGCGATCCGCCACAACTCTTCGAACCTCAACAATGACCAAGTAGCCTCGTAATTTCGCAAGCCCCGATAGTCAGAGTCCGACGAAAGGTGCGATATGAAGCAGCTCTTTGCCCTGTTAGCAGTAGCACTCCTCGCCGTAGGAATGGTGGCCTGCAGCAGCGACGATTCCACCGACGCGAATGCGTCTATCACGTCTGGTAGCGGTATCAACCGGGATGCCATCCTCGGCAGCGTCAGTGACGTACGTGCTCTCATCAAAGACAATGCGTCCTCGCTCGATCCGCAGGTTATCGGCGACGTTAGCTACTCCAATGATCAGCTACGGGTTACGCTGGCCGACTCGCAGAATGACCTCGACCTCGACCGTCTGAAGTCGATGTGTACCGACGTCAGCAACGCGATTGCCCTGCCTAACCTCCACCTCGTGGTCGAGAAGGCGGACGGTTCAGACAGCGCTGAGTGCACGTTTGGTGGCTGAGGTCGATACGCCCGAGCAGACGCCGTCCAGGGAGCAGGTCTCTCCCAGGGGCCCCCGAGTCGAGCTACTGGCAGTCGACCGCGCTTTCGGCGATCGACTTGTTCTCGGCAACGTCTCTCTGAGCGTCGACGAAGGCGAGATCTTCGGTATCGTCGGGCCCAGCGGCTCCGGCAAGACAACGATGGTTCGCATCATCGTCGGCCTGCTCTCGCCCTCCAGCGGCGAGGTGCTGGTGAACGGTGTGACGCCGGCGAAATTCGGCCCCCGCGACAAAGTTCAGATCGGTTACATGCCGCAGAACTTCAGCCTCTACCCCACGCTAACCACACTCGAGAACGCCCGATTCATGGCGAGCCTGTACGGCATAGGCTGGCTGGCGCGTGGCAAGCGCATTCGCGAGGTACTGGAGTTCCTGGAGCTCTGGGACGCACGCAATCGTCTCGCGTCGCACCTTTCAGGCGGCATGCAGCGCCGTCTCTCGCTGACCTGCGCCATCCTGCATCGGCCGTCGCTCCTCATCGTCGATGAGCCTACCGCCGGCCTCGATCCGGCCCTGCGACTGCGTATCTGGGACTACCTCTACGAGCTACGATCCCGCGGCACCACGATCATCTTCACCACCCAGTACATCGAAGAGGCCGAGCGCTGCGATTCCGTCGCCATCCTGAATGAGTCCGCCGTTGCAGCCATGGGCACCCCCGCCGAGCTGCGTGCCCTGGCGAAAGTGCCGGATGAGATTGAGCTCGAGCTGGTGGGCGGAGACAAGGCCGCGGCACTCGAAGAACTTCGCGCCCTGTCCTGGATACGCGACGTGCGTTGGGACGGCACCGGCAAGCTGAGTCTATCCGTCGATGACATGACGTCAGCTCTGCCCGAGGTCGAAGGCATCTGCGAACGCCTTGGCTGCGAAGTCTCCGTGCACACCACTCGCCAGGCAACGTTCGAGGACGTCTTCATCCACCTCACCCGGAGCGACTCATGATGAAGTCGCTGATCCGCACCACAAGCTTCTTCGAGCAGTGGGCCGCCGAGGTCCTGCGACAGCCGGCCCTCATGTTCACGCTGGTCATCGCGCCTTTCCTGCTGCTGCTCGCGTTCGGAGAAGGCGTCGAAATCGGCGGACCGCGTCCCCGCACCCTCATCGTGCAGGAGCCCGGCGCCCAGCAGCCTATCGGCCCCTTGCTGGAGGGCATCGACCAGAAGGTCAACATCGTCGGCGTTACCGAAAGCCTGCCTCTCGCGCGACGGGCTTTGCAGCGCGGCGATGTGGATGCCGTCGCCGTCGTGCCGCCGAATCCTAACGAGATCATCCAGAATGGCGGCCAGATTCCCATTCACGTCCTCATCGGCGAGATCGATCCGGTGCGCCGAAGCTACGCCCGCTCCTACCTGAGGGACCAGATTGCCGTACTCAATCAGAAGGCCGTCGCGATGGCCGTGGCGGAGGCGCAGGGTGGCGCCGGCGACCTCAGCGCGACGACGAGCAACGCCCGCCAGCAACTCGATACGCTGGACGCCGCTACGAACCGCCAGCAGTCGCTGGATGCGCTGCAGTCCCTCAAACAGAGCCTGCAGCCGTATCAGGAGGGGCTCGCGGGCCTTGCAGCCGGCACCGCGCTAATCATTCCCGGCCTGACGCCGAGCGGCGCCCAGAGCGCCAACATCGTCAGCACCGTCGACCAACTGCTCGCCAACGTCGATCAGGCTGAATCGAAGCTCCAGAGCGGCGACACGGCTGCCACGGTGCCCTCGTCCGACATCAACCGCATGCGCACCTCCCTCGACACCATCGATCAGTCCGCCGGCGCACTCGCAAAGGTCGACCCCAACGTCCTGAGCGCACCCTTCGCCCTGGAGATGGAAGACGTCACGCCCGTGACGCCAACCTTCACGTCCTTCTATTCGCCTGGCGTCGTAACCCTGCTCGTGCATCACCTGGCCATCACGCTTGCGGCGCTCACCCTCTCCCGCATGCGATTGCTGCGTGTCACGGACGTTCTACGCGTCGCCCCCGTGCGGACCAGCGAGATCGTTCTCGGCAACTACTTCTCGTACGCCGTACTGAGCGGTCTCGCTGCGGCCGGTCTGATCGCAATGCTCGTGCTGGTCTTGAGCGTACCGGTTGTCGGCTCCTACCTCTGGGTCGCGGGCATCGTGCTGCTGCTTATCTTCAGCTCACTGGGCGTCGGCTTCCTTGTCTCCCAGCTATCGTCCAGCGTGCAGCAGGCTGCCCAGATTGCCATGCTCATCCTCCTGGCGTCAGTCTTCTTCGCCGGCTTCGCGTTCTCGCTCGACCGCATCCAGTGGCCTGTACGGGCGATCTCATACGTCTTGCCGGCTACGTACGGCATTCATGCCCTCCAGGACGTCATGCTGCGGGGATTCCGGCCGGACACGCTTGACGTCGGGGTATTGGCCGGCAGCGGTGTCGTGCTGCTGGTGCTCAACATCCTCCTCCTCGGCCGTTCCATGCGCGCCAGCGTCGGCTGACCTTTACAGGCTTCGAACCGTATCTGCGACGCGTTTCACAAAGGGCCGAATGGCATGGCCGAATCCTGCCAGGCGGCCCCGGTTCGAAGCGATCTGCCTCTCGATACTGAATGTGAGCTGAATCTAACCTGAATCAGCAGCAATCGGAGGTATCCCATGGCAGAGCAAGTCAGTCGCAGAAGTTTTCTGGAGAAGACGCTCCTCGGTGTAGGCGCATTGTCCTCCGTGGCCATCGCAGGCACGGCGGGCTGGTCGATGGCGAACTCGGATGGCGAATCGCCGGCCGAGACTGCTGCTGCCGCCAGCACAACGTCAGACTCCTCGATGGCCGCCACGATGACTGAGCATGCCGGCATGACGACCGCCGTTGGAGCGACCACGCAGGAGCATTCGGCCGATGAGATGGACCGCATGCACGCCGAGGGCCTCCAGAAGTTCCTCGACAACCAGACGACGCCGCTGACCCAGGGCAAAGGCAACCAGCCCCTGGAGCCGCAGGTCGTCGATGGCGTGAAGGTGTTCAACCTCACCGTCGATGAGATCGACTGGGAGGTGGAGCCCGGCAAGATCGTCGCCGCCCGCGGCTACAACGGCGCCGTGCCCGGCCCCATCCTGCGCGCCACTGAGGGCGACCGCGTGCGCATCGTCGTCCAGAACAACCTGACCGAGAGCACCACGGTGCACTGGCACGGCCTCTACGTCCCGAACAACATGGACGGCGTCCCCTACATCAACCAGGACCCGATCAAGTCCGGCACGTCCTTCACGTACGAGTTCACCCTGCGAAACTCCGGCACGCACATGTACCACTCGCACCACAACTCGCTCGACCAGGTGAACCGAGGCCTCCTCGGCGCCTTCATCGTCGACCCGAAGGACCCCAGCGAATACCCGGAGTACGACCGCGAGTACATCATGGTGCTCAACGACCTCACGCTGGGCTTCACGATTAACGGCAAGAGCTTCCCCGCTACCGATGCCGTCGTGGCCAAGAAGGGCGAGCGTGTGCTCATTCGCTACATGAACGAGGGCGTGATGAACCACCCCATGCACCTCCACGGCATGGCGCAGACCGTCATCGCCAAGGACGGCTGGCCCCTCACCTCACCGCAGAAGTGCGACACCGTCGATGTCGCGCCCGGCAACCGTTACGACGTCCTGGTCGACGCGACGGAGGAGGGCATCTGGGCCTTCCACTGCCACATCCTGTCGCACGCCGAGGGTCCGATGGGCATGTTCGGCCTCGTAACAGCGATGGTGGTGCAGGCGTAGCGCCGGTGGCTGGAGATTGTCGTAAACTCCCTCATCACGGAGGTGATCACGATGGATGCAAAGCTGGAGAAGTTCGCTACCCAGTGCCACGACTTCCTCAAGGCGGAGCCGGGCCCGGCGGGGCGTGAGAAGGTGATCGGCGCGCTCGAGACGGTGCTCAAGGACCCCGAGTTCGTCAAGTCGAACGTCGGCGAGAGCACCGGCGCCCGCGACGTGCTCTACGAGGACCCGGAGCTGGGCTTCACGATTCTCGCCCACGCCTACGAGGGCGCCAGCCAGTCTTCGCCGCACGACCATGGCCCCGCCTGGGCCATCTACGGTCAGGCCAGCGGTGAGACCGAGATGACCGAATGGGAGGTCGTTGAGCCGGCGTCGGAGGACAAGGCGGGCAAGGTGCGCAAGCTCAAGACCTACGCCCTCAAGCCCGGCATGGCCTGCCTGTACAACGAGGGCCAGCTCCACTCGCCCCGGCGCGAGAGCTCGACACGCCTCATCCGTATCGAGGGCATGAACATGGACCGCGTGAAGCGCCTGCGCTACGAGCCGCTCAGCTAGCCGAGCCGGATCAGCGCGTCGGCAACTTCCCGCAGGTCCCTGCCGATAACATCCGGCTGCTGGCCCAGTGGACTCACGACGGCACCGGGGCGCGCGACAAAGGCAGCGCGCGCCCCTGCCGCCATCGCGCCGCTGACGTCCCAGGCGTGCGCCGCGACCAGCCGCACCTGGCTGATCGGGACGCCCGTGCGCCGCGCCACGAGACGGTAGGGCGCCGGGCCGGGCTTCAGCTGCATCACCTCGTCCGCCGAGATCGTGGCTTCGAACAGCTCGGCGATACCGGCGAACGCCACCTGCGCCTTCGCGACCGCCAGCGTCGAGTTCGTCAGCGTGACCTGCCGGAAGCCCGCGTCCTTCAGCCGGTGCAGCGCTTCTGGCACCTCCGGGTGGGCCGGCAGCCGTTGCATCGTGCCCACGATGGCGTCGGCCTGCGCATCGGTCAGGCTCTTGCCCGCGCGCTGGGCGATCATGCGCAGGGCGCCGTACTGCGCCTCCGTGAAGTCGACATAATTCCCCGTCAATCCGCCGACGAACGCCAGTTGCAGCATGGTCTGGAACCACGCCGGGCGTAGAGAGGCGTCACCGAAGGCTTCGGTGAAAGGCGCATCGAGGCCGCTGAGGTCCAGCAGCGTCTCGTTCACATCGAAGGCAAGCAGCTCGGCGGGCATGGCGGCAGTCCTCTCTGGTTCTCAGTGCATCGAGGCCATACTACACACGCCGGTAGCGATTAAGTCGAACCGTCAGCGTTCGATAACCTTCGTAAGATTTGCGTAATCTCGTGGCCCGAGCCTGTAGGACATGGCGACCACGAGCGGCGCAGTCACCCCCTTCGAGCTGGAGCAGGCTTACCGCGCCGTCTTCCGCCGTGACCTCGTCGATCTCTCGACCAGCGCTCCCACGCCGCCTTCCCTCGCGGCTCTCGGCGCCAACCCAGCCTCGCTCATGCAAGTCGACCTCGGCTACGGGCCCGGTGGCGGCAGCCTGGAGCTGCGCAGCGCCATCGCCGCCCTTTACCGCGACCTCGGCCCCGAGAACGTCGTCGTCACGGCCGGCGCCATCGAGGCGATCCGAGCCACCGGCATGGCCCTCACGCATCCCGGCCAGCGCGTCCTGGTCCAGAGTCCCTGCTACGGCGCCATCGCCGAGTCGATCCTCGCGGCGGGAGCCCGGCCCGTCGAATGGTGCACCACCGAAGACTTCTCCCTTCCCTGCGGCGACGCCAACCTGCCGGAGCTCGCCTTCATCAACTCGCCCCACGGCCCCTCCGGCGCTATCGTGCGCGGCCTCGACGCCTATCCCGGCCGCCTCGTGGTCGACGAGGTCTACCGGCCTCTCTCGCTCTACAAGCACGTCGAGTCGGCCCTGGACGTCTCCGAAGACGCCATCGTCATCGGCGACCTCTCGAAGCCGCTCGGCCTCGGCGGCCTGCGCATCGGCTGGATCGCTAGTCGAGACCTTGAGGCGCTCCAGCAGTGCGCCGATGCTCTCGACTACCTCAGCGGGTCGGTCTCGGTGCTCTCGGACCACGTCGCCTGCCTCGCCTTCCGGCGTTTCGATGCCCTGGTCGAGGAGCGACTGCAAATCGCCCGCGACAACCTCATGGAGCTCTCTCGCTTCGTGGAGCGCAACCGGTCGCGTGTCGAATGGACGCCGCCCCAGGCAGGCATCACGGCCTGCATTCGCCTGCGCGCCGGCAGCCCGGACGAGACGTTCTTCGCCGGCCTGCGAGACCGTGGCGTATTCATGCTGCCCGGTCGCACCATGGGCGTGCCGGACTGCCTGCGCATCGGCCTTGGCCTGGCCCCCGACCGCTTTCGCTGGGCGCTCGGCGTCCTCGACGAAGCGCTCGATGAGCTGCCGGCTACGGACGCGGCTCCGACGAGCCCCGACTCGGACGTCATCCTCTTCACCAAGCTGCCCTTCGTCGGCCACGGCAAGTCGAGGCTCGCTGCTGGCGTCGGCCAGGATGCCGCGTTCGACTTTGCGCGAGCCTTTCTACGCGACTCCCTGCGCATGGCCGACGCGGAATCCCGACGCCTCTTCATCTCCGTCGATTCCGAAGTGGGCATGCCGGAGATCCAGTCCGCCTATGCCGGCTCGACTGTCATACGTCAGGCAGATGCGCCGTTTGGCCGCCGGCTGGGCGACACCTTCGAGCAGGCCCTGCGCCACGGCGCCCGGCGTCCCCTCCTCATCGGCTCGGACAGCCCGACGCTGCCACGGCACCTCATTGAGGCGGGACAGCAGGCCCTGCGATACCACGACATCGTCATCGGCCCCACCGTCGATGGCGGCTACTACGCCATCGGCATGAACCAGCCCCACGGCGACATCTTCGAGAGCATCGACTACGGCTCGCCGGAGGTGTTCCCTCAGACCCTGGCGCGCATCAAGGCGGCCGGCCTCAGCGCCTTCGTCCTGCCCACCTGGTACGACATCGACACGGTTGAGGACCTGGACCGCGCGCGGCCCGACATCGACCCCGATAGCGCCACGGCAAACGCGCTGCACGTGATGGAGGACCGGCGATGACCGTTACCGCAAGCGCACCCGAAGCGCACGCCGTCGAAGGGCGTCACCCGGAGAACACGCTGCTGACGATGCAGATCGGCCTGGCCCTGAGCCTCCTGCTGGGCCTCATGTTCATCTCCGCTGGACTCTTCTTCCTCTATCACTTCAACTACGACATCGGCCCATACTTCACGGCCACGCGGGCGATTCACTTCTACGCCGGCCTCGCCTCCATCCCGTTCCTGATCGCCAAGTACGGCTCGACCGGTCTGCGATTCGCGGGCTACTACCTGCGCGTGCCCCGCTTCGCCGAGCGTGGTCCGCCACGTCTGTTGCCCCGCGTGCTCTCGCCGCTGCTGGCTCTGGACTTCTTCGTCCTCTACTTCAGTGGCCTGTTCATGCTGTTTCACTACTACTACACGGTGGCCAACATCCCGCCCGGCGACTACTACCCCGTGCAGGTGCACCTCTGGGCCTCCATCCTGGCGGTGCCCCTGCTGGCCGCCCATCTCGGTAGCCACCTCCTCGAAACGCTGAAGGGCCTGCTCAGCGACCGCGCCGCCATTCGCCGCGGCGACGCTTCGGCCACGCCGGCGCCGGTGGGCTACACCCGCCGCGCCTTTCTCACGACCGTGTTCGCCGGGGCGCTGGGCCTCTCGCTCGGCTTCCAGAACACCGGGCTGGCCCATCGCAAGTTCGGCGACCTGTTCATCGGCCGTATCCCGAAGGAGGAGCGCGGCGGCCCCGGCAACTTCCCGGTCGAGACCCTGTTCGGCAAGGCCACCGTCGACCGCGATGCTTACCGCCTGCGTATCACCGGCGCTGTCGGTAAGCAGGTGAGGCTTTCCTACGCCGACATCGCCGCCCTGCCCGCCGTGACGAAGTCGATCCGCATCAGCTGCGTCAGCGGGTGGAGCGCCGTGCCGACATGGACCGGCCCCCGGGTGCGAGACGTCCTCGCTCTCGCCGGCGCCGATCCGGAGGCAAAGTCGGTGCACTTTCACAGCCTGAGCAACTACGCCTTCACCTGGCACATCGACCCCCTGATGGGGGACGACGCCATCCTCGCCACCCACGTCAACGGCGCCGAGCTGACCGAGAATCACGGCTTCCCTACACGGATCATCGTTCCCGGCTACCCCGGCCAGAACATGGTCAAGCAGATCGATCAGATCGACGTCCGCATGGAAAAGGAACCCTTCGATCCTGACCTCAGCCTATCTCGGGACATCCAGATCTGATGCTGCAACGCAAGATCGACGCGGCAGGCATCATCGGCGGACTCATCCTCGCCGCCGTGTTTCTCATCGCCGTCTCGATAGCCCTGCTCCAGACCCAGGACACCAGCGCCAAGGTGCTCATCGCCGTCTGGCTCTGGTCCCTGCCCGTCATCAGCATCTCGATCGGTCTTGGCTTCGGCGTCGCCCGCCTCGTGGGCCGCATGCGAGGCGCCCGATGAGTCCTTCGCCTCTGGGCCGCGTCATCGAGCGTGCCTTCGCGAGCTACGACGCCCAGCCCGGCATCGTCCAGGTCGTGACGGGCGTCCTGCTCGGCATCACGGCAACCGCCGCCAGCCTCCTCGTGTTCTGGCTGACCCTGCAAATTCTTGTCGACTACTTCCGCTAAGCAACCGGAAAGGGAGGAATCCTATGACCCTCACGCACACCCCGACCGAACGCCCCATCGTGGCGCCTGAGCTGCCTCACGAGCTCTATCTCGAAACCACGAATCGCTGCAACCTGGCCTGCACGACCTGCCCGCAGCACTTCGGCATGCCGGAGGAGTCCGCCGACCTCACGCTGCACCAGGTGCAGGTGATCCTGGACCAGACGCCGGGCATCAAGCGCGTCGTCCTTCACGGCATCGGCGAGCCCCTGCTCAACCCGCAGCTGCCCGAGATCGTGCAGGACATCAAGCGCCGCGGTGCCTACGCCCTGTTCAACACCAACGGGCTCTTGCTGCGAGGCCGTCTCGTCGAGCCCCTGATCCGCAGCGGCCTCGATGAGCTGCGCGTCTCCGTCGACTCCGCCCAGCCCGAGACCTACAAGGCGATTCGAGGTGTCGACGGCCTGGAGCGCATCTTCGAAAACGTCAAGCAGTTCACCGAGGTGAAGGCAGCGCTGGGCTACTCGACGCCGCGGGTGTCGCTCTGGATCACCGGCATGAAGACGAACGTCCTGGAGCTGCCGGAGCTCGTGCGGCGCGCCGCCGGCATCGGCATCACGGAGGTATACCTCCAGCGCCTCGTCTACTCCGGCCGCGGCAACGCGACGGCCGAGCAGGCCCTCTGGCACCGCGCGCCCCAGGCCGAGCTCGACGCCGTCGCCGAGGCAGGACGGCTGGCCGAGGAGCTTGGCGTCACCCTGCGCGGCTCCGGCGAGGCCAACGCCCAGGAGCTCGTCAGCGAGTACGAGGAGGACGTCACCTACCACGACTGCCGACGCCCGTGGTCGCTGATGTACGTCACGGCTAACGGCAACGTGCTGCCGTGCTGCATCTCCCCGTTTACCGAAGCGCCTTATGAAGACATCAAGCTGGGCAACGTCTTCGACGTCACCCTCGAGGAAGTATGGAACGGACCTCTCTACCGGAAGTGGCGAGAACGCATGAACAGCTCGGAGCCGCCGGAAGCCTGCAAGGGCTGCGGCGTCAACTGGAGTCTCTAGGGCTTCTAACCCTCGACGCTGTCTGCTTCGCGTTCGCCCTCGCGGCCGCGGTTGCCGGTGCGGGCTGGTTCACCTGGATCAGCCTGGAGCGTCACCGCGACTTCCAGAGCTACGCCTACGACCTCGGTTTCTTCGACCAGATCGTCTGGAACACCTCGCAGGGCCGCCTGTTCGAGTCGAACTTCGTGCCCTACAACTTCCTCGGTCAGCACTTCGAGCCGGTGCTCGCCGTGTTCGCCGGGCTCTACCGCCTCGGCGCCGGCGTCGAGAGCCTGCTGATTGCCCAGGACCTCTTCGTCGCCGCGGCCGCTGTGCCCCTCTACCTCGCGACGCGCTCCGTCACAGGCAAACCTCTGGTGGGTGCCGCGGTGGTCGCCGGTTACCTGCTTAACCCGACGCTGCACGATGGGGTGTTCTTCGGCTTCCACCCGGAGATGATGTCGCTGCCCTTCCTCTTCACCGCCCTCTATTTCCTGGTCAAGGAACGCCCTTTCGCGGCCGCTCTCTCAGTTGCCCCGATCCTCCTGCTCAAGGAAGACATGGCGATCGTCCTCGTCGCCTTCGCCGTGCTCATGTGGTTCCGTGGCTTCCGACGCCAGGGAGTCGCCCTCGGGGCACTGGGCGTCCTCTGGTTCGTCGTCATCGGTGTCTTCGTCATGGCGGAGTTTCGCGGCGGCGGCAGCAGTGACCTCACCCGGCGCTTCGACTACCTCGTCGCCGGCTCCGACACGCTGCACCTGCTGCCGAATGCCCTCTCACGCGGCTACCAGCACCTCAAGGACAACACGCTCGATAGCGCCTTCGACATCCTCAAGTGGCAGGGCTTCCTTCCCCTGCTTTCGCCCTTCTCGTTGCTTGCCCTGCCTTCGACTTTCGCCAACGGTCTCTCCGACCACTGGCAGCAGTCGCACCTCCAGCTCCAGTACTCGACCGCGACGCTCGGGCTGCTCTGGACCGGCATCGTCATCGGGCTGGGGTCCCTGAGCCGCCTCCGGCCCAGGTGGTCGACGCCGCTGCTGGGCATCGCTGCAGTCGCCCTGCTCTCGGGCTCCATCATCGGCTTCGCCAATCACAGCCAGTTCGCTCCGGGCGCCTTCGACACACAGCTCACGGCCGCACACCGAAACGCCCTCGACGAGGCGATTGCTCTTCTGCCTCCCGATGCGGCCGTTAATGCACAGTCGCAGATCGTGCCTCACATCTCCCATCGCCAGGCTGTCTACGAGTTTCCCGACTCTCACCGTAGCGATTACGTGATTGTCGATACGTCCATGCCGCTCCTGCCCTGGGTGGTAAACGGCGGCTACTGGGACCGGCTCAAGACGCTGCCGTCTCGCGGCTACAGGCTGATCTACAACCAGGAAGGAGTGCAGCTATGGCAACGAACCCAAACGTAGTCGCCATCGTGCCGGCGCTAAACGAGGAAGGCGCCATCGGCGGCGTTGTGGCGGCCGCCTTGCCGCACGTGGACGAGGTCATCGTCGTCGATAACGGCAGCACGGACGCCACGGCCGAAGTGGCGCGCTCGGCCGGCGCCCGCGTCGTGCTCCAGAGCGAGCGCGGCTACGGTGCCGCATGCATGGCGGGCGTCGACGCGGCGCCCAACGCCCGCACCTACGTCTTCCTCGACGGCGATGGCGCCGACCCGCCCGACGTGCTGCCCCGCGTCTTCGAGGAGGTGCGCGTCTCCGGCGCGGGCCTGGCGCTCGGCACCCGCAAGGGCCAGGTGGAGGCCGGCTCCCTGCTGTGGCACCAGAAGCTCGGCAACTGGTTCATGGCCCGCCTGATCACGCTGCTCACCCACCAGCACCTTAGCGACCTGCCGTCCTTCAAGGTCATCGATGGCCCCCTGCTGCGCTCCCTGGGCTTGCGGGAGCGCACTCACGGCTGGACGGCGGAGCTGATCACGGCCTGCGCCTGCCGCCGCGTCCGCATCGTCGAGGTGCAGACCGGCTACCGGCGGCGCATCGGCGTTTCGAAGGTGAGCGGGTCGTTGAAGGGCAGCGCCCTGGCCGCCTACCGGCTCAACGCCGCCATCGTGCGCGTGTGGTGGCAATCGAGGGGCGCCGAGCCGCCTGCTGCTGCTTACGAGCCGGAAACGCCGTAGCGAGGCAGCAGCGGCGCCAGGTCGCGCAGCTTCTGCTCCGGCACCAGCGACAGGTCCGTCACGATCGCCTGTCGCAGCGAGTGGCAGCAATCGCAGGTCTGCCAATCGGGCAGGGCCTGCGCCAGACCGGCGATCGCGCGCTTCGCCGTCTCGGTGTTCGCCTGTAGCGTCCGCAGCACCAGCTCTACGGAGACGTGGCCCTCTTCCGGCAGCCAGGTGTCGTAGTCGGTGACGCAGGCGAGCGTGGCGTAATGCATGCCGGCCTCGCGCGCCAGCTTCGCCTCCGGCAGCGTCGTCATGCCGATGATCCCGGCGCCCCACGACTGGTATTGCACCGATTCGGCGCGGCTGGAGAACGCGGGCCCTTCGATCACGACCAGGGTCGCTTCGGTGTGCACACGCGCGCCTGCGTCCGTCAGCGCTGCCTGCAGTCCGTCGCGAATCGTGGCGCAAAACGGCTCCTCGAAGTTCACGTGCGCCGCGATGCCACCGCCGAAAAACGTCATGGGCCGGCTGCCCCGGGTGCGGTCGAACAGCTGGTTCGGCAGGACGAACTCGCCGGGCGCGATGTTGCGCTGCAGACTACCGACGGCGCTCACGCTCACTACGACGTGCACGCCCAGCGATGCGAGAGCCCAGAGGTTCGCCCGGTTCGGCACCTCCTCCGGCAGCAGCACGTGCCCCCGGCCGTGACGAGAGAGAAATGCGACGCGGGTTTCGCCCAGGCTACCGATGTGGATCTCGCTGGAAGGGGCGCCGAACGGGGTGTCCAACGACACCGTCTCGACGGCCTCCATGCCGTCCATGGCGTAGAAGCCGGAGCCGCCGATGACCCCGAGTACCGGCACCGAATCTGTCTCGCTCACGAACGCAGCTTACGATACGAGCCCATCGCGCGCACCGGCCCGCTGCTCAGAGTCCGAGCAGCCGCGCCACCTCTACGGCGTGGGTGCGGTTTCGGGCGTTCAGCTTTGCCAGCAGGTTGCTCACGTGGAACGCCACGGTGCGACTGGTGATGAATAGGCGGTCGGCGATCTGGTGATTGTTCAGGCCCTCTGCAACCAGCGCCAGCACCTCCTGTTCCCGCTGCGACAGTAGGCCGGACGCGTGAGGGCCTTCCTGAGAACCCACCGACGCGCCAAACCCGCGCTCGACTAGCGTGACGCCGCAGCCGTCTGCCGCCGCCAGCGATGCCAGCAGCCGTGGCAGGGGCGTATCGCTCGAAAGGTAGACATCCGCCCCCAGTCGTAGCCACCGCCGGCACCGGTCTGACCCATCCACTGGCCCGAGAACCGCGAGCCGAACCTGCTCGTCTGACTCACGACAAATACTGAACAAGTGAAATAAAGTGTCCTCAGAAGGGCCGGAGCTCATGAGCACCCACGTCGGACGATTGCGATTGAGACGTTGCTTCACGGCCTTCTCAGACGGCTCGCAGGCGATGACGCCGTTGCGCAGAAGCAGATCATTATCGCCCAGGCAGCCGCCGTCGCCGATAAGCAGCACGTTCATCGCGCGCCGCCGTCTGAATCCAGAATCGGCTGTTCTCGAGGTAGATCGAACCAACGGGCCGCAGTTCTCACGGTTCGCATCCTTGCTTGCCGGGCAGTCAATGACCGCCGATGGTGCTGAGATAAGCCGCAGTATAGGTACGCGCCGGGACGATCTCAATGGCGCGAATGTCACTTTGCCGAAAATCAGTACGAGTTTACAAAGCCCGTGCGATAAATAAAGAGCGTGAAGCATTCTCTGCACATTTCGAGGCCCAGGTTCCGGCCGAATGTCGCGACTAAGACCCACCCTCTAGTGGGACATTTCAAGCCGTCGACACAAGGAGATCGAAGGACGAAGGGGTTCCGGAGCAGTTACCGCAGGATGTGCAAATACGCCTCTTCCAGCGTAGGTTCGCGCTCCAGGATGCTCTCGAGGCTCCCGTCCGGCAGCATCGAGGCGATGCACTCCCGTACGCCGGCGTCCGGCTCAGTCTGCACAACGACGCGGTTCAGCATGCCGTCTTCCCGCGCTGTCACGCTGCCGACGCCCTTGAGGGCCTCGATTTGCTCGATGAGGCCCGGCGGCAGCGCCCGCAGCTGCATCTCGATAACGCTGATCCGGCTGATGCGGCGCTTGATCTCGCTCGGACTGCCCTCGGCCACGATGCGCCCGTGGTCGATGAGCGCCAGCCGGTCGCACAGCACGTCCGCCTCGAACAGGTAGTGCGTCGTCAGCAGCACCGTCTTTCCTCGCTGCTGCAGCCGGGGGATGATTGCACGCACCTCCTGCGCCACTTGCGGGTCGAGGCCAATAGTGGGCTCATCCATGAACACGACCTCAGGGTCCGTCAGCAGCCCGCGTGCGATGTGCAGGCGCTGCTTCATGCCCCGCGAGTACGTCTCCACCCGGTCGCGCCGGCGCTCGAGCAGGCCGACGCTCTCGAGTAGCTCATCGGCCCGCTCTCGCGCGACACGTGGCGGCATATGGTTCAGGGCCGCGAAGTAGGCCAGGTTCTCCTCGCCGCTGAGTCGCCCGTACAGCCCGCGGTCGCCGCCGAGCACGAAGCCGATGCTGCGCCGCACTGCCGCCGTCTCGCGCATCACGTCGTGGCCCAGCACCGCTGCGCTGCCCCGCGTCGGTGTCAGCAGGGTCGAGAGGATGCGTACCGTCGTCGTCTTGCCGGCACCGTTGGGTCCCAAGAGTCCGAACACGCTGCCTCGTGGCACGTGCAGGTTGATCCCCTCAAGCGCCACCGTCCGCCGCGAGCCGCCCAGCAGTCCCCGCGACACGAAGTCGCGCTCCAGGTCGATGCAGGTGATCGCTTCCTCCAAGGTGCCTCCTAAAGCGCCAGTCATCCCGAATGGTCTTATCGCTAGCTGCGGGATTCATCCCGCAGTGTCATTTCCGGCTCGGAGCCTCCTAGGTCAGCTCGTACGCCCCGGAACGTCGTGCGTAAGCCTCGAACGCCCGGAACATGACATAACCACAGACGGCATAGGCGAGACCAACGGCAGCCTCCGCAATGAGGTCGCCACGCACGCTCGCCAGCCCGGCGCCTTCGAAGCCGGCCCGGATTGCTTCGAGGCCGTGCGTCGTCGGCAGCAGCCCGCCGAGTGCCCGCAGGCCTGGTGGCAGGTCGCCGCGGGGGATAATCGCGCCGGTGAGCGCAAGGAAGCCGATCTGGCTAATGCCGAACGGCACCTGCCAGTCGCGCATCGGAATGCAGAAGTTGCCCAGGAACAGTGCGAACGGCACCACCGTGGTCGATACGGCCATGAAGCCCAGCGTCACGGCAACCCAGTTCGCACCCGCGAAGTCGACGCCTACAAGGAAGCGGGCGGCAACCAGGCTGGCGAGCACGCTGAGCAGGGCATTCGGCCAGTGCAGCAGACCCCGGCTGGCAAAGTTCTGCAGCCGGCTCCCGGACGACGCGAACAGGAAGCCCAGGGTTGCGAAAGCGCGCTCGTAGTAGAACCCCTGTAGTACGGCGCCCATCGTCAGGTTCGCGACGCCGTACACCGCCACGCCGATAGCGAACGCCTCGGCCGCACCGTCTCCCCGCGCGAATCGCCCAGTCAGCCCGAACATGACAACCGCCAGCATGGGCCTGAAGATTACGTTCGACAGGTAGCCGGGCCAGTTCAGCCACAGGAACAGCCCCCGATACGACAGCAGGGCCTGCGTGTACAAGCGGCGCATCGTGTCGGTCATCGCCGTCATGCTGTTGCCAGGTTCCCCGTGACGCGGACGCGGGCCTCGGCCTTCTGGAACAGCAGTGCCGCCGCCCCGAAAAAGCCCGCGATCAGCACCGCTGCAGCAAGCCATTCGCCGAAGACCTGCAGCTGTGAGCCGGTGCCCTGCGTCGAGTGCAGCACGGCCTCCATCGCCCATGCCGTCGGCAACAGTCGCGCTGGAACTTCGAGCACTGCGGGCAGCAGGCCGGTCGGGTAGAGGAACCCGCTTAACACGGTGCCGAGCGGCATGATCGCGTTGAAGAAGCCGCCGCGTCCGCCGACCAGAAACGTGAACGGCGTGAAGATGAAGCTCGTTGCTACCACGCCGCCGATCGCCAGCAAGCAGGACCCGAACAGCAACGGCACGTTATCGATGCTGACGAAATGGCCCGCGAAGGCGAGCAGTATCGCCAGGGTGACGCCAGCGGTCAGCGCCTGCGATGCCATGATCGCCAGCGCCTTGCCGAACAGGATCGCGACAAGTGGCGTGCGGGTCGTGATCATCAGGTCGAGCGTGCCCTGCGAGCGCTCCAGCTCCAGGGCCCACCCGGACCGGAATACGCCCATCTGCCACAGGCCCATCAGAGGCGCGCCGACCATGACTTGGCCCAACGCCGCCGGGTTATCGCTCCTACCGACGATCCAGCCCACGCCGATGGCCAGCGAGGCGGACGATAGCAGCGGCGCCAGCGTGCTCGAAAGCGTCAACTGCTGCTGCCACTGCTGCGAGAACGCTGCCGCAATGGCGCGTACATATGGCGTCACGAGACGCCTCGCTCGGGCGGCGCGCCTAGGCCAGGTCGTGCTGGTGGGCGTAGGTGGCGGCTTGAGTGCGGTTCGCGGCGCCGATTTTCTGGAAGATGTTCGCCACGTGCCGGATAACGGTGTGAGGGCTGATCACCAGCTCGTGCGCGATCTGCGCGTTGCTCTTGCCCGCGGCCAGGCCGCGTAGCACCTCGACCTCGCGCCGGGAGAGGTGCCCCGCAGCGTTGCCGATGTGGCCATTGCTCTCGGTGGTGAAACCGGCTGCCTTGATCCCTGCCTGCGCGAGGAACGTCTCGATTTCGTCGATCGCTTCGCCGGGGCACCCGAAGGCAGACCCGCTCTCGATCGAGGCGAAGCGGGCGCGCGGCATTACATCCGCGACCTCGTGAGCAACTTTCAAGGCAGCCTCGTTGCCGCAGGGCTCCATCACCAGCGTCGGCGTCTCGATCTCCCACAACGGTGTTTCGAGGCGTGCCTCCTGCCAGACCTGGACACTGGCCAGGTAGTTCTCGCGGCTCGTCCAGCGGTTGAACATGTCCACCATCTTGCTCGAGAGCTTGGCGCTGTAGCCGTGTGGTACGCGGGAGTAGAGGAACTCGCCCCAGTCCTGCTTCGGCAGCAATTCCCACACGGCCGGGATCCAGCGGAATGGTGCGCTCATCAGGACCATCGCTTCGACCTGATCGGGATGACGGCAGGCGTAGCTCGCGGCCAGCAGGGCAAAGTTCTTCGGCCCAACCAGCACGATGCGGTCGAGGCCCAGCGCGTCGATGACTGCTTCGAGGTCCGCGAGGTAAGAATGGAGCGTTAGCTCTCCCCGCAACTCGCGCGTCGACATGCCCATGCCGCGCGCGTCGTAGTTGATCAGCTGGTAGCGTTGCGAGAGGTCCTTCAGCAGGTTCGCCACGCTGAAGCCGTCCGTCCACACCTCCTGCACATGGCTGGTGAAGGGAGGCAGGAAGACAACGGGGAACCCGGTGCCCGTGACCGTGTATGCAATGTCGTAGCCGTCCCGCGTCCGGATGTGCTGTACTGCCGGTGCTTCCATTGCTACGTAATATTAGCAGTTGTTGCGCCTGCATATCTTCCATCACCCGCCTGAATTTGTCAGAACGGTAACGTCGATACCAATGTTCGTTCGGGTCACTCCGCGTCATTCGCGCGACCCATTGCCCTTGCTGCCCGCCGGAAGCGCCTCGTACACCGCATCGATCACCTCGCGAGCGGGTCCGAGGTCTGTACGCAGCCGGATCGTGTTCTTCACATACGCGAACGCGAGACCTCGCTCTGGGTCCGCGAACCCAATCGCCCCGCCGATGCCTGGATGACCGAAGGCACCTTCCCGGCCGGCGAGTGGCTTCATCGCGGGTCCTCCCAGCCAGTAACCCAGCGCCTTGCGTATTGGCACCTGATACACGGCATCGACCTCGTCCGTCTGCAGCTGCGTGGCGCGCGCGATCGCTTCGGGGCTGAGCACGCGCACGCCGTCCAGCGCGCCACCGGCTGCCAGCATGGCGTAGTGCCGTGCCATCGATCGCGCCGTCGCCCACACGCCGACAGCCGGGATCACACAGCAGCTGATCTCTGGCCGGTTGAACGACTCCACCAGCGCCTTCATCGGCGATGTGCTGTCTTCATCCGGCGGCACGATCAAGCGCGCCGTTCGGGCGTTCTCGTTCTCCGGCAGGCCCATGTACAGGGATTCGATGCCTAGCGGCTGGCAGAGCTCCTCCTGCACGAAACGGTCCAGCATTCGCCCATCGACGCGCCGCACTACTTCGCCGAGGATCCAGCCGTAGTTGAGGGAGTGGTACCCGGTGCGACTGCCCGCCGGCCACTCCGGCGTCAGGTCTGCAATGCGTGCGGTCATCGACTGCCAGTTCCGGGCCCAATCGTGGCTGTAGCCCGCCGGGTTCGTCGGCACGCCCGCGCGATGCGTTAGCACGTCGCGTACGGTCACGGCCGATTTGCCGTGCGCCGCGAACGCCGGCCAGTAGTCGCAAACCGGTGCTTCGAGATCGATCAGCCCGCGGTCGGCCAGCATGTGCACGCAGGTCGCCACGATGCCCTTGCTGGCAGACATGACGCTGAACAGCGTGTCGGAGCAAACCGGTCGTTGCGTATCCGGGTCCATCACGCCGGCGCAGGCATCCAGCACCAGTTCGCCTCGGTAGTAGGCGGCCGCCTGCACCCCGATCTCACGACCTTCCAGGACAAGGCAATCGAGGATGTTCTGAACCCGCTGATTGAGCTCCAGCATGTTGCCCCTTTAACACGCGCGCAAACACACGACGCATGAACGTCGTATCTACGAGCGCTTATGTGCGTCGCATGAGTGCAGTCAGACTGCCTCGCTAAAGTTCTACGGCTTCATGGCTTTCGAAAATACTGGCAAGACTGACAGTTATTCGCCTTCCGACATTGCGCGAAAGTCTGCCATGGGAGAACTCACTCCCGGAAAGCGGGTGATGGCTTGCTCGAGCAATCGACATGGATCGACCGGATTATCCCGAGGATCCTTATCGCGCCGGATGACGTGGTCTACGTTTCCGGCTCGATAACGGAAGGCTTCGGCAACAGCGGCTCCGACCTCGACGTCTTTCTGGTCACCGCCGACCAGAAGGCGATCAACGAATGGGCTGCCCAGGGAGGGCTCGCGACGGCGCTCGTCGGCTACGGCTCCTCCTACATCGACTACGAGCGCCGCAATTGGGACGAGATGCAGTCGCTCAGCGATCGCCTCAACGCCATAGACGCGGCCGACTTCGATGCGGTCTGGCGCGTGCCGTACGCCCAGCTCGACCTCTACTACCGCACCTCCATCGGCGAAGCGAAGCACAACCCGGAGCGCTTCCAGACCCTCGTAGGCGGCTTCCGAACGTCTGTCATTCACTCGCTGCTCGAAGCCTGGTGCGGCCTGCGCTATGCCATTCAGCGACACGCCGTGGAAGATGCGCTCTCGCAGGGCGACTGGCGCGCCGCCTACTTCGCCGGTCACGCCGCGCTGCAGAACGGCCTCGACGCCTACCTCGCGCGAGAGGGTGAGGGCTACACGGGTCTCAAATGGCGCTTCGAGAAGATCGAACGTCGCTTCGGCCGGGAGTCTGTCTTCTACCGCAACGCCTGGTCCCTCAAGGCTCTCGGTGCTATGGCTCCCGAGCAGTACGTGCGTGACGCCCTGGCCTTCCTCGACACGCTGGATCTGGGCCGGTTCCTTACCTGGCGCCTCGATTGCCTCAACCCGAAGGCCCGCGACGACTGCAAAGTCTTCGAGATCGCCGGCCGGCACTACCTGTTCCAGAACAAGACCCGCGCCTACCACCTGAGCCCTGACGGCGCCTTCCTCTGGAGCCTGCTCGACGGCACCCGCACCCGAACCGAGCTCACAGAGGCCCTCGCTGAGCACCACGGCATGGCGACAAACCGCGCCGCCGAAAAGCTGGAGGACACGCTGCGAACTCTGCGGTCCGCCGGTCTCATAGCAGAAGGCTAGGAAAGCTAAAGCATGACAACCAACGAAGAAGCCCTGCTCGAACCACTTGACCTGTCTGCGCCGGAGTTCATCCTCTCCCAGCTCGCCTGGATCCGCGACTTGTCCATCGATAGCAACTCGGCCGGACGCGACTTCACCGGCGCGCTCGATGCCGGGCAGTACGGCATGGCCTACACGGTCGCGCATATGATCCTGCGGCGCATGCTGGCGACCTACCTGCGCAAGCACTCATACGTCCTGACGCCTCCGGAACCCGCCCGCCTTTACGAGCTGCTCGAAGCCTGCTGTGGCGGCGACAGCGAGGTCTATCGCAACGCCTGGGAGCTCGAGTGCCGCAACCCCCAGACCGGCGATGAGGTCATCGAATACCTGGAGCGCTGGCGCTGGTTCGTCGAGGACGTCCTCGGCATGAAAGACTCGCCCACCTACTCGCTCGACTACGCCGATGAGGACTTCGCCAACTACTACCGCCGCGCCTACGAGGTCGCACTGGCCGGCGAAGCGCTGGGACTCAACGGCGTGCCATCGCCCCGCCACTTCGAGCGCGCCTTCCTGGAGCGCGACAACCTCAAGCAAGGATTCGAGGCCTGAGATGATTTCAGTGGACATAAGAGAAACGGTCAAGCAAGCGCCGATCGCCAAAGGTCGCAGCAAGGAGGTGTTCCAGCTCGGCCCGGAGCTCTGCCTCGTGCGCCTCATTCCGTCCCTCACCAGCTTCACCTACACACGCGACGAGCTGGTCCCCGGTACCGAGAAGCTGCGCCTCGATTTCTACGAGATGGCAGCAGGGCGCCTCGAAGCAGCCGGCGTGCCCACCGTTTTCCGGGAGCGCGTTTCGGACGACATGTACGTCGCGCGCCTCTGTCCCTCGCCGCCGTTCGAGGTCATCGTCAAGAACCTCGCGACCGGCTCCACCCTCCGCAAGTACCCGGGGCTCTTCGAGGAGGGGCACCGATTCCAGCAGCCCGTGGTCAAGTTCGACTACCGCACCGATCCTGAAGACCAGCCCATCGCCGAGGACTACATCCGCGAGTGCGGCTTCGATCCCGAGGCACTCAAGCAGGGCATCCTCCAGGTCAACCAGGTGCTGCGAGACTGGCTGGCGCCGAACGACCTCTGGGACTTCTGCGTCATCTTCGGCCGCGATAGCGCCGGCACCTACCTCGTGCAGTCCGAGGTGTCGCCGGACTGCATGCGACTGCGTTCCCCCGACGGCGAGCCACTGGATAAGGACCTCTTCCGCCAGGGCCGCTCCCACGAAGACATCCTGGCCCAGTGGTCCCGCCTCAACCAGTCGTTAATCGGCGTACAGACCGCACTGTGAGACGGCTCCTCATCACCGGCAGCAACCGAGGCCTGGGCCGGGCCATTGCCCGTCATTTCCGCCGCCGCGCCTACCGCGTCGCCTCCCTCAACCGCTCGCCAACGGGCGAAGCCTGGCTCGGTGAGGTTCGATGCGATCTTTCGTGCAAAGAGGATGTCGCGGGCGGCGTAACCGCGGCTCTTGATCGCCTCGGCGGGCGTATCGATGTCTGCGTCATCAACGCCGCCGTGCGCCACCTTGCTCCCGTCACCGCCCTGACGGACGAGTGCTGGGAGGATTCGCTGCGGGTTAACCTCAGCAGCCTCTTCTACCTCAGCCGAGCCCTGCTGCCCTACCTCGAAGCCAGTCATGGCGCTCTCGTCATCGTCGGTAGCCAGGCCGCATCGCACGCTTTCGAGGGCGGCGCCGCCTATTGCAGCACCAAAGCAGCCGTCGAGGTCTTCGGCGAGGTGATCGCCCTGGAGACGGCAGGCCGCGTTCGCACAACCGTCGTTACTCCCTGGGCCGTCCGAAACCGCGAAGGCGACACGAGCGCACATAAGATCGCCCCCGCCACGATCGCGCGCCTCGTCTACGACATCGTTCAGCTCCCCGCCGACGCCGTCGTCTCGCACGTGGAGGTGCGCCCCGGCCGACCGGAATCGAGCCCGCTGCGGGGCATTAGCAGGTTGCAGGTGTTATGACTTCGAACGCCCTCTCTCGACTTACGAACCCTGTCACTGAGCAGGTCATCGTCCTCGATGGCCATGACGGTGCCGGCAAGTCGACCCTCGTCGCGCTCCTGCAGCAGCGTCTCGGCGGCGTGACCGTCAAGCCGTTCAACGACTCCCTGGGCGACCTGCTCGTGTGGCTCATCGCCCAGCAGCGATTCGACCTCGCCAATCAGCTCGCGCTGCAATCGGTGGAGAAGGGTCTTCGCAGCACTACCGGCGAGGGCCCGCGCTGGTTCGACCGCCACTGGCTCTCGCTCTTCACCCTCCTGCCGGAGTCCTGCTTCGAGTCCTGGATGCCCCTGCCGCCCACGGTCCTCTGCTGGGCCAGTCCCGGAAGTCACCGTGCAGCGTCTGGTCGCACGCGGCGAGCCCGCCGGTGACATAGAGGAGCATCGCTACTTCTGCCGCCGTTACCTCGAGCTGGCCCAGCGCTTCGGCGTCCCCGTCATCGATACCAGCGACACGACCGCGGAGTCTGCCGCCGAGCTGGTTCTCGGCTACCTCCGATAGCCTTGTTCCGGATCAGACCGTTGCTCTTCAGCCTCTTCGCGCTCCTGGTCCGCGCCGGCATTCACTGCGGCTACAACTTCATGGAGGCGCCGCGCACGAAGCGCCTGTACGACTGGCTCTACGATGCGCTTCGGCCCCGCGGAGTGACCGAGATTAGCTTCCGAGGACGCCCCTTCTACGTCGATGCCGACGCGCGCGGTCTCGCTCCCAAGCTCCTGCTTCTGGGTAGCTACGAGCCCCACCTCACGCATCTCTTCGAGCGCCTCGTCACGCCTGGTATGACCGTGCTCGATATCGGTGCCAACATCGGCTACTACACAGCCATCGCCTCGGAACGAGTCGGTCCCAACGGCCGTGTCATCGCCTTCGAGCCGGACCCGCAGAACTTCGACCTGCTAGCCCGCAATGCCGCCTCGATGCTCCCGGCCCACATCGAGGTTCACGACTGGGCTCTTTCCGACCACGCTGGCGCCGCCACCCTGTTCCGGGACTACCGCAGCAGCAGCCGCTCGACCCTCGTGCAGCCTGCCATCCGCAAGCCCGGAGGCGAGCTCGAAGTCAGACTCCACACCCTCGATGCCTGGTTCGCCGCCACCGGCGCCTCCGCCGACCTCATCAAGATCGACACGGAGGGCTCAGAAGGGCGCATCATCCGAGGCGGCCGGCAGCTCATCGAACGCTGCCATCCCATCATCGTTATGGAGCTTTGGCCCTTCGCCCTGCGCGCCAACGGCACCGACCCGGACGAGATGCTCGGCACCTTCGCTGCGTTGGGCTACCGCTTCTTCGTGGTTGGCCCCAATTCAGGCCTTCACCCGATGCCGCCTGATCGCCTCGTCGACATGGCCGTTGCGAAGCTTCCCTCCGGAATCGGGCACCTCGAACTTCTTCTGCTCCCGGAAGGGCGCGATCTGCCTCTGATTGAGAAGCCGCTTTATTAGCTGACCAGCTGATGCCGCGGGTTGTTAAACCGGCGGTACTCCGAACCCCGGTCGTACCTGAGCCTTGGTTTGAGCGCCCGCTACAGGTTCACCGCGACGTCGTGGTCGGGCTCTTCGTGGTGGCCCTCGATGTGTGGGTGGGCGTGCTCGATACTGGCGTGGCGGTGCAGGTGTTCATGGATCAGGTTCGCTTCGATCAGCAGCGCTTCGTTTGCCAGCACCGAGTCGGTGGGGCCGTCGGCCAGCACACGCCGGTTCTCGCCCAGCACGACGACACGGTCGGCAATCACCGGCACCGTCTCCAGCTCGTGCGTCGCCGTGACGATTGTCTTGCCCTGCTTTCCCATCTCCTGGATCAGGTTGAGCAGGATCCACTTCGTACGGGGGTCCAGGCTCGCGGTCGGTTCGTCCAGCAGGATCACGTCCGGCTGCAGCGACAGTACCGAGGCGATGGCGGCGCGCTTCTTTTCGCCGCCGGACAGCTCGAACGGCGCCCGGTCGCGCAGGTGCATGATGCTCATCTGCTCCAGCGCCGCCTCCACCCGTTCCCGCACCTCTCGCAGCGGTAGCTGGAGCTGCAGCGGCCCGAACGCGACGTCGTCGCCCACGGTCGGAGAGAACAGCTGGATATCGGGGTCCTGGAACACGAGGCCGATGCGCTGATGGAAACGATGCCCCGCTTCTACGTCGCGGTCGATGTTCTCAATCTTCTCGCCGAACACCCGCATTGTGCCGCCGTTGGGCGGGTACAGGCCGTCGAGCAGCTTGAGCAGTGTCGATTTGCCGGAGCCGTTGGCGCCGAGCAGCGCCACCTGCTCGCCCTCCCGGATCACCAGGTCGATGCCGTCCAGGGCAACCTGACCTCGGCCGTACTCGTACCGCACGCCCTGCAGCTCGAACACCGGGGCCGCGGCGCCGTTACGTTCGCTCATAGCCACACCTGCCCCGCGTAAATCGCGATGCCCGCCGCGGCGAGCGATACGGCCAGCATCAGCCAGTCGGCGGCCCGCAGGCGATAGTCCGTCAGCGTCCGGATTTCGTTCTGGAACCCGCGCGCCAGCATCGCCTGGTACACGTCCTCGCTCATGCGAAACGACCGTTGCATCAGCACGCCGATGGCAGAGACGATCCACCACCGCTCCTCTTTGCCGGAGGTGTGGGCGACCATACGACTTTTGCGGGCGAGGAACATACCGTTAGCAGTGTGCAGGAGAAGGAAGATGTAGCGATAGGTCATCGACAGCACGATGACGAACACGGTCGGCACCCGCAGCACCCGCAGCGACTTCAGGATGTCGGCCCAGCGCGTCGTCAGGATTAGCAGGATCGCCAGCGACACCGATGCGCCCACGCGCAACACGAAGATCGCCGCCGCCCGCAGGCCGTCGCTGTGCACGTGTACGGTCGTGATGCCGATCGGGAAGCTGAACAGGTCGTGGTGCCCGACGAAGAAGATCGAAGGCAACACCACGATGCCGCTGAACACCGGGATGCCCAGCCACACGCGTTTGATGAAGAACACCATGTCGATCTGCGAGAGGTAGGCGCTGAGCAGCGTCAGCCCGTACAGCCCGACCAGCGTCTCCCAATGCCGCGAGATGGCGGTCGCGATGATCAGGGCGATGAAGCACAGCAGCTTGAACCGCGGGTCGCGCCGCTGCAGCAGCCCGTCCTTGCGCGCGTTTTCCTCCGAGAAGATCGCCTGCTCGATGCCCGCCGTGATGCCGGCGAGCGTCTTCTCGACGAAGCCCGGCTTTGCCGGTTTCGGCGGCTTGATCGCAGCTGCAGATTCGATGCTCACATATCTAGTCTAAGCTGCCCGCCAGTCTGGCGGAGCCTGTGGCACCAGCCATCGCGCGAACTGGTAAAGCAGCCATCCCAGCAACGCGAACACTCCGATGCCGAAGAACCCGGCGATCTGATAACCGATGTTCTGCTGCCAGGCCGGATCGCTGCCGTCGATCCATGGCGGCTGATACCCGGCCAGTGGTGTGTGGTCTGCGAAAGTCACCGTCATTGATCTTCGTCGGGACGCATTCGCACTCCTGGTTCACGTCCGGCAGCGCCTCGAACAGGCTCGGGTCGCCCGCATCGCGAGCGGCCAGCGCGGCCGATACCTCCTCCGGCGTGGCCGAAACGTCCTCGCCGAACGCCCCTCCCGGTGCGATCAGTCCGATGGGCACCCAGATCATCAGGCCGACGAAGATCATCGCGGCTGCTCTGGCACCTCGATGCCCTCTCAGGAGCAACCAGATTGCAGGCAGGACAATCGCCGAGACCACGGCGGAGACCAGTACGGTCATCCCGGCGTCACTCCAGGCGACTGTGTTCCAGTCCAGCCCGCCCCACTGGTCGATGTGACCGCTGCCCTTGATCATGCCCGCGACGAATACGACCAGCACGGCAAAGGCGGCAAACCCGCCCACCGGCAGCCACACATTGCCTGATGACGCGCTTGGCCTTCTTCTCACCGCCGCGCTGCAGGATCTCCGGGAACGACTGCTGGATGTAGCCCACCGCCAGCGCCGTGATCGCAGCCTCAACGAATGATGCGCCTGCCACGTGCGCCAGGAGCATTGATGGTATGGCAGTGCTGAGACCGTACGGACTGTAGTCCGGCACGCCGTTGGTGCTCCAGAGGTCGGGCTGGATGCCCAGCTCAATGCCAACGAGCAGCGCCGCGACGGTGATGCCCACGTAGGACCCGATGGCGGCAGCGATGATCCGGCGCTGCGAAAACACGTCGCTGTCGCCCGCGATCAGCTTGTAAGTGCCGTAACCCACGAAAGGCAACACGATGGCCATGTTGAAGCAGTTCGCGCCGATCGCCGTGATGCCGCCGTCGCCGAAGAACAGGGCCTGCAAGACAAGCGCCACGGACGTCGTGATAACGGACGCCCAGGGCCCCAGGATGATCGCGGTTAGCGTGCCACCGACGCCGTGAGCCGTCGTGCCGCCGGGCACCGGTACGTTGAACATCATGATCGCGAAGGTGAACGCCGCGAATACCGACAGCAGCGGCACGGTTCGGCCGCTCAGCACCTTGCGCACCTTCTCGGCCGCGATGATCCAGAACGGCGCCGCTGCCATGTACATGACGCCGGCCGTTGCAGGGCTGATGTAGCCGTCAGGTATGTGCATTTCTACCTCGCAGGGGAAATCGAGCGAACCGGGGCCAAGGGTGTCGGTTCCCTTTGCGGCAAAGCGTATCCACTACTGATTGGAAATGCAATTAGTTGCATTACGGACGATCACCCTGAAACCGACCATCGTTGTGTCTTAGCTAGACCAGGCGCACGATGAAATCAAGGCCGAAAGCGCCGGGCATCTCGACTGCCGTCGCAGCTTCACCGGAAGCCCTGTCCCTCGAAAGACTGAGTGGCGGGAGGCTGCTGACGCGTCCTGCTATGCAAGCCCCGGTCATCGCCGTGACGTTTCTAGCCCCACGACTTCGGCCGAATGCTTAGAGGTAGCCGGCTGCCGGTACTTTGAGTGCCTCGATATCAGTGGGAGGACCCAATATGAAGTTTGGCGCGTTATTTCTCACCGCATTGCTCGGCATCGCCATGCTGTGTCTCGCAGCGTGTAGCGGCGGCGGAGGTACGAGCTCCACGAGCACGCCCGCCGGTACGCCGGTGGCCGCAGGCACGCCGCAGACCTCCGTTGACCTTGTGGCCAAGAACCTCAAATACAACACGGACTCGATAACCCTGGCGCCGAACACGGAAACCACGGTCACTTTGGATAACAAGGACGCCAGCGTCCTACACAACTTCTCGATCTACACCACCACTGATGCGACCACGACGGTGTTCAAGGGCGACCTCACGACCGGCCCCACGACCATGAAGTACACGATCCCGCCCCTTCAGCCCGGCACCTACTACTTCCGCTGCGACGTCCATCCAGACACCATGCACGGCACCCTCATCGTCCCGTAGTCACGAGGCCGCCAGCACAAGCACGTTAAGACCACGAAGGCTGAGCATCCGAAGCGAGTGTAGTGCTCTCGGCATCAGACCCCTCGCCCTTGAGGGCGAGGGCCGGGAGGGTCTTCCGTCTGGACGTGACGCCGGCTAGCGGCCTCGTGCGCCCTATAGCGGAATCGCCACGGCGTGCTCTAACGACAGGGCGATGCGCCAGCGTCGCTCCGAGGCCACGCCCATGACCTGATAGGGATGGGCCGAAAGGTCGGCTTCGAACACGCACTCCGTCGGGCGGCCGTCCTTCAGCACTCGCAGGTAGAGGCGGTGGTTGTTGCCCGTGGCGATCTCATCCTCCAACTCCACGTCCAGCACCGTGTCCAGCACATGGCCGTGTGGGCGGTCGCGACGCAGCAGGATAACGTGCTCCGGCCGCACCGATAGCGCCGCCGGCGAATCTGGCGCCAGCTCTCCTTCCGCCCGCGCGCGGCCCCGGAACCACGGCGTCTCGATCTCGGTGAACGCTTCCGTCTTGCCCACAACGCGGCCCTCGAAGATGTTGCGCGCGTCCAGCAGCTGGGCGACGCGGATGCTACCCGGCTGCCCGAACACCTCCTCGCGCGAGCCGTACTGCAGCACTTCGCCCTGGTCGTACACGGCGATGCGGTCGGCGAGCGCGTACGCCTCCTGCAGGTCGTGTGTCACGAACAGCGCCAGCAACCCCAGCTGGCGTCTCAGTCGCGCCACCTCGCGACGCAGCACGTTGCGGATCGGCGCGTCGAGCGCGGTGAACGGCTCATCGAGCAGCAGCACCCGGGGCCGCGCTGCCAGGGCCCGACCCAGCGCCGTGCGTTGCTGCTGCCCGCCGGAGATCGCTCTCGGCAGCCGCTCCTCCAGCCCGGCCAGCCCGAGCATGTCGATAAGCTCGCGAATGCGTTCCTCACGCTCCGGCTTCGGCCACTTCGCGAGCGCGAAGCCGATGTTCTCCGCTACGGACAGGTGGGGGAATAGCGCCAGGTCCTGCACGACATAACCGACATTGCGAGCCTGGGGCGGCAGGTTGATCCCGTTGTCCGCGTCGAACACCACACCGTCCGGCACTTCGATGCGCCCCCGGTCCGGCTTCAGCAGCCCCGCGATCGCTCGCAGCGTCAGCGACTTGCCGGAGCCCGACGGACCCAGCAGCACCACCATCTCCTCGTCCGCATCGAAACGGGGACGGAGGTGGAAGTTGCCCACGCGCTTCTCAAAGTCGACCGACAGCATCTCAGAAGCCCGCGTTCGAAGTGCGGGCGAACAGCCGCAGGATAAACAGCAGGATCGCCGCCGCCACAACGAGGATTACCGCCAGCGCGATCGCCAGGTCGACAGTCCGGCCTGCGTCGAACACGCCGATGATCGCCAGCGGCATCGTCTGCGTCCGGCCCTGGAAGTTGCCCGCGAAGATCAACGTGGCGCCCAGCTCACCGAGGGCCCTCGCCCAGCAGAGGATCGCCCCCGCCAGCACGGACGGCCACGCCAGGGGCAGCACCACGCGCCAGAAGATGCGCAGCGGTTGCGCCCCCAGCGTCGCGGCCACGCCCTCGTACTGCTCGTCGACGCTCTCGAAGCCGGCCTTCACGGTGCGGATGTAGTAGGGCGCCGAGACGAAGATCTGCGCGATCACCACGGCTGTTGTCGTGAACGCCAGGTCGATGCCCAGCGACTGCACTTCGCCGCCCAGCACGCCGCGCCGCCCGAATGCGACGAGAAGCGCCACGCCCGCCACGGTCGGCGGCAGGACGATCGGCAAGTCCACCAGCAGGTCGACGAAGATTTTGCCGGGGAACTGACGCCGGGCGAGGATGTAGGCGACCGGGCGTCCCGAACACCAGCGTAATCACGAGCGAGATCGTGCTCGTGATCGCGCTGAGCTTCATCGCATCGACCACGAGGTCGGACGTGATGCTGTCGCCGAGCTGCCCGCTATCGATCGCTCGCCAGAACAGTGCTGCCATCGGCACGAACATGAAGGCGACAAACAGGAAAGCCGCCGGCAGGAAGACTGCCGTAAGCGAGATCCCGCCGCGTCCCCGTGCAGCCCTCGATGCCAGGCCTTGCGTTGTTGTCATAACTCGGTTGGATGTTCCGTCGTTAACCCTGCCTGTCTTGCCATCTCCCGCTCACGCACGTGGGCCAGCAGCCGCCGGCCCGCGAAAGGCTGGAAGCCCTCCAAACTGTAGATGGTTCGCTGCGATTTCGGCAGGTGGCGGTACTCCTCTTCGTGGGAACACGCTTCGCAGAACATCCGGGTCCTGTTGGAGGCGGGGTCCTGCCAGATCGAGATGAACACAAGTTGCTCGCCACAAACAGGGCAGTACAGTCCCTCGGGTGGAGAGGAGCTCATCACGTTCTCACTTGACAGGCCTGAAGCCCCACTTCGCCAGGATCGCCTGGCCGTCTGAGCTCAATACGAAGTCGACGAACGCCTGCGCCACTTCGGCATTGTCCGCTTCGGTCAGCGTAGCGATCGGGTAGTCGGCGATAACGTTCAGCGAGTCCGGCACCTCGACCTGGTTCAGTTCCGGTGCCACGTCCGGCGTCACGTCGGAGCCGTACACGACACCAACGTCGCCCTCACCCAGCTCGATCTTCGCCACCACCTGCTTCACGTTCGATTCGTTCGAAACGAGGTTCGCGAGCACCGCGTCCGAGAACCCCGACCCGTACGCCGGGTCCGCCTCAGCGTTCTTCAGCATGTCGCGCGCGTAACCGCCTACCGGCACCTCTTCCGCTGCCAGCACCAGCTTGATGCCCGGCTTCTTCAGGTCTGCCAGCGACTGAATGCCTGCCGGGTTGTCCTTGGGCGTGATAATCGTCAGGGAGTTGTGCACGAACAGCTCGGGCTCGTTGGCCAGCTTGGCCTCGACCAGCGCGTCCATATGCGTTGTGTTGGCGCTGGCGAAGACGTCAACGGGCGCGCCTTCCTCGATTTGGGTCCGCAGCGCCGAACTGCCGGCGAAGTTGAACGCCACGTCCGTGTCCGGGTTTTGCGCCTCGAACGCCTTGCCGATCTCGGTGAACGCGTCGGTCAGGGAGGCAGCCGCAAACACGTTGATGTTGCCGCTCAGGGAGCTCCCATCGCCCGTGGCGGAGGCGGCTCGAGGGCTTTCGTTATTACCGCCGCAAGCGACGAGAAAGATGCTCCCGAACGCAAACACGGTCGCGAGCAGGAGGGCCCTCAAGGCGCCGCTTCTCAAACCGGCGGTCATGATCCTTCCTTTCGGTCCTCGTTCGTGCTGTTCAGGCAGTCCGCCAACCAGGCCCTCGTCAGGCGGGCTGCACTGAGCTTGGAGCCGAGCGCGAGAGCGTCGAAGGTTCCCTCCTCGACGCTCTCCAGCTCCCCCTCGATTTCGCGCGTGTAGGTGTCGCACATCTCTAGCTGGTCCTCAATCAGGCTGCGTGCCTGCTCCAGGTCCGCTTCCGGTCCCTCCATGAGGAAGTACAGCTTGACCATGAAGTCCAGTCGCACCTCGCGCATGCGGCCGACTGGGCGGGTGATCCATCGCTGGAACTCGCCATCACCGGCGATGGTGACGCTGTAGATCGCCTTCGGTGGGTATGTGCTGCCGTCCCATTCGCCGTTGATCAGCTCCAGGCCGGAGAGCGACTTGAGGATGGCGTACACCATCGCCGGCTCGACCGGGCACACGAGACCGAGCCCTCTGCGACCGGTCAGCAGCCGTTGCAGCTCGTAGCCGTGCGCCGGCCGCCACCGCAGCAGCCCCAGCACCGCATATTCGGCGGGTGTGAACGAGGTCTTACTCTTTGGCATGACTGGGAGATGATTACTCAATCATTGACTATAGGTCAAACAGCCAGGACTTTAACGGACATCAAGCTTCATGCCGTTAACCTGCCCGGGGAGGCCAACGCCTCCTCGGGCAGTTCGCCCGGAGCCGGTCGAAGGACGCGAAATGCCCGATAGGTATCTCGTCGCGCCACCGAGGGAGGCAGAGCGCAGGGAGGGTCGTTCCTACCGCCGCACCTGCGCCATGTCGGCAGGACGCGGCAGCTTGAACCACGCCTCGTTGCAGATCTGCAGTTCGTCCTCGTCCAGCTGCAGGTCGACGGCGCCCAGCGTCTCCACGATCTGTCCCACCTTGCTTGCGCCGAGGATCGCGCTCGTCACGCCGGGCTGACTCATCACCCACGACGCAGCCACCTGCGGCAACGAGCGCTCTCGCGGCGCAAAGAACTCCTTCAGCTCCTCGACCACGTCGAATTGCGCTTCGTGCCAGTAGCGCGCCCGGTAGTTCCTGCCCGCGCCCTGTAGCGCGAATCGAGTCCCTTCTTCCGGGTTCTCGCCCTTCTTGTGCTTGCCGCTGAGGAAGCCCCCGGCCAGCGGGTTATAGGCGATGATCCCAACGCCCTGGTCCTGGCAGAACGGCACCAGCTCCGTCTCGATCTCGCGGTACAGCATGTTGTAGCGCGGCTGGTCGCACACAACCCGCTCCCATCCCCTCGCTTCCGCCATCCCGAGCATCAGCGCTATCCGCCACGCCGGATAGTTCGACACGCCGATGTAGCGGATCTTGCCCCAGCGCACCAGGTCGTTCAGGGTGCCCAGCGTTTCGTCCAGCGGTGTGTTCTCGTCCACCGAATGCATCTGGTACAGGTCGATGTAGTCCGTCTGCAGCCGCTTCAGCGACGCGTCGACGGCCTCGATGATGTGGCGCCGCGACGAGCCGCGGTCGTTCGGTCCCGGCCCCATCGCGCCGGTGCACTTCGTCGCCAGCACGAAGCGGTCGCGCTTGTCGTGCAGCCACTTGCCCACGATCGATTCGGTGATACCGGACATCTCCGGTCCGGTGCCGACGGGGTAGACGTCCGCCGTATCGATGAAGTTGACGCCGGCATCTGCCGCGGCGTCCATGATCTTGAAGGCTTCCGATTCGTCAGCCTGTATGCCGAACGTCATCGTGCCGAGGCAGACCTCGCTGACCTGCAGCCCGCTGCGTCCGAGAGAGCGATAGCGCATATGTGGAAAGATTCCTGGTTCTAGGCCGGGCATCGCCGGCATCCCTACGCCAAGCCTGCCACGCCTGACCGCTTGCGTGAAGCCAGTGGACAGGCCGTGGGCTCGATCTGAATATGCGCTGAACCCCTGTCAGCACGTTAGCTGGCTGCACAAAAGCTTAATCGCGGCAAATGGCGGCATCCGGCTATTCGATCTGCCCGTCGCTCTTGGAGGAAATTGGATGCAGCAACATAGGGTGCGCTGAAGTCTCTCTTATATTGCGCGAATGCCTGAGAGAATATTCAGCATCTATTGACCAGGAACTTGATGCATTGCCCTCGTGATAAAACTCAATCTCAATTCATAGCCACGTATCAATGCGATATTGCGATGTCATTTACAACCGAAAATTGATACGATCTACTTATCGCCGCGCTTCCAGAACTGCTGACACCCGTGGCATCGCGTGAGATCGGCAGCTGGCATACCGGTGAGATGTGATAGCGAGGAGGCGGGGTGCTGTGAAGCGGACTCTTCTAATTGCCGCAATTATCCTGGGGATAGGCGGTCCGGGTGTCTTACTGGGGGCCGCAGCGCTTGGGGTCTTGAGCTTGCCCACCTGGGCGGCCGTCGCCCTGCCCATCATCCTCTTCGGTAGCGTCCGGGGTACCGCCGTGCTTCTTGGCTGGAAGGCGTTTCGCTGGGCTCTCCCCCGTTTCAAGGACTGGCACCGCGCTCGCGGCGAGGCGTCGGCAGCGTCGACATCCACGGCACCTTCGTACGAAGACTCCTAGAGCGACCTGACCGCCGTCGATTCCACCCTCGCCGGCGTGAGGGGCCGCTCCGGCTATGAGACCCCGGAGGCGTACTCAATAGAAGCTGGCCCGTGGAAGCGGAGCGGATTCTATGCCTGGCGCGAAACCCCGTACAGGCTCCGAAGGATCGTCCGGCCGCTCTCCACGAAGCCCTCTTCCCCGTAGGCGATACCCTCGGCCTCGCACGCTTCTATTACGGACGGCCGCAGCTGCTTCAGCTTGTTGCGAGGCGTGCTGGGGAACAGATGGTGCTCGATCTGGTGATTGAGCCCCACCATGAAGATCTCGGTCAGGATGCCGCCCCGCACGCTGCGGGCGGTGACCACCTGCTGCTCGAAGAAGGATATCTCCGCGTCGTCGCGCAGCGTCGTCATGCCCTTGTGGTTAGGCGCGAAGCAGTTCGCCAGGTAGAGACCGGACACCAGGTGAACCACGACGAAGACAAAAAGCGCCTTCTCGAGCGGGAAGACGAGGAAAGGCCCCACCGTGAGGGCCGCCACGACAGGCACGTTCGCCAGGTGTTCGATGAGGCTGCCCTCGCTCGGCCTGCGCAGGAAATTCACCACGCCCCCGACACGATTCGACAGGCTCGCCGTCGCCAGAATGCCGTAGAAGTAGAACGCCTGATAGCGCGACAGGAGCCGCGTCCGGCCGCTCTTGAGCGACATCTGGTTCGCGCTGAACGCCGTCAACGGCACCTGAAAGTCCGGGTCCTTGGTGTCCTGATTGGGAAACGCATGGTGCCGGTTGTGGTGCTCGCGCCAGCTCATCAGGCTCATGCCGATTGCCCCGGCGGCGAACGAACCCAGCAGGTCGTTGCTACGAATTGAGCTGAACACGGCTCGATGTCCGCAGTCGTGCATCACGCCGGCCAACTGCACCGTGAAGGCCGAAAAGACCACACAGGCGAGCAGCAGGAGCAACCACGAATCAAAGGCGAAAATCGCCGCTGTCGCCGCAGCATAGCCGCCAAATGCGCCGGCCGAGATCAGTACGTAGTACGCCCGGGAGCGCTCGAATATGCCGGCAGACCGCGCCCCCGTCTTCAGCCTGGCATACAGCTGCGAGCCATCGGCGACGGACAGTCTTGCCCTGTAGTCGTCTCCGCTGACATCGGAAGGCCGGCGCCGAGTGCGCGTCGTGTCGCGGACGGAGGTTAGAGTGGCCAGGAGAAAGACCTGGTGGCGTCAGAGACGCTCTTCGCAGTTGCGGGCGATGCGGTCATCTCGACCGAGCCCGCGGAGTGGTTACGCACGACCCCATTGCTGAGGTGCCTGCAAATGTCTATCGATGTGCTATTCAGGAGTGTTTCCTCGCAGGCCGCCACGCTGGAGCATCGAAGGGACGCGCGTGTGCTTGTTCAGCAGCCTAGACTGGCCCCGCGCAAATAACAAGCGACCCGAGGGAAGGCTTGTTGGCGAAGTCACTGAAAAGATGCGGCGGGAGAGCTGCTTCTCTCCCGCCACGTCATTCTTTGAGGGACTGGTAAGCGCTTAGTAGCGCCGGCCGCCGCCACCACCACCGTAGCCGCCACCGCGACCGCCGCCGCCACCACCGTAACCGCCACCACCACCGCCGCCGTAGCCGCCACCGCGACCACCGCCGCCACCACCGTAACCGCCGCCACCGCCACCGCGGGGACGGTCCTCACGGGGCCTCGCCTCGTTGACGGTGAGTGTGCGGCCCTGGAGCTCCTTGCCGTTAAGCTCGGCAATCGCAGTCTGGGCTTCGGTCTGGTTCGGCATTTCCACGAAGCCGAAGCCACGCGAACGGTTGGTGTCGCGGTCGGTTGCGACGCGTGCTGACTGCACTTCGCCGTAGCTGGCGAAAGCCTGCTCGAGGTCGCGCTCGGTCGTGTCGAAGCTGAGGTTTCCGACGTAGATGTTCAAAACAATACTCTCCACTAATCCCCCTCATGGGGTCCTATCAATACCGAAGACGAAAAACGGGACCTTGGACGACAGCCGGTATGGATTCGGACTTCGTGGAGGCGGTGTCTCGCGTCGGTCAGCGACTCCCATGATTCACAAGCAGGAGAACCATAGAAGGCTTAGAAACAATGATACCAGATCAGTAAACGCACGTGGTCGCTGCCGCCGCAGTGGCTACGTCAGCGTCGCCGCCGGGACGTAGCGTTCGATGACGCCGGCGACTCGCTCCCGCAGGGCGTCAGAGAGCTCGGGACGCCATGCCAGGCGCGTCCGCCGCAGGACGAGGTCGTCCAGACACTGGACCTTCTCCTCCCGTGCCGAAAACACCAGCTCGCCCAGTCTCAAGCTGTAGCTTTCGATTAGCCGCTGCGAGAGCTCGGGGGCCGAAAGACAGGTGTCGTACACCTCCGCGGCACGCGGCCCGTACCGCGCCTTGAGCACGGCCCACAGCTCAGGGTCTGCTGCCGCGTTGCTGGTTGGTGGCGCTTCGACGAAGTACGACTCGGTTCGAGTCGTACAGGGGCGTTTCGGCAAACCGAGCGTCTCGATCAGCGCGTCGGTGGCATCCTCCGCCATCTGGCGAAACGTTGTGTACTTGCCGCCGACCAGCGTCACCACGCCCGCCGGGTGAACCGCAACCCGATGCCGCCGGCTAATCTTCCCCTCGTCCACTCCCGCCTCGCCGGGCGCGACCAGCGGCCGCAGTCCGGCAAACGAGAAGATGACGTCCGAGGCCTGCAGCTCGACCCCCGGCATGTAGTACTTCGCTGCATCGATCAGATAGTCGATATCCTCTCGCTCCACGCGCACGTCTGACGGATCGCCGTCGTATCGAGTGTCGGTGGTGCCGATGAGCGTCGCATCGTCCCAGGGGATGGCGAAGAACGTACGCTCGTCGTCGGGGTTCTGCAGGATCAGTGCATCGTCGCCCGGGATCCGAGGCACCACGATGTGCACGCCCTTCGTCGGCGCCAGCTGCTGCGACGGCGATCCGATCACGTCTCGCAGCACTTCGTCGGCCCATGGCCCGGCGCAATTCACCACGGCGCCCGCCTGTACCGTCCCCTTGATTCCACCAACGACGTCCTCGAAGTCGATCTCGAAGCTCGAATTGCGGTGCGCCGAAACGGCACGGACGTAGTTCAGGCAGACGGCGCCCGCGCGTTCTGCCGAAAGCGCCGTCTCGAGGCAGATGCGCGCGTCGTCCATGCGGTCGTCCCAGTAGCGCATCGCGGCCACCAGCTCCGTCCCGCGTAGCGAGGGGTTGTCGCGCAGAGCCACGGCCGGCGTCAGGCTTCGATGCCGCTCCGGGTTACGCAGCCCCGCCAGCAGGTCGTAAACCGTCAGGCCAAGGCGCACCTTCCACACCGGGTCCGGGCCGTCGCGATACACGGGGTAGCAGAAGCTCTGCGGTGTTACGAGGTGGGGGAGGAGCCGCCGCAGGAGCAAGCGCTCGCGCTGCGACTCGCGGACCAGGCCAAACTCTCGATTGCGCAGATAGCGCAGGCCCCCGTGCGCGATCTTGGTCGATTTGCTCGAAGTGCCGCCGGCGAAGTCTCCCTGCTCGAACAGGCACACTCGCAGGCCCCGCAACGAGGCGTCGCGAGCCACGGCGACGCCGTTGATGCCGCCGCCGATGATCACCGCATCGAACCGCGATCCGTCCAGCTCGTCGAGGACTTCGGCGCGTGATTTCTGTGGCGGCATGAAGGGATTATGCTACAGCTCGACAGACCAGACAGCCGGAACGCCACAGTGCGCCCTGATCGAGCGCGCCACCATTTGGGGGAGGATCCATGCCGCATCGAGAAGGCAGCTTCAAAGGCCTGAACGACTACAACATTTACTACCAGCGCTGGTGGCCGGAGGGTGCGCCGCGCGCCATCCTGCTCGTCGCTCACGGCTTTGCAGAGCACAGCGGTCGATACCAGAACCTGGTCGACTACTTCTCTCCCCTCGACTACGGCATTTACGCCCTCGACCACCGCGGTCACGGTAAGTCGGACGGAGAGCGCGTAGCCGTCACCGATTACGGTGAGTACGTGGCTGACCTCAAGACCTTCTTCGATCTGATCCGCAAAGAGAACGTCTACGAAGACATCTACCTCGTCGGTCACAGCATGGGCGCTTCCATCGCGACGGCCTACGCCGCTCAGTACCAGGACGAACTCGCCGGTCTTATCCTCTCCGGCGGCGGCATTGCCTCCGACAAGGTCCAGCCCCGGCCGCCGGGCCTTGAGCTCGCCGACACGCTGTCGCGCGACCCGGCCGTCGTTGAGGCCTACCGCAACGACCCGCTGGTCTACCACGGCCCTCCGCCGACCGGCCGCGATTCGGCGATGGCTCAGATGCGCGACCGTCTGACTGAGCTGGCACCGACGATTCGCCTGCCCATCCTGATCATGGCCGGTGCCGCCTCGCCCCTCGGCGATGGTCCCCGCAGCCAGGCGCTGTTCGAAGCCGTCTCCTCTCCGGACAAGACCCTCAAGCTCTACCCGGAGCTGCTGCACGAAATCTTCAACGAGCCCGAATGGCCCGATGTCATGCTGGACATGGAGGCCTGGCTGGAGAAGCGCGTCTAATGCCCGATGTCGTGCTCGCGATCGACGCAGGCACGACCGGCGTAACGGCGCTCCTCGTCGACCACGACGGGCGAGTGCTGGCACGCGGCTACCGCGAGATCACGCAGTACTACCCGCAACCCGGCTGGGTGGAGCACGACCCGGAGGAGATCTGGCGGGCCACCCTCGCCTCGATACAGTCGGCCCAATCGGCGGCACCGGATTGCCGGCCGGTGGCTATCGGCCTCAGCAACCAGCGCGAGACCATGCTGTTCTGGGACCGCGCGACCGGCGAGCCCGTGCATCGCGCCATCGTCTGGCAGTGCCGCCGCTCCGCCGCCATCTGCGAGGAGCTGCGCGCCACCGGCATTGAGGACGACGTGGCGCGCAAAACGGGCCTGCGCTTCGACCCCTACTTCAGCGGCACCAAGGCGCTCTGGCTCCGTCGCGAGGTCCCCGGTCTCGCCGCCCGCATCGATGCCCGCGCGGTCCAGTTCGGCACCATCGATTCATGGCTCGCGTACCGCCTCACGGGCGGCGCCGCTTACACCACCGACGTCACCAACGCCTGCCGCACCCTCGCCTTCGACATCGAACGCCTGGACTGGGATGACGACCTGCTTGCCCTGTTCGGCCTCAACCGCGATGTCGTTCCGGAGGTCGGCCCCAGCGCCGGCATTCGCGGCGAAACCGTGGCCGCCGGTTCGCTACCCGCCGGATTGCCGCTGGCATCGCTGGTCGGCGATCAGCAGGCGGCACTGTACGGGCAGTGCTGCTTCGAGCCCGGCCTGATCAAAGCCACGTACGGCACAGGCTGCTTCATCCTCCTCCACACCGGCGAGAGCATGGTGCGCTCGCCGAGCAGCCTGCTTACCAGCGTCGCCGCAACCACGAAGCCCGGGCAGGCCGGCTACGTACTGGAAGGATCCATCTTCGTTGCCGGCGCGGCAGTCCAGTGGCTTCGTGACAACCTCGGCATCATCACCAGTGCGTCGGAAGGCGAGCGGCTGATGCGCAGCGTCGATGATAGCGGCGGCGTTGTTTTCGTCCCCGCGTTCGTAGGGCTCGGCGCGCCGCACTGGGGGCCGGACGTGCGCGGCGCCGTCTACGGCCTCACCGGCGCAACCACGAAAGCCCACATCGTGCGCGCCGCCATGGAATCGATGGTGTTCCAGGTCGAGGACGTGCTCGAGGTCATGAAGGACGCCGCGGCCCTCGACATCCAGGAGTTGCGTGTCGACGGCGGTGCCGCGGCGAACGACCTGCTCATGCAGCTACAGGCCGATCTCGCCGTTACGCCCGTCTCCCGCCCCGAGTCGATAGAATCGACGGCCATGGGCGCCGCGTTCCTCGCCGGTCTCGCCGTCGGCTTCTGGCGCGACGAAGCCGAGCTTGAGGGGCTGCGCCGCGAGGCCACCCGCTTCCAACCAGCCCCCGAGGCCAGCGGACCTCGACACGCCTACCAGCGCTGGCAGGCCGCCGTCCGAGGGCTGCTGTCGACCCAACTTCCCCCATCGTAGCGGCCCAAACAACAGGAGAAGGGCGGGATCTCTCCCGCCCTCTCCTCTAATTAGCGATACCGCCGCGACTAGGCTGTCGCGATCGTCTGCGACTGCAGCTCCGCCGGCAGGCCACTTCGCAGTGCCTTTGCCTTGACGTTCGCAATCGCCTCCTCTTTGGTGGCGCCTCGAGCGCTCTCGCGCCGGTAGGAGTACGCCTCCGGGTGCCACGGCTCCGTGGGCTCGATGCCTTCGGCCATGTTCCGCGCCACCTTCAAGAGCCGCTGTCGCACGGCGATGATCTGGTAGTCGTAGCTCGTCAGGTGCTCCAGGTTGCGCTTGGCGATGGGACCCCACTGGTCCTCCATCATGGCGATGTCCTGCAGGGGGAACGTCCTGATGCCGGTGTAGTTCTCCTTGCGCTGCTTTTCGCGGTCCAGGTTGTAGCTGTTGTGGACGTTGTCTTCCGGGATGAACGTGCCCGGGATCAAGCGCGGGTAGTACCAGTCGCCATCGCGGTAGGCGGAGAGCTCCTCCTCCGGAATGGGGTCGTAGCTCCAGCGCAGGCGGAAGAACATCAGGCTCTCGTTGTCGATCGGAACACGCATGTTGCTGTAGTACGTGTTCGCACCGCCGATGCCCGCCGTGCAGAAGATCGGCAGCATGATCGTCGCTTGCAGGTTCGCCAGCCACTCGCCGGGCTTGTCCTCGATCGCCGCGACGGAGATCAGTCCGGAGTCCGTCTCCTCCATCTCCGCGATCGGCTTGTCCAGCACGCGGCGGTTACCGACGATGCGCGGGAACGGGTCGCTGTTGGCGTCTCGGCCCGCGGTGCCCATCGAGTTGATGCGCTGCGTGAGCGCATTCGGGTTCAGTGGGTTCGGGATCGTCGCGTCCTCGAGCACGCTGTGCAGGAACCGAGCGTGGGAGGGGTCGTAGTCGCCCTCCATCGCCTGCAGGTAGTTGCACTCGAGCTTGAACTTGCGCACATAGCGGTGCTCGGAGCCCAGCTGAAGCCAGTCGAACGCCGGGAACGGGGGCTGCTTCTCGGGCGGGCCCATGTAGGTCCAGATCAGGTCGCCGGCCTCCACGCACGGGTAGCGCACGATGTTGATCTTGTGGCGGTACGTGTCGCCTTCCGGCGCGCTCGGCAGGTCGACGCACTCGCCGTTCACGTCGAACTTCCAGCCGTGGTAAACACAGCGAAGGCCGTTCTCTTCGTTGCGGCCGTAGAACAGCGGCGCGCCGCGGTGCGGGCAGTACGCGTCCACCAGGCCGACACGGCCCTCCGTGTCCCGGAACGCGATCAGCTTCTCGTTCAGGATCGTGACGCGCTGCGGCTCGCAGTCGGGCGTCGGCAGCTCGCTCGCCAGCATGAGGGGCAGCCAGAACCGGCGGAACGTTTCGCCCATCGGCGTACCCGGCTCGACATTCGTCAGCAGCTCGTTGTCTTCATTGTTAAGCACTCGAATTCTCCTTCCCAAAGGTTGCTTGAACGGTCTGGGCGGTGAGCACCAAGGACCGTGTTTACTGCTACTTTATCTCAACCCTGAGCTATCGTGGGTCCGTCCCTACGCAATTAATGTTCAGTGGGGCACGCCCGCCGTCCACTCCAACTTCTGATCCGATATGTGGTTTGCCAATTAGTCCATCGGGCATAAACTCCCGCTTGTGCGCAGCCGTTAGCAGTAGGGCCTGGCACCAACGGGAGGATCGCAATGGCGCCCGAAAGAGCAGACACGAGACCTTCGACTCCATCGCTGGAAGCCTCCCGCTGACTCGGGGCAAAGCCCCGATAGCGTGGCTGCGCTCGCGCGCGATGTGGAGCGGCTGGAATCGCTTCGAGCCGTGAAAGACCTGCAGCGCACCTACGCCCAATACGAGCAGTACGGTCTGTGGCCGGATATGGCCGACCTGTTCGCCGCTAACGGTCGCATCGAATGGGGTGACGCAAGAATCACCGGCTCGACGGCGATCCTGGGCTGGCTCCGAGAACGCGGCGGCGAATCCGGGCTGGCACCGGGCGCACTCAACACCGAATTCATCGACGAACCGCTGGTCAATCTCTCGGTCGATGGAGAAAGCGCGCAGGGCCGCTGGATGAGCCTCGCCTTCCGAGGCAACGGAAACGGCGCGGCCTGGCTCGAAGGCGGCCTCTACGAGAACGACTACGTGCGCGAAGATCGGGTTTGGAAGATCGCTGTCATGCGCTACTTCCCGCAGTACGAAGGCAGCTACGCCGACGGCTGGTCCAACGTTGGTGAGAAAGACCTGCCGATCATCCCCTTCCATTTCACGGTCGACGAGACCGGCATTCCCATCCCGCCGCCGCAGGGCGATCCACCGCCAACGCTCGAGAGCCTCGAGAGCCTGGAGCGCCGTATCGCTGCTCTGAACGACGAGGACGCGGTCCGCAACCTCCAGCACGCCTACGGGTACTACGTCGACCGCAAGATGTGGGACGACGTGGTCGATCTGTTTGGAGAAGACTGCGCCGTCGAGGTCAGCGATGTGGGCGTGCTTGTTGGCCGGCAAGGCGTGCGAACGGCGATGGAGCGCATGGGCAGCGCGGGCCTCAGCCACGGCCAGCTAAACGAACGGCCCCAGTTCGACACCACAATTGCCATCGTGCCCGGCGGCCACGAAGCCATGAGCCGGGGCATCGAGCTCGCCATGGTGGGCGAGGCCGACAAAGGCACCGCTCACTGGGAGATCAACGTCTTCCGCAACCGCTTCGTCAAGGAGGACGGCCTGTGGAAGTTCAAGGAACTGCGCGTCTATCCCGTAATGAAGGCCGACTACGCCGACGGGTTGGGCTTTCGGTGGAGAACTGGGCCAAGTCAGTCCGGCGCTGCCCGACTTTCTCGGCCCCAACCCGGTGACGGGACGCCCGGTCCAGCCCGCTTCACTGGCCACCGTCGCCACAACCCACCTCACGGGCCCCATCGCAAAGCCCGATGCAGCACCGCCCGAAGCCGAGGCGCCAACCCGACTCGCTGAAGCCCGCAGACGCCTGATGCGCTCGCAGGCCTTCGATGGTGTTGAGAACGTCTCTGCCGCCTATGGCTTCTACATTGACGACTACCAGTGGACCGAAATGGCCTCGATCTTTGCCTTGAACGGCAACAAGCAATCGCCGTTTGCGGGCTACTACCTCGGCCGGGACCGCATTCTCGGCGCCGTCAACGCGTCCTGGGGGCCAACCCGCCCCATGCGCTCCGCCATCTCGTTCCACTGGCGCACCCAGTCGGTCATCCATGTCTCCCATGACGGCCGGTCAGCCAATCTCCGCACCCGGCTCTTCCAGCCACGCACGTCGAAGAAGGACATGGAACCGGGCCGCATCCACATGGGAGGCCTCCACGGCGGTATGTATCCCAACGACCAGGCCGTACTCGAGGACGGCATCTGGCGGCTCTGGAGCCTCACCATCGATGAGCACTACTTCCACATGCCTAACTGGCAGAGCGGATGGTCCGGTGCCAAAGACCCCGAGCCCGGCGCCAAACCACCCCGTAGCGCCCTGCTCGACAAATACCCGCCCGACATTCCGATTACGGAGCTTGGCCGTCGTGAAGAAGGCTTCCGAGGCGGCACCGGCGAAACCATCACCTGGCCCGGCATCCTCCACATGTGGTTTCACTACCGCAATCCCGTCAGCGGCCGCACTCCGGAGCACTACTGGCCCGACTGCGTGCCCTGCGAGAAGCTGCCCCAGTCAAAGATGACCAACCACGGTTACCAGATGCCCCCCAACGGCCCAGAGCTCGACGGCATCGAACTGCCCGACGGCAGACTGTCATAGCGGTGGCAAGTGGTGGGCCCTCTCGGATTCGAACCGAGGACCGACGGATTAAGAGTCAGTGGGTCCAGAAGGAAATGATCAGGCTGTAGATTCCCAAATCGGGCAAAACCGGGGTACAAACAGGGTGGAACGGTGTCGGAATTCAATCCTCAGCGGTTCTAGCTGGCATTACCCTTGGCAATCACCTATTTCGGGAAGTGAGTCCGCCGCGAGTATGATCCGCCCTGTTGGTGAGAGGAGCCTCGGCGCGACGAAGGAACTCTCAAGATATGGACCCGCTTGGGAGATCGAGTTCAGTGGGCTGCGGCAATTGGAGCTAGAATGTGCGCATCCAATCGCTGGCGGGTGAGGTGGACCGTGCCAACACTGGTCGTTAGCGGCGCGACATGTAGTTGTTCGTTTGGTATGGCGCCCTCGGTGCTCAATGTGCTGCCCACGAACATGGTGTCAGCCACCAACCTTCCTGCCGCCTCAGTGGCGGACAATGTGCCTTTTACGAACGTGATGCCTTTCGGCATGTGCACAACACTCACGAATCCGCAAGTGGCCGCGGCGACGTCCGCAGCTCTGGGCGTGTTAACGCCTCAGCCTTGCATTCCCGTGATTACCGGCCCCTGGGCCCCAGGTGCATTGCAGACCAGGATTCGCAATTCTCCTGCCCTGCACAGTGGTTGCACATGCATGTGCGCCTGGGGCGGCCTGATTTCCATCACCAGTCCGGGCCAGTTCACGGTTCAGGTGACCTGAGCATCCGAAGGTCTCAGGCCATGAGCATGCTGGTCTGAGCCAGAAAGCGCAGAGCTCGCCTTACCTCAGCCAAGGATGGCGGACGGGCATCTCTCGATACGTCTACCACGAGCTCGGTTATGGAATGCTCTCCGTCCAGCAGCGGCAGCAACCGCATCGAAACGAGATCGAGCTCCACCGTCTCGTGACGCAGGTTCGTCACGCGCGTCTCGCCCGAGGCCGCCAGTAGTCGGGCGAAGGCTGGTACGCGTGGCTTGCGACCGGGATGTCTGGTCAGTTGCGCCTGCGTGACATAAAACGCGACGAGCGAGCGGCTGAGCAGGAAGTTGCGCAACAAGATGCCGGCGAGAGCGTCCGCCGCCTGGGGCCAGGTGATCCCGGGATCTGACCGCCGAGACGGCGGCTTCGACCACGTCCTCGAAGAGCGTGGCGGTTGGATACAGCTTCTCGAGATGCGGAAGGCTGCCTGAAACAGGGTCTGGTCCGTTGAATAAGAAAGGTCATCCGGCGCCTCGAAGCGAACCGATGTGGGATTGTCGGCCTTTCGTGGTCGTTGCCGTTTCATGGGGGAGGCCACATACAGACCGCTGAGTGCGGTGCCGTTCGATGAAGCGTGCGCGAGACGGGTGCCCCCTTGTGGCAAAGCAGCGTCTTTCGAAACCCGCGGTTGCGCAGGAAGTCGAGGTACTGCTCCATCTCGATTGGATCCCGGACGATTGCCGAGAGCTGCTCGACCACCTCGGGCGCCAGGCCGACCGCGGTCGAGCCTTCGAGGTCGGCTTCGGCCAGGAACTCAAGGCCGGCGGCGCGCCAGCGGTGACGAACTCGGAGATGTAGAAGGGCTGGTTGATCTCGCTGAGCTCGTCGTGCAGCAGGGTGGAGACCAGCTGCGATTCCGGCACGGGTCCGCGTCCCTGGAACGAGGAGTGGTACTGCTGCACGAAAGCGGCGAAGGGGCTGTCCTCGGTCTGCGCCCTGCCAGCGCCTGATCCGTCTCGTGCCGCCTGAGCCCGCTGCAGCGGCTCCTCGATGTCGCGGGTGCGATAGCGCATCAGGTCGCGCAAGGCGGCGAGCTGGTGCCAGCCGGGTAGGGCGTTGAAGCTGACGAAAGCGATGCCCTGCGGCGCCAGGCTGGCCTCGATCAGGCGCAGCCCCTTGTCGCGCACCGGCTGCGGCACCCAGGAGTAGAAGCCGTGAGCGATCACGTAGTCGAAGCTGCCATAGGCGTCGGGCAGGTCCATGACGTCGACGGCCTGCAAGTCGACGTTGGTCAGGCCGAGCTGCGCCACCATGCGCTGGCCGTCTTCGATCTGGGGTTGTGAGATGTCGAGGCCGACGAAGTGGCTTCCGGGAAGCAGCTCCGCCATGGCGATGATGTTGGCGCCGTTGCCGGTCCCCAGGTCGAGTACGCGACAGGCGTCCGGGCGGGCCGGCTGCAAGCCCATGAGCCGGCCGATGACCGCCAGCCGGTCGGGATGGGTGGCCGAGTGGGTCAGCGGCGGGTAGGGGATCTCATCGTACAGTTCCACGCGGCGAGCCTAACTGCTTCCGCGCTGCTTGCCTGCCGGCGCCCGTCTGTCCGGAACCGCCGGCGGCGATTCAATCGTCCATAAATCTTTGTTCAACTTCTGCTGCATACGATGACCGCGACCTATGGGCTGGCAATCATGGTGACCGAAAACTCCAGCCACAAAGCGCTAGACTACGGCTCCGCCATCGAGCAGATTCAGGCTGAGCTGCGTTGGGTCGCGCTGCGCCTGCGGATCATCGTCGAGCGGCAGCGCCAGCGTCGTTCCGTGGGTCCGCCGGCAGAGTATCGCGGCCTCTACATCACCGACGAGGAGGTCGACGACTTCCTCAGCAGCGCTGCTTCCGACGTGGTCGTGGACCAGCTGGTGGAAGAGGCAGTTAGCCTGCGGCAGCAGCTGGACGAGCGCGCCTGTGCCGCTGACGCGCAGACGCTACCGCTGGAGCGCACGGTGCGCGACTTCGGCCTGGGCGCCGCCGAGCGCTCGGTGCTGGTCGTGGCCCTGGCGCCCTACCTGGACTCGGCCTACGAGAAGGTCTACGCCTACGCCAACGATGACATAACGAAGCGCTGGCCCACCGTCGGCCTCACCGCCGAGGTGTTGGAAGACGACCCGACGGCCGGTTGGCTCTGCGGCCGCTGTTTTACCGGGACGCGCCGTTGCTGCGCCACAACCTGATAGTGGTCGGCGAGCAGGGACCGGTCGGCCAGCCCCTGCCCAACCGGCCTTTGTCGCTCGACCCTCACGTCGCGGAGGTGCTGCTGGGCTACCGCGGCCTCGACCCGCGGCTGCATGGCGTCGCGCGCCAGGTGAACACGGCCCAGGAAGACGATTCGAAGGAAGGCGCCGCCCTGGCGCAGGCCCTGAGCGAGCGGTTGGGCGCGCTGATCTACATCGGCGGACGCTGGCGTTCGGAGAAAGAGCGGGCCGTGGCCGCCGCCTGCCGATTGCTGGACCTGGGCCTGGTCAGCGTGGACATGGCGGCCCTGGTCCGCTCGGGCGAGCCGGAGAAGCTGCTGGCGCTGCTGCTGCGCGACGCCCGGCTGCTCAAGGCAACGTTGATGCTCGAAGGCTATGGCGGCCAGGACTCAGACCTCGACGCGACCCTGTTCGCCGGCGAACTGGCCGCATCGCTGACTCAGCACCCACTGCCGGTGCTGCTCTCCGACCGCTCCGCCACGCCGGCCCATATGCCGGTCGATCTGCACCTGCAGTTCGACTTCCCTGCGCCGAGCTTCGAGCAGCGTCAGCAGACCTGGCTGAGCGGCGACGTCAGCCCGGACGACGCGGCTCAGCTGGCGGCGATGTACCGTCTCGGCGCTCGCGAGGTGGTCTCGACGGTGCGGATGGCGCGCCGGCTCGCCGGCCTGGAGGGCCGCGACGCCTTCAGCCTATCCGACCTGAAGAACGCCGCCCGCGCCCAGTCGCAGCCGCGCCTGACCAGCCTGGCGCAGAAGATCACGCCGCATTTCACCTGGGAGGACATCGTCCTGCCGGAGGACCGGCTGGCGCAGCTGCACGAGATCGCCGGCCAGGTGCTGTTTCAGCACGTGGTTTACGAAGAGTGGGGGTTGATGCGCAAATCGTCGCTGGGCCGGGGTGTGGCGGCGCTGTTCGCCGGCCAGTCAGGCACCGGCAAGACCATGGCGGCGGAGGTCATCGCCAACGACCTGGGGCTGGACGTCTACAAGATCGACCTGGCTGGGCTCGTCTCCAAGTACATCGGCGAGACAGAGAAGAACCTGTCGCGGGTCTTCGAAGAGGCCAGCGACACCAACGCGATCCTTTTCTTTGACGAGGCGGACGCCGTGTTTGGCAAGCGCAGCGAGGTCAGGGACTCGCACGACCGCTACGCCAACATCGAGATCAGCTATCTGCTGCAGCGCATGGAGGAGTACGACGGCATCGTCATCCTGGCGACCAACCTGCGCGCCAACCTGGACGAGGCTTTCCTGCGCCGCATGCGCGCCATCGTCGAGTTTCCCTTCCCGGAGGCGGAAGACCGGCTGCGCATCTGGCAGCGCACGCTCTCCTCGACCGCGCCGTTGGCGCCGGACGTCGACCTCGGCTTCATGGCGCAGCAGTTCCGCATCGCCGGCGGCAACGTGCGCAACATCGCCCTGCTGGGTGCCTTCCTGGCGGCGAGCGAGGGCAGCGAAATCGGCATGCCCCACCTGCTGCGCGCCACCAAGCGCGAGTACCAGAAGCTAGGCCGCCTCATCGCCGAGTCCGACTTCGAGCGCTGGACGGAAGAGGCCGGCCGTGAGTGAACACGCGACCAGCTCGGAGCAGCAGGAGGCACAACGCAATGCTCCGAAGCTCGACTCGGGGAACGCCGGCGGTTCAAGGCAGTCCCAGGCTTCCGCCGCTAGCTTGACATTCGCTTCTTAATCTCTACACGATGCGACGTGGCGCGGGCACACGCCGGACCATCGCCGGGCGAGTCCTTCGCCTCCAGCGGATGCGCGGCAACGAGTACGTGCGGCGTGTGCTCCGCAGGCCGGACGAGAGCAGCGAAGCCCGCGTAAGCGCTGCCCGAGCAGACGATAGTAAGTAGCGCGTTCGTCCAGCGTGCGCCACCGGACGCACGAGC
>CAVSWS010000029.1:0-80172 GCA_963731765.1 uncultured Chloroflexia bacterium
CGGGCATACTTGAGCTCGTTCATGTTATGTACATGTCGTACGCGACAATGCAGGAAATGGCGGCGACGCTACGGTGTCCCAATGCAGACGTGCAGCTTCCGACACTGCGACTTGCCAGAGGGAAGAGTTTTACGACTTGCTCGACCGACCGGCAGCCTGGCCCGGCTGAGAGCACAGCTGCTCGACACAGGAGCAGTGCCACATACCGCCCGCACGACGCCCTCGGCTTTAAGACGCCGCAGGAATAGCTGCAAGCATTCAGCGAAAGGAGGTAAGTGTCCGGCACGACGAATTCACGACGTTGTTCCTTCTGGGAGCTGCCAACTATAATCGGCACAGATATGCCAAGAAGAAGACGTCCAGTACGCCCCGTCCGGCGTCCGAACTTTCAGCCAGCACCCGAGGCACCCGCTAACGGCGAGGACTCCGAGAATGAGGAAGCGCCGCCTTCGTTTGCCGATGAGCCTGTCGCTGCAAACGCAAATGCCCTCTGGGGAAGCGGGGGCCCGGTGGAGACTCGGCCCCACTGGATCTCACGAGACCAGCGGGCGCAGGGCCGTCGCATGGCCCAGCTCCGACGCAGCAGTGGCGAGGAGCGCGGCCAGCGCGGCGCCCTGCCCGGCGGTCAGCTACCGACGTTTGCGACGGGGTACATCACGCATGAGATTCGCCAGATCGTGATCACCACGGGGATCATGATCGTCATCCTCATCGCGCTGGCGCTCATCCTGCGCTAACTCAGAAGCCTTTTAGCCTCGATGCGCCGAACGCGGCCGCGATGAGCGCTGCGATTAGATCGCCGTGGTTGATCAGTCCGCCGCTGAAGGTAAGGCCGCCGGGTGTCAGGTTCTCCTGTACCAGGAACGCCATCGCAACTCCGAGTACGACACAGACCTGCAGCCCCAGACCGCGCTTGCGGTTTGTAGCCCAGCTAACCGGCTCGCTGATGACCCAGCCGAGACCGAAGCCGAGGAGGATGCTGAAGAGGCCGAATTGCAGTGCGCCGTTGGTGAGCAGGGCCCATAACACGCCGACCACCACGCCGGTGACACCGGCGGCGATGACGCCGCGCGCGAAGAACTCCGGCGTAACGTTGAACGTCGGCAGCCGGGAGACGTTAGCGCAATCGGGGCAGCGGGCGCCTACGGGAGTCTGGACCAGACAACGAGGACATATCGGCGTGCCGCACTTGCCGCAACGCAGGTAGGTCTCCACGTCATGGTGACGCGCACAAAATGTGGCGCCTTCGGACGGCTCTTCTATCCCAACGCTCCTGTCGGTACCCAAGGCAATTCTTTTTCCAGGAACTCTTTCGCGACTCTGTCCGGTAGGGGAATGCGGCCGGGCTCGCGCTCGCCCGGGTTGTCCAGGGCGTGGTAATCGCTGCCGCCAAGGGGCAGGATTCCGAGCGATTTGGCCTGGTTCGCGAGGCGCCGCACGGTAGCCTCGTCGTAGTCTCTGTAGTAGGCCTCCATGCCGTTCAGGCCGTGCGCCGCCAGCTCCGGTAGCACCACGTCGGCGCTCTTTGTGTAGCTGGGGTGCGCCATCACGGCAGGTGCGCCGTAGCGGTGTAGTGTTTCGACCGCCTCGATGGGCGTCATCTTGGGCCGCTCGGCGTACGCCGGGCCCTCTCTGCCGATGTAGAGCTCGAAGGCCTCCGGAATGGAGGTGACATGGCCGGCTTCCAGGAGGGCGCGAGCGACGTGGGGGCGGCCAACCGAGGCCTCACCCGCGATCTCGAGCACGCGCTCCCAGCTGATCGGCTTGCCGAGGGCGTTGAGCTTCTCGACCATCTGCTTGCCGCGTTCGAAGCGACCGGCCCGGAAGCGCTCGAGGTCTGCCTGGAGGTCCTCGTTGCGCAGCTGCTCGTCGGAGAAGTAGCCGAGCACGTGGACCTCGTCGCCCTCGATATCGGTGCTGATCTCGACGCCGGGCAGGAGGAAGAAGCCCTCGTGCTTGGCCGCGGCAGCCCGTGCCTCGGCGATGCCCTCGGTGGAGTCGTGGTCGGTGAGGGCGAGGATGCGCACACCGTTCGCTGCAGCGAGGTCGACAAGTTGGGTCGGGGTTAGCTTGCCGTCGGACGCGGTGCTGTGGTTGTGGAAGTCTGCCTTTGCCATCGTGCGGGGACTCAGATCCTCTCTGCTAATCGAAGGTGTACTCGCGGTCGACGCGCTGAATGCTGGATGCGCGACCCGAGTGGTCGTCGATGTCCAGGAGCACGCTATTGATAACTACGGTGTCGCACTTATCGGCAACGGGCAACCGTGTCGGTAGCTGCGACAGAAACAGGCGCTGCGATGCTGCGATCTCGAAGCCGAGAACGCTGTCTCGTGCGCCGGTCATGCCCGCGTCGGAGATGAAGGCGGTGCCTTCGGGCAGGATGCGGGCATCCGCCGTAGGGACGTGGGTGTGCGTGCCCAGGACGGCGGAGACGCGCCCATCCAGGTACCAGCCGAGAGCGAGCTTCTCGCTCGTGGCCTCGGCGTGCATGTCGACCAGGATGGGACGCTCGACGTCCTCCGTGAGAAGGGCGTCCGCGGTTCGGAAGGGGCAATCGATGTTGTGCATGAAGGTGCGACCCTGGAGGTTGAGCACGGTCAGGCCCTTGCAGCGCAGGATGCCCCGTCCCGGCGAGCCAGGCGGGTAATTCGCCGGCCGCAGGATGGGCTTGTCGGAGTCCAGCTCTTCGGTGAACTCGCGCTGGTCCCAGATGTGGTTACCGGACGAGATGATATCGACGCCGGCGTTGAACATCTCTTTCGCCGTCTTGATCGTCAGGCCTCGGCCGGCCGCGGCGTTCTCGCCGTTCGCGACCACCACGTCCAGGAGCAACTCGCTGCGCAGTCCGGGCAGCATGGCATTCAAGGCTCGCCGTCCCGGCTGCCCGACGACGTCGCCAATGAAGAGAACGCGCATGACTAACCTGCCTAGCGGGCGATATCCGTGGCTCGCGTTTCGCGCACGACCGTGACCTTGATCTGACCGGGGTACTCCATCGACTCCTCGATCTGCTTGCTCACGTCTCGCGCCAGCCGCATCGCACCGAGGTCATCGATGGTCTCCGGCTTAACTAGGATACGCACTTCACGGCCGGCCTGGATAGCGAACGCCTTATCGACGCCCCCGAATCCCTTCGCGATCTGCTCGAGCGCTTCGAGACGCTTGATGTACGACTCGAGGGCTTCCATGCGTGCGCCGGGACGTCCGCCGCTGATCGAGTCGGCCACCTGGACGAGCAGCGCCTCCAGCGTGGAAGGCGGTACCTCTTCGTGGTGGGCTTCGATGCAGTGAGCGACGGGCTCGGAGATCTTGTAACGTCGAGCGAGCTCGGCGCCGAGTATGGCGTGGGTGCCTTCGAACTCACGGTCGATCGCCTTGCCGATGTCGTGCAGGAGGGCGCCACGTCGCATGATGTTGACGTCCACGCCGATTTCCCTGGCAAGCATGGTGCCGATCTTCGCCGCTTCCACGGCATGCATGAGCTGGTTCTGGCCGTAGCTGGTGCGGTATTTGAGCTTGCCGAGCGTCCGGACGAGCTCCGGGTGCAGGCCGCCGCAGTTCGCCTCCAGCATGGCTTCCTCGCCGGCCTGGCGCACCTCGTTCTCGATGTCCTGGCGCGACTTCTCCACCACCTCTTCGATGCGGGTGGGGTGGATACGGCCGTCCGAGATCAGGCGCGTGAGGGCGAGACGGGCGACTTCACGACGGACGCCATCGAAGGACGAGAGCATGACCGCGTCCGGGGTGTCGTCGATGATCAGGTCGACGCCGGTAGCGGCTTCGAGGGCGCGGATGTTGCGACCTTCGCGGCCGATGATGCGCCCCTTCATGTCCTCGGACGGGATAGGCACGACGCTGACGGTCGACTCCGAAACGGTGTCGGTGGCGATGCGCTGAATCGTGGCTGTGAGGATCTCACGAGCGCGCATACCGGCGTTCTCGCGGGTCTCTTCCTCGATCTGGCGCACGAGGCGGTTGGCGTCTTCACGCACCTCGACCTCGAGCTCGGTCATGAGCATGCCGCGCGCTTCCGACTCCGTCAGGTGGGCGACGCGCTCTAGTTCGGCCATTCGTTGACCGGTTAGCTCTTCGACGACCTTGCGCGCATCTTCGAGCTTCTGTTCACGTTCGGCGAGCGAGTTATCGCGCCGATCGATAGCTTCTTGTTTGCGATCCAGGTTCTCATCGCGCTGGGCGACGCGTTGTTCAAGACGTAAAACGTCCTGGCGCATCTCTTTGGACTCGTTCTCCGCCTGAGTGCGGATACGAATCGCTTCCTCCTTGGCTTCAAGGAGAGCCTGCTTCTCTTTGGTTTCTGCTTCAGCAAGGATGCGCGCCGCCTCAGCTTCTGCGGCTGCCGCCTTGTCGCTTTCCTTTCGTTGCCAAAGAACCCGTCCGATGAGAGCCCCAACCGCCAGTGCGATAACGCCGACAACGACGCTCGCGACGATGGCCGTGGGCATGGAGACCTACCTTTCCGTAGCGAGACAAACGGTCAAAACCTGTGAAGGTTCTTTACCAATTCTTAATCCGTACTCTACAACATGTTGCGAATACGTTGCGAGCCGGTCTCTACCGGTGGCAGTCCGAATGTCTATAGTCGCATCGTTGACGCAGGAGTGCAGATTGGCGGCGACAGGGAGGTCCCGGATCCACGGGAGCGAAACCCGCGCATCTCACGCGGTAGTCTTCGATGCCCTGACGGTTTTGCCCTTGCCCGTTGTGGTGTTGGCGTAGAGGCATTCGACCTGCAGGGGGCAGATGTCGCACTGGGGGGCGCGGGCGTTGCACATGTGGCGACCGTGACGGATGAGCAGGATGTGAAAGCCGAAGTGCTCCGCCGGCGGCACCGTCGCTTCGAGGTAGGTCTGCGCCTTGTCCGGCCCCATCTTCTCCTCGATGAGCCCGAGGCGGCAGCCGACGCGAAAGACGTGCGTATCGACCGGCAGGCCGGGCATTCCGAGGCCAAACAGCAGCACGCACGCCGCCGTCTTCGGCCCGACGGCCGGTAGCGTCCGCAGCCATTCGCGCGCTTCCTCCACCGGCATCTCACTGAGGAACGAGAGGTCGAAGTCGCCGCGACGCTGCTTGATCTCTGTGAGCATCGCCTGCAGTCGGGGCGCCTTTGTCGGCGCGAGGCCGCCGGGCTTGATCGCGTCGATGACCTCGTCCAGGGGCGCATCGACGATCGATTGCCAGTCGGGGAAGCGCTGCAGGAGGCGGGCGAAAGCGCGGCCTGAGTTGTGGTCGGACGTGTTCTGAGAGAGCAGGGTGAGCACCAGCTCCGATGTCGCGTCGCCGTGTGGGCGCCACTCCGGCCGGCCGTAGAGCACTTGCAGGCGCTGGACCACGTCGTCGGGCGACAGCAGAGGCTTCTTGCGCCGCGGGGCACGCTTCTTCGGGGCGAGGGCCATGTGTGAAGAGTATCGGGAGTCATGGCGATAGTACTCCTCTAGAGAACTTCATTCTACGCGGATCCTGGGGAGCATCTCCACGAATGGCATGGCGCATCACGAGTGGCAGCACCGAGGCGGTAGCCCGCGCCGTCACGCAGTGACCTACATGGCGCGCAGGAGGCGGATGCGCTCTTCGATCGGTGGGTGCGTGGCGAAGAGGTTGTTCAGGGAGCTCTTGTGGGCGAAGAGCGGGCTCACGAAGTAGAGGTGCTCCGTCGCCTTCGTAGCCTGGTCTAGAGGGTCGGTGTCGCCGCTAATCTTCTGGAGGGCGTCGGCCAGGCCGTCCGGGTTGCGCGTGAGCAGGGCGCCCGAGGCGTCGGCCAGGTACTCGCGCTGGCGGGAGACTGCCATGGCAATGATGCGGGCGATGATCGGCGAGAGGATGATGAAGACGAGCGCGACGACGATGATGATCGCCTGGCCGTTGTTGTTCTTGTCCCGGTAGGAACGTCGGGTGCCGGCGCCGAACCAGGTCAGTCGCAGGCCAATGTCGGCCAGCAGGGCCAGGATACCGATGAGTACTACAACCGTCGTCATCAGCAGGGTGTCGCGATTGCCAATGTGCGATAGCTCGTGCGCGACGACACCTTCCAGCTCCCGCCGTTCGAGCCGATTCATCAGGCCGCGTGTCACAGCAATGGATGCGTGCTGGGGGTCACGGCCGGTCGCAAAGGCGTTCATCGAGCCGTCCTCGATGACGTAGACCTTCGGCTTGGGCAGGCCGGAGCCGATGCAAAGGTTCTCGACCAGGCGATGGAGCTCTCGCTCATCCGTCTCGGTCACCTCGTGGGCGCCAGCCACGCCGAGGGCGAGGCTGGAGGAGCCGTAGTAGGAGAACACGGTGAACCCGAGGATGACCACAAGGATGATCGGTGACAGGCCGACGGGCAGGTTAAGCACAATGCCGACGGCGGTCGCGACGGCCGCGACCACGAGGAAGAAGATGATCATGAGCAGGAAGGTCTTTCGCCGGTTGGCGGCGATGCGGTCGTAGATCAGGACCTGCTCGTGCATATTTGGCTCAGGCGGCTCTTTCGGGCGGTCTCACCCTTCTCGTGAAGACGCTAGGCGGTGGGGTGTGACCGGCTACTGGTTGCCAGCGGATGGTGGCGGCGCGGGAGGCGATGCCGGCGGCGACGGCGTTTGGGGCGTGACCGAGGAGAAGTTCACGGTGACGTCGCGGCGGTCGGCCTCGTCTTCGACCTCGAAGAACTCCTCCGGCGTGAAGCCGAACATGCCGGCGATGAACACCGTCGGCACGGTCTGTGTCTTCGTGTTGTAGGACAGGACGTTGCTGTTGTAGAACTGCCGCGCGTAGGCGATCTTCTCTTCCGTGTCGGTCAACTCTCGCTGCAGCTCCAGGAAGTTCTGGTTCGCCTTGAGGTCCGGGTAGGCTTCCGAAACTGCGAACAGAGAGCGCAGGGCCTGGGTCAGCATGTTGTTGGCCTGTGCGGCCTGCGGTGCCGTGCCCGCGTTATCGAGCATGGAGCGGGCGCGCGTGACGCTTTCAAGCGTCTCGCGCTCGTGGGAGGCGTAGCCCTTCACGGTTTCGACGAGGTTCGGGATCAGGCTGGAGCGCCGCTTGAGCTGAATATCGATGCTGGACCAGGCCTCACGAACGCGCAGCCGGCCCTGGACGAGGCCGTTGTACATGCCCATGAGCACGAAGCCCAGGATGACGACGACCGCAATGATGACAAGTACGACGATCAGGCCCATTCACGACCTCCTCTTGGTGCGACCATCCTATCATCTGCCGCTTCGGTCATGTGGTGGTAATTGCGAATCGTGACTTATCGTCTGTCTAGACGATCTCGTCGGCCGGTTACGAGGCGTCGATGTGCTCCCAGGCGATGATGGCGGCGCCCACGGCTGGTGCGTCATCGCCAAGCTCTGCTTCGACAATCGTCACGTCGGCCGCGTGCTGAGGGAAGGCCTGGGGCTTCGCGGAGTTGAGGGCGGTCTGAAAGTAGAGTGCGCTCTTGCGCAGGCTGCCGCCGACGACGATGACCTCCGGGTTGAAGATGTCGATGAGGTTCGTCAGCCCGGAGCCGAAGTACATGCCGGCCTGGATGATGGCGGTCATGGCAGACTCATCGCCCTGCTCGGCCGCCATGTCGAGGATGCGGGCATCGGGCTCATCGTGTTCCTGGGCTGCGATCTTCGCGACCAGGCCGTCTGGCTCGCTGGCGGCGATAGCCTTTGCGTTCGCGTCCAGCGCCTTGCCGGAGGCGAGCATCTCCAGGCAGCCGTTGCGCCCGCAGTTGCATCGCGGACCTCGAGGGTCCATTTGCATGTGACCGATTTCGCCTGCGCCACCCGAGGCGCCGCGATAGAGCTTGCCGTCCAGCACGAGGCCGCCGCCGATACCGGTGCCCGGTGCGATCATGACGACATGCTGCTTGCCACGGCCCGCGCCGGCGCGGTGCTCGGCCAGGGCGCCGGCGTTGACGTCGTTCTCGATCCACGCGGGCAGGCCCATGCGCTCGCTGATCAGCTTCGCAAGCGGGACGTCATGCCAGCCGGGCAGGTTCGGTGGTGTCGTCACGATGCCCTCGAACGTCTTCGTTGGCCCCGGTGTCGAAATGCCGACGGCGAGGATGTCGCGGTCGCCTGCTGCCGCCTTCGCCGACTCGACCATGCGCTCGATGACTGCGTCCGGACCCTCTTTTGCTACTGTCTCCCGCCTGTCCTGCCCGACGATCTTGAGGTCGCGGTCGACACAGATGCTGAGGATCTTTGTGCCACCCAGGTCCAAACCGATGACGTACTCACTCATGCTGCTGAGGCTAGCACAGCCGCTCTTTCGAGTCTGTTACCTCTTCAGGTTGCCTTTAATCTTCCTGCAAGTGTGCTTCGAATACGGTGGGAAGAACCGGAGTATGGAGGTGCATCCATGACTAACAAGGCAATGCAGGACGCTGAATCCGCCGCACAGGACACCATGGACAGGGCTAAGGACAAGGCGTCTGACATCACGCAGGACGCGCGCGAAAAGGTGTCTGGTATCCAGGAAGACGCCCGAGATAAGGCAACCGGTATACGAGACCGGGCGGAAGAGCGCGTCAACGACTTCAAGGATCACGCCGGTGATATGGCGCGAGATACCGCCGTCGATGCGCAGGCAAAGGCGCAGTGGCAGGCGACAAAGGCGCTGCAACGAGCGGAAGGCATGCCGGATGTCATCTATCTTGTCGCGGTCCTTGCCTCGATGGCGGCATCGATGGCGCTGTTGATGGGTAAGCGACGCCACATGTCGCTGTTCGTGGGACTGTGGCCAGTGACGATTTTGAACCTGGCGTTGATGCTCAAGAATCGCCGCATCTCTGAGCAAGTGTCGCGCATCCCCTCGGTTGTAGAGCCGCTCGACGAGCTACTGGCGGAATAGGTCTTTCGTAGGACCAGAGAAAAGGCCCCTCGGATTTCGAGGGGCCTTTCATGTTGTCTTGCCGGTACGTGGCTACTCTTCTTCGTCCTCGTGATGGTCTCGGGGCCAGAGCGTCAGGGCGTGTTCGCCGCGCAGGATGGCGAGCGTGGCTTCGTGGTCCAGGTTAAGAAGCTGCTTGATCGCCAGCTCGCACTGGACGATGACCTGCGAGTCCGAACCTTCGACCCGGTTGCGAATGCGGTCCCAGACACCGGACTGCACCATGAAGCTGGGGGAGTGGGGCCAGGCGAAGAAGCTGAACGCCTCAGGAGAGCCCAGTGACGGCCGGCGCCGGCTCAGCCAGTTCAGGCGGTCGCGGGCCGACCGTGCAGGCTCTACCACCTGGACCATGGGCGTTTCGATGTCGTTGAAGCGGGCGTCGACGATGAGGCGTTCGGGGAATGTCGCGAAGCCGACGGTGAATACGTCTGCGTTCTCGACGAGCTTGTTGATCTCTTCAAAGTCAACCAGAACGCCGTTCTCGCTGTACATCGTCGCTTCTCCTTTGCAAAGCCCTAGTCGCGATATTACTCCCGCTGTGGACTTTGGCAATCTGCTGAATATGAAATAGCCACGCGGGGTGGGACCGCCTCGAAAGACGGTCCCACTGCGTGGCTATTCAGGATTTAGTAACCGGGCGCGCCGCGGCTGCCGTCCGGAATGTCGGTCACCAGGCAGTTGGTGGTGAGCACCATGCCGGCGATGCTGACGGCGTTCTCCAGGGCGGAGCGGGTCACCTTCAGCGGGTCGATGATGCCGCGCTGCAGCATGTCACCGAACTCGTCCCGGGCGGCGTCGTAGCCCTGGCCCGCAGGCAGGGTCGCGACTTCCTGGACGATGACCGAGCCGTCCTGGCCGGCGTTGATGGCGATGCGGCGGAGGGGCTCCTCCAGCGCGCGGCGGAGGATGACTACGCCAGTGCGCTCGTCGCCTTCGAGGTCGGTCTCAGCGATGGCGTCCTTGGCGTTCACCAGGGCGACACCACCACCAGGGACGATGCCCTCTTCGATTGCGGCGCGGGTTGCGCTGAGGGCGTCCTCAACGCGGTGCTTGCGCTCCTTGAGCTCGACTTCGGTTGCGGCGCCGACCTTGATGACGGCGACGGAGCCGGCGAGCTTGCCGAGGCGCTCCTGGAGCTTCTCGCGGTCCCAGTCGGAGGTCGTGTTCTCGAGCGCGGCCTTGATCTGGGTGATGCGGCCGTCGATGTCCTCACGGGAACCGTGGCCTTCGACGATGGTCGTCTGGTCCTTCTGGATGACGACGCGGCGGGCGCGGCCCAGGTCCTCAACCTCAACGGAGTCGAGGCGGCGACCCAGGTCGTCGGAGATTACCTTGCCGCCGGTAAGGGCAGCGATGTCGCCGAGGTTCTCCTTGCGGCGGTCGCCGAAGCCCGGGGCCTTGACGCCGACGACGTTCATAGTGCCGCGCAGCTTGTTCACTGCCAGCGTGGCGAGCGCCTCACCATCGACGTCCTCGGCGATGATCAGCATGTTCTTGCTGATCTTGAGGACCTTCTCGAGGATGGGCAGGGCGTCGGCGACGGCCGTGATCTTCTTGTCCGTGATCAGGATGTAGGGCTCGTCGATCTCGGCTTCCATCTTCTCCGCGTTCGTCACGAAGTAGGGGGAAATGTAGCCGCGGTCGAACTGCATGCCCTCGACGTACTCGACCTCGGTGCGGATGCTCTTCGACTCTTCGACAGTGACGACGCCGTCCTTGCCGACCTTCTCCATGACTTCGCCGATGAGCTCACCGACGGCCTCGTCGTTGTTGGCGGAGATGGCGGCAACCTGCGCCATCTGCTCGCGCTCGGTTACAGGCGTGGCAAGTTCGCGCAGACGAGCGACGACCTTCTCGGTCGCCTTCTCGATACCGCGCTTGAGCGCCATCGGGTTGGCGCCGGCGGTGACGTTCTTGAGGCCCTCGGAGACGATGGCCTGGCCGAGGACCGTTGCGGTCGTCGTGCCGTCACCGGCGATGTCGTTGGTCTTGGATGCGATTTCCTTCGCGAGCTGAGCGCCGATGTTCGGGAAGGGGTCCTCGAGCTCGATTTCCTTTGCGATGGTGACGCCGTCGTTAGTGATCGTGGGCGCACCGAACTTCTTGTCGAGGACGACGTTCCGACCCTTGGGTCCGAGGGTGATCTTCACCGCCTCGGCCAGTGCGTCGATGCCCTCTTTCATGGAAGCTCGCGCTTCCTGGTCGAAGAGAAGCTGCTTTGCCATGCCTGGACCTCCTCAGTCTTTCTCTGGTCTGGTTGTATTTTGCGTCGGGATGATTAGCACTCAGCCGCAGCGAGTGCTAACGGCATTTTGAAACACAGCGGCAATGAAGCGCAAGGGGTTATGTGCATGAAAAGTTGGAGGCCCGGGAGAACAGCAGCATGACCTCGAGGTTCCTGCATGTCGTATGACGCATGTCGCATGAGATGAGCATGACGTCACTCGCCAGGCTTCTCGACAGCACGCCCTGTGAATGGTAATCTAGTTGCCTAGAACTCCGGGGTTCTGGAATCACCCATACATAACAGGAGGGTGACATGACAGACAGGATTCGTTGGGGAGTTTGGCAAGTCGACGTCCTGGGCCCTGTCGGGCCGGCAGGGCGTTAAACCGGAACCGCGCCGGGATTGCCATTTAGGTACCGTCGGAGCCGAGACGTCGGCCACATTCCAAGGGGGATACCCTGGTAGAGCAGCCCGGAAATGAATCGGCCCTTCGCCGGAGGCCTCTCAGGTCTCCGGCATCTTCTTGTCCTCAATGACACTCTCTAAAGAAAACAACCTCTGGCTCGCGGAAGCGCTGTACCGGCTGGGTGCTGTGCAGTTTGGGGAGTTCACCCTCGGCCGAACCGCCGTACGGTCGCCTGTCTACATAAACGTACGCAAGCTCATCGGTCACCCGGACGCCCTCTGGCGTGCCGCCATGGTGATGCACGACGAGATCACGACGCTGCAAGCGATGCGAAACCCCCAGCTTGCGCAGTTCGACGTCGTCGCCGGCGTCCCCTTGGGTGGCCTGCACATTGCCACCACCTACTCTCTCGTTGCCAAGCAGCCGATGGTTTATCTGCACCCGAATCGAGATGAGCTGGAGCTGGAAGGCGTGTACAGCCACGGACAGACTGCAATCATCATGGACGACCTGGTAACCGGTGGCGGCAGCATTGCCGAGACCGCGGCGAAGCTACGTGAGGCCGGCCTCCTGGTGCGTGACGCCTTCGTCCTGGTCGACAGGCAGCAGGGCGCTCGCGAGCGCCTCCGCGCCGAAGGGATCAACCTGCGCGCCGTGCTCAGTCTCCAGGTCATCCTCAACTACCTGATGTCCAGCGGCCTGATCGAAGAGGAGCAGTACCGACGCTCCATGGCATACCTCGAATCGGGCTCAGCCTGATACCTTGGATCCTGGCTCCACAAAACAAAAACAACAGAGGTACATGAATGACTAAGCTGCGCTGGCTTCCAGTGTCGCTGCTTGCAGCGGTGCTGGTGCTGTCCGTCGCCTGTAGCGGTGGCGACAACAAGGACAAGACCGACAACGCGACGGGCGCTTCCGGCTCCCCCGCCGCGACCGCGCCCGCATCGACGGGATCCTCGGGCGCTACAAGTGCCACGGCCGAGCCCACGGGCTCACGGGCGCAACCGGCTCCATCGAGCGGCACGATCACCGGCCTCGACAACGTCAAGAGCGCGCGCTTCAACGTGAGCCTGAAGCTGAACTTCGATGCGCCGCAGGGCCAGAGTGAAGAAGATGCGGCGGCATCGGCGATGATCGCGGCGTTGCTCGGCAACGTGCAGGTCGAAGGCTCCTACGTGGCACCCGACCGCATCGAAACGAAGTCGACCTTCTTTGGTCAGACGCTGCAGACAATCCAGATTGGCAACGAGCAGTGGACTAACGACGGCAGCGGCTGGGTTGCGTCCGACTCCTCCGAGGGTACCGGCGGTCCGATTCCCTTCGACATGAGTTCGCCCTCGAGCCTGTTCGACATCGTTCCTCAGGACAAGCTGGACCAGGCTGACAAGAGCAGCGAATCCGTCAACGGCTTTGACACGACGAAGTACCACTTCGACAAGAACGCACTGGCCGACCTGGCTCAGTCTTCGAGCGAGACCCCGCTAGGGGACCTCAGCGACGTGAACACGCTCGACCTCGACGTCTGGGTCACGAAGGACGGGGTGCCGGTGAAGATGGCCCTGAACCTGGATGGCGATAGTGAGGGCCAGAAGATCTCGATGGCGCTGGAGTTCAACGTCACAGACCTGAATGACTCAAGTATCACCATCGATAAGCCGATCTAACTAGTAATGAAGGCGATGCATCTGCACACGCCAGGCACGGTGACGGCGAGGCTGGGTCTTTTCAGCCTCGTCGCCGTCTTGCTGTTCGCAATTGCCTGCGGTGGCGGCTCTGGCGACAAAATCAGCGACTCGGAAGCCACGGATGCTGCCAATAACTACCTGGCGACAACGCTGGGCCTGTTCACGGGATCGACGGCGCCGGAAGACTTCATTAACCAGTACGCCCCGGAGTGTCGCGAAGGCGTGGATGCTTCGGCACTGAGCTTCGTTTCGGCCTTCATGCAGGGCCTGGCGCCGGAGCTGAAGGACCTGAAGATCGAGGCGGTCGATGCCGGCCCGCTCGACATCAAGCACACCGACGACGGCGCTCTCGTCACACCCAAAGACCCCAACGCACTGCGAATCAAGGTAGACGGGGAATTCCAGTCGGCTGCGGACTTTTTCGGCCCCGCCGGCTTCTCACCCCAGGACGCCAACAGCAGCGCCGACCCCCTGCACCTCGTCCAGCGTGACGGCAAGATCTACCTGGCGAACTGTCAGGAGTTGCAGGACCTCGCAGGCGGTCTCACCGGATCCTGATCGCCTCTCTTGAATGGGGCCTCCCGGTCCCATAGCGCGAGGTCGGCGCTATAATCGCGCCACATGCCATTCATTCAGGTTCGAGACATCAACGTTTTCTACGAAGTCGAGGGTGGCGGTTTGCGCCTGCTCTACATCTCCGGTACGGGGGGCGATCTGCGCAACAAGCCCAGCGTCTTCGATGGCCCGCTGCCGCAACACTTCGAGGTGCTGAGCTACGACCAGCGGGGGCTGGGCCAGACCGACAAGCCGGATGTTCCGTACACGATGGCCGACTACGCCGAGGACGCTGCCGCGCTGATGGACGCGCTGGGCTGGCCGACGGCGATGGTCATGGGCGTCTCCTTTGGTGGCATGGTGGCGCAGGAGCTGGCTGTGCGATACCCGCATCGCATCGAGCGCCTCGTGCTGTGCTGCACCAGCAGTGGCGGAGCGGGTGGTGCTTCCTATCCCTTGCACGAGATCCTCGATCTTCCCGATGAGGAGCAGGCCCTCATTCGCATGCCGGTCACGGATGCGCGCAAAGACGCCGCCTGGCAGGCTGCGAACCCCACGGAGGCGAAGCAGCTTATCGATACGGCGGTCGCGACGGCTGTGGCCCGTCGCAAGGACCCGGTTGCGGCGATGGGCTATCGGCGCCAGCTGGAAGCCCGTGCCGAGCACGACACCTACCATCGACTCGGTACCCTGACGATGCCTGTGATGCTGGCGGGCGGCCGCTACGACCGTCAGGCGGCGCCGGAGAACATGGAGACGCTGCGAGACCTCATCCCCGGTTCGCGTCTCGAATTCTTCGAGGGCGGGCACGGCTTCTTGCGCGAAGACCCTCGCGCCCTGGACCGCATCATCACTTTCCTCAAGGGCGAGCTTCGGGACTAAACGCCTGCTTGCTTCAACCTGGATCCGGCCCTCTCCATTGTTCGAGTTGAGCCTGTCGAACCACGGGGCACCGGCATGCGACACGAAGCGCCGGCCGGGGCGCCATCGTGTACTGAACTTCGACAGGCTCAGGACGAACGAGTTCAGGGAGCAGGGAAAGGAAAGAACGCAGTCTGTTCGAGGGGACCTGGCGGTTAGAGCAGGCGGCGCAGAGGCTTTCGGCCGGGGCGAGGGTCGTAGTTGGCTTTGAACATCTCCAGCTTGTCGCGCTCGATCAGGTACTTGCCGGCAAAGATGACGGCGGGGACCTTCTTCTGTTTGATCAGCCGACGCAGGCTCTGCGGGTGGATGCCGAGAATGCGGGCTGCCTCCACCAGGTCCATGTAATTATCGAAGGGATCGCTGACCATGACGCCTCAATTGCGCAATCACAAACGCCTTGTGACTATAGCATGAATGGTCAACAGCTTAAACCGTATTGCGATTATTTGCGCTTCTTGTCACGTAGTCGCTTGAGGATGGCGTCGCGGTAGGTGGTGCGGAGCCCGGCGCCGTGCTTCTGTAGCCGGTTGCGCACACTGACGCGTCGTTGCTCCCGACGCTGCCAGCGACCGGTTCGCTCATCGCGGTGCTCGCTCTCGCTCATGGATCCATCGTAGCTCCAGGCTACGGGCATCACATAGAGGAACAAGGCTGCTGGCGTACCACACCTTTGTCTATGCCGGAGTTCTGCCTAGAATCTCCGAAGCAACTTCTTTCGCCGGAGGCCCCACCACGGACACCACAGCATTTCCCCTCGATGGCATTCGCGTCGTCGCATTCGAACAGGCCGTCGCGGCACCGCTGGCGACTCGTCATCTCGCCGACCTCGGGGCCGACGTGATCAAGGTCGAGCGCCAGGGCGAGGGCGATTTCGCGCGTGCTTACGACAGCGTGATCCACGGCACTTCGACCTGGTTCGCCTGGCTCAATCGCCGCAAGCGCAGCCTTAGCCTGGACCTGAAGCACGAACGCGGCCGCGAGATCGCCGAGAAGCTGGTGGACAGCGCCGACGTGGTCGTGCAGAACTTCGCGCCGGGTGCCTTCGACCGCCTGGGCCTGAGCGTGGACCAGCTGCACGAACGCTACCCCAGGCTCATTGCGGTCTCGATTACGGGCTACGGCGAGGACGGGCCCTATCGCGACCGCCGGGCCTACGACCTCCTGCTTCAGGCAGAGACCGGCGCGATTTCGGTCACCGGGTTCCCGGACCAGCAGGCCAAGGTCGGCATCTCGGCGGCAGACATCTCGGGTGGCATGTACGCCTTCTCGTCGGCGCTGGCGGCGCTATACCGGCGAGAGCGCACCGGCAAGGGCGCCGCGATCAAGGTGAGCCTGTTCGATTCGATCATGGAGTGGATGGAACCGCTTAGCCTGATGGCAGCGCATGGTCCGCACCCGAAGCGCGCCGGTGACCGTCACGCCAGCATCGTGCCTTACGGGCCGTATCGCACGGGCGATGGCCGGCAGGTAGTGCTGGCAGTGCAGAACGACAACGAGTGGCGGAGGTTCTGCGAGGGCGTAATCGAGCGGCCGGAGTTTGTGGAAGACCCGCGCTACGTGCACAACGAGAACCGCCTCGCCAACCGCGAGTCGCTGGAAGCCGCCGTCGAGGAGGCGTTGTCGCACTTTGGCGTCGAGGAAGCGGAGAAGCGTCTCGAAGCCGCTGCCGTCGCCTACAGCCGCATGAACGACGTCGCCGAAGTGCTTGAACACCCTCAGGTCACAACGAGAGACCGCCTGCTGGAGGTCGAAGTGCCCGGCGGCGAGCATGTCGGCGTGCTGCGAGCGCCGTTTAACATTCAGGACATGCGGGAACCAGAATCTGCCATTCCGGCAGTGGGGGAGCACACGGATGCGGTGCTGTCTGAACTCGGCTACGATGCCGGTGCCATCGCCGAGCTGCATTCGGTCGGAGCCGTGTGAAGGGCCGTCATTGTCGATATAGCTGTCCTCCCGGATAGGCGAAATCGATGCGTCCTATGCGCCGAATCGAGCGATCCTCCTTTATGATTTGATCAGGTTTTCTTCTGCCGGAGGGCTGGATGCCGTTTAACAATCCCGCAAAAGCTCAGGCACGAATCCGCGCCCTTCCCTTTGACGTAAACATAAGAGGAAACAGGCGACGCGGTCCTGAATCTGATCGGATTACCGACTACGCTGCTGCCACGGACGAACGTCTGGTGGAGGCGCTGGAAGTCCGGGATGAGCGGGCCCTCGAAGCTCTGTACGACCGCTACGGTGACTACGTCTACTCCGTGTGCTTGCGCATGGTGGGAGATGTACAGCTGGCGGAAGACCTCTCGCAAGAGGTGTTCCTGCGGTTGTGGCGACGGCCGGACCTCTACGACACCAGTCGTGGAAAGTTCGTCACATGGCTACTGAGCGTCGCACGCAACCGGGCAATCGATGAGCGACGGAGCCGAGGACGTCGGTTCCGCCACGAATCGCCGCCCAGCGAAACGACCGAAGAGGTCATCGAAGCAGTACCGGCGTCCGAGTCGCGGGACGTCGCGATCGTCAGCGAAGAGCGCGTGACCGTGCAGAAGGCGCTGGCGAACCTGCCACCGGAGCAGAAGCTGGCAATCCAGCTCGCCTACTTCGGCGGATACACACAACAGGAGATCGCCGAGGGCCTGCGACAGCCTCTCGGTACGGTGAAAACGAGAATCCGGCTGGGCATGCAAAAGCTGCGCCAGCTCTTGATCGAACAGCAAGGGGAGGCTGGCGATCACAAATTGGAATTGTGACGAGATACGCGACGACCTCGAAGCTTTCGCCCTCGGGGCGCTCGATGATGTCCGCACACAACAGATAGCCGACCACCTGACCGAATGTCGCGAATGTAGCGAGATTGTCGTGGACTACGACATGGCGATCTCGCAGCTTGCCCTCGCAGTACCGCTGCACCGGGCCAACATCCGCGTGCGTGACCGGCTCCTCGGCGGTATTGGCGCCTTCCCGGCCCCGATCCTGTCGATGGTGCGCCGGCGCTGGTGGGCGGTATCGGCCGCCGCCGTGCTGCTCGCCTTCGCCGTGGGCGGCCTGACCTGGGCAGTGGTGCTGTCGAGCGAGGTCTCGAAGCTGAAAGAAGACAACGCGCGACTCGCCGTTTTGACAGAGCTGGATGCCGAGCAACGAGATGCCCTGCTGCAGCTCGAGGGCAAGCTGAATTCGGCCCAGAACGAGCAGCAGCGCATCTCGACCACTCTGGAAGAGCAGGCGACGTACATCACGGTCGCGCTCGACCCCAACCTGGTGCCGACGGAGCTCGGCGGCACGGCGATCGCACCGAAGTCGACGTGTAACTACGTCTGGAGCAAGAAGCAGTCGGTCGGCGCGCTGACCTGCAAGGACATGCCTTCCACCGCCTTCTCGCTGGTCTACGAGCTGTGGGCGATCAAGGGCGATCGCTCCGTGGCGCTCGGCGCCTTCACGCCTCGTGGCGATGGCACGGCGAGCTTGCTGGTGCGCTACCCCGATAATGCAGCGGGCCCCGTGACTAACCTCTGGGTCACGTTAGAGAGCGACAGCGCCGTTCGTACCGTGCCGAGCTCCCAGGTGGTCCTCAAGCCGGTGCCGGCACTACAGGCCAATCGGTAGGTGCGCAGTTAAGCATTCCGTGTAGTACACTGCTTGACAATGGGCACAGCGACCGGCCTCTTTGACATAAAGTTGGCTCTGGACGAGGATGCCGCCTACTGTCCTGTGCGCGCGACCCTGGCGCTGCTGGGCCTGAAGTGGGTGCCTCGCATTATCTACGAGCTGATGAACGGCAAGCGACGCTTCAACGAGCTTGCCTGCGCCGTCGGTGGCTGCAACTCGCGTACCCTGCGCGACCGGCTCAAGGGCCTGGAAGACCTCGGTATCATCGAGCGGGAAGTCATCGCCGTCATGCCGCCGTGGGTCGAGTACAGCCTCACAGACAAGGGCCTGGAGCTCGGCAACGCCTTGCGTCGCCTCGAAGAGTGGGGCAAGGCGCACATGACGGAGCCGTCAGCCTAGCGTGTCAGCTCTCTCCGAACTTCCCGTCGGCCACACCTTCGATGCCATCACCTTTACGGTGGACGCCGAGCGATCGCGCGCCTATCGCGACGCCACGGGCGACTCGCTCTCCCTGTATGACGAGCAGAGCGCGGTGCCTCCGCTCGCCGTCGCGGCGCTTGCCCTCGGTGCGCTGATGGAAGTTATCGCGCTGCCGCCGGGCACGCTGCACGGCAACGAGTCGCTGCAGGCTCATGCGCCCGTTCCTGTGGGGGAGGAATTGACCTGCTTGACGACGGTCACACGCAACTCGACGCGCGCCGGCAATGTGTTCACCACCTTCGAGTTTCAGGTCAGCCATAACGGCGCGGCGATGATTACTTCGCGCGCCACGGTGCTCTATCCGGCGGAGTCGAAATGACGTCTCCGGAAGTCGCGCCTGTCACCCGCACGCTGACGCAGGAGATGCTCAACCGCTACGCCGACGCCAGTGGCGACCACAACCCGATCCACATCGACCAGGCCTTCGCGGCCACCACGCCGATGGGCGGCACGATCGCGCACGGCATGCTGGTGCTTTCGTTCATCGCCGAGATGATGGCGGGCGCCTTCGGTCAGCGCTGGCTGCAGTCGGGCTCGCTGGACGTGCGCTTCCGTAACCCGGCGCGCCCCGGCGACACGGTCACGGCCCGCGCGACAGCCCAGGACCCGAAGGACGGTCGTCTGCGCTACGCCGTCGAGGTGATAAGCCAGGCCGACGAGGTGCTCATCTCGGGTTCCGCAGAAGTCGCCGAGTAGCGAGGCGTCCCCTTCTCATAAGGTGCTCCGGGGCAAAGCTCCTTTCGCATCTGTCGCGCACATGCACCCACATCGCCCCTCATCCTTCGACAAGCTCAGGACGAACGGGTAGGGTGGCGGCTCTCGCCGGACCTCGGTGGCCAGGTTCAGTCGTTGCGCTTTGCCTGTGGCCATGGCTATGCCTATGCTCTAGTCATGCGAGTGACTGACGAGAACAACGGCGGCAGGCCCTGGGCACGCGATGTCGAGCTCGCGCGCTGGTGTTACGCCTGCGGCGACCTCAACCCCATTGGCCTCCACCTTGAGTTCCACATGGAGGACGAGTGGGCGGTAGCGCAGTTCGTGGCCCAGCAGGCGCACCAGGGTTACCCCGGCTACGTACACGGCGGCCTCGTCTCGACTTTGTTGGACGAAGCGATGGGCTGGGCAACCTTCGGCCGCGGTATCTGGGCCCTCACCGGGAAGCTGGAGACGCGCTTTCGGGACATCGTGCCGACGAATGAGCTGCTGACCGTGCGTGCCCGCATCGAAAAGGACCGTGGCCGCGCCCTTGAGGTCGTCGGCGAGCTGCGGGACAACGACGGCAAGCTCCTGGCGGACTCGAAGAGCCTGATGTTCCGGGCCAGCGGCGAGCAGGCAAAGCTGATCGAGCAGGCGGCGCGAGGCTTCACGGAGAAGGGGCTCTAACCAGCTCCGTATGACGGTAAATAATAGGCCTCCCAAGCTATGCCATCCGGATCGTAGAAGGAAATGAAGGTGCCGCCGAGAACGTCGTCAATTTCGATGCCGTTATTGCGGACGCCGGCGGCATCAAGTTGCCTCTGGATGGCTTCTATGTCATCCCGGCTGCTGACGCGGAATGCCAGGTGGTCTAGTCCAACTCGGAACGGATCGAACTTGTCGTAACACTCCGTGGTCGGCCCTCGTAGACCAAGCGCCGTGCCGTTGGTGTTGACAATGCAGAAGCCTTCGCCCTCCAGCATGACGGCGAGGCCGAGCGTGTCCGCGTAAAATCGCCGTGACCTCTCCAGGTCCGTAACCCTCAACGCCAAGTGATGCACGCCATGAACGGGTAGTTGCGGAATCATCTTTCTGCCTCCATTCCATCTGCTAGAGAACAGGCTGTGATGGTCTCTCCATGCCATGAGGGCAGGTTAGTTGTGATTGGTTGTCTCACCTTCCGCGACACTACTCATATTCATGCGGGAAGCGGCTCGAGTTGGGTCTTGGGTATGGGTAGAGCTACCCAGTTGCCCTACTTCCGGGTAGGGTGGCGCGATTACATCTAAGCGATGCCCAGGTGATGGGCGTATGCGGTTGCCTGGGCTTTTGTGTGCAATCCTGCCTTCGCGTAAAGGTTCGCGATGTGCCGCTCAACGGTCCGAACGCTAATGACGAGCTCGTCAGCCATCTCCTGATTGCTCTTTCCTGCCGCGATCAGTCGGAGCACCTCCGTTTCTCGTTTGCTCAGGCGGGCATCTCCGCCGAGCTCCGGGTTGATGAACCCCTCGATAATGCTCCATATCTCATCGGCATCGTGCAGATAAGGGGCGCCGGATCCACCTGGCAGCAGGACGACCTGCGCTTGCGGTATCGCGCTGCCGATTCGGCGCGCAACCTCGATGCCGCGATTCTGGCGCTGCAGGACAAGCACTGGCATCGAGACCGCTGGCAGGAGAGGAGTTACATCGATCTCACGCAAAGCGTCCATTAGTGCAGCCTGGACATCAGGTCTGACGGCAGCACGAATCAGGGCAGCAAAACTTGCTGAGAGACGCTCTTCGTTCCAATCGAATCGCGCTCGTGCAGCAGTCTCCGTGAACATGTGCCAGTTCTGGTGCACCATGCCGCGAAGGGCGGCGGTACCGCTGTCCGCGAAGAACTCGCTGCCCTTGGTGTAGGCACACCAGAGCACCAACCGGCGTACGCGTTCAGGCCACTTTGCAGCATAGGAAATTGCGGCTGCTCCGGAGTTGATAGATCCGATCAGCGTGAACGAGGTCAAGGCTAGCTTCTCCACGACAGCTTCCAGGTCGGAGACCTGACCGTCGATGGAGTAGGCTTCGATTTCACGCTCTGAGAGCCCCGTCCCGCGCCCGTCATATCGAATGAGCTGATGCCGCGAGGCCAGTCGCTCATACCAGGCCCTAATTTCCGGTATGTCCCATTCCAACTGGATGTGGCTGAACGGCGGAGTGCCCATGTCGATTACAGGCTCGCCATGCCCCAGCGACCATAAGGCGATGCTTAGACCGTCGTTTGTTTGGACGTATCGAATGCGTGGAGCGTCCATCGCAAGTCTCTTACGCCTTCGCAGCCTCGTGCGCCATGACCTGTCTGTAGACGTTGCGCACGTTCGCTTCGTCGACCCAGGCGCTGCGGGGGAAGAGGCGCTGGCCGATGGGATAGGGGTCGACGGCCGGGCAGCCCTGCGCGACGGCTTCGTCCTCCGTCACGCCCTTGTCGATCAGCGTCTCGATGGCGCCGACCCAGTCCCGCACGATCTGGCCCTGCACGTCCAGGTAGTCTTTGCCGCAGGGCTCGCCGTGGCCCGGCACGATGGTCTCGACGTCCAGGGCGCGGATGCTCTCCAGCGCCTCGAGCCATTCCCACGGGTTGCCTTCCTGGATCCAGGTCCGCGTCTTGTTGAACACGTTGTCGCCGGTGAAGACGATGCCTTCTTCCGGGATGTAGACGCTGGTCTGAGGCGCCGTGTGGCCGGGCATATGGATCAGCTGCACGCTGTGGCTGCCCATGTCGAGCGTGAGTTCTCGGTCGAAGGTGCGGGTGATCGGATTGGCCGGGAAGTCGGGGTGGCCGATGAGGAACACGCTGTCGGGGTCGTCTTGCCTGGTCGACTCGATGGCCTGCTCGGTGAAGAACGTGGGCGAGAGCGCATCGTAGCGGGACTGCATGACGGTCTGTCCCAGCACCTCGACGCCGGGGAAGAATGCGTTGCCGCGGATGTGGTCCTGGTGCGGCTCCGTGTTGACGAGGTACAGCAACGGCTTTCCGTGCGACTGCATCGCCTCACGCCAGCGCATGGCGTCGATGGGCTGCTGCGGCGTGTCGATGACGAGGACGCCCTCATCCGTGACGAGGAAGCCGGGGTTACAGCCCCAGAAGTAGATCTCGGTGTAGACGTTCTTGCCGACCTGTCGCATTGGGCGCCTCCGGGTTACTAGCTGCTTGCCGCAAGCTGAAAGCTACAGGGGGCGAGGGGAGGGCTGCAACCGGAGAACTGTGAGCCTTGAGCCTCGGGCCGCGAGCAGGATTGCGGCAGCTACAGGTGTTCATTCGCCCCTGCAGCCTGCGTGCTGATGGCAACAGGCTCGTCGGTGCATTCAATCTCGAAGGTCAAAGCTCGTAGCTCGCGGCTCGAAGCTAGACGGCGGCGCCGGTGACGAAGAGCAGACCGCGGCCGAGCGCCTCGCCGGCCAGGATGGCACCGACCGCAATGTAAAGCAGGCCGGTAGCCGACATCATCGAGTTCTCTTTGCTGGAGCTATACGCCATGTATGCCAGCGCCGCCGGGAAGACGAGACCGAGGCCGATGCGCAGCCAGAACGCGGGGTTGGCCGGCAGACTGATCGCCAGCAGGGCGTTCGAGTCGAACGGCGTGCCGACGGGAATGATCGCGTTCACCGCCGTGACGGCGAGCTGCAGCAGCACAGCGCCCAGGCAGATCAAGGTGAGCTCGGTCAGGGGCGCGGCCTCGAGCTTCGGGTTCACGAGGTACCAGTGGCCCCAGATCATGGCGACCGTGAAGGTGCCCAGCGTGAGGGCGCCTGCGAACATCGTGAGGATGGGACCAAAGATGCTCCAGGTGGGGATGCGCACAAGGTCGCCGCAGAAGATGAGGATGACGGCGCCGATGCCGACGCAGGTGGCGCCGAAGGCTTGAGAGAGAAACGGCTCCTCTGTGCGACGGACATAGAACATGTAGACGACGCTGAATAGCAGCATCGCAAGCGAGAGGGCGCGAATGGGCGTGAGGGCGTCCGGGTTCAGCGTGTAGGCCTCGGCGGTCGACGTCGCGTTGATGGCGAACGCGGTGAGCGTGAGCAAGAAGGCGCTGCTAACCACGATGTACGTGCAGGCGCGAATGAACCCGGCCTCGAAGATGCCGCGGATCTGCGCGTACAGAACCAGTGCCATAGTGCCAACCGTGAACTGGGCAAGCAGCAGGAGGACGGTGTACGGGAGAGACTCAACGCTCAAATCGGCATCATCATCCCATCCGCGGCAGTAAGGCGCCAGAACGGAGTGCAAGAACTCGATGCGGTCGCTTCATCCGTCACTACGAGTTCAACGCTGCAGCGAGGCGAAGCAACCTTTGAGGTCTTGAAGTACTGGGTCCGGCCGAGGCGACACGGACCTTACGGCTTGATAATCGTGAAGCCGCGGCCGATGCCGTTTTCAGGCGCCGAAACTACGAAGCAGGCAATGAAGTAATCGCCCGGCTCGTCTACCGAGAAGTCGAAGTTGAATTTCTGCGACTGAACATCCTCATAGTCGCCCGGGTCGTAGCCGGGGTTGGCCGGTAGCGTGGTCTCGAAAACGGATGTCGTGCGCTCGTTGAAGGCGACCTTACGCTCGTCGTCGGTGATGTCGACGTTTTCGTAGCGGCATGAAATGGCGATGGGGACCGGATAAGTCTGCGTCATCGCGAGCGAGACTTCGATGGGGCTGCCGGCCGGGAATTCGCCGTCGATGATGTCGGGGCTGTCGAGCTTGAACTCCCGGAACACCTCGGTGCCATCGAACTGGGCGCTAAAAGCAACACCGCACGCCGGCAGGACGAGCAGGAGCAGTAGTAGAGGAATGAGGTGTGTTCGGGAGCTTCGATGCAATGCCTGAAGATGATAGCACCGCCATTGCTTATGGCATCGGCAGGGTGATGGAGCGTTGTCGGGCGCTTCAGATTGAGTCGCAGGTACGTGAGGGAGACGGCAAGCTGCGAGATAGACCGCGCGGTGACCAGGCGCAACATGGCCTCTGCTTCCCGGCTTGCTAAGATTGATCGCGATAGCTAACAACACGAGAGGTAAACACATTGGACGAACGTCTTCCCGCACTCAGAGATCGCATCTCGGAAGCCATGGTGCGACTTTGACGTCGCTAACTTAGAAACCGAAGCAGCCCGTATCGAGGCTCAGACCCAGGAGCCGGACTTTTGGTCCGACAATGTCGCCGCCCAGGACGCGATGCGTCGCCTTGCGCAGCTCAAGGAGAGCGCAGGTGCCTGGCGTGACCTGGAGAAGCGTGTCAGCGATGCGATAGAGCTCGCCGAGCTGACAGAGGTCGAGCCGGACGAAGAGATCGAGCAGCACGTCGCGCAGGAAATCGACGCAATCGAGAAGGACCTCGAGGCGCTCGAGTTTCAGCTTGCGTTCTCAGGTCCGTATGACGAGAGCAACGCCATCCTCGCGATCCACGCCGGCGCCGGCGGTACGGAGTCGCAGGACTGGGCCGAGATGCTCCTGCGCATGTACCTCCGCTGGGCCGAGAACCGTGGCTTCGAGACGGAAGTGCTGGACTCGATGATGGGCGAAGAGGCCGGGATCAAGAGCGTCACGCTCGAAGTGAATGGTCGCAACGCCTACGGCTATCTGCGCAGCGAGCGCGGTGTGCATCGCCTCGTGCGTCTGTCGCCGTTCGATTCCGCCCACGCCCGCCACACATCCTTCGCCCTCGTCGAGGTGTTGCCGGAGGTGGAGGGCGCCGCTGATATTGACATAAAGGAAGAAGACCTGCGGATCGACATCTACCACTCGGCGGGTCACGGCGGCCAGAACGTGCAGAAGGTCGCCACGGCCGTCCGCATCACCCACATCCCGACCGGCATCGTCGTAACGTGCCAGAACGAGCGCTCTCAGGGGCGCAACAAGGAATCGGCCATGCGCGTGCTGGAGGCCCGGCTGCTGGAGCGCGAGATCGAGAGGGCGGCGGAGGAGCAGGCGAAGCTCAAGGGTGAGCACGTCTCCGCCGGCTGGGCTAACCAGATCCGCAGCTACGTCCTGCACCCATACAAGATGGTGAAGGACCACCGTACGGACTACGAGACTTCGAACGCCGCCGGAGTGCTCGACGGCGATCTGGATGGCTTCATTTCGGCGTATCTAAAGTCAACGATGGGGAGCGGTGCATGAGGAAGTCTGTCGTCTCGGTCTTGCTGCTAATGGTTGTGCTTGCGGCGGGGCAAGCCTTCTTGCCCGCCAAAACGGCATCCGCAGCAGACGTCGAGGTCATCACGGACTCGACGACGAACCAGTTCCCCGACGGCATCCGGTTCGACTTCTACTTCTCGACTAGCGCAACGGTCACCGACGTGCGCCTGCGGTTCCACATCCTGCCGGACGGCGTCACCGCTACGGTGCAACCGAGCTGCACGGAAGGCCGCGTCATGAACTGCCAGGCGACCGTCGGCAACGTCGGCCAGACCTACATGGTGCCCGGCGCCGAGGTTGTTTACTCCTGGGTGGTCACCGATGACACCGGCGCGCGTTTCCAGACCGACGAGAAGAGCGTGTTCTATCAGGACACCCGGTTCCAGTGGGAAGAGGTTACCGAGGGCAACCTGACCCTGCACTACTACTTCGGCGATGAGGCTTCAGCGCGGTCCGTATTGCAGCTGGCGCAGGAGACGATCGACCGCTTCTCGCAGATCGAGGACACCACGGTCGACTTTCCCGTGAAGATCTGGGTGTACAAGACGGCGCAGGACATGCAGCCGGCCGTTGCGTCCAGGCGCGGTCAGGGCAACGACGACTCGATTCAGACCCTGGGCGAGGTGGGCGCGTCCGACACGGCGCTGATCTCCACCGATACGGATTACCTCGACATCGTGCGTCATGAGCTAACGCACGTGGTGACAGGCGCCGCGACGCGAGATCACCTCGTCGATATCCCGGTGTGGTTGAACGAGGGCACTTCCACCTACGCCCAGAACAAGCTCCTGCCAAACGAGAGTAACGCGCTGGCAAACGCGATTCGGACCAACACCGTGTTCCCGATCACGAGCCTCGGCGTCTCGACGCGGAGCACGGCCAACGCGGTGTCGCTCTTCTACGCCCAGTCCGGCTCGATAGTCGGGTTCATGATCGACAAGCTGGGCCAGGACAAGTTCGGGCAGTTTATCCACGCCTTGAAGGATGACACCGTGGACGGGGCGCTCCAGAGCACCTACGGCTTCGACCTGCTGGGCCTCGAGAACGAATGGCGCGCTGCGGTGGGCCTGCCCGAGGTCGATGCCTCCGCCCCGACGCCGACCGTGGCGGCGGCGAGCCAGAACACGGCTCCGACCGCCACGCCGCGCACTTCCCAGTCGCAGAACAACAACGGCAACAACAACGATGCCCCTCGCGCCAACCCGTCCTCCACCTCGGACGGAGGCGGTGTCTCGACCGTCGTTATCGTGCTCGTCGTGCTGGTCGCGGCGTTCGTTATTCTGCTGGGCGCCGCGGGGTTCCTGATGATGAAGGGGCGCCGGGCCGCGGGCTAGCGGTGCGTACCGGCCTGACCGCCGGCTTCCGAGGGCCCCGCCTCCAGATTGAGCAGCGTGGCGCCGAAGATCGTCGGGCGATAGTCGTAAAGGGCGTAGGTGCCGCCGCCGGCATCTGGGACCAGGTAGAAATCGTAGCCCTCCGCCCGAAGCGTCGAGAACGTGTCGTAGGTCAGAAGCCAGACGAAGCGAATGTCATGCGCCTCGTCTACGGCCTCACCCCGGTCCGAGAGCATGGCGATCGCCTCGTAGTCGTGCTCGATAATCCCGGCCTTGAGGTGATCGTCCTCACGGACCACGAGCTGGGGAAATATGAAGCCCGTCAGGACGACCGAGTGGTCCGGGATCGGGTTGTCCATGATCTGCTCGATGTAACGCCGCTGGCCGCTCATCGTGTCGGCGTTCGATAACAGCAAGCCCTTGCCGATGGTGGCGGTGCGTATGGCGCCCAGCGTGACGGCGTTCCCGGGCGTGGTGACGTCGACCCAGCCTGCAAGCAGGATGGCAGCCACCGTGATAGCAAGGGCGGTGCGGGTGAAGTATCGCCCCAGCAGCAGGAAACCGAAGGGGAACACCGGTATCAGGTAGGCGATCTCATGCGGCAGACGGGAGAACGTGACGAAGTAGAGCACGATCGTCAGCACCCAGACCCCGACGTGCGCGTTCGACATGAGGTCGTGCGGCAGACGGGCGAAGCGTCGTATCGATAGCGCCGCACCGGCAAGCACGCCGAGCACGCCGAGTACACCGAGGGCCTCTTTGCCGAGAAGGCGCATGACGTCCTGGTAGCCGACTTTCGCGTCGTAGTAGTTGAAGAACTTCGTGCCGTAAACGACGAGGACCGGTGCGTAACCCACCATGGCGGCGCCACCGGTGGCGAACCAGAAGGGCAGGATGTCTTCGCGGTTCTGGCGCCAGAACAGGTAGGTTATCGGCAGCGCGAGTAGCACGGACTGCAGCCGGAACCCAATTGCGATGCCGAGGAGGATGCCGGCCAGTACCGGCCGCCGTGAAATGGCGCAGTAGTAGGTGCCGAGCAGGAAGGTCAGCGTCCACATGTAGTCCATGGTCGCGATGCTGTTAATGACCAGCAGGGGCGCGAACGCGAAGGCGATGACAAGCAGGCCACGGTTCGAGGCGTTGAGGGCGCGAACGATGCGGGCGAACAGCCAGACACCGACCAGAGACGCTGCAGCCGTCGCGAGGTTGGCGGCGATCCAGCCGCCGGGCACGAAGATCGCCATTGTGAGCTCGTGGAGGGGGTTGCCGGGCAGCCGTGACGGGTAGTAGTCGCCGTGGTCGAGGAGGTAGCGGGCGGTCATGGCGACGCGCCACGCATCGGGGTCGGTGCCGTAGCCGTAGTTCACCCATGGCAGTCGAAGGGCGAAGAAGGCGACGGCGAGAATGACGAACGGGAGCGTCCGGGTGAAGTCGAGGTCGCAGAGCTGGTTGAAGGCGCCGAGCAGGCGTTGGCGCGTGCTCAACGCGGGATGATCAGGCCGCCCGGACTGGTGCGGGGACCTCGTTGTTGTTGTTGAGACTGCTGAGGTTGGGGCCGGGGCATTGGCGTAAGGCGCTTCGGGTCGCCGCCGTGGGAGGGCTCGCCGCCCTGGGCACGCGTGAGGACGTCTTCGACCAGGTTCGTCTCATCAATCACACCCGGGATGGCGTACTGGCCGTCGAATACGTGCATCGGCGTCACCTGCACGTAATTGGGCCCGACCAGCTCAGAAAACACAGCGACGTCGTAGACATCGAGCTTCACGTGCGCGCTCTCCATCGCCAGGCGCAGGGCGTTAATCACGGCGATGGGCGAGTAGGCGCACGACGGCGTCACGAACACACTCAAGCTGACGTCGGTGCGGACCTTACGTAGAGTCTTCGCCGTCTCTGGCTGCAAGTTGGCCTTGCCGTTTGCCACGAGGACGAGCGCCTCGACGAAGGCAAGGAACTGCTTCATGCGAGGGTTGCCGTAGTAGCGAATGGGCCGGTTGTTGGCCCCGCGCAGCACGATGCAAGGCACGCGCTGCACGCCGAGCGCCTCGGCTGCAGCCGGGTCGTCGTCGATGTCGTGCTCTGTGAGGCTAATACGCAGATTGAGGGCGGCCAGCTCGTGCAGGAGGCGGCTGACGTCCTTGCAGATGGCGCTGCGATCGATGCGCCCCGGCACATACATGCTGGCCGGCTTCTGGCCGAAGAAGTCGATGCGGACGCGGTTCTGCAGCTCGCGGGCGAAGCGCTGCTTGAGGAGCTCCTGCTCTCGCAGCGGGATCATCGCTTCGGCTCCGGAGCCTGGTTGCCCAGCTTCTGCCATGTGGCGAACAGGCGGTGGAAGGCCGTGAGAACGGTGGCGATGGCCAGGATCCAGAGGATGGGGTGGAGGATGTCGAGGATCAGACCAACGGTGAGGAAGAGGAGGCGCACGACCCGGGTGAAGATGCCGTCGTACAGCGACACGCCCTCCACTTCGGCGCGGGCGCGTACGTAGCTGACGCACAGGGAGCCGACCATGGTTACGAAGACGAGCATGCTCTCTTCCTTCGCCCCCAGGCCCAGGTAGTAGTAGAGGACGCCGCCCAGTACAGCGCCTTCGAACATGCGGTCAATCGTCGAGTCGAAGACGCCGCCGAACTTCGTTACCTTGCCAGTCGTGCGGGCCAGCGTACCGTCGAAGGCATCGAGGCCCGCGGCGAGGATGAGGACGATGCCGCCGATCAGCAACTCCCCATTGGCGATGACAATGCCTGCGATCACGCCGCCGATGAGCTGGGCGACCGTCAGCATGTTCGGCGTGACGCCGATGCTGGCAAGCACGGAGACAACGGGGCCGGTGATCTGTCGGGGCAGGGCACGGGGCATCTGAATCACGTCAGGCCTCCAGCACACTCGGCACGTCGAGGTCGGTGATGCCCTTCTCGAATGCCAGACGTTCGTAGTATGAAAGCACTCGCTGTGCCACGCGTTCCCAGCTGAAGAAGTCCGCTCGCTCTCGCCCCTTTTCGGCTATCTCCTGCAGGCGTTCTCGATTTTCCATCGCCTCGATCAGGGCATCGGCGATGGCGTCGCTGTCCTTGGGGCGCACGAGGACGCCGTCGACGCCGTGCGTAATCACGCCAGCGAAGCCATCGATGTTGCTCGCGATGACGGGGCAGCCCGCCGCCATGGCCTCGAGGAGGACGATGCCCTGGCTCTCGTTGCCGGTGTTGGGGGCGCAGAAGATGTTCGCGGTCTGGTGGTAGCGCGGCAGGTCGGCATCGGAGACGAAACCGGCGAAGACGACGTCCCGCAGGCCGTGCTCGCGGACCCAGCGCTGGTAAGCACGCAGGGTGCGTTCGCCGTAGCCACCGACCAGCACGAGGCGGGCTTCGGGGTGGACCGCTTTGACGCGCGCGAAGGCTCGCAGCAGATAACGCTGGCCCTTCCGCTTCTCCAGGCGGCCTACGGAGAGGATGTTGAACATGCCGTCATCCAGCTCCGGGATGCGGGGCACCGGCTTCGAGAAGTAGTCCACGCTGACGCCGTTGGGGATGATGTTGTAGTAGCCCGGGAAGTGGGGCTGGATCAGCCGCGCTGCTGTCTGCGACACGGCGATCTTGCCATCGAGACGGCGGAAGGCGCCGCGCAGAAGGCGCCGAGTATAGGTGTAGAGCCGGGCGCCGCTCTCACGTGCTGCGTGGAAGGTCGCGACGTTTATCCCGGTCGAGAAGCGCAGGAACTGGATCGTCATGAAGGAGACGAGGGGTTCGTGCACGTGTACGACGTCGAACTGCTCCTCGTCCAGGATGCGCTTTACCGGGTTGGCCAGACGCGGCGACATCGACATGCGGGCAATCGAACCGCCCGCGGGGATGGACGCGGGCCGGCCGACGACAATCGAGTTGGGCCGGATGTTCGTCAGGTCCGAAGCCGGCGCGATGAGCCGGACATCATGACCGAGAGCCGTGAAGTGGTCCGAGAGATGGTGGATGTGCGAGTTCACGCCACCAGGCACCGAGAGGTCATACGGCGAGACGAGGGCGATCTTCACAAGCCCGCTCCTCTCTCCGCCGCCCCGGCTGCAGGCCGCAAGCAGCAGGCTGCAACAGACCGGTGCGCCTCGTAGCACAAAGAGGATGCTTGCGGCTTGAAGCTTGCAGCCCTCTTCACAGGTAACGGCTCACAAAGCTCCAGGCCGTGCGCCGCCAGCCGAGTTGCTTCGGGGTGGCACGCAGCCCCGCGATAGGCAAAGACAGCGTTCGGAGCAGGCCGGCCTCTCGCAGACTGGGGTATTCACGCTGCTTGCCGCTGACAGCGCCGGCTGCGAAGGCAACGCGCAGGTCGGCCGCGGTGCTGCCCTCGAAGCGCGTGTAGCCTGAGCCGATGGCCTGGCGGAAGTGGGCGTCGGAGGCGCCGACGCTCGGCAAGCGGTATCGATGACGGTTGAGCTTGCGGGCTTTCGCCAGCGCGACCTTTGCGGGCGGGCTGCCCGACGCGAGTTCCAGGGCGTCGAAGTGAGGGCCGTGGGCGTGGAGCCGGTCGAGCGTGCCGGGGCCGATGCTGCGCGTGAGCCAGCTCATAGGGTGGGGCGCGAAACAAACGCCGCCTTGACGGTGCACGGCCTCGATAGTGTCCTCGACGCGTTGCAGGCTGGGCACCGGGTCTTCCAGGTAGAGCGCGACGACGTGCCCTTCGAGCGTCGTGATTTCGACGCCGGCGACGAAGTCGAAGCTGTAGCCGCGGCGGGCCCATGTTTCGCGGGCGTTGAGGGCGACCTGGAGGCTGTCATGTTCGGTGATGGCGATGACGTCCAGATCGGTTTCGGTCGCGACATGGTCGAGGATGGACTCCACGCTATCGAGGCCGTCGCCGAGGTTGGTATGAATGTGCAGATCAGCCTTACCCATCGGACGCGCCGCCATTGTACCGTCCCGCCATCGCGGCTGCTTCGGGCTCGTCACGCTGAAGAGGAATGGGCTTCCAGATGCGCTCGAGGACCATCCATTGGCCGGGATCGGTGGCGATCCACTTCTCGACGTGGCCCAGCAGCGTCTTCGTGTTCGTCACAGCGTCGACCTTTGGCTTGCCGCTGTCGCATAGCTCGATGGGTGGCTCGAAGTAGATGTCAAAGCCGCTGTCGCTGCGCTGGCAGTAGCCCGGGATCAAGGCGGCGCCGGTGCGTTGGGCCAGCTCCACGGCACCGAGCGGCATACGTGCCATAGACCCGAAGAAGGGCATCGGCGTGCCATTGTGCTGAATGTCGCGGTCACAGGTAATCGCCAGAACGCCGCCGTTGCGGAGATGGCGGATGGCGCCGGCGACGGCGTGGCGGCTGACGTCGACGTAGTTAGGTGTGAAGAAGGTGCGCAAATGACGCATGGTCTCGGCGAAGGCAGGGGGTTGCAGAGGCTCGGCCAGGATGAGGATATCGAGGCCAAGGATGGCGCCGACCTGTACGCCCATCTCCGGGTTGCCGAAGTGAGCCGTGACAACGATTGCGCCGCGACCGCTGTCGACGGTGCCTTTGAGGATGTCGAAGTTGTGCAGGCGGACGTCACGGCCGAGCCGCTTTCGCATGTTCATGCGAGGCAGTTGCACGAGGTCGACATAATAGCGGCCGACGTTGCGAAAGGCCTCGCGGGCTGCTCGGTCGATGGCAACGGGCGAGGCGTCCGGCCCCATGACGTGGCGCATGTTGTCCTGCACGTCGGCACGGACCCCCGGGCGGAATCGATACGCCAGGTCCCCGGCCAACCTGCCTGTGGCGTATGCAGCCCGAGATGGAAGCATACCGCCGATGTGAACTGCTGCCTTGAGGGCCCAGACCTTCCAGCGACCGCCTGTCCTGGGCTTGAGGCCCTCGCCGGCAGGGCGGAAGGCGAACCACTGGTCCGGGAAGCGACGCACGTAGCGCTCCAGAGATTCGGCGATGCGCTGAGTCAGGGCCTGGACGTCGGCTTCCTCGTCACCCGTAGGGTCGAAGTGGAAGTCGAAATCGAGGATGGGTTGGAGCTGCTTCGGGTCATCCTCGCTGCGGGCGATGACGCCGGGCAGGACGCGGGAGCCTGTGCGCAGGGCAATGCGGGCCGGGGCGCTGGAGAACAACGTGGGCACGCCGAAGAAATGCACCGTGACGCCGTCGCCGGGTTCCACTACGTCCATCATCATGGCGAGCGCTTCGCCCCGGCTAAGGCAGCGCAGAACGCCCATCTTCGCCTTCTTGGCGGGAATGACGTTCATGCCGAGGTGCTGTCGCAGGCTCTGGATGAATTCGTTCATCGGTGGGTATTCGAAGGTCTCGGCGATGGCGTTCACGGTGTAGCCGTGCGCGGCCAACGCGCCCGCGCCAAGCTCCGCCTGGCCGAGGTGGAGGGTGAGCAGCAGGGTACCCTTTGGGTAGGAGAGCGCCTCTTTGAGGTCGGTCCACTCCTCGAAGACCATGCGGCGCCGCAAGTCCTCTTTGCTCAGCGCAGGCAGCTGGTAGAAGTCGATGACGTAGCGGGCGAAGTTGTGGAAGACGCGACGCGTCGCTGCCTCGGCCTGTTCCTCGCCGACGACTCGCGATAAGTTCTCGCGAATGACGCGTCGGCGCTTGAACATCGCCCAGTAGCACAGCTCGGCGAAGGGCCAGGCCAGGGTGTACCAGAAGGTGGTAGGGAAGAACGGACCAAGGCTGGCACCGATCCTCGAAATCCAGTAGGCGATGAACCAGCGCACGTTCTGTGATGCCGCGATCATGTGGCTCCAGTATGCCAACTAGCGTCCTTACACGCTCCCGTAGTGAACAGAGATAAAAAGAAGAGAGGCGACGCGTTCATACGCGTCGCCTCTCACAGGCTGTTCGGGCTCGTCCTAGCGCAGGCCGGCGTCGCCCGTGTTCGGCGGCTTGATCAGGGTCTCGATCTCCGAGAACGGGGTCGAGGTCGGTGCCGCCGGGGGCTGAGGCGTGAATGTCGGCGTCGGCGAAGGCGTCACCGAAGGGGTGGCGGACGGAGTCGGCGTCGGGGTGTTTGTGGGCGAAGCCGTGGGGCTCGGCGTCGGACTCGGGGTCGCCGTGGGCGTTGCCGGCTGGCAGTTGATCGTCACGTCGTCGGGACCGAAGTTTCCGGGCTGGTCGCCGGAGACCGTCACGTGCGTGGGCTCCGTGCAGCTGGCCAGGAGGGTCAAGGACACGGTAAGGAGCTCGGAGTCGCTGTCGTTGTCCAGGGTGTTGGTGTCGATGCGGATCGACTGGCTGCCCTGGTCGAACACCGAATTCATGCCGCTACCGTCGCACTGGCCGGCGCGCTGATTACTGCCGATGCCGGTGCAGTTCGTGACGGTCAAATGACTACCGGAGAGCGAGGAGTCGATGATCAGCGTGCCGTCGTCGTCCTCAGCCGTCACCGTGATGGTGACGACCTGGCCGGGTGTGAAGACAGGGACGTCGGAGTAAACGCCGCCTACGTCACCGTGGACAGTCTGAGGACTGGCGATGCCGAAGACGAACAGGCCGGCAACAATAGCCAGCAATGCCGTGGCTGGGAGAAAAAGGCGTGACATGGCGGGGGCGAACCTCTCAGTGTGCTATTCACATGAACATTTCCCCACCATTAGCCGAGGCGACTATAGCACATAACGAGGATGCTCGTGCAAGCGGAATCGCTACGCGATATATGGAATCGACATCCTCTGCCGGTGCATGCCGCCGCTTGGGGCCACCCCAGTCTGATGGAGCTGCGAGTGTTTAGACCCATGTAGGCGCTGCTCCGATGAGCTTCTTCTTGGCGCCCGTATAATTTCAGCCTGACCCCAATGTTGTGAAGGATGGCACATGAAATGCTGCCATCGCCGGAGGCGAGACGATGGCTGAAGGACTGTACCTGGGCAAGGTCTTCGATGCGGGCACAGAAGCGCTGGGCGACGAGTTTCGTCTCGATCCCTCTGACCTGACGACGCATGGCATCGTTATCGGCATGACGGGTTCCGGTAAGACCGGGCTTTCAGTCGTGTTGATCGAGGAGGCGCTGCAGAAGGGCATCCCCGTCATCGTCATCGACCCCAAGGGAGACATGGCGAACCTGGCGCTGGCGTTCCCGAAGCTGGCGGCCAGCGAGTTCGAGCCGTGGGTGGACGCGTCGGCTGCGGAGCGCGAGGGCAAGACGGTTGCACAGGCAGCCGAGGACGCTTCGTCGGTGTGGCGCAAAGGTCTCGGCGACTGGGGCCTGGACGAGAACGCCGTCGCTGCCTACGCCGCCTCACATGACGTGCATATCGTCACGCCTGGATCCTCCGCCGGCGTTCCCCTCAACCTCATCGAGTCGCTGGACCCGCCCCCGGGCGAAGTGCTGGCGGATGCCGAGGAGTTCCAGGACCAGATCGATGGCATCGTCATGGCGCTGCTGGGACTCATTGGCATCAAGGCGAACCCGGTGGAGAGCAGGGAATACATCCTGCTTTCGACCCTGATCGGCAACGCCTGGCGCGATTCGAAGGCGCTGACGCTCGAGGCGCTAATCGGCCAGGTCGCGAACCCGCCGATCGACAAGGTCGGTGCGTTGCCCCTGGACGTGGTCTATCCGCCGGCGGAGCGCAACCACCTGATGCTGTCGTTGAACAACCTGCTCGCGTCCCCGGCGATGGCCGCATGGCGCCAGGGAGAGCCGGCCGACATTGACACCTGGCTGCATGCGCCCAACGGCAAGCCGCGCGTGACCATCCTCTACACGGCGCATCTGGAAGACGAGCAGCGCGTCTTCGTGACGGCGCTCATCCTTAATCGTCTCGTGAGCTGGATGCGGCGCCAGCCGGGCACGAGCGACCTGCGGGCCCTCCTGTATATGGACGAGATCTTCGGCTACTTCCCACCGACCGAGAATCCGCCGACGAAGAAGCCGCTGCTGACCCTCCTCAAACAGGCTCGTGCATACGGTCTGGGCGTGCTGCTTTCGACCCAGAACCCCGTCGACCTCGATTACCGTGGGCTGGCGAACATGGGCTTCTGGGCCATCGGACGCCTGCAAACGACGCAGGACCAGGCGCGTATCCGTACCGGTATCGAGGCGGCGCTGGCGGACAGCGAGTTTGCCCAGAGCTTCGATGACCTCATCGCCCACGTGCAGAAGCGCGTCTTCCTGATCCACGACATCCATCGCAAGCAGCCGGAGCTGGTGCATAGCCGCTGGGCGATGTCCTACCTGCGCGGCCCAATTACTCGCGACGAGCTCTCGCGCCTCGTCGGGGAAGAGGCGCCTGTTGTTCGCTCCGCGCCTGTTGCGCCGGCCGGCGCGCCCGTTGTGGCTCCGGTGACGAACGAAAGTGCGCCACCTCCGTTGCCGGCGCCCCTGCGAGCGCGATTCATCACGCTTCGAGGCGGGAACGTCACGAACCCGTACCTTTTTGTGAAGGCATCGGCGAGTTACAAGGTTGGCAGCGCCCAAACGGCTGAAGTGCCGTACGAGCTGGCTTGGGCCCTCGACCCGTCGGCCGGTCTGGTCGAGGCGCTGACGGCCCAATCGATTCGAGTGGAAGAAGCATCATTCTCCGACACGGCACCGGCGGGCGTGACGTACGGCGAACTGCCTGCCTTCGTCACCGTCGATGGGGCGAAGGGCATCGAACGCGTCTTGAAGACGCGCCTGGACGATGCGCTCAGCACGGAACTGCTCTACGACCGTGACACGCGCACGCTCTCCAATCCGGGTGAGAGCGTCGAGGCGTTCGCGCGGCGGGTGCAGGACACACCTGCCTTGCGAGAGGACCGTCGTGCCCTGGAGCGCAAGCTGGCGGACAAGCGCGGCGAGCTCAGTCAGCGGCAGCAGGAGGCCAAGTCGCGCGGGTTCGAGAAGTGGGCCTCGCTGGGGACGTCGCTGCTGAGCAACATCGGTCTCTTCACTGGGCGCAAGCGCACGGTGACGGGCGTAAGCGGGGTGCTGAGCAAGCAGCGCATGGAGAACACCGCCCGGTCGCGCATCGAGCGCATCGAGGACGACGTGGCGGAGCTGGAGCAGCAGCTTGAAGCGCTATCGCAGCTCGACTACAGCCGCTTCGAACGCCGCACCGTGAAGCCGACGACCGCCGCCGTGTCACTGATCCGCTACGAGATTCTCTGGATCAACTAGCGCGTCAGCACGCCGGCGAGATGCCGGTAATGCACGGGTTGGGATTCCGATTGCCATAACCGTAAGTGAAGAACAGCCAACCCCCAACTCGCACTGCCTGATAGTAAGTCCCGGCCACTTCTAAGCAGCGGTGACGCAGGGCGATCTGGTAGGGCCACATGTCGTAGCAAGAGTTGATCATGTTTGCTAGGAAGGCGTTGTCGCAGTTGCGGCGGTCCGCTTCGTAGCCGCCGTAAGAGTAGCAATCGTCGTGGGCCTGGCAGGCGGATGTGAAGTCGAAGGTCAGACCGCGGTCGGGCGCGTTGATAACGGGGTTTCCGCAAGCGTCGGGTGGTGGTGTCGCGCTTACGGTGCTTCCGCCCTGAGCTGCGAAAAATGCAATCGCAAGGATCGCCGCGACAAACCCAGTGGCAAAGAATTTCATCTGGTGATCCTCCCGCGAATTGGAAGCATCATGAGGCAGTCGGGAGTGCTTAGGCAATAGGGCGCAAACCGCGGATGCTAATCTCCGCGGTGACGCGGATACAAGCGAGACCATCTACTGGGAGGCGATATGAACGCAGAGGTAATCGAGGGTGGGGCGCTGGACTATGTACTGGCGACGCCGGATGGGTTCGCGCCGGAAGCATCGTGGCCGCTGGTCGTGCTGATGCATGGCTTCGGCGCCAACATGTACGACCTCGCCAGCCTCGCGAGCGCCATCGATCCGGCCGGCTACGTCTACGCCTTTCCGAACGCGCCCTACCAGCTCATGGGCATGGGCGGCTTCAGCTGGGCCGCGAACCGGCCCGGGCGCTGTCGAACCGCCCGGTCCGGCCATGAGCGTGGATGAGCGGCTCGAAGCGTTTCTAGCGGACGTGATGCAGCGCACCGGCGTCGAGGCAGGGAACATTGTTCTCGGTGGCTTCTCGCAGGGCGGCGGGCAGACACTGCGACACGGCCTCGTGCGTCCCGAGACGTTTGCGGGCCTCGTCGTGCTCAGCGGCTTTTTCCGCGATCACGACGAGATCCTGCCGAAGCTGCCGGCCGACCGCAGCCAGCCGATCTTCCTTGCTCACGGCCGCCAGGACCCGGTGGTGCCGCTGGAGCAGGCGCACGAGAACCGAACCTTCCTCGAAGGCGCCGGCTATACCCCCGAATACCACGAGTACGACATGCAGCACAGCATCTCGCAGGACGTGATCACCGACTTGGTGCCGTGGCTACACAAGGTGCTACCGCCGAGGGAGTGACAGACGAACCCCGAAAGCTCCAGTCGCCAGGTGTCGGCGAATGACTCCTTCCGCTGCTAGCCGATGATGTTCCCTTCGAAGTCCAGGTGGACGATAGGCAAGCCGAGCTCGCGCATGGGGCCTTCGATGGAGGCGCGGTCGCCGACCACGAGAATGCTCAGGGCGTCCGGGTCCACGTGCTCGGCGGCGACGCGTCGGACGTCGTCCAGCGTCATCGCCTCCAGGCGCGCGACCTGACCGGAGAAGTAGTCGTCCGGCAGGCCGAAGTGCACGATATCGAGAAGGCGACGGAGCACCTGGCTCGGCGTCTCGAACGTGGGCGGGAAGCCGCGGATCAGGCCCAGCTTTGCCTTCTCGAACTCGTCCTGGTTGATTGGGCGCTCCTTGTGGAGGTCGCGGTACTCCTTCATCGTCTCCACAAGCGCCTCGCGCGTGACGTCCGTCTGCACGGAACCCCCGGCGCTGTAGGCTGAGGCGGACTTGCGCCAGTCGAAGCGGCTTCGGTAGCCGTAGGTGTACCCCTTGTCCTCCCGCAGGTTCATGTTGAGCCGGGCCGTGAACTGGCCGCCGAACGCCATGTTCATCACGGTGAGGGGGATGAAGTCCGGGTGCGACCGCGGCACGCCGACCTGACCCGCCACGATGACGGACTGGGCGGCGCCCGGCTTGTCGACGAGGAAGAGCGTCGTTGGGCCACGCTCCGCCGTCGCGGGCTGCAGGTCCACTTCTGACGCAGTCGCCTTCAGATCGCCGAACGCGGCCTCTAGCTGGCGGGCCACAGTGTCGGTGTCGACGTCGCCGACAACCAGGAATGTGGGCTTTGTGCCGGTAAAGATGCGGCCATACTGACTCAGGATCTCGTCGCGCGTAATCGTCTCGATGGCGGCCTCGCGACCGCTGATCGGGTGGCCGTGGGGCGTCTCGCGACCGAAGAGGAGCCCCGGCGCCACGCGTTCGGCGATGGCGTTGGGGTCGTCGCGCAGGCGGCGGAGGTCGGTGAGGCGCTCGCGCCGGACGCGCTCGATTTCCTCGTTGGGGAAGGTGGGGTTGAGCACGACGTCGGCCCAGAGGTCGAGGGCGCGCTCCCAGTGCCGGGTCAGCGACTCGGTCGAAACGATGACGTTCTCGCGGTCGACGCCGACGTTGGGGTGGGCGGCGAGGAAGTCGGCCTCGTCCGCGATCTGAACGCTCGAACGGTTCTTTGTGCCTTCGGTGAGCAGCCGTCCGGTGAAGGACGACAGGCCGGGACGGTTTTGGGGGTCCAGAACGGCGCCACCGGGCACGTAAACGCCGGCAGCGATGAGCGGCACCTCGTGCTTTTCGACCACGAGGAGGTCTATGCCGCCCGAGAGAGTGATGCGACGCGGGGTCGGGGGCTCGAAGCGCCGAGGCGTGCCGGGGCCGGGCTGCACGAATCGGTCGACCTCCACGTCTGCCGGAGCGACCTGCTCGCGTGGGTTGACCACGAGACGGACGCGGCCGGGCGTGAGGTATCGCTTCGCCACGCGCTGCACGTCGGCGGGTGTGACGGCGGCGTAGCGGTCGAAGTCTTTGTTCACGACGCCGGGGTCACCCGCGAAGGTGTTGTAGAAGTTGAGCAGGTCGGCACGGCCTCCGAAGCCGCCCACGGACTCGAGCTGGCGGATGAAGTGCGATTCGAGGGCGTTGACCGCGCGCTCCACCTCTTCATCCGTCGGCGGTGCGAGAGCGATGCGATCCAACTCGGCCAGCAGCGCTGTTTCGACCTCCTGCAACGAGGCGCCTGCTGCCAGCGTGGCGTCGACGCGGAGCTCCCCGGCGATCTCCTGCGAATGGTAGTAGGCGCTGGCGGCGCGGGCGATCTGCTTCTCGTAGACCAGTGACCGATACAGGCGAGAGCTGCGACCCTCGCCCAGGATGGTCATCAGCACGTCCAGGGGCGCTTCATCAACGTCGAAGCGCGGTGGGCCCACCCAGGCAAAGAAGATGCGGGAGAGCTGCACGCTGTCTTCCAGCTCCAGTCGCACCTCGCTATCGAGACTCGGCGTCCAGCGCTGCAGTCGTGCGACGGACGGTGCCGGAGGGAGGTCGCCGAAGTACTTCTCGACCAGCCGCTTGGTCTCTTCGATGTCGATATCGCCAGCGATCGAGAGACTGGCGTTGTTGGGGGCGTAAAAACGGCGGAAGAAGTCCTTCACATCTTCCAGCGTCGCGGCTTCCAGGTGCTCGTGGGAGCCGATGGTCTGCCAGTGATAGGGGTGGTTTGGCGGGAAGAGGGCTTTGCGTATCTCCTGTCCGGCCAGACCGTAGGGGCGGTTCTCGTAGCTCTGACGTCGCTCGTTACGCACGACGTCGACTTCGGTATCGAAGCTGCTCTGATCGAATGCGTCGAGCAGGAAGCCCATGCGGTCGGACTCCAGCCAGAGGGCGAGCTCCAGGTATTCGGCCGGAACGTCCTCGTAGTAGTTGGTGCGGTCGGTCGTGGTGGAGCCGTTGATGCTGGCGCCGACTTCCTGCAGCGGCATGAAGTACTCGCGGTTGTGGTGCTTGGAGCCCTTGAACATAATGTGCTCGAACAGATGGGCGAAGCCGGTGCGGTCCGGCTCCTCGTTCTGAGAGCCGACGTGGTACCAGACGTTGACGGCGGCAATCGGAATCGAGCGGTCGACGTGCATGATCAGGTCGAGGCCGTTGCTCAGGGTGTGCTTCTCGAAGGCGATGTTGGTAGGCATCAGGGCTCCGTTCTAATGTCGAGGTGCTGCTTCGATTATCCCCCGTCGCGTCGCCCACGGGCCAGCGCACGTCTCAGCCGTATCGATACGTCTTACCGGGAATTGAAAGGGGTCGTCGATGCCTACTCGGGTAGAGTCGACCCATGATGCCGATGCTCTACACCCTGGTCCGAGGCGCGATGACAGTCGCGCCTGCTGTTGAGGCTGCGGTGCGCATGCGCCGGGCGCGCGATGCGGAGACCGCTTTCCAGGACCTCGAGGTTGAACGCGAGGTGCTGCAGCAGACCTGGCAGGCGTGCCAGTTTCAGATCCGGCAGCGCAACATGACCATCGGATTCTCTATCGTCACGCTGGCGCTCCTTGTCGTCGGGTTTTCAGTTGCCTACGTCGGAAACCTGCCCTCGCTCGCGGCTCTCAACGCGTTAGCCGGAGCGGTGCTCGTCGTGTTCTTCAACCGCCTCGATGCCACGCACCGCGCTCGAGTGCGGGCGACAGAGCGAGCATTTCGAGACCAGGATGAGCGTCTGGTAGCGGCCGGCGACCCATCGCGCGCGGGCCTGATTGCGTCCGAAGGCGGTCTATCGCTCGACCTCCTGCTCCTGGTGACCGAGTTCATAGCGTTCTGGGCTTTTGTCGCCGCATTTGTCTATGCGGTTATCGACGCGGTCTAGGTCCTGCTCAAGATTGTCACCATGACGATGCGGTCTTTGCCCCGCCTGCGAAGGGTGGCACACTAGAGGCCCGCAACCTCTTCTTCATTGGCTTCGAAAGCCCCGATTCACAGAAAGGCAACAAAGCTATGGCAGCCGAAGACGTACTCGTCTCAACCCAATGGGTCGCCGAGCACGGGAGCGATCCCGGTGTAAAGCTCGTCGAGGTAGACGTCGACACGAACGCGTACGACGAAGGTCACATTGCCGGCGCGATCGGTTTCAACTGGACAAGCCAACTCCAGGACCAGACTCGGCGCGACATCATTAGCAAGAGCGACCTCGAGAAGCTGCTGGGCGGCGCCGGGATCGCCAAGAGCGACACGATCGTTCTCTACGGCGACAACAACAACTGGTTCGCCGCCTACGCCTTCTGGGTGCTGGAGATGTACGGCCACCAGAGCCTGAAGCTCATGGACGGCGGCCGCAAGAAGTGGCTGGACGAGAACCGCCCCGTCACCAAGGACGTCCCGTCTCCGACGGCGACGACTTACACCGCTTCCGAGGCCAACGTCTCGTTGCGCGCCCGTCAGCGTGAGGTCGAGGACGCCCTGGGCAAGGCGGCAATGGTGGACGTGCGTTCGCCCGCAGAGTTCTCCGGCGAGATCCTGGCACCGCCCGGGCTGAGCGAGACGGCTCAGCGCGGTGGTCACATCCCCGGCGCCGCCAACGTGCCGTGGGGCCAGGCCGTTGCCGAGGATGGCACTTTCAAGCCGGTCGACCAGCTGAAGGCGCTGTACGGCGGCAAGGGCGTCGATGGCAGCAAGGACATCATTGCCTACTGCCGCATCGGCGAGCGCTCCTCGCACACCTGGTTCGTCCTGCACCACCTGCTCGGCTATCAGAACGTGCGGAACTACGATGGCTCCTGGACGGAGTGGGGCAGCATGATCAACGTCCCGGTCGAGAAGCCCTAACCGGCCGAATCGCCAATCGACAGCGGAGAACAGGACTGAGCACGCTTGGACCTGCTCTCCGCTTCATTCTTTGCGGGAGAGACCGATGACTGAAGCCAGCCGAGACGATGAGATGCTTTATCGAGTTGCCGTGCGACGCTCGCTCATGAGCAGCGATCCGGCTCAGATCACGTTGCATTTCGAGGTCGCCGTGCTCGAACGCTATCGGGGCAAGAGCGGCTTCTCGATCATTCGTACCGACACGGTAGGTCGCATTCGCAAGCAGGGGGGCTGGTCGCTAGACTTCGGCATTGCGCCGGACGAGGACATGATCCACGTGACGTACGGCCAGATGGTGACGCTGCCGGAGGACGAACGAGAGCACTTCGCCGCTCACGCCTGCCTGCTGCCGGCCAGCAAGATGTTTCTCCAGATGCGCATGACGCCCGGCTCCTGCTTCGACGACGGCGAGTTACGCAACTGGGAATAGGCGCTAAGCGAAGCGCGAGAATTGACGAGAGCGTAACCGGAGTGTGATTGCAGGCGGGCACAGGGTGCCGCATGGTGGGCGCAAGGACGGCATGGATCTAAGGAGGGCACGGACATGAAGCATTGGATGGGGTTAGTGGTGGCGGTGGTTGCGCTCGCCGTGTTCGCGTTGCCGGGTGGCGGCGTATCGGTGGTCCACGCCGCAGATCCAGGGGCCTGCGGTAACGACGTGATCGACGTGCCGGACACGGGTGCCGTGTTCAACTTCGTCAGTCCTTGCCTGGGGCACGACGCCTGCTATGGCGCGGGCGGCACAGAGACCGACCGCACGACGTGCGATGACAACTTCTACGCTGCCATGGAAACGTCCTGCGACACGATGTGGCCGACGAAAGCGCTGAAGCGAGCCGCTTGCTATGGCGTCGCAACGACGTATTATCTAGGCGTACGCGTGGGCGGTTGGCTGTTCTTTCCGTATAGCTGACCTACTCACCGCTACCGAGGCTCAAGGCAGCAGCAAACGACCGCTGCGATGGGCCATCGACAACTGAATAGCGCGCTATGGGTGTCCTCATCGCAAGGGGAGGAGTAAATGCGAAGCCGGTCAAAGTCCGGCGCTGTCCCGCAACTGTAGCCCCTGTTTCGGCAGGGGGAGCCAGGCCGCCAGCCCGTAGCGACACTCGAAGCCTCCGAGGCAAGGGGCCGGGTGTATGTCGCGTAGGGCGTGACATATCGACCCCGGTTCAGCAGGCCGGGGTCTTTGCTACGGCGCACCGGAGCTTCGAGAACTGGCCAGTCTCTCGTGGAAAGGAACTCTGGTGCGAAAGCTCTCCCTACTTCTCCTCCCTATTCTTCTGATTCCCGTCCTATTCCTGACGTCCTGTTCGGATGACGCCGGCGGTGCGACACCGTCAGTCACTGCGACACTCGCAACTTCACCGGCCGCGAGCGCGACCGCCTCGCCGGAAACTACGGCAACGGTTGCCACGGATGGAAGCTCGGCGCAGAACGTGAGCACCGATGGCGCTATCGAAGGCAGCGTGAAGGTCGACTTCACCGGCGCGCCCCGGGAGCTCGAGGCTATCGATATGCCGTTCTCGGTGCCGGAGGGCAGTACGGCCTGGCAGGCCGTGACGGAGGCGCTGGGCGAGGACAATGTCTCCTCACAGGACTTCGGCGGCGACCTGGGCGTCTTCATCACCGGCTTCAAGGGCGTCCAGGCCGAGGGCAATCACTTCTGGGAGTTCAAGTTGAACGGCGAGAGCGCTGAAGTTGGTGCCGGCAAGTACGAAGTCAAGCAGGGCGACGTGTTAGAGTTCGTCTACTCGTCGTTCTAGGCAGGTCAGGAGAACGCGCGTGACCAAGCGACAGACATTCGTGATTATCGCGGCGATGGTGGCAACGGCCATCGCCGGGCGGCTGCTGCCGCACATGCCGAACTTCGCGCCGGTGACGGCCACAGCGCTGTTCTGCGGCGCCTACATGAGCAAGCGCCAGTCGCTCGTCGGCCTCGCCGTGATCATGCTGGCGAGCGACTATCTGCTGCTGTACATCAAGCCCTTCGGCGGCACGAGCTTTGATCACCTTTACGCCCCGTGGCAGCTGTATCACAGCGATCTGCCGTTCGTTTACGCGTCCTTCGGCGTGTCTGCGATGGTGGGCTGGTGGGTGAAGTCGCGTCGCAGCAGCGGCTACGTGGTGGCGGCTGCGTTGTTCTGCTCCGTGCAGTTCTTCTTGATCTCGAACGCTGGCGTCTGGGCCATGGGCATGTACGACCGGGGCCTCGATGGCCTGCTGCAGAGCTACACAATGGCGCTGCCGTTCTTCCGAGGCACGGCGCTGGGCGACCTGTTCTACGCCTCGGTCTTCTTCGGTGGCTTCGAGCTGGTGACGGGTTTCGCCCAGGGCTTGCGGAGAGCCGAGGAGCCGGTCGCCGTTAGCTAACTGGCTCTGGCAGCGGCTGGGGCACCAGAAGCCGTCGCTCCCAGATGGTGAGACCGATCAGCACGACGAACAGCGTGACGCCGGCGCCCGAGAGCACGGCGCGCTCCCCCAGCACGTCGGCCAGGGCGCCGATGGGCAGACTCGTCAGATTGATCAGTCCCCAGGCCACCTGCATGAGGCCCATGATGCGTCCGTAGTAGGCAGGCTCCGTCTGGCGCAGGGCGACGGCGTTGTTCAGGGTCTGGAAGGACGCCACGCCGCCGCCGACGAACACCATCGCGAGCATGGCCGTCGCGAAGGTCGGGGCAAAGCCGACGGCGAACAGGCCCGCGGCGGCGACGGTCCCGGCGATCCGCAAGAAGGTCGATGCGCGCGGTGAGTCGGCAAGGGAGGCGACGGCGAGGCTGCCGAGAAGCCCGCCCATTGCTGCGAAGCCCAGCATTGCGCCGACCTCTGCCGTGCCGTGACCGAGCTGCTGCTTCACGAAGCCGGGTGCCAGCACCTGGAACGAGAACCCCAGCGCCGTGAGGAAGTAGTAGCTGACGATGCCGTGCAGCAGCTTCGGGCGAGAGCGCACGTAGTTCAGGCCAAGCTTCATGTCCGCGAACACACTTCGGTCGCCGTGGTTGCGCGCCGGCACGTCGGGGATACGTGACATAAACAGCAGCACGAAGATGAACATCGAGGCGATGAGGAAGTAAGTGCCGGACGAGCCGAGGAAGCCCCAGGCCAGCAGGGCACCCGCGATGAACGGTGCGCAAATGCGCCCGACGTTGCCCGCGACTTGAAGAAGCGCGATCGCGTTGCCGACGCGCTCCGGCTCGACGATATCGCCGAGGATGGAAGCGCGGGAGGGTCCCAAGGAATGCGAACATCGAGCCCGTGGTGAAGGCGCCGATGGCCAGCAGGGCGATGCTCATGAGGCCGAGCTGCAGCAGGATCGCGGTCGAGAGAATGACTGCCCCGATCACGGTCTGAGTAACGATGAGCAGGAGACGTTTGTTGAGCCGGTCGGCGATGGTGCCACCGAAGGGGTTGAGCAGGAGCATCGCGGCGCCCTGGCCAAACATCACGGTGCCCACGGCGCGGTTGTTCCCCGCAAGGTCGAAAGCGACAACGCTCTGCGCGGTACCGGACATGTTGAAGGCGAGGAAGCCAACGAAACTTCCCAGCCAGATCAGGCGATAGAGGGGTGTATCGAACGCGGCGAGGGTCGAGTTCAGCCAGGTCTTGCCGGCTGTCGGCGGGAGAGCAGGTGCTGGAAGGGGCTGGGCTGAGGCTAAGTCGCCCTCAGCAGTGGCCTCAGCCATAGAAGTCAAACTCAGGAAATAAATATCTCATGTTTCGAGCATGCTAGCACAAAGCAAGGCTCGCGCGGGCCCGGTAAACAGGGAATCTCAGGCCTTAAAGGTTAAGGAGTGTCGGGTGGCGGATCGCCCAGGTTGAAGCCCGTGCCGCCTTCGCCGAGGTCCCCGAGACGGCGACGGATCTCTTCCTCTATCTCGCGCATCTGGTCCGGTGTGATGCCCAGCTTTTGCATCGTTTCCTGGAGCAGGCGCTGCACTTCAGCGTTGTCGTGGCGGATCAGGGCGTCCGCCATCTCCAACTGCGTTTCGATGGCGACGAAGGACTCGCGGCGCTCGCTCTCGTTCTCGGTGGAGAGGATCGTAGCCATCAGTCGCGCGAACAGGTTCGTGGTGCGGGCGATGCGGATGCGGTCCTGCGGGTGCTCCGGAAAGTCGCCGCGGACGACGATTTCGTGGCCCGTGCGCTTATCGGTGGCTACGTACTCTTCGGACATACAGCCATTGTACGGTTCTGCATCCATTTGGGGGCAGGCCCTGGCCAGGGCAATCGGGGAGTCAGGGAGGCCATGCGCTCTAACCCGTGCAGGGGAACGCCAGAGTGCCTCGAGGTTGCTTCACCTTCCCCTCCCGCCGATGAGCGAGGGGCCTGTCTATGAAGGGCTTTCTCCGCCTCGCCAGGAGACGGCGTCGTACACCTCGATACGGATGAAGGGCGCGACATCGACGGGCATGTCGCGGTACTGCGGGTACTTGTCGCGCAGCAGGCCGAGCGCCTCGGCGTGCTCCGGGCCGGGCTCGATAAGGCTGGCGCGGCCTCGGAGCTGGACGTAAACGAGGCGGGACCAGTCCTCCTCGTAGTGGTCGATGAGCAGCTGCACCTGTGGGTTGGCCAGGAGGTTCCGTACGCGTCGCAGGCTTGTGACGGCGACGCGCTTCGGTTTGGTGTCGAGGGCGATGTACGCGATGCCGTCCCGGTACGCGAAACAGACGGGCACTACGTGTGGCCGGCTGTGCTCATCAACGGTCGCGAAACGGGCTACGCGAGCCTCGCGCACGAGGGCATCGAAGTCCGGAGGGAGGTCCATCCGTGCATCCTAAGCTGCTCCGCCATCGGGGTGGTCGGACGCCGACGCCCGAAAGCCTCGGCTACGTCATGATCCTCGTAGCTCGTAGCTCGTAGCTCGTAGCTGTAGCTCGTAGCTCGTCAGCGGGGCAGCAGCGACTTGATCTGGGCCAGCAGCTCCTGGGGGTCCGCGGTCGGCGCCTGGCAGACGTAGCGCTCGCAGACGTAGGCGGTTGGTTTGCCGTCCAGCAGCGGTCGGTCCTGCAGCAGCGGCGAAACGTCGGACCCCTTTCCCTCCGTCGCGCCGACGAGGAGCAGGTTCGGTGTGTAGAGCAGACGCAGTGGCTCCAGTAGATCCGCGGCGGCTCTCGACGCTTCCTGTTCTTCGGCGCGCTCGACATTGCCCGAAGGGACGATGACCGCCAGTTCCTGCGAGCGCGCCAGGTGGAACTCGAGGGCGGCGAGCAGGCGGCCGAAGGCAGTTGGCGCCTGATCCAGGAAGGGCGTGAGGGTGCGCAGACAGATCGTCGCACGGTCCTCGTAGTCCGTGTTGTCGGTTATCTCCGCGAGGCGCAGCAGGACGTCGATGGCCACCGAGGTGCCGGAGGGGGTGGCGTTGTCGAAGAAGTCGCGGGGACGGGTGACGAGGGTTTCGTGGTCCTTGCCGGTGTCGAAGAAGCCCTGCACCTCCTCGTCCCAGAACAGCTCGAGCATCTCGTTGGCCAGCTCGATGGCGCTCTGGAGGTAGCGTGGTTCCAGCGTGGCGGCGTGCGTCGCGAGCAGGGCATCTATGAGGCAGGCGTAGTCCTCGAGGTAACCCTTGAGCCGCGCTTCCAGGCCGGGCTTCCAGGTACGGAGGAGTCTGCCGTCCGGGCGCATAGTAGTTAGAAGGAAGTTGGCGTTGCGTGCGGCGGCTTCGCGATAGCGGTCGTCGTCGAGGGCGATCGCGGCTTCTGCGAAGGCGCGCTGCATAAGGCCGTTCCAGGCCGTGAGCACCTTGTCATCGCGCGCGGGGTGCACGCGTAGCTCACGATCGGCATAGAGCCGCATCTTCGCTTCGAGCAGCTTGGCCTCGAACAGGGCAACGTCCTGACCGTGGCGAGTGGCGTACTCGGCAGCGGGTGTGCGCACGTTAAGGATGTTGGCGCCTTCGAAGTTGCCGCCCTCGGTCACGCCGTAGTAGCGGCCGACCAGCTCGGCGTCGTCCTCTAGTACGGCTTTGAGCTGGGCAGGCGTCCAGAGGAAGAACTTGCCTTCCTCGCCCTCGGAGTCGGCGTCCTGGGTGCTGTAGAAGCCGCCGGAAGGGTCGGTCATCTCGCGCAGCACGTAGTCGAGGGTCTCCTGGGTGATGCGGCGGTAGAAAGGATCGCCGGTGACCTTATAAGCGTCGAGGTAGACGCGGGCCAGCAGCGCGTTGTCGTAAAGCATCTTCTCGAAGTGGGGTACCAGCCAGACGTCATCGGTGGAGTAGCGATGGAAGCCGCCGCCGACCTGGTCGTACATGCCGCCGTTCGCCATCGCCTTGAGCGTCGTTTCGGTCGCCTTCAACACCTCGGGCTGATTGGCCGAATGGTGGTAGCGCAAGAGGAAGTCGAGGTCCATGGCCTGCGGGAACTTCGGCGCCCGGCCGAAGCCGCCGAGGTCATCGTCATGCGCCTGCAGGAGCTCCTGAGCAGCGCCGTCAAGGATCGACTCGGTCAGAAGGTTGTCTTCGTTCGCCTTGAGCTGGCTCGGCGAGCCGATGCGCTCCAGCAGCTCGTGTCCGGCGATCTCGATCTGGGTGCGCTTTTCCTTGTACGCCTCGTAGACGGCCTGGAGGACGCGGGAGAAGCCGGGCATGCCCTGGCGGTCTTCCGGCGGGTAGTAGGTGCCGCCGTAAAACGGGATGCCTTCATCCGTCAGGAAGACGGTCATGGGCCAGCCACCCCGCCCGGTCATCGACTGCACGGCCTGCATATAAATGTTGTCGACGTCCGGGCGTTCTTCCCGGTCGACCTTGATGCTGACGAACAGCTCGTTCATCAGCGCGGCGATTTCGGGGTTCTCGAAGCTCTCGTGTGCCATGACGTGGCACCAGTGGCAGGCCGAATAGCCGACGGAGAGCAGCACGGGTTTGCCGGACTCGCGGGCCGCGGCGAACGCTTCGTCACCCCACGCGTACCAGTCGACCGGGTTGTCGGCGTGCTGCAGAAGGTAAGGGCTGGTTTCGTTCGCGAGTCGGTTGGGCATATATCCAGTCTAACCCTGCTGCGAAGATTGCTCCCGTCTCGAAGTGCGAAACTGGCAACGCCGCAGGTGCGGAACCTGGATGAGGCAAGGAAGCCATGGGAGCTCTGTCTTGCGACGGTGGCCAGGCGTTTCGAGCTATTTCTAGCATTGAAGGGCAGGGTGAGCTAAGCTGTACGGACTGGAACGGGGTAACCCGTGCCCAACCCGTAACTTGGTTGACACATAACTGAGGGCTCGGTAGAGTTCTTAGCTGGTACACCCCCAAGTATCTTTGGGTCTTGGGTCGGATTGACCTGAAAGTGACCACCGTCGGCCGCTTCCTCCCCGTGGGAAGGACTCCGCCTGAGCGTGAGAGGCCGATCGGTTCAGAAATAAGGCATTCGGCCTTTACTTGTGGCCGAAAAGCAGGACGAGTCGGAAGGAACAGCTGTGCCGACGATTAATCAACTGGTGACAAAGGGCCGTAAGAAGGCCCGTCAGAAGACGAAGGCCCCCGCGCTGCGCTGGCGCTACAACGCGCTGCACAACCGCACGGAGTGGACGAAGGGTTCGCCGCAGAAGCGTGGCGTTTGCGTGCAGGTCCGCACCATGACGCCGAAGAAGCCGAACTCGGCACTGCGCAAGATCGCGCGTGTGCGCCTGACGAACCAGATGGAAGTTACAGCCTACATTCCAGGTGAGGGTCACAGCCTCCAGGAGCACTCAGTCGTCCTCATTCGTGGCGGCCGTGTGAAGGACCTCCCCGGCGTGCGCTACCACATCATCCGTGGCGCGCTGGACTCTTCCGGCGTCAACAACCGCAAGCGCGGTCGCAGCAAGTACGGTGCTCGAAAGGCAGCGAGCTAATGGCACGACGTGGTAAGGCAGAACGGCGGGTAATCTCGCCGGACGGTAAGTACAGCAGCCGATCGCTGCAGATGTTCATTAACAAGGTGATGATCGACGGTAAGAAGAGCACCGCCGAGCGCCTGGTCTACGACGCCATGCAGCGCATGGAAGAGCAGCAGGGCCGCCCAGCGCTGGACATCTTCGACCAGGCGTTGCGCAACGCTACGCCGGCGGTGGAGGTAAAGCCCCGCCGTGTTGGTGGTGCCACGTATCAGGTACCTGTCGACATCCGAGCCGAGCGTCGTGTTTCGCTCGCCATGCGCTGGCTGGTCCGTTCCGCGCGAGCCCGCCGAGGCCGCACGATGGCCGAAAAGCTGGCCGGCGAACTGCTCGACGCTTCTACCGGTCAGGGCGCTACCGTAAAGCGCCGCGAAGATACGCACAGGATGGCCGAGGCGAACCGCGCCTTTGTCCATTACCGTTGGTAGGTTGCAGCGATGCCCCGTCCTTCATTAGAGCGCATACGTAATATCGGAATTATTGCCCACATCGATGCGGGCAAGACTACCGTCACGGAGCGCGTCCTCTTTTACACAGGTCGTACTTACAAGATCGGCGAAGTGCACGAAGGCACCGCCGTGATGGACTGGATGGCCCAGGAGCGCGAGCGCGGCATCACGATTACGTCGGCCGCGACGACCGCCGAATGGCGAGACCACCAGATCAACATCATCGACACGCCCGGACACGTCGACTTCACGGTCGAGGTCGAGCGCAGCCTGCGCGTCCTCGACGGTGGCGTCGTCGTATTCGATGCGGTCGCGGGCGTGGAGCCGCAGTCTGAGACTGTGTGGCGCCAGGCAGACCGCTACAACGTGCCGCGCATCTGCTTCGTCAACAAGATGGACCGTACCGGTGCCGACTTCTGGCGCACGGTCGACATGATTGTCGAGCGCCTGGACGCCAACCCGGTGCCGCTGCAGATCCCATGGGGTGCAGAAGCCGACTTCAAGGGCTTCGTCGACCTCGTGGAGCAGCGAGCCGTTTACTTCACAGGTGAGCGCACCGACCCGCCCGAGTTTCGCGAGATCCCGGCCGAGCTTCAGGAGGCCTTCGAGCGTGCGCGTGAGCGCCTGATCGAGAAGGTCGGTGAAGCGGACGAAGCCGTGATGGAGAAGTACATCGAGGGTGCAGAGGTCAGCATCGAGGAGCTAAAGACGGGCATTCGGCGCGCCACGCTTTCCGGTGCCATCACCCCGGTGCTCTGCGGCACCGCTCTTAAGAACAAGGGCGTGCGTCCCATGCTGGACGCCGTCATCGATTACCTGCCTTCGCCGTCCGACGTTCCGCCGGTCCGAGGCCACCACCCCAAGACGGAAGAAGCTGAAGACCGACCGGCCGATCCGGATGGTCCGCTGACTGCGCTTGTCTTCAAGATCGTGACGGACCAGTACATCGGCCGTCTCGCTTACGTGCGTGTGTACTCCGGCACGGCGAAGAGCGGCATGCCGCTGCTCAACACGACGCGTGGCCAGAGCGAGCGCGTTGGCCGTCTGGTGCGCATGCACGCGAACAAGCAGGAAGAAGTCACCGAAGTGTCTGCGGGCGACATCGTCGCCGCCGTGGGCCTGAAGAACACGCTGACGGGCGACACTCTGTCGGACCCGCAGTCGCCGATTCTGCTCGAAGCAATCAAGTTCCCGGAGCCAGTGATCTCGATCGCCATCGAGCCGAAGTCGAAGTCCGACCAGGACAAGATGAGCGAGGGTCTGCAGAAGCTGGCCGAAGAGGACCCGACTTTCCGGGTTCACTTCGAAGAGGAGACGGCTCAGACGCTGATCTCCGGCATGGGCGAGCTTCACCTGGAAGTCATCGTCGACCGCCTGCTGCGCGAGTTCAACGTCAACGCCAACGTGGGCCGGCCCCAGGTCGCTTACCGCGAGGCGATGACGAAGGCCGCGAAAGCAGAGGGCCGCTTCGTTCGCCAGACTGGTGGACGTGGTCAGTACGGCGTTGTCGAGCTCGAGATGGAGCCGCTGGAGCGCGGTTCCGGCATCGTGTTCGAGAACAAGGTCGTCGGCGGTTCGGTGCCGCGGGAGTACGTCGGGCCCACCGAAGACGGTGTGCGCGATGCACTGGAGACCGGCCCTGTCGGCGGTTACCCGGTGGTCGACGTCAAGGTGACGCTGGTTGACGGTTCGACTCACCCGGTCGACTCGTCCGAAATGGCGTTCAAGATGGCCGGCATCGAAGGTATGCGCAAGCTCATGGAAATGGGCGACGCCGTAATGCTGGAGCCGGTCATGAAGGTGGAAGTCCGCACGCCGGAGCAGTTCTTCGGCGACGTGCTGGGCGACATCAACTCTCGCCGCGGTCACGTGTTGGACGTGGAAGCGTTCGGCACGCTACAGATTATTCGCTGCCAGATACCGCTGGCGGAGACTTTTGGATACACGACGGAGCTGCGTTCAATGTCGCAGGGCCGTGCAACTCACACCATGGAGTTCGACCACTACGAGCCCGTGCCGGCTTCCGTTGCAGAGAAGCTCGGCGCGCGCGTCAAGGTGCGTCGCTAGTCCGACCCCGAGGAACGGGACGGGAGAAAGTAACAGAGCGAAATGCCAAGACAGAAGATCCGTATCCGGCTCAAGGCTTTCGACCACCGCATCCTCGACCAGTCGGCCGAGCAGATCGTGGAGGCCGCGGAGCGCACCGGCGTATCAGTCGCCGGTCCGGTGCCGCTGCCGACCGAGATCAAGAAGTTCACGGTGAACAAGTCGCCGTTCGTGGACAAGGACTCGCGCGAGCAGTTCGAGATCCGCACCCACAAGCGGCTTATCGACATCATCGAGCCGTCTTCGCGGACGGTCGACACGCTGATGCGGCTGCAGCTGCCGGCCGGCGTGGACATCGAAATCAAGCTGTAGGTAAAAGTTCGAACAACAGGAGAAGACTGAGAGCCACCGAGGGGAATAAGTCCCGCTCATTCGCGAGAGTGAGCAAGGCATCCCAGGCTCGCATCAAGCGATCGAACGGTAGCCCCCGAGGGCACTAGGGGTCGCGGAGCAAAAAGATGGCAGAAGCGATATTCGGACGCAAACTAGGAATGACGCAGGTGTTCTCATCCGCGGGTGAGGCACGGGGCGTCACGGTGGTCGAGGCCGGTCCATGCGTCGTGGTGCAGATCAAGACGCAGGAGCGCGATGGCTACGACGCCATCCAGGTCGGTTTCGGGCAGCGCAAGACGCTGACGAAGCCGATGCGCGGCCACGTCAAGGACCACGGCAACTTCCGGTTCCTCCGCGAAGTGCGGGTGGACGACCCGAACCAGTACGAAGTTGGGCAGACCCTGGGCGCAGACCTTTTCGAGGAGGGTGACATCGTCAGCGTTGTCGGTACCTCCAAGGGCAAGGGCTTCGCGGGTGGCGTCAAGCGCCACCACTTCCACGGTGGTCCCAAGACGCACGGTCAGTCTGACCGGCACCGTGCCCCGGGCTCTATCGGTTCGGGCACCACGCCCGGCCGTGTGCGCAAGGGCCTGCGTATGGCCGGCCACATGGGCAACGAGCGCGTGACGGTAAAGAACCTGCGCGTGTTCCAGGCCAACTCGGAGCGCGGCGTCCTCCTCATCGAGGGCTCTGTGCCGGGCGGCGTGAACGGTGTCGTGCGAGTGACGAAGACGGGCAGAAAGGGTGGACAGTCCTGATGAAGCTGACGGTCTACGACACTCAGGGTAAGGAAGTCGGCAGCATCGATGCGGACGACGCCGTTTTCGGCATCGACCCGAACCGCGCGGCGATCCGTCAGGCGCTCCTGGCCCAGCTGGCCAACCGGCGCGCCGGTACCCACAACACAAAGACTCGCGGCGAGGTCCGCGGTTCGACCCGGAAGATCCGACGCCAGAAGGGCATTGGTGCCTCTCGCCAGGGCGCGATCCGGGCGCCGCACCACCGCCATGGTGGTATCTCTTTCGGCCCGAAGCAGCGCTCCTACAAGCAGGCGCTGCCGAAGATGATCCGCCGCCTCGCCATTCGCTCGGCCCTCTCGGCGAAGGCGGGCGATGGTGAGCTGAAGGTGATTCGAGGCCTCGACCTCGATGCGCCGAAGACAAAGACGGTTTCCAGCATGCTCGGCGCGCTGGAGATGACACGCTCGGCCCTGCTGGTGACGGCCCTTGCGGACCGGAACCTGCTGCTGAGCTCTCGCAACCTGCCCGGTGCCAAGGCACTGCCGGCGGACTACCTGAACGTGGCGGACCTTTTGAGCTACCACGGTCTCGTGATGACGGAAGAAGCGGTGCGCCGCGCTGAAGCCCTGTGGGGCGGCGAGCGGGCGAGCAAGCGCCTGGCCGCAATACCGGAGGTGGCGCATGGATAAGGCGATTAATCCCTACTCGGTGATTTTGCGACCGCTGGTGACTGAGAAGAGCACCGCGCTAGCCGGCGCCAACAAGTACATCTTCGAAGTTGACATGCGGGCCAACAAGCCGCAGATCAAGGATGCAGTTGAGAAGTCGTTCAACGTCACGGTCACGGGCGTCAACGTCATGGTGATGAAGGGCAAGTCGCACGGCGGCCGTCGCTTCCGTCGCCGGATGACGTTCTCGCCGGACTGGAAGAAGGCGGTCGTCACGCTGGTGCCTGAAGACCGCATCGAACTGTTCGAGGGCGTATAGCATGCCGATTCAACAATACAATCCAACTTCTCCAGGCCGTCGCGGTGCCAGTGGCTACCGCTTCACGGAGATCACGAAGAAGAAGCCCGAGAAGTCGCTGGTCTTCACCAAGAAGAACTCCGCCGGGCGCAACAACCGCGGAAAGATCACGGTCCGACACCGTGGCGGCGGTGCGCGGCACAAGATTCGAATCGTCGACTTCAAGCGCGACAAGTTCGGTGTGCCGGGCCGTGTCGCTGCTATCGAGTACGACCCCGGTCGCACGGCGCGTATCGCGCTGATCTTCTACCGTGATGGTGAGAAGCGATACATCCTGGCCCCGACAGGCCTCGAGGTCGGTGCGATGGTGTCGTCCGGTCCCAACGCTGAGATCCGGGTCGGCAACTCGCTGCCGCTGCGCAACATGCCTTCCGGCACGGTCGTGCACAATATCGAGCTGCTTGTGGGGCGTGGCGGCCAGATGGTCCGCGGCGCCGGCACTTCGGCGCAGCTCATGGCAAAAGAAGAGAAGTACTGCTTGCTGCGCCTCCCCTCCGGCGAAATGCGCCGCGTTCCTGCGGACTGCATGGCGACGGTGGGCCAGGTGAGTAACTCTGAGCACGCGCTGGTCAAGCTCGGCAAGGCCGGCCGCATGCGCTGGAAGGGTCGCCGGCCGCAGGTTCGCGGCTCCGCGATGAACCCCGTTGACCACCCGCACGGTGGTGGTGAAGGCAAGTCGCCGATTGGTCACCCAGGACCGAAGTCGCCCTGGGGTAAGCCGACGCTCGGTTACCGCACCCGCGGCAAGAAGCAGAGCGACAAGCTCATCGTCCGGCGACGGAACAGGAAATAGGAGACGGATTAGTGTCGCGTTCGACCAAAAAGGGTCCGTACATCGAAGCAAAGCTCCTGAAGAAGGTGGAGGCGGTTCAGCGCACCAATTCGCGCGCCGTGATCCGAACCTGGTCGCGAGCTTCGACGATCATGCCGGAGATGGTGAGTCTCACGATTGCCGTTCACGACGGCCGGCGCCACGTGCCGGTATTCGTGACGGAGAACATGGTGGGCCACCGTCTGGGCGAATTTGCCCTGACGCGCACTTTCCGCGGCCACGCCGGCCGTTCGGAGCGCACGTCGGCGGTACGGAGGCGTTAAGTGGAAGTCCAGGCGAAGAGCAAGAACGTCCGCATCTCGCCCCGCAAGGTGCGTCTGCTGCTGAACCCGATCAAGGGCCGCAGCGTGGACGAGGCCGTCGCGATCCTGCGCAACCTGCCGATGCCGGTGGCGCGCAAGGTCGAGAAGATCGTCAAGTCCGCGGCAGCGAACGCGGAGAACAACTACTCGCTCGATATCGATTCGCTGCGCATCAAAGCGGCGTACGCCGACGAGGGTTCGCGGCTGCATCGATTTCGAGCTGGTGCGCGTGGCCGGGCCAAGCCGTGGACGCGACGCTACAGCCACATCACGATAATCGTGGAAGACAGGTAAGTTATGGGTCACAAAGTCCACCCGATTGGCTTTCGCCTGGGAGTGATCTACTCCTGGCAGAGCAAGTGGTACGCAGACAAGAACTACACAGAGCTGCTGCACGAGGACCTCAGCGTCCGCAGGCGCATCCTTGCGAAGCTGTCTGACGCCGCCGTCTCCCGCGTGGAGCTGGAGCGCAACGCCAACCAGGTGATCGTGACGATCCACACGGCCAAGCCGGGTATCGTCATCGGTCGCGGAGGCCAGAAGGTGGACGAGCTGCGTACGGAGCTCGAGAAGATGACCAACCGCCGCGTGCGGGTGAACATCGTCGAGATCCGTCAGCCCGAGCTCGATGCCTACCTCGTCGCCCGGTCCGTAGCGGACCAGCTCGAGCGCCGCGTGGCGTTCCGGCGGGCGATGAAGCAGGCGGTCTCGCGCACCATGCAGCGCGGTGCTCGTGGCGTGAAGATCCAGGTCGGTGGCCGTCTCGGCGGCTCGGAGATGTCCCGCCGTGAGACTGAGAAAGACGGTCGCGTGCCGCTGCACACGCTACGCGCCGATGTCGACTTCGGCCAGGCCGAAGCGGCGACGACCTTCGGGCGTATCGGCGTGAAAGCGTGGATTTATCGCGGCGACGTGATCCCGGAGCGACGAGTGCCCGGTGTGGCTGCGGAAGACGGCGACGGCGCGGGCGTGCCTGCAGCCGGTGCTTCGGCGCCGATGCCAGGCTCTGCAGGCGGGGAGGCGTAAGAGATGCTTCAGCCAAGAAGAATCAAGTTCCGCAAGCACCACCGTGGCCACCGCCGCGGCATGGCCATGGCGGGCAACGAGGTCTCGTTCGGGGAGATTGGACTACAGGCAACATCGGCCGTATGGATCGATTCGCGCCAGATTGAATCGGCACGACGTGCGATCACTCACCACCTTCGCCGTGGCGGAAAGGTGTGGATCCGGATCTTCCCGGACAAGCCGGTGACCAAGAAGCCGGCCGAAGTCCGAATGGGTTCCGGTAAGGGCCCGGTGGACCGCTACGTGGCGGTCGTGAAGCCGGGACGCATGCTGTTCGAGATCGCCGGTGTGCGCGAAGACGTGGCGCGAGAAGCGCTGCGCCTCGCCTCGCACAAGCTGCCGTGCTCCACTCGCGTGGTCGAAAGAGTGGTCGAGGGAGTCTGATGGCGAAGAGTAACCCGGAATTCGATGCCCTGGTGGCGATGGACGCGGTGCGTCTGGCACGTGAGTTGGAAGACTCCTACCGTCAGCTGTTCACGCTGCGGCTGCAGATCGCGACGCGCCAGCTGAGCAATGTGAAGCAGGTTGAAGCAACGAAGCGAAAGATCGCCCGGATCAAGACGCTGATGCGTCAGAGGGAGCTTGTCGCAATGGGAGGTAACGCGTGAGCGAAGCCACAGCAGAGCAGACGCGCGGCCGCCGCAAGACCCTGATCGGGACGGTCGTCAGCGTAAAGATGGATAAGACTGCCGTCGTGGCAGTGGAGCGGCGTTACCCGCACCCGCTGTACCACAAGATCGTGCGCAAGACGAAGCGCTACAAGGTACACGACCCGAACAATAGCGCCGTGCTCGGCGACTACGTGCGCATCGTTGAGACGCGCCCGCTGTCGAAGGAGAAGCGCTGGCGGATCCTCGAGACGATGACCCGCGGCAACGTAGCGGACCTGCAGCCGCGTGAGATCGGTATGCCCGAAGAGGCCGCACCGGCTCGAACGAGGCTGTCGACCGCGGACGTAGCGGACGAGACGCCGATGACGACGGACTCGACCGTGCTGGAGGCCGCTTCGGACGACATGGACGCGAGCGACTACAGTTCAACGCCTGGTGCTCCCATGCTGGATGAGAACGAGCCGGCTATCGAGGCCGAGAACGTGACGCCGGATGTCACCGTCGAAGGACGCCATGGTGCTGCCGGTTCCGCGGCAGAGGCTTCCCTCGACGAGACGCCGATGACGACGGACTCGACCGTGCTGGAGGCTGCGTCGGACGACATGGACGTGAGCGACTACGGGGCGGGGGAGGAAGACAAGGCGTGATCCAGAAGTTCAGCAGGCTTCGGGTCGCCGACAACTCCGGCGCCCGTGAGCTGATGTGTATTCAGGTGCTTGGAGGCACACGACGTCGCTACGCCGGCGTGGGTGACGTGATTGTCGCTTCGGTGAAGCACGCCCAGCCTGCTGCCGGTGTGAAGAAGGGCGATGTGGTCCGAGCCGTGGTGGTGCGAACGACGAAGAGCTTCGGGCGGCCGGACGGCTCCTACATCAAGTTCGACGACAACGCGGCCGTGGTGCTCTCCGACAAGCAAAACCCCCGCGGGACTCGTATCTTCGGGCCGGTGGCCCGGGAGCTGCGTGAGCGCAACTTCATGAAGATCGTCTCGCTGGCGCCGGAGGTGCTCTAGCCATGAACGCCATACGCAGGAACGACACGGTGCTGGTGATTGCCGGCAAGGACCGTGGCAAGACAGGCGTCGTCCGGTCGGTGCTCACCAAGAAGGGTCGAGTCATCGTCGACGGTGTCAACATGATCAAGAAGCACCAGCGTCCGACGCAGTCGCAGGGCACCATGGTGCCGGGCGGCATCGTGACGCGAGAGGGGCCCATGCACGCCTCGAACGTGATGGTGGTGTGCTCGGAGTGCCACAAGGCCGTCCGCACCGGCACCCGCGTCCGCCCCGACGGCGTCAAGGTCCGTGTGTGCAAGCGATGTGGAGCGGACATTGACTAACGCAACGACGCTTACAAGGGTCGCAGAGCTCTACAAGGAGACGGTCGTACCGGCACTCCAGCGTGAGTTCAACTATGCGAACCCAATGGAAGTTCCAAAGGTAACGAAGATCACGCTGAACATCGGTCTGGGCGAGGCGCGTGAAAACGCCCGCGCACTCGACTCGGCAACGGCGGATCTGGCGACTATCACGGGCCAAAAGCCGGTGATCACGCGCGCTACGAAGTCGATCGCAAACTTCCGGCTACGTGAAGGCATGCCGATCGGCGCCATGGTGACGCTGCGGGGCCACCGCATGTACGAGTTCTTCGACCGGCTGGTTAACGCGGCGCTCCCCCGCATCCGCGACTTCCGCGGCCTGCCGACGAAGGCGTTCGATGGTCGCGGCAACTACAGCCTGGGCGTGCGAGAGCAGCTGATCTTCCCCGAGATCGACTACGACAGCATCGACCGCGTTCGGGGCATGCAGATCAACATCAACACGTCGGCCCGTAACGACGAAGAGGGCAAGAGGCTGCTAGAGCTCCTCGGCATGCCTTTCGAGAAGGCCTAGCCCTCAACGGGGTCAGGATAAGGAAAAGACCGTGGCGAAAGTATCGATGATCGTCAAAGGCAACCGGACGCCGAAGTACCCGGTGCAAAAGCGGAACCGCTGCAAAATCTGCGGCCGCCCGCGGGGTTACATTCGCAAGTTCGCGCTTTGCCGTATCTGCTTCCGCAAGCTGGCGCTTGAAGGCCAGATCCCGGGCGTTACGAAGTCGAGCTGGTAGAGGAGGCACTATCGTGACGATGAGCGACCCTATCGCCGACATGCTGACGCGCATCCGTAATGGCGTCTCGGCACGTCACGACACCGTTCGCATGCCATCTTCCAAGTTGAAGGTGGCGATTGCGAAGGTGCTGCGTGAGGAAGGCTTTATCAAGAATTACGAGATCGACCAGGACGGACCACGCTCCTTCCTCAAGATCGACCTGAGCTACACCGGCCGCAAGGACCCAGTGCTCTCCGGCATCAAGCGGGTGAGCAAGCCAGGCCTGCGGGTGTATGTCCAGAAGCGCGAGATTCCGCGTGTGCTGGGTGGACTGGGTGTAGCGATTCTCTCGACTCCGGAAGGAGTCATGACCGGCCAGCACGCGCGCCAGAAGAGTGTTGGCGGCGAAGTTCTATGTTACGTGTGGTAGGACGATGTCACGAATAGGTAAGATGCCAATTCCCGTGCCGTCCTCGGTGAAGATCGAGATCAACGGCAGAAACGTCAGCGTCACGGGCCCGAAGGGGACCTTGAAGCGTGACGTGCCTCCGGAGGTGCGATTGCACCAGGAGGATGGACAGCTCGTCGTCACACGACCGAACGACGAGCCTCGCGAGCGCGCCATGCACGGCCTGACCCGCGCCCTGCTCTCCAATATGGTCGTCGGCGTGTCCGACGGCTTTACGAAGACGCTGGAGCTGGTCGGCGTTGGCTACCGCGCCCAGATGCAGGGCTCGAAGCTCACGCTGGCGCTGGGCTTTTCCCACCCGGTGGAGATCGAACCGCCGGATGGTATTTCGTTCAGCGTCGAAGGTCCGCGCCTGATGGTTTCGGGTGCAGATAAAGAGGCCGTGGGCCAGATGGCGGCCAACATCCGCAAGCTACGCCCGCCGGAGCCGTATCTGGGCAAGGGCGTTCGCTATCAGGGCGAGATCGTGCGGCGCAAGGCCGGTAAGTCAGGTAAGGGCCGCTAAACATGAAGCGAACACAGACAATGCGAGCCGCCCGCGTTCGCAGGCACACACGAGTCCGAAAGCGCGTCAGTGGCACGCAGGAGCGACCGCGATTGGCGGTCTACCGCAGCTTGACGCACATCTACGCCCAGGTCATCGACGACGTGGAGCGCAAGACGATCGCGTCGGCCTCCGATGTCGAAGCGGACGTCAAGGCGAAGGTCTCCGGTAAGAAGAAGGAAGAAGTCGCGGCGATGATCGGCAGCCTGGTTGCCGAGCGCGCCAAGGAAAAAGGCGTGACGAAGGTAGTCTTCGACCGCGGCGGCTTTGTGTTCCACGGTCGCGTCAAGGCGCTGGCCGAGGCCGCGCGCGAGGGCGGCCTGGACTTTTAAGGAACGAGGGGCAGATGGTCAATACGCCAGCGCAACAAATCGAGTCTTCCGGCCTGGAGCTCCAGGAGAAGGTAGTCTTCATCAACCGCGTCGCGAAGGTCGTGAAGGGCGGACGCCGCTTCAGCTTCACGGCAGTGGTCGTGGTCGGTGACCGGCAGGGCCACGTTGGCGCCGGCATGGGCAAGGCGAACGAGGTGCCGGACGCGATCCGCAAGGGTGCCTACATCGCCCGCAAGAACCTGGTGAAGATCCCGATGAATGGGACGACCCTGCCCCACGCCATCGAGGTCCGGTTCAAGGCGGCGAAGGTGCTGATGAAGCCCGCCGCACCCGGTACCGGCATGATCGCCGGCGGTGGCGTCCGCGCTGTCATGGAGATGGCCGGCGTGAAGGACGTGCTGACCAAGTCCCAGGGCAGCTCTAACATCATGAACGTTGTCCAGGCCACCATTAATGGCCTGCTTGAAATGAAGGACCCCAAGGCGCAGAGAGAACGTCGCTTGGCCGCCGCGGGCATACAGGGTTAAGCGATGTCGAAGCTCAAGGTAACCTTAAAGAAGAGCCCTATCAGCCAGAAGGAAGACCAGCAGCTGACTGTGAAGTCTCTGGGTCTGCGGCGCATCCGACAGAGCGTTACGGTGGACGACAACCGCACCAACCGCGGCATGATCCACAAGGTGCGCCACCTGGTTGAGGTTGAGGAAGAGGCGTAGAAGAACCTGCCTACAGCGCATAGCAGGCTCTGGCTCGCGGTGGAGAAGTCCTCCGTAACCAGTGTGAAGGGCAGGGAGGATAAGACATATGCGAGCGAATGAACTGCCGCCCACTCCGGGCTCCGTCCACAGCAAAAAGCGACTCGGTCGTGGCAACGCCAGCGGCCAGGGTACGTACGCCGGTCGAGGTATCAAAGGTCAGAAGTCGCGTAGCGGCCCCGACCTGCGAATCCACTTCGAAGGTGGCCAGATCCCGCTCGTGCGGGCGCTGTCCCGAAAGCGCGGCTTCAACAACAAGTTCCGTATCGAGTACGAGCCGATCAACGTCTCGTCTCTGAACAAGCTGCCTGCCGGCTCCACCGTTACGACGGAAAGCCTGCGAGCGGCCGGCATCGCCAAGTCGCGACTGCTGCCCGTGAAGGTCCTGGGCGACGGCGATCTTAGCGTGAAGCTGACCCTGGATGTCGACCGCGTATCGGCCAGCGCCCGGGCCAAGATCGAAGCCGCCGGTGGCTCCGCGACGGAGCGCATCGCCCGCAAAGTCAAAGCTACGCCTGAGTCCGCTGCGCCTCGTGCTGCCGCGGATGACGAAGAGGAAACATCGAGTTCGCCCGCTGAAGACGAGGCGAGCTCCGAGGAGTAATTGATGGCTGCAGCACCTCGAGCACGTCAGGCTCAGCGCCCCCGCCTGCTGCAGGCGATGATCGATTCCTGGGCCCAGGAAGATGTGCGTGCCAAGCTCGCCTTCGTCCTGGGGATGCTCATCATCTTCCGCTTCGTGGCGCACATCCCGATCCCGGGTGTGAACACCGCATTGCTCTCCCAGGCGTTCGAAAACAACACCAGCACCGGCCAGTTCCTGGGCACGCTGAACATCTTCAGCGGTGGTGCACTCCGCCAGCTCAGTGTCGCGGCACTGGGCGTGTATCCGTACATCACGGCGTCCATCGTCATGCAGATCATGACGCCGATGATCCCGAGCCTGAATGCGCTGTCGCGCGAGGGTGAGCAGGGTCGGAACAAGATCGAGCTCTACACGCACTGGATTTCGGTGCCGATGGCGATCATCCAGGGCTATAGCCAGCTCCTGATCCTTCAGTCGGCCGGGGCCGTGTCTGGTATCGGGTTCACCGGCCCGGACGCGTTGCCTACGTTGGCAGCGGTGATTTCGATGACGGCCGGGACGATGTTCCTGGTCTGGCTTGGTGAGCTGATCACGGAGAAGGGCATCGGCAACGGCATCTCGCTGATCATCTTCAGCGGCATCGTGGCCGGGATCCCTTCGCTGGTGCCGAACATTCTCGATTCCAGCGTGTCGTTCTTCGGCATCCTGCTGCTGGGCATCATCGTCCTCGTGGCGGTGTCCTCGATCGTGTTCTTCCAGGAGGCGCAGCGCCGCGTGCCGGTGCAGTACTCCCGGACGCAGTTCCGTGGCGGGCGGCAGTATCGTCAGCAAGGGTCTACCCATATTCCGTTGCGGCTGCTTTCGGCGGGCATGATCCCGATCATCTTTGCCTACTCGATCATGCTGGTGCCTTCCTTCATCGGAGAGACGCTCGCGACTTCGAGCGGGGGCTTTTCGAACAACGTAGGTAACCTGCTCACGGACATCTTCGGCGTGCGGAATATTCCGTATTACATCGTGGTGTTCCTGTTCGTGGTCGTCTTCACGTACTTCTATACCCTCGTGACGTATTCGCAGCAGAACCTGGCAGAGAACCTGCAAAAACAGGGCGGCTTCATCCCGGGCATCCGTCCGGGAAAGCCGACGCACGACTACATCACGCGTGTGCTGGTGCGCATCACGGCGGCCGGCGCGATCTTCCTGGGTGTCATCGCGGTCATGCCGTATTTCGCGACGGCGTTGACCAACGTGCAAGCCTTGACGGTTAGCGGTACCGGACTGCTGATCGTCGTGGGTGTTGTGTTGGATACGATGAAGCAGCTGGAGGCTCAGCTGCAGATGCGTAACTACTCCGGTTTCATCAGATAACTGCCGCGAGGCTTAGACAGAGGGCTACGAGTGTTCTTGATTCTGCTTGGCGCGCCCGGTACCGGTAAGGGTACTCAGGCGCACCTGCTGGCCGAAAAGGAAGGCTGGCTGCACGTATCCACCGGCGACATGCTGCGCGAGGCCGTCTCGAGTAAGACGGCGCTCGGCGTTGAGGCGAAGAAGTTCATGGACCAGGGTGCCCTGGTGCCGGACGAGCTCGTTATCGGCATGCTAATCGAGCGGATTTCGCAGCCTGACGCGCAGGAGGGCCTCATCCTGGACGGCTTCCCGCGCAACCTGGCCCAAGCACAGGCACTGGACAAGGCGCTGGAAGCCAACAGCCGGACAGTCGACGTTGCGATAAACATCACGGTGCCTGACGAGGAGCTTGTGAGCCGGCTGAGCGGCCGCTGGATGTGCCGAAACTGTGGCGCCATCTACAACGTATCCACCGGTAAGCCGGACAAATGCACCAGCTGCGGTGGAGAGCTCTACCAGCGCGAGGACGACAAGCCGGAGACGGTGCGCTCTCGACTCGAGAAGCAGAAGCCGCCGGCCGAGATGATCGAGCACTACCGTGCCCAGGGCCGGCTCGTCGACATCGATGGAATGCAGGACGTCGATCGGGTGACGCAGCAGATCGAGACCGTGCTGAAGGAGCGAACGGCCTGAGATGATTACGATCAAGTCCGACGACGAGATCAAGATTATGCGCGAGGCTGGCCGCATCGTCGGTCAGACGCTGCAGAAGCTTGTCGAGGCCTCGAAGCCGGGCGTGGTGGCGAAAGACCTGGATAACCTGGTGCGCAAGGAGTACAAGCGCATCGGCTGCATCCCCACCTTCCTCGGCTATGCTCAGCCTCCTTACCCGGCGACGCTGTGCTTCTCCGTCAACGATGAGCTGGTGCACGGCATTCCGGACAAACAGGTGATCAGGGAGGGCGACCTGATCAGCATCGACCTCGGGGCGACTTATAAGGGCTTCGTGGGTGATAGCGCCGTGACGTTCGTGGTGGGAGAGCCTACCGAGGAGCAGCAGAAGCTAATCGACGTGACACGTGAGTCGCTCTGGGCTGGCATCCGGGCCGCCCGCGCCGGCGTCAAGCTGGGCGTCGTGTCGAACGCCATCGGCACTTATATAGAGAGTCATGGCTACGGCGTCGTGCGGCAGTACGTCGGTCACGGCGTGGGTCGCCAGATGCACGAAGAGCCCCAGGTGCCGAACTACGGTCCGGCGGACCGTGGCGTCGTGTTGCGCAAGGGCATGGTGCTGGCGTTGGAGCCCATGGTGACGGTGGGTGACTACCACACCAAAGTGTTGGACGATGAGTGGACGGTAAGCACGGCCGATGGTAGCCTCTGCGCCCACTTCGAGCACACGATTGCCATCACTGACGGCGAGCCTGAGGTGTTAACCCTGCCTTGACGAACCGAGGCTTGTGTTAGCAACCATACTTCGGGTTACAATAGTAGGAAACGCCTGTATGAGCATGAAAGGAGCTGTCGGATCCTTCTCCTGAAGGAACGATATGCCCAGAAAAGAGTCTATTGAGGTTGAAGGTGTGGTGAAGGAGCCGCTGCCTAACGCCATGTTCGGCGTCGAACTGGCGAATGGGCATCGTGTGCTCGCTCACCTCTCGGGCAAGATGCGGATTAACTACATTCGCATTACCCCCGGCGACCGGGTCCTGGTGGAGCTCTCTCCCTATGACCTGACCCGGGGTCGTATTACGTACCGGCTTCGCTAGGGAGAACACGGCATGAAAGTTAGAGCCTCGGTAAAGCCGCGCTGCGAGAAGTGCAAGGTGATCCGCCGCCGCGGTGTGGTGCGCGTGATCTGCGAAAACAAGCGACACAAGCAGCGTCAGGGCTAGGCAGGAGAACAAGGAATGGCACGTATCGCCGGCGTTGACATACCGAACGAGAAGCGTCTCGAAATTTCGCTGCGCTACATCTTTGGTATTGGGCCGCACAGGGCGTCGGTCATCTGCGAGAAGACCGGTATCGCGCCTGAGACGAAGACGCGGGACCTGACTGACGCGGAGCTGAGCCGCATTCGAGAGCTGATGGAGAAGGAGTTCCTGGTCGAAGGTGACCTTCGCCGGGAAGTTCGTCAGAACATCCAGCGCTTGATTGAGATCAATTGCTACCGGGGCATCCGGCACCGCCGGGGTCTGCCTGTTCGGGGCCAGCGAACGAAGACAAACGCTCGCACCAAGCGGGGTGCCCGCCGCACCGTTGCCGGCAAGCGCAAGGCTGCCAAGAAGTAGCTGAAGGGAAAGACAAGGGATGGTAGCAAGGCGAGCACAGCGGACGCGCAGGCGGGAACGAAAGTCGGTTCCGCGAGGCAAGGCGTTCATCAAGAGCACCTTCAACAACACGATCATCACGTTGACCGACCCCAATGGCAACGTCCTGAGCTGGGGCAGCGCGGGCACCGCGAACTTCAAGGGCTCCCGCAAGAGCACGCCTTTCGCCGCGCAGATCGCTGCCGAAGGTGCCGCCCGCCGGGCCATGGAGCATGGCCTGCGACAGGTCGAGGTGTTCGTAAAGGGTCCTGGTAGCGGCCGTGAGGCGGCGATCCGGGCACTGCAGGCTTCCGGCCTGAACGTCCTGGCGATCCGCGACGTGACTCCCATCCCCCACAATGGCTGCCGCGCCCCCAAGCGGCGCCGCGTTTAGAGAAGAAGCAGGTTAACTATGGCTCGCTACACTGGTGCAGTTTGCCGCCTCTGCCGTCGCTACGGTGAGAAGCTCTACTTGAAGGGTGATCGGTGCTTCGGCCCGAAGTGCTCCTTCACGAAGCGCCCCACGCCGCCCGGCGGTGGTACCCAGCGGCGCCGCAAGGTCTCTGACCGCGGTCTGCAGCTGCGTGAGAAGCAGCGGGCAAGAGTGCTGTACGGTCTGCTGGAGAAGCAGTTCCGCAGCTACTACGACGAAGCGCTGCGACGCACCGGCGTCACCGGCGACCTGCTGATCCGGTCGCTCGAATCGCGGCTGGACAACGTCGTGTACCGGCTGGGCTTCGCGGACTCCCGCAAGCAGGCGCGCCAGATCGTGCGCCACGGCCACATTGCACTCAACGATCGAAAAACTGACATCCCTTCCGCGCAAGTCAAGCTGGGCGACACCGTGGCCTTCACGCCTCGTGGCGCCAAGACGGAGTACGCAAAGACGGTCCAGGAGACGCTGCGATCCAAGCAGGCACCCTCCTGGCTGTCGCTCGACATGGCAGCGATGAAGGGCCGGGTCATCGGCGAGCCGACGCTGGAATCGGCCGAGTCTTTCTTCGACCCGAACGTGATCGTGGAGTACTACTCCCGGTAACAATCAGAGTTTCGGTCCGTCAGACGGGACGAAACTGGCAGGTTTTCCCGCCGGCCATCATGTATTGGCTGTATTCCTGCCATCAGGAGGTGCTTTCTAGTGACAATGGTTGCTTACGAGGGCGAAGAGCGACCTGCACTGAACCTCGAAGAAGAGGATTCAGATGAGACTTTTGGCCGCATTGTCGCGGAGCCGCTTCAGGGCGGCTTCGGCGTAACCATCGGTAACGCGCTTCGGCGCACTTTGCTGAGCGCGCTGCCGGGCACGGCGATTACTGCTGTGCGCATTGAAGGCGTTGAACACGAGTTCACGACGTTGCCTCACATGAAAGAGGACATCGTCGAGTTCCTGCTCAACGTCAAGGACATTCGCATTCGCGCGTTGACGGACCGTCCGGGGAAGATGTACCTGGAGGCTTCCGGCGACGGTGTCGTGACTGCGGGTCGAATCCAGGAGACTGCGGACTACGAGATCGTCAACCCGGACCAGCACCTGGCGACCCTGGAGTCGGCGGACGCTCGGCTCTCCGTCGAGTTCACCGTGGAGCCCGGTAGTGGCTATGTGCCCGCCGGTTCCAGCGATGGCCTCGCCATCGGTGTCATCCCGGTGGACGCGATCTTCTCGCCGGTACGCCGTGTGAACTACAAGGTGGAACACACGCGTGTCGGTCAGTTCACGAACTTCGACCGCCTCGTGCTCGAGGTGTGGACGGACGGAACGCTTACGCCAACGGATGCCGTGAGCCATGCTGCAGAGGTGCTGGCAGAGCAGTTCGAGATCTTCTCGCGGCTGGGCCGCCCGCAGCCGACGATGGTCGGTCGAGGCCTCGGCTCGGGAGCCGCGCTGCCGCCGGACCGCTACAACACGCCGATCGAGGACCTTAACCTCTCCGTGCGTGCCTACAACTGCCTCAAACGCAGTGGTCTGATGACCGTGGGTGCGGTTCTCGAGAAGAGCGAGGATGAGTTGCTGGCGCTGCGCAACTTTGGGCGCAAGTCTTACGACGAGCTGCGGGACAAGCTGATCGAGCTTGGCTTCCTGCAGGAGGGTGTCGAGGGCATGGGCGGTGGCAGCGCAGGCGGCGATTCGGCGCCGGCCCGCACCATTATGCCGGAGAGCGGCAGTGATGACGAAGAGCTAGGCCCCGTGGCGAAGGCGCTGCTGGAGGCCCTCAAGGAATCGGGACGTGAAGACCTCATCGACGAAGAAGAAGATGAGGATGAGGACGAAGAGGAAGCGTAATGCGGCACTCGGTCAAGAGCCAAAGGTTCGACCGGCCCACCGACCAGCGTCAGGCGCTGTTCCGCGGCCTTGTCACGGACCTGCTGAAGTACGAGCAGATTAAGACGACCGAGGCGAAGGCCAAGGCTGTGCGCGGTCTGGCGGAGAAGATGATCACGCTGGGCAAGTCCGGCACGCTGGCATCGCGACGCCAGGTCCTCGCCTACGTCTACGACACGGACGTGACGGGCAAGGTGTTCGACGAGCTGGCCGGCCGTTACGCGGGCCGCCCTGGTGGCTACACGCGCATCATCAAGCTCGGCCCCCGCCTCGGTGACGGCGCGCCTCAGGTGATGCTCGAGCTCGTCTAGTGATTGCATGACGGCAACGGGTTGCCGCTTCTGAACATGAGTCTCGCAATGAATTTCGGAAAGATCGCCCTTGTGGCGGTCTTTCTTTGTGTGGTCGCCTGCGGTGGCGGGGACACAAAGTTCGAACCAGCGCCCGGTGCCTCGATTGAGAAGGACGAGCTGCAGGGCTTGATCACGCAGGCGGTGAGCGACTTCGATCTCAAGGTCGAATCGTTTCAGAAGACGCCCATGGACGCCGACCAAAATCAGCCGACATGTTTCCAGGTTGAGTCTGGTCCGTGCAGAATCCCAAGCCCGCCAGGTATGAGCGGCTCCTTCCATGCTCCCGATGGCGAGGGCGTTCTGATCAACGTGGAGCTGGGTGCCGACGAACGGGAAGCCGGGCAGCTCATCGACCAGGCCGAATTTGGCCGGAGCAGAGCCGCAACGCTCGCACTGCGTGTCGGCTACGAAGGCGCCCCTATTCCGGCCGGTAATGCTATAGGCCCATGCGACCCGAAGGCCGAGCGCACCGCCGACGATGGCTGCGCCTGGCAGGACCGCTCTGCGCCCAAGGTGGGGGACGAAGCCAGGGCAATGAAGAGTGAGACGCTGGACCGGAATGCCTTCTCGTCTGTTAGCTTCGCTCGTTCATCCGTGTATGTAGACATTGAGGTCGTTCAGACGGGCACGAAGGCGCCGAACCAGCTGGCCGACAAGCTTGCCTCGGCGATGGACGATCAGATCAAGCTGGCGCTCTCGCAGTGACGCGACGCCTTGCCCTGCTCATCGAGTACGAGGGCACCGGTTTCGCGGGCTCGCAGCTGCAAAGCGACGCACGAACGGTGCAGGGCGTGCTCGAAGCTGCGATTGAGAAGACGACGCAAGAGGCGAGCCGCGTGGCCTTTGCCGGACGCACGGACGCCGGCGTGCACGCAGAAGGCCAGGTCGCGTCGTTCGTGACAGCGAGCGCGCTCGACGTAGCCACGATGCAACGTGCCCTGAATGCCTGGCTGCCGGAGGATGTCGTCGTACGCGCCGTGGCGGACGTGGAGGCGGCGTTCGACCCGCGTCGTAGCGCCCTCAGGCGACGCTACCGCTACGAGATGGAGAACGGCCCGGTACGGCCCGCTCTCGGGCGTCTGCAGGCCTGGCACGTCGCACCGCCGCTGGACGTTGCGGCGATGGAAAAGGCCGCTTGCGGCGTGCTGGGGCATCGGGATTTTGCGGCGTTTGCATCCCGACTCGAGAAGGAAGGGGCGAGCACGATTCGGGACCTCACGCGCTTCGACGTAGCGCGCGACTCTGACCGGGTGACGTGCTTGCTGGAGGCCAATGCTTTTCTGCCTCATCAGGTGCGGCGAATGGTCGGCGCGCTAGTCGAGGTCGGTAAAGGGAAGCTTGATCCCTCCGCATATTCCGCTATGCTTAGCGGAGCACCTGCAAGCGCTGGGCCTGCGGCACCGCCGCATGGCCTTTACCTTGAGCGCGTTTTCTATCCCGTTGATCCATTCGTAACGGGGCTAGATTGAAGCGCTCCTGTCTGCTAGAGTTATTTTTCGTGAAAACGTACACACTGAGCGCGAAAGACATCGATAAGCGCTGGCGCGTCGTCGACGTGGAGGGCAAGCCCCTTGGACGCGTCGCGACTGAGATCGCGTCGGCGCTGCGTGGCAAAGACAAGCCAACGTTCTCGCCTCACCTGGACATGGGCGACTTCGTCATCGTGACGAATGCCTCAAAGGTGAAGCTGACCGGCCAGAAGCCAATCCAGAAGCTGTACCGTCACCACACGGGCTTTCTGGGCGGTCTCAAGGAGATCCGGCTGGACAAGCAGCTTGATAAGCACCCGGAGCGCGTGATTCGCGCGGCCGTGTGGGGCATGATGCCGAAGGGACGCCTGGGCCGTGCCCAGATCCGGCACCTGAAGATCTATTCGGGTCCGGAGCACCCGCACGAGGCGCAGGTGAACGCCGGCCTCGGCAAGAACCGGCGGTCGGAGGAGGCCAGTTGACCACTCAGCAGTATTTCGCGGCCACGGGGCGTCGCAAGACCGCCGTAGCGCGTGTTCGCATCTACCCCGGCTCGCAAGAGTTTGTCGTTAACGGCCGCACGCTGCAGGACGCTCTGCCGCGCATCCTTCTACAGGAGACTGCCGTAGCGCCTCTGAACGCTGCGGGCCAGATGGGCAAGTTCGGCGTGCAAGTGAAGGTCGCCGGCGGCGGCGTTACCGGCTGGGCCGGCGCCATCTCGCACGGCATCGCCCGCGCCCTGGTTGAGTTCGATGAGAACCTCAAGCCCTCCCTTCGCAAGCAGGGCTACCTCACGCGCGACTCCCGCATGAAGGAACGAAAGAAGTACGGACTGAAGCGTGCCCGAAAGGCTGCCCAGTACACGAAGCGCTAGACTGCAACAGTGACGACGCAGCAACGACGCCCGGCCCAACCTGCCGGGCGTTTGTTGTTTTTGTAAGGTTTTTCTACCTCAAACAGCAGGCCATCTGCCGATAAACAGGAGTGACGAGTCCATTGCCCTGGTTCGACCGCAGCGAGTTTCAGATGTCGCCCTACGAACGGCGTGTCGAAAAGCCGTGGGGCTGGGAGCTGCACTGGACGCCGGCCGACCTACCCTATATGGGCAAGCTGCTCCACATCAACGCCGAGGCCCGTCTTTCCCTTCAGGTCCACGATGCCAAGAGCGAGAGCTGGCTGCTGGTAGGTGGACGCTGCAAGGTCGTCTGGGAGAACGTCGACGGCGACCTGGAGGAGACGGAGCTCGTAGCTGGTCACGGCTACACCTGCTCTCTGGGCCAGAAGCACCGCCTCGTTGGCATTACGGACTGCGAGATCGTCGAGGTGTCGACGCCGGAGCAAGGCACCACGTGGCGCCTGCAGGACGACTTCGAACGGCCGCACGAGACGCCGGAGCAGCGCTCCTTCGAGCGCGGTGAAGCGGCTTCAGACGGTACGTCGCGCAAGCGCCGAGCATCGTAAGGGCTGCGACCTAGCGGATTACGATCCATGGGTCGCGCACTTCAATGCCCACAATGTGTCGTCAGTCGTGCCGGCACATCGTGGGCGAATGTCGATTTACGTGGACGATCCGGATAGTTCCCACATCGAGCTGACGGTGCTCTTCGATGACCTCGAGCAGGGGCGTCGGGAAGTTGAGAAGCGAGGGCTTGGGGACCGTTAGTGGTTCGAACGAAGGAAGCTAAGATGCCGAATTTCAAAATCGTCGAGATGGACCACATCGTGCTCAACGTGAGCGACATCGAGCGGTCCATCGGCTTCTACACACAGACGCTGGGCCTGCAGGGTGAGCGGTTGGAGGAGTTCCGGGCCGGGAAGGTGGGCTTTCCCTCTGTCAGGATCAACGACCACACACTGATTGACCTTGTCCAGGTGGAGCCGAAGGCAGGTTCAGGGATGAAGAACCTGGACCATTTCTGTCTTGTCAGTGAGGCGACGGATCTGGCCCTGCTAGCCAACGATCTGCGAGCCGCAGGTGTCGTGGTGGTCCATGAGCCAGTCTCGAGATGGGGTGCGAGGGGGCAGGCGACGTCGATATACATCCAGGACCCGGACGAGAACGAGATCGAAATCCGCTGCTACTGAATTGGTGCGAGTTTGCGACGGTGCTTGCCAACGAAGGGAGTGGAGCAACATGCCGATAGCGGGTCAGGTAGTTCTGGTTACGGGTGCCGCAAGAGGGATGGGACGGGAGTATGTGCGCGCCTTCCTCAAGGAGGGTGCAAAGGTGATCGCAACCGATGCGTCCTGGACGCCATCGGGCGTATCAAGTGACGACGTCGACTTCCGCAAGGAGCTGGACGGCAACCCGGACGTGCTCGTTGAGCGCATGGACATCACGATCGATTCTCACATCAAACGTGTCTTCGAGACCGCGATGGACCGGTTCGGAACAGTCGACGTGATGATCAACAACGCCGGGCTGCGTGCTCGCGACCTCTATCCACCTCTGGGGAACCGTCAGATCATCGAGACGGAGCTCGGCGACTGGTGGCGGATGTTCGACACCCACGTATTCGGCACGTTCCGGGTGATCAAGGCCTTCGTGCAACCGATGATTGCTCAGAAGCGAGGCAGCATCATCAACGTCTGCTCGGGCGGCGGTGGTGGAAGGACGCTGGAGGGGCCGTATCAGCCGGCCAAAGCCGCCGAGGTCATGATGACGATCTTCCTGGCGAACGAGCTCAAGCCCCACAATATCGCGGCCAATGCGCTGCTCCCCGGCTTCACGCGTACTACCGGCACGGAGGAACAGACTGCCGCCCGCGGTGAAGTCTTCGCGCGAAACAATCCTGGAAAGCCGTACCTCGTACGAAGGCTGCGGCCTGATTCGGTTGTTCCGCTGGCGCTGCACCTCGCCGAGCAGGACGCAAATGGCATCACAGGCGAGACGTTCGAGGCACTGGCCTGGAACCAGCAGAACGAGCTAGGCGGATTCGAAACCTGGGGCTACGAACCGGATGTGCAGGCGGCTCGAGAGGCCGGCACGCTGTAAACAGCCGTAGAGTCTGGGGTGACATCGAATGCGAACCCTTCGCCGACTTCCCCTCCGGGACGAATCGGCCGCAGGAGTCCCTGGTGGGTGTGGTGGACGTTGAGAGCTGACTGCGGTCCTTCGCGCCACATCTACTATTTCCACATCGGAGCTTAACGGTTCGCAAGCGATAACACGCAGAACCCAGCGTTGCTCGTAGGCCGGAAGACAATGGGCAACGCCTGGGTTCCCATCGATGATGAGCATGTGATGGTGTGGGCTTTCAATGCGCCCACACCTGACAGTGACAAGCGTGGCATCGGAGGCTTGCAGCCCAACCAACGTCGCAACGTTGCCAATGAGCGCCTGTCTTTCCAAATGCACGGCGCCAGCGACGTGCGTGGCTTCTTGCCGGAAACGAGCGATTGGCTGGGTCGATTCCGTCCGGCAAAGAACAGTGGACCGCGAAGCCCAGGCCAAGGTCTGATCTACTCAGGCAGGAGACGATGGGCCTGATATACGACCGCACTCAAGAGCACCTCGGCACCACCGACGCCATGGTGATTAGAACGCTGCGCAAGCTACTCGATGCGATCCGCGCCCACCGCGACGCCGGTGGCACACCGCCCGGCGTCGATAAGCCAGAGCTCAATCACATGCTCCGGCGGCTTGCTGGGAGCGCCGTGCGTGGATGCCCTTGAGCTGGCGAAAGAAATCATCTTCGGACGTGCGCTGACAATCGAGGGCCAGGAACAGGTAGGCGCAATAGCTCCCGCCGTGTAGCTTCCTGCATCAGGACCATGCTCTGGGTACCCGAAGGTTCCCGGCATCCAGGCGGCCTCGCCTCCTTTTAGCCGACAGCGTTTTCGAATGTCAGGCGTGGTGATATCGTGGCCCCGGCTACTTCCAGAGCTGTTTGCTTGCGAGCTTGGCTCCTTCCGCCAGGGCGTTGAGCTTCGCCCATACGAGTTGGGTATGGATACGGCCCCCGAGGCCGCAGTCTGTTCCTGCGACAACGTTCTCGCGGCCCACGAGATTGGCGTATTGAACAATTCGGTCTGCCACCAGCTCCGGGTGCTCCAACACGTTGGTAGCATGGCTGACTACGCCGGGAATGAGGACCTTATCGTCCGGCAGCTTCACCGTGTCGCGCCAGACCTTCCATTCGTGCTCATGCCGCACGTTGCCGGCCTCAACGGAGTATGCTCCGGCGTGCACCCGAACTAGCAGGTCAGCAACATCCTTCAGGGGCACGTCCGTGCTGTGGGGGCCATGCCAGCTTCCCCAACAGATATGAAAGCGAACCCTATCCTCGGGAATACCATCCAGGGCGTAATTCACAGCGTCCACCTGGAAGGCTGCCCACTTACGGAAGGCTGCCATGTCGTCGGTGGCGGAGAACCACCAGTCGTACAGGTCTACGAGCGCCGGATCATCGATCTGTAGCACGAAGCCGGCGTCGACAATGGCGCGGTATTCCTCGCGGATCGCCTCCGCTAATGCCCACGTGTAGTCCTCCTGAGAGGCGTAATGTGCATTGTTGATGATCTGCAGCGTTGCAGGCGAGACGGCGGACATGAAAGCGTCTTCCACTTCTTCCACGCCGTCCAGAGCCGCTTTGAAGTTGTCGATGTCGCGCTGAACGAGCGCTTGACCCACGTATTTCACGGGGCCGGTGCAAACGAGCTGAGCCAGGCGCGCGGTGGCTGTGTTCTGTGTCCCACCACCAGATTGCCCACCCGACATGGGTGCGCCGGATTCGTAGAAGTCTTTGAACACGCGGCGATCCTTGCTGTTGAGTGGGCCGTATCCACGCGCTGCCGGATCGTCTTGACGTACTTCGAAGCCGTTGAGTCGCGGGTATACATATGACCACCAAGCGCCATAATCGACGACCGAGCGAGACGCCTTGCCAAACTCTCCGTCGTTGATGACGTCAATGCCCGCGTCTCTTTGTTGGCGGACGACTTCGCCGACCGCAGAACGCAGACGTGGCTGCAGAACATCGTCCGGCGCATCGGAGTTGTAGAGATCCGTCAGGTCGGAGGGTCGCGGCAGACTCCCCGCATGCGTGGTGAGGACTCGGTGGTCGCTGCGCTTCATACCTACTCCGCTATTCGAAATCCGGACCGAGTAACGGCCGGTTCTACCCATTGACGATGCACGGTGAGAATACTCTTCGAACCGCGCTTTACAAGCCGAAGGTGAACGACTGCACTGCGAGGCGGACCGGCACAACACTTCTTCGCGTGCTCAATCGGGCCACGGTGGCTATTCGGTGAGATCGGTGACGGCATCGTGCTCGGTCACCGGGCCACCTTGACGCACGAGTACATTTTCGAGCCCGAGTAACGAGGCGCCGAGTAAGCGCGATTGAATGGCAATCTTGTTATGTCCCTCGGGGATAGATGGAACATCACATCCTGCGCGAAATCCTGGCGGATCTGGAATGCGGCGGTAACCGAATCTACGCGGTCTAACTTCCCCGGGTTGTGGCTAAGTGATAAGAGAAGTCGGTCTTCTCCAGCTCTGAAGCACCATCCAAGAGTGCCGGATCAGAACCGGGAGGGGGCGTGAAGTCACAAAAAAAGACAGGGGAACTAATCTGGTTTAGAGAGTCCGTAACGTTTGTCATCTGGAGGCTCTTGGAGTAATCAGGTGCAGGCCATCACCCACCACGCCGTCATCGTGCCTTTCGGCCCCACGAATCCCGACAGTGAAGTGGTTTCGTGTGCTTCCGTCGTCATTCGTCTGTGGATCTGGTGGCCGGTACCGCACTGACGAGTCCTGTTCATCGATTATGCTTCGCCGCGGGTCACATCCAGGTGGCCGAGCCGATTGGTCATAAGAGCCGAAGGTAACTGCAGTGCCAAATCTGAACCGCATGCTGAACGAGTGGAATCTGGGCGAGACGGCAATCCGAACGATGACTCGCCTGGCTATCGAGCACGATGCCGTGAACCTCTCACAGGGGTTTCCTGATTACGACACGCCGGATCTCGTCAAGGCAGCAGCCGTTAGCGCTATCGATGCCGGACACAACCAGTACTCCTTTACTTACGGCATTCCCGCGCTCAGGCAGGCGATTGCGAAGAAGGCGATGGAGTTCAACGGCATCCCCGGCGTTGATCCAGAGGACATCGTCGTAACCCTGGGGGCGACCGAGGGCATCTTGTCCGTCCTCAAAACGATCACGAATCCCGGCGATGAGGTGATCTTCTTCGAACCCTTTCACGAGGCCTATGTGCCCCAGGTCCGTCTGCAGGGCGCCGTTCCCAAAGTCGTCACCATCAATGCGGCCGACTTGAGCTACGACAGGGCCGAGTTGGAAAACGCCATCACTGACCGGACAGCAGCGATCCTCCTCAACACGCCCCACAATCCCACCGGAAAGGTCTTTACTCTCGAGGAGTTGGACCACATCGCAAGCCTTGCTAAAGCGCGCGACATCATCGTCGTGACTGATGAGATCTACGAACACATTACGTACGGCGAGGCCAAGCACGTCAGCATCGCCTCGTTACCCGGGATGGCCGATCGCACCTTCACGGTGAACGCCTTATCCAAGACGTACGCCGCGACCGGGTGGCGAGTCGGTTGGATCATCTGCCCCCCACGCTACACGCGGTACATTCGCGCGATTCATGACATAACGGTGATTCAGGCGCCCACGCCGTTGCAGCATGCCGGGGTAACCGCACTCTCACTCCCGGATGAGTACTATGCGGACTTGCCGCAGTTCTATCGTGAGCGTCGCGATCTGCTGTTGTCGGGATTGAGAGAAGCGGGCTTCGCCTGTGCAGCGCCCGAAGGCTCCTACTATCTGATGGCCGATTTTTCGGCGCTGGACTCCAGGAGTAGCGCTCACGACTTCGCCATGAGGGTACTTCGTGAAGCGAAGGTTGCCAGTGTGGCCGGCTCGAACTTCTACCTCACACCGGACCGAGGGACGACGGAATTACGCTTTGCGTTCTGCAAGCGCCTGGAGACGATCGAGGCGGCAGTAAGAAACCTCAAGATGGCATCGTTCTAGCCGAGTACTCGTTGGAGATGCGGGATGTAGCCGGGATACCCGCGCTCTCAGTCTGGCCGCGTCTATTCGACAGGGCGGCCCTAGACCGATTTGACCAGGCGATTCGACCAGTGGATTTCCGGCAGCACGGTGACATCGGGAGAACGCGAATTCACCGCCGCGAGGCGTGACCGCGCCACGTCATCTGGCCCACCAGATACCTGTGACGGCGATCGCGAGATCGGCGGCGCCGGAGGAGACAGACGATGTCCTTATTGTGCGGGACGAGCTGGAGGCTCGGTGCTAACTCTATGGCGTGGAAACGTCAGGAGAGGAAGGGAGGCAAGCAGCGCGCGCAGCCGGCGAAATACACCTCTGAGCGGGGGAACGCCTGGGCCGGACCTTCCAGGGGCTGGAAGACCATCTCGTCCTGATTCATCCTAACGTCAACCACATGTTCCACCCGAACCTCTTCTCCTGACAGAAGATGGACCGCAATGGCATCCGGAAAACCGGCGCAGTCACCGCAGGCGGCTACATAGATACAGGGGACACTCTTGTTGGCTGGTGCTTCCATGGCAACCTCCGACACCATTAATCTAGCAACCTTCGAGAGAAAACTGATCTGCCATCAGGCCCCTTTCTGAGTTTTCCTGTCGATCCCCCAGGGTGCGAGCGATGTTGTTTTGGTAGGGCGGGGCCTATGCTCACTGGCGCTCGATTCTGCCAAACGGCCTCAAGTGTGTTCCTTCAGAAACACGGTCAGCGGCTGCTTTTCCAGGGCCGTTGCGATGTCGCGGATGCTGATCATGCCCAGCAGATGAGTTGGAGCGTCGGGGCTGACTACGGGCAGTCGCGAGATGCCGGCTGCGGTCATGCGCTGCAGCGTTGCATGGAGGTTGTCGGTAGGACTCGCCAGCTTTAATTGCTTGGTCATAGCCTCACCCACCGTGTGCAGGCCGTTGCGCTCCGCCGTGAGGGCATCCTTCGTGGTAAACATTCCGACCAGCGAGTCGTGGTCGACTACAGGAAAGCCGAGGCCTTCATTCTGGTTGAGCAGCTTCTCCGCGTCGGTGATGCTCATTTCCGGCTGCAAGACTCGGACGTCTTTTCGCATGGCATCGGCTACAGTGAGAAACCGCAGCAAGGGGATGGCGTTCTCGCCGCTGTGCGCAGGCGAGTCAGCACGGCGGTTGACCTGATTCTCGTAGATACGTGTGTCGCCCGTTATCAGGTAGGCGACAGTGGTCGCCAGCATCGCCGGAATGACCATCGAGAACTCGTTTGTCATCTCGGCGACCATGAGGATGACCGCGATGGGCGCCTTGGCGATGCCGCCGAACAAGGCCATCATGCCAACGATGACGAAGGGCGTCGGCGCAGCCGGCATCCAGGGCAAATGGGCGTGGAGCAGGCCCCACATCGAACCGCCCAGCATGCCGCCGATGAAGAGGCCGGGCGCGAAGACTCCGCCGCTGCCGCCCGAACCTACGGTCAGTGCGGTGGCGATCATCTTGAGCATGATGAGGATTAGCATCGTTTTAATCGCCAGCTCGCTCGTGTCCCCGTTGATTGCTATCTGCAACCAGCCGTACCCCATGGCCAGCACCTGGGGATAGAACATCGCGATAATCCCCACACCGAAACCGCCGATAGCCGGCTTCACGTGGTTAGGGATGGCAATGCGGCGGAAGAAGTCTCGTGTTGCGTAAAAGGAACGGGCGTAGAGTATGCCGGCAAAGCCACAAAGCAGACCCAAGGCGAAGTACCAAACGAGCTCCTGGGGATTCTGAAAGCTAAGGCCTAACCCGGTACCAAACACTGGTTGCCAGCCGGCCCACGACGCAAAGATCGAGTAACCGATAACCGAGGCGATGAAGCCGGGCACGAGCGCGTCGAGCTCGAAGTCGCGGATGTAGAGAATCTCGGCCGAAAGGATGGCGCCGCCGAAAGGGGCCTTGAAGATGGAGCCGATGCCGGCACCGATACCGACGGCGAGGGCAATCCTGCGGTCTGCTGCGGAAAGGTTAAACACGTCACCAAGCCACGAACCAAAGCCGGCAGCGATTTCTGCCGTTGGTCCTTCCCGACCCGCGCTACCGCCAGACCCAATCGTGAGGGCGGACGCCACCAGCTTCACGAGCGGGATGCGGCCCCGAATCCGTCCTGCGCGCTGGTGAAAGGACTGAATGGCAACGTCGGTGCCATGGCCTTCTGCTTCCGGCGCGAACGTGTAGACGATGAACCCGCTGATCAACCCGCCCACCATGAGGACCAGGGGCAGCACCCACTGCCTGCCCACTTCGCCGACGACCGTGGCGCCTTCTCCGCTCGCGAGAGGCTGGCGATAGTCGGCAAGGTCGACGAGGAAGAATTGCGTCGCTTCGCGAATCGAGTAGAAAAAGGCGATGGAGCCAACGCCGGCGACCACGCCAATCAAGGATCCGAGGACGACCCACTTGCGGAAGTAGTGACGCAAGATGTAATCGCGAAGCGCGGGCCAGACGTACACGCTACGCTCCCGCACAGATGTGAGGGCAGCCGCTACCGTCCTTCACAGCCGGAGCGTCGACGGCAGATGGGTGGTCAGCCAGCATCAAATCATCTTCTCAGGTCGAGAGCGGGGCTGGCTAGCGATGA
>CAVSWS010000030.1:0-61271 GCA_963731765.1 uncultured Chloroflexia bacterium
AACGGGCCGAATGGTTCAGAGCTCAGGGCCACATGGCCCTTTTGCGGCTTCCCGTCTTCATGCTTTCCTGTGAGTACAAACCCCAGGAGAACAAGACCAAAACTTGCTCGTCGTAAAACAAGTCTTCCCCGACGGTCACGCCAATATGACCGACAATCACCTCAGCTACGTCCGAGACATGGCAAATCGCATCGGGTTCACCGTCATCAGCCGGGGCGGTGACATCTTTCCTTCCGAAGGGCTGATCAGACTGCACATCGAGATGACGAACCCGGTATTCAGAGTCAGCCTGAATGACTCTGACCTCGATCTCGATGAGACGGGCTCATGAGGATGCCATTCCTACTTCACCGGGGTTCCGGGCAGAAGGGCCGAATCCATGGACGATCTTGAGCAGGTGAAGGAACAGCCGGTGGACCTGCAGGCGTGGAAGCTGAAGGTCCATCGAGTCGATATGGCACTTCGCGATCTCCAGAACATTTCGGAGCAGGTGCCGCCGAAGCTGCCTGACGCCAAGCGACGGCTCAAGCGCGTGTTGCCTTCTCGCCCGTAGTACATGCCGTCCTGAACGGCTAATGGGCGACGGCCTTATCTGCAGCCGGCGACGGCCAGGGAACCTTCAGTGCGACGGGGCTCGGTGCCGGGCACTTTGGCCTACGCCGGCACCTCAATGGCCGTAGCAATTGCCTTGCCCAGCTCCTCCGTCGTCGCGGTGCCGCCCATGTCCGGCGTGCGCGGTCCCTCGATGAGGACCGATTCGATTGCATCCATCACGGCTTTCGCGGCTTCGGGGTGGCCCAGGTGGTCCAGCATCATGGCGCCCGACCAGATCTGGCCAATGGGGTTAGCGATCCCCCTGCCGGCGATGTCCGGCGCTGAGCCGTGCACGGGCTCGAACATCGATGGGTAGGCTCGCTCCGGGTTGAGGTTGGCGGACGGCGCGATACCGATGGTGCCGGTACACGCGGGGCCGAGGTCGGACAGGATGTCGCCGAAAAGGTTGGAGCCCACAACCACGTCGAACCAGTCCGGGTGCTGCACGAAATGGGCCGTGAGGATGTCGACGTGGTACTGGTCGACATGGACGTCGGGGAACTGCGATGCCATTGCCTTCACGCGCTCGTCCCAGTACGGCATCGTGATCGAGATGCCGTTTGACTTGGTCGCCGACGTGAGGTGCTTCTTCGGTCGAGACTGTGCCAGCTGAAATGCGTACTTAAGTACTTTGTCGACGCCCTGGCGTGTGAAGATCGTCTCCTGGACGGCGAACTCCTGGTCCGTGCCCTCGTACATGCGCCCGCCGATGGACGAGTACTCGCCTTCGTTGTTCTCGCGCACGACGTAGAAGTCGATGTCGCCGGGCACCCGGTCAGCTAGTGGTGAGCGCACGCCCGGCATCAGACGCACGGGGCGCAGGTTGATGTACTGCTGGAAGCGGCGTCGAATCGGGATCAGCAGGCCCCACAGCGATACGTGGTCCGGCACCCCCGGAAAGCCGACAGCACCCAGGAAGACGGCATCGTGTTTCTCGATCTGAGCGAGACCGTCCTCGGGCATCATGCGGCCGTGCTTCGTGTAGTACTCGCAGCTCCAGTCGACGACGTCCCACTGGAAGCCGATATCGAACTTGCTGCCGACCGCGTCCAGGACCCGAATGCCTTCAGGCACGACCTCTTTGCCGATGCCGTCGCCCGGTATCGTCGCGATTGTGTAGTTGCTCAACCGTATGTCCTTTCGAGCCGTCCCTCGGACTGCGCCATGACGCGATTCTGCCCCAGCTTAGGCAGCATCGCGGGCAGTGTCACGCTCGGATCCAGTGAGAGTGAGGTGACTTGTAAGAATCCGTGTCTCCATCTGTCTTACCAGTGAGCCCGAGAGGGTGAAAACGAGACGGAGGGTAGACATGACGACACGAAGTGGTTTCTACAAGCTCATCGGCGGGGCGGCCATCACGGGCGCGTTGACGCTGACCTCGGTTTTCAGCGGCGTCGCTCTGGCTGACAGCGCGGACATTAACATCGGTGTGGGCGAGCTGCAGGAGTGCACGATCAGTAAGAGCATGGACGTTGCTGACGGCGACGTGGATGGTCGCGACTTTCTAGTGTGGCAACGGGGGGCCGTTCCGGCTGCAGAGCAGCCCACGGACCAAGCCTCATTTAGCTACAGCAAGGTCGTCTTCAACCACTAATAAGGCAGTCCAAACCCGATCACTCCTTTGGCTCCCGCGTTTGAGCAATCGGGCTCGGATCTGCCTGACTACTGTTAAAGGGTGTCTTCCATGAAGTAAGAGGCGCAGGCGGCGTCGATGGACTCGGGCGTTAGCACCGGCTTGACGCCTTCGAAGCCACCCATGTCCATGATCAGGCCGATGAGGTCCCTCGGGTGCACCGCGCGGAAGGGCCGGCCGGCGGCGCGGTAGTGCTTCTCGATCAAGTAGCGTCCGCCTTCAGGCACGTACTCAATCTCGTGCTGCTTGCACACGGATTGGAGGATGTTGAGGAAGATCCGCTCGTCCGGGTCACCAATCTCGACCTTGTGGCGAATACGGCGCCAGAACGCTTCGTCGCCCAGGGACTCCGGCCGGAGGTTGGTAGAGAAGACGACCATCAGCTCGAAGGGGACTTCGATGGTTTCGCCGCTGAGCAGCGTGTAGTGGTCGACAGCGTCTTCCATGGGGACGATCCAGCGGTTGAGCAATTCGTCGGGTCGCATCTTCTGGCGCCCGAAGTCGTCGACGACCAGGATGCCGCCGTTGGCGAGTATCTGGAGCGGCGCGAGGTAAAACTTGGTTGCGGCTGAGTACTTCAGATCGAGGTCGTCGAGGGTTAGCTCACCGCCGACCGTAATCAAGGGACGCTCCGCCAGGACCCAGCGCCCATCGCGACGCCGTTCAGTCCGCTCGAAGTCGCCATGCCCGTTGCTGCGACGTTCGACGCCAGGGCCAATGTCGACCGGCACGTGCACGCGCGGGTCGAAGACACGGATGGTCTGGCCACCTACATCGATCGCGTAAGGGATCAGGACGGCACCGCCGAGCATCTTGGTGATGCGCTTGGCGATGCTGCTCTTACCGTTGCCGGGCTTGCCGTAAAGGAGGATGGAGTGTCCGCCGTTCACGGCCGCACCGATTAGCCGCCGGATCTGCTGGTCCAACTCAAGGTCCGCGAGCGCGCCGTAGACGCCTTCCGGCTTGATGGGGACGGCCTTCACCGCCTGCTGCTTCGCCAGCTCAATGTAGTCTCGTAGTGGCACCGGCATTGGTCCGACGTACTGGTTCCGATCCAGCGCCTCGGTCGCCTTTTCGTAGCCTTTATCGCTCAGGGCGTATTCGTGCTGCTGCTCGACCACGCCGTTTGCGCCAACGACCTCGATCAGCTTCTCGCGCTTGAGGAAGGCGATCGCTCCCTCGATCACGCTGTAAGCCAGCTTCAGCCGGTTGGTGATCTCGCCGCCGGAGAGGCGGCCGCCGTAACGAAGCGTTTTGAGTATCAGATCGAGACACTGGGCCGAATCGATGCCGGTCTCGTCGATCTTCCTGGGTTGGGGACGGAACGGGAGATATTCGCGGCCCGGCTCGATGCCGCCCTGCAGCCGCTCGCGTAGAGCTTCCAAATCGCCTCCGTGGTAGGTGCCAAACCGATGAGAAACCCTTAGGGGAATGCCCTCAGGGGTCATTTGATTTATCGGCCGGTAAACCTGCCCGCATGACAACCGGAGACAGCCAATCTCATGCCATTCCAATCGAATGGCATGAGATTGCTACCGCGAAGGCTTGCGCCAGCGAATTGGGCCTAGTTTGCGACCGGGACTTCGCCGATGACGCCCTCGACCTCGCGGACCTCGGTCTTGGCCACGCAGGGGCTTGTCAGGTGGCTGTAGGCTGCGCGCTCCGGCGACGTGTTGTAGGTGTTGAGCGTGTCGGCGTTCTCGTATGAACGGATCCAGATGAACTCGTTCTGCGGGCGATTGACCCATGCGGCGTGGATCTTGATGCCGAACTTGGCGCTCGTGGGCATGATGTTCTCCTTGAAGGCGGAGAGCCAAGCATCCATCATGCCGCGATTGATCGTGTAAATCCTGACTTCAGTGACCAGTGGATTATCCCTTCTCGAGCTTGCGTGAATATGGCGATCAGAAGCGCTCCGATTCTCGGTTTATGCTCCATCGCTGTCAACGTGAGCTCTTTGCAGCCCCGGCCGAGGGTGCCTGGATGCTCTTTACTCGCGTCACCGGATGACCGGCAGTGACGGGCAGATTGGCGTTCACCTGACCTGTTGATACCCTCAGATCGATGTCTCTCTTCGAAACGGCAAACGCCGTGGCCAGATTCCTGCTCGAGCTATGTGCCCTGGCCGCGCTCGCCTTCTGGGGTTTCGCCACCGCCGATGGCATCGTGCTGGACCTGGTGCTCGGTCTCGGTGCGCCGGCGCTGTTTGCGCTGCTCTGGGGCGCCTACGTTGCTCCGAAAGCGCCATACAGGCTGGACGACCCACCGAGGCTGATGCTCGAAGTCGTCGTGTTCGGCTTCGCGGCCGTCGCGCTGGCCGCCGCTGGTGCCGTGATTCTGGGGCTTCTGCTGGCTATCGCCGTGAGTGCCAACATCGTGCTGATGGTGGCGCTCAATCAGCGTCGCCAGGGCGGCATCTGAAACGCCTGACGACCCTGCATCCGTGGTTCGCCTAGTGGTCGGTTTCGGCCGGGGCCCAGGCACGTTGGGCGCGTACCGAGGTGTCACTAACGACTTCGACGACCGCCGGCTTGCCGGAGGCGAGAGCCTGGTCGAGTGCCGCTCGGATCTTCGAGGGCTCTTCGACTCGGACGCCGAAGCAGCCCAGGTCTTCGGCCAGCCGCGCAAAACTCACGTCGTGGTGGAAGGGCGAGGTCTCGCCCACGCCGCCCGAGTAGTTGTTGTTAACGACGATCACGGCGTTGAGGTTGAGTCGCGCCGCCGTCTCCAGCTCGGCCAGATGGTAGTAGAAGCCCGCGTCACCGACGAAGCCGACGACGGGCTTGTCCGGTAGCGCCGCCTTCACACCGAGCGTGCCGGGCAGTCCCCAGCCCAGCGAGCCGGCACAGCGGATGTAGTTCTGTCCTTCCTTCAGTCGAACCATCTGAGCCGTCCAGATCGCGGCGTGAAAGGTATCGCAGACCAGGGTGCTGTCGTCCGGCAGCCAGTCCGTGAGCTCCTGGCAGATGCGCTCCGGCCGAATCGGCACCGCGTCGGAGTGCAGATGGGGCGCGCTCTCATCCCAGTAGTCACTTACGTAGCCCTGCACCTCGGCCAGCCAGTCGGTGCGCTGCGGTTCCGCCTCGACGGCGTCGAGCAGCTTCTGGACGGACACCTTCACGTCGCCGTGGATCGACGCTACGTTCGGGTAGTTGCGGCCCAGCTCGTCCATCTCGATATCGAGCTGGATCACCGGCGTGCCGGGCTTCGGCAGTTGCCAGGCGTTGGTTACCTGCCCGCCGGCGCGTGACCCGATGAAGAACACAAGGTCGGCGGCGGCGACGGCCTTGTTGGCGCACCATCGCGAGTAGCTCCCCGGCACGCCCACGGCCAGCGGGTGAGCATCCGGGATGATCGCCTTGGCGTTGAGAGACGTGGCGACGGGGATAGACATGCGCTCAGCAAGCTTGACGACCTCCGGCCCGGCGCCCGAGGCCACGACGCCGCCACCGGCAACGATGATCGGCTTCTTCGCCTCCGCCAGGAGGTCGGCAACCTTGCTGATGTCGTTCGCGTCGGGCTCGGGCCGGAACGGTGGGTAGTGGGAGAAGCGCTCTTCGTCCACCACGTCGAGGTCGAGCTCCTGGTCCAGCATCTGGCCGGCGTTACCTCGCAGCTCCAGGTGCACCGGCCCCGGCGCGCCGGTGGTCGAAGCCCGAAACGCCTGGCGCAGAAGGTCAGGCAGCCGCCCAACCGTGTCGACCGCGAAGTTCGCCTTCGTCACAGCGCTCCAGGCGACGAAGTCCTCCGCGTTCTGGTAGGCGTGGCGGTAGCGCGGCTCGTCGTTCTGGCCACCCGTGATGGCGATGACGGGCGAGCTTGCCATGTAGGGATCGCGCAGTCCAGCCGCCAGGTTTGTGGTGCCGATGTCCTGGCAGAGCGCGATGCCGGGCTTGTGCGAGGCGCGCGCGTAGCCGTCCGCCATGTACGCAGCAGCCTTCTCGCCGTGCGTGATGACGCGCTGGATGCCTTCCTTATCGGCAAGTGCCATGGCGCCACCGAGGATCGAGGGCACGTAGAACAGGTGAGTGACGCCGTAGGACTTGAGCGTCTCGATCAGGTACTGGTTGCCGGTCATCCTCGTCATGCCATCACCCCTTTTGCTGCGTCAGATCCTTAGATGGCCGGAAGTTTAGCAGCGAACGTTGCCAGCGGTATTGGCAGACCCCAGGCGGGTGTCCATTCCTCACGCAAATCACAGGAGCCCGGTCTCGCAAGGCCGGGCTCCTGTAGTCGACGTTTATTGGTGGATCAGGTGGGCTTGCCGACCTTCTCACCCGCGACGATATAGGCATCGCCGAGGTTGGCGCAGGTCGTCTTCTCACCGTTGACCTCGACCTGGTATTCCATGAGGCGGCCGTCCGACCAGATCTCGAGGATGCGCGCCTCGCCTTTCGGTCCCTGGATCACCGCTACCGATTCTGCTTCTGCCATTCGAGACTCCGTCTAGCTCACCGGGATCATCGGTGCTTCGGCCTTGACGTTCTGGGTCCGGGCCATCTCCTTGGCTTTCGCCACGACGTCGTCCAGCGTGCCTTCCTTGGTCAGGACACTGGAGCGATGGAAGGCATAGCCCTTCGGGTGCCACGGCTCTTGCGGCTCGATACCCTCCATCAAGGCTCGAACCGTCTTCAGCAGGCGGCGGCGGATGTAGATGATCTCGAAGTCGGACGTGGTGAGGTGTTCCTGCGTGCGGTCGGCTAGCGGGCCCCACTGGTCTTCCATCATCGCGATGTCCTGCAACGGGAAGCAGCCGATGCCGGAGTACGTGAGAGTGCGCTGCGTCTGACGGTCGATCAGGTAGTCGTTGTGCATGTTGGCCTTCGGAACGTAGGTCCCAGGATTCATCTCCGGGTAGTACCAGCCGCCGTGCTTGTATTCGTGGATCTCGGCGTCCGGGATGGGGTCGTAGTTCCAGCGCAGGCGGTAGAAGTAGATGCGCTCGTTGTCGATCGGCACGCGGATGTTCGTGGCCATCGTCGTGGTGCCGCCGGTGCGACCGGCTGTGCAGTAGATCGGCATCATCCACGGCGCCACCGTGGCCACCTTGGTGCCGTCGGGCCGCTCGGCCGACTGGATGAAGAACACGCCGGTCTCAGTGTCCTCGATGCGGCCCCAGGTCGCCCGGTCGGCTTCCGTCTGGCGTCGCGAGCCCACGGCATGCGGGAACGGCTCGTTCTCCGGCACCGGCCGGATGCGCGTGCGTACCTGCGTGCCGAACAGGGGGCCCTGCGGCGAGCCGTCCATGTTGGAGTGCAGGAAGGGGCCGTGACCGGGGTCGTAGTCACCTTCCATGGCCTGAAGGTAGTTGCACTCCATGACGAACTTCGTCACGTACACGTGGTTCCGGGGCAGCTTGGTCCACTCGAACTCGGGGAAGGGGGGCTGCTTGTCCGCGGGCCCCATGTAGGACCAGATCATGCCGCCGGCCTCTACGCAGGGGTAGCGCTTGATCTTCACCTTGTGCTTGAAGACCTCGCCCTCCGGGGCGTTCGGCACGTCCGTGCAGACACCGTCCACGTCGAACTTCCAGCCGTGGTAAATACAGCGCAGGCCGTTCTCCTCGTTGCGGCCGAAGAAGAGCGGCGCGCCCCGGTGTGGACAGTAGGCATCGAGAAGCCCCGGCCGCCCATCCGTGTCTCTGAATGCGACCAGCTTCTCGCCCAGCACCTGCACGCGCAGCGGTACGCAATCGGGACCCGGAAGCTCTTCGGCCAGTGCGACCGGAAGCCAGAACCGGCGGAACAGCTCGCCCATGGGCTGTCCCTTTTCGATATTCGTGATGAGCTCGTTGTCTTCTTTGCTGAGCATCTCCGCCTCCAGTGATACTTGTCGGCCCGGCTGGACGATGCCGCTCATTGTACGACTGAATTAATTCAATGTTTAGCTATCACTATGATTCCATCGCAAGTTATAGGGCTCCCGCCTGCGTTGTGCCTTCCGTGAAACGCGCGCCTATGTGATTCATGCAATGCATTGATGGATATAGTTTTCCATTGATAACTTCTTATTATTTCATTAGCTTTGCCCATTAACAGCAAGGTTTGCATTAGTAACTACTGGAGGCATCAACATGGAAGGGAACTACTGGTCCAAGGTGGTCGGACGGCGATTCAGTCGCCGACGTGCCCTGGGCTTCACCGGTGGAGTCGCCTTTAGCGCGGCTTTCCTCGCAGCCTGCGGGAGCGACGACGACAGCGGTGGAAGCAGTCCTACCGCGACCACCGCGAGTGGCAGCAGCACAGGATCGAGCTCTTCGGGGAGTACGGGCTCATCCTCATCCGGTAGCACCGGCGCCACGGGCAGCAGCGGTACGTCCGGCCTGATAACGAAGCCGGTCGACACGACCGCACAGGCGAAGCGCGGCGGTGTGCTGAAGGACTTCGCGCAGGCGGAGCCCCGAAGCCTGGACCCGGTCAACCCCCAGGCCGACCTCAACCGCATCGCCGCGTTTACCTACAACACCTTGCTTGCGACGAAGCCGGCGAAGCTCGCGCCCTCCCAGGGTGACCTCGTGGGGTCGCTGGCCGAGACCTTTGAGGTCTCGCCTGACGGCCTGACGCTCACCTTTAACCTGCGCAAGGGCGTGAAGTTCCACAACCTGGCGCCTGTGAACGGCCGGGAGTTTGACTCGGACGACGTGAAGTTCAGCCTGGCTCACTACAAGGAGTTCGGGCCCCTGGCGTCCCTGGTGTTCAACGAAAAGTCCCCCGGGGCGCCGGTGCTCAGCGAAGAGTACCCGGACAAGAGCACCGTCGTACTCAAGCTCAAGGACCCCATCGTCTTCGTGCCGAACTGGTTCGCCGCTTACGGCAGCTTCACGGGGCAGATGGCCATGTACCCCAAGGAGGCCGATGGCGGTGGCGTTGACCTCAAGCAGAGCATAATCGGTACCGGCCCGTTCCAGCTCAAGGAGCACGAGCCGTCCGTCAAGTTCGTGCTTGAGCGCAACCCGGACTTCTGGGACGACAAGGCAGCCATGTACGACACGATCGAAATGCCGATCGTGCCCGATTACACGAGCCGCGTCACTCAGTTTCAGGCCGGCAACATCTACTACGCGAACAACACTCGCGTCACTCTGAACGCCAATGACACCCTGGACGTCCTCAAGCAGGAGCCGCGTATCCTACTCTACTCGGCCGCCTACAGCACGTCGGCGGCCACCACCATGACCTTCGGGCATCTGCCGGCAGGGAACAACAGGTTCCAGGACGAGCGCGTGCGCCAGGCCATCTCAATGTCCTGGGACCGTGACCTCTGGATCGCGGCCAAATTCAACACCGACAAGTTCGAGGCGGCAGGCATTCCGGTCGGCACCAAGTGGAACTCGCACCTGCAGTACGAAGACCCCTTTGACGCCGGCGGTTGGTGGCTGGACCCCCAGGGTTCGGACTTTGGCGAGAACGCGAAGTACTTCGAGTACAACCTGGCGGACGGCAAGAAGCTGCTGGATGCCGCGGGCTTCGACATGGGCGCCGAGGTAGAGGTGCGTTACCCCAACGCTGCCCAGTACAGCCTTGTGAACGATGCCCAGTTGATCATCGGCTTCCTCCAGGGGTTGGGCCTGAAGATCAAGGACAACGGCATTACCGACTACACCGGCGAGTATGTCCCCCACGACCGGGATGCCTCGGGCGAGTACGAGGGTCTCGGCATTCACTCCGTTACCGGCTCTACGCCGACGCACATCCACCCAATCTCGTCGCTGGTTGCGCAGCACCTGCCCGCTTCCGGCGTGACCTTCCAGGGCTACGACATCACCGGTGCAGGCGACCAGTCCGGTGACCCGGAGCTAATCGCCATGCTTTCGAAGGCACAGACGTCTGCGGACGTGGCGACGCAGAAGAGCTTGATGCTGGACGCTCAGCGTTACCTCGCCAAGGCCAACTACTCCATGTTCCTGCCGGGCACGGCCCAGGAGTTCCATATGGCCTGGCCGGCTGTCCAGAACTTCAAAGTTTGGGACGGCGGCACGGACGAGACCTGGGAGAAATACGCCTGGTGGATCGACGCCACGAAGGCGCCTCTCGCCTAGACTTTCTCGGTCCTGTTCTGCAAACAAGACGTCCGCAAGAGCGCCGCGGGCGTCTTGTTTGCGTCCGGGCCGGATCGATTAGTGCGAGATCCGGCGTGAAGGGCGCGGCGAGAGGTCATAGCCGTCTCAGACGGCCAACTCCCGCCGTCGCCAGCACGGCAAGTACGAGCAGCCCGGCGCCGTTGACCGTCAGCGCCGTCGACACGCCGACGGCCGTGGCGAGCGCGCCGATCTGCAGGTGTCCCAGCGGCCCGATGCCGATCGCGAGCATCCACGAACCCATGGCTCGCCCGCGCATGGCGTTCGGCACCGATAGCTGCACCAGGCTCTGAGAAAGCACGTCCGAGAGCGCAGCCATCGCGCTCACGACCAGCAGGGTGAGCACGGCAAACCCCAGGGTCTGGCTGGTGCCCAGCAGCACGATCGCGACGCCGAACACCATGAGCACGCCGAGGAAGGTAGGGCCTTTCGGGAGTCTGTCGCCCCCGGTCGCGAATAGCAGGATGCCGCCGATGCCGCCCAGGGAGGACACGGCCGTCAGCAAACCCAGCGTGCCGCCGCCGCCACCCAGCACGTCGCGGGCGAGGATGGGCAGCGCGGATTGGTGTGAGAAGCCGAGGATCTCGACGCCGGCCGTCAGCAAGATCACCGTGGCCAGCGTGCGATTGTGGCCCAACTCCTGGGTGTACTCTCGCAGGTTCGTGAGCACCGCCTGCCGCTCTTTCGGCGAGTCGGCGCCTTCCGCCTTCGCAAGACTGATGACGACTGCAGCACCGAGGAAGCAGATGGCCGTGATGGCGTATGCTTCGCCGGCGCCGGCCAGGTCCAGTACGGCCCCGGCGCCCAGGCCGCCCACGATGCCACCGACGCGCTGCGCCAGGCTGGTGAGCGAGAGGCCGCGGATGGCCGAAGCGTTACCCACGATGTCGAAGGCGTAGCTCTGTCGTGCCGTTTGTTGCACGGACCAAAGCGTGCCGCCCAGGAACGTCAGGGCCAGGATGACCACCAGGTTGCTACCGTTGAATGCCGCGACGGCCAGCAGCAGCGCGTTCAGGCAAATCGCCAGCGCGCCGAGCCTGAGCACAACGCGACGATCGAAGTGGTCGACGATGGCGCCACCGGCAAGGCCGAACAAGGCGTTCGGCGCCATGAGCACGCCGATGCCGAGTCCCACGATGAAGGGCGAGTCGGACTGCTCCAGCAGCAGCCAGCCAAGGACCACGACCTGCGCTCGGAAGCCGGTCGATGCCAGCATGGTCGAGAGCCACAGCACCCGAAAGTCGCGGTACGACAGCGGGTTGCGGAGCGTCAGCTCGGGGTTGGAGTTGGCCAAAGCGCCTCCATTTGCGTCGCCTGGCGACTGGGGCGCAATTCTACCTTGGTGGCGCATGGCAACTGGCTGCAAGATCAGAAAAAGTGCGCATCCAGGCATCGCGATCTACGGCCAGAAAGGGTAAGTTAATGCCCGAACGACATAGTCGACCGCTATGGTTGCATAGGAAAGAGTTGAACAACGTAGCGCGTGAATAAGGCGCCGAAGTAGTGGGACCAGCTCCCGAGGAGGATGCAATGCCGCCGAATGGATTGCCGACGTACAGGACGATCGAGGAAGCCGTAGAGATTGCACAATCCCTTGCCGTGAAGCTGCGCGAGCGCATCAGCGAAACCGAGGAGCTGCGGCGCTTGCCGGACGAGACGGTGCGCGATCTGGCAGAGAGCGGCCTGCTCCCGCTAGAGACGCCTCGACGCTGGGGCGGGGCCGAACTGGGCCTCGATGCGCTCCTGGAAGTCACCTCGGCCCTGGCGGAAGGCGACTCCTCGACGGCCTGGGTCTATGCGCTGTGGGCGTCCCACATGTGGCTTATCGGTCAGTTCCCGGAGCACGTCCAGGCTGAGGTCTGCGCGGATCCGGCCGTGCGAGTGTCGTCGGTCGTCAACACCGTCGGAACGCCGGAGCGTGTCGATGGCGGCGTGCGATGGACCGGCCGGGGCTTCTTCTCCAGCGGCGTCGACCACTCCCACTGGCTTACCGCGGCTCTCGAAGCGCCGATTGCCGATGGCGCTCCGCCGGAACGCGTATGGATGCTGCTGCGCCGCGGCGACTACGAGATCGTCGACGACTGGGACACGGTTGGACTCAAGGGCACCGGTAGCAAGACGATCATCGTCGACAACGTCTTCGTGCCCGATGAGCGCATCGTCAGCGCCGCCACCCTCTCGCGTGGTGAGGGGGAAGGCGCCACACTGCACGGTTCTCCCCTGTACTGCGCGGCGATGGACTTCACGTTCAGCCTGCCGCTGCCGGGGGCGGAGCTCGGGATTGCACGGGCCGCGGTGAGTGCATTCGAGCAGCGCTGCAAGGAGCGTCTCGTTTCGGCGTCGCCGCGGCTACAGGCGGAACAGGCCGCCTCGTTGACCCGTCTGGCCCTCGCCGGCGCGCAGGTCGAGGCGGCAAGGCAGCTTCTCCTGGCCGACGCGCGAAAGTTCTGCAACATGCGAGCGGCCGAAGCGAGCCCGCTCGACAAGGCGCAGTGCCGTCGCGACGTTGCCTTCGCAACCCAGATGTGCCGAAACGCCGTCAACAGCCTGTTCGAGGCGGCCGGCGGCAGCAGCGTCTACATGCGGTCCGACATGCAGCGCATCTGGCGCGATGCCAACGTCGCCGCGGCTCACCACGGACTCTCCTGGGACATCCACGGCCTGTCTTACGGCCGTATCGCTGCCGGCTTGCCGAGTCTGATGGAGCTCCCGACGAAGTAACCGCGGCGCGGTCGTGCATTAGAGGACGAAGGAGGGAGCGCTCCAGGCGGAGCGCTCCCTCCTCTTGTTGATAAAGCGGCTACTTGCGGCGGGCGAACTTCTGGATCCGTTGCCCTTCCAGCACTTCCGCGACGTAAATCGAGCCTTCCGAGTCGGTCCAGATGCCGTGAGGTCCCCAGAACTTGCCGGCGTCGTGGCTGCGCTCGGCCCCCCATCGTCCGATGACGTTGCCGTCGAGGTCGACGATGCTGAAGCGGTCCTCCAGCTCAGCCACGTACATGATCTCTTCCTTCGGGTCGACGTAGATCTTCGTCGGGCGGCCGAAGCCGGTCCACATGTCGATGTATTCGCCCTCGGGTGTGTAGATCTGGATGCGGTTGTTCTCGCGATCGGCGACGTAGACCTTGTCCTTGTGCTCCCAGACGCTGTGCACGGTGTGGAAGAAGCCCGGCTTGTCCTTCGTGTCGCGCAGCTCTCCGGCGTTTCCCGGCTCGCCCCACGACTTGATCAGCGTGCCGTCCGGCGAGTACTTGTGCACCCTCGAGTTGCGGTAGCCGTCGGAGACGTAAATCTCGCCGTTGGGGCCGATGCTCACGTCTGTCGGGTGGTGGAAGGGCGGGCCGCCGAAGCCGACGCCGTTCTTGTCGGGCAGGCCGCCACCGGAGAGCAGCGGATCGCCGGCAATGCGAGTCTCCTGCGTGAAGCCGGTGTCGGAATGGACGCCACGCTTGCCCAGGGATAGGCGGTGGCGGCCCTCTTTGCTGAACTTGAGAACGAGCTGGGGCATGCGGTCGACGAAGTACATCGTGTCGTCGGGCGTGATGCACATGCCGTGGGCGTCCTCGAAGATCTCCTCGCCCCAGTGGTCGAGCATCTTGCCGGACTTATCGAAGATGCGATACGGGTGTTCGGCACGCGTGAAGATGTGAACGTTGTCGTTGGAATCGATACAGACGGCGCCGACCTGGCCCCACTGCCAGCCATCGGGCATCTCGCCCCAACCTTCCACCAGCTCATACTGCCGATCGCCTACGTCGATGATCATCGATCTTCTCCTGAACTAACGTGCCGGCCGCTCTGGCGCGTATTCTACGCAGCAATCAGGCGCCTTCTCACCCCAAACGAAGTTGATGACGTTATCTGAGCCGATATTCGCTGTGTCGCTGGCGGGGTACCATCGCGGGCGGCGCAGTGGAATACTGGGAGAAGCACGTCCAGCTTCCCAAGTCTAGCTACCTACGTCTGGCACTGAAGGAGGATGAAATGCTGAGTCAGGCCGACAACGAATACCTCTGTCGCATTGGACCGGGCACGCCGATGGGCAACGTCTTCCGGCAGTACTGGCTGCCTGCTGTGCGATCCGATGAGCTGCCGGCGCCGGATTGCGCGCCTCTGCGCGTCAAACTCCTCGGCGAGGAGCTGATCGCGTATCGGACGACGTCGGGCGCTATCGGCCTGATGCAGAACGCCTGCCCCCACCGCGGCGCTTCGATGTTCTTCGGTCGTAACGAGGAGGAGGGGCTGCGCTGCGTCTATCACGGCTGGAAGTTCGACGTCACGGGTGCGTGCGTCGACATGCCGTCGGAGCCCGCCGAGAGCAACTTCAAGAACAAGGTGCGCGCGAAGGCGTATCCCTGCATCGAGCGCAACGGCATCATCTGGGCCTATATGGGCCCGCGCGAGGTGCCGCCGCCGCTACCGGACATCGAGGCCAACCTGCTGAACCGCGAAGTGTCCAGGATCAACGTGCTGATGCGGGCTTGCAACTGGATGCAGGGCCTCGAGGGTGAGCTGGATACCGTCCACGCCGCCTTCCTGCACTTCGGCTCAGCCAGGCTGGAAGACCAGCAGCCGGGAAGCTACAACTTCTATCACATCAAGAACCGCGACGCCCGCTTCGTCGTGCGCGACACCGACTTCGGTGCCTCGTACGGCGCCTACCGTCCCGCCGAGGACGACACGTACTACTGGCGCATCGCCCACGTGCTCTTCCCCTTCTACGCCGTGCCGCCGCAGGGCGCCATGGAGTCCAAGGTGCAGATGAACGCCTACGTCCCCATGGACGACGAGCACACGCTGCAATGGGAGATCATGATCAACGTCGACGAGGAGGCCCTGCGTCGCAGCAGCTTCGGTACGGAGATGGCCGGCACGACGGCGCGTGAAGAGCAGGCTCGAGCCGCACAGGCCAACAATCGCCGTCCGGGTGCCGTGTATCTGCCGCAGACCTCGGGTTGGTACGGCCGGTTCAAGCTGGACCAGGACCTGAGCAACGACTACAACGTCGACCGCGAAGCCCAGCGCACAGGCAAGAGCTTCTCCGGCATCCCCGGCGTGCGTCAGCAGGACATGGCCGTCACCGAGACGATGGGGCCGATCTACAAGCGCTTCCAGGAGCACCTGGGTACGACCGACTCCATGATCATCCGGGCCCGTCGCCGCTGGATCGCGACGGCGAAGGCACTGGATGAGCAGGGCATCCTGCCGCCGGGCGTCGATGACCCCACGGTGTACCGACAGCGCTCCGGCGAGGTCATCCTGCCTCGGTCCGTCGACTGGTGGGAGGGCACGAAGGAGTTGCGGGAGCGCTTCCAGGGCAACGACGAGAAGCTCGCTGAGGTCGTGAACTCGGCGTAGCTTCTCTGTCCGTAGTTCGAATCTCAAGAGGCCGTCGAGAAATCGACGGCCTCTTTCTGTAAGAACCGTGCTCCCGGCCTGTCTAACTGGTGAACAGTCGGTCCATGACAGAAAGGGAATCAATGATGAAGCACGAGACAGGCATCCGAAAGCTCTTCGCCGGACTCTTCGCGGCGGCAACTCTGGCGGCGATTGCGATGCAGGGTGGCGTTGCTCAAGCGGCGCAGGACTATTCGGTCTGGCAGTCCAACTACGGCTCGCAGCTTGTTGCTCAGGACACCGGAGCGACGGTTTATCCGGACCCGGAGTTCAAGTACATCTCCATTCGCCGCTTCTAGTGATCGAATCAGAGATGCTACGAGACCAGCAGCGCGAGCACGACTGGTAGGGCCAGGAAGGGCGCAAAGGCAAACCCTTCCTGCCGCTCGAGCCGGCTGCGCAGGTTCAGGATGATTACGGTCAGCGAGCCGAGGACGATTCCGGCACCGAGGGCGGGGAGCGCAATGGGAAGCCCGAGGGCGGCGCCCGCGAGGAAGCCCAGCTTGACGTCGCCACCGCCCAGGCCGCCTCGCGTCAGGAGGGCGGCGACGAGCAGTAAGCCGCCGCCGATTGCGCTGGCAACGAGGGCAGAGAGGGGCTCGGGCGGGCCCTGAACGAGGCTCCAGGCGAAGCAGAAGGCTATCGCCGGCAGCGTGACCGCATTCGGCACGCGGTACGAGAGCAGGTCTGTTGCGCCGCAGGTGACGAGGGCGCTCGCGATGATGCTGACGCGCAGCGCTTCTGTCGTGTCGAAACGCACGAAGGCGATGACCAGCACGATGGCCATGATCAACGCGGCGGCTCGGGCCACCACATCGCGCCAGCGCGGTGCGTGCCAGGGCATCCTGCGCGGCTGAAGCCCCGTCGTGCTCTCCGAAGCGACCAATGCCGGCGACCACGCAAGGATGGCCCGCTGTGACAGGAGGAAGGTTGCGGAGGCGAGGACAGCGGCGATCATGAGCGGCACCATTGCTTATCGGCCCTTCGACGTGACATCGACATCGGGGAGACTTCGGGTAATCCCGAGGTGCCGAACTGACGATAAGCAGGGGATGAAGCCCCTACTCGGTCTCGTCGTGCTGGCGCTTGCCGGCGCGTCCATGGCCTGCTCCAGTCTGGCGCAGGCGAGATCGCCTGCTTTCGTCCTGGGCGACCCAACCGTGCTGCGCTACGAGACGAATCGCGAGGGTGACGTCGACCTCATCGTCAACGTCTGGGAGCGCGACTACGCCGTGGACGGTGCAACTGTTTCCGAGGTGAGCGACAACCTCGACGCCCTGCGTCGCAGCACGGGACACGGCCCATACAGCGCAAATACTCAGTGGGATCTCCAGCTCGGACTGCGCTACGCCAGCGAGCCGGGCGCCTGTCGCATCGCCGGCGCCACGGTCGAAGTACTCGCCGTTGTGACGATGCCGGCGCTGAAGGACGGTAGCGGGCTCAGCTCAGAGATGCGCCAGCGCTGGGACACCTACATCGATAGCTTGCGCGCTCATGAGCTGCAGCACATCGAGAACGAAGTCGTGGGCGGCCGAGACTTTCAGTCGGACCTCAACGCGCTCGGGCCCATGGAATCGTGTGGTCGCGTGGGCGATGCTGCGAACACGCTGCTGGATAAGCGAAAGCAACTGATAAACCAGGCTGACGCTGGTCTTGACGCCGAAACGGAACATGGCGCCCGAACGGGCGCCACGTTTCCTTGATAACCGTTAGACATCGACTCCGGCCGAGTTTGCCGATGCCTTTGGGTGTTCTCGCCGGCATCCCTGCCGGTGGAGATATATTCGCTGCGTTCGTGTCGCGGACGTATCAGTGTCAGCCCTAATTTTCCCGCCTCGCACGCCTGGAAGTGGCATATCCGCCTCCCCTTCCACCGATAACCACTCGTAGGCCTATCGAAGGAGCGGGATCTGATGCAGGAGCTGGTGTTCCTACTGGTGCTCATGGTGATGACCGGACTCGGCGTCCGTGTGCTGCTAATGCAGCTCGACCGCCGGCCCCATCGTCTCCCGAAGTTTTCGATCCGAAAGCCCACGCTCCCGAAGCTCGCGCTTCGCCGTCCCGGCCTTCCGAGACTCGCGCTTCGTAAGCCCAGATTCGCGAAACCGTCATTGTCACGACTGCGTCTGCCCAGCCTCAAACGGCCCGCTCGCCGCCGACGAGCACGGGCGGCAACACCCGAAGCCGTGTATGCGTCTGCCTATGAGGATGACGAGGAAGACGACGAGCTGGGTCAGTTCGACCTGGGACGCTCGCCCTTCGTGACGCAGGGGGCGTTCCGCACCGCCGCGCCGGGTTACGAGCCCGAGGCCGACGACGAGGTCTACGGGGAAGATGACAGCCTCCCGTTGAGCCAGATCGACTTCTTCTCCGATGCACCCCCTCAGGCCAGAGTAGTGCCCCTGAGGCAAGTGCCCGCTCCGCAGCGCCTCGATGACGTCGATCCTCTCGAACCTCTCGAAATGGAGGAGGAGGAATACGAAGCGCTGGAGGAGGACGAAGCAGATGCTGCCGAGTTCATCGTCCAGGTTCCCGCCGAAGAGGCTGAGAAGGATCCGAATGACATCCTCTCGTTCTTCGAGAAGGCGGCGAGCACAACCCAGCTGCCCGAAACCCTACGAGACGCAGTCGAGCCCGTCAGCGCCGCCGAACTGCTGGCCGAGGCGCGTGAGATTAGCAAGCTGATCCAAAGCCGGCGCCATACGGCGTGAGCAACGAGCGTCGGCCGGGAAGAGAGCGCGGGCCGGTCATCCTCATGCCGGCGCTGCTGGTCGCCATCGGGGTAACGTTCCTGGTGCTGGCCGTCGTGCCGATCTATGGATCGCAACCACAGGAACCAGCGGCGCAGCCCTTCACCGCGCTTACTGACGAGCAGCTTGGAAGCGTGAATGAGATCCGACCTCAGAATGCTGCTTCGAACGTAGTGCAGAAACCTCCGGGCGCCGCGGGTGCGCCGGCGACGCAGGGCCAGGCTCCCGCTGTGAGTACGCCCGCTGCGGAAAATGCGCCCCGCCCTACGAGTACGCCGGTCCCGATCCGGCGAGAGGCCGTGCCGGTCGATGCCCTGCCCGCTACCAACGCCCAGCCCATCAGCGGCAACTTCGCCGTTCCGGCAGTATCGAAGCGAATTCAGGCGAACCGGCCCATCGAGGTCGCTCTCGTCTCCCACCTGGCAGATGACGCCCTGGTCTCGCAGCTAAAGGCCGGTCTGGAGGGTGCCGGCCTGTCGGTCCACGAGACGGACATGGCGTCCCTCGGGCGTCCCGACATCCTGCTCATTCTCGACCAGTCCACCGGCGGATCCAGCGTCTGGTTCTGCGGGCCATCCCCCAACGAGAGCTCGCTGCTGGCGTCCGAGGTCCTGTCGCATTCCACCTCGCTAGCTCAGGAGCCGGACGACGCCATCGGCGATGCCGTGGATGCCTCGTTAGGGTGCTCAACGCTGCTCGCGGGGAGGGCGCGCATGGCCGCGCTCGACCTGCGCCTGCCGGTGGGCGACGTGCCGAACGAGGCGCTTGTGCCCCTGCTGACCGCCGGCGTGAAGGCCTACGTCACGGACGGCAAAGACCGCATACGGCAGCAGGCCGGCAATCGCCTCGTCTGGCCCGCCTACGGACCGATAACGAGCCACTACGGCCCGGACCACCCGCTGGGCATCGATATCGGCCAGTCGACGGGCGACATCGTGGCGGCGACGGACGGGACGGTGAGCTTCGCGGGCGGGGACCCCTGCTGCTCCTACGGACTTTACGTAATCATTGATAGCCCCGATGGCATCACGACCCTCTACGGCCACCTATCGCGCATCTACGTACACGAAGGCGAGAAGGTGAGCGCCGGCCAGCCCCTGGGGCCCGTGGGCACCACCGGCCACTCCACCGGCCCCCACCTCCACTTCGAGACCCTCGTAGACGGCGAGCGCGTCAACCCCCTGAGTCTGCTGCCGTAGGAGCAGAACGCACTTGACCACGGGAGGCCGCTAGCCTCTGATAGGCCGTTCCTGCAGGGTCGTCCTATGCGCCTCAAGGACGTGAGAGTCGGCCACGCGCGGCACACAGACGCCTGCGTGTCCTTCTTCAGTGTGTTCACGCTGTTCCACGTCTGGTTATGCGGGGCTATGTCTTGAACCTGTAAGAGATGCTCGAGTTCAGCACAACAAATGGGGCGCAAGGGGGTGCGCCGCTGACTTCGTATGCCAGGACGCGGCGCTCATAAGGGCGAAGCCTGCCCTGATATCGATGCCTGAGCCAACGACGGTGTGGGAGTCGGCCGCCGCTTCGCCTTCGCTGGCGATGCCTGGGTTCGCTACGCCTGGGCATCCTTATCTGGTGGAAGAAAAGGAGAGGGGGCGCACAACCGTGCGCCCCCTCTCCTGGGTTGCTCAGCCAAGCGTTAGTCCGCCGGCGGCTTCATGAAGTAGTACGCGCCCCAGCTGCCACCGGCTGCAAGAAGCAGGGCTCCAACCGTTACGAGCGTGCCCTGGGGCAGACCGGACGATGAGCTTGCTGGGCCACCCTGGGCAACGCCGGCAGGCGTGAGGTTCAGCGGTGGCTGCGGCGTGATGTCGTGCTGGGTCGTGATCGGGCGGAGGACCGCACCCGGTGTCGCGGTCGAAACGACCTCGATGGGCGCGGCGGGCGGGTCCGGTGTCGGCGTTGCGATGGGCCCCTTATCGGTGGCGCTCGATACCGCCTGCGTCTCGCTGACGGTCTCCGCGCGCTCCGGGGAACGGTCCGGCTCGTAGGGCGCGGCCGGCGGCAGCGGCTCCTCCACGGTGGGTGAAGGCACAGGTGTCTCAGTTATCTCCGGCGTCGATGTGGCGGTCGGCGTCAGGTACTGCAGCAGGTCCATTCCCGGCAGCGGCGGCAACGGCGTTGGCGTCTCCGTCGGCGTGTTCGTGACCGTCGGCGTCGCCGTGGGCGTCGAAGTCTCCGTCGGGCTCGGGGTCGGCGAAGCCGTCTCCGTGGCAGTCGGGCTCGGTGTCGCGGTTGCCGTCGCCGTTGGTGTGGGCGAAGGCGTGCTGGTGGCCGTCATCGTGACAGTCGGCGTCGTCGGCTGCTGCGCGGAGGCACGAGGACCGATCGCGAGGCTCAGGCTGAGTGCGATAGCAGTACTTGTAGCGACCTTCATGAGCGGCGCGAGCGGGGAATGGGTGCGTCCTGCAGTTCTCTCGTTCATCGTATTGCACTTTTCGTCCAATGCGGCAACGAGGGAAATTGGGGTTACCCCGAATGCGGTTCCTCCTTCCAACTTACGAAACAAAGCACGAGTGACTCGAAGGCACGGGCCTCGAGAGTAGGCGAGGACTATGCCTCGCAGCCCCAGGAGGTCCAGCTAGAACCAGTCAGCCAACAGAGGGATTAACCAGGGCGGGTGAAGGCCCGCGACCCATTCATATTTGGAGGAAGTTAGATATGAGTCTCTTCAGTAACCTGAAGCGATGGCTCCGAGACGAGCGAGGGATCACCGGTCTGGAGACCGCGATCATCCTGATTGCCTTCGTGGTCGTGGCCACCGTCTTCTCCTTCGTCGTCCTGACGACCGGTATCTTCAGCGCCGAGCGTGGTAAGGAAACCGTCTACGCCGGCCTGCAGAAGGCCCGAGGCACCATGGAAGTCCGCGGCGGCATCGTCATCTCCGACGACGACTCCCCGATCGTCCAGACTGGTATCACGGCGGGTACGGTTCAGTTCACCGTTGCGAACACCGCTGGTGGTGACCCGATTCCGCTGGACCCCACGGCTACGAATAACCGCACGGTTATCGCCTACCGCGATGCCGCGCTGGTGAATGACGACGTCACGTACACCGTGAACTGGATTGTGGACGACGGTGACAACCTGCTGGAGCCCGGTGAGCTGGCCGTAATCAGCGTGGATGTCACGGACATCGATGCTACTCCGACCTTCGCACCGAACAGCCGTTGGACGATGGAGATCCAGACCCCGGTTGGCGCCGTCCTGGATGTCACTCGCTCGATGCCTGCCCAGCTCGACGCGGTGATGCAGCTCCACTAGGAGCGGCTCAGGCAAATTGGTCACTCGAGGTGGCGGCGGACGGACCCGCCGCCACCTCTCTCTGAGAAGTTTTCTAGGCGGTAAGTGATGGAGCTACAGGCCGAATTGACAGCCCTACAGGAAGAAGTGGGCATGCTCAAAGGCGAAATCAAGGCGATCCTTCAGGAAGTGCGAGTTGCCATTCTCGCCCGCGAAAACCCCTTCCTTGCCGACAACCTGGAACGCCCCGGAAACGCCGCCGGCCCGGCGCAGAGTGTCGATCTGAACGATGCGGCGTCGGCATCGACTGCCGCCCCCATCGCCCCGACCTTCATCATGCCGGTGCCGGACGCCTTCAAAGCAGCCGAGCCTCCGAGGTCAGAGGGCATCCCTTCATCCGAGTACGGGCCTGGTCCCGTGCTCAAGACCGGCAAGCGGCCGATCGACCTCGCTGCCCTCATGGTCTGGGTGCAGGAGGCGGCCGAATCCTTCAACCACCCCGAATTCGTCATGCTCGTCACGATGGCGAGCTATGCCGACTTCTTCGACGAGGGCCTCAAGCAGGCACTCATCGACATGAGTCTCCAGATCTCCCGTGAACACACTCTCAAGGCATCGCTGGCCGACTTCAGCCTTGCTCTCAAGCAACTTGAATCGATTCGCGCCAACAGCGGCCAGCCGCGCCAGGCAGCCTGAGGACGGTAAGGCTCAATGGAAAAAGCCATTGCTACGGTGTTGCTCACGGTTGCCGGTGTGGTCGCAATTGTTACCGTCATCAACTCGTTGATGCCGGCCATTTCGCGCACCAACGCGTCAATCGTTGCCACATCCGATAGCGTCGATAGCCGCATAGCCACGGACCTCGAGATCGTGCATGTTTCCGGTGTCGATGGGACAGCGAACGTCGATGCGTGGGTAAAGAATACGGGCGCAGTGATGATCGCGCCGATCTCACGCCTGGACGTGTTCTTCGGCCCCTCCGACGACTTCGTCAGCGTCCCCTTCGGCGAGGAAGGCTGCGCATCTCCCTGCTGGTACTACGCCCTCGAAAACGACGCCGCCTGGAACCCGACGGCGACGCTTCACATCACTCTGAGCACGAGCGCTAACCTGACCACGGGCGAAACCTACTACATCAAGCTGGTTTCCCCTAATGGCGTCACGGACGCTCGCTTCTTCACGATCTAGCTATGGAGAACGCACTTCCCACCCTGATCATTGGTGCGCTGCTCCTGGTTGCCAGCGCAGTGCTCACACACGCCAACGTGCAGGCCAATGACAAGCTCAGCCAGAGCTTCCGGGAGATGGAATCTCGTCTCGGCTATCGCGCCCAGAGCCAGCTCGACGTCGTCGACACGTCACTGGACACCGGGATGGACACGCTGAGCCTGTCCCTGTTCAACAGTGGCCAGACCCGCATCTCCGCGTTTTCGCGCATGGACGTCATCGTCATTTACCAGAGCGCTGCGGGCCGGGTCACGAAGTGGGTGCCGTACGCCGATCAGACCCTGGTGACAGACTCCTGGCAGGTTAGCGCCATCGAGGATGATGGCTTCGAGCCGGGCCTCCTCAACCCCGGCGAAACTGCCGATATTACCGTCAAGCTACCTGCGCCTGTTGTGGCCGGACAGTCCAACCGCATCGTCATCGTTAGCGATGCAGGCGTGGTCGTCTCTGCGCCGTTTTCGAGTTAGGAGACGAATGGTCAGACTTCAGGACCCGGCCCGCAAGCTGATCACGACAGGCAATATCGAGATCGATGGCAAGATCGGTGGTGGCCTGCCGCCGTCCTCGCTGACGCTGATTGAAGGCCAGTCGGACGCCGGGAAGAGCGTGCTTGTCCAGCAGTTCATGTGGGGGTCGTTGCAGAACGGCCTGCGCATCGCCCTGTACACGACTGAAAACACGACGCCCAGTCTCATGCGCCAGATGACGTCCCTGTCACTGAACATCGATGACTTTTACCTCCTGGGGCGGATCAATGTTTTCCCGGTGCCCAACACCTTCTCTCAGGAGAAGTCGCACAAGCTGTACCGCCTGCTGCTGGACCACATCGACAAGATGCCCCAGTACGAGCTCGTGATCGTCGATTCGCTGACGGCGTTCGTGGCGCACGCTTCCGAGTCGGAGACGCTGGACTTCTTCTCTCAAGCCAAGGACATCTGCGACAGCGGCCGAAGTCTGATGCTGACCATGCACTCCTACGCCTCCAACGAGCAGCTCCTCACCCGCCTGCGCTCGATCTGCGATGCACACATGCGCCTGCGAGTAGAGGAAGTCGGTTCGCAGCTGGTGAAGGTGCTGGAAGTGGCGAAGGTCCGGGGAGCGAACAAGAACACCGGCAATATCGTGTCGTTTGACGTGGAACCGAATATCGGCATGCGCATCATCCCGATCACGAAGGCGAAAGCGTGACCGCAGACGCTGTCAGAGCACCGCGACGCGAACCAGCTCCTGCCGCCCAACCGGGCCAGCAGGAGCTGCGCATTGCCGCGCTCGGCGCGCCGCACCTGGCGCACTACTTGCGACAGCTCGAGGACGAAGGCCTGCCGGAACCGGAGTTCTACCGTGTCCTGGACCGAAAGATCAAAGTGGGCGATACGAAGAATCTGATCTACCAGGTGGACCCGGACATCTTCGTGCACGTCATGACGGACCCCGACGACGCTCGCGACAATTACATCTCGATCGATCCGGCGATGCTGGAAGACTTGACCCCGTTCGTAAAGCAGATCGAGACGGCGCTGCTCGACTACGTCGACCTGCTGGAGGCGGCCGAAGACGACGACGCCAAGCGCGTCGTTTTGCTCAAGGCAGTCGATGACACGGTACGCATCTCCGACAGGCCGCGAGCCGCCAGCGCTTCCGGCAAGGGCTTCGGGCCGTTCAAGCGTCGTGGCGGCGGCGACCACCACATCTATTGCACGAAGGAGCAGGCCGAGGCGCTCCGCTACGTCATCGTGCGAGACAAGATCGGTCTTGGCATCCTGGAGCCGCTGATCCGCGACCCCAACATCGAGGACATCAGCTGCAGCGGAATCGGTCAGCTCTTCATTGAGCACAAGGTGTTCAAGGCGCTGAAGGCGAGCATTCGATTCGACGAGATGGAGGAGCTGGACAACTTCGTCGTGCGGCTCTCCGAGAAGATCAAGAAGCCGGTTACCTTCCGCAACCCGATCTCCGATGCGACGCTGCCGGACGGCTCTCGTATCAACATCGTCTACGGCGGCGACGTCTCGACCCGCGGCTCCAACTTCACAATCCGTAAGTTCACAGCCGTGCCCCTGAGCATCCTCGACATCATCGATGGTGGTGGCATCAACTTCGAGATGGCTGCCTACCTGTCGCTCATGGTGCAGGAAGGCATGAACTTCTTCGTCTCTGGTGAGACCGCCTCCGGTAAGACGACGCTGCTCAATGCCCTCACCTGCTTCTACGAGCCGGACGCCAAGATCGTCAGCATCGAAGACACCCCCGAGCTCCAGGTGCCGCATCCGAACTGGATCCGGGAGGTGGTACGTGGCTCGATGTCGGCGGAGGACTCCAGCGTGACGATGTTCACGCTCCTCAAGGCCGCCCTACGTCAGCGCCCGAACGCGATCATCGTGGGTGAGATCCGAGGTGAGGAGGGCGCCATTGCCTTCCAGGCGATGCAGACCGGTCACGCCGTGGCCGCGACCTTCCACGCTTCGTCCGTCGAAAAGCTGATCCAGCGTCTCACCGGTAATCCCATTAACGTGCCGAAGACGTACGTGGACAACCTCAACATCGTCTGCATTGCCAGCGCCGTTCGGCTGCCGAATGGGAAGCTGGGCCGCCGCATCCTGAGCATTAACGAGCTCATCGGCTATGACTCGTCCTCGGACTCCTTTTCCTTCATTGAGACTTACCGCTGGAACTCGCACAACGACACGTTCGAGGCCACCGGCACCATGAACAGCTACTTGTTGGAACAGAAGATCGCCCCAAGGAGGGGGCTGGATCCGCAAAACAAACGCGCGATTTATGAAGAGGTCGACCGCAGGGCTCGTCTATTCGAGCGTCTGCTCTCGGCTGGCAGGACGAACTTCTTTGATCTCTATCAGGCATTTAGCCAGGCTCGGCGGCAAGGCATCCTCTAACGAGGCGCCGCCTCACGGAGAGGCGTTTGGGCCGAAGTCGCTGTTCTCGCGTGACCCGGAGGACTTCGACCTCGTCTCGCAGCTGACGCATATGTCGGCTGTGGCGACCTCCGGTATCGCGCGTGACCGCCTGTTCGGCGGGACGGCGGAGCTGGAGTACAGCACTTCGAAGTACTTTCGGCGCGTGCACCGCGTGGCGCAGCGACTGAACTACGACTACTCGAAGGCGTGTGAAGTCGTCGCGGAGCAGGTGCAGCTCGAGAGCGTGCAGAACCTGCTGCTTCACTTCGCCACCGCCCTGAGCGCCGGTGAAGCAGAGATCGACTTCCTCGACCGGGAAACCGAGGTGCAGCTGGAGCTGTACGGCAAGAAGTATGAGCGCGACGTCGAATCGTTGCGCAAGTGGACAGACGCCTACATCGCCCTGATGGTGTCGACCACGCTGATCGTGGTTATCTCCATGGTCTCGATGATGATTTATCCCCTCGGCACGATGGCACTGATGGGTCTGGCTTTCATCGTGATGATGGTGACCGCCGCCGGCGCCTGGATCATCTTTGCCGTCGCGCCGCACGAGGTGAAGACGCACCGACTGAAACGCAAGTCTTACGAGCAGCAACAGATGGAACGCCTGGGGCCGATCGTGATAACGCTATGTGGTCCCGCCATCGTGGGTGGCTGGATGCTCGGCAGCCTCGGCGTGGGCCTGATTGTCGGCGCGTTGCTGCTGATGCCCCTCGGCTACCTGGCGTGGCGTGACGACCGCAAGGTCGATCAGCGCGATATCGCCGTGCCGGCGTTCCTGCGCGGGCTCGGCAGCGTCATGGGCGCCGTCGGGACGACGGTGCCTGAAGGACTCGCGCGTCTCAACCGGCGCTCCCTGGGCGGCCTCGAGGTGCACGTGCATCGCCTGTTCGTGCGTCTGAGCAATGACATCGAACCGGGGCTGGTCTGGGCGCGCCTCTGCGGCGAGACCGGGTCAGAGCTGGTGACACGCTCGATCCATATCTTCGCGGAAGGCATCCGCCTCGGCGGCGACCCCGCGGCAGTCGGCAACCTCGCGGCGGCTTACGCCATGAAGGTGTCGCTCCTGCGCAGCTCACGCTCGCTCGTGTCTTCCACCTTTATGTTCGTGGTCATGCCGATGCACGCGGCGCTGCTGGGCATCATGCTGTTCGTCACGGAAGTCGTGAAGGTTTTCGGCACTCAGATCAGCGACATTCAGACACAGAACCTGGACAGCGGCATCGTCCAGGAGGCGGGCGTGAGCCAGGCGATCAGTTTTGCTCAGCCGGACATGACGTTTATCAGTATCTTCGTCGGCATCATCATCATCATGCTGACCATCGCGAATGCGTTTGCGCCTTACGCTGCGTCGGGTGGACATCGCTTCAAGCTATTCGTCTTCCTTGCCTGCACGATGGCGATGTCCGGCATCGCGATGCTTGTGATTCCGCACATCGTCACAGGCCTTTTCCAGTCCGTGGCAGACGCACCGCTTTCCAGCGGACCATCCGTCCCGACGAGCTAGAAGGCGAGATTTTCTCGCCCGCGGTGTAACATCGCGCTCGCCCATTCGTTATGGGTTATGCGGGGTGATCTACATGAGACGCGTTTGGCTCTCGAGTCTTCTTCTGGCCGGCATAATAGTCGCCGGTCTTGCCGTTTCGTGCGGAGGGTCCGGCGGCGGTCCGGCGGCCTTATCGCTGCGATGGGTGCGTGACGACGCCGCACCCGCATCAGTAGCACCCTTCGAGACGGTGCACTCGATGCTCGAAGTGCATAACGATGGCGGCCAGGACCTCCAGGACGTCAGCCTGCGGTTCAACCAGAACCAGCTCGGCGCGTTGCCTTACGGGGTCAGCGTCGGCACCGTCACTAACGCCAGTAGCCAGTTCGATGGCGACACGCAGGTCTGGGATATCGGCAGCATTGGTGCAGGCGATTCCATCAGCTTTCCGGTAACGCTGTGGTTCGAATCGAGCTCGACAACCTCCGCGCCGTTCACGGTACGTCTCGCCATGGTGGCAGCCAGTCCGGCACTACAGGACGGCGTTGAGAGCAATGCTTTTGAGGTGGTCTTCGACGCTGCGCAGGCGGCCCGCCCTCAGTAGCGCAAGAGCGCCGATGATATCAGATGCTTCCCTGATGGGGAGTGCGCTGACCCTGCCGATAATCACCCATGGTCACGATTATCACCTCAAGCGGTAACCCAGTCATGCTCCCCGAGGCCGAGGCAGCCTGTGTGCTGGATGGTCACCTCGTCTGCTTCGACGCAGAAGGCAACCGCCTTCTCAGCTTCGATCCCATGGACATTGTTGCCTACGCTGTCGATGCGGGCCGCGGTGAGCCTCAGTGGATCATGGGCGGCCCAGGGCTGCTCCAGCCAGCCGCCACCATGGAGACAAAGAAGCGCCCACCCTGGCGCTCGCTCGCTCTACGCCCCACGTTTCGTTAGACGCAAAGAAAGGACCTGGAGACAGGTCCTTTCTTCTTGAGCTTCTCAGTCGCTGCCTAGTGCAGCTGCATGATGGAGTCTATCTGGCCTGGCATGGTCCGCGTCAGGTCGATGGTGGCACCGACCGGCGTCTGGAGTTCGAGTGTCCAGCGAGAGTTCGCGGTGATCGTCGGCGGCCCGTCGATATCTGCCGGGTTGATTGCCACCAGGAACAACTCCCCGGGCTCCAGCAGCAAGTCATCGTCGCCGACCAGCACCGTAACGGTGTAGGGAACGTCCGAATCGGCGACTTCGGCGTCGCGATAGGCGATGACTGTGCGCTGCGACTCGGCGTCGGGGTCCAGCGGGATCGGATCGCCTCCCGCGGTTGTGCCGACGGCGAACTCGATCTGGTCGATGTTGGGCGGAGTCGCCCGCACGACAATACCGCCTCGAACCTCCATCGTGCCTCGCGCCTTTTGCAGGCCGGCGTAGACGGTTTCCTTGCCACGTTCGGCGCTGAATACGCCTGTCGTCAGTACGACAAATGAGAACACGGTAGCCACCACCACGAAGGCAATCAGAATGATCGCCGTTTCGAGGCCGGTGATGCCCTGTTCATCCTTCCAGAGACTGCGAAGGAGCTTCCTCAAACTTTACCCTCACTTAAATGCGGGGATTCCCCCAGGAATCCCTCCACATTCTTCTCGGTAAGTCGCATTGGTGACATTAGGGTTGTTACGAATGCGCCGGCATCGGGTTTCTCCTCATAGAGGTGAAGCAAGGATGCTAGGAATCTTGGCTGCGGCCGCTTGCCGCGTAACTCGATCGCTTCTTCGTTGTGCTGGTGGTGAACGTGGATCCGTCACCATCCTCACAGGTCTAATCGCCGTCCTTGCGACGGCTGGCACGGCGGCTACGATCTCCGTAGCCAGCGACGGTGCCGACTTTTCCGGCCTGGAGCAACTGGTGGACACGAGCATCCAGCGCGTGAGCGGGACGCTCGAGGTTCGGGGCTCCGTCGTGGCGCGGTCTGAGAATGGCACCACGGTGTCATCGGTCCAGATCCCGGTGCGGCTGTACGGTGAGAGCGCTTCGATGTCGTTCGCGGCGGACGACCCTGAACGGCTCACCATCGCCTACTACGATGAGACGTCCTACCTGCCCGACGTCCCGTACACCGTCCAGTTCCTCAGCGGTAACGGGGACGATCACCTGGACTCGTGGGAGACAGCAGTGATCCGCGTCGATTTCGACGCGCTGGGACCAGACTTTGCCGGCCCTGGCGGCAACCAGCGGTTTGTCCTGGAGATGAATGCGCCGGTGGGTGGTCTGATTCAGGTGGAGCGACGTCTGCCGCCGATTCTCCAGGCAGTCATGAGCCTGAATTAGGCGCTGCGAGAATCAGGCGCCCTTCGGTAGGTGGAACTCCGCGGGTTCGTGCCAGCGCAGGACTTCCTGGCTCAGGACCTCATCGTGCCACCGCAGAGGCCGGTCCGGTGTGTGGGGGATCGTGAGGTGATGGCAATCGGCGCAGGCGAAGGTGCTCTCGCCGGGCGGCAGGTAGAGCTTCATGCGCTTGGACGCGCACGGCCCCGCGACACCGGGGCACTCGAACCAGCGACGGCGGCCCTGGCGGTAGACGCCGCTTTCGCCCAACTCGATGACCTGTTCTCGAAAGTATTCCTGCGATTCGGACTCATAAGACCTCAGGCCGATGACGTGACCGACGAGACCGAGGGCAAGGGGACAGTCGGGCTCACTACATATCAGTACGGAGACCTGTTGGGCGTTTGGGCGGGTCAGGGGCATCTGCTGGATGTCAAGGACGCGCACCACCCGGGGCGGGGCCTCAACGTGGTTCGATACAGTGCGAGGGCGGCGCTCAAGCGCAACGGCGGGGTAGCCGTTGAGAATATGCGCGCTGAGTGCTTCCAGAGAGTCGTCGCGTCGTCGCAGTGTCATCCGGTCACGATCATCCACACCACCCCACACCCAAAACCTGAGATCACGCTAGCATCCGCCATCATCGGAGCGCTTCTGTAATGTGGGCCGTTAGGCTAACCGAAACATTGGCGAAAGGTGAGGCCAGTAATGTAGATGCTCCTGTAATGAATTTCGCTAGGGAGCCTTAAACCAGTGCAAGATCGCCCCGGCGGATTCACGCATGGCAGAAGACCGGCATGGGCCTCCTGGCGGACTCGACTTAGCAGGACTGTCACGGCATGTTGTTAGGGAGTCTCGCGTTCTTGGGCTTAGGACGGTTCGCGAGTCGCACAACGGGTTTTCTGCCGGCCGCCGACATGTCGACGGCCTCTTATTAATGGTGAGGTGATGAATGGAACTGATCCTATCGAAGCGGGAAGCGTCGCACGTGTTGGCGGCGCTGCGGAACTGGCAGGAAGAATCGCAGACCGTCGATCTGGCCGACTACTACGAGGCCTACTTCGAACAGGACGACGCTCTTGATAGCGCCGAGATCGACGCCCTGTGCAGTCGTATCAGCGATGCCGCTTTGAAGTCCAACGAGTAGCCGGCGGGCGCATATCTTTCTCCTCCGATTCGTCAGTTGCAGGCCCTTACTGCACAATGGCTATCAGGTGAGAACCGGCATCCGGTATCTCATCGGGCGGATTGCGGGTAACTGAGGAGGAGAAAGACTTGAAAGTATCCGACAGGCCTTTCTGGTTCCGGCCTGGACTGTTCAATAGCAGCGTGCGTTTGCTTGGCATGACGGCGCTGTTTGCGGGCCTGACTTTGTTTGTTGCCGCCTGCGGTGGCGACGACGACGCAGCTTCTTCTGGGAGCGCCACGACCACGAGTGCGACCGCAGCGCCGCCGTCCGGCGGTAGCGGGGTTACCGCCCCTACCTCGGCGCCCGACTCGACGGGCAGTACGGGGACGACCGGTAGTTCCGGCGCTGAAGCTGTCGGCACGGCGGTCGGCACCAGTCCCGGCCCGCTGGCTGACCTCAATGGCCTCCAGAGCTTCCGGTGGGACATCACCCTCAGCGGCGGTGGAGCGTTCCTGGCGTCGGCCGGCGTCCCCACGATTCCCGGCGCCAGTTCCAGCGACTTCACGGCGTCCGGCGCGTACATCGCTCCCGATCAGGCCCAGGTGACGATTAGAGCCGGCGGCATCGAGTACAAACAGACGGTGAAGGGCGATCAGCAGTGGACCACGATTGCAGGCACCACCACCGGGCCGGTACCGGCGACCGTTGATGCCGGCTCGCTGAACTACGTCTCAGCCTTTGTCGATCCCCAGTCTCTAATCGATGACACAGCGATCGATTGCGGCAGCCATGAGAACGTCAACGGTGTCGATGCGCTGCGGTGCGAGACGACCGAAGCGATGAATCAGCAGCTCGTGACGGGCTTTGCCGGTGCGGGCGCCGAAACGACGGATGCGTCGTTCGTGTTGTGGGTGGCAACGGAGGGCAACTACATCGTGCGCTGGGAGTTCAACGCTGAAGGGACCGCAAACGGCGACCCCTTCAAATGGAACTTCGTGGCCAACATCACGGACGTCAACGGCGTCAACTCCATCGAGCCGTAAGCCAAGATTACTCGACATAATAGAAACGGAGCGCCAAATCTGGCGCTCCGTTTCTATTTATCACTCAGGTCGCATCATCCTGGGCGCGCCACGCCGGGAGCGAACGGCGGGTAGACGCGTGGCTCGACGACCAAACGGTCGAGGAACCGGTCGCAGAGCTCGACGGTAGGGGCCAGGAATTCCGGGTGGCGGTCGAAGACGTGGGACAGACCGTCGAAGATATGCATTTCGACCGCGGCGCCGCCGTCCCGGTAGGCGTTGAATAGCTTCATGGACGCGTCGAACGGGATGGTCGTGTCACCCGTGGCGTGGAAGAAGATCGTGGGCACGGCCGTGGAGGCGTAGGTGATCGTGCTGGCCTGCTCGTAGTCGGCGTCCGTGGCGTCGGCGGCCATCAGGGGGTCTTCCCGGCCCTCCGGACGGCTCCGACCGGCCGAGCCGTAGTAGGCGATGCATGCCGCGACCGCGCTGCTCGCGCTGCCGTTGCCGCCTGTGCCTTCCAGCGCCGTGACACCTTTGCTGCCCGCCGCCACGAGCGCGAGCATGGCGCCGGCGGAGTAGCCGGCGACAGCGATCTTCGCGGGATCGATATTCAGGCGGTCGGCGTTGGCGCTGGTCCAGCGGATCGCTGCTTTCACGTCGTGCATCTGAGCGGGCCAGCGGTGGTCCGGCGCCAGGCGGTACTGGGCCGCGATAGAGGTGTAGCCCCGCTCGGCGAAGGCACGGCAGTTCGCGGCGATGTTCTCCTTGGCGCCGCGGGTGAAGCCGCCGCCGTGCAACTGGACGATCGCCGTGTGGCGGGAAGGCCCGCTGGGGTGATACACGTCGAGGTGCAGGTCGACGTCGCCGCCTCGCCCGTAGATGACGTCCTTCTCGATGTGAGAGCTTGAGCCGTTGGTCATGTCCGCCTCCTGAAGACAGTGGATATGAATCGCAGCAAAGCTAGTCCGTTGAAGTTCAGGATGCAAGCGCATTCTGGTGGGGTGCTATACTTGAAAAACCCAAAAAGTAGAGGGTACACAATCATCTCCGTCACGGAATCAAGGAGGACGGGTGCCTACTAACGTAACGATGAAATCCCTGCTAGAAGCAGGTGCGCATTTCGGACACCAGACACGGCGCTGGGATCCCCGTATGCGGCCCTTCATTTTCACTCAGCGAAACGGAATCCACATCATTGACCTGCAGCAGACGGTTCGCCGCCTGGATGAGGCCAGCGAGTGGGTCGCTGACACCGTCGCCAAGGGCGGTACCATTCTCTTCGTCGGCACCAAGAAGCAGGCGCAAGAGACGATCCAGAACGAAGCTACGCGTGCCGGCATGCCGTACGTCAACAGCCGCTGGCTGGGTGGCACGCTGACCAACTTCCAGACCATTCAGGGCCGCATCGATCACCTCGTGCGCCTGGAGGACGCGATGGCGCGCGGCGAGTTCGCCCGCATGACCAAGCGCGACGTCCTCGACATCGAGGAGGAGATCGAGCGCCTTAACCGGCACTTCGGCGGCATCAAAGAGATGACGCGACTGCCTTCAGCGCTCTACATCGTCGACCCCAGCATGGAGTACATCGCCATTGCCGAAGCGAACCGCACCGGCATTCCGATCGTGGCCATGACCGACACCAACTGCAACCCGAACGTGATCGACTACCCGATCCCGTCAAACGATGACGCGATCCGGGCTGTCCGCCTGGTCACCACGCGCATCGCCGACGCCTGCCTCGAGGGCGCCCAGCGCCGCGATTATGGTGGCGATGGTGAGGAGTTCGAGTTCGACGGCCAGACGACCTACACGGCGTCGCCTGAAGATGTCGCGCCCGGCGAAGCTGAGGCCCCTGTTGCCGAAGCGACTGCTGCAGCCCAGGAGTAACGAGTGGAGATCACCCTAGACCAGATCAAGGAGCTGCGAGAGGCCAGCGGCGCTGGCGTCATGGACTGCAAGCGTGCCCTGGAAGCTTCGGACGGCGACGTCCAGAAGGCCAAGAAGTACCTTGCAGAGCAGGGCCTCGCGTCGGCTGCCAAGAAGGCTCACCGCGAGACCGCCCAGGGCGTCATCGAATCGTACATCCACGCGGGCGGCCGCATTGGCGCGCTCGTCGAGGTGAACTGCGAGACAGACTTCGTGGCTCGCACGGACGAGTTCCAGGCTCTGGCCCGCGAGATTGCGATGCAGATCGCGGCGATGAACCCTCTGGCCGTCAGTGAGGACGAACCGTTGCCGGACGTTGCGGACCTGCGCGGCGATGAAGTGGTGCTGTTGAAGCAGCCCTACATCCGGGACGCCTCAAAGACGATTCAGGACCTGATCAACGAGACAATCGGTAAGACCGGTGAGAACATCCAGATCAAGCAGTTCCAACGCTTCGAGCTGGGTGCCAGCTAAATTCACCAGAGGTTACCGATATGATCGATGAAGTCATCGCTGACAGCGAAGGACGCATGAAGAAGGCTGTGGAGGCGGTCGAGCGAGAGCTCGCCGCTATCCGCACCGGCCACGCTCACGCCGGACTCGTCGACCACGTCATGGTCGAGTATTTCGGTACGAACCTGCCCCTGAACCAGATGGGTACGGTTTCGGCGCCGGAGTCGCGGCTGATCACGATTCAACCCTGGGACCGAAACGCCATGCCGGCCATCGAGAAGGCGATCCAGAAGTCGGACCTCGGCCTGACGCCTTCGAATGACGGCCAGATTATCCGTCTGTCTATCCCGCAGCTGACGGAGCAACGGCGCAAGGAGCTCATCAAGGTCGTGCACAGTCGCGTCGAGGACGGTCGCATCGCCGTGCGCAACGTGCGGCGTGACGGCATCGAGCACGTCAAGAAGCTCGTTCAGTCCAAGGAGGCCTCGGAAGACGAGCAGCATCGTGCTCAGGACCAGCTCCAGAAGCTGACCGATCGCTACATTGCGAACATCGACGAACGCGGGAAGGACAAAGAAGCCGAGCTGTTGGAAGTTTAGGCTGCCAACTTGATGCTTTCTCGTCGCCGCCCCACCGCCGCGCCCAAGCAGAAAAACCCAACGACAGGTATCGAGCCCTCGGGCTCGCAGGACGGCTGTCCTCAGCACGTCGCTGTGATCATGGACGGCAACCGTCGTTGGGCAGAAGCGCGGGGCTTACCGAAGCAGGCGGGCTATCGTGCCGGTACCGATAACATTCGCCGCTCTGATTCAGACCTTCGCGGAGCGTGGGGTGCGATACCTCACGCTCTTTGCTTTTTCTACCGAGAACTGGAAGCGCCCCAAGAGCGAGATCAACCCGTTGTTCCGCCTCATCGGTCGCGTGCTGGACCGCGAGCTCAACGCCCTGCACGAGAACGGCGTGCGCCTGGTCCACATCGGCAACCTGTCGCCGCTGGCCGAGGACCTGCAGCGCCGCATACGGGGTGCTATCGAGCTGACGAAGAACAACACCCGCATGACGGTCTGCGTGGCGTTCAACTACGGCGGCCGGGCAGAGATCGTCGATGCGGTCCGGCAGCTCGTCGAGAACGGGGCTGCGCCGGAGGACATTACCGAAGCCGCCATCGAGGCTCATCTCGGCACGGCGGGCCTGCCTGACCCGGACCTCGTCATCCGTACCTCGGGCGAGATGCGACTCTCGAACTTTCTGATCTGGCAGACGGCCTACTCCGAGTTCTACACGACGCCGGTTTACTGGCCGGACTTCGACGAAACTGAGGTGGACCGGGCCCTTGGCGCCTACGCTTCGCGCACGCGGCGCTTCGGCGGCTATGAGGGCGTCTCCCCAAACGGCGTCGCGACAAACGGCCAGATCGCCCGCAACGGCGTTCACGCCGGCGCCTGACCAGGCCGCATCCGGTTTGCTGCGAACTCGACTGCTCACCGCCGCCATCGGCATCCCCGTCCTCGTCGGAATTGTCTGGGTGGGCGATGCGCTGCTGGCGGCCGTCGTGGCGCTCGCGGTCGCCGTTGCCTGCATCGAGTTCGCTATGGCGCGGCACGTGCACCGGACGCCGCTGGCGATCGTCGGTGCGGGGTGTGCGGCTGCGCTGCCGTTTATCGCGCTGGCAGGCGGCGCCGAGTACCTGCTGGGCGGCTTCGTCGCGACTATCGGCCTCGTCTCGGCGACCTATGTGCTCTCGAAGGACCCCCACGGCGACGTCGAGTCGTGGCTCTGGAGCCTGGCGACGGCGCTCTACTTCGGCGGCCTCGGAGCATACTTCGTGCTTGCTACGGCAGTCCGGCGAGGGACGAGACCTTGTCTTCTTCACGCTGATCACGGTCTGGATTACGGATACGGGCGCATATTTTGTTGGTCGTGCCATCGGGCGCCACAAGCTCGCCCCGGCGATCAGCCCCAACAAGACCATCGAAGGTGGCATCGGCAGCCTGATCGCCGGCTTCGCGGCCGTATTCGTGCTCAACGAAGCGTTCAGCCTCGGTCTGGCGGTGGAGCATCGCGTGGCGCTGGGTCTCCTGCTGCCGCCGGTCATCATGGTCGGCGACCTCGCGGAGTCGGCGATCAAGCGGGCCCTGGGTGTGAAGGACTCCAGCGGCCTCGTACCCGGGCACGGCGGCATCGCGGATCGACTCGATAGCCTGCTATTCGCAGCGCCGGCGGTATACTACTACGTGCAGTGGATCGTTCGATGACTCGTGTCGCCATCCTCGGTTCGACCGGGTCGATTGGTCGCCAGACCCTCGATGTCATCCGCGCCCATCCGGACCGCTTCGACGTGGTCGGATTGTCGGCGTGGAGCAACGCCGGCCTGCTCGCCGAGCAGATCCTGGAGTTCCGGCCCCGATATGTGTCGACAGGGCGCCCGGACGAGCTGCGTAGCCTGCTCGGCGAAGTAACGCCGCCCCTCTGCAGCCTCGAAGACATCGCTTGCGCACCCGAAGTTGACGTAATCCTGTCGGCCGTCGTCGGCAAGGAGGGGCTGCAGCCGGCTTTGAAGGCGCTGCGTCTGGGCAAAACCGTGGCGCTGGCCAACAAGGAATCGATGATCATGGCCGGTGCGCTGCTCAAAGCCACGGCCGTCGAGGGCGGTGGCTCGTTGCGCCCGGTCGACTCGGAGCACAGCGCTATCTGGCAGTGCCTGGCAGGGGAAGACCCGGCTTCGATCCGGCGCCTCGTGCTCACAGCCTCCGGCGGTGCCCTGCGCGACCTGTCAATCGAGGAGCTCGAAGGGATCACGGCCGAGCGCGCCCTGGCTCACCCGACGTGGAGCATGGGCCGCAAGATCACGATCGATTCCGCCACACTGTTCAACAAGGGCCTCGAAGTGATTGAGGCGCGCTGGCTGTTCGATATTCCCTTCGACCGCATCGACGTGCTGATGCACCGCGAGAGCATCATCCACTCCCTCGTAGAGATGGTGGACGGCTCGTTCAAGGCGCAGCTCTCCTGGCCCGACATGCGCCAGCCGATTCAGTACGCCCTGAGCTACCCAGAACGCCTCGACCTCGATATCAAGCGCGTCGACTTTGCGGCCATGCGCTCGCTGAACTTCGGTGAGCTGGACATGCTGCGATACCCCTGTTTACAGACGGCGTTAACCGCGGGCGCACAGGGCGCCACGTATCCGGCAGCCGTCGCGGCGGCGGACGAAGAAGCCGTGGGTGCCTTCCTGGAAGACCGCATCGGCTTCCTGGACATCTCGCGCATTGTTGATGCCGCGCTGCAGGCGCATGAGCCGGGCGACGAAACTGAGTTGGAGTCGATCCTCGAAGCGGATGCCTGGGGCCGTCGATTCGCGCTACAGTGGATCCAGGAGCATTAGTGGAGCTACTTACCTCAACCATTTTGCCTTTTATTGCCATGCTGGTCGTGCTCGTAGTCGTACACGAGTTCGGCCACTTCATCACGGCCAAGCTGTTCCACGTAAAGGTGCTGGAGTTCGGCGTGGGCTTTCCCCCGAAGCTCTTCGGCATCCAGCGTGGCGAAACGGAATACACGGTAAACGCGCTGCCGCTGGGCGGTTTCGTGCGGCTGCAGGGCGAGGAGGACGACTCCGACCCGCGTAGTCTGTTGGCCCAGGCGCCGTGGAAGCGCCTGATCATCATGGGCGCCGGCGCCTTCATGAACTTCGTGCTGGCGATCTTCCTGTTCTCGCTGGCCTTGATGATCCCGCGTGAGGTCTCCGTTGGTAACGCCGTCATCGCTCAGGTGGTGCCGGGTTCGCCGGCCGAGATGGCGGGGCTCCAGAAGGGCGACGTCATCGAAGAGGTCGGTGGGCGCAAGATCGAGAGCGTTCAAGACGCCAGCTATGCCATTAACCTGAACCTGGGTGACGACACGGAAGTCGTCGTCCATCGCACCGACCCGATCACGGGTCAGACGACGACTGATACGGTGCACGTGACGCCGCGTTGGGCGCCCCCGCCTTACGAATACACCGTGCAACCCGGCGATAATGTCGCCAGTGTGTCGGACGCCACCGGCTTCGACCGCGATATCGTGCGTCAGGCTGCCGGCATCCCGTACAAGCTGGAAGCGGGCCAGACCCTGATCTTCGGCAGCGGCGACAACGAGCGGCAGTACGTCACCAAGGAAGGTGACACCGTCGCATACGTCGCCCAGCAACTCCGTCTTACCGACGCAGAAGTCGCCCAGGCGGCGGGCCTGCCTAACCCCGACACGTTGCAGGCCGGGCAAGTGCTCAAGTTCACGCAGGGCGCGACGGGTATCGTCATCGCTCCGCAGTACCCCTTCACGGAGATGCGCTCCGACGGCCCGATTACAGCGATTTCGCAGGGCTGGCAGCGTACCTGGGATTCCCTCAAGCTGGCGCGGAACGGCCTGCTGACCTGGATCAAGGGTGGGCACAGCGCACCCGTCACGGGCCCCATCGGCATCGCCCAGGCAACCGGCGAAATCGTGCGGGAAGCCGGCTGGAAGAGCCTCATGGAGACAGCCGCGTTGCTGAGCATGAACCTGGCTGTGCTGAACATCCTGCCTCTACCGTTCGTCGATGGCGGCAAGATCGTCTTCGTGCTGATAGAAATCGCCCGGCGCGGCAAGCGGATCGCTCCTCAGAAGGAAGCTCTTGTCCACCTCACAGGCATGGTGGCGCTCTTGATCATGGTTGTCGCGCTTAGCTACTTTGACATTGCTCGCATCGTGAGAGGAGAAGATCTGCTGCGATGATTCCTGCACCTCGTCGTAAGACCAAGCCCGTATTCGTAGGTGACGTTCAGGTCGGCGGTGACGCGCCGATTGTCGTGCAGTCCATGACTTGCACCGACACCGCGGATGTTGAATCTACCGTCCAGCAGATCCGGGAGCTGGCTGAGGCCGGTTGTGAGATCGTGCGCGTCGCTGTCCCAGACCAGGAGGCAGCGAACGCTCTGCCCGAGATCGTGCGTCAGACGCCGGTCCCGCTCATGGCCGACATCCACTTCGATTACCGCTGGGCCCTCGCCGCCGTAAAGTCTGGCTTCCACGGCCTCCGCCTCAACCCCGGCAACATCCGCGACCCCGAGAAGGTGAAGACGGTTGTGAACGCGGCGAAAGAGCGCAACATGCCGATCCGCATCGGCGTGAACGCGGGCTCACTACCGCCGATCCGCGCCCTCGAGGATGGTGAGATGCCTCCGACGATGGTCGAGCGCATGGTCGAGGCGGCGCTCTGGGAGATCAACCTCCTGGAGGAGTGCGACTACGACAATATCAAGATCTCCATGAAGGCCTTCGACGTGCCCGCAATGGTCGAAGCAAACCGGGAGCTCGCCCGCGTCCTCGATGAGCGCGGCACACCGTATCCGCTGCACCTCGGTGTCACCGAGGCGGGCACGCCGCGCGCCGGGTCCGTCCGCAGCGCCATCGGTATCGGCATGCTGCTGGCCGAGGGCATCGGCGACACGATCCGCGTTTCGTTGGCGGCCGACCCCAAGGAAGAAGTCCCGGTCTGCTATGACATCCTCAACACGCTGGGCCTGCGGAGGCGCGGTGCCATCCTCGTAGCTTGCCCCACCTGTGGCCGCATCGAGATCGACCTGATCCCGCTGGCGCAGAAGGTGGAGGAGCACTTCAACAAGGTCGGCAAGCCGATCACCGTCGCCGTCATGGGCTGCGTCGTCAACGGCCCGGGCGAAGCAAAGATGGCCGACCTCGGCATCGCCGGCGGCAAGGGCCGCGGCGTCATCTTCCGCAAGGGCGAGGTCATTCGCACCGTCGATGAGCCCGAGTTCATGTCGGCCCTCATCGAAGAGGGCGACCGCGTTATCGCTGAGATGGAAGGCCAGGAAGCCGCCCCCAGAAGCGAGGATGATTTCCTGATTCCGATCCAGGCGCTCTAAGCGCCAGCTAAGTCGGACTCCAACAGCGCCGTCATCGATGGCGCTGTTCTCTTGTGGAGCTCAGTCTGACTCACGATGGGCTCTCTCCATGCGCTCCAGCACCGCTGGTAGCTCTTCGAGGTGCCGAATCGCCGCGTCCGGCACGATGGACGGGTCGTCGTACGCGTATCGGCGGCGCGGGTGGTACCAGATGGCGCGCATGCCGGCTCGCTGGGCTCCGATGACGTCGAGGTCCAGATGATCGCCCACGAACACGGCATCGCTCGGTTGTAGTTGCATGCGATCGAGGGCGATGCGGAAGATGCGCGGGTCCGGCTTCGTGACACCGACCTCGCCGCTGGGCAAGAAGAGCTCGAAGTAATCCTGCAAGCCGGTGTGTTCGAACTTGTGTCGCTGCGTTTCTTCCGGCCCGTTGGTAATGACGCCTAGCCGATAGTGAGTGCGCAGGACGTCCAGCAGATCGGTGCAGCCAATCGAGAGCGTAAGCAGGTCTTCGGCGCCTTTGAAGAACCAGAAGCCGTTGCATTCGTCGCCCAGCGCTGAGCCTTGCAGGCCAAGGTCTCGCATGACAGGCCCCATGCCCCGCCGATAGAACCCGCCTTCGTCGAGGTCATTGATCGAGTGCCAGAACGCTCGCCAGCTTACGTGCACGCCCTCCTCCCGCAGGCGTCGATACGCCCGCAGCGCGCGCTCTTCCCGGCTGGACGTCGTGTCGATCAGGGTGTCATCGAAGTCGAACAGGACGGCCTTGAGGGTCATGGGGCGGGCAGGTCGGTGGGTGGCGTCAGTGGGCGGGACTGCATCTGCACCATTGTCCCACCGCCCTTCATCCTTCGACAAAGCTCAGGACGAACGGAACTGGGCCCAAAGCGGCTCGGTCCGTCCACCTGTTGCGAGGTTCTGAAGGATTGCCACGTCGGCTGCCGCCTCCTCGCAACGACAAATCGATGCTCACGGCTGTCCATCCATGCGGAAGGGTGTTGAGGCGCCTTCCGCGTTATTACCCCTCGACAGCGGCAGCCCGCAGCTGTCATGCAGTGACCTAGTGGTAGCCGCCGCGGAAGGTCGAGTAGTTCTTTTCCTTCGTCGTGATGAACTCGAGGAGGGCGGGCTGGCCGTTCTGCGTTGCCTCGATGCCACGCTTGATCGCCGGGATGATCTCGTCGGGCGAAGTGATGCGCTCGCCGTAGCCACCCAGGGCCTTCGCGAACTCAGCGTAGTTGCCGGAGATGTCCGTTGTGTTGAACTTCGCGGTCGAAGCCTGCATCACCGGGATCTCCATGGCCATCGAGAAGTTGTTCAGCAGCACGGACATGATCGGGATGCGCTCGCGCACGGCGGTCTCGAAGTCCATGCCGGTCATACCGATGGCCGCATCGCCCCACATGTTGATGCAGAGCTTCTCCGGTTGCGCCACCTTCGCGCCCATCGCCAGTCCGAGCCCGTAGCCGAGCTGCGTGGTCTTGCCCCAGCCGATGTAGCTGAGCGGCGTCGTCGTTTCCCAGAACGGCGAGAGCTCGTCCCGCGGGCTGCCGGCGTCGTGCGTGATCACCGTATTCGCGACGTCGACCGTGTGCAGGAGGTCCCAGATCACGCGGTACGACTCCAATGGCGCTTCATTGTTGGTCAGGCGTGGCATCCACTCCTGCAGCCACGGGTCCTTCTGCGACTTGATCTCCGACACGACCGCTTCGCGCCGGCCGCGCGGCTTGCCACCGAGTCGCTCGCTCACAGCCTCCACGAGGGCTGCCAGCGTGAGCTTCGAGTCGCCGACGAGGGCGTGCTCGGTCGGGATGTTCTTGTTGATGTCCATCGGGTCGATGGTGTTGTGGATGAACGTCTTGCCTTCGGTGGGGAAGCGAATGCCGAAGCCTGTCGCGGTGAAGCTGGCGCCGACGCCGAAGATCACGTCGGCGTCCTGCACGTGCCTGTAGACCGAGGCGGGCATCGCGACGCCGCCCGAGCCGAGAGAGAGCGGGTGGTTCTCCGGGAAGGAGCTCTTGCCTTCCAGGCTCGTGGTGACCGGCGCTTCCAGGAGCTCGGCCAGCTGCATGAGCTCGTCCCAGGCCCTGGCGTAGTGCACGCCCTGACCGGAGTAGATCACGGGGCGCTCGGCGGCGATCAAGGCCGCGGCGGCCTCGTCGACACTCTGGAGGTCCGGGGCAAAGCGAGCGCGCGAGGTAGGCGTGTAGTTGATCTCGCCCTCGACCTCTTCGTTCCAGATGTCGCCGGGGATCTCGAGTAGCACAGGGCCGGGCCGGCCGTTGCGGGCCTGCGTGAAGGCGCGGCGCATGGAGGCGACGATACCGGCGGGGGTGTTCACCTGTTCGGCCCACTTCGTGACGTGCTGGTAGTTCAGCGCGGCGTTGAAGGCCGGCTTGACCCAGGACTGGGCTCGAGCCGAACCGCCGGGGATGGCGATGAGCGGTACAGCCTCCGAGTATGCCTGGGCAATGGCGCCGAAGGAGTTCTCGACGCCCGGGCCGCCCTGCATGCAGAAGATGCCAACGTTGTCGCCGGAGCTCAGGCGGCTGCCGGCGTCGGCCATGTGCACGCCGATCCGCTCCTGGCGGACGATGATGGGGCGAATGTCCGCTTCCGCGGCGGCCTCGATCAGCGGGTTGAGGGGGTACGCGAAGATCTGCTTGACGCCCTCTCGCTTCAGGATCTCGGCGATAACCTGGCTGACTCTCATTTTGCCTCCCTAGATATAGCGCAACGGAGGCTATTCTACGCCGGACTTACGGCAGGGCGAAATTGCACCGAACGGCCCCTGCCACCGGGGGCTCAACGGCCCTGTGGACGTCTTGCCTCGATGCCTAAGATCTAATTATCAAGTTGCAAGCTGAATGGAGGTTGCGATGACCATCGGTCTCTTCGCGCTGGGTGTACTGGCCTGGGCCGGCGTAATTGCGCTATCGATTGGCATGGCCGTCTGGGGTGAGCCGGTGCTCGGCTTCTTCCCCATCGCTGCGGCGGTGCTGGTCGCCTGGGGAGTTGGCGAGTACATCACGGACGTGGTTTGGAAGGAAGGGCACCGTTCATGAGCACACAAGTCTTTTCACGTCGGGAACTGACGGACCCCGGTTGGTACCGGTTCCTCTTCGGTAACATCCTCATGTCGCCTATCTGGTTCCTCATCCGCCTCTACGTCGGCTGGCAGTGGTTACAGGCCGGCTGGCACAAGATTGACGGCGATGGCTGGATCAACCAGAACGGTTCCGGCCTTCAGAGCTTCTGGCAGCGCATCGTTGTCGTGCCGGATGAGGGCAAGCCTGCCATCACATACGGCTGGTACCGGCACTTCATCCAGTTCATGCTGGACCACCACTGGTACACGTGGTTTGCCAAGCTCATCGCCTTCAGCGAGTTCTTCATAGGCATTGCGCTCATCATTGGTGCATTCGTCGCTATCGCCGCCCTCTTCGGCGCGACGATGAACATGGCATTTCTGCTCGCCGGCTCCGCGAGCACCAACCCGGTCCTCCTGCTCTTCGCCATCTTGCTGGTCCTCGCCTGGAAGACGGCCGGCTACATCGGCCTGGACCGCTGGCTACTTCCCGCGCTGGGCACGCCATGGCAGGTCGGTCCCGCGTTCCAGGTCCTGGGTCGGTCTGACGATGACGGCCGGACAGGTCAAAGCCTGAGGAGCCCCCCGCTACCGAGGTAGCTGCGGGGCGTCCGCGGCGGGCTCGATCTGCAGCCCGTTGAGAAGGCAGCCCATCAGCGAGTAGTAGCCGACGGTCGCGATCAGCTCGATCACGCCCGCATCGCCGAACTTCGCCTGGGCTGCCTTGAAGTTTGCGTCCGACAGCTCATTCTTGCGCCGTAGCTCCAGGGCAACGTTGACGGGCAGCGCATCGTCCTCACTGAAACCGGCGGGGGCGGTGCGATTTGCGATCGCGTCGATCTGCTCGTCCGTGACGCCGGCCTCTTTGGCGATGCGATAGTGGCCGGCCCACTCGAAGCGCGCATCGACCTCGCGGGCCGTCGCCAGGATCGCCAACTCACGCACCTTGTCCGGCAGCACCGAGTCGAAGCGAATGTAGCTGCCGAGGTGGGCGACACGGTAGGTCAGCTCCGGGTTGTTCAGCACGGCCGAGAAGGGGAGCCGGACGGCGTTGCGGGTCTCCTTCAGGTAATCGTGGATGTGTCGCTTGTCTTCCGGCAGGGCGTCGCGGTCGAGGACTTCCGGCAGGCGTGGCATTGAGATGGCTCCTTGTTGGCTATTGGGCGCAGCGGTTTGGCACGGCGCATTCTAGATGGCCGCAAAAATTCTCACAATTTTTCACGATGACAGATCCGAAGAGCAGGGGTGCTACGTAAATTAAGACGAGGCCACCGATCCGTGGTGGCCTCGTCCGGGGAGCGCCGCTCCACTGCTACTGGTCAGTGGAGGGCAAGTTCATATTACACCCGTTTATCTGGGCCGGAGAGGCTTTCGAAGTAAAGAAAGCCTAAATTCCGGCGTGCCCTATTGACTTAACGCCATTTCACCACGAAGCGTTCTACAACCCCCACCAGCACGAACAACCCCAGCGACAGCACCGCGATCAGGAAGATGGCAGCGAGCACCATGTCCGTGCGAAACGAGTTGCGCATTAGCAGCACGTAATTGCCCAGACCGCCCGTCGAGCCGGACCACTCGGCAAAGACGGCGCCGACTATGGCATACGTCACGGCGATACGCAGGCCTGTGAAAAAGAAGGGCAGCGCCTGGGGCACCAGGAGCATTCGCAGCGTCTTCCAGCGACTCGCCCCGAACGTGCGCATGAGCATCTGGGCCTCGGCGTCGGCCCCGGCCAGCCCCGACGCGAAGGCGACGGTAATCGGGAAGAACGTATAGAGCGTCACGACGAGGATTTTCGGAAAGATGCCGAATCCGAACCACAGCACGAACAGCGGCGCGATCACCACCACCGGCAGCGTCTGCGAGCCCACGAGCAGGGGATAGAAGCTGCGGCGCACGGCCGGGATCGAGTCAAGCAAGAGCGCCATGATCACGCCGAAGCTGATGCTCACGGCGAGACCGGCGAAGGTCTCCTCCAGTGTGATCACGCTGTTGCGGGCCAGGATGTCGCGATTACGCCAGGCCGCCTCGAGCACCGTCGACGGCGACGGTAGGGTGACGCGGGAGATGCCGGATAACTCGACATAAAGCTCCCAGATTCCGAACAACGCCAGAATGATCAACGCCGGCGGGATCACGGTCATCGCTGTGAGGTTCAAGCGCGCTCCGAAGCCGATTCCTGCGTTCGGGGCCTCGTTCACGGCGTGACCCGCTCCAGGTGCAGCATGGCCAGCACCTGCTCTTCGAGTGCAGCCCGGCGCGTCGCATCCGGCTCGGCGCCACCAGGACGCACTTCGATCTCATCGACGATCGTCCCTGGCAGGGGGCTCATGACGTAGACCCGGTCGGAGAGCACCAGCGCCTCTCGCACGTCGTGCGTGACGAGCAACGCCCCCTGCGAGCCAGAGGACCACGTCTCTCGCAGCCAGGTCTGCAGCTCGCGGCGCGTCAGGGCGTCGAGGGCGGCGAAGGGCTCGTCCAGCAGCAATAGCGGTCGCTCGAGCAGCAGGGTGCGCAGGAGGGCGACTCGCTGGCGCATGCCACCGGAGAGCTCGGCCGGACGATGCTGCTCGAAGCCCTCGAGGCCGAATCGAGGCAGCAGGGCGCGGGCACGCTCGCGAGCCGTTGTGCGCCCGATGCTGACCTCGAGGCCGAGGGCAGCGTTGTCCAGCAGGGAGCGCCAGGGGAAGAGCAGGTCCTTCTGGAACATATAGCCCACGCTAAGACGCCGCCTGTCCGCGTCCGTCTCGCCGCCGACGGCGATGCGGCCGGCACTCAGCGATTCGACGCCCGCGATCAGGCTGAACAGCGTGCTCTTGCCGCATCCCGATGGCCCGACGAGTGAGACGAACTCGCCTCGCTCGACATGCAGGTTCACGTCTCGCAGCGTTTCCAGCGGCCGGCGACCGCCGAACGTCTTGCTCACGCCTTCGACCTGCAGCAGCGACTCAGCCATCGATGCTCACAGTGGACGGCTCGGTTTCCTGAACGCCCGCATGTGTCCTCGCCTAGCTGCCGGGCAAGAGGTCGTTGCTGTACAGCGGGCCGCCCGGGATGTCAGCGTCGGACTTGATGACGTTGTCGTCGCCGTCCTTGACGATGCCCTGCTCGACGAAGAAGTGCGTGTAGGCCTTCCAGTCGTCGCCGTTCTGCACGCCCCAGGGCGTATCGCCCTTCACGAAGTAGTCCGTCAGCGCCTCGGCGGAGCGCGTGACCAGCTCCGGTTCGGGGAAGGCGTCCGGCAGATAGTCCATCATGATCTGAGCCGCCTCGTCCGGGTGCTCCGCGGCGAACGCGTAGCCGCGCCGGGTGACCTCGAGGAACTTCGTCAGCTTCGGCGAGCCCTTGTCGACGACGTCGGAGCGTGCCACGAGGACCACGCCGGGAAAGTCCGGCACGCCGTAGTCGCTGTACTTGAAGCCGCGGACCTTGATGCCGCGCAAGTCGGCTTCGATGCCCTCCCAGGTCATGAACATCTCGGTGAAGTCAGCCTCGTGGTTGTAAAGCGCTTCGTAGGCGTAGCTGTTGAGCGTCGCGACCTTGAAGTCGCCCTTGCCGCCGTCCGCCTGGATCACGGTCTTGATCTGGGGCTCCTCGTAAGGGAGGCCGAAGCCGGCGTAGGTCTTGCCGTCGAAGTCCTTCGGGCTCTGGATGTCGCTATCGGCGAGCACCGTCAGCTCCGTCGGGTTGCTCTGCAGGACCGAGGCGATGCTTGTGAGCTTCAGTCCGGCGGCGCGCGAGAAGATCACGTTTGGTGGGAAGCTGACGCCCACGTCCGCCTGGCCGTTGGCGACGACCGTGTCAGGGTTCGTATCGCCGTAGGGCAGGATCTTGAGGTCGATGCCGGCGTCGCGATACCAGCCGTTGGCCAGCGCGACGTAAATGCCGAGGTGGTTGGTGTTGGGCGTCCAGTCCAGCTGCAGTTTCACGGTCTGGGGCGAGTCGACGCTGGGCTCCCCATCGTTGCTGCTGCTGTCATTGCCGCTGCACGCTGCCACGAGCAGCAGTCCGGCAAAGAGTAGACCCAGCGCTGCTTTCGGCGCGACATTAAGCGCTCGCCAGCTTCGGACAAGAGAAGACATGGAGTACCTCCCGCGTACGCATCCCTGGTGGGTGGGCTGGAGGTAGATGTGACTGCAGCCGGCTCCGCTGCCTGTCACCACGCGCCTTCCTCCGCCGGCATTACCCGGATCAGGTTCGACGGGTTTGATCTCAGGCCGTCCTCAGCTCGAAGACGACCACCCCGTGCGCAGCGGCCCCAGCATATCACGCATCCTCTTGCTCACCGGAGGGACGGGACGGCAGACGGCTGCGACCCGTGATCAGGCGGGCGGAGCGGCCGTGCGTGAAGTAGTTCCAGGTCCACTGCGTGAACACGAGCACACGGTTCTCGAAGGCCACGAGCATCGCAAGGTGGACGACAAGCCAGGCCATCCAGCCGATGAACCCGTGCAGTTTGATGAAGCCCAGGTCTGCCACCGCGGAAGATCGACCGATCGTCGCCATCGTGCCGCGGTCGTGGTAACGGAAGGGACGCATCGTCCGTCCGGCCAGCCTTGTCTTTATCGACTTCGCTGCGTAGGCGCCTTGCTGCATCGCGACCGGAGCGAGGGCGGGTATCGGCTTCCCGTTTTGCCGTAAGAAGGCCAGGTCGCCGATAACGTAGACGTCGGGCTGACCCGGGATCGTCAGGTCTGGCCCGACCTCGATACGCCCGGCAGGACCCAGCTCTTGCCCCGCCGCATCGGCCAGCGTCTTTCCGATCGCCGTGCCGACGACGCCGGCGGCCCAGATCACGGTGTGACTCTCGATGCGGTGTTCCCCGTCCGGCGTCTCCATCGTGATGCCGTGATCGTCGATACCGGTGACGCGCGAGCTTGTCTTCACCTCGGCGCCCAACTGCTTCAGAGAGTCGGTGGCGTGTTGCGAAAGCGATGGCGGGTACGGCGGCAGGATGCGGTCGTCGGCCTCGACGAGGATGATGCGCGCGTTTGCGGCTTCGATGTGCCGGAAGTCGCCCGGCAGGGTGGTGCGGGCCAGCTCGGCGATGGCCCCCGCCATCTCGACGCCCGTCGGCCCGGCGCCGACGATCACGAAGGTCATCCAGCGCTGCGTCTCGACTTCATCCTCACTGAGCTCGGCCTCCTCGAAGGCGTGCAGGATGCGGCTTCGGATCTCCGTGGCGTCCTCGATCGTCTTGAGCGACGGAGCAACCTGCTCCCACTCGGGGTGGCCGAAGTAGTTGTAATGCGAGCCGGTCGCGACAATCAGGGCGTCGTACTCAATGCTGGAGCCGGCAGTGATCACCCGCTTGTTCGGCAGGTCGAAGCCCGTTACCTCCTCGAGCACGACGTGGACGTTACTCTGCGTGCGAACGATGCCTCGCAGGGGTGACGCGATGTTCGCCGGCGAAAGCCCGCCCGTGGCCACCTGGTAGAGCAGGGGCTGGAAGAGGTGGAAGTTGCGCCGGTCCACCAGCGTTACTTCGATGCCTTCGACACCCTCGAGCGCGCGCACTGCTGACAGCCCGCCGAATCCCCCGCCGATCACCACGACCTTCATGCTCTTATTCTCTCGCACGTAAAAGTCCACGACAGCATCTGACGCCCGCACTGGCGTACAGGTCTTGTGAATTTTCGCTTGATTTCAGGATCACGGTGGCGGGACAAGTGGTGCTAACCTTCGCGCATGAGCGTACGTATCGGTCTCGGCTTCGCAGCATTTCCCTTCTCTGACCCGGATGCCTTCTGGCGCTGGATCGACTCCCTCGAAGATAGCCCGATCGACTCGATGTGGCTCAGTGAGCGCATGGTGTCGCCGCAGCCCTTCCTGGAGCCGCTGAGCACACTGGCCGCCGTCGCAGGCCGCACGAAGCGCCTCAAGTTCGGCATGAACACCACCGTGCTGCCCCTGCGAGACCCCCTCGTGCTGGCGAAGGAGTGCGCCACCATCGACTACCTCAGCAACGGCCGCCTGCTGCCGATGTTCGGCGTCGGCAACGACGTAGCGCCGGAGTGGAAGGCGCTGGGTGTCTCCGCGAAGGGCCGGGGCGCGCGCTCGAACGAGATGCTGCAGCTGCTCAACCGCCTGTGGACGGAAGACCACGTCTCGTTCCAGGGGCGCTACTACCAGTACGACGACGTGACGATTAACCCGAAGCCGAAGCAGACGCCGCTGCCGATCTGGGTCGGCGGCAGCAGCGAGGCCGCCATCGACCGCACGGCGCGCTACGGCAGCGGCTGGCTGGCAGGCGCCGCGCAGGCGCCGGCCCAGATTGGACGTGTCGTGCAGGCGATCAAGCAGCGCTGCGAAGAGCTCGGGCGCACGATCGATGACGATCATTACGGCTGCGGCTTCAGCTATCGCTTCGGCACCTGGGATGAGCCCGTGGTCGAGCGCAACCTCAAGGCGCTGCAGGCCAGGGTGGGACCGGACGTGAATCCGCGTGCCTTCATGGCCGTGGGCGGGGCCGACGAGGTCATCGAGCTCGTCTCGGTGCTACGGGCCGTGGGGGTCTCGAAGTTCGTCGCCAGACCCATCGCGGACAGCGACGACGACATGATGGAGCAGAGCCGCCTGATGGCCGAAAAGGTGATCCCGACCGTTCATAAGCTGCCCTAGACGACATAAGGAATCTAATTTCATGATCGATGACTGCCTTGACGAGGTTCCTCGTTCGTAATTAGCTCTACCAAACAAATCAGGCAGGTGTGCGAATGGCGCTGCGACGACGAGGCACTCGGTTCATGGCAATTTTGATTGCAGCAATGATGGCGAGTGCCTTCATCGCGTGTGGTGGCGGCGACGACTCGCTCGATATCGCGCCCACGCCGACGACCGCAGCCGCGACGGCAGTGCCAACCCTTCCTCCCGCCTCGCCAACAACGGCGCCCATTGTGACGCCGACACAGGCGGCAGGCGGGCCGCAGGAGTACACCGTGCAGGCGGGCGACACCCTGGGGGCCATCGCTGCCCAGTTCGGCGTCACAGTCGATGCCATCGTTCAAGCCAACAACATCGCTGACCCGAACCTCATCGTGCCCGGCGATACGCTGACCATCCCGGCCGCGCAGTAATCCCGGCATCGACGGCCTCGGACCAAGGGACGATTCGTTTCGCCATGTCTGCGAGTTGGTCCTGAACTACAGCTACCGCCGCTCGTTTACAACGCGTTAACATGGCGGCCATGCCTGAGCTGAGCTTCGATCTGCCCGATCCCGCCTTCGATGCCTACACATGGGTGCTCTCGGACGAGCACACCCCTTCCGCCGTGCCGCCGCTCGGCAGTGCGATGGGCGGCATGTTCTCGGACGCAGGGCATCCACCGCGGTCGTTGCGGATAAACGGCTACACCTACACGCGTCATGGCGAAGAGCCGGGCGCTCGCGGGTTCAGTACTTCAAGGCTTCCGGAGTCGGCAGAGGAAATGCGGGCCTGGCGCACGCGGCTCCAGCCGCAGGTCGATGAGGTCGTGGAGGTCCTGCGGAGCTTCGACCCGTCAGCCGTGGCGCCCGGGACCTGGCGCGAGACCCTGGAAGAGCACACACGGCTGTACTGGAGCGTGTTCGGGCCGATTCATCGCGAGGCCGTGCTACCGGCCCATGCCGTGGGGCGCCGGTTTCAGGAGCTGTACACGCAGCGCTTTGGAGTGGAGCGCCTCGCCGACGCAGTCGCACTGCTCCAGGGCATGCCGAACGCATCGCTGGAGCGCGCGACGATGCTGTGGGACATCAGCCGCCTCGTGCGCGGGGACGAAGCGCTGGCTGCGAGCCTCGCGTCTGCTGACGAGGTGCCGGATACCGCTGCGGGACGCGCGTTCCGGGAAGGTATGGCCGCTCTGCGTGAGGCGTTCGGTGCAACGGCCGAGAGCTTCGTGGAGGACCAGCCGACGTGGGCTGAGAGCGATGCGATCCCGCGCATGGCGATTCGCGCCTACGCCAGCCAGGCGGACGGCAATGGACCGGCCGATTCTGCTGGACGTCAGCGCGCACGTCGAGAAGGGCTGGAGGCCGAGCTGCGTTCGCTGGCTACGGGCGATGATGCCGTCACTGAGCTGCTGCGATTGCTGCCGATCGCTCAGGAGCTCCTGCCGAACCTCGAGGACCACAACTACTACACGGACCAGCGGCTGAACGCGGCATCCCGTGCGCGCTGGCTGGCCATCGGACGCCACTTGCAGGGCCGAGGCCTCCTGAGCCAGCCGGACGACGTCTTCTACCTGGAGCGCGATGAGGTAATCGCCGCGCTCGAAGGCGACTGGACGCCCGATGCCGGACGGCTGGCGGAACGACGCGCCGAACTGGCGCTGTGGCGCTCCGTCTCACCACCACCCATCCTCGGCAAGCCGTTCGAAGCCGAGGACGATCTCCCGGTCGAAGCCGGAGTGCGCGCGTCAAACCTGACCGTCGTCCGGGGCGTCGGCACATCGCCTGGCAGCTACCGGGGCCGTGCCCGCGTCATCGACGCCCTCGCCGAGGCTGAGACGCTGGTGCCGGGCGACATCCTGGTCACGCGTGCGACGACACCGGCCTGGACGCCCTTCTTCGGCGTCGTTTCGGCGCTGGTGATCAACACGGGCGGCCTGCTGTCGCACGCATCGGTCGTGGCGCGGGAGTTCGGGCTTCCTGCCGTCGTGGGCACTCGCGATGCAACGGTGCGTATTCCGGACGGCGCCACGGTGACCGTCGACGGTACGAACGGGCTGGTGCTCGTCGAGTCCTGATCGTCCCGCAACGCATGACCTCGTGCCCCTCACGAAGCCTCCGCATTATTTTCGAAGCACCCGGTACCGCCGTTATAATGCTGAGCGGAGGGGTGGCAGAGCGGTTTAATGCGGCGGTCTTGAAAACCGCTGTGGGGCAACTCACCGGGGGTTCGAATCCCTCCCCCTCCGCCACTTCGTGATGACCTTCGATCCTTCTGATCCGCCTCCCACCTCCCTGGAACGCCTGAGAAGCCTCTGCATGGCGCTGCCGGAGGTCGTGGAGCGACTGTCTCATGGCGAGCCGACCTGGTTCGTGCGCGGCAAGAAGACCTTCGTCATGTTCGCCGACCACCATCATGACGAACGACTTGCCTTCTGGTGTGCGGCGCCGGAAGGTGCGCAGGACTCCCTGGCCGGTGCTTACCCCGAGCGCTTCTTTCGCCCTCCGTACGTTGGCGTCCGCGGCTGGCTCGGCGTCTACCTGGACGTGCCCGTGGACTGGGACGAGGTGGCCGCCATCGTCGAGGATGCCTATCGCGTCGTCGCGCCGAAGAAGCTGGTCGCGCTGCTGGGCGAAGCCTGAATTGCCGGAGCCCGGTGGCCCTGACGAGTGACCGCGGGAGCAGGTAAGCTGGGGGCGTGAGAGAGCCGGGCTTTCGCTTCTACTCGTTCAGCTGGGGCAACCCGGAGCCTGCCGGTCGCTTCGATCGCGAGCGCTGGCCGACGCTGCTGGTGCGCTGGCTCATGCTGGCGTTCTCGGTGTGGGTGGCCTCGCGTGTTGTCGGCGGCATCCACCTGGACGGCGTCGTCAGCGTACTGGCCGTCGCCGCTATCCTGGGATTGCTGAATCTCTATCTGCGCCCGGTGCTTTTCGTCCTCTCGTTGCCATTCACCATCTTCACGCTGGGCTTCTTCATCTTCGTGATCAATGCCATCCTGCTGGTCATCACGGACTGGCTGGCGGACATCTTCGGCCTGCACTTCTCGGTCGATAGCATCGGTGCGGCGATTCTGGGCGCCATCGTTATCAGCCTCGTCAACCTCATGCTCACGGTGTTCATCCGCCCCGCGAAGGTCTAATCGATCCCGAGCTCGCCGCCGATCTGGTCCACCAGGTCGCCCGCATCGCTCAACGATTGGTCCAGACTCCCTCGCAGGTTCCTGCCACTGATCACCGCTGGAAGCGCGGATGTCGTCCAGCTTCGATTGCGCGTCATCGATGCGCCGGCCTAACGCGTCGACCTGCTGCTGAGCCTCGTCGTTCGCCTGACCGGTGGCGATGTCGTTCTTCAGGCTGGCGAGCTGCGCCTTCAAGTCATCGATGCGATTCTCAGCGTCCTGGATGAACGCTGCCTTGTCGTTGGAATTCCCGCTGTCCTTGTTGTTCGAGCACGCCACGCCCACAAGCGCGACGCAAATGAGAACGACTATGGCAATCGCTTTCAGCACCGATGCCTCCTTGCTGCCTCGACGGTACCGGTCCGGCTCTCAAGGTGGCGTAAAGGCGTGAGTAGGGAACCTTACAGAAGGACGCAGGTCCTAGACGGCTTCGACGTGGCAGGTGTCGTTCAGGGCGGCGATGAGGATGCGCTCCCTATCGCGCTGCAGACGAAACTCGATCGTGGTCATGGAGGCGGGCGCCAGCTCGAAGCGGCGCATGTCCGCCAGCTGCATCTCCAGGGCGCGACAGACCAGGGCACGGATCGTCAGGTCGTGCGTGACCAGGACGATGGTCGAGGTCTGCTCGTGCTGCTCCTTGAGGTTGAGGAGCAGGTTCCAGGCTCGCTCCTGGATCGCTTCGACGGCGGAGTAGTCGCCCTCCGGTAGCACTTCGGGCGTTAACGTCGCCAGTTCCGGCACTAGCAGCGGGTCGCCGACGCCGAGAACGGCCGAGAGCGCGTCGGCGGTGCTTCGGGCGGCGCGCAGCGGGCTGGTGTAGAGCGCTTCGATCGGAGAACCGTGCTCCACGGCGCTCAGTAGCTCTCGCGCCAGCGCTACGGCCTCGCGTCGGCCATGCGCCGTAAGCGCCGGATCGTCGTGACCGATGTCGGAAAGGCCGGGCTGGGGATCCTCGACCTCGCCGTGGCGTACCAGCGTGAACTTCATAGCTTCGTCACCCTCAGCAGCTCGATTTTCAGGTTGCGCATCTCGGCCACAGCAATGCGGTGGCGGTCGACCGTGACAGTCTCGCCCACTTTCGGGATATGTCCCAGCAGGCTCAGCACATAGCCGGCGATCGTGTCGTAGGGGCCCTCGGGGATCTGGATGCCGAGCTCTTCGCGCGCCTCCTCCACGCTGAGGGCGCCGTCGACCTCCGTCGTGTGCTCGTCGATCAGCGTGATCTCGACGTCGCTCGAGGCGAGCTCGTCGCGCACGGTACCGACCATCTCCTCGAGAAGTTGCTCCAGCGTGACGATGCCCGCCGTGCCACCGAACTCATCGACGGCGATGGCCATCTGGTTGCCGGTGGCCTGCATCTCCCGGAACAGCTCGCCGATCAGCTTTGTCTCCGGCACGAACAACCCCTGGCGCATCAGCGGCTCGATGGGACTGACGGCTGTGACATCGCCGCTGGAGATGGCCGTGAGGACGTCCTTGATGCCGAGGATGCCTACGACCTTGTCCGGACTCTCCTCGAAGATCGGGAAGCGCGAGTGAGGCGAACGCAGGTATGTGGCGTAGAAGTCGGCGACCGTAGCGTGGCGGTCGATCATCACAGACTCCGTTCGCGGGACCATGACCTCGTGCACGTGGCGGTCACCGAACGTGAACACCCGGTGCAGCAGCTCCGCCTCCGCTTCTTCCACCTCACCGGCCTCCGAGCTAAGACCGATCATCATGCGCAGCTCTGCCTCACTGATCGAGACGCCGCCGCCCTCGTCGCCGCCGAATATCCTGACAAGGCCGCGACTGAGCAGGTCGAGCATGGCGGAGATCGGTCGCATGAGGCGTGCCCACACCGACATCGGCAGGGCATAGGCGGTGGAGAGCCGGAAGCTGTGGTTTAGCGCCACGGTCTTCGGGCTGACCTCACCGAAAATCACCAGCAGTGCCGTCACTGTCAGAGCCGCCACGACCGCACCGAGTCCGCCGGAGACGATCTTCTGGGCGATGATCCCGCCGACGATGGCTGCGCCGGTGTTGACCAGGTTGTTGCCGATGAGGATGGCCGATAGCAGCTTGCTCGGCTGGGCAAGCAAGGCGGAGACGGCCTGGGCGCCCGGGCGGCCCTCACGGACGTAGTGCTCCAGTTTGAGGCGCTGCAGGCTGAGAAACGCCGTTTCGGCGCTGGAGAAGAAGGCCGAGAGGATTAGCAGGACGACGAGTAGCGCGACATATTCCACGCTTACGCCGGCCTTCCGGGTTCGGCCGTCTCGGTAACGCGTAAGAGCTGGATCCGCACGTTGCGCATCTCGCTCACGGTGATGCGGTGGCCATCGATGCTGACGGCTTCACCTACCTTCGGGATGTGACCGAGGCGGTTGAGCACGTAGCCGGCGATCGTGTCGTAAGGGCCCTCGGGGATGTCGAGACCCAGCTGGTCGCGCGCTTCTTCCACGCTGAGGGCACCGTGGACCTGGAGGGTGTGGGCGTCGATCGTCGTAATCTCACGCTCGCCACCCACCAGCTCGTCTCGAACCTGGCCGACCATCTCTTCCAGCAGCTGCTCGAGCGTAACAATGCCCGCCGTCCCGCCGAACTCGTCCACGGCGATAGCCATCTGGTTGCCGGTCGCCTGCATCTCCCGGAACAGATCATCGATGGCCTTGCTCTCCGGCACGAATAGCCCGCTTCGCACGAGGGGCTCGATCGAGTCGCTGCCGGTGACATCGCCCCGGGCAAGCGCCCCCAGGACGTCCTTGATGCCGAGGATACCGACAACCTTGTCGGGGCTCTGGTCGAACACCGGGAAGCGGGAGTGCGGGGCCTTGAGGTAGACGCTGTAGAACTCATCGATCGTCGCGTTGCGTTCAACCCCGACAGCGAGGTTGCGGGGCACCATGACCTCGTGAAGGTGGCGGTCGCCAAAGTGGAACACGCGGTCCAGGAGCGCCGCTTCGTCCTCTTCCACCGATCCGGCCTGGGCGCTCATGCCGATCATCAGCCGGATCTCTTCGTCCGTCATGGATTCGTCGCGAGAGCGCTGCAGGCCCAGCACGCGCAGCACGAACGCCGTCGAAGCCGTCAGGACGGCGACGAGGGGTGCGCTGACGGTCGAGAGTATCTGCATCGGCCGCGCAATGAGCATCGCCACGGTCTCGGGAGAGTTCATGGCGATGCGCTTCGGCACGATCTCGCCGAAAACGAGTGAGAAGTAGGTGATCCCCGCGATGGCGATGACGACGCCGATAGTCTCGGCCGTACTGGCGCTAACGCCGAGATGCTCGATGGCCGGGCCGATGTGGTGACCAATCGTGGCGCCACCGAAGGCACCGGAGATGATCGCCACGAGCGTGATGCCGATCTGCGTAGTCGAAAGGAAGCGAGTTGGCTCCTGCGCCAGCTTCAGGGCGGTTCTCGCCCCGGCGTTGCCTTCCTCGGCGCGCTGGTTGAGGCGGTGCATGCGGGCGGAGACGACGGCGAGCTCAGACATGGCCAGAAGGCCGTTGATGCCTATGAGGATGAGAATGATGACGACATCCAGGGCTATCAAGGATTGTGAACTACCCCGGGCTCTCGTCTAACGACGAGCTTCTCTGCATAAGGACCGCGACCAACTCTCCACGGGTGCTCTTGGTGGCTTGAATATAACAGAAGTGAACCGGACTGCCTGACCTTAAGGAAGGAGCTGCACGCGGAAGCTCCTAAGCCGCAGGATTCACTCCGCGGTGCCTGGCCGGACCATCGCGTCTCGAACCCGCAGTCACGCCCGGCGTTGATGCCGCTCGTACGTGAGATGCGTCATAAACCAACGACGGGAGCCCGTAGCAAAAGACCCGGCCCTATTGGCCGTCATGCGATGACCCGTCACGCAATTACTAGGAGTAGCGCTCTTCGTTGAATGGGTCGCCGCGCAGGTGGTAGCCGTACATCTCCCAGAAGCCGGGCTGGTTCTTGTCCATGAACTGCAGGCCGCGCACCCACTTGCACGACTTCCAGAAGTAGAGATGCGGCACTACGAGTCGCACCGGCCAGCCGTGCTCGCGGGTCAGCGCTTCTCCGTCATGGTGGGTGGCGAAGAGGTTCTCCGGGCGCAGGAAGTCATCCAGGAGCAGGTTCGTCGTGTAGCCACCATACGCGTGCAGCATGACGGCCGAAGCTTCCGGTTTGAGCTGCACGTGCTTCATGATCTCGCTGACCGCGACGCCTTCCCACGTGTTGTCGAACTTGCTCCACGTCGTCACGCAGTGGATGTCGTTGAACTGCGACGTCTTCGGCAGGGCCTGGAACTGCTCCCAGTCGAAGCTCACCGGCTCCTCGACGAGGCCACCGATCTCGAGCTTCCACTCGGTCGTGTCGACCCTCGGGATGGAGCCGTAGTGCAGGACCGGCCAGCCCGTGGTCAGCTTCTGACCGGGCGGCAGGCGCTCGCCGTACTTTTCGCGGTCTTTGTTGCGTCCGGTGAACAGGTTCATAACGCCCTCATTCTACAGACCGTCGTGCGGCGCGTGCGTAAGCCTCTGTTAAGATCGATGCGATGTCGGCAGGCGAACTGGGAGTGCAGCAGCAGAGCTCAACAGGCTCATTCGCCCGCCGTGTGCGACGCGACCTGCCGTTCTTTGCAGTCGCCGCCTTTGTCTTCGTTTTCGACTTCATCACCAAGTCAATCGTGCGGGACAACCTGCGCGTGGGCGAGTCGTGGCCCAACGATGACTGGCTCGTAAAAATCACGCACGTCACGAACTCCGGCGCTGCGTTCGGCATCCTGCAAGGCCAGGGTGTCTTTCTCGCCGTCACGGCCGTGCTCGCGATCGGCGCCATCGTCTTCTACTACATGTTCCCGCCGCTGGAGCACGGCCTGCTGCGACTGGCGCTCGGCCTGCAACTGGGTGGCGCGGCCGGTAACCTGCTGGACCGCCTGCGCTTCGGTCACGTCACCGACTTCATCGACTTCCCCCATTACCCCGAGTTCAATGTGGCCGACTCATCCATCGTGATCGGCCTCTTCGTAATCGGCGCCTTCTTCTTCCTCAGCGAGCGCGACAGCCTGCGCTCCGAGGACGATTCGGGACAATCATCGGCGAGCAGTGAAGACGCCTGAGTCGCTGCTCAGCGTCACCGCCGATCAGCCCGGCGAGCGGCTGGACGTTGCCGTCGCCCGCCTCTGCGACCTGTCGCGCGCCCAGGCCCGCCGCCTCATCGACGAAGGCGAAGTGCTGGTCGACGGCAAGCCGCCGGGCAAGGCGGGCGTGAAGCTCATGGGCGGCGAGACGGTCGCTGTGCGTATCCCACCACCGGAGCCCGCCCTACCGACGCCCGAAGATATCCCCCTCGCCATCGTCTATGAGGACGAGCACCTCATCGTGGTCGATAAGCCCGCGGGCATGCCCGTGCACCCGGGCCCGGGGCACTCGGAGCACACGCTGGTCAACGCGCTGCTGTGGCACTGCCCCGACCTGCCGGGCATCGGCGGCGTGCAGCGGCCCGGCATCGTGCACCGCCTCGACAAGGACACGTCCGGCCTCATCGTTGTCGCAAAGGACGAGCGGGCCCACGCGGGCCTCACGCGCCAGCTCAGCGAGCGTCGCATGCACAAGACCTACCTCGCGCTGGTCGAGGGCCGCCTCGAGCCGCCCGAGGCGATGATCGACGCGCCGATCGGCCGAGACCCCAACAACCGTCAGCGCCAGACCATCCTGCATGACGGCCGCGGCCGCGAAGCCCAGACACGCTACAAGGTGCGGCAGTACCTGCAGGGAAGCGAGGGGTCCTGTACCTACCTGGAGGCCTCGCCGATCACCGGGCGCACGCATCAGATCCGCGTCCACCTCGCCTCGCTGGGCCACCCTATCGTCGGGGATGCCGTCTACGGCCACCCATCACCGCTGGTCGCGCGCCAGTTCCTGCACGCCTGGCGCCTGACGCTGACGCACCCGGTCTCGGGCGAAGAGATGAGCTTCGAAGCGCCTCTGGAGGCCGACCTGGCCGAGGCGCTGGAGAGATTCGCTACTTAAGGAGCGCGATGAACATGTCGGATGCACTCACCGCCGGAGATAACCGGCAGTTCGGGCACTAGGCGCTGACCTCGATCTCCTCGACCGAGTAGCTTGCCGGGAGTTGCCAGCCCTCCGCCTCACGGTTCTCAAGGCAAACCTCTGCCGCCTCGCGGATGTTTGCTAGAGCCTCTTCTTCGGTCCGGCCCTGGGAGATGCAGCCTGGAATGACGGGAATCTCCGCGACGATGTAACCATCCTCACCGGGTGTTAGAACTACGGGAAGACGGATTAGCTTCATAGCGGAATTGTACCGGCTTTTGTCCCTGGTTGCGGGAGGCAACAGATTCCAGGCGCAAGGTCTGAGGTGCCACGTTGTCCTCTGTCGCAAACCTTTCGACAGCCGATTCACGTCAGCGACGAAGTCGGCGAGATCCTCCTCGGCTATGTGCACCTTGACGTCGTCTGCTCTGAACAGACCGGAGAACATGGGCTTTGGCTCCTTCAGGCCAGTGACTCTATCGGTTGACTCATTGGCAATTATCACTGGCCGAAAGCACCTGCTGAGTTATCGAACGCATGCTTGTTAAGATGCAGGCATGACTGAGACCAAGCCCGTTCGCGTCCGACTCGCGCCCAGCCCGACCGGTATTCCCCACATCGGCACCATCCGCCAGGCGATCTTCGACTGGCTCCTGGCGCGGAACACGGGCGGAACCTTCATCCTGCGACTCGAAGACACGGACCGAAACCGCTTCGTGCCGGAGTCGATCGACGCGATCTACGAGTCGCTGCGCTGGCTTGGCCTCGACTGGGACGAGGGGCCGGAGACTGGCGGGCCGCACGCGCCCTACGTGCAGTCGGAGCGCCTGCCGCTCTACCAGGCCGCGGCGAAGCGCCTGATCGAGGACGGCAAGGCGTTCGAGTGCTACTGCACGCCGGAGCGACTCGATGCTATGCGCACGAAGCAGCGCGAGCTCAAGCAGCCGCCGGGCTACGACGGCCTTTGTCGCACGGAGGAGGGTCGGGCGAAAGCGAAAGCTGAGGCTGGCGGCCGCAATCCCGTTGTGCGCTTCATGACGCCGGACGAGGGCACCACCGTGGTCCCGGACTACCTGCGGGGCGACGTAGCCTTCGAGAACGTACGCCTCGACGACGCCGTATTACTGAAGTCGGACAGTTACCCGACGTACCACCTCGCAATGGTGGTCGACGACCACGAAATGGGCATCACGCACGTCATCCGCGGCGAGGAATGGCTCTCATCCGCGCCCCTACACGTCATGATCTTCCAGGCGCTGGGCTATGAGCTGCCCGTGCTGATCCACACGCCACTCATCCTCGGCACCGACCGCACGAAGCTCTCGAAACGCCACGGTGCTCAGTCCGTGCTGGAGTACCGAGACCAGGGCTATCACCCAGACGCCGTGTTCAACTTCCTCGCGCTCCTCGGCTGGTCGCTGGACGACCACACCGAGATCATCAGCCGCGAAGATTTCGTGAAGCACTTCAGCCTCGACCGCCTGCTCAAGAGTCCCGCCGTCTTCAACCTCGAAAAGCTCGACTGGATGAACGGCGAATACATGCGGCTGATGCCGGATCGCGAGTTCGCTCGCTACCTCATCTCCTGGCTGGAGCTGCCGGAGGAAGAGGGCGGCCTGCCGGAGCACATCCAGCGTCCCCTCGATGTCGAGTACACGGCGACGATTGTGCCCCTGGTCAAGGAGCGCGTGAAGCGCGGGCCGGACGCCCTCAACATGATGGCGTTCTACTACTTCCCGGGCCCGCTACCGGAGCTCGACATCGAAATGCTTCTGGGCAAGACGTACCGAGATGACCGGGCGAAGGCAGCGTTGCTTCTTTCTGAGGCGCTGGTGTTGGCGGAGTCGCTTGACGACTGGACGGGCGAGCCGTTGGAAGCCGCCTTCCGAGAGCTCACAGAGCGCCTCGAAGTCAAAGGCCGCGACCTCTTTGGCCTCATGCGCGTCGCGATCACCGGACGCAGCGTCTCGCCGCCGTTGTTCGAGTCGATGGAGGTGCTGGGCAAGGAGCGCTGCATCGTCCGCTTGCGGGATGCGGTCCAGACCCTGCAGTAGGTCTGCTAGCGTCGATTGTTTGAACGACAGAAAATCGCTGTGCTAGGATTTGGGGGCACCGTGTTGGGGAGTCGTCTAATGGTAGGACAGCGGATTCTGGATCCGTATGTGGGGGTTCGACTCCTCCCTCCCCAGCCAACACGAGGCGGTATCGTCTAGGGGACCAGGACGTAGCCCTCTCAAGGCTAAAACCGGGGTTCGAATCCCCGTACCGCTACCATTGATCAGGC
>CAVSWS010000031.1:0-14161 GCA_963731765.1 uncultured Chloroflexia bacterium
GGAAGGGTCTCCGGTTTGTACTGCAGAAGGACGGATCGTCGTCCTGTAGACTCAGGGCTACATCTGGAGGTGCTTCTTATGGCGAACGAATCTGTGATCGACGGCAGGCTAACCCTGGTGAAGTTCGGGCCGCTGGGCTTCGCTTCGAATAACTGTTACGTCCTGTCCGACAACGAGACGAAAGACGCCGTTGTCATCGATGCGCCGGAGGGCTGCGAGGCGATCAAGCCGGCACTCGAAGGGCTCAAGGTGAACTCGATCATCGTGACGCACCGCCATCGAGACCACTGGGCCGGCATCGACACCATGCTCTCATTCGTCGAAGCGCCCGTGCTCACCGGCGAGAGCGACCGCGAGACGCACGAGCAGTACGTCACGAAGACGCTGTCCGACCGCGACCTCATCGAAGTCGGAGGTCTGCAGCTCAAGGTGCTGTTCACGCCGGGACACACGCCCGGACACGTCTGCCTGCTCACGGGTGATCACCTGCTCAGCGGCGATACGCTCTTCCCCGGCGGCCCCGGCCGCACGCGGAGCAACGAGCTGCTCCTGCAGGAGATCGAGTCGATCAAGAGCCAGCTCTACGTCCTCCCGGATGAGGTCGCGGTCTATCCCGGTCACGGCGACAACACGACAATCGGCGCATCGAAGGCCGAGTACGCCGTGTTCGCGAGCAAGCCGCACGACCCGGACCTGAGCGGGGACGTCCTCTGGCTGGAGTCCTAGCGCTCAGCCCCTTGCGGGCGTCGATCTCGACAGCACACCGCAACAGGCGTAGCTTGCGCGCATTCCAGCCGTCCATACCGTCAAAGAGGAGCCCGAATTGCCCCTGAGCCCGGAAGACCACCTTGCCGTCATCGACCTCCTCGCGAGATACGCGCGCGCCATCGACTCGGGCGATGCAGATGCCTACGCCGACAACTTCCTGCCCGATGCCATCCTTGACCGCAGCGGCGGTGAGCGCCTGAAGGGGAGAGAAGCCATCAGGACCTGGGTGGCCGGCCTGATCGCCAGCGGCCACGTCGGGGGCGACCCGCCTACGCTGCGACACTTCGTCGGCCTACCGCTCATCGAAGGCGCAGGCGACCACTGCACGGCCCAGACCTACTGCGCCATTCTCGATTATGGTCCCGACAAAGGCATACGCTCGCCACTCGTCGGTCGCTACGAAGACGACATCGCGAAGGTCGAGGGCCAGTGGAAGTTTCGGCATCGGATCATCCACGCAGAGCTGAGCGGCCGGCGGGACTGAGGCACTCAAGACATGTCTGACACGATTTCACCCCAAGACCACGTCGCCGTCATGAACCTGATCGCCGAATACGCTTTCAGGCTCGACTCAGGCGACCTCGATGGCTACGTCGACTGCTTCGCGCCGGACGGCGTCTTCGACAGCACCAGCGGGCGCTTCGAGGGCCGGCAAGCTATCCGCGACTACGTCGGCAAGCTGCTGGCAGCCCGCAACCCCGCACCCGGCGGCGGCATGCGCCACGTCATGGGCATGCCTTCGATAACGGGTGACGGCGAGCGCTGCCATGCCGTGACCTACGCGACGATCCTTGCCCAGGCCGGCGACCGGATCGAGGTTCGGATGGTCGGTACCTATACCGACGATATCGTCAAGGTCGACGGGCGATGGCGCTTCGCCGTGCGGCACATCCGCATGGCACTCACGAAGAGCGCAGGCTAGCTCGCCGGCGTCGAGCGCTTCTCCTCGTAGCGGGCGCGCGCCTGGGCTGTCGCCTCGGTGCGGGCCGCGTTGACGGCGTCGGCGGTGCGCTCGGCGGCCGCCTGAGAGTTGCGCAGGCCCACGAGCGAGCCCTGGAACTGTGGCTTCACGTAGCGGGCGATCAGCTCGAAGCTGTGCATGACCTGCTCGCGCGTCGCCCAGTCCACCTGCTGGATCAGAATCCCGCCGAAGCCGCCGCTGGCGTCGTCGAGGCGGTTAATCGCCGCGACGAGGTCTTCAGGCGTGCCGATCACCCAGGTGTGGCGCTCGTTCATGCCCTCGACGATGCCGTCCTTCTCGCTCTCGAAGGGCCGCGGGAAGCCCATCGTGCCTTCGAAGTAGTCGCGCCAGTAGCTGCCGGAGCGCTCTCGGATCTCGGCGAAGGCCTGCTCCTTCGTGTCGGCCAGGTGGACGTGCAGCACGAGCTTCCAGTCGTCACGGCATACGGTCTTCCCGTTCTCCGCGGCCGTCGTCTCGGCGATGTTCCAGAAGTCGCGCAGGGTGAGATCGCCGCGCGGGCTGGAGATGCCGATGACGCCGAGGCCGTACTTGCCCGCCATCAGCATGCCGGAGGGAGAACCGGCGGCGGCGACGGCCAGCGGCAGGTGCGGGTGCGTGTAGGGCCGCAGATGCAGCCGCGCCTCGTTCAGCTCGATCCAGTCGCTCTTGTAGGTGATCGGCTCCGTCTCGGTTAGCAGACGAACGATGAGCCCCATGGCTTCGTCCATACGCGGTCGCTGCGTGTTGGGGTCGATGCCGAGCATGAGGGCGTCTGTCACCAGCGCACCGGGCCCGATGCCGAGCATGACGCGGCCGTGCGTCAGGTGGTCCAGCAGGACCATGCGCTGCGCCACCATGAACGGGTTGTGGTATGGCAGCGAGATCACGCCGGTGCCGAGCTTGATGTGCTTCGTGCGTTCCGCGGCGACGCCGATGAACACCTCCGGCGAGGCGATGATCTCCCAGCCCGCGCTGTGGTGCTCGCCGATCCAGGCCTCGTCGAAGCCGAGGTAGTCGAGCCACTGCAGCAGTTCCAGGTCTCGGTCCAGGGCCAGCGTCGGGTCTTCGCCGAGCTGGTGGAAGGGAGCCATGAAGGTGCCAAACTTGAGTCGAGAAGGTAGTGTCATAGGTGAACCCAATCTAGCAATTCGTGCCTCGAAGCATAGACGATGCGCGGGCAATAATCTCGCGCCTCGTACCATGGTCCAGTTCTTTCGGGCCTGGCCCCTCACCTACAGTGGCTACTTCAGCTAGGAGGCAGCGCGTGTACATCCCGAAGGCGTTTGAGATCGACGACCCTACGGTGACCCTCGCGTTCATGCGAGCGCACAACTTCGCGACGCTCGTCAGCCACGGCCCGAATGGCCTGGAAGCCAGCCACCTGCCCTTCATCGTGCGCCGAAGCGACGAGGGCGCGACTACGCTTCACGCCCACCTGGCCCGTGCCAATCCCCAATGGCAGCACTTCGATGGCTCGACAGAAGCGCTGGTGATTTTCCAGGGCCCGCACGCCTACGTCTCACCGACCCTCTACGAAACGCACCCGAGCGTGCCAACCTGGAACTACCAGGTCGTGCACGCGTCAGGCACGCCGTCGATCGTCGATGACCCCGAGGGTGTGCGGGCACACGTGCTAGCGCTGATCGCGCAACACGAAGAAGGCTCGCAGACCCCCTGGAGCCCGGAGCTACCCGAAAACTATCTGCAGTCGATGCTGCGCCAGATCGTCGCGATCCGCATCGAGGTCACGAAGGTGGAGACGAAGTTCAAGCTGGGGCAGAACCGGTCGCGCGTGGACCGGGAGAGCATGGCGGGCTGGTTCGCGAGCTCGGACGACCCGATGCTGCAGGCCCTTGGGAACGCCACGCTGGCGACACTTGGCGTTGAGTCAATTCGAGGGACTCTACCTCCGTCGCCCAACCCGGATTAGCCCGATTCCAAAGACCAGCATTGCCAGTGCTAACGCCGTTACGAGCGAGTAGACGACAGTCCACGTCGATTCACTTGTATCGAGAGAAGGTCCGAAGAGAACCTGAGTAACAGCTCCGATCCCGATAACGAGCACACCGATGCCCAGGAGAACAACAACAATCCCAAGACCGACCAGGAAAAGTCGCATGAGACAAGGCTACGCGGTACTGGCGTCGTCTGTCCCTTGCCCCTCAGCCCTTGCTACGCTTCCCTCATGAACAACGCTGAGCTCATCGTGTCGATGCTGGAGGACGCGGGCGTCCGGTGGGCGTTTGGCGTGCCTTCAGGGCCGGTGCTGCCGCTGATCGAGGCGATGCGCAACAGTCGCATCGAGTACGTGCTCACGGCCAGCGAGACCTCGGCGGGCTTTATGGCGACCACGGTCGGGGCGATGACCGGCGTGCCGGGCGTGTGCATCGCGACGGTCGGGCCGGGCGCGACGAACCTGGCGACCGGCGTCGGCGCGGCGTGGCTGGATCGGGCGCCCGTCATCGCGATCACCTGTAACGTGCCCTCGCGCATGCTGGACCGTCGCATTCAGATGCGTATCGACCACCATGCTCTGTTCGCGCCGCTGACCAAGGCGACGCTGCCCCTGAGTACCGGTAATGTCGCGAGAGCGGTGTCGCAAGCCCTGACCCTGTCGCGTACAGAGCCGCCTGGGCCAGTGCACCTCGACCTGCCGGAGGACGTTGCACAGGAGCCGGCGACGGAAGATGAGCTATCGCCTCTGCCCAAGTTCAGCCTCGCTCCGATCGCGCCGCAAGCGTTTGAGCAGCTCCAGGCGCTGCTGCAGACCGCTCGACGCCCGTTACTGGTGACCGGTCTGGACCTGTCTCGCGCTCAGAACCACGCGCGCCTACTCGATTTCATCGAGGCGCAGCAGATGCCCTGGATCACGACGCTGCACGCCAAGGGCTTCCTGCCCGAGAGCCATCCGCTCTATGCCGGCGTGCTGGGGCGGGCGCGCCGTTCCGACGTACAGCGCTTCGTCGACCGCGCCGACCTCATCGTCGCCGTCGGGTATGACCCGATCGAGATCAACTACGAGGAGTGGGTGGGCGACCGGCCTATCGTGCATATCGGCGCGGAGGCGGCAGAGCTCAGCCCGGAGCTGCTGTTGCCCGTCAACGTAGGCGGCGACTTCGCAGGCGCCATCGAGACGTTGGCGTCCCTGCCCGCGTTTGGAAACGACTGGACGCTTGAGGAGGTCGCAGAGCACCGCGACACCCTGGACGCCAACCTGCGACCGGAGGGCACCGGTTTCGCGCCTCACCACGTCATCGACGTGCTGCGAGAGCGCCTGCCGGCCGATGCCATCCTCGCCTACGACGTGGGCGCCCATACGCACCAGATAGCGACGCAATGGCGCACGGATGCGCCGTTCACCTGCTTCAGCACCAACGGCTGGTCCAGCATGGGCTTCGGTATGCCCGCCGCCTACGCCGCGAAGCTTGTTTACCCGGATCGCACCGTCATCGGGCTTATCGGCGACGGTTGCTTCGCCATGACGGTCGGGCGAGCTGACGATGGCGCGCCGGCTCAACCTCAACGTCCCGATTGTCGTGCTGAACGACGGCTGGCTCAGCCTGATCAAGATCAAGCAGCAGCGGCGCGAGCTTGGCGTCAACGGCGTATTTCTCGGAGAGCCGCCGGCCTCACCTGCGCACTACTTCGGCGTCCCGGTGCGCCCCGCGCACGATGCCGCATCGCTCAACGAGGCGCTCGACTGGGCTTTCGCGCTCGACGGACCGAGCGTGATCGAGGCGTTCGTCAACGGAGAGGCGTACCTGCAGACCGTGTACGACTAGGGCCAAGCGGATGCAACCGGCCGGCCAGTGACCGCGGTGTGCCGGCCGAATTTTGATATGAAGAATCCGTGTCCAGACGGTCGAGGCGGCTGCTTCTCCATGGCATCGTAGAAGGGAAGGAGTCGCAGTCTGGATAAAACACCCCGCAGCCCCGTCCTCGCTCGCCGCGAGACGGCAGCCGAAGACTCCCGTCTAATTTCAATCCTTCTCCTCTGTGGCGTAGCGGCCATGATGGTCTACCTCGTGGCAGACATCTCGGCGTCCCTGCGATACGAGGGCTACAGCTACGTCGACCAGACGCTTAGCGAGCTCTCTGCCGTCGGTGCGCCAACCAGAACACTCTGGGTCTCGCTTGCCATCGTCTACCACGTCCTGATGGCGGCTTGTGGCATCGGCATATGGAAGGCAGCCGATGGGAAGCGGCGCCTGCAGGTCGTAGCGGTTTGTGCCGCGATGGTTGGGCTCCTCGGCGTCATCTGGCCGTTTGCGCCAACCCATCAGCGGGCGGTCCTCGCGTCCGGGCAGTTCACCCTGAGTGATACGTTGCACGTGATCCTTGTGACGCTCGATTCTCTTCTCTTCGTGGTCGGTGCGACATTCGGCGCTCGCGCGTTTGGCAAGCGCTTTCGCCGTTACTCATTCGCCACGATTTTCATAGTCGCGATTGCGGCCGCTATCGCCGCCGCCGAGACATCGAGAATTCGGGCAGGTGAACCGACGCCGTGGCTCGGCATCTGGGAGCGTGTGGCCGTCTACGGGTCGCTGCTCTGGAATTACGGTACTTTCTATCGCGCTCTGGCGTAGAAAGGCACGGCGCCAAGAGGCCGGCCGAGACTCCGTTACGCCCGGGTCGTGATGCTCGCCAGTGCTTCCAGTTGCTCGATATCCAGGCCCGCGAGTTCCATCGCCAGCTCGACGCGTGGGCATTCGGCGCCCTGGAATACTTCAAGCTGCTCCTTGCACTGCTCGGCCGTGCCGTAAATCGTCGCGTTATCGAGGTCGTAGCCAGGGTTGTAGTAAGCGCGCCAGTGGGCCTCGCCCTGCGCCTTCGCGGCCTCGCGGGTGGACGCGATGCTCACGTTCTGCAGCTTGGCAATTTCCAGAGAGTCGGGCTCGCGGCCGGCTGCCTCGGCGAAAGCACGGACCTTCGGCACGTTCGCGATGAATGCCGCGATGGGAGCGGAAGGACTGACCCAGCCGTCGGCGCGACGGGCGATGCGCCTGAGCATGGCGTCGGATGCGCCACCCATGTAGATCGGCACGCCCCCGGCCTGCACCGGCTTCGGGTTGATCTGGCCTCCGGTAATGTGGTGGTAGCGCCCCTCATACTCGACGCCGTCTTCGCGCCACAGCCTGCGCATGATCTCGATGCTTTCGAGCAGACGCCCGACGCGCTGGTTCATGGGCACGCCGATGCTCGTGAACTCCGCCTCGGTGCCGCCGATGGACATGCCGAGCGAGAAGCGGCCGCCGGACAGGACATCGATGGTCGCGGCCGCCCGCGCAAGCAGTACGGGGTTGAGGTAAGCCGAAAGCATCACGGCTTGATTGAGCCGCACTCGGGAGGTCTTCGCCGCCACCCAGGTCAGCAGATGTAGCGGCTGCAGGACGTCGGAGCGATAGAAGACGTGGTCGCCGGCCCAGATAGCGTGAAAGCCCAGCTCCTCGGCGCGCACGACGAAGCGCTCGATGTTCTGCGGGTTGGCGGGGTGCACGGACGGGATGCGCAGGCTGTAGACGACTTCGGCCACGGAAACCTCCTGGAATCAGCACGGGACACGCGCCAAAGCGTAATCCGAATCGAAGCGGGCGACGACCCCACTCGCGCAGTCCGGCCTATACTCTGCACGCGAACGGCAACGAGCTGAACCTACAGGAGGCAAACCGTGAAGGAAGCAAAGGCCCTGCTGGGCGTCTGGATGGACCCGACACCGGACCGCGAGGACGACCTGAACCGCTGGTATGCGGAGGAGCACTTCCCGGACCGCCTCGCCATGCCCGGCTGGCTGCGCGGCCGTCGCTACGTGTCGCTCGAGGGCGAGCACAAATATGTCGCCCTGTACGAACTCGAAGACCTCGGGGCATTGTCGAGCCCGAAGTACAAGGAATCGATGGGCAATTCGACGCCGTGGACACGCCAGGTCGTCGACAACCTGCGCGGCTTCACGCGCACGGAGTACGAGCTGCTGCAGTCGATCGGTGAATCACCCACGGGTGGCGCGCCCTATGCGCTGTTCGTGCGCCTCGAGACCGACGACGCGCACGACGCGGAGCTCAACGAGTGGTACGAGCAGGAGCACCTGCCGGCGATCGCGGGCGTTCCGGGCTGCCTCTCAGCGCGTCGATACCGCATGGCAGCGGGCTCGCCGGGCTCCGTGAAGTACCTGATGATCTACGAGGCCGCCGACCGCGAGACGATCCGCAACCACGCCTGGAACAAAGCCGCGGGCACGGAGTGGACGCTGCGCATGCGCCCCCACTTCCGAAACCGCAAGGACAACCTCGTCCAGCTCATCGCCTCGCTGGACAACGAGTAGGGCTGACCGAAGACGAACGAGTTTCAACCCTCGTAATGCAGTAAGGGCGGTTCGCGAACCGCCCTTACAGCCGTCTGGCTGTGTTCTGCGCCTTCCTTTACGCCGGCGTTGGCACTCGGAAGGACGACTCCATCTCGCGACGGATGCGCACGGGCTGGGCACCTTCGTCCAACTCGATGGCGTCGTAGGTCAGCAACTCGTCCCGGCGCAGGGGCTTCGTTACCTTGACGCGGTGGGCGAGGCCGATGGGCACAGCGCGCTTCGCGAGCGACTCGTCGGCGGGCATGAGGACGCCCCGCACCGTATAGCCGCCCTCGCCGTCCAGCACGTCGCCGGGTTGCAGGTCGCGCTTGGCAACTGCGATGGCGTCTGCGCGGAACTCGCGGGGGGCGCCGGTGGGCTCGTGACGCAGGGCGGCGGAGGCGATGCTGATGCCGGCTTCGAGGCCGATGAGGTGGAAGGGGCGGTACATGGCGGCGTAACGGCCGGTGTCGTCGGCCAGGAAACCGTACTCGTGAAAGCAACGCGCGACGTACTCATCGGGCGCTTCGACCACGACGTAGACACCCCAGCGCATGTGGCGGTAGACCTCGCTGCCGTCGCGGTGGAGGCTCGACACGACCTCGACGAGGCCCTTCTTCGCCAGCGAGCCGCCCTCGGAGGCGGGACGCAGCACCGTCGGTAGCTCGTCGGTGCCCGCCGGCGGGAAGACGAGGCCGCCCGGCGCCGCGTCGAGGGCGCTGGCGTTGGCGACGGCGGCCATCTCGATAGCAGACTTGGTGCCGTCGAGGAAGCTGTTGAACATCTGCGGGTTCATGCCACCTTCGGCCGCTTCTTCCGCCGTGAGGCCGTAGTAGGGCCACACCGTCTCCGGCGTGGAGTAGTGGAACTCGGGGAGGTACTTCGTGCCCTTCCCCGCCGCGACGACCTCGAAACCGGCCGCGCGGGCCCAGTCGACCTGCTCAGCGATGAGTGCAGGCTGGTCGCCGTAAGCCAGGGAGTAGACCACGCCGGCCGCGTCCGCCTTGCGCGCCAGCAGCGCACCGGCCATCGCGTCGGCCTCGACGTTGACCATGACGACGTGCTTGCCGTTCTCGATCGCCAGGAGGGCGTGCTTCACCCCGGCCGCCGGGTTGCCCGTCGATTCAACCAGCACCTCGATGTCGGAGCCGATCAGGGCTTCGGCGTCATCGCTAATGTGCGTCGTGCCCTGACGGGAGGCATCGGCGAGGGATGGCGCACCGATGCGCTCCGGCGCCCAGCCGACGTGCAGCAGGGCCTCTCGCGCCCGTGCCGGGTCGAGGTCGACGACGCCGACTAGGTGCATGCCCGTGGTGCGCTGAACCTGGGCCAGCAGCATGGATCCGAACTTGCCGGCACCGATCAGGCCGATCTTCACTGGGTTACCGGCCTCGGCGCGCTGGGCGAGCAGTCGGTACAGGTTCATGGGCGTCTCTCCTCTTCGAAAGCTTCGATACGTGGGCCAAGCTTATCGCACCGGCCTCAGACAAGGGACGCCCTCCCTATTCCCTGTCGACGGAGAGAGACCCTCGCTAATCGGCGAAAGAGCGTCGACTACAGCAAGGCGCGTCGGATTGGCTGAGCTATTCAGACCGACACCGCTCTTTGCTTCTAGGTCGCGCGCTCGATGCCGAGGTCCTGGTCCTTGTACTGCAGCTCGTAGAGGCGGGCATACATACCGCCGCGGGCCAGCAGCGACTCGTGCGTGCCCTCTTCGACGAGCTCGCCGTGCTGCAGGACGAGGATGCGATTGACGTGCCGGATCGTGTTGAGGCGGTGCGCAATGATGATCGACGTGCGGCCGGACATGACTTGGCGCATCGAGCGCTGCAAAGCCGCCTCCGTCTCCGGGTCGATACTCGCCGTCGCTTCGTCCATGACGAGGACGATCTTGGGGTTGAACGCCGCCACGCGGGCCAGCGAGATCAGCTGCTTCTGGCCCGTCGATAGGTTGGCGCCGCGCTCGGAGAGGTGGCTCTCGTAGCCCTGGGGCATACGCTCGATGAACACGTCGGCGCCGACCTGCCGGGCCGCGGAGCGCACTTGCTCCTCGCTGATCTCGGCGTCGCGCATGCGGATGTTTTCCAGCACGGAGTCCGTGAAGATGAAGGGGTCCTGCAGCACCATGCCGACCTCGCGGCGTAGCTCGCGCTGGCGCAACGACTTTATCGGCTTGCCATCGACGCGGATCTCGCCTCGCTGCACGTCGTAGAAGCGGTTGAGCAGGTTCATCATCGTCGACTTGCCGGCGCCGGTAGCACCGACGATGGCGACGGCCTCGCCCGGCTGGATGTCGAAGCTAATGCCGCGCAACACCCAGTTCTCGGCATCGTAGGCAAACCACACGTGGTCGAACTCGACGTGGCCTTCGATCTCCTGGAGCGTTGAGGCGGTCGCGTCGTCCGTGATCTCCTCCGGCTCGTCGAGGACGCCGAAGATGCGCTCGCAGGAGGCCAGCGCCTGCTGGAACATCGTGGAGCGTTCGGCCAACTCGCGCACGGGCCAGAAAAAGAACTGCATGTAGGACAGGAACGCCACCAGCGTGCCCAGCGTGATGGCGTCCTGGGTAACGCGGCCGCCGCCGTACCAGATGATGGTCGAAATCGTCACGGCGTTGAACAGAACGACCGTGGGTTCGAAGGCGGCGAAGTAAACCGTGGCGCGCAGGCTGGCCTTGAGGAAGCCCTGGTTGCGCTCGTCGAAGCGCTGCAGGTTGCGGTCCTGGCGGTTGAACAGCTGCACCACCGCCATACCCGTGATGTTCTCGTTCAGGAAGGCGTTGAGGCGCGCCAGCCACGCTCGCTGCATGCGGAACGTCTCGCGCAAGGCCACGGCGAACTTGCGCACGAAGTACACCAGCGCCGGTACGAAGATCATCATCGCGATCGCGAGGCGCCAGTCGAGCACGAACAGCGTGCCGACGATGGCAATGAGCAGCAGCGTGTTGTAGAGCATCTCCACGATGCCGCGCGATAGCACCTCTTCGATCGTCGCGACGTCGTTGGTCAGGCGTGTGACGAGGCGGCCGATGGGGTTGCGGTCGAAGAAGGCGATCGACATGCGCTCGACGTGGGTGAACAGCTCCAGGCGCATGTCCATCATGACGCGCTGCCCCACGTAGGTAATCGTCAGGGTCTGGAGGAACTGCAACACGAAGATGCCGATGAGCGTGCCGAGATAGACCAGCACCAGCGTGGCCAGGTTGGCCGTCGTACCCTCCTGCAGCTGGCTGTCGATGGCGCGGCGCACGATCAGCGGTCCAGCAACCTGCATCAGCGAGGCAATGGTCACACTGATGAACACCAGTGCGAGCACGAGCTTGTAGGGTCGCAAGTAGTCCAGGAGGCGGCGCATGACGCGCCCCTCATAGCCGGATTGCAGGTCGTCGTCTTCTTCGTGGAGCGCGGTCATTCCTCACCTCCTTCCTCGATCTGTTGTTCCAGGAGCTGGCGCCGGTGCAGTCGCGAGTAGACGCCGCCGAGTGCCAGCAGCTCATCGTGCGTGCCCTGCTCTACGATGCGGCCTTCGTCCAGCACGACGACGACTTCGGCTGCCTGGAGCGTGGAGATGCGGTGAGCGATGAGGATCGTCGTGCGGTCGCGCACCCAGCCTCGCAGTCCGGCGAGGATCTCTTCCTCGGTGTGCGTGTCGACGTGCGACAGCGCGTCGTCCAGCACGACCACGGGCGAGCCCTTGAGCAACGCCCGAGCGAGCGCTGCCCGCTGCTTCTGGCCGCCCGAGAGCGTGACGCCGCGCTCGCCCAGCACAGTATCGAGGCCGTGCGTGAACTGCTCGACGTCGTTGACCAGCTTCGAGGTTGCGACGGCGTACTCGACGTCTTCAGGGTCGGGGTTGTCGCGCGCCATTGCCACGTTCTCCCGCAGCGACTCGGAGAACAGGAAGGTTTCCTGCGGCACGAAGCCCACGACTTCACGCACATCCGCCATGGTCATGCTGCGCACGTCGATGCCGTCGATGAGCACCTGGCCCTCCCACGGGTCGTACAGGCGCACGAGCAGGTTCGCCAGCGTCGTCTTGCCGGCGCCCGTGGCGCCTACGAAGGCAATCGTGGTGCCGGCCGGGATCTTGAGGTTCACGTTGCGCAACACAGGCTCGCCGTTGTAGCCGAAGGTGACGTTGCGGAACTCGACGTCGCCACGGACGCGCATAGTAGGCTCAGGCGCCTCGGGATCAACGATGCCGGGCTCGAGCGCGAAGATCTCGTTCACTCGCCGCATCGACGCGAGGCCCTGCTGCACCATGCTCGCCGTCCAGCCCAGGGCCTGCAGCGGGTTCGTCAGGATTGCCAGGTAGAGCATGAAGCGCGTGAACTCGCCGATGGTGATGCGGCCACTCACCACGTCGTGGCCGCCGAACCAGAGTACGAGCGCAATCGAGCCGCCCGCGGCGAAGGTCATCATGGGCCAGAACGACCCCATGTACAGGGCCCAGACCATCGTCCGGCGCATGAGCTCCTTGTTCTGAGCCGCGAACGAGGCGGTCTGCGACTCCTCCTGCGCGTACGCCTTCACGGAACGGATGCCGGAGATGTTCTCCTGCACGTGGTTCGAGAGCTCGCCGAACTGGTCGTTGACTTCGCGGTAGCGCAGCTCCATCGCCGCTCGAAACTTGACGATGACGACGATCAGTACCGGGAAGTAAGCGATGGCGATAAGTGCCAGCCTGACGTCCACCGTGAGCATGAACAGGAACCCGGCGATCATCATCGCGATCGCGCGCGTGATCTCCATGGCGCCGGGGCCGCACAGATCGCGCACTCGCTGCATATCGTTCGTGCAGCGCGCCATGAGGTCGCCGGTGTGGGCGCTGGTGTAGTAGGTCTGATCGAGCGTCATGAGGTGCGCCGTAATGTCGTTGCGCATGTCGTACTCGACGTAGCGAGACGTGCCGGAAATCAGCGTCCGGCCCACGAAGCGGACAACAGCCTCCAGCAGCGCGAGACCCATCAGGATCACCGCGTAATGCACCAGTTGGGAACGCGATGCGCCACCATCGATGGAGTCGATCGCCTTCTGCACAAAGATCGGCGGCACCATGACAAGGAACGACGCACCGATGAGCAGGACAAACCCCAGTGTGAAGCGCCACTTGTAGCGCACCAGATAAGGAACCAGGCGGTTCCGCAAGCAAACCTCGCAGTTCTTGCCGTCTAGCCCGCCGCTCGGGAACCAGGCTATCGGGTTTTCGGTTGGAAGATCAGGCCTCTGAGACGGGCGCTAACACGAAGCGTGATTCCGCATTGTAACCGAACAGAAAGCCTGCTTACGAACATTCCTGCCTCGAACGAACTGTCCTTTTGACCAAGGGTGCGCGGCGTAGATCGCGGTCGCACTGCAAGATCGTGGCCTCGCGTGCGCCGTTCCCCGTAAACTCGGCGGCATGTCCTGGACACCAGACCGCAACGCCATGCGCGATCGAATTGCTGTCGTAGCGGGGGCTACACGAGGCGCCGGTCGTGGCAATTACGCCGGGATGGATGCGCTCCGAGCTAATGCTCGATCACTTCGGCGTCACGGAGGAGACCTGGCGCGAGGCCTTCGATCCGCCGCCGGGCAAGCCGGCGACCGCGCCACCGGACTTCGCACTGTCAGAGACCACTCGATACGTCGGCCGGGCCGTCGTCGCCATGGCCAGTGACCCGGACCGAGCGCGCTGGAACCAGCAGTCGGTGACCACAGGCGCGCTCGCGAAGGTGTACGGCTTCACGGACGTCGATGGCTCGCAGCCGGACGTGTGGCGCTACATCGAAGAGGTGCAGGAGACCGGCCGCGACGCCGACATGAGCGAGTACCGCTAGGCTCCACTGTCGGGACAGTGGGGCAGGAGACCGACGTACATCGAACTGGGGCCGAAAACAGGTCTGGCACTCATCCTGCAGCGTCGAATCACTTGAGAACACCTGATGACTTTTGCCCCTCACGAGAAAGCTAGCCCGTCCGACTGTCATCCCGGGTTCCCGAGGATTGTTAACAGGCATCAGGCTTAGGTCTTCCAGAGCTGGGCTGTGCCCACACCAGTGGGTGATTCAGCGGCCTTTGCCGGATTCGCGTGAGGAAATGAGCCCATCTGTC
>CAVSWS010000032.1:0-13971 GCA_963731765.1 uncultured Chloroflexia bacterium
ACTTGCAGGGCTAATGGCACTGAGTAGGTGTATTGGATTCTGTGAGAACAGTCCTGAACCAATGGCTCCACGCCTTGGGGGACGGCATGTCCTGGATAGATTGCAATTGCGCGGACACGCCAGCGGTGCAACCACGTGCATCCAAAAGGCTCGTCTGAGTCCAGGTTCTTCGCAAAGGCACCTCGGCTCGTCTACTCCGGTGGTAGCGTTGGGAAACTCGTAGACGGTTCGGCCGCCAGCGAGTCGAGACCTTCCAATCCGTAGTACTATGCGACTCGTTAGCCAGCGGGCCTTGTCGCTCACGCCGGTACTGGCCATCACGAAAGGTGGCGGGATTACGTTCGCAGTGCCAGGGCCACCAAATTCAGGTAGTGGATTCTGTGAGGAAGATCATGAACGAACGTCTCCGCTCTAAGCTGCCCTCTATCCTCGTCATTTCCGTAGCTACTGTTGCGCTTGTGATTTTGCTCCTCGCATTTCCGGGGCGTGTCGACGTAGCTGCGGCACAGAACCAACAGTGCGATTCCCTGCTAAAGGATTTGATCCATCGTCCGGATCAAGATAGGTCGCATGGCAAGCTGCAAATTGCGCTGCAATGCATCAGGGACAATCTCCAGGTAAGCGCACAAGTTGATTCACATACCAACATTGGCTCTTCGGCTTCTCGGATTGTTGTTGCATCGTACGATGTTGCCACTGCATTCGGACCCGGTTGTCGTATTTTTTACGCGAATGGCTCAACAAACCTCTACAATCAAATCATCAACGGGCCTTCTTATGTGGGATTCCCATTGTTAGTTTCATACTACCAGGGCTATCTTGTTTCCGAGTCACACGACAGTTTCTATGTGGTCGCTGGATTCACGGTTGGGCCTTACTTGCTGGAGTTGACTTTAGATCCCTTTCAGCCCGTGCACGCAGAACGGGGATCTATCTCGAACTGCGGATATACCCAGTGACACCTTAGCTACTCGCTGGTGACGCAAAGCCGCCGCGAGCAAATGGTACAACCGGCAGTGCACGGGGACGGAGGTGTGGCCGAGCCATCTCCGCCGATGCCTCCGTAGCCGTCACTAGCGAGCCGCCCGTCGGCCACACCCGCCAGACAATGCCCCGCCGAGGGCATTGCCTGGCCAGGTATTAGGCTCAGTCCAACGCTGTATAGCTGCTTCGCCCGATTATGTTCCAGGTAGTCGAATGACTTGATATCGAATCCAGAGTGCACCGGTTAGCCTGTGAAACTTGGCCATTCATTTGCCCGTCATATCCGAAGGAGAAAAGGAGCCGGCGAATGACTGACTCAAAGTTCTTTACCGGCTACCTTGCCTGGCCCGAGCGAGTCTTACATGCTAGTCTGCCTCAGACTTGAATTGGCCGGCAAAGTCCGCTGATTTTCACGAACGAGGTTCAAGATGCCCGGATTTTTCACACTCGGTAACGGCGCGCGATGGCTGGCAGCAAGCATCGCGTTGGCGGTCATGACCTTGGCGGTCGATAACACGCCTGCAGTCGCAACCCCTGGTTTAAGCTTCGTTCGCTGCAACGTGCCTGACCTCATCGGCGCGATTAACGATGCTAACTCAGGCGGACCGAGCGTCATACAGCTTTCCCCGGATTGTTCTTATGTCTTAACAGCCGAGTCGGAGACCGGCCTCGGATTACCGGCGATCACAGGAGACGTAACGCTTAGGGGCGCCGGGGAAACACGAATCCTGCGCGATCCAACTGCGCCCCAGTTCAGAATTCTTCAAGTAAACAACGGCGCGACCCTCAAAGCCACGGGTCTTACTATCGAAAATGGCCTAACAACCGGATTTGGCGGCGGCATTCTCAACAATGGACAGTTGGAGCTGCATAGAGTCGGGTTCGACGGGAATGCTGCCGCTAATGGCGGTGGTTTAGCTGTCTCAGCCGGAGCATCTGCGGACATTTACAACAGCATCTTCTTCGCGAATCAGACAACCAGCGTAGGCGGCGGCGCGATTATGAATTTCGGTACACTAAATCTGATCTTTTCGCGTGTGATGCGCAACAGCGCGCCGCTCAATGGTGGGGGGGTGAACACCCAGTATTCGGCTGTGACCACCATATATGGGAGCACCATAACCGATAACGTATCGACGGGGCCTGGAGGCGGAATTTCCAATCTCGGCGAGACCTCCATCAACTGGAGCCGCGTTACACGGAACACCGGTTCAGCCGGTGGAGGCTTGGCTTCCGCCAACGAAAACGTCACCATCCGACAGTCCTCCATCCAGAACAACATTCCCGACGACTGCAATCCCAGTGACCTCCCTGCATGCGTGGACAACGGAATTGCAGGCCTCTCCACCCTGGCAGGACAGTTTCAGATATTGAGCTCTTCGGATGGCGTCGAGAGCATTCAGGCTGGCTCTAGCGGAAATTGAATCCGGCTGCCGGCGTGGGTTCCCTCCAGGAACAACCTCCTCGGCACCTGCCGATGAGCTATTCCCAGCTGGTACACCATTCCTCTTGGGGGTGCGACAAGCGCGCACCTTCAGGGAATGGAGTTCATAACTGTGTGGCGTAGTCAGTTGAGCTCACCGGATCCAGTTCACGTCTAACTTTCTCTTCGCACCGAATTTCCACCTCGAAGAAGGCATGCCGCTGACGGCTACCTTCGCCTCGCCCGAGGGGATGACGCCTGCCCAGCAGTCTGGTTACATTGGCTTATGGATACCGAATTCTTGGTGGACTTGGAACAGAAGGGCTGGCAGGCGCTGAGCGGCGAGAACGGCGCCGAGTTCTACGATGCGTTCCTGGCAGACGAAGCGATGATGGCCCTGCCCTTCGGCGTCATGGAGCGTGACGCCTGCATCGAAGCGCTAGCCGCAGCGCCACCCTGGGCCACATATGACCTTTCGGACATCAGTGTCGTCGTGCTGAGCGACGAGAGCGCCATGGTGGTCTACACCGCCACGGCACAGCGCAACGGCCAGCCTCAGTATCGCGCCGTCATGAGCACCACCTACGTGCTACGCGAGGGCGAATGGCTCATCGCTTTCCATCAGCAGACGCCGTTGATGACGAGCGATTCGAACGGCTAGGTCGCGCGCTCGATGCCGAGGTCCTGGTCCTTGTACTGCAGCTCGTAGAGGCGGGCATACATACCGCCGCGGGCCAGCAGCGACTCGTGCGTGCCCTCTTCGACGAGCTCGCCGTGCTGCAGGACGAGGATGCGATTGACGTGCCGGATCGTGTTGAGGCGGTGCGCAATAATGATCGACGTGCGGCCGGACATGACTTGGCGCATCGAGCGCTGCAAAGCCGCCTCCGTCTCCGGGTCGATACTCGCCGTCGCTTCGTCCATGACGAGGACGATCTTGGGGTTGAACGCCGCCACGCGGGCCAGCGAGATCAGCTGCTTCTGGCCCGTCGATAGGTTGGCGCCGCGCTCGGAGAGGTGGCTCTCGTAGCCCTGGGGCATACGCTCGATGAACACGTCGGCGCCGACCTGCCGGGCCGCGGAGCGCACTTGCTCCTCGCTGATCTCGGCGTCGCGCATGCGGATGTTTTCCAGCACGGAGTCCGTGAAGATGAAGGGGTCCTGCAGCACCATGCCGACCTCGCGTCGTAGCTCGCGCTGGCGCAACGACTTGATCGGCTTGCCATCGACGCGGATCTCGCCTCGCTGCACGTCGTAGAAGCGGTTGAGCAGGTTCATCATCGTCGACTTGCCGGCGCCGGTAGCACCGACGATGGCGACGGCCTCGCCCGGCTGGATGTCGAAGCTAATGCCGCGCAACACCCAGTTCTCGGCATCGTAGGCAAACCACACGTGGTCGAACTCGACGTGGCCTTCGATCTCCTGGAGCGTTGAGGCGGTCGCGTCGTCCGTGATCTCCTCCGGCTCGTCCAGGACGCCGAAGATGCGCTCGCAGGAGGCCAGCGCCTGCTGGAACATCGTGGAGCGTTCGGCCAACTCGCGCACGGGCCAGAAAAAGAACTGCATGTAGGACAGGAACGCCACCAGCGTGCCCAGCGTGATGGCGTCCTGGGTAACGCGGCCGCCGCCGTACCAGATGATGGTCGAAATCGTCACGGCGTTGAACAGAACGACCGTGGGTTCGAAGGCGGCGAAGTAAACCGTGGCGCGCAGGCTGGCCTTGAGGAAGCCCTGGTTGCGCTCGTCGAAGCGCTGCAGGTTGCGGTCCTGGCGGTTGAACAGCTGCACCACCGCCATACCCGTGATGTTCTCGTTCAGGAAGGCGTTGAGGCGCGCCAGCCACGCTCGCTGCATGCGGAACGTCTCGCGCAAGGCCACGGCGAACTTGCGCACGAAGTACACCAGCGCCGGTACGAAGATCATCATCGCGATCGCGAGGCGCCAGTCGAGCACGAACAGCGTGCCGACGATGGCAATGAGCAGCAGCGTGTTGTAGAGCATCTCCACGATGCCGCGCGATAGCACCTCTTCGATCGTCGCGACGTCGTTGGTCAGGCGTGTGACGAGGCGGCCGATGGGGTTGCGGTCGAAGAAGGCGATCGACATGCGCTCGACGTGGGTGAACAGCTCCAGGCGCATGTCCATCATGACGCGCTGCCCCACATAGGTAATCGTCAGGGTCTGGAGGAACTGCAACACGAAGATGCCGATGAGCGTGCCGAGATAGACCAGCACCAGCGTGGCCAGGTTGGCCGTCGTACCCTCCTGCAGCTGGCTGTCGATGGCGCGGCGCACGATCAGCGGTCCAGCAACCTGCATCAGCGAGGCAATGGTCACACTGATGAACACCAGTGCGAGCACGAGCTTGTAGGGTCGCAAGTAGTCCAGGAGGCGGCGCATGACGCGCCCCTCATAGCCGGATTGCAGGTCGTCGTCTTCTTCGTGGAGCGCGGTCATTCCTCACCTCCTTCCTCGATCTGTTGTTCCAGGAGCTGGCGCCGGTGCAGTCGCGAGTAGACGCCGCCGAGTGCCAGCAACTCATCGTGCGTGCCCTGCTCTACGATGCGGCCTTCGTCCAGCACGACGACGACTTCGGCTGCCTGGAGCGTGGAGATGCGGTGAGCGATGAGGATCGTCGTGCGGTCGCGCACCCAGCCTCGCAGTCCGGCGAGGATCTCTTCCTCGGTGTGCGTGTCGACGTGCGACAGCGCGTCGTCCAGTACGACCACGGGCGAGCCCTTGAGCAGCGCCCGAGCGAGCGCTGCCCGCTGCTTCTGGCCGCCCGAGAGCGTGACGCCGCGCTCGCCCAGCACAGTATCGAGGCCGTGCGTGAACTGCTCGACGTCGTTGACCAGCTTCGAGGTTGCGACGGCGTACTCGACGTCTTCAGGGTCGGGGTTGTCGCGTGCCATTGCCACGTTCTCCCGCAGCGACTCGGAGAACAAGAAGGTTTCCTGCGGCACGAAGCCCACGACTTCACGCACATCCGCCATGGTCATGCTGCGCACGTCGATGCCGTCGATGAGCACCTGGCCCTCCCACGGGTCGTACAGGCGCACGAGCAGGTTCGCCAGCGTCGTCTTGCCGGCGCCCGTGGCGCCTACGAAGGCAATCGTGGTGCCGGCCGGGATCTTGAGGTTCACGTTGCGCAGCACAGGCTCGCCGTTGTAGCCGAACGTGACGTTGCGGAACTCGACGTCGCCACGGACGCGCATAGTAGGCTCAGGCGCCTCGGGGTCAACGATGCCGGGCTCGAGTGCGAAGATCTCGTTCACTCGCCGCATCGACGCGAGGCCCTGCTGCACCATGCTCGCCGTCCAGCCCAGGGCCTGCAGCGGGTTCGTCAGGATTGCCAGGTAGAGCATGAAGCGCGTGAACTCGCCGATGGTGATGCGGCCACTCACCACGTCGTGGCCGCCGAACCAGAGTACGAGCGCAATCGAGCCGCCCGCGGCGAAGGTCATCATGGGCCAGAACGACCCCATGTACAGGGCCCAGACCATCGTCCGGCGCATGAGCTCCTTGTTCTGAGCCGCGAACGAGGCGGTCTGCGACTCCTCCTGCGCGTACGCCTTCACGGAACGGATGCCGGAGATGTTCTCCTGTACGTGGTTCGAGAGCTCGCCGAACTGGTCGTTGACTTCGCGGTAACGCAGCTCCATCGCCGCCCGAAACTTGACGATGACGACGATAAGCACCGGGAAGTAAGCGATGGCGATAAGTGCCAGCCTGACGTCCACCGTGAGCATGAACAGGAACCCGGCGATCATCATCGCGATAGCGCGCGTGATCTCCATGGCGCCGGGGCCGCACAGATCGCGCACTCGCTGCATATCGTTCGTGCAGCGCGCCATGAGGTCGCCGGTGTGGGCGCTGGTGTAGTAGGTCTGATCGAGCGTCATGAGGTGCGCCGTAATGTCGTTGCGCATGTCGTACTCGACGTAGCGAGACGTGCCGGAAATCAGCGTCCGGCCCACGAAGCGGACAACAGCCTCCAGCAGCGCGAGACCCATCAGGATCACCGCGTAATGCACCAGTTGGGAACGCGATGCGCCACCATCGATGGAGTCGATCGCCTTCTGCACAAAGATCGGCGGCACCATGACAAGGAACGACGCACCGATGAGCAGGACAAATCCCAGCGTGAAGCGCCACTTGTAGCGCACCAGATAAGGAACCAGGCGGTTCCGCAAGCAAACCTCGCAGTTCTTGCCGTCTAGCCCGCCGCTCGGGAACCAGGCTATCGGGTTTTCGGTTGGAAGATCAGGCCTCTGAGACGGGCGCTAATACGAAGCGTGATTCCGCATTGTAACCGAACAGAAAGCCTGCTTACGAACATTCCTGCCTCGAACGAACTGTCCTTTCGACCAAGGGTGCGCGGCGTAGATCGCGGTCGCACTGCAAGATCGTGGCTTCGCGTGCGCCGTTCCCCGTAAACTCGGCGGCATGTCCTGGACACCAGACCGCAACGCCATGCGCAATCGAATTGCTGTCGTAGCGGGTGCGACACGAGGCGCCGGTCGTGGCATCGCCATGGCGCTGGGCGAGGCGGGCGCCACCGTAATCTGTACCGGGCGCACAACGCGCTCAGCACGTTCCGAGTACGACCGCCCCGAGACGATCGAGGACACAGCGGAGCTGGTGACTGGGCTCGGTGGCCAGGGCATCGCGGTGCCCACCGACCACCTCGACAAGACCCAGGTGCAACGGCTGGCCGCCCAGATCCGGCAGGACTTCGGGCACATCGACGTGCTGGTGAACGACATCTGGGGCGGCGAGGTTCTCAAAGGTGGTCCCGATATGTGGGACAGACCGATCTGGGAGCTGGACCTGGACGACAACCTCCATTTGTTGCGACTCGCCATCGATACGCACCTGATTACGTCGCACTGCCTCCTGCCGCTGCTGGTCGAGAAGCCCGGCGGTCTGGTCGTCGAGGTGACGGACGGTACGGCGGCACACAACGCGACGCGATACCGCATCTCCGTGTTCTACGACCTCGCGAAGGTGGCCGTGAACCGGCTGGCGTTCTCGCAGGGCCATGAGCTGGCGTCGTTTCGGTGCGACGGCCGTGGCGATCACGCCGGGATGGATGCGCTCCGAGCTAATGCTCGATCACTTCGGCGTCACGGAGGAGACCTGGCGCGAGGCCTTCGATCCGCCGCCGGGCAAGCCGGCGACCGCGCCACCGGACTTCGCACTGTCAGAGACCACTCGATACGTCGGCCGGGCCGTCGTCGCTATGGCCAGCGACCCGGAACGAGCGCGCTGGAACCAGCAGTCGGTGACCACAGGCGCGCTCGCGAAGGTGTACGGCTTCACGGACGTCGATGGCTCGCAGCCGGACGTGTGGCGCTACATCGAAGAGGTGCAGGAGACCGGCCGCGACGCCGACATGAGCGAGTACCGCTGACTTCGGTGCGCTGTCGCCAATCCGTAGTTTCCCAGCATGCTGGGGCACTACGGGAAGCATCCCCTCGCGCCGTCGCGAACGCCCGTACTAGAATCAAGGCACCACATGTCGATAACCGATGGCCTGAACCCCGCCCAGTACGATGCCGTCACGCACGCCTACGGTCCCCTGCTCATCCTCGCGGGTCCCGGCTCCGGCAAGACGCGCGTCATCGCCCACCGCATCGCCTACCTGATCTCGGAGATGGACGTGGCGCCCGGCAACGTTATGGCCGTGACGTTCACCAACAAGGCCGCGCGTGAGCTGCGAGAACGCGTCGAGGGACTGCTGGGGGAACGAGCGCGCTGGGTCACCCTCGGCACCTTCCACGCCGTCTGCTCTCGCATCCTGCGCATCGACGGCGAGTCGATCGGCGTGCCGCGCAGCTTCCTGATCTTCGACGACGCCGACCAGATGTCGTTGATGAAGAAGATCGCCGCCGAGTACAACCTGGACTCGAAGCAGTACCCACCGCGCGCCATCCTCTCCGTAATCTCGAAGGCCAAGAGCGAGCTGCGGACGCCCGAGATGTTCAGTCAGCGCGCCGCCAGCTACTTCGAGGAGATCACAGCCCGCTGCTACAAGCGCTACCAGGCGCTGCTCACCGAGAACAACGCCGTCGACTTCGATGACATCCTCATGAAGACCGTCGAGTTGCTGCGTGAGCAACCGGAGGTGCGCGAAAAGTACGTCGGCCGCTACGAGCAGGTCATGGTGGACGAGTTCCAGGATACGAACATTGCTCAGTACACCTTCGCGAAGCTGGTGGCGCCGCCGCCGGACGCCAACATCTGCGTCGTCGGCGACCCCGACCAATCGATCTACTCCTGGCGCTCCGCCGACATCCGCAACATCCTCAATTTCGAGCGCGACTACCCGAAGGCGACGATCGTCAAGCTGGAGCAGAACTATCGCTCCACCCAGACCATCCTCGACTCGGCGACGGCGATCATCGCCCAGAACAAGCAGCGCAAAGAGAAGGAGCTCTGGACTGACAAGGGCGCCGGCGACCCCATCGTGGTGTACGAGGCCTACAACCAGGAGCAAGAGGCCGCGTTCGTAGCGAATGAGGTCCGCCGACTGCAGCGCGAGACCGGTCTGCACCTGGGCGACGTGGCTGTGATGTACCGCACGAACGCCCAGTCCCGCGCCCTGGAAGAGCGCTTCGTGGCCGAACGCCTGCCCTATCGCCTCGTCGGCGGTACGCGGTTCTACGAGCGGCGTGAGATCAAGGACCTCCTCGCCTACCTGCGACTCGTCGTCAATCCATTCGACACGATCAGCCTGGCGCGCGTGCTCAACGTGCCGCCGCGCCGCATCGGCGACAAGACGCAGCAGGAGCTCCAGCGCTGGGCCGACGAGTTGAGCGTTCCCGCCTACACGGCCCTGCAGCTCCTTGCCGGGGCCGAGTCGATGACGTACCGAGACGGCTCTCCCGTCAGCGAGTCGGACTTCTACAGCGACAGCCCTGCGCCTGCCAACGGCGCGACCGCATCGCTGTTCCCGTCGCTCGACAAGCCGGCGATCGAAAACCCCTTCGGTAACGCGGCGCGCACGGCCCTCATCAGCTTTCTCGAAACGCTGAACGAGCTAATCGCCGGGGCGCCCTCACGCACCGTCTCGCAGCTGCTGACGCTCCTGATCGAGAAGACTCACTATCGGGATTACCTGACCGAGGCGTTCCCAGTGGACGGTGAGGAGCGCTGGGAGAACGTCATGGAGCTGCGCAACGTCGCGGCCCAGTTCGACGAGCTCGACTCGGAGGCCGGCCTCATGCGGTTCCTCGAGGACGTTGCCCTCATGTCGGACGCCGATGAGTACGACGAGAAGATCGAGGCCGTGACCCTGATTACCCTGCACGCCGCCAAGGGCCTCGAGTTCCCCATCGTGTTCATGGTGGGGATGGAGGAAGGCCTCCTGCCGCACATCCGCAGCTTCGAGGACCCGAACCAGATGGAGGAGGAGCGTCGCCTCGCCTACGTCGGCGTGACGCGCGCCAAGGACCGTCTCTACCTGCTGCGAGCCTTCCGTCGCGCTCTCATGGGCCAGGGCAGCCACAACCCGCCGTCCCGATTCCTCAAGGACCTGCCGCCGGAGCTGGTGCACCACGTGCAGCAGGACGTCGAGCGCGCCTACGAGCGCCCGATGCGGCCTCGACAGCCCTCATGGTCACAGGCCGGCTTCGGCGACGTGCAGCCCACACGCGTCCGTGTCGGCGCCGACACCGAGCCCCGCGAACGCGCCCTCACCGCTACGTACTCCGCCGGCGAGCACGTGCGCCACGCCAAGTTCGGCGAGGGCATCGTGATCAACGCCACGATGACGGCGAACGGCAGCGACCAGGAGGTCACCGTCGCCTTCAAGGGCGAAGGCGCGCCGAAGAAGCTGCTGCTCTCCTTCGCCCCGCTGGAGAAGCTGGACTAAGAAGCCGTGGCGAGATGGGCGATCGGACCGACACGCTTATCGACGCGAGACTATTCCGCTCCTGGAGCCTACTTCGTAACGATTTGCTCGCACAGAAGCGCTCGGTGTTTCGCAACCCGAGGGTAGAGGAAGCGATTCTCGAGGCGTGGCGAGGGATTCCGCTGCATTTCCCCGAGACTGAGCTGGACGCATTCGTGGTCATGCCGAATCACATCCATGGCGTATTCCTCATGGTTGCATGAACCCGAGGCATCGTCGTAGTACCCCAGCATGCTGGGGAACTACAGCGTCCGCCGCGTGCCGATCGCACAACGAGGAAGCGTCCTACATTGGGCGTGGTCGTTAGGTCGTTCAAAGCGGCCGTAACCAGGGAGCTACGCATCTCGGGGATCCACGACGACGAACCCGTGTGGCAGCCGAACTACTACGACCGCGTCGTGCGGGACGAGGCGGAGCTCAACCGCATTCGTGAGTACATCGCGGCCAACCCATTAGCCTGGCAGTACGACAATGAGAATCCGGAGCGAACTGCCAATGAGGCGTACGAGCGTGCCTGGCAATGGCTGGAGAAGCCCTGAGGCTTTATCGAACCCACTTGCACTGCCTGCAGAGTTGCCTACCCGACCCCGAAGCTGACGAACTCCACCTCATCGCGCGCTGTTTCCAGTACGGCGCAGGACAGTAGCAGCTCCCCTCGATAGGGGCGCGGCTCGCCTGCGGAGCCCGGGTTTATCAGGCGCGTCCGGCCGCGCTTCTGGTCTACGACCGTGTGCGTATGTCCCACGATGAGGTAGTCGGCGCCGGTGTCCTGGAAGGCCGAAAGGTCGAAGTTCAAGGCCGGCTCATAGAGGTACTGGTGCTCGCGGTCGAAGGGACTGGCGTGGACCATGACGAATCGCTTGCCCGCGAGCTCGAAGTCCTGCGATAGCGACAGGCCACGCAGGTAGTCGATGCCTTCGCGGTCCGGCTCCTTCTCGGCCAGCCCGTTCGCCAGAAACGCCAGCTCGTGGTTGCCGAGCACAACGTGCGCCTCTCGCTCGCGCAGGATGGAGATGACGTCGCGACTGTACTGGTAGGCGTAGATCAGGTCGCCGGGACAGAGCAGCGCGTCGATCTCGCCCATCGCCGTCAGGGCCGTCCTCAGTCCCTCCGCGTTGCAATGGATGTCTGAGACGATGCCTACTCGCACTAGGCCAGCGCCTCTCGCGCCACTTCGGCGCACGCTGCCCCCGATTCGCCCGACAGGCTCTCGATGCGGCGCAGGGCAGCTTCGAGGCGCTCGAGGCGGGCTTCCGCGGCCTCGGCGCGCTCCGTGGCGGCATCCCGAGCGCGGATCATGTTGACGAGACGGGCTTCTTCCTGCAGGACGTACTTGTAGGTGTTGCCGTGTACGGGGCAGTAGTCGGCTGGGGCGGTGGGCAGCTCATCGTCGTCGTCGCAGATGCAGAAGCTGTTGCGGGCCAGACGCGCCTTCGTGATCTGGCAGGCGTAGCACTCCTCGTCGCGAGGCAGGTTGCGACACTGCACCATCGCAGCCTTCTGCAGGCTCGTCTTGCCGCAGTCGTAGCGCCGGGTCTGCAGGGCTGCCTCTTCCAACGCCACGGCCTGGGCGTTGAGGATCTCGGCCAGCTCCGTGGCGTCGGCCGTGGTGTACAGGATGAAGCTTGAGCCGGGGCCGAGGAGCATCGCCTGGGGACGGTCCGATTTGCCCTCGGTCTCATCGACACGCCATGTGACGTTTAGCTCCGGGTGCTCGTTAGTCATAGGGACGCCTCCTCGCCGACGGTTGCCCTCATAGCCTAGCCGCGATCCGGCCTTGCGACGAGGCATCTTGAGACGTTCGCGCCCCTCTGCAAGACCGGTGTGCGATAGTAGGCGACGCAGCCAAAGGGGAGGACGACCGTGTACATCAAGCGTAGCGAAGCAACTATCGACGCCGGAGCACTGGAAGAGACGAAGACAAGTCAGGCGCGGGTGCATGAGTTCATGCGCAACATGCCCGGCTTCCGGTGGGCCATGCTGCTGCGCTCGGTGGAGTCGCCCGAGAAGGTCGCGGCGGTCTCGATGTGGCTCTCGCCGGAGCAGGCGTCAGACCAGGACGGCGACACCCTCGGCGCCAACGAGGTCACGCACGGCTACGACGTCGCCACTGCGCGCGGTTCGATGACGCCCGCCAGCCACATCGCCGTTGTCGACTGGCAGATCGACGAAGCCCTGGTGTCACGCTTCACCAACCGTTGGAATGCCCAGTACCACGCCATCGAGGACCGCATCGGCAGCCGCCTCCTGCGCGACCTCGAGGCGTCCGGACGGTACGCCGGCCTGCACGCAGTGACGGACGAGGCGAAGCTCGACGCCGGCACGCTGGGCGCTGCCGTGACGGACGCCGAGGGCATGTCGCTCACACCCGGAGCGATTCACCGCTACGAGGTCGTGCTGCTCACGGAGTCGTAGGCGGGGTTAAGGCGCCGTCGAAGTCAGGGCCGCAGCCGGTTCAGCTCGGCGCAATCGCAGGGCCAGAACGACGACGATCGAGAGCAGCAGCGCTGCGCTGAGGCCCAGCGACCAGTTGATGCCCACGACGGCACCCAGAAACCCGACGCTGAAGCCGCTGCCGACGCGCAAGCCGTTCATCGAAGTGTTGAACAGGCCGATGAGGCGCCCCCGGCTCTCAACCGGTGCCTGCAGTTGCACGATGGCCTGAGCCATGGACGTGAAGCCGATGAGGCACATACCGGAGCAGAACAGCGCCAGCAGCGCCACGAGATAGACAGGCGCTGCCGCGAACACGAGCATGCATACGGTCCAGCAGAGCGCGAGCATGGTCGCCCGGCTCGGCGTGGGCGAGGCGTTGGGCAGCGTCTCCAGCAGCAGACCGCCGACGATGGCGCCGGTTGCGCCCGCCAGCAGCAGCAGTGTGTAGGCGAGACCCGCGTCGTCCGCCAGGAACTGCTCGGCGAACTCCGGTAGCTGTGCCTGGTGGGCGTTGCCGACGAGCAGCGAGGTCACGCCAACGAGCACGATCATGCCGAACAACGCCGGGTTGAGCCGGGCAATGCGTACGGCCTCCAGGTTGGCGCGCAGGCTGCCGGTCACCGGGCGCTTCGCGACTTCCTCGGGCGGTACGTCGGTGTGGCCGTTATAGGGCTGTCGCAGCGACCACAAAACCATCGGCAGGTAGATGCAGGCGTTGAGCGCGATACCGGCGGCCGGGCCCAGCGCGAACAGGAACAGGCCGCCGATCGCCGGCCCGAGCAGCAGGCCGATCTGACGCCCCGTTGCAGTCAGACGCACGGCGCTCGGCAGGCCCTGGCTTCCCACGATGTCGTGGATGATCACCTGACTGGCGGGCGAGAAGATCACGCCGGCAATGCCATGCAGCGTCAGAAAGACGACGGCGTGCCAGATCGCCAGGGTGTCCGTCCAGAATACGAACGACCAGCCCAGCGACACGGAGATGAACATCGCCATCGAGATCAGGAAGAGCTTGCGGCAGTCGTAGCGGTCGGCCAGGGAGCCGGCGAAGACGCTGCCGAGCAGGAAGGGCGCCCAGTGGCTAACTACCGCGTAGCCGCCGAGCGCCGGCGAATCGAACTTCTTGAACAGCACCCAGTAGCTGATCACGTGCTCGATGTTGTCGCCCATCATCCAGAGCACGGCAGCGATTGCGAACCATCGAAAGCTGGTG
>CAVSWS010000033.1:0-13602 GCA_963731765.1 uncultured Chloroflexia bacterium
TACCGCCAGACCAATCGTGAGGGCGGACGCCACCAGCTTCACGAGCGGGATGCGGCCCCGAATCCGTCCTGCGCGCTGGTGAAAGGACTGAATGGCAACGTCGGTGCCATGGCCCTCCGCTTCCGGCGCGAACGTGTAGACGATGAACCCGCTGATCAACCCGCCCACCATGAGGACCAGGGGCAGCATCCATTGCCTGCCCACTTCGCCGACGACCGTGGCGCCTTCTCCGCTCGCGAGAGGCTGGCGATAGTCGGCAAGGTCGACCAGGAAGAATTGCGTCGCTTCGCGAATCGAGTAGAAAAAGGCGATGGAGCCAACGCCGGCGACCACGCCAATCAAGGATCCGAGGACGACCCACTTGCGGAAGTAGTGACGCAAGATGTAATCGCGAAGGGCGGGCCAGACGTACACGCTACGCTCCCGCACAGATGTGAGGGCAGCCGTTACCGTCCTTCACAGCCGGAGCGTCGACGGCAGATGGGTGGTCAGCCAGCATCAAATCATCTTCTCAGGTCGAGAGCGGGGCTGGCTAGCGATGAATTGGACTACATGGCGGACAAAGGAGCCAGAGACCTTTCGCCCGGTTACTCCCCACGCCCTGCCTTCCGCTCAGGCGCCTCGGTGAGCGGATCAGGCCGTCTCCGCCTTTAGCCGTAGGCAGCCCATCCGCCCAAGCACCCGGGGCAATCTACGACTGATGCCGCTTCTAGCCTCCGGCGCTCCCTTGAGACACTTGCCCCGCACGTCGGGCCGCATGACCTGAGTGCGAATACGAGAAGGGACAGCCCAAATGAGAAAGACTTCAGTTGCCAGGTCCGCTCTAGTCCTGGGTGGAGCATCTATCATCACTGCGCTCATGCTGACCATCAGCGCCTGCGATTCTCCTGATGAGACGCCTGCAGCCGAGCCGGCGCACGTCCTGCCCGGCGATCAATTCCAGGCGATTCTCGACCGCCAGGTCGCGGATGGCGTGCCCGGGATCGTTCTCAGGGTAGAGACCAAGGACGGCGAAGTCTGGTCGGGCGCGGCAGGCGTCACCGCCCTCGACGGTCCAGCGATGACGTCTACCACGCGCATGCCGATCTTCAGCGTGTCGAAGATGGCGGTCGCTACGGCGGCGTTGAGCCTGGTGGACGACGGCACACTACGCCTGGAGGATCCGATCAGTCAGTGGCTCGACCCTGTCACGATCAGCGACCTGCCCAACGCCGATCGCCTCACCGTCCGCCACCTGATCAACCAGACCGGCGGTGTTCGTGATTACTGGGATGACGAGTTCACCGAAGCCGTGATCGCCGACACGACCAAGCAGTGGCGCCCCGAAGAGCTTGTAGCTCACGCCGCGGAGGGTGCGCCTGCCGGCAGTCCGGATGACGGCGACGCGGACTACTCCAACACAAACTACGTCCTCCTGGGCTTGATCATCGAGAAGGCAACAGGCTCCCCGCTCGCTGACGTCCTTCGAGCTCGAGTTTTCGAGCCCCTCAAGATGAGCCAGACCGCCTCCTGGGAGGAAGGGATCCTCCGGCCGGAAGCAGATGGATACCTGCCGGATGGCGACGGGCTCGTCGATGTCACAGGCGTCGACCTCTCGGTTTCCTGGGCGGCGGGGGGACTTATTTCGACCGTCGAGGATGTTGCCACCCTCACGAAAGCAGCGGTTCTCGGTGGCGGCGTCCTATCAGACGCCACTCACTCCTCCGTGATGACGACATTCACGCCCTGGGAGGACGGGCTCGATTACGGACTCGGCATCATGCGGGTCACAGCGTTCGGCAACCCCGTGTTTGGACACATGGGCGATGGCCCCGGCTATGCCTCGCTCTCCCTGTATGACCCGACCGCGGGCATCAGTGTCGTCGTCCTGTACAACGTGGCATCGGAAGAAGTGCGAATGCAGACCTACCTGGAAGTCATGGAAGCACTCGGCCTTTATGGAGAGAATGAGGACGCATCATAAATATCAGTCTGCTTTTGTGCTGGAATCCTTGGCGTCGGCTTGGACAAGCCCAACGCCGGCCTGATACCTACAGGCCGGCGTTGGGCTTAGTCTCGCTCTCTCGTCTGGCTGTGCGTTTCGCCTTTGGGGACGGCGCATCCTGGAGCGTAGTTGCCACAGGTGAGCGGGACAAATGGCTCGACCTGTCAGGCTCCCCAGACATTGCGAATGTTGGTTTCATCGAAACTCAATAGAGCCCTGAGCTCCGAACACTTGAAGTGACGGATGCCAGGTTCTCAAGACGCTGGAGCCGGTTCGAGAGCCGCATTAGTCCAGCACTCCATCCACGGCCTGTTGCGCAGGACGATTATCTGCCGGCGGGAGCGGAGGTGGGCGAGATGCTCACCCCGCACGAAGATGGATGCTCCTCGCAGTGCTGCAGGTAGGTGGTGATTGACCGGCCTGCTACGATCCAGCCCTCGAACCATCTGAATCGGAGTTCTGTAATGGCCACTACTGCTCTCAAAGTCACCGGCATCGATCACCTCGTCTTGCACGTCCGAGACCTGGAGAAGGCGAAGCGGTTTTACATCGACCTGCTCGGATTCGCGGTCGCTGACGAAAGCTCCTGGCAAAGCTTCCTGAGCTGCGGTAGTCAACAGCTGGCGCTATTCCAGGTGGCCGATGGCTCGGACATCCACTCTGGCAGCGAGATGAACCACATGGCCCTTCGTCTAGAGGTCGGGGAGTACGAGGAGGTCAAGGGCATCCTCGAAGCGGCAGGGGTGGCGGTGCACGGCCGGCCAGGCGACGACCGCTGCGTCTACTTCGACGATCCGGACGGTCACCACCTCCAGGTCCTGACGCTGTCGGAGCAACACTGAACCATGGCGATGCTCAAAATTGTCGAGATGGACCACATCGTGCTCAACGTGAGCGACATCGAGCGGTCCATCGCCTTCTACACACAGACGCTGGGCCTGCAGGGTGAGCGGTTGGAGGAGTTCCGGGCCGGGAAGGTGGGCTTTCCCTCTGTCAGGATCAACGACCACACACTGATTGACCTTGTCCAGGTGGAGCCGAAGGCAGGTTCAGCGATGAAGAACCTGGACCATTTCTGTCTTGTCAGTGAGGCGACGGATCTGGCCCTGCTAGCCAACGATCTGCGAGCCGCAGGTGTCGTGGTGGTCCATGAGCCAGTCTCGAGATGGGGTGCCAGGGGGCAGGCGACGTCGATATACATTCAGGACCCGGACGAGAACGAGATCGAAATCCGCTGCTACTGAATTGGTCCGAGTTTGCGACGGTGCTTGCCAACGAAGGGAGTGGAGCAACATGCCGATAGCGGGTCAGGTGGTTCTGGTTACGGGTGCCGCAAGAGGGATGGGACGGGAGTATGTGCGCGCCTTCCTCAAGGAGGGTGCAAAGGTGATCGCAACCGATGCGTCCTGGACGCCATCGGGCGTATCAAGTGACGACGTCGACTTCCGCAAGGAGCTGGACGGCAACCCGGACGTGCTCGTTGAGCGCATGGACATCACGATCGATTCTCACATCAAACGTGTCTTCGAGACCGCGATGGACCGGTTCGGAACAGTCGACGTGATGATCAACAACGCCGGGCTGCGTGCTCGCGACCTCTATCCACCTCTGGGGAACCGTCAGATCATCGAGACGGAGCTCGGCGACTGGTGGCGGATGTTCGACACCCACGTATTCGGCACGTTCCGGGTGATCAAGACCTTCGTGCAACCCATGATTGCTCAGAAGCGCGGCAGCATCATCAACGTCTGCTCGGGCGGCGGTGGTGGAAGGACGCTGGAGGGGCCGTATCAGCCGGCCAAAGCCGCCGAGGTCATGATGACGATCTTCCTGGCGAACGAGCTCAAGCCCCACAACATCGCGGCCAATGCGCTGCTCCCCGGCTTCACGCGTACTACCGGCACCGACGAACAGACTGCCGCCCGCGGTGAAGTCTTCGCGCGAAACAATCCTGGAAAGCCGTACCTCGTACGAAGGCTGCGGCCTGACTCGGTTGTTCCGCTGGCGCTGCACCTCGCCGAGCAGGATGCAAATGGCATCACAGGCGAGACATTTGAGGCACTGGCCTGGAACCAGCAGAACGAGCTAGGCGGGTTCGAAACCTGGGGCTACGAGCCGGATGTGCAGGCGGCTCGAGAGGCCGGCACGCTGTAGAGCAACGTTGGAATTAGTTAAGGCCTATCGCCAGCGCCACCTCTCCCAGCTCCTGTCCTCAGGCTGCTGTGGTCCAGGAACCGTGATACCTATCTCCGCGCGAGACGTGCGACTGGGAACGATGCAAACGGAATTCGGCATAGCTTTCCGATCTAAGCCGGTCGTTCCTCGTTCTCGTCCGCGGCGGTGAGCTCGTCGTTGTCTGTCGGGAGCGCGTCCACCTCTTGTTCGGCCTTTAGCCAGTCTTCCTCGTCCAGGCCGTCCAAGCCACCGCGTGACTGATAGATTTGGTAAGCACGCTCCTGTATCAGCTCCAGGCGCCTGCGCTCCGCTTCGTCTTGATTGGTCATTGTCATTCCCCCTCTCGACCAGAGTAGCCTCTGGGAAATGGGATGGTCAGAGCCAGGAAGCCTCTATCCGGAATCTCCGTCCCGCGCCTATCGCAACTGCCCCGGCGCTCAAGAGATGAGTGCAACAGCGGAGGGCGCCCCGTCTTAGAGCGGGCTTCCGGAGAGCTGTTCAACTCACGAATCGAACAGGAGCACAGTGCCCACGGGCAGCAGCAGGGCGTAAAAGAAGAACGGCGGTATGTCGCGAGTGAAGACGTAGAAGGCCAAGAAACCCACGTCGGCGGCGATCACTGGCCAGCAGAGCCATCGTGAACTGCCGGCAGCAGTGAATCCCGCGCCCATGAGCCCGATGCCAAGGATTGTCGCGAGGACATAGAGGACAAAGGGCCAGCCGGGCAGGCGCCCGAATACGAACTCTACTGGCCGTATGCCGCGCAGAAAGCAATCGATACCCCATGCGACGACGCCGGCAAGCATCAAAGAACCACTAAGAATCCAGAGGACTGTTGCCCTGTCGTTATGGGCAGATGCACCGAGCAGGATTACACCTATCGCCGCGATCAGCGGCCCGGTTACATACAGCGGCTGGGCAACTCGCCAGTAAAATAATCTCTTCTCCAGCAAATCCAGACGGGCCTGGGGATCGCTAAGCATGAATACGCCCGGAACGCCTATGCTCGCCCCCAGTCCGAAGACCAAGGACCCAGCGATCAGGGATAAGGCCGCCGCATCCATCTGGCCGGAGGATAGCACCACGCTCGTTCTTCCTCGGGAGAGCATGAGAGCCCGATCAGGGCAGCAACTTTCTCCCAGCTCTAGTCTTCTTGCCCCTCCAGCCGTCGAAGGTAAGTCGTCGTCACAGCCAGGCCATACCCGGGATCGGAATGGACGCTCACACGCCCACGATCGGCAACCTGCTGAGCGAGTCGGGGAACCGGTTCCGCCTACCCTACTCATGCTTCATGATCCGGCTGACATCATCCGGATTAATCAGATCTGGCACTGTCCATCCCTGGAGGTCGTATTCGGCCATGCACTGTTCGGCGAACCCTCGATAACGCGACGCGGCGCCCGAGCCTTCAGCGGCGAACAGTGTCTGGAAGCGGATCGTCTCGTGGTCACCGAAGTAGTTGCGCTCGTAGAGCTCGTGCCGGCCGCCGAATTCGGTGCCGATGGCATCCCACAAGAGCTTCATCAGCTTCACACGCTCTTCGGCCGTGTAATCGTTGGAACCTCGTACGTACTGGTCGATGTAAGGCCGAATCTCGGGCGAGTTGAAGTCGAGAGCGCTGGAGGGCATGTAAATGAGCGCGCTGGCCATCACGTTTTCGATGATCTCCTTGATCTTCGGGTAGGCAATGCTCGCCATGACGCGATAGGCCATGCCGTACTCAAGATTGGGCAGAACATAGCCATTGGTCCATTCCGTCGGCGTGCGTGCCATAGCATCGGTCAGACCCCAGAACAGATTTCGCCAGGCCAGCACCTCGCCTACGTTGGCCTGGACGCCGCGAAATTCTTTCGTGCCCGTGGCCTCGATGCCCTTGAGCAGGAGTCCTGCGATGAAATCGAGTTTCACCGCGAGGCGAGTGCAGCCGTGGAACATGAACAAGGGCAAGAAACCCGAACCCGGAAAGAAGTGGTTCACCTTCTCGGGGTCTCCGTATGCGAAGACGTTCTCCCATGGGACGAAGACGTTGTCGAAGACCAGGATCGAGTCGTTTTCATCGAGGCGGCTCGAGAGGGGATAGTCGAACGGCGTACCCATCGTGGCGGCGGTCATCTCATAGGATGGGCGACAGAGGAGCTTCACTCCGGGTGTAGCCACCGGGACCATGCAGACCAGGGCGAACTCTCGCGTCTTGATGGGCAGCGCACCGTTATGGCCGATGAAGATGTGATTCGTTAACGTCGACGTTGTTGCTACTACCTTCGCGCCCGAAACGATCAGGCCGTCGTCCCGCTCCTCGGTGACGTGCATATAGACGTCGCGCACCTCGTCCAGCGGCTTATTACGGTCGACGGGCGGGTTGACGATGGCATGGTTGACGTACGAGACCTCCTCTTGCGTCCGCTTGTACCAGGTCCTCGCGTTCTCCTGGAACGGCGCATAGAACTCCGTGTTTGCTCCCAGGGTTGCCAGGAACGCCGCCTTGTAGTCCGGGCTGCGTCCCATCCAGCCGTAGGAGAGGCGCGACCAGGCGGCAATCGCATCGCGTGCAGCGACGAGCTCATCGGCATTCTTCCAGGGCTTGTAGAAACGATGTGTGAAGCTGCCGTTTCCCGTGTCCGTGGGTGTTGTCAGGACCTTTTGCTTCTCAGGATCATGCAGCGCGTCATACAGTCGAGCGAGCATACGCGCCGTGTTGCGGAAGGCCGGATGCGTGGTGACGTCATCGACCCGTTCGCCGTAGAGCCAGACCTCGCGTCCGTCTCTGAGGCTCTCCAGGTATTCGTCGCCGGTGAAAGGCCGATTTCGGGTCGTAGTTGTGTCAGACATGCTCTCGCCTCCCATGGAATAGCTGAGCGATTTTAGCCGAGAAGCCACCCGGGTTAAGCCTCCGCCTCAATAACTCCGTTCCATAGCCGACGGAACCTCTTTGTCAGGGGCGAAGGTGGGCAGAGGTGGACGAGGCGAGGAGGGATACGTAGGAGACACTCGGAGCGCAAGGCCCGGCGACGAGCAGGTGCGCTTGCTATGACATACGGTTACTGCTGCGGACGGCTGAAGACGAAATTCTTAGTTGGATCAATCTGGTCGCGATTGACTTCGGATTCGCGCACTCTGGCTCACCCACCTATTCCACGAAGTGGGCGCGAAACGTGGCTATCCCCGCGTGCGCTTCCTTCGGATAACGCGGTTTTGGTCCGAGGAGTGATCCGCATCCAGCTGCGACGCGTTTGCGAGTAGATGCATCCGAACTTTGGTAAGCAGATGGGCTAGATTCTGGCGTTCGCGCGTGTCGAGAACGTCCAGGGCCTGTTCTACCCGTTTCGCCCCGGCTTCCATCGCGCGCAAGAAGAGGTCTTCTCCCTCCCGGGTGAGGATGGCGAAGATGACCCGTTTGTCGCTGCTGGCGGGTTCCTTCCTGACGAGTCCTTGTGTGACCAATGTGGCGACCAGCTGAGTAACGTTGTTCGGTTCGAGGTTCATCTGGGCAGCAATCTGGCCCATCGTGAGCCTGGTGTTCTCCGCCGCGTACAGGAGGCGTAGAAGGATGAATCGGCTGCCGGTGAGGCCCATTGGAGCCCAGAGGGAATCGCGCTCCAGTGCCATGAGGCGGTGGCATCGCTCGAGCATGATTTCAGCTTCCATCGAAAGCGGATCGAGAGTCGGGTAAACGTCGTAGAGCTTCTGGAGGCTCTCGTAGACGGAAACCTCATGCAGGTGACCGGTTTCGTCCACAAAGAATTGATAACGGTCGTTGACTGCCACGCTTTGATTATGGGGAGCCGCGCTCTTCTGGGACAAGACAGTTGCGGTAATTCATACAAGAAATGAACTAAAACCTGACCGCCTAGGCTCAGAATCGACCGTATTCCGTCGAATGAGGCTTGACAGATAGTTCATAGACTGTAGTAATTTACGCGCCATCGTTAGGTGTTGCCAATGGCGACATTTGCTACACCTTGGGGCATTCGGAGGGAGAAGAGTCATGGCGAACTACTGGACGAAGGTCTCGCAGAGCAGGCTGAGCCGTCGGCGTGCGCTGGCAGCAGTCGGAGGGGCGAGTGCGGCAGCGGCGTTCCTGGCGGCCTGCGGCGGTGACGATGACAGCGCTGAAACTACGGGAAGTGGTGGAACCGGAGCGGCGCCGACCAGTACGACAGCGCCGTCTGCCTCGGGCAGCACTGGCGCTTCCGGGGGTACCAGCGGCGCAAGCGGCTCCACGGGTGGAGCTTCCACGTCGTCTTCCCTGATTACGAAGCCACAGGACACGACTGGCAAGGCAAAGCGCGGCGGCACCTTCAAGGCATCGATCTCGGCGGACGTTGGAAGCTGGGATATGCACACTCGAGGACGCTGGTTCGGTACTCTCGCCGGTCTGCTATGGCAGCGCCTGACCGTGGTCGAGCCGGGACTTGGCAAGCCGTCGACAGGCAAGCTGGTCGGCGATGCGGCGGAAGGCTGGGAGGTGTCCGGCGACGGCCTCACCGCCACCTTCAAGATCCGGCCCGGCAGCCACTTCACCGACGTCCCCCCGGTCAACGGACACGAGCTCCAGGCGGAGGACGTGGTTGCAACCTGGGACCGCTGGCGCCAGGTATCGCGTACGCGGGCAACCATCGACAACGAGATCAACCCGGACGCGCCCGTGAAGTCGATGAGCGCGCCCGACAGCAGCACGCTGGTCATGGACCTGGCGCTTCCTGCCATTTCGTTGCCTTCCCTGTTCGCCTCGGCGGTCGGGCAGGGGTTCCACATCACGCCGCGCGAGATCAACGACTACGACCCGCGGTCGCTCTACGTGGGATCCGGACCCTTCCAGGTCGAAGAGCACCTGGAGTCGGCCCACATTAACCTGGAGCGCAACCCCGGCTACTACCATCCCCAGCGTCCGTTCTTCGACAAGGCCGAGTACCCGATCATCTCCGAGTACTCAGTGGGTCTCGCCGCCCTCAAGGCCGGGCAACTCCACACCTATCCTATTCGCGCCGAAGAGATCCTCACCACGAAGAAGGAGCAGGACCAACTCCTGGTCTACCAGTCGGCGATTACGGTACCGACAGCGACGATGTTCTTCGGCTACAAGCCGGGAAGTGCATTTCTGGACGAACGGGTGCGCCAGGCGTTCTCCATGACGCAGGACCGCGACCTGTTCGCCGAGGTCTGGTTCAACACGAAGGACTTCGAAGCCAACGGCCTTCCCGTCGACGTCTACTGGAACTCGGCTGTGCCGGCCGACGAGTTCGAGGGCTGGTTCCTGGACCCGCGTGATGCCGACTTCGGAGAGAACGCCAAGTACTACAAGTTGAACCTCGAAGAAGCCAAGAAGCTGCTTTCGGCCGCCGGCTATGCAGACGGCCTCGAATACCCGTCCACCTTTGCTTCGGATTCGTATGGTCCCGAATACAACCGGCAGATCGAGATTCAGGAGGGCATGGCGGCCGATGCGGGCTTCAAGGCACAGCCCAACGGCGTCATCTACCAGAGCGACTTGATCCCCAACTACCAGAGCTCTCGGGGCCAATTCGATGGCGTGGGTTGGATGCTGCGTCCGCAGAGTTCGTCCGACCCCATCGACAAGTTCGCCGAGTACAACTTCTCCGGCTCCGGACCGAACTTCATTGGCTATGACGCCAAAGGGGTGGGCGACAACTCTGGAGACCCGTACGTGGACGATCTAATCCGAAAAGGCAAGGTAGAAACCGACCCTGAGGCTCGCGTGAAGATCCTCCTCGACCTGCAACGCTACTTCGGCGAGAAGATGTATCTGCTGCGAGCGCCGAGCGCGGCAACAGGCTTCGAGATGGTCTGGCCGGCGGTGCAGAACTTCCGCTGGTTCCAGAGTGACCGTGTCGCCACGGAGATCGAGTACTGGTGGCTCGATCAGACGCTTCCTCCGGAGGCATAGGCGTTTGCATTCAAAGTCCTGACCAGAAGCCCTCATTAGTAAGGAAGAACGAGCATATGGCAGAGCGCTATCAGGTGGTGATCATTGGAGGCGGACCGGTCGGGGTTGCATTGGCTGTTGAGCTCGGCCAGCGTGACATCTCGACGCTTCTTGTCGAGCGACAAACAACGCTACCGAGCATTCCCAAGGGACAGAGCCTCACCAACAGGACGTTGGAGCATTTCTACTTCTGGAACTGCGTCGAAGAGCTGCGAGCCGCCCGCCTTCTGCCGCCCGGCTACCCGATCGGCGGCGTTACGGCCTATCACGACCTGATGAGTCCGTACTGGTTCAGCGCGCGAGGCCGGGCCGCCAGCGGTCGCCAGGTCCAGGGCCGAAACATGAGCGACTACTACTTCCAACTCAGTGAGCGGCTGCCGCAGTACCGCACGGAAGCGGTGCTTCGCAATCGAGTCAAGGCCTTGCCCTCCGTGACGACGCTGTTCGGCTGGAACGCCGACCGAGTGCAACAGGATGAAGATGGCGTAAAGGTCACCATTTCGCCGGCCAACGAAGGCGCCTTCTACGGTTGGAGCGCGGATTCCGACCAGCAGACCAGCCTCGACGTCGATCAGGTTTCGGCCGACGCACGAATCATCGAGGCTGACTATGTGGTCGGGTGCGACGGTGGCAGGTCCCTGGTCCGTGAGAGCCTCGCCATCGACCGCAGCGGCAAGAACTTTGAGCAGCGTATGGTTCTCGCCGTCTTCCGTTCTCCCGAGCTTCACGAGGGCCTGAAGCGCTTTCCCGAGGGGACGACTTATCGCGTCCTCAAGCCGGAACTAAAAGGCTACTGGCAGTTCTTCGGCAGGATCGACGTCGGCGAAGGCTTCTTCTTCCATGCCCCTGTGCCGGCCGGTACGAGTGTGGACAACTACGACTTCCAGGGCCTGCTGGAGGACGCCGCCGGATTCAAGTTCCACGCCGACTTCGATCACGTCGGGTTCTGGGACCTGCGGGTGATGGTCGCGAGTACCTACCGCCAGGGTCGCGCATTCATCGCCGGGGACGCGGCGCATCAACACCCGCCGTACGGGGGCCAGGGCCTGAATAACGGACTCGAGGATGCGGCCAATCTTGGCTGGAAGCTGGCGGCCTGCCTGCAAGGATGGGGTGGGGACAAGCTCCTCGATTCCTACACGGATGAGCGGCGGACGGTCTTCGAGCAGATCGGCGAGCGCATGATTGCCGGCGGTATCGAGCGCGACCGTGAGTGGCTCGATCAACATAACCCGGAACGAGACAAGACTGATTTCGAAGAGGCCTGGAACCAGCTAAGCACGGCACCATTCCAAAGGGAGAACTTCGAACCCAATTACGCGGGCTCCGGCGTCGTACTGGGCGGCCCGGGGGCGAAGACCGGCATCTTCGCCGACCCGACGTTTGCTGCGCGCGCGGGACACCACCTGGCGCCGAGAATGCTTTCGAGCGGACATAATGTCTACGAAGAGCTGGGCCAGAGCTTCACACTGCTGGCGCTTGGAGATGCCGATCAGGCAGCCGGGACGGTGATGGAAGCCGCAAAGTCCCTGAACGTGCCGCTGAAGCTCATTCGTGACACGGCGAAGGACGGCCGAGAAGCCTACGAGAACAGGCTCGTGCTCATTCGCCCGGACCAGTTCATCGCCTGGTCCGGCGATGAAGCGCCGTCTGATGCGGCCGCCATGCTGAGAACGGCCACCGGAACGGCCTGATCGCAAGGCAAGTCGAAGAAGCATCGTCACGCGGGCAGTGGGGACATCAGCGGGAGCTTGCTGAAATCCGTCCGTCCCACCCCACCCGCGGCGGACCTTCATTTGCTTCATCTCGAAAGGCATTTCGTGGAGCCTTGAAGCGTGCGAACTTCGCTTCGATTAATTCGCGGCGGCGATCGAGAACATGCTGCTGGCCGCTCACGGTCTCGGATTGACGGCGCAGTGGAAGACTGGCGAGGCGATTACCGATTCGCAGGTCAAGCGACACTTTGGTCTCGCCAAAGAAGACCAGATCGTGGGCATCGTCTACGCCGGCTACCCGGCAGAAGCAGTCTTGCAAACGGTAAAGGACCGAAACCGCAGCTTTACAGCCGTCACCAACTGGCTAAATTAGACGCATGCCGCATAACGGCGGTGGCGTTGAGTAAAGGAAGGGCCTCAGATGGACTACAGAGTGATCTCGGCAGACGACCACATCGATCTGCGCTTCATGCCGGCAGACCTCTGGACCTCGCGCCTGCCCGCCGACTTGCGCGAGCGCGGCCCCCGCGTCGTCGAGACGGATAAGGGCCCGAACTGGGTCTGCGACGGCATGACGTGGGGTCCCTGGGGCGCTTACACCGCCGCCCAGGGCTCCGGCGCCAAGTGGGCGATCGAGGCGGGTGGCGTGCTGCGCGAGGGCGAGCTGCGACCGACCACGGCCGAGCTACGTCTCACCGACCTCGACCGCGACGGTGTCGACGCCACGATCATGTACGGCCCAACCGACCCCTTCATCGTCGAGGACGTCAACCTGCGGCGCGAGGTCTACAGGGCTTACAACGACTGGCTGCTCGAGTTTCAGTCCGCCGCCCCGGACCGGCTCATCGGCGCCGCCCAGCTCCCCCTCGATGACCCGGAAGGCGCCCGCGATGAGCTGCAGCGTCTGGCGAACAAGGGCTTCAAGCACTTTAACGTCATGGCCGCTCGCGCCGAGCCCAAGATCTACGACGAAGCCTGGGAGCCCTTCTGGTCGCTCGCTGAAGAGGTCGACATTCCCATCGGCTTTCACCTCGTCGTCGAAGTGCGCCGGTCTCGGCCCCAGGGCGAGGCAGGCAACGAGAACCCGCTGGTCGCCGGCGCCCTGCGCACCACCACGGCCGCACCGGGCGTGCAGCTCATGGACCCCATGGCGGGCCTCATCCTCACCGGCACGCTGGACCGCCATCCCGGGCTTCGGCTTGTCATGGCGGAAGCCGGCCTCGCCTGGGTGCCGCACTTCATCCAGAGCCTGGACTTCTACTGCGGCCGTGTTCGCTCCGGCCGGCCCATCCCCGGCGTCGACCCGGACGTGAAGCTGCCGGAGATGACGCCGAGCGATTACTTCCACAAGCAGATCTGGGTGACCTTCCAGGACGACTACGCCGGTATGCACATGCTGGGCTACCTGGACGAAGACCGGGTCATGTGGGCGTCTGACTACCCCCACCCGGCGAGCACGTGGCCCAACTCCCAGGCGATTATCGAGCGCCAGACCGCCCATCTCTCGCCCGAGACGAAGCGCAAGATCCTCAGCGAGAACGCCCGCCAGCTCTACGGGCTGTAGTCAGGTCGCGGCTGAATGAGAGGTGTCACTCGGGAAATCAAGGTGCGAATGTCCGAGGCGGAAGACATCCCTGCCGCTCAGTGCTGCCATTTCTTCTGCGTGGGGCGGTTTCTCAGGGCACCGAGCGGGGAGGGAGCTTGTGGAGAATGTTCGGAGCGGTCCTTCATCTGAGAAGGTATCGGTTCGTTGCGACAGATCTTGGAAACGAAGGGCTGTGCGG
>CAVSWS010000034.1:0-42999 GCA_963731765.1 uncultured Chloroflexia bacterium
ATAAGCTCGGACGGCGGATCACTTCGGCGCTAAATGCCCAGGACCGATACGGCCATCCGGGATGCCTTTGAAGGGGCTGAGAGAGACGACCGAAACTATTGATTCCGCGTTCGATTGCGTCAGTACTGGACATCGTCCTCACATTCGTTCCAGCGTTTGCCAGGGCTTGCCTGTGATGGCCTCTAGCCTCGAACGATTGCTGGCGACCCAGGCGAGCTGGCGTTCCTCACTCCAATCCGCGGGCATGATCATGGTGCATTCACCAATTGATCGGGAGATGATCACGAAGGGTTCGGTGCGTCCCGTCGCGTTGACGATCGTCGAGAGCAGGCGCTTCTGATCTCGGGCACCTAGCTCGTCTAATTCGATAGTGGTAATGGCTGGATCTCGCATTCCGAGGACCCCCTCGATCCAGCGTGTACTTGGCTTGCGGTGAGACGTATTAAGGAATATTCGCTAATATTCCAGCCCTATTGCGGCTGTCACGCTTCCGACGAAATTCACTAACTAAACTCCTGTGCCGCGCGTCTCTTTGGAAATAGACGAACAAATGAATGCGCTCTTTGCTCTCGTAGGAATCCTACTTTCCACCCCAGTTTCACTATCTCTCCGAGCACTATCAGACAATGCCGTTCCCTGACAACGAAATCGCACCGTCTGTTTCATATGGCGTTGGGATTGCGAATCTCTGCTGAGATTCATGATCAGATGGAGTGGTATTCGGCGCTATGCCGAGGAGCACGGCGACGATCGCATTACCCTTACGAGCCAACTTCGGCCCATTTCTGAGGCGATACGACTGTGACGCGGACCGTCACCTGCGACCTGCCAATGAGGATCGTTCGGTACCGAGAAGGCTTGCCTCTCCAGGTCGCAATTGAAAGAGCAAAAATGCAATCTGTCTCGGGTATCGTTACGATAGCCTCAAAGGTCACGAAGGATTGTTGCGGGCAACGCGGGGTGGGCTTGTGGCGTCCACTCTTGCCACCTTCCTGACTCTACGAACGGAGGCGTCATGCCCCAGAATTTGCTGCTCAACTCTCTCCCGAAAGAAGACCGGGCGCTTCTTGAGCCACACCTGGAACGGGTACAACTGAAGTTGCATGACGTTCTGGTCGAGCCTGGCGATCCGATTGTCTTTGTCTACTTCCCCCTGGACTGCATGGTCTCGATGGTCACCTTGCTCGATAGCGGGACAACCATTGAGGCGGCGACCATCGGCAGCGAGGGCATGACTGGGCTCTCGACGTTTCTCGGAATGGACCATTCCCGACACCGGGCTCTAATCCAGATGTCGGGTGACGCCCTCAAGTTGCCCGTGGACGCCTTCAAGGCAGCGCTCGAAAAGTCGGATGCTCTCGGAAGCGCACTCGGGCGTTACACGGACAGCCTCATTGCCATGCTGGCGCAGTCCTCGGCCTGCAACGGCCTGCACCCTGCCGACCAGCGACTGGCACGCTGGCTGCTAACCATTGCGGACCGTGTCTCGTGTGAGAAGTTCAGGGTCACTCAGGAATTCCTGGCACAGATGCTGGGCACTCACCGGCCGACCGTAACACTTACGGCCGGCAGACTCGAGCAGGCGGGATTCATTACACATCGCCGGGGAGTAGTCGAGATTCTCGATCGCGAGAGCCTGGAGGACGTCGCTTGCGAGTGCTACGGCATCATCCGTGAGCTCTACGACGAGACGTTCAGGCGCCCTCAGGACTGAGACGGTGACGTGTTGCAACCGAGCTGCAGTTACGCTCTTCTTGTCCGACCGAATGACCCGTAGGCCCCGCGGTCTGCCGGCTAGTTAGGCCGAAGGTTGGCCAGCAACCCCCATGGCGGTCTGGAAATAGCCTTCTCATTGCCCGCTACAGACCCCCACCTCGTAGAGCGTGTACTTCAGGCAAGACTGACGTCCGGTATTCCCCCGGCCAAGCATCGCTCTGTCGCAGTTGCTAGAGGCCTTCGCCGCCCTCGATCGCGTACCCTGCGAGCCGGTAGTACAGGCGCTCCATTCGCAGCATGTTGGGCTCTCGCAGCCCGTCTGATTCTGCTTTCGACCGGTTTGTCTCCGCGGCCGCATTGCGCAGCGCCGCGCTGCGAAGCGCCTCCTGCATCGCGTCAGCCAGTCGCGCTTCGTCGCGCACGGGCACGATGAAGGCGTTTTCGCCGTAAGTGAGCCAGCCCTCGTTGCTCGGCAGGTCGCTGACCACCGGGAAGCATCCCGCGGCCATCGCCTCGACCGTGCTCAGCGCGAAGGAGTCCGAGGAGGGCACGGATACGTACACGTGCGCCTTCGAGAGCGTCTCGGCCAGCTCCGGTGGCGTCAGGCGCCCTACGAAGCTGACCGCGCCCGGCCCCAGTTCCCGTGCGAGCGCTTCGAGCCGCGACCGTTCGCTCCCGTCGTGCGCCACGATCAGGCGGGCGTCCGGCAGGCGCTCTCTCAGCCGGGCGAAGGCGCGAATGACCACGTCGACGTTGTACAGGGGCTCGAGCGCTCGGTCGCTGACGATGGTCGGCGGTGTGACATCAGCGCTATTGAGGTTCACGGAGCGCTCTCCTGCTTCCAGAAACACCTCATCGATGCCGAGGTGCACGATCTCGACCGCTTCCTCCGGCACGCCCAGCTCGATAGCCTGTCGTGCCAGCGATACGTCATTCGCCGTGACGAGGTCGGCGTGGTGCAGGGCCCGCTTCGCAATCCGCCGGCCGATGAGCGACCGCGATGCCACCAGCAAGTCGGAGCCCCAGGCGCTGACCACGTAGGGATGAAAGCCTGCGAAGGAGCCGTAGAAGCCGTGCTCGACGACGTAGTGGGCATGGAAGACGTGCGGCCTGATCTCGTCCAGCACGTCGGCCAGGCCGGCCCGCCAGTAGCGCAACATGTGGACAATGCGCTGCACGTCTGTCGGGATAAGGCGCTTGATCTGCAACGCGGCCATGGCCTTCACACCAACGCGGTCACCTGGGGCGGCGCTACCGGCCACACCGGGCTCAGCGCGTTGGCTTGCCGAAGAGGGCCCGGAAAGCACGTGGAGCGTGACGTTGGGCAGCGCTTCGGACGGTCGATAGTAGGAGATGGCGTGGACGTCGTGGCCGCGCCGCACGAACACCTCCAGCCATCGACGTGTGTGGACGCCCTCGAAGTCACCCAGCACCGCGATGCGCAGGGGCGGGCCCGGCCTCGATTCGCTCATGAGGCGCCTCGCGGCCCGGGCGACGAGCGGAAACGTGACATAAGACTACGAGCGCCGTCGAGGTAGAGGGGCACGTCGGCAGGATTCGGCAGGAGGCAATCGCCGATCGAACCGCCGGAGAGCCTGCGATAGTACACGGCCGTGAACGCCAGGCCACAACAGTAGGCAAAGCTGGAGGCCGCCGCAGCCCCCGGCACGCCGAAGGGCGGGATCAGCAGCAGGTCGCTCACCACCGTTACGACGAGGACAGCGATCCCGACCTGCGCGTTGATCAGGGGACGGCCGCGACTGAACACGTATGCCGCCAGGATCTTGGTGCCCGCCGCGGCGACTGTGCCGGGCAGCAGCCACACGAAGGGCAGCACGGAGTCGTCGAACGCGCTCCCGAATATCAGCGGTACCACGATAGGGGAGACGATCGCCGCGCCAATCGCCGCGATTCCCGTGACCAGCAGCGTGTTGCGACAGATCAACGGCGTGACGCGCGCGGCGCTCTCATCGTCGCTCGCTGTGAGGCTCGTCAGCAGCACGACGCCGACGGAGTTGGCGATGAACCACATGCCCTCGCTCAGCGACACGCCCACGGCGTAGATGCCGACGCCGGCGGAGTTCACCAGCCACAACACCAGGTACGCGTCCAGGCGCAGGTTGAGCAGCTGGATCAGGTTGCTCAGTTGCCCCTGCACGCCGAAGTGCGCCGACTGGCGCAGTAACTCCCCGAGCCCGAGACCGCGGGGCCAGTGCGCCAGCCCCAGTACGCCGTAGCCGAGCACCAGCGGCGGCAGCAGCGCCAGCGTCCACGCGATAACGGTGTTCTCGATCGTCAGGCCGCTGGTCAGCTCAACGGCGCCGAGGGCGATGAGGATCGAGAGCGGCTGAGACACTTCGAGCACGTTCATAGCGCCGAAGCGCCCCTGTGCTCGCAGCGCCCCTTCGACCACCCGGAACTGGATCACGGCCGGCACCGCGACGATAGCGAGCCAGTACGGCAGGTCACGCTCGGCCAGCTGGTGCTGGAACGCCATTCGCGCGATCAGCACGCCCAGCACGGTCAGCGCTGTCGCAGCCAGCGTGACCGTCAGGCCCGCTTCCGTCGCCTGGCGGGGCGTGATGTCGCCGCGGCCGACGAAGTAGACGATGGCGGTGCCTATGCCCAGGCTGAAGAACGCGAACGCCAGCGTGACCGCGCTGCGATAGAGCGCCGTTACGCCGAGGCCGTCGTCGCCCAGGGCGCGCGCCATCAGCACAGCCGTCACGAAGCCGAGACCGTAGCTCGCTACGGTGCTGATAAAAACGAGGTTGACGTTGAGCAGGAAGCCGCCGCCGGGCAATCCGGCCCCGGGCGGGCCATCGCTGGGCCTAACCATGACCTCCGTGCGGCACCCGGCTCACAAACAGCTCTTCGACCGCGTCTACCTCCGCATCGAGGCGCTGGTCCCAGCTCCAGAAGGAGCGCTCAGCAACCCGCCGGGCCGTGGCGCCGAGCCTGTGGCGTTTATCGGGGTCGCGCGAGAGCTGCGCCAGTGCATCGGCGATGTGCTGGGGCTCGCCGGAGTTAAGCAGGATGCCCGTCTCGCCGTCGCGGATCAGGTCGCGCGTGTCGCCTTCGTCCAGGGTGACGACGCATCGGCCCGCTACCATCGCCTCCAGCAACGGATTGCCAACGTTGGAAAGCTCGTTCGTGGAGAGAAACACGTCGGACGCCCACAGGTAGCGCTGCACCTCATGCTGCGCCACCGGTCCAACGAATGTCACGAGGTCCTGAAGACCCAGCTCGCGCACCTGCTCTTCCAGGTTGGTGCGCTCCTCGCCGTCCCCCACGATGAGCAGGCGAGCCGCAATGCCCTCGTTACGCAGCAGCGCGACTGCATCGACAGCGCGGTCGACTCGCTTCCAGCGCGCCAGTCGCGTCGCGGTCACCAGCACGAGCTCGTCTGGTCCCAGGCCGAGCGACTTTCGCGCCGTGTCGTCTTCGCCCTCCTCCGGCGGCCTCACCGTGCCGAGGTCCAGGCCGTTGCGCCAGAAGCAGACGCGGCCGGCGGATCCGGGGTTCAGGCGCTGCAGCACCTCATCGCCCTGGGTGCCGTCGTCCGTCATGACGTAAAGCTCCGCCGGCGTGCTGAGGGCCTGCACTTCCTCGTACTTGCGCAGCCGGCTGTGGGGGCGGTTGAGGTAGGGGTACATGATCGTGCCCTGGAACCGCGCAACGAGCGGCAGATTGTGCTTCTTACGCACTCTGCGCTGCGCCAGCACACCGTGCACCTCGTAGCCGTAAAGCAGATCGAAGGGGCCCTGACGGATCAGCGACTCCGCCTGCCGCGCCGCGAGCATCGGGAACAGGGACGCAAAGCGCAGCTTCTGGTCCAGCTTGCGCGCAATGTTCGGCACCGGCACCCGCGACTCGGACACTGACGGAAGCTGGAAGAGGTGGAAGTGCACGCCATTGAGCTTCGGCGGCTGCTGCACCGGCGCGCCGTGGTGATGGTTCGCGCCGATAGTGCTGGAGATGAAGTGCACCTCATGTCCACGCCGTGAGTAGCCCTCCAGCGTCCGGTACAGAGAGGGAGCGCCTCCCTGGCCGGAAAGGGCCCAGACCTCCAGCGCGCTGATCATGAGTATTCGAAGGGAAGGCAAACAGTCCTCCGGTGCCGTGGTGAAGTCACCCACGTCGTAGGGATCAGTCTAAGTGATGCGACGCATACGGGAAGTACGTTGGGCCTGCCTTGCTGTTTCCCAGTGCGAGGCAATTGCTGTACTTCTGGGCCCTGGCGCCAGACTGCAATTCGATTGCCCTTGAACCTGATACTCTCTAATCCGTAACATACATAGTCCGTGAACATCGGGGTGTAGCTCAGCCAGGCTAGAGCGCACGGTTCGGGACCGTGAGGTCGGAAGTTCAAATCTTCTCACCCCGACCATTCAAGCCAACTCAGGAAGGCGTCCAATCAATGCCTCTCCTTAATCGCCAGTACCAGAGGTGTCACCTATGAATTCGCCCGCTGAGGGAGAAGACGTTAACCGTCTCAAGCGACAGGGTTCAGAACAGGCCATCCAGCTAGCGCTCGAAAGCAAATGGGAAGAAGCGGCCACACTCAACCGCTCCATCGTCCAGGCGGCGCCGGCGGACGTGGACGCCTGGAACCGCCTCGGCAAAGCCCTGCTTGAGCTGGGGCGCTTCCGCGAGGCGTTCGAGACTTACGGCCACTCGCTGGAGCTGGACCCTGTGAACCAGATCGCCCGGCGCAACCTCGATCGCCTCGAAGGCCTGAAGGACCAGGAGGTCTCGCGAGGTCCGTCCGTTGCCCGCGTTGCCCAGGACCTGTTCATCGAAGAGGTGGGCAAGACCGGCACCACCGTGCTGCATATCGCATCGATCGACCTCATGCCCACGCTCACCGCCGGTGACGAGGTCTACCTCAAGCCCCTCGATGACGCCATCTCGGTAGAGTCGGCTGACGGCGACTACCTGGGCCAGGTCGAGCCGAAGCTGGGCCTGCGTCTGCTGCGGCTCATGGAAGGCGGCAGCCAGTATGCCGCAGCCGTGAAGAGCCTGGCCGACGAGCGCGTGGAGCTGATCATCAAAGAAACGTTCCGCCACCCGTCCCAGACTCGACCCAGCTTCCAGCCGTCCAGCAGCGAGAGCGTGCGTCCCTACATCCGCGAGTCGCTGCTACGTCTTGCGGATGATGACGATGACGACCTCCTCGAGGAGGACATCGACCGGGGCGACGACGAGCCGGACATCGACAGCGGCGACAGCCCGAGCGGCTTCGGCTTCGGCGACGGTGACTCGGAAGACGAGGACGAGGACGCCTAACCCTCGCTCAATCCACGGCGGCGGCCCGTATCGCGTCGCCGTGGCGCGTTGGGAGCATATCCCGGGCGAGTACCTCGAAAACTACTGGCGCCGCCTGCGTGAGGCCGGCCTGGAGCCTCTCGATCACAGCACCGTCGGTAAGACACTCGCCGGCGCCCACGGGCTCATGCTCACCGGCGGCATCGATGTCGACCCCGCGCTGTACGGCGAGACGCCCGCACCGGAGGTCGATAGCACCAACCGTGCAAGAGACGAGTTCGAGCTGGGCCTCCTGCGAGACGCCCTCGACCGTGATCTGCCGATTATCGCCATCTGTCGCGGCCACCAGCTCCTCAACGTAGCGATGGGCGGCAGCCTCCTGCAGCACATCGAAAGCCGAGCCCACGAAGACGACGAAGAGCGCCTATCCGCCCACCACGATGCCTCTCTGGTGGCCGGCACAAAGCTGTACGGCGTCTACGGCCGAGACCGCATTCACGTGAACTCGCGCCACCACCAGGCCGTGACGCCCGATCGAGTCGCCAAGGGCCTTACCGTCTCGGCCACCACCAAGGATGGCCTCGTCGAAGGGCTGGAGAGCGAAGCGCATACCTGGGTGGTTGGGGTGCAGTGGCATCCGGAGCGCCCAGACCCCCACATCCCCGGCTTCGACCCCGATGCCCGCCTCCTGTTCGAAGCGTTCGCTCAGGCCGTAAGGGAAGCTGCTTCTCGCACCGCTTGAGTCGTATGACGATGTCGTATTACCATAGTGCTGCTACCAACGAATGGTAGGCGAACCGGCCGACATTGAAGTCGAGGATTTCGCACTGGGATGAGCAGAACGTCGCTCCATCGCTCGATCACGGAGTATCGGCGGAGGATGTTCAGCAGGCGCTCCGCGACGATGGGCGATTCTACCGAGAATCTGCCAGGAAGCTAGTGCGACGCACGTCCTGCTGGGGCCGGACCGGACAGGGCAGAGTTCTTCTATGTGCCGATCCGCTGGCTCGAAATGGCCGGGCAGGCCTATGGCGCGTCGTCAGCGCGTGGGAGAGTCGTATTCGCTCGCAAGTTGCGTCTCTGACGGGGAGGCTAGGAATGAAGAGCTACGAAGAAATGGCCAAGGAAGCACGCTGGATTCGTCAAGAATGGCGGAAGGCAAGGAGCTCGAAGGGCTGGTGCCCGTAAAGGCCCGCGTTTCCAGGGACCCTCGCTCGGTCTACTCCGTGCGTCTCCGGTTCGAAGAGCTGGACGAGATCGCCAAAGCCGCCAAAGAGCGCGGTGTCACAATCTCGGAGTTCATGCGCCTGGCCTCGCTATCGGCCGCGCGGGGTTACGTGGACCTCAGGGCGGGTGAGCAAGCGCAGGCCCTGCAGGCGGTGCGCGAAAAGGCTCGCGAGCTCTACGAGGCGGTCGAGAAACTCGACGAGTAGAGCGCCGGCGTGACGGCCTCGCGCAACATCGTCAGCGCCTTGTGTCAGGTCAGGGCGCGTCGAGCGGGCTCGCCACCGAATACGCCGCTTTCCGTATCCGCGCGTTCAGGCTCGGAATGACCGCTGTCCACGCCGCCCTTGGTGGCCAGGAAGACCAGGCCGGTCAGGAGCGCGAACACGGCGGCGAAGTATGCCGCCACTGCGAAAGCGTTGCCGTCGATAACGTTGTACTGCACGTACCAGATCGCGACACCGACCCCGAAAGCCAGCCCGGCGCGAAGCGTGATGCGCTTCGCGTAGCCCTCGCTGGTGATCTCAGGGATCTTGCCCATCGCTACGATACCGGCCGCGGAACCGACCACGAGGAGGCTTCCGCCGGTGCCCACCGTGTAGGCCAGAAGCGACCACAATGCCGGGTCCCTGGACGGAAGAGCGTCCATGGCCAGGGCCGTCAGAGGAACGTTGTCTACGATGGCGCTCAGAATGCCGAGAACGACCGTCACGACAACGGTGCGGTCGGTCGAAGGGCTGCTGCCGAGGAGGATGTCCGCGGCGGACTTGAGCACGCCCAGCGCATTCAGAGCGTTCACGGCCAGCAGAATGCCGGCAAAGAACATCAGCGACTCGTACTCGATGTCCTTGAGGAATTTGCCGATGTCAGCCTGGAGGTGCGTCTCGTGGCTGGAGCGATGCTTCAGGTGGTGGACGACAATCCAGACGACCCCGAGGCCACCAAGAATGCCCATGAATGGGGGCAGGTCCATCTGAGTGGCGATCAGCGGTAGCGAGAAGCACCCGAGCGCCATGGCGATAATGGTCTTCTCGCTGCGGTCCAGCTTGATCGATGTGTCCTCATGGCTGTCCAGGGTGTCGGCCGTTATCAGGCGGGACAACAGGAACGTGGTCACCGCGAACTGTCCGTAACTCGGCAGGAAGGTATCGAAGGCCACCTGGGAGGCGGAGAACTTCCCTTCCACCCAAAGCATGATCGTCGTCACGTCGCCGATGGGGGAGAATGCGCCGCCGGCGTTGGCGGCGACGATGATGCCGGCGCCCGCCATGAACCGGTTGCTGCCCGTGAAGAACAACATCGCCACGGTCACCATGACCAGCGTCGTCGAGAGGTTATCGAGGACGGCTGAGAGGAAGAACGTGAGCACGCAGATGACGACAAATTGCTGCCGGTCGCGAAAATTGCGTGCGTAAAGCCACTGGCGAATGGCATCGAAGAACTTGTAGTGGCGCAGGACCTCGATGAGGAACATCGCCGCGAACAGGAAGAGGAAGATGCCGACAACCTCGGCGGCTGCCTCGATGACCTCCTGCTGGGTGTCCGCGCTCGACGTGAAGGCGCGCAGCGACCACAGCACGAATGCCAGGACGAGGGCGATGGCCGCCTTGGGCATCAGGATTCGTTGCTCGAAGAAGATGCCGATCAAGCCTGCCGCAAACAGGGCGACACCAACCCACTGAGCCAGATCCATTCCTACCCTCTTAAGTGTTAGTCGGACGAAACGATGCTGGCGACACCCCAGAAACGAATGAACGGATCTGGCGGTGCCTGCATCGGCTTCCAGAAAGGCAATGGTAACATTAACTTAACACTTGGATCGAAGATTTCAGGATCCGCAATAACCCTTCTTTGCTTGCAAAAACGCTCTCGATTGGACCGCGGCAGGACGGGTCATTGGGGTATCGGCCGGCTTCTTCGTTCCTGTTGTGAGTGACGGCCAATACTGCTCCAGGCCGGTACAACTTTTCGCCGGGACCACGTGGGCCCTTACCGTCATGCCAGGCCACAAACCGCCCGAGGCGACCTGAAGGCTAAATCAGCCCGGCCTTCAGAAAACTCACGTCCGTGCTCGATGACGCTCCTGGAGTACCGTTTCCTCAACCCTGGTCCAGGTCTGAATATCCCGTGCGGCGATAATGCCTTCCTTACCGTCGCCGGCCTGGTAGGCGGAGCCATCCCACCGCCTGACGATGCCGCCCGCCTCCTCGAGGATCAGCGCACCCGGTGCGTGGTCCCACGGCAGCGTCCTTCGGAAAAGCACGAAGTCCTGGACGCCGGTGGCGATTTCTGGGTACTCGAAGCCCGCACACCCGCTGCCCGGCAGGATCTGCCCAAGGGTCGGTGCGGAGGCTTCCGCAAACCCGCGATGCTCGTCATCGAGGAAGCGGGTTCTGACGGACCCACGTAGCGTGCCAGCAGGGCGATGGGGGACTTGAACGCGACGTCCGTTGAGTGTCGTGCCGGAACCTCGTTCGGCGATCCACGCCTCGCCATCTATCGGGCGCCATATCCACGCGCTGGTCGTCACACCTCGCTCGATCAGTGCGACCATCACGGCGAACTTGTGTGTACCTGCGACGAAGTTCGAGGTGCCATCCAGTGGGTCGACCACCCAGACCGTTGTCTCCGATTGAAGAGCATCGAGGAGCCCCGGGTTTGCGGCGGTAGCTTCCTCGCCGATCACGATGGCATCCGGGCGAATGCCACGCAGCGCTGGCGATATCAAGGCTTCCGCTTCCCGGTCCGCGAGAGTCACCACCTCTCCCGGCGACTTCTCTTGCACATCCCCGACGCCAAGCGAACGGAACCGAGGCATGATCGCCGCTTCGGCCGCTTCCTGCATGATGGCCAGCACCTGCTCGGCAAGCATCACTCGCTGCACCTTCCCACAATTAGACTCGAAGCGCCCGAAATGGTAACATAGACTCAACAATTCCTGATCCGCGCGTGCTTGTTTTCGCGTGTAAGAGCTTGAGAGCCCGCCTATGACGATGTCGCCTTTGGAAGCTGGTCACATTCGCCCCGTCCGTATCGAGGATGAGATGCGCGCCTCCTACGTTGACTACGCGATGAGCGTCAACGTCGCCCGCGCCATCCCGGACGTGCGCGACGGCTTGAAGCCGGTTCAGCGCCGCATCCTCTACGGCATGTCGGAGCTGAACCTCCAGGCCGGCAACCCGTACAAGAAGTCCGCCGCTGTGATTGGTGAGGTCATGGGGAAGTACCACCCCCACGGCGACTCCCCGATCTACGAGGCCATGGTGCGCATGGCCCAGGACTTCGCGATGCGCTACCCCCTCGTCGATGGACAGGGGAACTTCGGCAGCATCGACAACGACCCGCCGGCCGCCATGCGGTACACCGAGGCGCGCCTGGCCCCCATCGCCAGTGAAATCCTGGCCGATATCGATAAAAACACGGTCAACTTCCAGCCCACCTTCGACGACAGCAAATCTGAGCCTATCGTCTTGCCTGCGCGCGTCCCGAACCTCCTGATCAACGGCGCGTCCGGTATCGGCGTCAGCCTCGCGACCAACATCCCGCCCCATAACCTGGGCGAGATCGTCGATGCGCTTTCGATGCTGATCGATAACCCCGATGTCACGACGGAGCAGCTCACCAGTGTCGTCAAGGGCCCAGACTTTCCCACCGGTGGCATCATTTTCGGCCGTCAGGCCATCCGTCAGGCCTACGCCGACGGTCGTGGCCGCATCGTCGTGCGGGCGCGCTCCCACGTTGAAGAGGTGCGCAGCGGCCGAACCGCGATCATCATCACCGAAGTGCCCTATCAGGTGAACAAGGCAGCGCTGATCTCTCGCATCGCCGAGCTGGTCAAGCTCAAGAAGATCGAGGGCATCAGCGACCTGCGCGACGAGTCTGACCGCCACGGTCTGCGCGTCGTCATTGAGTTGAGCCGTGGCGGCCAGGCCCGAGCCGTGCTCAACTCGCTGTACAAGCACACGAGCATGCAGACGGCCTTCGCCGTCAACATGCTTGCGCTGGTCGACCGTGAGCCGCGCACCATTCGCCTCAAGACGGCGCTGGAGGCCTACCTCGACCACCGTCGCGAAGTCGTCCGCCGTCGAAGCGAGTTCGACCTCGAGAAGGCCAAGGACCGCGCCCACATCCTCGAAGGGCTCCTCAAGGCCATCGACCAGCTCGACGCGGTCATCGCTGCCATCCGCGCCTCCGAATCGGCAGACGCGGCACGCACTCGCCTGCAGCAGGACCCGTTTGCCCTCTCCGAGCGCCAGGCCCAGGCCGTGCTCGACATGCAGCTGCGACGTCTCGCGGCGCTGGAGCGCAAGCGTCTGGAAGACGAATACGCAACTCTCATCCAGGAGATCAACTACCTGGAGGACCTGCTCGCCAACCCTCGCAAGATGGACTTCCTGATCAGGGAAGAGGCGCTGGAGATGAAGAAGCTTCACTCCAACGAGCGCCGCACCCAGATCGTCGAGCAGGAGCTCGAGGACTTCAACGAGGAAGACCTCATCGCCCACCAGGAAATCGTGATCTCGCTGACCAACCGCGGCTACATCAAGCGCCTGCCGCTGGAGACCTACCGCCCGCAGCGTCGAGGCGGCCGAGGCGTAACCGGCATGGGCGTGCGCGAAGCCGACGCTATCCGCCGCATGATCGTCACGGATACGCACGACTACCTGCTGTTCTTCACGGACCGCGGTCGCGTGTTCCAGCTGCGAGCCCATGAGGTGCCCGACTCATCGCGTCAGGCGCGTGGCACGCCGCTGATCAACCTGATTGAGATCGAGTCGAACGAGTTGGTGACGGCTGTCGTCGGTACGACCACCTTCGACCAGGACTACATGCTGCTCGCCACGAGGAAGGGCGAGATCAAGAAGACGCCGCTCAAGGAATTCGAGTCCGTCCGCCGCGCCGGCCTCATCGCTATGGGCCTGGAGGACGGTGACGAGCTCGTCTTCGCCCGCCTCGCGCGTGACGACGACGACGTGATCATGGTCTCGGCTCAGGGCAAGGCGATTCGCTTCAATGCGACCGAGCTGCGTTCGGCGTCCCGCATGAGCGGCGGCGTTCGCGGCATGCGGCTCCAGGCAACTGACGACGAGGTCGTTGCACTTGAGACCGTCGTCGAAGGCGCCATGCTCCTCACGACCTCCGAGACTGGTCTCGGCAAACGCACCGACTTCTCGGAGTACCCCCCGAAGGGCCGCGGCGGCCAGGGCGTTATCACCCACAACGTCACAGCTCGCACCGGTCGTGTCGTCTCTGCCCGCGCTGTCGTGCCCGGCCACGAGCTCATTCTCATGTCGGAGCATGGCATCGTCATGCGCACGTCGGTAGACAGCATCGCCAAAGTCGGCCGGTCCGCCCAGGGCGTTCATGTTATGAACGTCGGCGACGGCGACCGAGTGGCCTGCGTCGCCACCATCGACCTCTCGAAAGCACCCCCGGCTCTCCCGAGCCAGGCGCTGGCCGGTGGTGAGGCTTCTGACGATGACATCGATGACGACACCGAAGAGGTCCCAGAAGCCGAACCGTCCGAGGGTGACGGCAACAAGCCTGCCAACGGCTCTCGCGGCCGTGGCCGGGGCAACTCGAACGGCCGCGGCAAGAAGTAGGCCGAAGCCCAACGCGCCATCGCTATTCGACAAGAGCCTCCCAACCGGGAGGCTCTTCTTGTTTGGCCTACGGTTGCCACCAGTCGAACAACTGGTCCAGTCGCCGAGTAATCGCGCTATTCGATGTGCCGCGATCCCACCTTCTCCTTTGCTGGGAGGCCTAGCGTCCACGTCGCATCACGCGATCACCCTAGACGGGTTAGCGCCCATCGAGCACCTGCGCCATTCTTGTTCGCCGTTCGCGCGACCCCTAGAATGAAGAAAATCTGGAGGTACCCCGAATGCGCAAAGACATGATGGAGATCCTCGTCTGCCCCGTCTGCAAAGGCACGCTCACGCTTAAAGCAGACCAGGAGACCGCCGACGAAGTGGTCGAAGGCTCGCTCCACTGCGCCAAGTGCAACGAAACCTACCCGATCACGCAGTCGATCCCGAACCTGCTGCCGCCCGACCTGCGACGAGCAATGGAGAGTGGCAAGTCGGCATGAACCGGGGTCAGACTACGGGCGCTGTCCTCATCGCCGGCGCCATCATCGAGCTGCTGCTCTTCTTTTTCGGCCTCGCGCGTCGCAGCTACCTCGCGCTCGCCTTGCCCGTGACGATGGCGATGTTCGCCATCACGGCCCTCACCTTCTGGGTCGGCTGGACGATGATGACGCTGGAAGAAGAAGAGGACGAGCAGTCCAGCGAGTCCGTGCAGCCCATCCAGCCTCCAGCCACCGAATAGCCCACCGATTCGACTCACGGCCTCATTCAGAGGCCGTTTCTTTTCCCTGTACGCCCTCGCGCCGAATCAGGCGTCGTACAGGGTAATTCGAGCCCTTCGCTGATACGGTTAACTCAGCATGCGACGCGGCCGACCTCCCTATCCCGATCTGCTCACTCCTCGAGAGCAAGAGGTCCTTGACCTCCTGCGACTCGGCCTCACTAACCAGCAAATTGCGGACCGCCTCGGCATCACGCTCTACGGCGCCCGCTACCACGTGTCGGAGATCCTCTCAAAGCTCGGCGTCGCCAGCCGGGAACAGGCGGCGGCGTGGCAGCCCGAAGCAGCGTCGAGACGCTGGGCTATTCTCGGCGCACTGCATCGGCTCGCCGAATCTGGCTGGTTCAAGGCCGGGGCTGCGGGTGCTATCGGCGCGGCCGCAGTCGCTGTCGCGCTATTGGCCTTCGGCGTCATCGCCATGGGCACGCGTAGAGCCAACGAGTCCGCCAGCGTGCTTGCGACTCCCACGCCCACGGTGGCCCCCGAAGCGACCCCGACCGTCTCGCCGGACGCGCCGCCCGTTGGCCCGCTAATCGTGGCGCTGGAAAATTATCCCGAGGTTCACCTGCTGGTCTACGACGTCGGGGCTTCAAGAATGCTGGTCGACAAGGCCCTGACCGGAGGCGACAACTACACCGGGGATGCTCGTGCAGGCGAAGTCCTGATAGCCAGTACGAGCGCCGTCAGCGCAGCGGCGTTCGACGGCACGATGCGTGACATTTACTCCGAAAGCCGGCCGGACTATAAGGTGGCCAACGTGGCCGTATCACCGGACGGATCGATAGCGGCCATTGCTGTGCAACTCTATCCTGGACCGGAAAGCCTGCTTACTCCCACGGTGGATGACGGCGACTACCTGCTGTTCTTGGACCTCGCAACCGGCGATGAGATTTCGCGCATCACGAAGCCTACGCAGCCCACGCCGGGCAGTGCCTTCGACGGCTACAACAGCCGGTTCAAATGGCTGACTTGGCGCGATGACGGTACCGGCGTAGTGGTGAGCGGCGAGACGGGCTCTGAACGGCCCGGCGGCTGGGCTACGGTTTATCTGGATGGTCGCGTCGTGCGTTTTGACCAGCTCGGCTATCCATCTGTCGCGCCCAACGGACAACTGGCTGCGGATGGCGAAAATATCGCAGGATGCATGAGCATTGGGACCGATGTCCTCGGAATCTTCGATTTCGGTGCCGTGATGCCGGACACGTCACTTACTGCACCGGAAGGATCCGTCGTGACAGCATGGGCTTGGTCGCCCGATAGCATGCAGTTGCTCGTCGCTCAGTCGCCATTGGTTGAATCGGATGACTCGCAGCTATGTCCCGACTTCAGGCAGCAGACCTACCGCCTCCTCGACATCGCCTCAGGTGATAGCCAACCCGTGGACGACCTCGATGCGCTGTACAGGAGCTGGTACGCGGGTGGCCCGCTGCTGAGCATGGATTGCAGCGATGGCGCGATGGCGTATGCGGTCTATAACAGGTTGGGACCGCGCTACGTCACCTGCAATGACCTGCCAGACCCGCCGCATCAGCTCTTGCTCAACGGCCAGCCTATCGCGGACGGCAACCAATTCCAGATCCTCGGCATCATCCAGCCGTAATCGCAGCCCTCAGGTCAAACGCAGCGTCACGCCCTCGAAGTCCGCCAGGCCGTGCAGGCGCGTGAACCACGTCTCGCCGGGCGTTACCGGTAGTGCCGTCGTCAGCGTGCCCGTCGTGACCAGCTCCCCGGCTTCCAGCGGCGGATGGTCCGGCAGCGATGCCACCGTGCGCACCAGGTAGGCCAGCGCGTTCAGCGGGCTGCCCAGTACGAGGTCGCCGCCGCCCGTCGCCGCCACGGAGCGACCTTTGATCAGCGTGATCCGGAACGTCGAAAGTCGCTCCGCCAGCATCTCGAGGTTGCTCTCGTCCACCCAGACGCCGAGGCTCACGGCGTATCGGCCGTGCAGGCCGCCGTCCGCGATCGTATCGGCCACGGAGAACTTCCAGTCCGGGAAGTGGCACTGCACGATCTCGACCCCGTGTCCCACCCACTCGACGCACCGCAGCAGGGAGATCGGGTCGTCCGTCAACGGCGGCGGCGACTTCAGCCGAAACACGATCTCGGGCTCGATCAGCGGCTGCGTAAGGCCATCGAGCGACAGCGAGCCCTCCGGTCCATGCCCGTCCAGCTCCCACACGCGGTCCGGGATCCAGCTCACCGTGCGGTCGTACATGTAGCCGAAGATCGGCTCGTAAACTCCGTACTGGTCCCAGATCGTGCGGTTCGTGAAGCCGATCTTGCGCCCGATGCGACGCCATCCGCTCGCCTCGCGCCGCCGCAGGATCTCGCGCGAAATGCGGTAGGCGTCATCGATGCTGAAGCCGGCGACGCACTCGCTCAGGGGCGCTGTCATGCCTCCCTGGTCCTGCAGGCGCATGATCTCCTCGGCGTAAACGGCGGTGTAGGCCCGGTCCACGTCGCGATTCTAACCGTTCGACCGAGTGCGGTCACAAACTGTCGAACGCTTATCCTGTGCCCGGACGAGGAGGTATTGAGATGAACGACGCGCCCTACAACTCCCAGACCGGCGACCCTGCCGCCCGCATCGTGCGTGAGGCCGAGGTGGAGTGGACCGAACGCGACATCGGCTTGCCGCCGGGGCTCAAGACCAAGCTCCTGCACGGCGACCCCGCCATGTTCCGCAACGCCCGCCGCCTCTACTTCCCGCCCGGATACATCGAGCCTCGTCACACCCACAAAGGCTGGCACTGCGTCGTCGTGCTCAAGGGGCGCATGTGCGTCGGCGGCCAGGACCTGCGACCCGGCGATTACGTCTTCGGCTGGGACGAGCCGCACGGCCCCTTCGAATACCCGGACGGCTTCGAGGGCTTCACCGTCTCCCTCGGCGAGGACATGCACCACGTCTTCGACCCGGAGGAGTTCTACGCCTACGAACGCCAGTGGCAACCCGAAACCGAAGAGGGCCGCCGCGGCTGCGAAGCCTTCGACGCCTGGCGCCGCGAGCAAGCCGAAGCCCGCAAACAGGGTAGTACCGTCCAGAACCCTCGAGGCGGCATCGCGTAACGACAGCCTGAGCCTGTCGAAGCACGCCCAATCGACCCTCTAGCGCAGAAGAGCCCCGAGTGCGTTCGCGTCCGTCGACGAGCTCAGGCTGCCGTAGCGGACCCTGGGTTCACTCGAAGAGAGTCCAACCTCGAAGCGTGGCCGAGGTGACCGCACCCGGCGGCCATCTGCCGGATGACGTCTCTCTGTTCTCGCGCTTGGCTTCGAAAGCTCGGTGCTCGCAGCTACCGGCTCGCAGCTCCCGTTGCTACACGAGCAAGTCGACCATCTCGCGCAAGATGCCCTGGTGCTTCACGTGCAGCTGCTGGACCTCGATGCGCAGTCGGTCGCCGTCGCGAATGTCGCCGGAGCGCATCTGCTGGATGATGAAGTTGAAGTCGTCTTCGACCCTCCGGCGCTGCTCGTCCAGCTCCTCGAATCGTGGTTTCAGGTCCTCGTGAACTCGCATGCTTGCTCCGTGCTCCAGGGTGTGCTCGCCCTATCTTACGCGACGCTCTGACCTTCCTCCGCATACTGAGACCACCCTCCGGCGTCCCCACAGCTCAAGCCTCGGTTACCATAGATGAGACACGAATGGACAAATTGGCCTAACGAGAGGAGAGACTGAGTATGCGTGAAGTCGAAGTTCGAGGCCTATTCAACGTCGGTAACCCGATGCGCCTCCGATTCGAAGATGACGAAGCAAGCCTCCAACAGGACGAAGAATGGTTTGAAGTGCTGCAGGACGGCAAATGGCGCCGACTGCGCATTCACGATTACGACCAGGTGTATGACATGCCGGGCCTGTACGAGGCCGTGGTCTACCGCACCCTGAAGTGCAACTCCCCCGTCGTCGTCGTCGATGCCCTGCGAGACGCCGCCGTACTCAACGGCGTGGCGCCCGAGAGCCTGCGCGTGCTCGACTTCGGTGCCGGCAACGGCATGGTGGGCGTCGAGTTGCGCAACATCGGCGTCGAGAGCGTCATCGGCTCCGACATCATCCCGGAGGCGAAGACCGCCACCGCCCGCGAGCGCCACTACGCCTACGACGACTACGTGGTCGCCGACTTCACGGCCCTGACCGCCGATCAGACGCAGCAGCTGCGCAACGAGCACCTCAACTGCCTGGTCATCGTCGCGGCCCTCGGCTTCGGCGACATCCCCTCAGCGGCCTTCCTCACGGCCCTCGACCTCGTCGAATCGCCTGGCTGGGTCGCCTTCAACATCAAGGAAGACTTCCTGGAGACGACGGATAACACTGGTTTCGCCGGGCTACTGCAGCAGCTCGCCGCCGAGGGCGTCCTGCAGCGAGAGTCCTTCAAGCGCTACCAGCACCGCATCTCTTTCGCGGGCAAGCCTCTGCACTATGGCGTCATGGTCGCCCAGAAGCTCAAGGACATCCCCGCCCACTTCCTGGGGCAGTAAGGGCGCTGGAGCAGTAACCGCCGGCGCAGTACGAACTGCCACAATCCTGGTCATTGCGAGGAGGCCCCAGCCGACGTGGCAATCTCACGCGCGAGTATGGATCGACGTACAAGCCCGTGCGATTGCTTCGCCCCGGCCTCCTCCTCGCAACGACCGGGCCCACAAGACCTGGGCTGTGTGCCATAGTCCCTTATCGCACGTCGATTCACCGGAGGCATGGCAATGGCTGGTACATCTGTCCTGATCAAGTGCTGCCTGAACGGCGGTCGTGGTAAGGAGCAGCACGCCGCCGTTCCCGTTACGCCCGCCGAGCTTGCTGCCGACGCCATCGCCGTGCGCGATGCGGGGGCGGGCGCCGTGCACGTCCACCCGCGCGGCCCGGACGGCAACCAGAGCAATGATCCCGATGACATCGGCCGCGCCATCGAGGCGATCCGCGAGGCCTGTCCCGGCATGCCCGTGGGCGCCACGACGATCCTGTCGCTCTACGAGAACCGCGACACGACTGCGCGACTTCGCCAGGTGGAGCGCTGGACGGTGCTTCCCGACTTCGTCTCCTGCAACTGGTTCGAGGACGGCGCAACCGAGCTGGCGGAGCTGCTTCTGAGCATGGGCATCGGCGTCGAAGCCGGCCTGACGACGGTCGAGAACGCCCGCGCCTTTGCTGAGAGCCCGGTGGCCGGCCGCTGCATGCGTATCCTCGTCGAGGTCGTTGACCGCGAAGGCGTCGATGGCATCGCAACCACCACCGCGCTCGACGCTGTGCTCGACGCGGCCGGCAACACGGTCCCCCGCCTGCACCACGGCTTCAACCTCATGACCTGGTCCATCCTCGAGAACGCCTTTCGCATCGGCCGGGACGTGCGCATCGGCCTCGAAGACACCCGCGTCCTCCCGGACGGCTCCCAGCCCCGCGACAACGCCCACCTCGTAGCCACGGCAGTCGAGATGGCCCGCCGCCACGGCCGCGAACCTGTACGGATCACGTAGCAGGCTCTCCTCACTGAAGCCGGAGAGGGGTGTCGCCTGCAGTCGATGGGTGAGGTTCCCGACGCCTCGAAAGGCTGCTGAGGCATTTCGAAGACAAACAAGAAGGCCCTCCCGAAACCGGAAGGGCCTTCGAACTGCTTACGTCCTGTCGGTTAGCGCCACTCGGCGTAGCCGGCCATTGCGCGCAGGCGGCGGATGCGCTCCTCGATCGGCGGGTGCGTGGCAAACAGGTTGCCGACGCCCTCCATGCGGAACGGGTGAACGATGTACAACGACGCCGTTGCGTTTGCGCCCGCCGTCTTCTGCATCGGCCGTACCTGGACGCCGTTCTCGAGCTTCGAGAGCGCCGATGCCAGCGCCTCCGGGTCGTGCGTGTACTCCGCGCCGCTCTTGTCCGCCGCGAACTCGCGTGTCCGGGAGATCGCCATCTGCAGCATACCGGCCGCCAGTGCGCCGACCATCGTCGCGATGATCGCGATGAAGCCGCCGTTGCGGTCGCGGCCGCCGCTGAATAGCGTGCCCCAGATCAGCATCGTCTGGATGTACGAGATTGCGCCGGCAATCGTCGCGGCAATCGTGGTGATCAGGATGTCGCGGTTCTTGACGTGCCCCATCTCGTGGCCGATGACAGCTTTGAGCTCTCGGCGGTCCAGGATGCGCATGATGCCCGTCGTCACAGCGACGACGGCGTGTTGTGGGTTACGGCCCGTCGCGAAGGCGTTAGGCGATTCGTTCTGGACGACAAAGACCTTCGGCTTCGGCACGCCCGCCAGCTGCGCCACCTCTTCGACGATAGCGTGGAGCTGCGGCTCTTCCTGGACCGAGACCTCCTTGGCGCCTGCCATTCGCAGGGCCAGCTTGTCCGAGAACCAGTACATGCCGAAGTTCATCAGGCCGGCGAATATCAGGCCGATTACCGCGAATCCGGGCCCGCCGATGAGGTAACACAGACCCACCAGAAGTCCCGAAAGGGCACCCAATAGAACGGCAGTCCTCAGTGCACTCATCTTTCTTCCTCTTCTTCCTCCCATGAGGCCTGTAGGGAGGCCTCAACCACCCTTACAGTATATCGGACGTATATTCGGTTTTGGCGGTCGTATGATGCGATCGTAAGCGGAATCGAATCCGATAGACAGATTGTCCTAGATAGGAATCACCATGGCGAACACCAGCCCTCGAGTCGGCATCATGAGCGCCGGGGATATGGGCAGCGGCTTCGGCAGCGTCCTCCACGCCCAGGGCCTGGAGGTGTACACCTGCCTCGCCGGCCGCAGCGATTTCACCCGCCTGCGCGCCGGCGAAGCCGGCTTCATCGATAGCCCGGACCTCGACCACCTGGTCAGCCACGTTGACCTGTTTCTCTCCGTGCTCGTCCCGTCTGAAGCCACCCAGCTGGCGAAGGACATCGCCGCCGCCATGAAGCGCACCGGCGCCACGCCGGTCTACGCCGACCTCAACGCCATCGCGCCCAACACCGTGCTCGAGATCGAGAACATCGTGCGTGGCGCCGGCGCCGCCTTCGTCGATGGCGGCATCATCGGCGGCCCCCCGCGCGAGGGCTACAGCCCCCACATCGCCGTCTCCGGTCCCGACATCGAGGCGCTCGAGGTGCTGCGGGACCGCGCCCTCGATATCCGCGTCACCGGTCCGAACATCGGTCAGGCATCCGGGCTCAAGATGGTCTACGCCGCATCGACCAAGGGCACCACAGCCCTCTGGACCGAGCTCCTCACCGCCGCCAAGGCCATGGGGCTCTACGACGCGCTGATGGACGAATACGGCGACAACAACGTCGTCTTCAAGGCCCAGGAGCGCTCCATCCCGATGATGCCCAACCGTGCCCGGCGCTGGGTAGGCGAGATGGAGGAGATCGCGAAGACCTTCGCCGACCTCGGCATGACGCCCAACATCCTCCAGGGCGCCGCCGATATGTACACGCTCGTCGGCGAAACGCCTCTGGCGGACCTCACCTCGCGCGACCCCAGGCCCAGCCTCGAAGAGGTCCAGGACGCCCTCATCGCCCGCATCAAGGACTAGGGACGGGAACGAAGCCTGCGCACGACCTCGAAGCGCCCACCCAGTCACCTCGTTGCGAGCCGTTGACCGGAGGGCAAGGCGAACCAATCTCGGTGCCGGACGCCTGATAGCGCACGGCGGTTGGCGCGCCTCGCTATCGCGATGGCTCCCAACGAGCCATCGCGGGCAAGAGGCTTTCGAGGAATCGATTTGTTCTGGTCATTGCGAGGAGGACGGCAGGACGACGAAGCAATCTCACACCCGTGTACGGCGCTCCGTACGAGCGCGTGAGATTGCCGCGTCGGCTATCGCCTCCTCGCAATGACACACGGTCAGTTGCGCCTGAGGCGGAGAGCACACTCCGAGACGACTAACGACTAACGACTAACGACTAACGACTAACGACTACGACTACGCGGCCGCGTACTCCACCTGGCCCTGCTTGCCGCTCTGCAGCGACGTCTCGCAGGCCGCTCGGGCGCGCTCGACCAGCGTCACGGCGTCGGTGGCATTGCGTGGGAAGGCGGCGATGCCGAAGAAGCACCAGTAGTCGCCGAACGCGCGCATGATGTCCCGCACGAACTGCTTCGTCTCGTCCGGGCCCGTTTTCGGCAGGCTGAACACGAACTCGGAGTCGCTCAGGGCCAGCGGCTGGCTCATCATGCGCGACTGGCTGGAGGCGATGTGCGCCATGTCGTACGCCACTTTTTCGGCGATGTCATGCGGCATTTCGCCGCTCGGCATCGTGACATGCACCGCGGCGACGCACATCTCCTGGCCCTGGCGACGCGCGTCCTTCACCTGTTCCTGCAATCGCATCAGGAAGTAGGACTCGTTGAATGCAGTGGGGTGAGGCGCGGCGGGCGTTGGTTCCGGCGCAATCTCCACCGGCACAACCTCTTCCGGAGGAACTGGCGGCAGCTCATCCGGCCGGCGTCGCAGGGAATCGAGGTCGATACCTCGCCTGAACGAAGAACGCTCCTCGCCGGGCCGTGACAGCTTCGATGCGGCTGTCGCGGAGCCGCTGGCCCAGTCACGAGACGAAGCCATCAGCCGTGCCACGAAGTATGTCATGACCGCGCCGTAGCCCAGGATGAGGACCATCAAGATTGCTTTTACGGCGATCTCAGGCAGGATAGCCCCCGCCAGGACGTCCCACGCAACCAGGCCAATGGCCGTGACAGCGCTCACCTTGAACAGAAGCGAAGCCCGGTCCGGTTCTCGTCGCAGGGCGGAGAGCACACTGGTTTCTTTGTTTAACATTTCGATCTCAAGATCGGCAGATCCCGGCCGAAATTTAGTGGTTGCCGGCGATCCGGACGGCGGCGGCCGTCGGTGCCGCGTCTGCGCGCTTGTTGCCGGGTGCATTCGCATGACAAGCTAGATCGCGATGGCTAAGTTCTGCACCGAATGCGGCGCCCGTCTCGAGACTCGGGAGGCGTTTGGCAAGCCCCGCGACGTCTGTACGCAGTGCGGCCGGGTCCACTTCGAAGATCCCAAAGTTGCCGTCGGTGTCGTGGTCGAAAAGGACGGCGGCATCGTCCTGGGCCGTCGCAACCACGACCCGAAGATGGGCTACTGGTGCTTCCCATCCGGCTTCGTCGACGCCGGCGAGGTGGTCGAAGAGGCTGCCGTGCGGGAGTGCCAGGAAGAGACCGGCCTGGACGTCAGCATCGACCAGCTCCTCGGCGTATACTCCGCCCCCGGTGAGCGCGTGATCTTCCTCGCCTTTGCCGGCCGCGCAGTCGGTGGCAAGCTCGAGGCGGGCGACGAGTGCTTCGAGGTCGGTGTCTTCCCGCCGGACGGCCTGCCCGAGCTCGCATTCCCCAACGACGAGGCGATCATGCAAGCCTGGACCGCCTACCGCGCAGGCGCCGATTGATCAAATTCGCTCCCCGCTCGCTGCTCACAGGCCTCCTCGCCACACTCATCATCCTGGCAGCGGCTTGCTCCAGTAACTCCGACAAGCCCACGCCCACCGTTTCGCCCCCCTCGACCACGGCCTCCGCCGCGACCGTCGCGGTCACCGCTGCCCTGCCTGTCGAGACGCCCTCGGCCGTCACGACAACACCGCCGCCCGAACCGACGGCTACGCTCTCTCCAGCGCCCGCCATCGACTGGCAGCCGTGCGACTCCGGTCCCTTCGACTGCGCCGACTACGACGTGCCCCTGGACTACTCGAACCCCAATGCCGGCACGATCACGCTTGCATTGCGCCGCCTGCCCGCGGCCGACCCGAGCCAGCGTGTCGGTCTCCTGTTCGCCAACCCGGGTGGCCCCGGCGGCTCGACCATCGACATCCTCTCCGGCTGGGCCCGCTCCCTCCCCAGTGAGGTGCGCGACCGTTTCGACGTAATCCTGTTCGACCCCCGCGGCGTCGGCCACAGCAGCCCACTGATCTGTCACGACAACATCCAGCAGCTCATCGGCCTCAACCCCTATCCGGCGACGGACGCAGATTGGAAGACGATCGAGGACGCCACGAAGCAGCAGGTCAACCAGTGCGAGCAGGTCGGCGGCAAGATCCTGCCCTTCCTCGGCACCAAAGACGTTGCGCGCGACATGGACCGCATCCGTGAGGCCGAGGGTGAGGACACCATCACCTACTTCGGCTATTCCTACGGCACCACGCTGGGCCAGGTGTACGCCGATATGTTCCCCACCCACGTGCGCGCCATGGTCCTCGATGGCGCCGTCGACGTCTCGTTGGACAATGACACGCGCGGCCTCGAGCAGACGCTGGCATTCGAGGCTGCCTTCCATCGCTACCTCGACTACTGCGCTGCCCGCTCCTGCCTGCCCGGCGACCCTCTGACGGAGATCCAGGGCTTGATCAATCAGGCGGAGGAGGAACCTCTGCCGGCGCCGCGTGGCGACCGCCCCGTAGGTCCCGGCGAGATCATCTACGGCATCGTGCAGGCGATGTACACGCCTGCCTACCGCCCCATCGTCACCTCGGCCCTCAACGCCGCGCTCGATGGCGATGCCTCCGGCCTGCTCTTCCTCGCCGATACCTACGCCGGGCGCAACAACGACGGCACCTACTCCAATGGCACGGAGGCCAACTCCGCCGTCAACTGCCTCGACTACGTCACGAACCGCGATCCACAGCACGCGCGAGAGCTTTCGGATGAGTACGGCCAGGTCGCGCCCTTCTTCGGCCCCGCGACGGGCCAGCTCGACCTCTACTGCGCCTACTGGCCCGTTGACCCGAAGCCCCTGACGACGCCCACTGCCGCGGGCGCGCCACCGATCATGGTCATCGGCGGCACCGGCGACCCCGCCACGCCGTACAAGTGGGCCGTCGCTCTGTCCCACCAGCTGCAGTCCGGCTTCCTCGTCACCCACGACGCGGACGGCCACACGGCCTACCGCCAGGGCGACAGCTGCATCGACGACGCCGTTAACGCCTACCTCACCGACCTCACGATCCCGCCCGAAGGCCTCACCTGCGGCAACGCCGGCATCGCCCCGGTGCCGCCCGTCCCATGACGGTCCTTCGCAACTTCCTCCGTGGCAGGTTGGCCGCCGTTCGTCCTGACACTGTCGAAGGACGAGGAGTGATGGTGCTGCGACCAGCCGTTCCCCCTCGCCTCGCAAGGAGAGGGGGCCAGGGGGTGAGCTTGGCCCTCGTCCTTGTCTGTGCCCTCGCCGTAGCCTGCGGCGGCGATAAGTCGCCCGAAGCCACACCCTCGCCCGCCGCGACGACGGCGGTGGCCACCGCCACGACCATCGAGTCTCCCACCGCTGACGCCCACGCCGACGCCGGTGCCGACCGCGACGCCGATCGTCCGTCCCGAAGCCAACCCGTTCCCCGATGACCTGCGCCAGCAAGCTCTCGATCTGCTCAACCAGGTCGCGGCGGCGCGTGGCATCCAGGACCCCCAGCCGGTCGATATGTTCATCCTCACCCGGGACCAGGCGCGCAACTTCTACAGCGCCCGGGGCGGCGGTGCGTCGGTGGCGGTCACGCCGACGCCCGGGCCGCCGCCTATCGATGCCCGCCAGGCGCTCTACGAGCTGCTCGGTCTCGTCCCGAAGGCGGTTCAGGGCAGCAACACGCCCACGGTGCAGCAGTCCGAGCAGGACAACCTGATCTCGATCGCCGCAGCCTTCTACGACCCGGTGTACAACGCCTACTACATGATCGATTCCGTCGCGGGCGGCATCTACGGCGCCACGGCGAAGGCCGACATCGTGCACGAGCTCACCCATGCCTTGCAGTACCAGACCGTCGACATCAACGCCATTGCTGCCCAGCGCGCCGGCAACTTCGATGCCTTCACCGCCCTGCGCGCTGCCATGGAGGGTGACGCCATCAACTCCGAGATGGATAACCTGGGCTACGCCGTGCGCTTCACGTTGCGCCTGCCGAGCTGCTTCGAGATCCCGCCGCCCCGCAACGCCGGCGCCCCGCCCGCCATCGAGCGAGAGCTGGATACCCTGTACGAGGACGGCTACTGCTTCGTGAAAGCCATCGCAGGCCAGGACCAGGTCGCCGCGCAGCACCTGATCGAGAACCCGCCCACGACCATGGAGCAGATCTACCACCCCGACAAGTACCTCGCCGGCGAGCAGGCGATCCCCGTCGCGCCCAAGCCCCTGGAGGAGGCGCTGGGCGCCGGCTGGCAGAAGCTAAGCAACGGCACCTTCGGCGAGCTCGGCCTCCAGAACATCCTCCTCACCGGCCTGCCCGACGACCGCACCCGAGTACAGACCGCGGCGGCCGGCTGGGGCGGTGACGCCTGGGACTTGTACGTCTCCGGTGACGACCGTCTGCTCCACCTCGACACCGTCTGGGACACAGCCGCCGACGCCCCGGAGTTCCGCGATGCCCTTGTCGCTGCCCTCGAGAACCGCGGCTTCACCTCGCAGGTCGATGGCAACACGACAACCCTGAGCGCTGACGGTGTGACGTGGGCTATCAACCTGCGCGACGACAGCGTCACCGTCCTGGTTTCCACCAACGCCGGCGCCCTCTCGAAGGCTGAGCAAACCCTCGCGTTTCAGTAGGGGGCCTCGCCGCGGACAAACGAAAGGGGCTGCCTTATTAAAGGCAGCCCCTTCGTTAGGTGGACGAGGGAAGGGGCTTCTAGACCGCCACCAGGTCCTGCGAGCGCGCCGCCCAGTGGCGGTGCACCTTGATCGCGTCGATGAACTTCTTCCTTCAGCGCATGACCAGTCCGATGTTGATCGATTTCGGTCTCACCGCAATCGTGTTACGCCCGATTGCGATGAGTTAAAAGCGAGGCGCCTGGGCAGCAGGTGAAGCCGGCGGCACAAGCCGGTGCGTGACGGCCAGCAACCCCGCGTCCAGCAACGAAAACACCAGCCCAAGCACCGCGCCGACCGCCGCCGACAGGATCGTCCCGACGCCGAAGCCCAGCACCCCGAACACGATGATGCCGTTGACATCGCCATCGCTCTCGGAGATGGACTTCACCAGCAGCACGACGACGCCGGCGATGAGGAGGAACCAGAAAAAGATCATGCCGTTCCAGAAGCCCCAGCCGATGCCCGTACGCACGATCGTCCCCGTGCGCATGGAAGCGCCGGGCTCCACTCCCGCGTCGCGAAGGGCGCGATTCGTGCAGTAGACCGAGATCGCCCACAAGACCACAAAGATGCCGAGCCCGGCGGCGGTGCTCAGGTCTGCCAGCGCCTTGCCAAGATCGATCGTCTGGTACAGCCCCACGACAAGCAGCAGCGTCAGCAGGACGACATGGAACGTCCCCAGCGCGCCGGCGAGCAGTGCACGGTCGTCCTTCATCGCTCCACTCCTAGAAGTGCGCCAGCGCCACGGCGACGCCGACGATGCTGCCGATGGCCGCCGCCGTCACGCCATACAGCGATCCGAGCGTCCGCTGGTGCTTCGGCGCCTCCTCGATCGGCCGGCTCGCGGCGCTGGCAACCGCCAGCGTGCGCACTACCGAGAACAACAAGAACACAACGACGAGGCTCAGCTTGAGCATGAGCTGCTTGCCCCAGCCGTCCTCCGAATCCGGCAACGCCTCGCCGAAGTGCCCCAGGTTGCCGACCCCGGTCGCAACGACGATACCCAGCGATGCCCACGAGCCCCACTCGAAGGCGCGCATCAGATCGAAGATCATGCGCCTCGCCGAAGCGTCGCGGTTGCCGGAGGCGAAATACAGGAGAACGAAGATGAGCAGCGCGCCCCCGAACACGAAGGCGACGGCGGAGACATGCAGCCAGCGGACGAGGAACGCCATGGTCCCCTCGATTCCGCCCAACCCTACGCCCGTTCGTGACGTTACGAACAAGCTCACCGCGAACGACTTGCGGCCGACAGATATTCCGAGTGGTAAGAAATAGAAATCACGCCCCGAACCATTAGGAGTGCGGTTCTCAATGCAAACCAGGTGAGATAGAGCACCTCTCTCGGAGAGAACTCACGGTAAACGCCTATATGCGGACCCGCTGGATCCTCACCGAACGCGTCGGAAGGGCGGACATTCAAAGTGAGGCAGATCTCGACTGAGATCGGATCCCTCTGTCCTGCATCGGCTCACTCAAGCAAGGATGCCGACGGCGTTGCGTTGCTCCAGACTAAACGCGAGGGTACTCCCGGCGGACGAAATCGAGACGGCGCCGCCGGCCAGCCATAGAGGCAAGAGGCGAGGCGCCTCGTTGATGGAATCCCACCAGACCAACCAGAGATTGCTGTGCCGTTCAGTACGGACAGCTACGGAGTCCCCTCCTGGTCCGGCAACCGCTTCATCGATTTCCAGGGGGAACTCAACCTTGCTCAGCGTCACCAGACGTCCGGATGGATTGAAAGTTGCCACGTGAAGCTGACCGCGCTGGCCATGAACTTGAACAAGAGTTTCCGTATCAGGGAAGAGTTGCCATCGTCTCGTTCGTAAGGGGAAGCGCTCTCCGTCCGCCCTGTCGAGTCCTGCCAGAGGGCCAATGAGATGTGCGTGAGCGCTCTCGAGTCGATACGTCTGGGTGACTCCCGAAAATCGATAGCTAATGCCGATGCGCTCCGAAGTGGCGACAGCGGGTAGACGTACCAGAGAGGTGGCGGGTTCGCCGTTGGCCGGGGGCTGCAGACCGTAGCGTCTCAGCGCAGGATGAGGCCCGAATGCCGCGTTCGTGTGGAAGTCCTCGATTTGCACCAGGTAATCTTCTTCCAAAGCACCCACAGACGCGTAATCTGCGGCCGAATGAGGAAGGAACAACGGATCGTCGACTTCATTCAACGTTAGTCCGTACTCGCTACGATGGAAGCCCAGAGTGCCATCATTCCAGGCCGCAATCTGCTTGTTATCACATATAACGAAGACGGATGACCTCCCGATTTGGTCAGCCGGTCCGCCCGTCCAGTGACGGACAGCTAACCCTGGCTGCACATAAAAGGAGCGCCTCGAATACGGTGAGGCGTCATCGCCAGTCGCAGCGAGCAGGAGAACTTCATTCGTGGCCGTATCCTGGACGAGCACGTCCACGGCAGCGCCTGGAAGGTTCAGAATGTCACTGCTCGAGCCTGAGCGACTGCCGGAGTAGCTCTTGGTCAACGTCCCCGTTAGCCGCGGCCAGCCATCCGAGTTCAGCGGTCGGAAGGCCACCGACACTGTCGTTTGAATTGAGGCAGCTTCGGCAGCGCCTAACACCGAACCTTCCCGAAACAACGCCACAACGTCCCAAGTTGTCTCCACCCGGTGGGGCCCTGGGGTGAGGAGGATCGTACAGTTACCGTCGCCATCGTCATCTCTCGGAGGGTCCATCGTGAGATCGACACCGGCGAGTAAGTCACGCATGCGTTGAAGGCTGATGTCTACGAGGCGATTCAGGTCGGTAAGCGGTTTTTGCGGGATGCCACCGAAGAAGTAGGCCTTTACCTGGTTGCGAGTCCAGTCCAACACTGCTCGCTTGTTCAGGCGCAGACCGTCACGCAGAGCCAGAGAAGCCGGCGTTTCCCTGCGTCGTTCTCGCACAATTGATAACGCGCGCGGTCCCCGGCTTGGTCTGACGCCACGACGGATGCTACAAACGGCTCTTCCGTCCACCCTGACCGATGCTGTGTAGGAGGCGATGACAGCGCCCTCTTGCATGCGGTTGAGGTCCTTGTACTGCTGCAAGAGCTCGTGCAGAGCCTCTCTTACCTCAGGGTCGACCATTCCGGAGTTATTGGCGCCGTATCAGGCCCCGGGGGATTCGCGACACCCGGATGGCCACCGGCTGGTGGATTGCCAGGGCCGCCAGGGACCGGATTATGCGGGTCTGGTGGATACGGCAGAGACGGACCAAGCCCTGAACCCAGTAGAAGCCCGGCAATTTCGGCGAGGATGTCATCCATGGCAGATTCGAGAACCGCTCGCGTATCCGGGTCGTCGCGCTTGCCGGCACTGGCAGAGATGGCAACGTTGTATTCCGTCAGTAACAGGTTCGGAGCGGCGAGTATGGCTCCCGGAGCGCTGAAGGACACTTCAATCAGGCGCCCCGGAAGTACGACCATCTGGAACGTCTCTCGGGCTGACCTCCCCACCTCATCCTCCAGGCGCAGCGTCACGTTGTAGACATCACAGCTCGACCGCTCGGCGGACACGGTGCCGGTGATCCGGGAGCCCTGGAGGGTGAGCCCGGCGGTAAGTTTTCGGCATACATGTCGACGCTCCATGTCCGCCGGTGGATTGGAGCTCCTGGACGAACGGTTTGCTGAGTGTTGCGAGCCCCATCCACTGCGTCGAGATCGCGGGTGCGGCGCCAGAATGCGCAAGCTGACGTCCGCTTCGACGCTGCTTCCATTCTGCGTGGCATCTCTCAGTACGACATGAATGCTGCAAGCTTGTGCCGCTTGAGGCGTTCCCTCCATAAGCCCAGAAGGCCAGACCGTTAGCTGCGGCGGTAGGTTCGAAGAGGTGATCGACCAGGAATACGGTGGCTGACCGCCTTCTGCTTCAAGCGCGGCCGCATAAGGCCGCCCAGCCTCAGCATCTGGCAGCGCAGGCTCCAGTAGCGCAAGGGTTCCGGCATCGATGCGAACGTACTCCTCTGCTGGATCGGAGGTCAGCGCCGCGCCATCGGCATCAACAGCATCCAGCAGGACAGCTTCGAGGAAGTGGTCTATGCTGCTTGCCCCTGACGCCACGAAGGTGATCCGGCACAACCGATGTCGTGCTGACTACCCCGATGAGCGAGATCGACGCGTAAACGCCATCTCCGCCGTCCTGAACCTCAAGTGATCCTCTGCCTGCAGCCAGGTTGGGCCTTCGATAGTCACACGCGAGTACGACGGCGAAGGCACGGACACTCTATCTGCGCTGCACCGAAATCATACGGTTGGCAATCCAGAAGGAGGATCGCGTGCACCTCGGCAACCTTATCGACCTGATCCGAGTCGAGTTGCCAGTGAAGCTGCGCCATTCTCTATCGCCTCAGAATAACTGCCGCAAGAAATCGATGCCGTACGTCTTGGTGCCATCGAAGGCTGCAACGTGGACGACCGTCCAGAACGTCGCATCCGGGTAGCGTGACGAATCGCCTGGGGAGGCTACATTTTGTGAGTCGTCCACGACGTCATCCGGGTTCACAACCAGGTAGGGCACCAGGTGGAAATAGTCAGGGTCCGTCACAAACCCCTGCACGCCGTACTGCAGGTCTGAGTTGGCAGGCTCCTCCACAATTCGGTCATTGACGCCGTCGTGGTTCGAGTCGACTCGTCGATGCCTGATCGGCTCAAGCAGTACGCCCAGGAACAGCAACGGAGCAGGCCAGTTATGGAAGCTGAACTGAACAAGCGTTTCCGGAGGAGCGCTATCTGGCTGAGTGTGGCTTGACCCATCTAGGTCGATTATGGTCACGCGTAGCCAGATTTCCGGGTCGAGCGGAACCGTGTGCATGTTTATGATGCCGTCGTCGCAGTCAAAGACAAGGTCGCGGCGATGGATCAGCTTGGTTACGCTCGTAACAGCGAATTCGTTTGTTGCTCGAACGGTGAACGGGTTGGAACCGACCCTCAGGGCTCCCGTGGCTGGGACCGTAAGCGTCAGATCAGAGGTGTGCAGGGGATTGTTTCCAAGGCCAATGGTGGACGTCCCATTCGGATCCTCCAGCCCCGCTGAAAGCGCGAATCGAACCCGGTACGGGGCCCTCACCGATGTGTTCGAATGGCCCAGTTCGTCCGCGACGCCCAGGCGAGTTCGTTCACGGAAAAGCTGCGCAATCCAATCGATTGTATTCGTTCGGACTTCTGGTGCAGGCGCATGGATCAGGATGTCTGGGCCCGCGACTGAGTCGAAGTCATTGAATGCAACAGCGTGGAAGCAGTGATCGCCCGGCGCCGACCGTAGACGCACGTGACGCAGATCGACACTAAGGAGTTGCATTGATGCCGGTTGTAAGTCGGAGGTGATGGACCAGGCGGAGTTGTCGACTTGCTCCTCCAACCTTGCTACGAGGGCTCGGCTGTAAGTGAAGCTCATATCGCCGACATCTCGCCTTACTGTCGTGTCTGGTGCCACATTAATCAATGCTCCCGCCGTCGGAGGTACAGCCCGCAAAGTGACACTCTATCGGCTCGGACCTTGTGACACGAGTTGATTGATCGGCTTCCAGGCTTCGACTGTGATCAGATTTGTTCCGTCTGCACCTGCAAGAGCCAGACCCTCAACAAAGGTCGCGAAATCAGTGGCATTGGTGAAAGCATATAACCCTATCAGGTCAACGTTGGGTCTGAGTCCTTCCGGAGTGTCCAGCGAGAAAGTAATGCACTCGCTAGTCGAATTCGGATTGTGATGCTCCACCTTACCGGTGAGCTTACCGTGATCGCAGATCACGTCGAAAGCATCGATGGACCCGAGCGATGCAACGACAGCAGGAGAGCCCGGCCCACCGTAGAAGCGATCACTGTAGCTGATGAGCTTCGCCTCCAGGGGAGGGGGAACAGAAATCCGGACCTCCAGTACGTCTGACGCCTCCAACTCATCGAAGTCGATCTCGAGTGGTGACGGCATAAGAATAGCCTGAATACGTAATGTTGTCGTCCCCGGCCCTACTGCGCGCAAGCAATCAAGCAGACCTTTGGTTGTCATATAGAATCGCTCGCCATGCACTGGGAGCTGGTTTATGAAGAAACAGGCTACGTTGGTGTCATCGATTGTGAATCTAAGAGAAAAAGACTGGATATCGTTCTCATGTGGCCCGCCGGGCACGATAACTTCAGTAATGCGCATCACCTTGGCATCGTGCTCGATTTTCAACGCATAGTTTCTTGTGCCAGTGTCGAGCAGCAGCTCGTTCGGTAGACCCGGACTCTCTGGATAGGTGACACCGACACCGAGGCGCAACCCTCCGTAGATCCTGATTGCGTCTTGGTCATGCCAGTAGAAGTCGTCGTAGAGGTCTTCAAGGACTATCGGTCGCTGGCATCGGCGTCGAATCGCCGCAATGTCAGGCGCGCCCGCTGTCCAACGACGGGAACATTGCCCAAAGGGTTACCGGCGTTAACTGGAAAGCGTGGATTGACCACACGTACGGCGAGGTTGCCCGCAGTTGCTCGTCTGATATGCACCAGCGGCGGCTCGTCGAAGGACAGCTTGCCGCTGCTCAGGTCGAGCGCGTTCTGGGGACGATGAAGACGTGCTACCGCCGGGATTCCCGGATCGATTTCCACGTCGTAGTCGACGGTGGCAGCACCGCCATTCAGAACCGAGCCCTCCGGCAACTGCAGCAGGCTTTCGAAATGAGACAGCCCGTTTTCGTCGAGAGTGTCAAGCATTCCGACAAACGGTTGGTCGGATCGCCAGCGCGGCGTCACTACGGAAAGGTCTTCTGCTTGACACAATGGTTGGCTGCCGGGCGGCGTCGATATGCTGACATGGAGCGGATGATCAGTGCCGACTGGACCCCGGATCGGTTCCGCATTGAACACAAGCGGCGCCGGGATGACCCACACCTTCTGATTTTGGGAGCCCGCCAGCCAATCGGGCGATTCGAAATCTCCTCCGTTAGCCGCAAGCCGGACCGTGAAAAAGGTGAAGTCGGTATAGTCACTCCCCAGAACCGTAAAAAGGGGTGCTGGCATATCTGAGCGGATGGTCTCCGGCAACAGGATGCCGAGAGGTACGCGCAATTCGGACGAGTCATTGGCTTCGAGGTAAATGCTAAAGCCTGGAATGGCGTGGCTCGCCGTCTCGTGTACGAAGGCGAGTGCCAGGCGACCCTCCCCGAGCCGGATTGCTCGTGCCGCCCAGGTGACCGATCCCGGTTCGTCCGGCAGGGAATATATCTTGCCGTCGCTGGTCCTCACCTTGAAAAAGGGAACGACTCCATCCATAAAAGGCTGACGACCGCCGTGGTAGTAGGGCACCTCGAGCGTGAAATCGGGATCAGCCAAGTTCGCCCTCTTCCTCTGCCAGGATCCGTACCGTGATCGGCCCGGCAGCCAGGCCGTCACTACTCAGCCAGGCCTCAGCCGACCCAGGTCGCAGCTCCTTTGGCAGCGCCACTTCGCCTTCCTTGACTGGCAGCCGTTCCTTACCGTGGGCATGGCGCAGCACGAGGTGGGAGCCAGCAGGGGCGCCTCTCAGATATAGGCGAGACCCTGGCCGCAGACGACTGGATGACAGCACCAGACGGAGTGGTGCTTCGTCCATTGACAGGGGCTTCCGGCCGAAGTGCACCGCACGCAGCAAATTTCTTGCGTCCAGCCTTCGTCGCGTGCCCGTCGCGGCACGTGATGCGCTCCTGTCCTCGTCTTGTTCTTCCATATCGACATAGACTCCTGTTGACTCGACGAGAATTTCGGCAGCATGCCGCCCATTCTGTTCCGTTCGAGCCCTTCTTTCCGTCAGGAAACTCTTGAAGAGCATTTCTGGAAGTCGCACGAAACCTACGTCGGGCCACGAAGAATGTCAATCGACAGATGCAGCCCGCAACCAAAGCGCTTGCCAGCTATGTATCCAAGGATTAATGCAGCGGGGCTAGTAAGGAGCGAGAGCATTCGTTAGGTCAGTCGGGACCGAACCTCACGCGGCATCTGGATAAGGCGATAGTCCTTGGCGCTTGGCCTGAGTTTGACGCCGCCTCGCCGTTAGACGTCTTAATGAAATCTTGAATGTGACTGAGCGTCTCGATGACGTTCGCGGGCAAACCGAGAGATGTAGGGCCGCATCAACCTACTCGCAGATCAGAGCGAGTCCGTAACGGTCGCCGTCAAATGACGACGATGCCACCGTTATCTGACTGTTGCCATCGGCCCTATCGTCGCCGTCCTGCACTGTCCGATGCGACGCCACCCTGGCGGCTTCAAGGGCACGGCGTTCCTAGAACGCACAAGAAGGGAGTGCAATCATGAAGGGCCTTCCTTGGAAGGCCCTTCTTTTATCTATCGAGCAGGCTAGCTCGTACTACTGCGCCGTAAACGTAGTCTCAGCCGCCCCGCCGTTCACGCTAACGGTGTACGTCTGGCCCGGCGTGAAGTCGCTGCCGAGCGCGATGTTCAGCTCGTACTCGCCGTAGATCGCCGTACACGCAGGATTGCCTTCCGGGAACGAGTTCAGCACTTCCACCTCGATCATGTCGCCGTTGCGGGTGAACGAGTGCGTGTACTGCTCCGCGCAGCCGCTCGGCAGCCCCGCGAGGATGTGGACGAAGTACTGCGGCGGGTAGGACTCGGCAATCGCAACGTCCAGCTGGTCGATGGGAGCCGCCTCTGCGTAGCGCCCGGCGGGGAGCGACGGCTGCGTCGGCGCGGGTGCTACGGGGATGATCGGCTCGGACGGCATCGGCGTCTCCGAGCCGACCGGCGTGTCACCGATGCCGCCATCGGGTTCGACGGGCATCGGCGTGTCACCGATACCGCCGTTCGGCTCGACCGGAATGGGACCCGCGCCATCGCCAATACCGCCGTCAGGCTCAACCGGAATAGGCGTCTCGCTTGATCCGATACCGCCGTCCGGCTCCACGGGCATCGGCGTCTCGTCCGTGACGGAGGTTGTGGGCGTGGGGCTGGCGACCTGGGCTGTGTTGTCGTCGTTGCCGCCGCCGGTTGCCGCAAAGGCGATGGCCGCAACACCGAGCACCGCGGCAACCGCAACGCCGATGAGGAGTAATGGCTTCAAGGACTGACCTCCTTCGTTTGTCATCTCCCAGACGACCTCGAAGCCGGATTGGTTCCCATGAAGCAGGCGAAGTTCATGAATGCATGATCCCTCTTTGGGGGTTTGGCTTTGGATGTGGCACTTGCCTCGAATGCTAAGCTGAATTTGCGTCTGGCTCGGGCAGCGGCCGGTTTGTCGCCTCAGGAGGCACAAATGGCCAATCAATGGGAATACCGAGTCGTTTACGTAGACCCTCGGGGTCGTATCTCTTCCGAGGGTGTGGAATTCGTCCGTCAGAGCGGCGAAAACCGGACCGCGTTCATGAAGCGCTATCTGGATACGCTGGGCAATGAAGGCTGGGAGCTCACCGGCATTCATCCTCTGGTTCGGACCGAATCGAGCTACGTTTTCCTCAAGCGCGAGAAGGCGGCAGAGGCCGCTTCGGCGTAAGAGGACGGTTAGCTAGGCGATCCTTCATTGGGAAGGGTCCGCCTTTTGCTTCGTTTAGTTAGCTAGCGGGTGACGACGGTCGTTACCCGGCCAGGCGTTCCTCCCCCATAACCTCGATGGCCTTCTACGAATTCGAGACGGTATGGAAGCTCCGCGCGCCCCTCGAGGCGGTGTGGTACGCCATCGTCGATGCCGGACGCTGGCCGGAGTGGTGGGACGGTGTGCGACGCGTCGAGCTGCTGCAACCCGGCGACGGCAACGGCGTCGGCGCCATCCAGCGTCTGACCTGGCGCAGCCGCCTGCCCTACAGCCTCACCTTCGACACCGAGGTAGTGCGCGTCGAGCCGATGGCCCGGATCGAGGGTCGTGCGTCCGGCGAACTGCAAGGCACCGGCATCTGGCGATTCGAAGCCGACGGCCCGATCACAACCCTGCGCTACGAGTGGCGCGTCAGCACGACGCGCAGGTGGATGAACCTGCTAGCGCCCATCGCGAGGCCGCTGTTCCGCTGGAACCACGATTACGTGATGCACGGCGGCGCCACCGGCCTCGCGAAGCTGCTGGGCGCGGAGTTGCTAGTGGGTTGAAGCCCTACTGCCCTGCCGAGGTGCTATCCGCGGGCGCCGTTCCGGTTGTGTAGCCCGGGTTGATGGCGCTACCGGCGGCGGGCACCAGCGACAGGAACGTTGGCGTAAAGCCGTCCGCCCCGCACCAGGGCGTGTCGAACCGGAAAGTCAGGCTGGAGTCGTACGAGCCGTCCGAGTACCACTCGACGATGCGCATGAAGTGCCGCGTCCCCGGGTTGAGGTCGTACCACGTCAGCGTGTTTGAGTAAGGCGAGATCGCGTCGGAAGACGTGTAGGTCCATGGCCTGAAGCCGTTGTCGTAGTAGCTCAGGTGCACAGCCTGCACGTACGCATACGGGCTGTTGCCGGTCCACTGGAGCGTCGCCGACACCTTGCCGTAGGAGCAGCTGTAGTTCGCAATGACCAGTGTGCCCCAGTTGTTCTGAGGTCCCCAGGCCTCCGCCGTCTTGCCACCAGGCGCCATCGCCGTGACGCCCAGGACCACCGCGGCCGCGAGCGCAAAGAGTTTCAGTCCCCGCATCTTTACCTTCCTTCGGTCGATCAACGACAACGCCGAGGGCTTCCGCTGTTCCCTGTATCGGGGAACACCATGCAAGCCGGCTGCGCATCGCCGTAGATGTATCGGCCATTCACCCGCGGTTGCTGAGGGTGTGGTCCGCTATCCGTGCCGTGGCGGGGATTCGGATTATAGCAGTTGCTTAACCTTTTATGAGCGAGAGCGCCTGCCGGAATCCGTCCTGCAGCACGCCGACTTCTGACGAGTAGCCCAGCAGCTGCGCCCCGGCATCGACCCACTTCTTCGCCTGCGCCGGCGTCGAAGCCAGCATCGCGCTCGCCTTGCCGTACTTCTTTGCCGCATCGACGACGCGGTAACGGTACTCGTCCAGCGCCTCGGACTCCTGCGGCGTGCCGAACACGCCGAGGTCCTGCGCCAGGTCCGTCGGCCCGATCGTCAGCGCGTCGATACCAGGCATCGCGGCGATCGCCTCCAGGTGGTCGAAGGCACTCTTGCATTCCAGCATCACAGTGACGAAGACCTGGCTGTTCGCGAAGTCCATGCGCTCGCGCTGCGAAAGCGTCGTGTCGTAGTCGTTGCCCGCCGCGTTGCCCGCCATGCCGCGAGAGCCCATCGGCATGTAGCGTGAGGCCGCCACGATCTCGGCCGCCTGTTCCGCCGTGTCGACCTGCGGGCAGTGCAGGTTCCAGATCCCGGCATCGAGCAGGCGCGTGATCCACTCTCGATTCGCCTCGGGCGGCCGCACCACCACCGGGAAATCAATGGCCCGGCCGAGCAGCGCCATGTCCGACACCGTCTCCATAGACGGTGCCGAGTGCTCCATGTCCAGCCGGATGAAGTCCAACCCGGCCGCCTTGAGGATCGGCAGGATCGCAGGATTACGAGCGAAGTTGACCCAGGTGCCGTACTGCACCTCGCCGCGCTCAACCGCGGCGCGCATGGGATTGCCTTTCATAGGAAGAGCCTTCTAGCAGCTAGGACGGGACCGTTTCAGGTTACGACCTGCAGTGTACTGCCAGCGGGAGATTCTGACTCATGATGGCGTCGCGACGATACTTCCTGGTGGCGGCATAGCGTTGAGAAGTTCTCGTGTCGGCGGTATCCATCGCAGATTCGGGGCCGATGACGTTGAGCATGCAACAGGGCAGCCAGTCCAGGAGAAGAAGAGCAGCCCACCTGTTTAGCTTTCCCTTCGCTGAGGGTTTCGCCGTTGCGCTCTGAACGCGGCGAGGCCGGGTTCGCCAATGTACCTGCTAAGCAAGTTGGCGCGCAGCTTGGCCAAGGTAGATTCTGGGCCTTGCGGTACGTCCACCGGGGCGAACTCTGGGGGTTCATGAGGACCATGAACAGAGATGGAGGCGGCATCCTCTTCGAGGTGCTGACCCAGGTGATGTCGACGCCCGAATGAACAGGTTCTCGCGCGCGCCAAACTTGGTATTGATAGTCGTGGTGCTGCTAGGAAGCACACAGGGCTCGGGTTCCAGGTAGAGCCGGCGGTTGAGAGCACGACTTCGTCACTTGACGTGAAGTGCTCGGTATCGACGGTGGGCGGTATGAGTGGTCGTGAGCCCTACGTCTCCACTTACACACTGTGTCACCCGTAAGAGGAAGCCTCTGCCAGGAACCGCTCTGCCGAGCTGTAATCGCGGGCTCCGCCCTTGAGGATGGGCGCCACCACATAGAACGCTTTCTGGCCGACGTCCTTGAGGCCGCCAAAGATCTCCAGGGCGATCTCGACGCCGTCCCGACCCTTTTCGAGTTGGTTTCGAACTGACTCGGGAACGCTTGAGAAAAGAACGCCATCCTTCGAGAGCAATTGAACTCCCCAGAAGACGGGCGCTGTAAGGTCATCACCAGTCACGGAATGGTACGCAGCGTAGATAGATTCGACTTGATCGGTACTGAATACGGGCTGCGTCACGACGAAGTGAGCGCCTGCCGCGATCTTACGTCGTAGCAGACTGACTTCGGCATCGAGTGCTCTCGTCGGATCCAACGTTGTACCAATACAGAAGTCGCACACCGACCTTAACTTGCTGCCTCTATAGTCCAGGCCATCATTCAAATCGCGGATTGCCCCAATGAGGCCTGTCGCTCTGTAATCGCCAACTTCTGTGACGGCGTCGCGCTCCGTGACAGGATCACCTTGAAGCACGAGTACATTCTCAAGCCCGAGTGACGCGGCGCCGAGCAAGCGCGATTCAATGGCAATCTTGTTCATGTCCCTCGGGGACAGGTTAAACACGACGTCGGGCGCGAAGCGTTGCTTGATCTGGTACGCGGCGGTGACAGAGTCGAGGCGTACCAGCTTCCCCGGGTTGTAGGCCACCGATATGAAGTCGGCCGTTCCAAGCTGCGCGGCTCCGTCTAAGAGTGCGGGATCGGGACCTCGCGGCGGTGTGAAGTCGCAAAGGAAGACGGGGGAGCTAGTCCGGCTTAGAGCATCGGTAACCTTTGTCATCCAGGGGCTCCTGCGACAATCATCAGGTGCAGGCTACCACCAACACGATGCCCCTCGTGTCTTATCGACCCGAGAGTGGAGTCCGGTTGGAACATCATTGCCGAATCGACCGCGGACCTTCTTCTTGCCCAGCTGACCGTAGTAGCTCCTGGAGCAAGCTTGAGGTTACCGGCTCATGCTTCGGTATCGGCTCACCGCTAGCGGTCCGAAAACCGCCACGAAGACGATTACCCAGAGAAGGGTGAGCAGCACTGGATGGTCGGCAGGAAAGCCCGAAGCGGCATAGGGATTCGGGTTCGCCCAGAGGTCGCGCAGAGAGGCCGTCAGGGCGCTCACTGGATTCCATTCCGCGATTGTGTCTAAGGGGCGTGGGAGCGTTTGGGTGGGCACGAAGACGTTCGAAAGGAACGTCATCGGAAGAATAACGATGAAGCCCAATTGCTGCGCCACCTCTACCGTGGGGACGACGGTGGCGAGCCAGACGCCGATCCAGGACATCGCGAAGGTGAAGAGGATAAGGAGCCCGATGCCCGCCAGCAGCTCGAGTACACCGGTGTGCACAGTCCACCCGACAACGAGGCCCGTGACCATCAGCACGAGCAGGATGAAGGTCTGATAGATAGCATCGGAGATCGCCCGACCGGTTAGCACGGCGGAACGTGCCATGGGCAGGGAGCGGAAGCGGTCGATGATGCCCTTGTTGATGTCGTCCGTCATACCGACGGCAGTGGTGATCGCGGCGAAGCTGATGGTCTGGGCAAAGATCCCGGGCAGGAGAAACTCCCGATAAGAGCCGCCGCCGGGGAGCGGGATCGCACCGCCGAAAACAAAGGCAAACAGCAGCACGAACATTATCGACTGCATCACAGCGAAGATCGCCAACTCGGGGATGCGGGGAATCCGCTTGAGGTTGCGCCAGGCGATAATCAGGGCATCCCGAACGGCGGCACGCATCGGCCCGCCAGCGTAGGGTGGCGCATCAGATCTTGTTGTGGTGGTCATATCGAAGTTCCTGCTTCGGGCTTTCCGATGCCTGCCTCCACGTCGGCAGCTTCATGGCCTGTGAGAGCGAGGAAAACGTCGTCGAGAGTGGGGCGCCGCAGGCCGATGTCATTGAACGTTATCCCCGCATCGTCGAGGCCGCGGATCACCTGGACGAGCTGACGAGCGCCCTCGCTCGCCGGCATCGTTATCCGGAGCGATTCCGACTCAATGTAGGGTTCCCTGCCGCAAACCCGAGCCATGATTTCTGCTGCAGCCACAATCTGCTCGGCCTTATCGACCACTACCTCGATGCGCTCCCCGCCGACATTCGACTTGAGTTCGATCGCGGTTCCCTTGGCGATGATCTTTCCGTGATCGACAACTGCGATGGTGTCCGCAAGTTCGTCAGCCTCCTCAAGGTATTGGGTGGTCAATAGCAGGGTTGTACCATCGCGAACCAGGCCGCGGATGACCTCCCAGAGTCCAAGACGACTGCGTGGGTCAAGCCCAGTGGTGGGTTCGTCCAGGAAGAGGAGCTTGGGACGGCCGATCAAGGCGCTGGCCAGATCCAGCCGGCGTCGCATGCCGCCTGAATAGGTCTTCACCGTGCGGTCTGCTGCATCATCGAGTTCGAACTGAGCCAGGAGCTCATCGCCGCGTCGGCGTGCTTCACTCCCCGTGAGCTGGTAGAGCTGGCCGAACATTCTCAGGTTCTCGCTACCGGTGAGGTTCTCGTCTACGGCGGCGGACTGGCCGGATAGCCCGATAACCCTTCGTAGTTTCTCTGCTTCCCGGACCACGTCGAAGCCGGCCACCGTTGCGTGGCCCCCGTCCGGGTGCAACAGGGTCGTAAGGATGCGGACCGTAGTGGTTTTGCCGGCGCCGTTTGGCCCCAGGAGGCCCAGGACGGTCCCTGCCTCAACTTCGAGGTTGAGGCCATCGAGGGCCCGGACGTCCGACTTCCCCGACCGGTAATGTTTTACCAGCCCTTCGGCCATGATCGCTTTCATGAAGGTCATCCGACTCTAGGATGGACGCGCCGGCTGCGTCTGAGCCTCAAGCTGCTCGCGCGTCCACCTTCAGTGTCCTGAATGGTACTTGGCAGTAGTGGTGAGGAGTCATGTTGTCAGAAGGCTCCTCATTCCATTGTGGCCCGAAGAGCCCTCTCCGACAAAGCGCCTTCATTCTGGCGCCACGCGACGAGTGTTGGTGACTTACTCACAGTTCCGGCGTCAGCCCGTTCCTCGGTCACCATCATTGCCTGACAATGCGGCCTGCAGATTAGCTTCCCCCAGCAAACTTCTCCCGGTGGCTGTCACATTGCTGTGCCTCCGAGCGTTTCTGAAAGTAAGGATTGGGAGGAGGCACAGCAATGGAACAAACATGGGCCGGACAAGAGATAACTGACGAAGCAAGCAGCCCTGTGGAAGCATCGCTCGCTGCGTTTAAGCGAGAGCTCGAAGACGGTTTTGGCCGGATAGGAGCCGCCGCTGAACATCTGAAGGGGATAACCGCAGCGATCGAATCGGCGGGTCAGCACCTCGACAGTTCGTTGGAGGCGCACAGGGACCTCCAGGCGCAATCGAGCAGTGCCGTGGAAGAAGCAAGAAGCCTTCTCGCTGAGATGCGGGACATGAACGACCAGGCCAGGGCAGCTCAAGCCGAATCCATGGAGACACGCGACCACGTGATCCGGATGGTGGCAGACCTCACGAGTTTGACGAACGATCTTCGAACCCGGATCGCGGCATTGGCCGTACTGGGGCAGCCATTGCCTGCGGTTGAAACCGCTGAATCAGACGAGGTCACGGACAACTATTCAGAGCCCGCATACGTCTAGCACGACGGCCAGGGGGAGTGGCACCTCGGTGCAAACGGGGTGCC
>CAVSWS010000035.1:0-64258 GCA_963731765.1 uncultured Chloroflexia bacterium
GGACAGGGATTCATGGCTGCTACGAGCATGAAGTTTGCGGGGAAGGTGACGCTGCCGTGCGCGCGGGAGATCGTCACGACGTGGTCCTCGAGGGGCTGTCGCAGCACCTCGAGCGTCTGCTGTCCGAACTCCGGGAGCTCGTCGAGGAAGAGGACTCCCCGGTGAGATAACGAGATCTCGCCCGGGCGGGGCTGACGTCCTCCCCCCACGAGCCCGGCCTGCGACACCGTATGGTGCGGCGCGCGAAACGGTCGCTGGTTGATCAGGGGCATATCGCGGGGCAGCAGGCCACCGACGCTGTAGATGCGTGTCACCATCAGCGCTTCGTCCGGCGCCATGGCTGGAAGGATCGAAGGTAGTGCGCGGGCCAGCAGTGTCTTGCCTGCACCGGCCGGCCCGACCATCAGTACGTTATGTCCACCGGCTGCCGCCACTTCCAGGGCCCGCTTGACGTGCTCCTGGCCTCGCACGTCGGCGAAGTCCGTGCCGTCGTAGGTCGAGGCCTCACAGACGGGCACGCCGTTGCCGGTGTACGGAGCGATCGCCTGGTCACCACCGAAGTGACGCACGAGCTGTGTGAACGTCTCGACCGGGTACACTTCGATGCCCTCGACCAGCGCCGCCTCGGCCGCGTCACAGGCGGGGACGTAGACGTAGCGCATGCCGCGGTCTCGAGCGAGCGAGACCATGGGCAGCACGCCGTGTGTGGAGCGCAATCGGCCGTCCAGGGAGAGCTCGCCGAGGAACAGCGACTCCGACACGTCGGCGATTAGCTGCTCCGAGGCAATGACCACCCCGACGGCGATGGGCAGGTCGAAGGCCGAGCCCTCCTTGCGCACGTCGGCCGGGGCGAGGCTAATCGTGACGCGTTTGTTGGGGAAGAAACAGCCGGAGTTGCGTACGGCGGACCGCACCCTCTCGCGCGCTTCCTGTACCATCGTGTCCGGCAGACCGACGACGTTGACGGCGGGTAGGCCGGGCAGGAGGTCTACCTCCACCTCGACGAGCTCGCCTTCGAGCCCGACGACCGCAGCGGAATACACTTTAGCAAGCATGTTCGTATTCTAAGCACGCATGTTCGGTTGTCAACGAGTATTCGGGATTATTTCGGAGGAAATTTCTTCAGCGCTATACTCGTGGCGTCATGCAGAACGATCCCCGCGAACTACCACCGAGCTATGGCGACGGACCGGCGAATGGCATAGTCTCCGCCTTCTTGCCCACGGGAACGTTGGGCATTCTGGTGGCCGTCTTCCTGGGCATCCTGATCGCCATCGGTGCTGGGCTCGTTCACGGTATCTGGCTCATTGCCAGCATCGTCAGCTTGCCGATGCTCGTGCTCCTGATCCGTCGCGCGCTCAAGGCCGAGATGCGACGGGACGACATCCGAGGAGGCTTCCGTCTGACCCAGACCGGCTCCTTGCCCTCCGATGCCGAGCTCACGGACTCGGAGCGTCGTAACGCCATGCTCGGGTTCTCGGGAGAGTACAAAGAGCACCACGACGACGGCTAGCGCTATGGAGCGAGGCACCCCGTAGCCATGCGGGTCGGTTGAAGCACCGCGCACAATCGCAGGCGCTATGCTTGACCCATGGTTTGGACCGAAGTCTCCCCGCTCCTGGCGGCCGTCGCGGTCATCCTGGTCGCAGTCGCCCTGCTTGCCATCCTCTTTGGTGAAATCAAAAGACCCAAAGGCAGCGAACTTCCGCACGCGGCCCAGCGCGGATTACCCGCCAACGCCGAGTTGAGCGACGAAGAGCGTAGAGCCGCGATGCACTACTTCGCCGAGGCCGGAGGCGCCAAGCGCGTAAGCGATCGCTTTAGCCGCACTAAAGACTAACGACTAACAACCAGAACTCACTCCGGCAGGTGCACGAACAGCGACAGGCGCTCCTCGTCACCGACGGCCTTGCTGATGTGGCCTTTGCCCGTCGTGTCCTCTGCCAGCATGATGCTGCCGGGACCGAAGACGCGCACCTCGCCATCGCTCGCCGTGATCTCGACGCCGCCCGTGAGGTTCACGATGAACTGGCGTCGCGGCGCCGGGTGGTAGTCGAGGTTGTAAGACATGCGGTTGCGGCGAAAGTTGAGTCCCGATACGGCCATCGTCTCGGAGAGCAGAGACGCTTCGCCCCAGTCCTTGAGCTCGACCTCGACGTCCTCGAAGTGGGAGAGACCGTCGTCGCCCGTGTAGAGACGCACGTACTTGAAGTTGTCAGCCATAGATGTGTCCTCCGGTGTGTACAGAAAGCTTGCTGACGGTAATCCTACACGCGAAAGCGGCCACTTCCCGGTGAAGTGGCCGCTTTCGCGATCGAACTGGCTCGCTCGGCGAAGGCTAGCCCCAGAGCTGCTTCGTTGCGATGTCCGCACCCTCTCGGAGCGCCCGGAACTTGGCCCAGGCGATCTTGGGGTGGGCGACGCGGTTGCCGAGACCGCAGTCGGTGCCGGCAAGGACGTTCTCACGCCCCACAAGCTCGGCGTAGCGAATGATGCGCTGCGCAATCAGCTCCGGGTGCTCGACGAAGTGGCTGTGGTGGCCGACAACGCCGGGGACCAGCGTCTTGCCGGCCGGCAGCTTGAAGTCCTTGAACACCATCCACTCCCACTCGTGGCGCACGTTGGACGCCTCGATGGAGTAGCTGCCCGCCTTGACGGAGAAGATCGTGTTGACGATGTCCTTCAACGGGATGTCGTGGACGTGAGGGCCGTGGCCGCTACCCCAGCAGACGTGCAGCCGCACCTGGTCCTCGGGGCAGTCGCGCAGCGCGTGGTTCAGGGCCTCCACGCGTCGCATGGCGTACTTGTTGTAGTCCTCGACGCTCATCTCAGGGAACATCTGCCAGCCATCCGGCAGGTCGGGGTCGTCGATCTGCAGGACGAAACCGGCGTCGGTAATCGCCTTGTACTCGTCGTGCATGGCGTCGGCGATGGCGAAGAGGAACTTCTCCTCGTCGTGGTAGTAGTCGTCGCGCAACCAGTGCTCGATGGTGCCGGGAGAGTTCGCGGGCAGGAACGCCTCGAGTGGCTTGTGCTTCTCAACCGCCGCCTTGAGGTTGCGAATGTCCTCCTGCACGGACTCGTGGCCCACGTAGGTCAGGGGCTCGACGCAGAAGGTGTAGTTCGACTGGCCGGCCTGCATGCCGCCCGAACCGACGACGCCCTCCGGCAACGGTGCCGCGGGCTGGATCGGCCGTCCGAAGAAGTCGTGGGTCTCGAAGTACTCAGGGAAGTCGACGAAGTCGCGGGCGGAGATGTTCATCGCCGCAACGCTCTCGCCGGGCTTGAGCGCGCGCATTTCGAAGCCGGCCAGGCGCTCCCGGACGTAGTTGGTGAAGTTCGTCTTGCCGAGCTCACCATCGTTGACGGAGTCGACGCCGTTCTCGACCTGCAGGCGCACAACCTCGTCGACGCCGGCGGCGAGCTGCTCAGCGAGCGCCTGCTTGTCGTAGTCGGCACCGCGAGCGCGAGCCATGACCAGCGGCGTCAGGCCGTCCGGTCGCGGCAGGCTGCCAGCGTGAGTGGTAATGATCCGATCAGCGCTATTTAACATGGAACCTTGTCCCTTTCGTAGAAGATGCTCCGGGGTCGAAGCCGAGTATACGAGACGGCCTCACCTAGCGATACAGACGGGAGAGAGGCCACGATTGCTCGTGGCCTCTCTCCGTGATGATGCCTGTTATCGGACTTACGCGAACGGCTTCCGCGTCTCGTCGATCCAGCACTTGAGACCGCTGGGCGTCGTAACGCCGAGCCAGTTGGTGCCGCCTCGATAGACGTTGAAGTTGCGCAGGGCGGGCCAGAACTGACCAAACACCCCCGCCGTGCCGATCTTCTCGTTGTACATCTTGGAAGCCTCGTAGCGCTGGGCCTGCTTGATCAGGTCCATGCGAGCGGCCTCATCGAACTCCGTCTTGGCCCTCGCGGTGAGGTCGTCAAGCGTGGCATCGCCGCCCATGAAGTAGCCACCGGCGGAGTTGTACTTGAAGAACATCGCCGAGGTCGCGTCGGGCGGAGAAGTGTCCGGGCCCCACGAGGTACCGGCGAACTGCCCCTTGGCGAAGCGGTAGCGGTCAGACGTCCACTCCGTGCGGTAGTCGATGAGGTTGCGGTTCTGCTTCCAGATGCCGCTGCTCTCGATCATGCCGAGGAAGATCTCAGCGCGCGTGTAGTACGTGGGCGGGAAACCGCCGGATGGCGCGCCGTAGGTGTTGTCGAACTGCACCGGCGTGTCCACGCCGGCGGCATCGAGCAGCTTCTTCGCCTCGTCGAGGTCGAAGATGAAGTTCGTGTAGGAGTCCGGGAAGTCGGACTCGCTCTGGGGGTCCAGACGCCAGCCGGCGTAGGTGTTCGCCTTGAGAGAGGACTCCCAGAACGTCTCGACGGGTAGGCCCTCGCTGGAGAAGCGGTCCGTGTTGTAGGCCGCCTCGATGAAGGGCTGGCGGTCGATCGACTTCATGAAGGCGATGCGGACACGCTCGTCCTTGAACGGGGAGTCGTCGGCGATGCCGAAGTAGAGGCTTTCGTTGAAGCCGGTGGGGTCCCGGGAGATCATCAGGATGTCCGGGTTGCCCTTCTTGACGGAGACCTGGTCACTCGGCGGGACGGGGTACTCGAGGATCTTGCCGGCGGTGAACTGAGCGGTGCCGGCGGCCGGCTCCGTGATCACGGGCTCGAAGATCTCCTCGATGAACGGCTCGCCGTTGGTCAGCTGCGGGCGCTTGAAGTTCGGGTTCTTCTTCCAGCGGTAGCTGACCTCCGAGTTTTCCGTCATGTAGTACGGCCCTGTGCCGATGGCCTGACGCTGAACGTCGATGACGTTCTTGTCCTCGGCCTCCTTGGGCAGGACGTACAGGCCGCCCAGCACCTCGGTCGCCAGGTTGGCGAATACGGTAATGTCCGGTCGCACCATCTCGATCACCAGCGTCTGGCTGTCCGGCGCGGTGATGTTGGAGATCGGCGCAGCGGGGTTGACGTCGTTGGAGAGCTCACCGGCGAGCTGGCCGACTTCCTTCATGCGGTTCCACGAGAACAGCACGTCCTCGGCATCGACCGGGCGGCCGTTGACCGGGTCGACGGGCGCGAAACCCGCTTCGGGGTACAGCTTCACGGTCATCGTCATGTTGTCCGGTGAGAGCTCGTAAGACTCCGCCAGGTCCCCCTCGACAGAACCGTCTGAGTTCTCCAGGACGCCGTCCTTGACGCGGAACAGCGCGCTGTAGCCGCGGCGGGCGACCCGAATGTGGCCGCCGGGGAACATCGGGTCCAGCGTCGTCAGCACCAGGGGGTGAGAGCCGGTGTATAGACCGCCGGGCTTCGCGCCCGCCGTCTCCTCAACCGGGGTGTACAGAAGGCTGGACGTACTGCCGGTACCGCCGGTCGCGCCGGTTCCTCCCGTGCTCCCGCTACCGCCTGTTGAGCCGGTGCTGCCACCGCTGTCGTCATCGCCACCGCACGCGGCGAGGAAGGCAGCGGATGCGCCGACTGCTCCCGTCGCGGCGATCGCGCGGCGCCGCGACATGCGACGTTCCAGAACCTTGTGCCAGTAATTAGCCATCGAACTCCTCGTTCTCTAGGGTCTCTTGACCGAGGCTTCCTCGGATCGGCCGCAGACGGGCCAAGACCGCCCTGTTTCGGAGCACACGGGTCAGCGAACTCAGTGAGAGCTAACCATCAAAACGGAACCACGGAACGCGTAGAAGGATGCGCCCTGGAGAGCCCGCGAGGGCTGTCAGTTAGACCCGTAGTGCTCTACTTCTATCTATTAACAGGATACGTGGTGTTCGAGGAGAGAGATTCACTTCCTCTATAAGTGTTCACAATCGGGTCATTCATCGCCAAAAGAAGAGGCCGCCTCCATGGAGGCGGCCTCTTTGGGCTTTGGGTTTTCGAACCTGAGATCAGGCCAGGGGCGCCATACTCGGGTCGATGAAGGCCTTGCCGCCGCTGGAGGTAGCGATGTCCCACCAGTTGGTGCCGCCCCGGTAGACGGCGACGTTGCGCAGGGCGGGCCAGTTCACCGCGAAGCCGGTGGCCTGACCGATCTTGTTGTTGAGGAACATCGCGCCGTTACGACGCTGCACCTCGAGGATGAGCTCGCGACGAGCGTCGTCGTCGAACTCCATGCGGGCCTTGGTCGTTAGCTCATCCAGCTGCGCGTCCTTGCCGAACGAGTAACCACCCTGCGAGTTGAGCAGGAAGAAGGCCGCGACCGTCGGGTCAGACGAGGCGGTGTCGGGGCCCCAGCAAGCGCCATCGAAGTTGCCCTTGGAGAAGCGATAGCGCTCCGTGTTGTACTCCGTCTGGTAGTTGATCAGGTTGCGGTTCATCTTGAAGATGCCGCTACCCTCCACCTGACCGAGGAAGATGTCGGCGCGGTTGTAGAAGGCCTGCGGGAAGGCAGACGGTCCCGGTGCCGCGTATGACTCGGTGAACTCCAGCGGCGTCGAGAAGCCGGCTGCTTCGACCAGGGCCTTGGCGTCCTCCAGGCTGTACTCGTAGTTCTTGGCATTTTCGCCGAACGCTGAGTCGCGCGGGTCGAGCCACCAGCCCTCGTACACCCCACGGGCCAGCGTCGCGTCCCAATACGTGTCGACCGGCAGACCCTCGGCCTCGAAGCGGTCGACGTTGTGCGCCGCGATGATGAACTCTTCGCGGTCGATGGTCTTCATGTAGGCGATGCGCACACGCTCGTCCTTGAAGGGCGACGAGTCCGCGACGCCGAAGTAGATGCGCTCGGTGCCCGTAATGAGCGGGAAGGTCTGGCGCATGCGCAGGTCAGAGACGTCCTTCTTCGTGCTCACGACATCGGTAGCGGGGACGTTGTACTCGAAGATCGCTCCGGCGCGGAGCTGAGCGACCGCGGCGGCCTGTTCGGGGATCACCGGCTCCTCGATCGTGTCGATGAACGGCGAACCGTCGGTGAGCTTGGAACGGTGGAAGTTCGGGTTGCGCGTCCAGACGTATTTGATCTCGGAGTCTTCGGTCAGGTAGTACGGACCGGTACCGATGGGCTTGCGGGCGATGTCGAGGACGTTGGAGTCAGCGGCCTCCTTCGCCAGGATGTACATGCCGCCGAGCACTTCCGTGCCGAGCATGCTGAAAATCGTGGCGTTGGGGTGCGCCAGTTTGATGACGACGGTCTGAGCGTCTGCAGCTTCGACAGAAAGTACCGGAGCGTCCGAGTTAATCGAGTTGGCGATGTCGGCACGCTGAACGCCTTCCGTCAGGAAGCGATTCCAGGTGAAGACCACGTCCTCGGCGTCAACCTTGCGGCCGCCGACCGGGTCAACGGGCGCGAAGCCGGCTTCCGGCTCCAGCTTGACCGTCAGGGTCAGGTTGTCGGGAGACATCTCCCAGCTCGCGGCGAGGTCGCCTTCAATCGTGCCATCAGGCCCCATGAGGAACCCATCAGCGACACGGAAGAGCTGGCTGAAGCCACGACGGGCACCGCGGATGTTGATGCCGGGCTTCATCGGGTCGTGCGTCAGGATGACGCCGGGGTGGCTGCCCTTGTAGGTGCCGCCCTTTATGGCGTCAGCGGTCTCATCGACGATCGTGTAGACCAGCGGATTGGTCTGAGCGCCCGTGCTGCCCGAGCCACCGGTCGAGCCCGTACCGCCCGTAGCCCCACCGATCGAACCGGTGGAACCCGTGCTGGCACTATCGTCGTCGTCTCCGCCGCAGGCCGCGAGGAACGCGGCGGAAGCACCGACAGCGCCGGTGCCAATGATTGCGCGCCGGCGGCTTACGCGGCGTCGCAGAACGTTATCCCAGTAGTTGGCCATGGACTGGTTGGGTCTCCTTGAGCTGTGCCTTGAGAATGGAGTTGTGCGATTTCAGTTCGTACAAACTGTCTCGTTATCAAATATTCCAGATATTTATATCATCAAAAATGTCACAGACAATTAAGAAACGCCATCGTCATAATCAATGTTCCCGATGCGGCAATGCGATATCCGAATCACGAAATACACTTCTCACTTATGTCTCACGAAGGTCAGGCTCGCTCCCGGGGAAATCCCCTCTCGGCTTTCCCCGGGTACAAAGAAGAGGCCCCGAAAAATTCGGGGCCTCTTCTTTGTCGGAACGCGGGAGTCAGGCGATGCGCCCTGGCAGGAAACGGCCGAAGCCGTTCAGGACAAGAGTGACCTCGGTGCCACAAGACCCGATGAGTGAGCTCGTCCCTCAGTTACGGCCGGCGCGAAAGCCAGCTCTTGGGGCATTCGTGACGGCAGGAATCTATATCTCGTGGCTCACGAGGTCGCTGAAGTGGGCGTAGACGCCGCCCATTCGAGGCGTGGCTGAGCGCATGGCTTCGGCGAAGTGGGGCAGTTCGCGGAGGGGCGTGCGACCGCTCATCTCGGCGATGCGCTCGTCTGGGATGCGCTTGTGGTCGAGGCCAGCAGCACAGCAGGCGTACCAGTTCATCTTCGCCTGCTCCTCCAGCTGCAGCGACGCGAGTACGCTCTCATCCAGGCTGGCGCCGACCGTGATCGAGCCGTGGCCCTGGAGGATCATCGCCTTGTGGTCGCCCAGCAGGCTCGCGACCTCCTCCCCCTCCTCGTCCGTCTGGATCGTCTTGACGTGGGGATAGACCGGCAGGGGCTCTCGCACGAGCTGGATGCCCTCCTGGCACATCGGCACCAGCGGCACTTCGAGCACGCTCATCACGACAACGTAGCGAGCGTGCACGTGCACGATCGACTGCACGTTGGGGTACATGCGGTAGATGCAGGAGTGCATCTTCACCTCGAAGGGCTGGGTGCCTCCAGGGGGCCCTTCCACCAGGTTGCCGTCCATGTCACAGACGATCATGTCCGCCGGGCGCATGCGGGACAGCGCATCGATGCGATAGCCGCGGCCCTTGATCACGAATCGGTCCGGCGCTCCCGGCACACGCAGGCTAGCGTGGCCGTTGGTCGCCAGCACGCCGCTCGCGAGGCCCGTCTCGGCCAGCACCCGGTTCGCGACCGCGACCTGATATCGAGTGTCCTGAAAGCTCATTGCGTCCCTCCTGCTTCTGCGCTCGAAAGTCAGGGGAAGCATCGCATGAATCGAGGCTGTGAGAGCTTTCCGTTTGGGGGCGCCGGAAAACGCCAGTGGCCGAGGGGTTCGTCCGGGACATGCCAACCTCACCCCTGCCCCGCTCCTTGCGAGGAGAGGGTGAACCTCAAAGCTCTTGAGAAAAGGCGAAGCCGAGGTGAGGACACCTCGGCCACACTGGTCATGCAAGGCCCTGCTGCTACCCCCAGGGGCCGAGGTAGGGCTCGCCGTTGTAGGCGTCCGGGAGGGGCTCAACTGCCGCGGGCCATTCGGCGCTGATGGGGCGTCGCTCGGCGGGCGTGCGGACGCGACCGTCCCAACCGACCTGCTCCATGTAGTAGTAAAGCTGGATGCAGTGGCCGTCGGGGTCGAAGGCGTGGGCGACGTAGTCCATGCCGGGAACGAGCGACGCAGGTGGGTTGCGGTCGACGCGCACGCCGTTGGCTTCGAGGAAGTCGCAGGCGTCTCGTAGCTGGCGGTAGTTGGCGACCTGGCAGCCGAAGAAGGCGGAGGTCGTGTGCTCGCTCATGCCCAGCTTCGACCGCAGGGATATGGGTGCCAGCGTCATCGCGTGGTGCTCCGTGTTGGCGCGCAGGTGGACGATGCGCTCGCCCTCGTGCTGCGTCTCCTCGGAGACGGTGAAGCCCAGCGTGTCGCGGTAGTACGCGACGGCCGCGTCAAGGTCGTGTACAAAGAGGCCGACGGGTCCGATGCGGGTGACCTTGAAGGGGCGAGGCAGCTTGACGCCCTGGACGTCGTACTGCGCATCCAGCTCCTCGACGTAGCGGTAGCCCGACTCGAGGTCGATACCCTGGCCGAGCGCGTCCTGCACTTCCTGGAACTCGTTGATCTGGGGAAGCTCCGGCGCCTCGCGGAAGCCGCGGTGGTACATGGAGCGCGGCTTGCTGTAGCCCTCCCAACCGACCTGCTCGATGCCGTAGTAGAGCTCGTTGGTATGGGCGTCCGGGTCGTTGACGTAGGCGTGCCAGTTGGAGCCGGGCATGTCGCGACCCACGCGCTGCAGCGGTTCGCCGCGCTCGTTGAGCCACTTCGCAGCGTCGCCGACCTCCTGGAGGCTGCCGACCTGCCATGTGATCTGGTTGATCGTCACAGGGTTGTTTTCGACGCCCCGAAGCATGTCCAGCGCCTGCTTGTTGAACAGGACGAAGGTATGGTGGTCCGTGTTATGTCGCGTAAAGAAGCCGCCGGTCTGGCTCTTGAGCTTCGCGCGCTGCTCTTCGCTGAGACGCTCGATGAAGAAACCGGCCGGATCGGAGATCTTGAAGCCGAGGAGATCGATGTAGAAGCGCTTCGCCTCGTCCATGTTGACGACGTTGAAGCCGAAGTGACCAAGGCGCCGAATCTTGAACGGCCTGTCGAGGAGCACGCCGCCTACGTCGTATTTGGTGTCAGCAGTTGTCGTCATCGCCAGTCACCTCGTTTTTGCATTTCGCCGAATCATCTATCACTGCCAACGATTCTATCAATCACGGGTCGAGCCGGATAGCCGGATGATTGGCCCGATTCTCTGGTCCGGCTTGACGTCGCACTATGATGCTAGCATCCTAGTACACATGGGTGACGAGGACGTCAAGCAGTTCAACGTCTACCTGCCGGTCAGCCTGATCCGGCGGGTCAAGCACCACGCGATCGAGACGGACATGTCGCTCTCGGCGCTGGTCGCAGAAGCGCTGCGCAGCTACCTCGACGCCCAGGAGCAAGCAGAGCAACAGTCCGACAAGGAGAACCGCACATGACCACCGAGGGCATCGAAGCCGTATTCCTGGAGACGCACAACTGGGGCAGGGCCGCGAAGTTCTTCCAGATGCTCGGCTTCGAGCTGGAGTTCGACACCGGCCACGAGTCAGGTCAGCTGCGCAACGGCAGCGGCCCCTACGTGTTCATCGCAGAGGTGCCGGAGGAGCAGGAGGTCGGCCTGCGGGTGGTCATGAAGGTGGCGGATGCGGACGCGGTAGCAGCTCGATCCCGCTATCGATGTGGTCACGCCGTTCGAGGAGACCCACTACGGCACGCGGGAGATGGTGGTGCGGGACCCGGACGGCCGCCTGTGGACGCTATCGGCGCCGCTCAGCGCTCAGACTCAGGGCCAAGCAGGATGACCGGACAGCAGAAGGAGGTGCCGGACAGCAGCGCAGTTCGCACGGCGCTGTGGCGAGCGATGCACGTGCTGGTCGACGCACCGCCGCACGTGCTGGAAGACGAGGTCGGTCTGCAGCTTGCGGCCCCGGACGAGCACTGGCGCGATCGACCCGACATGCATCCCCAGGGCACGGCGCCGTTTCGGGCGGCCATCGTTTCGCGGGCGCGCTTCATCGAGGACCTTGTCGCGGCGGAGGCGGAAAAGGGCGTCGAGCAGTACGTCATCCTCGGCGCTGGGCTCGACACCTTCGCCCAGCGGCGCCCCGAGATCGCCTCTCGGATGCACGTCTTCGAGATCGACCAGCCCGAGACGTCGGCCTGGAAGCGAGGTCGCCTGATCGAGCTCGGCTACGGCGTACCGGACTGGCTGCGCCTGGTGCCGGTCGACTTCGAGGCCAGGCAGGACTGGTGGGCGCAGCTGGTCGAAGCGGGATTCGATGCAGACGGGCCCGCGGTGATCACCTCTACCGGCGTGACGATGTACGTGAGCAAGGAGGCGACGGCGGCCACGCTACGACAGATGGCCGGCCTCGCTCCTGGGTCGACGCTGGCGATGACGTTCCTGCTCACTCGAGACCTCGTGGACGAAGCCGACCGTCCAGGCCTCGACATGTCGGAACAAGGCGCGCGACGATCCGGCACGCCGTTCATCAGCTTCTACAGGCCGGACGAGATGTTGGCGATGGCGCGAGAGGCCGGCTTCAAGGACGCGCGACACGTCTCCGGTAAGTCGCTCGGCGACCGCTACTTCTCCGGCCGAAGCGACGGCCTGCGCCCGTCCAGCGGCGAGGACCTGCTGATCGCGACAACTTGACTGAGGGCCGTACCGCCCGGAGGAAGCACGAGCGAGGTCTGCGCCTAGGTGCCGGTCATCTCGGGAGCCTCATCTCCCAGCAGCGTCTGCAGCTGCTGCTCGCCGCGCTCGGCCTCCGCAATCAGCTGGACGGCCAGTGACGCCGTAACCGGGTCCTGGTCGCGGCAGAGGGCGTAGATGTGGTGCTGCAGACGCAGAGTCGTTCGTTCCGCGTCGAGGACCGCACGCAGCATGCCGGCGAGGTCGCTCAGGTCGTCGGGCAGCTTGAACGGCTTGTCGGTGGCATTCTCGGTCAGCTCGCCCAGCTTTGAGGGCAGCTCACCGCCGAGCTGCATGAGGCGGTCGCCGAGGCGCTCAGCGCGGTCGAACGCGCGCTCTGAGCGGTGTCGCAGCAGCTCTGACAGGGACGCGGCGCTAGGACCGCTCACCTGCTTTGGAGACGGTGTAGTAGTTGAAGTGGGCGAACCACTCGTCTGCATAGGCGCGACGCAGCTCGGAGAGCAACTGCTCGGTCGGCTGAGCGAAGTCGCGGGCAAACTTTCCCATACCCTCAGCCTACGGGGCGGGGCATCTCAGCCGCATAACCACGGCGCCTTCGCCTAGTGCGCGGCGATGGCTTCGAGGGGCGGCGCCTGCTCCGAGGCAATTGCCTTGATCGCCGAGAGCACCTGGTCGACTTCGCCCTCGGTGTTGAAGTGGGCGGTGCTGATGCGGATGGCTGCCGGCGAGTTCACGGCACGCACGGCAATCCGGTAGCGCTCCCACAGCGCATCGACGATCTGGCGTGGCTCCCAGCCATCGATGGCGACGGCGGTGAGGCCACAGGTCGTCTCGTCGTCCGTCGGGCCCGTGAGAGTACAGCCGGGGATATCGCCGATGCCGGCGCGCATGCGGTCACCGAGCTTCTTGCAGTACGCCTCGACCTCCTCCATGCCGATCTCCTGCAGCAGGCCCAGGGCCGTCGCAAACCCGGCGGTGAGGGCCGGGCTATGCGAGGCTATGCGGAAGCGCTGCCAGGGGTTGGGCGCGCCGGGAGCATCTCCCGGCATGGCGCGCGCATCGGCGATGGCGTTGGTGGTGAACAGGGGCTCCAGGTTCTTGATGTGCTCTCGCTTGCCGAAGAGCGCACCGGTGCCATTCGGGCCCAGCACCCACTTCTGGCCGGAGATGGAGTAGAAGTCGACATCCAGGTCGCGCACGTCGATGTCGAAGTGACCGCCCGTCTGCGCGCCGTCCAGCGCCACCATTGCGCCCGCCTCGTGGGCGGCGGCGATGATCTCCTTCGCCGGCAGCTTGAGGCCGCAGCTGTACTGCACGTGGCTGATGGCGACCAGCTTCGTCTTGGGTGAGAGCGCTGCCTTGAAGGCCGCCAGCGACTCTGCCTTGCCTGCCGCCGGGCTGACGTCGACACGCTTTACGGTGACGCCGTAGCGCTGCTCCAGGACGCTGCTGGGCGTCGCCAGCGCCGGGTGCTCCAGGCTGCAGCTCACGAACTCGTCGCCGGGGCCCCACTGCATGCCGTAGATGGCAACGTGCAGGCCTTCGGTGGTGCCGTGCGTGATCGTGACCTCATCGGCGTCCGCGTTGAAGTAGGACGCAACGGTCGCGCGGGCCTCCTCGCTGACGGCACGAGACTGTGCCAGACCCTCGACGCTGGCCGGGCCTACGCTCGCTTCCTTTTCGAACACCTCCCGCATGCGTTGCAGCACGGGCTCCGGTGAGGGGCCCGTGAAGCCGGTGTTCATGTAGATCACGTCTTTGGTGGCGCGAATCGAGTCACGCAGGGAGGCGAAAGACATTCTGAGGGTTCCTTAGCTAGGCTATCGCTGAATGGGGCATTATCGCGACGAAGGTCGGTCAGGTGTCAATGGCGCCGGCGCCACCGAAGCTCTGCCGCCCCGGCTGTTAGTTCTCGGTTGCCATTTGTTAGTTCTCAGTTCTGGGTCTTCGTTGTGACCGGCGCCGCCTTGTGCAGCTCGACGTGGTCGAGAAACATGGCGGGACCTCTGACCACTAACCGAGAACTGACGACCACCTCTAGAATGCTCGGTATCACTCTTGTTTTACGAGGTCCCTGACGTTCAATGGAAATGGTCAACTTCTCGGGCTACACGCATGTCGACGTCGAATCGAATGACAACACGCCGATGATGGCGCAGCAGGTCTACAAGAACATTGGGGTGCCCTTCCCCGTGTCGCACGTGCGCATCTACGAAGGAGAGCCGGAAGGCATGCTCTGCAGCATCGTGGGCTGGACCAGCGCCGAGAGCGGGCCAACAGCGCCCGCTTACGCCGTAAAGATCGAGGACTCGAGCGAAGGCAGCGCGTTCCTCGTCTACGGCGGCGACTGGGGCGTACGACTGCGCCCCGCCGAATCGGACGCGCCGTGGAGCACGGACGACATGGACCAGTGGGGCGAGACGCACCTGGTCATCTCGGACGAAGAGGACCTGCAGCGCAACTAGCCACCTGCGTCTTCCTCTCACACAGAAGAGGCCGTCCTTTCTCGAGAAAGGACGGCCTCTTCTTACAGGGCGAGCGTTTCGTTTAGTTGGCGACGAAGCTCTTGCTCTTGTCACCGTTGACGACCACCTTGTAGGTCTTGCCGCTGACAAAGTTGTTGCCGAGGTTCACGTCCAGGTTGTACGTACCCGCGAAGTACTCGCAGTGGCCCGGCTGAGTCTCGTAGGTGACTGCGATGTTGATGGTGTTACCGCTACGAGTGACCTCGTATTCGGCCGGCTTGTGGCAGGCGTTCGGCACGACCGCCACGATCTTGGCGTGATAGTTACCGCCCACCTTCGTGACGTCAACGCTGTTAATCGCTGCCGTTACTGTGGAGTTGCAGTTCTTCACCTGGAAGCTGGCATTGGCGCTGCGAGTGTGCGTGTAGTCGTTCCAGGCGTAGACGTTCCAGTAGTAAGTCTGGCCGCAGTCCAGGTTGTTCAGGGTGATGGTGTGACCCGTCATCCAGCAGCCATAGTTGCGCCACGAGCCGTTAAGACCGGCGAGGTCCTGCGTGCTCGTCGCGACATCGACGCAGAACCAGGTGTTGTTGGTGCCGGGCGTCCACGAAAGGACGACGCCCGCTGTGCCCGTCGGCGTCGCGGTCAGGTCCGTGGGTGCGCCGATGACGCAGGCCGGCGAGCTCACGGCCGCCACCTGGCTGTGACCGCTGCTGGTGCCCCAGGCAAACACACGCCAGTAGACGACGGCGCCACAAGGCAGGTCGGAGACGTCGAGGGACGGCGTGGTGGTGCCACAGCCATGGTTGCGCCACGAGCCCTTGAGGCCGATGAGGTCGTCGAACGAGGTGGCCGTGTCGAGGCAGTAGTACTGATTGCCCACGCCCGGCGTCCACTGGAAGCGAATCGTGCCCTTGCCGACCTGGCTGGAGTGCAGGCCCGTCGGTGCGCTGAAGGCCGGTGCGGGCTGACACGAAGCCGCGAAGCTAACGGTGTCGCTCGCCACCGCACCCGAAGGCGTCGAAGTAACGATGCGGGTGTAGTAGGTCGTGCCGGGCTTCAGCGAAGTCAGCAGGACCAGAGATGCGTTGGTGTCCAGGTTGCCGCTGGAGTAGTTGCTGGCGAAGCCGTTATTCGTGGCGCTGAGGTCGACCCGCTGCGTACCCTTGCCGGAAGCCGTCCACGCCAACCTGTACGTCGCCAGGTTGTTGGTACACGACTCGGCCGTGACCTTCAGAGCCGTCGCCGCACCTGCCGGTGCCGCCGAGGCCGTCCCTACCAACGGCAGACTGACGATGGCGCCGGCCGCGAGTACCAGCAAGCCAACCATCATAGAAAGAAATTTCATTATTTACCTCCTTTGTCTGCTATGACGCAGGCAGGGAGGTAAAAGTTCCGTAGCCCAGCGAACACCCAGGAATGTAAGAAGCCGCCCCTCTGCAGAGGGGCGGCTTCCCGATTCAAGGCGTAGTCCCGATTAGTCGATGTTCGCGGTGAACGAATCACTTTCGTCGTTGTTGACCACGACGTGGTAGGTCTGTCCGTCAGTGAAGTTCGAACCGAGATTCACGTGCAGCTCGTACTCCGAGTAGATGTACGTGCACGGCCCCGGAACGACGTTATTCCAGACTGTGATGTTGACGGTATGACCGGACCGCTCAACCTGGTACGACGCCGGGCTGTGACAGCCGTTTGGCAGCGCCGCGGTGATATCGGCCTGGTAGTTACCGTTGTCGTTCTGAACCACGTTCACGTCAACGATTGGCGCCATCTCCAGATGAGACTGCTGCTGGCAGTCCTCCGTGTGGAACGTGGCGACGTTGCTCTTCACGTTGGCGTTGTAGTTCCAGGCGTAGACCAGCCAGTAGTACGTGGTGTCGCACTCGAGGCCGGAGACCTGCAACTGCGAGTCCGTAGTCCAGCAGCCGTGGTTGCGCCAGGAATTCGTCAGGTTCAGGAGGTCACTGCGGCTCAACGCCGTATCGACGCAATACCAGATGTTGCCTGTACCTGGGGACCAGTCGAACAGGGCGGTATCGTTGTCCTGCTGCGTGGCGTTCAGGCCCGTCGGCGCCGAGATGGTGCTCTGGCAGCTGGAGGTCTGGACGACAGCGGCATCGCTCTTGATATTCGAAGTCGGGTTCCAGGCGTAGACCAGCCAGTAGTAGACCTGGCCGCAGTCCAGCCCGTTCACGGTCAGCTGGCTAGAAGTCGTCCAGCAGCCGTGGTTACGCCACGAGTTCGACAGGTTGTAGAGGTCCGAAAGCGAATAAGCCGTATCGACGCAGTACCAGGTGTTGTTGTCACCCGGTGTCCACGAGAACTGTACGCTGCCATTCGAGATCGGAATCGCACGCAGGTTGGTGGGCGCCGTAATCGGACCGACACCGCCGCCACCACCCGTGCAGGTGCTCGCCGTTACTGGTGCCGTGTCGGAGATCAGAGTGGCGCCGTTCACGGTCGTGATGACGCGTGCGTAGTACGTGACGCCTCGTTGAAGCTGCGTCAGGTTCACGGCACTGGCCGTGGTGGCATACGGGCCGCCTCGGCTGTAGTTGGCAAATCCGGCGTCAACCGCAAGATCGACCCATTGCGAACCCTGTCCCGAGGGATTCCAGGTCAACGTGCCGGACACCGTCCCGTTGGCGTTACAGACCTGCGATCCAAAAGATACATTTGTTGCCGCTCCGGGCGGTGCCGCGCTTGCCGGCAATACCATCGCGAAGGCGATCAAGACACCGACAACGGAAGCGACAGCACCGATGAGCGTGCTTTTCCGCATATGCTCCTCCTTCTTGTGATTCGGACCAATTGGTACCTATTCAGAGTAAGGAGCGGGGGCTGGCGACGACGTCAAGCTGCGCTTGCGAGTATCACAAGTTCATTGCGCCGACCCGCCTGGCCTGCGTAATGCTTCAGCCGATTGAGTACGTCACCCGCGAGCTCGTCATGTCGCGCAGGACGTCGATGGCGTCTGCGACCATCGATTCGAGCACCTCTCGCGCGGGGCGGATCTCGTGCATCATGCCGCCGATCTGACCACCGAGGTGCATGTTGAGGTCTTCGCGATGGGAAGCTCTCACGGCGGCACCGATGCGGCCGCTGACCACGCCCTGCGCGCCCATCGGCAATGCCTTGAGCCCAGACGACTCCCATGACTCGACGATGGGGTTGTTCAGGGCACGGGCCGTCTTGCCGGAGTAGAGCCGCGTCACACGCGTGTCCTCTTCTGTCGAAGCGAGGAGATGCTGCTTGTGCTCGTCGGTGATGTTCGCCTCGTTGGTCGCGAGGAAGGCCGTGCCACACCAGACGGCCTGGGCACCGAGGGCGAAGGCGGCCGCAATGCCACGGCCATCGCCCACGCCGCCAGCGAGCACGACAGGTGTGGGGCTGACGGCATCGATGACCTGCGGCACGAGCGCCAGTGTGCCGACTCGGCCTGTGTGACCACCCGCCTCGTGCCCCTGCGCGACGATGACGTCGGCACCGTCGTTGCGCACGCGGATGGCGTTCTTCACGTTGCCCACGAGCCCGAAGACGGTGATACCCGCGGCGTGCAGGTCCTTCACGTACGGGCCAGGGCTACCAAGCCCCGCCGCGAACACGGCCGGCTTCTCGCCGATGATGGCCTGGACCTGCTGCTCTGAGGTCCAGCGGTTAGTGAAGCGCGCCGTCTCGTCCTCGCTGGGTTCCTGGAGGCCCATCTGGCCAATAATCGAGTCGGACCAATCTCGATACGTAGGGTCGATCTTGGGCCGCTCCCCGTTGGCGTTAGGGCGAGGGCCAATGGGACCGCCCGCGGGCAAGAGGACGTCGATTCCGAATGGTCGCTTCGTCAGGCTACGGATCTTCGCCACGGCAGCGTGCAGCTCTTCCTCGCTACGTCCGGCGCCACCGAGCACGCCCAGACCCCCCGCCTCCGAAACGGCGGCAACCAAGTCCGGGCCGGCGGCACCGCCCTCGTTACCAGCGCCCATGCCGGCGAGAATGATCGGGTACTCGATGCCGAGCAGGTCGCAAAGAGGAGTCTTCAGAGTAGGCCGTGCCATGGGCGCAGTCCTGCTTTCTAGATGTTATGTAGACCTATTCTAGCGGGACGCCTGCGACTTAACGACCACCTGGCGTCCGCTGCGGCACGATCACATCGGTGCCAGCGTGACCGTTGTCGATGAACCACTGGTACTCGTCGTCGCTGTAGCCACAGATTTCCTTGTAGACGTACTCGTTGTCCTCACCAAGGGGCGCGGCGTACTTGCGAATCGGTAGCGGTGTCTCGGACATGTGCTGAATCGGCGACTTGAAATGCGTATAGGTGCCGGCAACAGGGTGCGTGACGACCTGGAAGTCGTCGCGGGCCTTGAGGTGCGGGTCGTTGTAGACCTCGCCGGGCCGCAGGACGGGGCCAGAGGGCACACCGGCGGCCTGCAGGGCGTGGAAGGCTTCGATGTGGTCCTGCGTGGCGCTCCAGGCAGCGATCGCTGCGTCCAGCTCGTCCTGGTGCTTGTAGCGGCTCAGGCTATCCGCGAAGCGCTCATCCGTGACAAGGTCGTCCCGGCCCATGACGCGGCACAGGCCCGCGAACTCCTCGTCCGTGCCAATCGACACCGTGATCCACTGGTCCTCGCCCGTGCATGGGTAGCAGCCCTGGGGCGCCCGATACGGATGGCGGTTGCCGAGCGTAGTCTGCACCCTTCCGTTCATCGAGTAGTCCATGATCGCCTGCGAGAGCGTGTGCATGACGTTCTCAGCCTGCGACATATCGATGAACTGACCCACGCCCGTCTTCCGGCGATGGTGCAGGGCCGACATGATCGCGAAGGCGCTCGTAGCACCACCGCAGGCATCGGCGAGAAAGACGCTGGTTACGGTCGTGGCGTCCGTGTCGACGTAGCCACGCAGGAGCGTGTGGCCCACGACGGCCTCCATGTTGGCCCCGTAAGCTCGGAAGTGACTGTAAGGACCCTCGGCGCCGAACGCCGGCAGCGACGCCATGATTAGCTGCGGGTTGTGCTTCTTGAGGTCCTCGTAGGTGATGTTGAAGCGCTTGACGACGTCCGGCGCATTGTTCTCGATGAACACGTCCGATTTGGCAGCGAGGCGGTAGAACGCTTCCTGTCCCTCTTTGCGCGTCAGGTCGATGGTCACGGACTTCTTGTTACGGCCCATGCTGTTGAAGTTGGCGCTGATGTTGTACGGCTTGGCGTCGTCGCGCACGTTGCCGCCGTTGGCCTTCATCTGCTCCACGGTGGGGTTTTGCCCCCGCGTGATCACGTCCCAGCGCTGAATCGAGTCGACCTTGATCACCTCGGCGCCGAGGTCGCCCAGCAGGGCGGAGCCGAAGGGCCCGGCCCACACAACCGTGAGGTCGATAACGCGAATACCTTCGAGCGGCAAACGGGGCATTAGATTGCTCCTTGCGAACGCAGCTTCACAACATCGTCCTCGCTGTAGCCGAGGCGTTGCGTAAGGACCTCCTGCGTGTGCTCACCCAGCAATGGCGCCCGGCCGGGGCGCCAGGGCGTCTCCGACATCTTGAACTGAGCGCCGGGGTAACGCAGCGGGCCGGTGTACGGGTGATCGATCTCGGTGAAGAAGTGCCGGTACTGCAGGTGCGCGTCGTTGAACACGTCCTCGATGGTGTTGATGGCGCCGCACATGTAGCCCTCGGCCTGGGAGCGCTCCATCACCTCGCGCTTCGTGTGCTGCACGCACCACTCGATCAGGAGCGCATCGAACATCGCCTTCGCCTCGGCGTTGGCGTTGAAGTTCTCCGGCGCCGTGAAGAACGGGTCATTGATCAGGTCCGGGCGCTCGATGAGGCGGCAGATGCGGTCCCAGTGCGGCGCCAGCGTGAAGAACTGCACGTAGCCGTCCGCGACGGGGTACACGCCGGCAGGCAGCAGGTTACGCCCGGCACTCCCACCGCCGGTGCGGGGAGGGCCGGACCCAACGAAGGATCCGCCCGTGTACTGGTACATCATCATGCCCTGCACGGAGCGGTCCTGGTTGCCCACCTGGATCTCGAAGAGCGACAGGTCGACATGCTGGCCTTCGAGACCGCCGCCGACACCGAAGAACGCACCCATCGTCGCCGTCGCCGTGACCATGCCCGCAAAGAAGTGCTCCACCGTGAGGCCAAGCTTCACGGGCGGGCGGTCCGGCATGCCGGTTGCGATCATCGTGCTGCCCATGGCGTACAGGTTGATCTCGGTGATCTTGTAGTCGCGGTAGGGCCCGTTCTGGCCAAAGTTCGAGAGCGACGTGTAGACGAGGTTCGGGTTAAGGGCGTGCAGCGTCTCGTAGTCCAGCCCGACCGAGGTCATGACACGGGGCGAGAAGCTCTCGACCAGGATATCGGCGTCCTTGACCAGGTCGAGGATGATCTGGCGCCCTGCCTCGCTCTTGAGGTTGACGGTGACCGACTTCTTGTTCGTGTTGATGTGGAGGAAGAGACCGGAGCCCTCCAGATGAGGCTTGTCGTGCCAGAAGGGCGAGATCCAGCGCGCCCTATCGCCGCCATCAGGACGTTCGATCTTGATGACGTCGGCACCGTAGTCGGCGAAAAGCTTGGTAGCGTAGGGCCCGGAAATGTAATGCGTCAGGTCGACGACTTTGACGCCGTCCAGCGGGCCTTTCGCGGTCGCTCCATTAGTCAGGACAGCACCTCTTCCGTGGCTTCGCGGCTACGTGCCGGTCCAGTTGGGCTTGCGGCGTTCGGCAAAAGCACGAACGCCCTCTCGGCTATCGTTGGAGCCGCGCAGGGTTTTCGACGCTGGGAACTGCGTGTTGTACGCCTCCTCCAGCGACATATCGAGGCCGAGAAGAGCAGCCTGCTTGCTCGCGCGTACAGACAGGGGCGCCGCATCGGTAATCTCGACAGCCCAGCGCTTCGCCGCACTCATCAACTCGTTCGCCGGTACGACCTCGTTCACGAGCCCCCAGCGATGGGCTTCGTCCGCAGTCATGCTCTTGCCCGTCAGGAGATATCCCATGGCAATCTTGAGTGGCATCTGGCGTGGGAGCCTGTGCATGCCACCGCCGGCTGCCAGAATGCCTCGTTTTACTTCGGGCAGCCCGAATGTCGCCGTTTCGGAGGCCACGACGATGTCACACGCCATCGCGAGCTCCAGACCGCCACCGAGGGCATAACCGTTGACGGCCGCGATGACGGGCTTCGTGACTTTGCAGTGTCTGGGGTTCGTGAGGCCGGCGAAACCACCGGGCGGGATCGGTACGGGCTGCTCTCCCTCGGCAGGACGGTAGCGCAAGTCCATGCCGGCGCTGAACGCCCTGTCGCCGGCGCCCGTAATGATGAGGGCCCAGGCGTCCGCGTCGTTCTCGAAGTCTTCCAGCGCTCGCGCGCACTCCTGGTGAGCCGGGCCGTGCAAGGCGTTCATCACGTCCGGGCGGTTGAGCGTGAGACAGGCAACGTGCTCTGCCGTCTCATACTGGATGAACTCGAAAGCGTCGGACAACTCGTGTCTCCTGGTACCCGGGGCCAGATTCCGGCGCATTATACGTCCGGCAATAGCTCATACAAAAGTAGTTATCTTATTGATTGTTCTCATGCGGATGGTTTTCCGCATAGCCGCAGATAAGAAGAGAGGCGGGCCATGCGACCCGCCTCCCTCTACTGCTTTGGCAGGCTGCGATTAGACCTTGCCGAAGGCAGGGACAACGCGCAGCGGGTTGTTGTGGATGACGTCCATGCGGTCCTCATCCGTGAGGTAAGCGGCCTCTTCCAGGGTCGGCACCACGTTGTCGCCGGAGCGGCCCGTGCGCGGGTCGACGTGGCGGCCGGAGCCCGGTGCCTCGGTGCCGAACACCATCTGCTTCACACCCTTCTGAGCGAAGGCGGCCTGCAGGAACGTCGGCTCGTAGGCACACGTGTCGAAGAACAGGTTGTTGCTCGTGTCACGCTGGAAGTTGTGGTTGTCCGTCGGTGCGAACCGGCTCAGGGCGCCGCCGCAGTGGCAGACGATGACCTTGAGCTCCGGGTAGCGGTCGAAGACATCGCTGAAGCCCAGGAGCTGCGTGGCGATGAACTGCTCCACGAGGAAGCCGACCTGGTAGTTCTGGTTGATGATGCTCAGGCGCGGGTCCTGGTGGTTGGTGCCGTGGATGATGATCGGCAGACCCTCGCGCTCACACTTCTCGTACAGGGGGTACCAGTACGGCTTGTCCATGCCGGGCGTGCGGCGCAGACCCTCAGGGTCAGGGCCGACGTAGACCGACATGAGGTTCCATTCCTTCTTGCAGCGGTCGATCTCGTCCAGGCAGTGCTTGGTGTCTTCCGCGTTCGGGTTCTGCGGCAGCTGGCAAGACGTGAGGAAGCGCTCGGGGAAGAAGGAGACCTGCTTGCCGATGGCGTCGTTGGTCAGGCGCGTCCAGGACTCGAGGATGTCCTGAGGCATCCAGCCCATCATGAGGAAGGGGCGGGGCCCGATGATCTGGACATCGATGTTGCGCTCGTCCATGTACTGGACGTGCTGCGCGTAGACCAGCTGCTTGAAGTTCTCGTCCCGCAGGGGACCGGGGCGCTGGTCGTCCGGGCGCATGAGCACGCTCTGACTCTGCGGCGTGTTGGACGCCATGAGGAGCGTTGCGGCTGCTCGATAGGCGTCCGGAGCGGTCACGTGACCGTGAACATCGAATACTTTCTGACCCTTGTACACGTCTGATCCTTTCGTTGGGCCTGGGCAGGCCCCGCTAGAAATGCCATCTTGGCCGGCGCACACCGGCTTAAGGACGTATGTTGCGGAGATATTGCCAACCGGCAAGGGGGAAGTGGGCAGTGCCCGTTCCACAGTCAGCGGGCGTAGTCTACCACCGGTTCCAGCAGCCGACTACGCGGCAATCCCCCGATATAACAAATCCCGCATTCATAGGCGTCATCGGGGTCGCTATAGACCAGGTCAACGTCGGCCCACGGTGCCTTATGGATATGGGACGAGAGAGCCGGCGATCGTCATGACGTCCTCCGGACTGATGGTGCCTCGAACGAAGTAGAGAAAAGTCGCGGGACTGACACCGTTCTCGTGCCAGTAGAGCCAGGTCTGGCCTTCGGCGGTCTGGTAAAGATGAGCATCGTTGCCTCGAACGTCGACCATCGTCTCTGTCCCTGGCGTCCCGGGCGGAGGATTGATGTAGCCTGCGCCGAGCCACACCTTGCCGGCGGGTCCCGAATACGAAACCTGATAAATACCGTGGTCTTCCTTGGCAGTCGCGATTTCCACCGCCGCAGTGTCCAGACCTGCCGGGATGTCATCGGGGCGCAGAACCAGGTCGATTTGACCCTTCACCCATCCGGCGACGAAGCCCCAGACCGCATCGTCGTCAGCCGCGGGGGCCGTCGGAGGGACTACAGGCGTCGCGGCCGGCGGGACCGCGACTGCCGTCGTGGATGTAGGAGGCGGCGCCGTGGCTGTCGCGTCAGACGTCGGGTCATCTGATGACGAGCAGGCACTCACCAGCAACATCCCCGCGAGCAACAGGATGAGCAGTCCGGCGCAACGCGTGCGCACCGGGTCTGCGGAAAGGGTACGGGCAGAAGGCCCGAATATGACGCGGACCAGCCGGGCGCCTACTTCGATGGCGGGAAGACGGCGACGCACTTGCAGGAGTTCATCAGCCAGCTCTCGATGAACTCGCAGTAGCTGGCGCGTTGCCCCAGCTCGTGCATGGCGCCGGCCAACGGGATCCAGTTCAGCAACTCCTGTTCGCCGGACTCCTCCAGCTGCTCCAGCTTGAGGTCGCGCCAGGCCAGGTAGTTGCCCGATTTCAGCTCATCGAAGCGCTGCTTGTCGGTGTCGATGTCCGGGAAGATCCAGTTGTTCTTGTCGGTCAGGAAGGCGTGCGACCAGCTGGACGAGCCGATGACGGCGGCGCGCCAGGGGCTCTCGCGCAGGATCCGAGCGACGGCCGAGCCGAGGTCGAAGAAGCGCTTCGGCGAAGGCGACGGCGGGTCGTACTCGATGTCCTCTTCCGTGAACAGGCGACCGCTCAACCCCTTGCCGCTGACCACGTTGCGACCGTAGGCATTGATCTGGAACGGCACGACCGGGTATTCCCAGCCGGTGCGGTCGTAGTCCAGGTACATGACCGTGTTGATGAAGGCGTGGCCCAGGCCTTCCAGATGGAGGTCCTTGTAGGAGTACGGAACGTCGAAGCCCTCGTTCATGAGCTGCGTGACGAGGTGCTTGGCGACGGTGCGCTGCCCGGGCGTGACGAAGGTCTTCTCGTAGGGCTCCTCCCACACGTTGGGGCGCTGCGGGCGCGGGAAGCTGCGCATGTGGGGTTGCGTCTCGTACTGCTCCTGAATCGAGATGCAGAAGGGCGGGATGATGTCTTCCTTGAAGTTTTCGTACTGGTCGTCACCGAAGATGACCACGACGTCCGGCGCGAAGTCGTCTAGCGCCTTGCGGGCGACCCGCATACCCTCGACAAACTGGGCGCGGTGCCTGGCAGCGAAAGCGGCACCTTCGTCTTCGGCCCACTCGACCTGCATGGGCTCAGGCCAATTCTTCGGGTCCTTCAGGGCCACAGGCACCTTCGGGCTCGTGATCGTGGACTTCACCCGCATCGCCATCTCCGCGTCCGCGTAGATGAAACCGGGGTAGTGGCTGAGACCGATACCCAGGACTTCGCCCATTGCTGCCTCCTTCGTTGCGCCGCACTGCTTGAGTGCCCCGATCTTAGTCGTTCATGCGGCTCATCGCTACGAGGCAGCGCTAGGGGTCGAAACGCACGCGAATGGGCACGGCGCCCTGCTGCGGTCGCGTGTTGCGGGCGGTAGGTAACGCCGGCCGGACGCGCTGGAGGCGAGGCTTCGGCTCCCGGTTGAAGCGGCCGCGCAACGACAGGCTCGGGAAGTTCTCGCCTCGCTCGCCGCCAAGTCGAAGCACCAGGCGCACCAGGAGCACGACGACAGCCCAGGCGTAGATGGCACCGATGAGCGGCATTAAAACAGCACCGAGAGTCGTCACGACCGGCATCGGGAGGAGCGAGCTGCCGCCCTGGAGCGAGACGTGACCGAGTCCAAGACTGCCGAGTCCGAGGCTGCCGATCCCCAGCGCATCGATGGCACGACCGGGTGCGAAGGGCATCACCAGAAGGCAGACCGCGAGCCACGTCCAGCCATCCCAGCGCGTCGAGAACAGGTAGGGCAGCAGGAGCAGCGTGTAACCCGCCCAACTCACCGGCCCGACGAGTATGACGCACATCGTCCCGAGTGCCAGGGTTGCCAACGTATCGGGACGCCACCTGCGGGCCAGGAAGATCACACTGACGGCGAGTCCGACGGCAGCTAACTGGCCCAGCACCCTCAGGTGAAGGCGTTCTCCCACCGAGACGAGCGAGGCATTCGAGGTCCAGCCGTAGCCGTTAAACGACTCCGTGAGATGAAGCCACTGCCAGTAGATGTGAGGGCCGTCGACGATCAACGGCACGATGCTAATGAGACCTGCCATGGCGACCGCAACGATTGCGGGACGATAGTGGCCCGCGGCAACCAGGATGATCGGCACCAGGGCGTAGTTCGGCTTGATGGCGATGACCACGCCAAGGAGGATGCCGCCGAGCAGCCAGTTGCCCTTTCGCAGGGCCAGCCAGGCGCCCGTCATGGCCAGGAGCAGGGGCGCGTAGATCTGGAGGTACCAGAGCATCTGCCAGATTCCTGCCATGCCGGCCACGAGCAGGGGCAGCAGCCAGTGGCGCTTATCCGGGTAGGCGCGCATGAGCATGCCTACGCACGCACCCACCGTGCCGATGGCGCCGATCAGGAAAGCCACGCCCAGGAAGCCGCGATTGAAGGAGCTCAGCAAATCGAAGAGGTAAACGGAGATCGGGGGGTTGAGGTTCAGGGCCTCAGCGCTGATCGGAGATGGCTTCAACCACCAGTAGTACTCGTAAGGATCCAGGCCTTTCGCATAGGCTGCGCCGGAATGCAGGAACGAATCGAGGTCTTTGAGACCATGAATCGCGCTGACTACCCAGGCGGCATTAACGATGACGTTGACGACAAGTCCAACAATGAGCGCGATGTAAAGAAATCGCGGCCACTTTTCTTTGCCGAAGCGCGACGAAGCGCCGGCGTACTCTAGCGAGGGCGAACTTTCGATAACCCGTAACCTCCACGTGCAGCACGATCCAGCAGCGAAGCTGAATGCGGGCCTGCTTTCAATGGGTCAGGTAGAAAAAGGATTTTCTGCTAGGGACTAGCAGATGTAGGCATCAATCGAATCCTAGTAGGTGTGACTCACCGGACTCCCCAAGAGGTGTGACCCATAGGGTCTAACTTAGAGTATGGAGCGTAAATTTCCCGCAAACAAGATCATATCTGGCGCATCAACTTGGTAACCCAAGAGCGGATTGTGACTCTGCTATGGCACTGGTTTACGTACCGATTGATCAATGACATAGACATCACCCAGATCGGAGATATAGCCCCCCGTATCGAACAGAATCGAGCGCTCGCTATCGAGTATGGGGCCGTCCCAGACCGCCGTCACCGGCAGCGTCTGACCGCGAAACTGGCCGACAGCCCAGAACACCAGCAGCTCCCGATGGGCCTCATCGCCCTGCCCCACGATAGCGCTGAGGATAATCGCGAGCCGGGTGCAGGAGACGTTAAGCAAGGGCGGCGCGCGTTCCGGGCACCCGAAACCGTAGAGACGGATGCGGCCGTCGCCCACATCGTCGTGGGCACCAGGGTTCACCGAGTCGACAAATTGCTGGATGAAGCTCCACAGGGTGCTCTCGTCAACGACGCTGTTGTCGGCGTATCGACGCCCGATAGCGAAGCCCTCGAGCCGCGTGAAGTCGGGCTGGCCGGCACACAGTGGGAAAGGCTCGTCCGGAGACTGCTGAGGGCGGCCGGGGCAATCGTAGAAATCCGGCTCGGCGAAGTTGACGACGGCATCGACGCGGTCGAGCTGCAGAGCGCGCTCGATGCTGAGGCCCAGCACGCAACTGGCCTCGCCCCAGGGGCAGTCGGAGAGCGACTCTACCGGCGTGCCGAGGGGCACCGGCGTGTTTGCCTGCTTCGTCTCCTTGCCGCCGGCGTAGGCGCCGATGAGCCCGAGGACAATCAGCAGGAAGAATCCCCCGCCGTAAATCAAAAGAAGGCGCTGCCTGCGACTCATCCCCACCCCCGCGAAGTGGGCGACAGCATATCGCAGAACCCGCCTGGCTACGTCAGATACTGCGCCATGAGCTCCTTCGCGCCGGCCTCGTCCAGGGCGATGGCCTGCTCCGCCGCCGTAAGGGCGCGGGCGCGCAGTTCTTCCGGGCTACCACCGTTGCGCAGGAAGAGGAAGGAGTCGTACAGGGCTTTGAGTGCGACGTAATAGGGAATGTGGCCCTGCATGGTGACGCGCACCTGGTTCGCCAGCAGGTCGGCGTCGGGAAAGGGCAGGGCGTTGAGCAGCAGCGGCACGTCGCACGCACCAGCGATGGCCTGGACCTCTTCCAGCGTCTTCACACCCGTGGCGAACACGGCGTCGACGCCTGCTTCGGCGCAGATCTTGACGCGCGCCACCAGCTCATCGATGCCGCCCACTGTGACCCCGGCCGTGCGTCCCACGATGACCAGCGAGGCGTCCGTACGGGCATCGACGGCCGCGTGCAGCTTGCCGGCGAACTCCGCGTGCGAGATCAGCTCGCCGTCTTTGCCACCGAAGCGCCGGGGCAGCAGCGTGTCCTCAATGCTCATGGCGCAGACGCCGGCTGCTTCGAGGTCCTGGACTGTTCGGCGAACGTTTATCGCATTGCCGTAGCCGTGGTCGGCATCCGCCATGAGTGGGATGTCGGAAGCGCGGGTGACACGGCGCACCTGCTCAACGAAGTCGCTCAACGTGAGGAGGACGATGTCCGGCGCACCAAGTGCCACCGCAGATGCTACGGAGCCGCCCATCAGCCCCATTTCGTAGCCGGCAGCCTGGGCCAGGCGGGCCGACGTCGCGTCGAAGACGGAGCCGGGGATGGTTAGCTGGTCCCGGGTTAAAAGCCCGCGCAGACGCGTGCGGCGTTCGGTGAAGGTCGCCAGTGACATCGAATACTCCTTAGTCGGTTGAATAGCCCTCGTAGGAGAGGAACAGGGTTGGCTTGCCACGTCTGGGCCGGGCCCACTCGGCGATACGGATGCCGCCCACCCAGACCATGCCGCGCTCGCACTCGAATATCGGGATGCAGTCACGCTCGCCACGTGGAACGTGAGCATCGACGAGGAAGTCTTGCAGCTTCTTGGTCGATTGCATACCCAGAGGCTGGAACCGGTCGCCGTCGAGGCGGCGTCTCACGATGACGTGGCCGTTGATCGAGTCGGCGTCGACTTCAGCCCAGATGCCGGCGGGTGGTGGCGAGTGCGTCACGGAGACAGCGAGACGGCCCAGCCGCCCGAAACCGGGTACGGTCAGGCGCGTCGGCTCGTCCGGCAGGCGGTTAGGCACATCGGCGGGCTCGATGAGGATGTGGAGGTTGCGGCGGTGCAGCTCGGCCGTGACTTCGCGCGGCAGGTCGAGGCGGTCGCCCGTCTTGCCTTCCAGCACGAGGCGCTCCAGGGCGGCGAGGTGACGCTCGCCGAAGTCCTGCAGGTCGCCGGCCGTCCGCTCCAGGGCGATACGCAGGGCGTGCCTTCGCAGTGAGGATGGCGCGTCGAGCAGCTCACGGCGGACGAGGCGCTGGGCGCCATCGGGTGATGGCTTGCGCATCATGGCAAGGGCGCTGACCTGGATGAAGGCGTAATCGTCCGCTGCCGAGTCCGCCATGCGCACCAGGGCGTCATCGACGCGGGGGTTGAGCTCCCGCAGGAGCGGCATGAGCTCGTTGCGCACACGATTGCGGCGAAAGCGCGGCGAGGCGTTGCTCTCGTCCTGCATGGGCGTCCAGGCCGGCATCCTCGCAGGCACCCACGGTGTCCTTGCGCGCCAGTTTGAGCAGCGGCCGGATCAGTCGCAGGCCGTCATGGCCGGCGAACGGCCAGGGCGCATCAGACGCCATGCCCGCCAGGCCTGCGAGGCCGCTACCGCGCGCGAGATGCATGATCACCGTCTCGGCCTGGTCGGACGAGGTGTGACCGGTCGCCACGGCGCCGCACTGGTTCTCGGCCGCGGCGCGAGCGAGAAAAGCGTAGCGCTCCTGGCGGGCCGCCTCCTCCAGCGAAAGCTTCTGTTCCTTCGCCACGCAACGCACGTCGCCCTGCCCGACCGTGATCGGCAGATCGTAAGTGTCGGCGAGCTTTCGCACGAAGCGCTCTTCTCTTTGCGCCACGCGTCGAGAGCGCAGACCGTGATCGTAATGCGCGACGTGCAGCGTGAGGTTGAGGCTCTGCTGCAGACGAGCGAGGAGGAGCAGCAGCGCGGTGGAATCGGGGCCCCCGGAGACAGCGACCAGGATGCGTCCGTCTCGAGGCAGCATCGCGCGATCGAGCATGTAGCGCCGCACGGTCGCATGCAGACGCTTCAGTCGCGCCGTGGGGAGAGCACCCGCCATGCGGGAAGTATACGGAGATGAAGCGCTAGTAGCCTGCGAACAGGCGCTGCCACCAGGAAAGGTCCTTCAACTCAGCTTCGGAAGGCGGCGGCGGCTGTGGCGCATCGACCACGACGAGCTTCTCGCCGGGCTTCACGAGACCGAAGACGCGCCGGGCCATGAACTCCACGTACTCGTCGCTACGCAAATACTCACGCACCTGCTGCAACTGATCGAGCTGGCTCTGCAGGTCATCGACCTGGGCCTGGATCTCGTTTTCATGGTTAACGATGCGATACGAGTTGATTACGTTATGTCCGGCAGAGAACGTCAGGTAGCCCGCGGCGACGATAATCGCAACGAGAAGAATTCTGCCAGGTGAAAAGATGCGGAGTACCCGCAAACGTGTTTCTCCGGCCCGCCTGATGGAGTCTATCACGCTCAAGATCGTGTGACATGTTTCTGCTAGGCAGAATGCGTCCCTGAATCCTAGAATCAAGGCATGATGGGAAATCGGGTCGAGCCCGGCACTCGACGGTGGCTGCTCAAGGCAGTCCGTGAGGCTGCGGGCGAGGTGTTCCAGCAGTTCCGCGGTCTCGATGACGCGAGCCTGCGCTGGCGCCCCCGTGATGACGAGTGGTGCCTCAAAGAGATCGCGGCCCACATGCGTGACGCCGAGCTGATGTACCAGCGCCAGATCGAAGCCATCGCTCACTACCGATCGGGACTGTTGCCCTACGAGGCCGTCGACGTTCTGCCCTCCGAAACGCCCTACCGCGACATGCCGCTGCGCGATTTCCTCTGGGACTACGAAGCTGCACGCGAAGAGACGGTGTGGCTGCTGTACACGCTGGACGAGGACGACTGGTCACGCGAGGGCGAGCACCCCTATCGCGGCACCGTGAGCCTGTACGACATCGCCCGCGAGCTGCACGAGCACGACCTGGAGCACCTGTTCCAGGCCCGCCGCCTGCGAGAGCAAGTGGATAACCGGTAGAACCTTGAGCCCCGAGCTACCAGCTGGCTAGAGCGCGAAGGTCACGCACAGCAGCCACGGCTAATCGACCGTGGGATTCATCCCGCCAGGCTTTGCCGCTGTGCCTCGAGTGCTCCCTGCGACACCTGCTCGTAGCTGTCGCCTAACCGCCTGAGAGGATATCGAGCACGTTGGCCCAGGTGCTCCGGTTGCCTTTGTAGAACTCGGCATAGCCACAGCGCGTGCAGATAAAGGCAGTGAACCGGTTGCTCTGGAAATCGAAGACCCGGGAGACCCAACCTCCCGTCGTCGAGATCTGCTTCGTCTCGTACTCCATGTTGTGGCACTTGGCGCAGGAATAGCTGCGAGTCGCTTCCATTTACTTCTCCTTCTGGCGACGGCGAGCGCCGCGAATTCGGGTTTGGCTCGGCTTCGATGATGCAATGACTTTGATATGGTCGGCCGCCCGTTTGTCAGACCACAGTAACCGGTGGCCGTTCCCCTCCTACCGAACCTAACGAGGATGCCAGTCCTCCGCCACCCGCCCGGCCGACGGTAGCGAGCGGCATCGCCTACGTCCTCAGTCAGGAGCATCGCCTTGTCAATGCCCACCTTCAATCCGATGCCGCAAGAACTCGCATTCACGCTTCTCTTGCAGGCGAGCAATGGCGGTCCATCTGGGCTACTATCTGACTACGTGAGAGAGGGTGGCCCGTCCGACGTTTACGTCAAGCCATCGCCGATACACGGCGACGGCCTGTTCGCTCGTCGCACATTCGCAACGGGCGAAACCATCCTGATCCGGGACGAGCGTCCAGTCACCGAAGATCAGCCCCTGGACCCAACGCGAAACGAGTTCGAGTACCACTGCGATCGTCTCGATGGTGGGCGTCTCGTCTACATCGGCTATCCGGCTCGCCACGTCAACCACTCCTGTGAGCCGAATGCCTTCCTGCGCCGCGAGAACGGTCTCAACCACCTCGTGGCCCTGCGGCCGATACGTCCCCACGAGGAGATCGTGCGCCACTACGGAGTGAACCTGTGGGGCGGCGAGTCGTGGCGATGCAACTGTGGCTCGGAGCGCTGCATCGGTACCCTTCCGGGTGACTTCTTCAGCCTGCCGCTGGATGTCCAGATCGAGCTGAGCCCGTTACTGGCGCCATGGTTCGTGTTCGAGCACCGGGACCTGCACCGCTCCTTCCTGCGCGGAGCGGGCCTGACCGAGGACGAGATCAGCTAAACGGGGTCCCGAACTTCTCGCTGTGCACGACTTCGCCGAAGGGCTTGCGGTTCTTCTTGCCCTTGCCCAGCCTGTTCACCGGGTAACCAAACGGCACGATGGCGACCAGCTTGAGCTCTGACGGCACGCCCAGCTCCAGCGCGAGGTGGTCCAGGGTGCCATCGAAGCCTACCCAGTTCGAGCCGATGCCCTCCGACCACGCCACCAGCGCCATCGATTGAATCGCTCGACCGGCGTCCGCGAGACCGTAAGGTGAATCGCGCTCGACAGCCACGGCGATCGCGGCTGCCGCATCCGAGGTGTAGCGACCACTCTGAACCAGCTCGCCCAGGTGCTTCAAATTCGTCTTGTCCTGCACAACGATGAAGTGCCACGGCTGGCCGTTCCGGCTGCTGGCCGTAAGGTGCGCCGCCTCTACGATGCGCTGCAGAGCGTCTTGCGGAATCGGCTTGTCCTGGTAGGAACGGACGGCCAGAACGGTGCGTACGGCTTCGAATACGTCCATGAGAGAGCTTTCTAGGAACTCAGGAGGAGGCGCGGGTTTATCTGACAGCTTGTCCGGTGACGCATGTAGCCCCGGGGCGAACGAGGTCAGTACCACGGTCCAAGGTTTACAGGCTCGAAGGTTCCACCGTTAGACGGCGACCTTCTTCAGCGCGGCGTCGACGTCATCCGAGATGACCTCGTAGTCTTCGTCGCTGATCTTGTGCAGGTTGCCCTGGAAGGCGAGGCGCCAGTACTCGCCGCGGCGTCGAGTCATCTCCAGACGGTCGGCGTACTCCTTGACGTCCAACCACGCCTCCTTGGGCAGGATGCGGTCCGCCTCCGTGGGGATGCGCCAGGGGTAGTCCTCGTTCGGCTTCTTCTCCGTCTTGAACACGGGCGTGTGGTCTTCGAAGGCCTCGCCGGTGACGGTCGCGATGCCGCCGAACTTCATGATGCCGATGAGGTAGAAGATCAGCTTGTCGCCCACTTGCATGGACGCGGACTCGCGACGGCGGCTGCTCTTGAAGCCGAACATGTCGAAGCCGCGCTCCTGCGCAATTTCGAAGTTCTCCGCCGAGCCAACAACGATCCAGTAAGCCATTTTCGGAACCTCCAAGAACCAAAAGCGCCCTTCCGAAGAAGGGCGCTCCGTGTCAGCGTTTGACGAGTGTTAGCAGCAGGACTTGGCGTTGCCGGAGCCGTCCGCCGTCTGGAAGCTGCTACCGCAAGCGCAGGAGCGCGTTGCGTTCGGGTTGAAGATCGTGAAGCCGGACTTCATGAGGTCTTCCACGTAGTCAACCTCGGCGCCCTCGAGCAGAGGCGCGCTCTCGGCGTCGACCAGGAGGGTGACACCGGAGGCTTCGATGGTGATGTCGTCTTCTTCACGGCCGCGGGCGATTGCCATGCCGTACTGGTAGCCGGAGCAGCCGCCGCTGACCACGAAAACGCGCAGGGCGCCGTTCTCGATGCCGCGCTCGGTCAGAATGTTGCGCGCCTTCTCGGCCGCCTTGTCGGTAATCGTTACGATTGCGCTTTCGGTAACCATGTTCGCTCCTTCAGGGGCTGATTAAGCAACAGCCTTGATAAGTATATCGCACGTCAGGGGTGTTACAAGACCCCTCAGGCGCCCGTCCTGACCAAATAAGCCCGGGAATCTTCCGCCTCGGTCCGTTCGATCCGCTCCACGTCGACGCCGAGGAGACCGGAGAGCACATCGGCTTCATGCTCGCATTGCGCCACGCTGCTCAGCAGACGCGCGCACGGGCAACCTGCGCCCTGGACCAGATAGCCTTCGGCGCACGGCTCCAGTTCGAAGTCGACACCGGCGACCGAAAGGACCTCAATCGCCTGCGCCACACGCCGGCTGAGCTCCGGCGCCGTCACGACGCCCTGGCAGCGGGCCACGAGGTGCTCCGCCAGCGCGTCGAACACCAGCGGCGCGATTTCTTTACCGGACTTGCCCGCCGTGTCTTGCGGCGTCAGCTCCAGGATGGCCTCCAGCACGGCCGAGACGAGGTGCATCTGGTGTCCGGGAACAGACTCCATTCCGGTTTCGGTCAGGCTGAAGACAAAGTGAGGGCGCCCCAACGGCACGCGCTCCGACCGCATCTCGACGAGGCCATCGCGCTGCAACACGTCGAGGTGGCGCCGGACTGTCGCGGGCGCCAGTGCCAGTTCGTTGGTTATGTCGTCTACGGTCGCTCCACCGCACCTGCGTAGCAGTTCGATGATGCGTGCTCTGGTGCTTTGCACAGCTTCAAGCCTACAGCGATTGGCCGTTGCAAGTCAGCTATCAAGGACCGGTTATTGGTTTTCAGTCAGCAGTAAGCAGTCGACCTCCAGGGAGAACACGCATGACCGAGGTAACTAATGCCTGAAAGCTGATAACCTCGTCGCATGGAGCAGCCCCGAAGGATCTACTTCGACCACGCCGCGACGACGCCACTGGACCGTCGTGTCCTGGAGGCGATGCTGCCCGTCTACGAGCAGGTCTGGGGCAATCCTTCGAGCATCTACATGGAGGGGCGTGAGGCCCGCAAAGTGCTCGATGCGGCGCGACGCGAGGTGGCGCAGGTGCTCAACGCGCGGCCGAACGACATCATCTTCACGTCCGGCGGCAGCGAGTCCGACAACCTGGCGATCCGGGGCGCGGCGTTCGGCTCGGTGCGGCGCGGCAAGCACATCATCACCAGCGCCATCGAGCATCACGCCGTGCTGCACACAGTCGAGCAGCTGGAGCGCGAGGGCTTCGAAGCCACCTACTTGCCGGTCGACAGCGATGGCTTCGTCTCGGCCGAGGACCTCTCGCGGGCACTGCGCCCGGACACCACGGTCGTGTCGCTTATGTACGCCAACAACGAGGTGGGCACGGTCGAGCCGATCACCGAGCTGGTGCGAACCGTAAAGGCGTTCGACCGCCACATCGTGTTTCACACCGACGCCGTCCAGGCCGCCGGCGCGCTCGACCTCGACGTCGAGGCGCTGGGCGTGGACATGCTCTCGCTGGCGGCGCACAAGTTCTACGGGCCGAAAGGCGTTGGTGCGCTGTACGTGCGGCCTCGCACGCCGTTCGTTGGCCAGCTGCTGGGCGGGTCGCAAGAGCGCAACCGGCGCGCAGGCACCGAGAACGTTGCGGGTGCCATCGGCCTCGCGAAGGCGCTGCAGCTGGCGAACGAAGAGCGAGAGAGCAACACGAAGCACCTGACGGCGCTGCGAGACCGCCTGATCGCCGAGCTACCGTCTCGTGTGCCCGGCCTGCGCATCACGGGGCCGGTATCGGTACCGTCGGATGAATCCGGCGGAATCAGTCAGCCGAATCGGCTGCCGAACAACTTCTCCTGCTGTCTCGAAGGCGTCGAGGGCGAATCGGTGCTCATCCAGCTCGACCTCAACGGCATCAGCGCCAGCTCCGGCTCCGCCTGCACCACTGGCTCGCTCGAGCCGTCGCACGTGCTCACGGCGATGGGCGTCCCGGCCGACATCGCACGTTCGAGCCTGCGCATCACCCTGGGCCACGAGAACACGATGGCGGACATCGAGACGCTGCTGGAGAAGCTGCCGGTCGCGGTACAAAAGCTGCGCGCGCTGGCGCCCCAGATCAGCGTTTAGCAAGTTCAAGGATAAAAAGGCCGGGGATGAACCCGGCCTCCCTTGCCACCTCGATGGCGCCGGTTTTAGTGAGCGCGGCCGAGGCGCACAAGCTGGTAGAAGGCGCCGCCGGCGAACAGCGCGCCACACACGGTGGACGAGACGATGCACTCCACGTCGACGGGCGTGGCCGAGATGGCGCCCGGCAGGCTGAAGGCGCACAGCCCTGCCAGCCAGAAGCAGCTCCACCCGGAGATACGCAGCCAGCGCTTCGACGACTCGTTCTTGCTCAGGACCATGGCCGCCTTCGCAAACAGGATGCCGAACGGCACGGCGAACACCGTCTCGTAGGCGGTCTGGTACAGGATCAGCTCGGTCGCGGCCAGGACGATCAGGGAGGCTACGAGAAGGCGGTTGAACGCAGCGGGCCCTCGCGCGCCCATGATCGACCGAATGACGCCGAGCTTCCGCTCGCTCCCGGCGACCGGGACCCCGGCAACGGCGGGAATGGTAGAAGTCTGAGTGACCATCACGGTGTCCTTGCTAGTCGAAACGGTGATCCATCGAGAGGAGGTGCTGACATGTCGCTTATGCCTGGCGGTCCTGCCGCAAGGATTCCCATTGAACCCAGTCGCAGCATTTCGCTCACACGCTCCGGCTCGAGGTTGCTGCCTGCCATTATACGTCGGCAACGCTGCACGCGGTGGTTTGCGGCATTGCCCATAGCGCATGGGAGCGCCTAAGATCGACACGATATGGCCGAGCAAGACCTTCCCGTAATCCAGCATTCCACCACGGTCGACCAGGACCTGGAGCAAAACCTGCTTCTGGGCTCTGTCGAGAACCTGCTGAACTGGGCTCGCAGCTCTTCGCTCTGGCCTGCCATGTTCGGTCTGGCCTGCTGCGCCATCGAGATGATCGCCACGGCGACGTCGCGCTACGACCTCGCCCGCTTCGGCGCCGAGGTGTTTCGCGCATCGCCCCGGCAGGCAGACCTGATGATCGTGGCCGGCACCGTGACCTGGAAGATGGCGCCGGCCGTGCGCCGCGTCTACCTCCAGATGCCGGAGCCGAAGTGGGTCATCGCATTCGGCGGCTGCGCCACGATGGGCGGCCCCTTCGCCTTCGGCTACAGCACCCTCCCCGGCGTGAACCTGATCGTGCCGGTGGACGTCTACGTGCCGGGCTGCCCGCCGCGACCGGAGTCGCTGTTGACCGGTCTGATGTTGCTGCAGGAGAAGATCCGCCACAACAAGGAGTACGGCCTGGTTCGCACCGAGCCGACCGGCGACTTCTCGCAGTTCTTCCCGCCGGAGGACCCGATTCGCCAGGAGCTGGAGTCGCTGTTCCCGCCCTTCACCGGTCCGGTCGGCCACCGCCAGATCGAGTGCGCATACTGCAACCGCTGGTTCAGCGCGGACCAGATCGGCGAGGGAGACTGGACCTGCCCGACGCCCCTCAACCAGCGCGGCCCCAACGGTCGCTGCTTCTTCCGAAGCTAATCCCTAAACCGCAGTCGCCTCTATCAGACCTGGCGGGACGAGCCGCGTCACTTCGAAGCCTGCAGGCTCGATGAGCGCTCGGAACTCTCTTTCGGTGCGCTGCACGCCCCCGGTGACGACGAGCATCTGCATGTCGACAAGAAGGATTGGTGAAGGCCCCTCCGGGACAACCGCCTCCAGCACTACCAGCCTTGAGCCTGCATGCATTGCCTTGCGGCAGTTAGCAAGAATCTGCTGGCAACGCGAGTCTTCCCAATCGTGGAGAATGTTGGAGAGCAAGTAGACGTCGCCGCCTTCCGGCACAGACTCGAAGAAGTCACCACCCTTCACCTCGCACCGGTCGTCAACACCGGCGGCTGACAGCGTCTCGGGCGCCTCGGCAACGACGGCCGGCAGATCAAACAGCACGCCTCTCAGCGTTGGATGGCGGTGCAGAATCTCCACGAGACTTGTTCCCTGCCCGCCACCGACGTCAACGACCGTATTCATTCCGCTGTAGTCATAGGGCGCGGAAGCAACACGGCGTGCAGCCATCTCTGTCATGAAGTCGTTGAAGATGCGAGCATCCTCTCCGTGGGCGTTCAGGTAAGGAAAGAGGGGCTGTCCGTGGGCGAGCTCGAAGGCCGTCTTGCCGGTTCGAATCGCTTCGCCCAGGTTGCCCCAGGCAGACCAGATGGCTGGCGATCCGTAGAAGATGGCGGCCTGACGACTCGAGTGCGGGTGATCGCTTCGAAGCAGTTCACCGGTCGGAGTCAGACCATATCTCCCGTCGCCTCCGTCTGAGAATACGCCTTCAGCCACGAGGAAGCGCATCAGGCGTCCCAGACTCGGTGCATGAGTAGCCGTCGCAGCAGCCAGTTCATCCAAACCCAAGGGCGCATCTGCAAGCCTGTCGGCGATACCCAGTTCGGCAGCCACGTGCAAGGCCTGGGTGCGAAAGAGACCATAAATAGCGTTCTGCATCTGGAATGCCGTCGGCGACATACCTGGAAAGCTGCTTACCATCTGTCGGTACCCCCGTCTTTTGGCTGGGACTATACAGCGAGGATTGGCTGCGCCGGTAATGCGGGTAAGTAGCCCTGATGGGCGGCCGGGCCGACGTCCAACGCGCCGGCATAAACGACCCGCGTTACCAAGACGTCTCGCCTGTCCCGTGACAGTGCTTCAAACCTGACGCGATACGCTTGCGCGACAGGCGTAAACTCCTGCCAACAGGATCAGGAGGAAGTCATATGTCTGCTTCGGTCAGGAACCTGGGCCATTTCGGCTACTACGTAAAAGACCTCGATCTCATGGCGGAGTTCTGGGGTGAGTTCATGGGCATGACGTGCACGAAGCGCAGCGAGGGCGGCGCCTTCTTCAGCGGCGACCCGGATGCCGTTGATCACGAAGTTGCCCTCATGCTCAACCCCACGGCGGCCGCCAACGGCTCGAACATCCAGCAGATCTCGATGCGGGTCGATAGCCTGGATGACGTGCGCGACTTCAAACGGCGAGTGATCGAGCGTGGATACGCGATCGATCAGCTCGTGACGCACGCCAGCGCCATCGGCTTCTACTTCCGCGACCCGGAGAACAACCCCGTCGAGACGTTCTGGCTCACCGGCCTGCCGTCCTGGGCGATGATCGGCGTGCCGATCGACATCGACCGCCCGGACGAAGAGGTCATGAGCGATGTGCGCCGCGTCTGGGAGGTGTCACGTAACGTCGAGATGGGCGTCGCGCCTGAGGGTGAGCTCAAGGCGGCCATCGCAGAGCTGCGCACTCGAGGGCTGGCGGCACTGGCTGCGCGCTAGGGGCGACGCTGCAGATAGAACCCGCTAATCAGTACTTCCGCCACACGCGGCCGACGATGTCATCGATCTTTACCGGGCCCAGCTGGCGGCTGTCCGTGCTCTCGTCCATGTTGTCGCCGACGACGTACCACTCGTCGTGGCCGAGGAAGTCCGGCTGGCCCTGGACGGTCACCTCGGCCCCGGGGCCGGCAGCGATGCGCTTGAGGTCGAGCCGGCCGTTGCCACCCTGCTGATGGACCACAACCACCTCACCGACACGGGGAGTACGCAGCCTGTAAGACAGGCCTTCCACGAGCAGACGGTCTCCCGGCGCGAAGGCGCGCAGCATCGAGCGTCCTTCGACAACATAGCGGCGCACGATGCGCCCGGAGAACAAGCCGGCGCCGATTCCGAAGACCGAAAACGTGAGGAGCAGGAATCGCCGCATGATCTGAGCATGGCACCCTGACGGTGCGAGGGCAACAAAGAGGCCGGGCGATTGCCCGGCCTTCGTCTTGCTTACCGTCGCCGATCGCGACGAGAGGACGTCTACTGGTTGTTGACGTAGACGAGCTGGCCGCCGACGGCCTGGTTGGAGCCGGCCTTGCGAGTCGGGACGCCCTTGGTGTCCCAGAAGATCTCAGCGATGCGGTTGGTAGCGCTGAGAAGGTCGTTCGCCGCGGCCTCGTCGAAGGTCTGCTTGCACTTGGAAGCCAGCTTGGTGGCGTCCCAGAAGATCTTGTGCAGGTCCGGGTACTTGTCCAGGTGCTCCGGCTTGAAGTAGTCGTGCCACAGGACGTCCAGCTCGTGCTTGACGACCTCAGCGTGCTCTTCCTTGACCTGGACGTAGCGGGAGAACGAGTTCGCAGCGCCCTTGTCGGCGTTGGGGTCAACCTGGCCCATGAGCTGGTTCATGCGCAAGACCGTAAGCGCGCCGATCTGAGCAGCGTGCGGGTCGTAGATGCCACACGGGATGTCGCAGTGCGCCGAGACGGTCTCGGGCGCGCTGACGCGGTCCAGAAGCCGCAGCATCTGGCTGGCGTAGCGGTTCATTTCTCCTCCTTCATGAGTGCACCGTATATCCGAACGGTTGGTCCCGCCCAATGGTGGACGTGGCCGGATCATACATTAGGTTTAACGCGTGGGTGAATGCCGTTTACGACTCTGCAAGTCCCACAGGCGCCTCTGCAAGCTCCAGTGCCAGGAATCGCTCGATCATTGCGTTTACCTGGTCCGGCACCTCCAGCATGCTGAAGTGACCGGAGCCGTAGGTCTGGGCATAGCGCAGATTCGGGATCGTCTGACGAATAAAGGCCGTATCGACGGGCACCCAGCCGGCCGAGATCATCAGGAAGGGTTGCGAGATGGTTCCCAGTGTCTCGGGGGTCTGCGCCAGGTTGCCGCGCATGGCTGAGACCATGGTGTGCTGCGGGACGGACGTCATACCCTCGGTGATCGCGGCGCGCCGGGTCGGGTCGTCGCAGGGCAGGAACATGGCATCGACCATCTCGAGGGCAGCCTTGAGGTAATCGGCGCCCGCCATAGCGTCGATGCGTGGCGTGAGGCGCTGTACGGCGCCCGGCGAGGTCATCAGGGCCGAATCGACCCCCACCGCTGCAACGACCAGTTGGGGGTGGAACGCGGCGAGGGCGGCCGCAACAGTGCCACCCATGCTGTGGCCCACCACCACCATGCTATCGATGCCGAGCTCATGGCAGACAAAGGCCACATCGTCGGCGAACAGGCGCATCGTGTAGTCCTCGATGGGCTTGTCGCTATCGCCGTGGCCACGCAGGTCTACGCTGACCACGCGTTGGGTCTTGCTGAAGTGGTCGAACTGGGACGCAAAGTGGGTGTGGTTGCAGCACCAGCCGTGCACGAACACGAGCGCCGGTCCCGGCCCGGAGCCTGCTTCCTCGTAGTAGAGTCGAACGCCATCACGCGAAACAAAGGGCATCTATCACCTCCGTCGCGCATTCTACGGCAGCACCGGAGCACGTCGAGATACTGTGAGGTGTCAGGACGCCATTCGACGCGGTGGCCGACTCGATTCCAGGGCAGATCGGGGATGCGCGAGCAGCTGCTCGATGCCCCCATCCTGCATCGGCTCCGCGTAGAAGAAGCCCTGCCACAGGTCGCAACCGATCGCCGTCAGGTGCTGGATCTGGTCCATTCGCTCCACGCCCTCGGCGACCGTTTTGAGCTTCAGGGCGTGCGCCAGCGACACAATGGCATCCGGCAGCTCGGTGCCGTCGCTCCCAGCCACGATGCCGTCGACAAATGACTTGTCGATCTTCACGACGTCCACGGGGAACTGGTGCAGATAGCTGAGCGAGGAGTAACCCGTTCCGAAGTCGTCAATGGCCAGACGCACACCCAGCGCTCGGATCGCCTTCAGTCGCTCGATGACGGCGTCCGTGTTCTGAGCCAGTACGGTCTCGGTAATCTCCAGCGTGAGAGTCTCCGGCGGCAGGCCCGATTCCTCCAGAGCCGTGGTAATAACCTTCACCACTCCGGGGTCCATGAGCTGTTTGGCCGAAAGGTTCACGGTGACAAACATCGGCGGATCGGACGGGTAGCGCAGCTGCCAGGCGCGCACCTGCTTCGTGGCCGTCGACAGCACCTGCGCCCCAAGCTCAATCATGAGGCCGGACTCCTCCGCAATGGGGATGAACTCGGCGGGCATCAAGAAACCACGGCTCGGATGCTGCCATCGGGCCAGCGCCTCCAGGCCAACGAGACGATCCTGGTCGAAGTTAAGGATCGGCTGGTAGTGCACGGCAAACTGGTCTTCAACCAGGCCCTGACGCATGTCGGCCTCGAGATCCAGGCGATCGAGCACAGCCTCCCGCATCATGGGAGTGAACAACTCGAAGCGGCCCTTGCCCCGGGCCTTTGCCATGTACATGGCCGTATCGGCATCACGCAGAATGTCGTCCGCCGTCTGGTCGTCGCGCGACGCGAAGACAATGCCGGCACTGATACCGCACTTCACTGCCCGTCCGTCGAGCTCAACCGGCATGGCAAAGGTCGAGATGATGCGTTTCGCCACCTCCTCTGCGTCCTGTTCTGAGGTGTTCTCCAGGAGGATGGCGAACTCATCGCCGCCAAATCGGGCCACGGTATCGTGACCGCGAATATCGGTACGAAGACGTTGTGCCGCGATGACAAGGAACTCGTCGCCGGCCAGGTGACCCAGGCTATCGTTCACGGTCTTGAAATCATCCAGGTCCAGGAACAGGACGGCGTGACTAAGGCCAACCTGAGCGCCACTCTCCAGCGCGTGCTGTAGGCGGTCACGGAACAGCAGGCGATTGGGCAGGGCGGTCAGGGCGTCGTGCGTCGCCTGATGGGAGAGCTGCTCCTCGAAGACTTTGCGTTCGCTGATGTCACGCGCGGTGACCACCAGACCTCGCACGAAGGGGTCGTGGAGCAGGTTCTGGACCACCAGTTCGACCTGCAACCAACCGCCGTCACGCTTGCGCAGACGGCACTCAACGGTCACAGCGCCACGCTCCTCCGCCTTCGCTTGCTCTATCGCGCTCGACACCAACGACTGATCTGCCGGGTGCACGAGGCCGACGAACGGCGCATGCAAGAGGTCGGTTGGCGCAAAACCCAGCTTGTCCACCGTCACGCTCTGGTACGCGATGAGGCCCTGGGCATCGACCACGGAAATGATGCTGGAGGAGTTCTGGATCAGGGAACGGAAACGGGCCTCGCTCGTCGCGCTGACTTCCCGCTCGGCGATCGCCCGTGCCAGCTCTTGTTGGACGCGGGCACGTCGCCTGAAAAACAGCGTGAGCATGAGGATGATGGCCGCATAAAAGGCAATGGAGGTGCCGATGCTGAAACGACTCACCTGCTGCGCCGTGCTTTGATGTTCATCGCCAAACTGATCGAGCCTGGCCAGGATTCCATTGACTTCGGGTGTCAGCTCGTTCTGGATCGAATAGGCATCGGCAGCCCTTCCCTGCTCGATCAGGGACGCCACCTGGCGGGTGGATGAGAGGAAGTCGGCTACAGATGCTCGGGCTGCTGATGGCAGCTCCGTCTGATTGACGGCGAGGTCGTCGAGTACCGTGCTCAGCTGGGCCAGGTAGGCCGCCGGACCTTCGGGAACCGGTGGAAGGGCGAAGTGCTCCGAATCAATCGTTGACAGCGCGGTCCATGCCTGGGTGTTCGCCACCTGCACCTCGAGGCCGGCATCACTGATCAGGCGCGCTTCCCTGTATCTGCCGTTGCTGTAGACCTGTCCGCCGACGATGCCGATACCGGCAACGAGGGTGGCCAGGACGACGAGCCACATACCATCGATGCGACCGACAACAGAGCTCAATCTGGACCCTGGAGGAAGGCGTCGCCGTAGTGTCATGGACTGTGATTCACCAATAGTTCCATTCATCAGGAGCGTCGGCATTATCGAATACGAACTGAATGCCACATGACCCTTCGCAACGGCCCATTCTTAATGGCCGGCAATCCAGGGTCGCCTCAAAGAGACCCCGTGCTAGAATTCAAACGGCTCCGCTCTGATAAATCGCTCTCTGTTTGAGGTGACTTCTGTCTTCCGTTACTAAGGCCGTCATCCTGGCTGCCGGATACGGCACGCGTATGCTCCCGGCGACGAAATCTCAGCCCAAAGAGATGCTCCCGGTAGTCGACCGGCCCGTCATCCACTACGCCGTCGAAGAGCTCGCCCATTCCGGTATCAAGCAGGTCGTCATCGTTACCTCGTTCGCCAAGCGAGCCGTCGAAGACTACTTCGATCGATCGCGCGACATCGAAGCCCTGCTGTCCGAGAAGAACGACGAGGCGCGGCTGGAACAGGTGCGCGCCATCTCCAACATGGTCAACGTCGCCTACGTTCGCCAGGCCGAGATGCGAGGCCTCGCCGACGCGGTCAACACGGCGCGCCACCTGGTGGACGATGAGCCTTTCATCCTCGTTCTGCCGGACGACATCATGCTCAACCCGGCCGGCACACCGCCGACGAAGCAGCTCATCGACTGCTACGACCAGTACCACGCCAGCGTCGTCGCCGTGGAGGAAGTGCCGGAAGACGAGGTGTCGAGCTACGGCATCGTCGCGGGCCAGCACGTCAGCGAGCGCGTGACCAAGCTGGATCGCCTCGTCGAGAAGCCCCGGGTACACGAAGCGCCGAGCCGCCTCGCCATCGTGGGTCGCTACCTGCTCACCGAGAACATCTGGAACGCTATCGACCGTATCAAGCCCGGCTTCGGTGGTGAGATGCAGATCACGGACGCCCTGCAGATTCTGGCCGACGAAGAGGGCCTCTACGCTTATCGCTTCGAGGGTACGCGTTATGATACGGGGCGGCCGCTCAACCTTCTGCGCGCCAACATCGAAATCGGCTTGATGCGGCCGGACATTGGACCCGAGCTCAGGCGCTACTTGCGGGGACTGCAGCTCGACGACAAAGGAATGGATTAGCCTTGCGTATTCTCTCGCTCGGCATCGGCCTGCCAGACGCAGCCATCGACAACTACAACTGGGCCAGCGCCCTCTCCTTCTACGATTACGACGCGATCGTCGTCGAGCCGTCCCAGGGCATCTCGCGACTGATCGAAGGCATCGTCAAAGGCGATCAGTACAAGACCTACGACGACATCCCCGTCACGGACGGCGCCACAACCGCCGACACGGTAGGCCTGGCAGAGCTGCTGCGGCGGCGCCAGGACGAAACGCAGCGTCTGCTCGCGAAAGGCGGCCTCGTCGTCGTGTTCGCGCACCCGGACGTGCCGCATCCCTCCGTTTCCGGCTTCACCGGGGCGCACCGCTACTACTGGCTGCCGGCGCCCGAAGGCCAGGACTACTCGATCAAGCACCTGAAGCCTGCCGGCGGACGCCACGTCAACGTCGTCGACTGGGAGCACCCCTTCGCCAACTACCTCGACGCCAAGCGCAACGACGTGCTCTACCGCGTCTCGTTCGCGGAAGGCCCGGACGCGTTCGAGAACGCACGCGTGCTCGCCCGCAGCGACGGCGGGACGCCGATCGCGATTGAGGTGCCGGTGCTGGCCGGGAGGGTGGTCTTCGTCCCGGCCTTGCCGCCGCGCATCACGCCCACGGACCGCTCAGCCTTCGCCGCGAACCTGGTGAGCGCCATCCGCAACACGCTGCTTACGACGGCGGACGGTTCCGCGCCGGAATGGGTGGCGGAGGAGACGCTGCCGGGGATCGAAGACTCACAGCGACGCATCCAGGACGCCGAGGCCAAGCTGGACGAGCTCGAAGCCGAGCTGGACGCCGCCCGAGGCGAGTACCTGGGCATGGACCGCTTCCGCCGCATCCTGTGGCAGGAGGGCAAGTACGGCTTCGAGTTACCGGTGCGCGACGCCCTGCAAGAGCTGGGCTTCCGGCAGTTCTCGACCGTCGATCAGCCCGGCCATTTCTCCTTCGGGTCGGTATCGGCGTTCGTTGAAGCAGAATCGAGCGCCGGCGCGGTGGGCATGGACCCGCACTACCGCCTGCGAGCGCGGCTGGAGACGAAGATCGCCGACGACGGCCGGACGCCGCCTCACGGCATCGTCATCGTCAACGGCTTCCGCGAGACGGCGCCGGCAGAACGAGAGCAGCAATACACCAACGCCTTGCGCGTCGCCTCAGAGAGCATGCGCTACTGCATCGTCGAGGCGACCGACCTGTTCGATGCGTTGCGGGAGAAGCTGGAAGGCAAGTCGGACGGCAAGGCGTTCTGCCAGCTCATGATGGACACAGAGGGCGTGCTGACCCTGCCTGAGGCAGCCGGCGCCGCCGCGACCGAGAGTGATGAGGAGACGACTGAATGAGCTCTGAGAGCAAGGGGTGGGCGCTGATCCTGGGCGCTTCGAGCGGAATGGGCGGCGCCACAGCCAAGGAGCTCGCACGCAACGGCTTCGACATCTTCGGCGTGCACATGGACATGCGCTCCACCATGCCCAACGTCGAGGCGATCAAAGCTGAGATCGAGTCGCAGGGTCGCGAGGCCGTCTTCTTCAACGTCAACGCCGCGGACGCCGACAAGCGCGCCGGCGTGATCCAGGGCATCGTCGAGAAGACCGCGGAGGACGATTCGTTCGTGCGTGTGCTCATGCACTCGCTTGCGTTCGGCGCCCTGCTGCCCGTGATCGGTGAGAACCCGAAGGAGCGGCTCAGCCAGAAGCAGATGGAGATGACCCTGGACGTCATGGCCAACAGCCTGATCTACTGGGCCCAGGACCTCGCCGCACACAATCTGCTGCGTCGCGGCAGCCGCATCTTCGCCATGACCAGCTCCGGCTCCACGCGCGTGATCCGCAGCTACGGCGCCGTATCGGCAGCCAAGGCCGCACTCGAAACGCACATCCGTCAACTGGCGTTCGAGCTCGCGCCCCTCGGTGTCACCGCCAACGCCATTCGCGCCGGCGTGACGGACACCCCGGCGTTGCGCCGGATCCCGGAAGGGATCGCGATGCTGGAGCGCGTCAAGGAGAGCAACCCGAGCGGCCGTGCGACTACGCCTGAGGACGTCGCAACGACGATCGCCGTGCTGTCGGACGAACGGCTGCAGTGGATGACCGGCAACGTCATCGGCGTCGACGGCGGCGAAGAGATCACGCTGGTCTAGCGGGCGTTCTTGTTCCTGCCCGGCGGTTCCTTTATCGTCCTGCCATGACACTGCGACTGCCCAAGACCATGGTCGACGAGATGATCCAGCACGCCATCGACGACCTGCCGAACGAGTGCTGTGGAATCATCACGGGCAAGGACGGCACGGCGGCAAAGCTCTACCGCACCCGTAACGCCGAAGCGAGCCCGTTTCGCTACAACATCGACCCGCGCGACATCCTGAAGGTCGAGCGCGAGATGGACGACGCCGGCCTGCAAGTGCTCGTCATCTACCACTCGCACGTGGCCAGCGAGGCCTACCCATCTCCGACGGACGTGCGCCTATCGCAGTGGCCCGGCACAGACCCACCGTCGGACCTCTACCCCGGCGCCCACTACGTCCTCGTATCGCTCAAAGACCCCGATAGCCCGGTCGTGCGCGCCTACACCATCACGGGCGGCGTCGTGGATGAGATAGGCATCGAGGCGACGTAAGGCTTCGAGCCTGCCGTGAGCTTGAGCTTCGAGCGCGCCAAGCCTTTACGTAGCCGAGGTGCCACACCTCGGCGGTCATCTGCGTTTAGAGCTCTACGCTCGTAGCGAAGTTCGCTCGTGAGGCACCTCGAAGGCGCCTCAGGCAACTCGAGACGCATTCAAACGCCGAGGCGCTGACGTGCTTCGACAGGCTCAGCTTGCTTTGATGTCCATCCCAGCATTATGTCTACGACAGGTTGTTGCTTCGAGAGCCAAAGGAATGGCCGGGACTCGAGTCCCGGCCATTTACTCGTAGTTATTTAGCTCGCAGCTATGAGCTCGCGGCTCGCAGCTCTCTAGGTCAGACCGGCGAGCTGGTAGGACTTGCCCTCGGTCTTGATGGCCGGGGCGATGACCAGCTCGGACTGCTGGAACTCGCGCAGGGTCTGGGCGCCGCACATGCCCATCGCGGTGCGCAGGGCGCCGATCAGGTTCTCGCGGCCATCGTTGCGGTGCGTCGGGCCGAAGAGGACGCGCTCGATGGTGCTGTGGACGCCGACGGTGATACGAGAGCCGCGCGGCAGCTCCGCGTGCCAGGTCGCCATGCCCCAGGAGGAGCCGCGGCCGGGTGCTTCTTCCGTTCCGGCGAACAGGGTGCCGAGCATGACGGCGTCGGCGCCGGCGACGATGGCCTTGCAGAGGTCACCGGACTTCTCGATGCCGCCGTCGGTGATGATCGGGACGTAGCGACCGGTCTCGTGGAAGTAGTCGTCACGGGCCTGAGCACAGGCGATCGTGGCCGACACCTGCGGCACGCCGATGCCGAGGACTTCGCGGCTGGTGCAGATAGCGCCGGGACCGACACCCACGAGGACGGCGTCGACGCCGCACTCCATGAGCTCCTTGGTCGCCGCGTAGCCCACCGTGTTGCCGACGACAATCGGCACACCGAGATCTGTCAGACGTTCAAAACGCAGCCCCTCGAGGCTGCGTGAGACGTGTCGTGCTGTAGTGACGGTCGACTGGACGACGAAGATATCGCATCCAGCCTCGACGGCCAGGGGTGCGAACTTCTTCGCGTTGGCCGGCGTACACGAGACGGCGACCTTGACGCCCTGCTCCTTCATCTGACGAACACGCTCGCCGATGAGGTTGGTCTGAATCGGCTGCGTGTAAGCGTGCTGCAGCAGCTCCGTGACCTTGGTCTTGTCCGCCGCTGCGAACTCGACCAGCAGACCGGCCGGGTCTTCGTAGCGAGTGTGGATGCCTTCCAGGTTCAAAACAGCAAGGCCGCCGAGGCGGCCTATCTTCCCTGCGAAGCCTGGGTCCACAACCGCGTCCAGCGCCGCGGCGAGCACCGGCACGGCGAATTCGTGCTCTCCAATGTGAAACGAGACGTCTGTGAGTTCCGGGTTTACCGTGTAGGCACCGGGTACGATAGCCACTTCATCGAACCCGTAGGCGTGGGACATTGCCTTTGCCGTAGCGGGATTACCGGCGTCTGACCTTCGACTTACTTCGAGCGTATTCATGATGTTTCAGCCCACCCCCTACTTATCTAGAAAATATACCGTCCCCCGGAAATCCCGGTCAATGCCGAAGAGGGCTCTTTTTGTTAAACTGCTTTCGCACTAGACCTAAATGGGGATAAATCGACTATACGTTGTGGCCACGCCGATCGGCAATCTGGAGGACATCAGCCTGCGGGCGTTGCGGGTCCTTTCGGAGGTGTCCCTCGTGGCTGCGGAGGACACTCGCACCGCCGGCGTTTTTCTGCGGCATCACGGCCTGCACCCGAAGCTGATCAGCTACACGGACCACAACATGCGCGGCCGCATCCCTCAAATACTCGAACGCCTGGCCGAGGGTGACGTTGCACTGGTAACGGACGCAGGCACGCCGGCGATCAGCGATCCCGGCATCGACCTGGTGGCAGCCGCGCGCGAGGCCGGACATGAGGTGCTCGCCATCCCCGGTGCCTCGGCCCCTGTAGCAGCCCTCTCGGTCTCCGGCCTGGGCGGCACGGCGTTTCGCTTCGCCGGCTTCCTGCCCCGGAGCGGCGGCGAGCTCCATCGATTACTCGAAGATGCCGCGAGTCGCGCCGAGACGCTGGTGGCCTTCGAGGCGCCCACCCGGCTGCGCAAGTCACTCGAAGCCATCGCCGAGGTGTTGCCGGACCGACGTATCGCCGTTTCGCGCGAGATCACGAAGCTGCACGAAGAGACCTTCGTCGGCACGGCGGCAGAAGCGCTGGCCCACTTCACGAACCCTCGCGGCGAGATCGTCCTGCTTATCGAAGGCGCAAGCGAAGCAAAGGCCGGAGCCTCCGATGACGAGCAGGCGCTGCGAGATGAGATCGCCGAGATGCGGCGACTCGGCCTCACGCGCGCCCAGGCGACCTCGCTGCTATCGCGCCACTACACGACGCACCGGCGTCGGCTGTACGAGCTGTGGCTCGAAGCGGGCGAGGAGTAACGAACCAGACGATGGCTAGTCGGTGACCTGACCGTTCAGGGGGGTCGGCAGGGCATCGATGAAGAGCGCCACCGGACCGAACTCGAGTTCGGCAAGCTCCGCCGGATCGACGATACGGCCGGCCTCGGAGTCGTCCAGGGGCAATACCCGGTAGGTAAACGTCGACGCGGCGTCGTCGAAGGAGATGGCCGCCAACTCCATAGCGTAGGTGTGGTCATCGACGCTGAGGGCCGCGTTCGGAGGGTCATGCTGCACATCATCCGACTGCCAAAGGGACACGAAGTCTTGCGGGCTCAGGCGTCCATACGAGCGCTCCGGCCGGTCTGAGAACCACGTGATCGCGGACGCCTCGCGCAATGTCAGCGTGAAGCTGCCATCGCCGTTATCGCTGAGACTGCCGCTCCCGGCCGCCTGGATCAGCTCCGTCTGAGATTCGGCATCGCCGCCCCAGGCCGCGTACAGCGCAGCGACACTGCCGATCACGACGGCAATTGATAGAAAAAGGACCTTCTTCATCGTTCGAGCCTCACTTCACGCGGTACCGGACAAATAGGAGAAATAGAAGGTATTACTATGCTCGGCGGGATGCAGCGCATAAACATCCTGGCTCGTCTTCGTCTACCCTATGGCTTCCCTGGAAACCGATCTTGTGCGGCACAAGTGTCGAAATCGAAGTCTGTCCGCATGGAGGAGATCTAGAGAGTCCCTGCGACTTCCGGCTCGAGAAGGATGTCTGGGTCATCTTCCAGAAGTAGACATGTAGCCGCCAGCGTCTCTGGAGTGCCCCAGCGGCCCAAGGTCAGTGAACTTGCCTTTGGAGACGTAGCATGAGGCAAACGGGTTGATTAGCACCTTCTCACCCGGGTTTAGGAACGGCTGACTCCCGCAGCAGCCGCCGAGGACGATTGCACCATATGTATCGTTCACAACTCAGACTGGCCGGCTTTCGGCGCATCCACACGCAATGACGCGGTAACACCGATCAGAAAGACGGCCCGGCTACAAGCCTCATCAGCCTCAAATGTGGAAGACTGAAGCAAGTCGATGAGATTCGCAGGACAGCTCCACGTGGTGCGGAAGGCCGCCCCAGCACCCTGGCCCTTAGCTATCGGGCACCAGAGTCGCCTGCCACACGGCGAGCAGCCATCGGCCGTCCTGCTCCAGCCACACGTTCGTGAAGCTGGTAGGCAGGACGAAGATCTCCCCGCCGGCTCGGATGATCTCCTGGCGGCCGCGACCGGTCATGATCGCGCCCCACGGGAACAGCCGAACCGTTGTGTCGAAGATCTCCCAAGAGCGGTAGCGCCGGTTTCCCGAACGGAAGGACTCCAGCCACTCCGCTCGCGTGTCGGTGATCGCCGTCGTGGCGTGCGTGAAGGTGTAGCCCGCCTCCAGCATCGTCTCCAGCGTGTCGGCATCGGCGCGCACGGTGGCATCGAGCCACTGCTGGGTGATCGCCCGCACAGCGGCCTCTCGGTTGTCCATGGTCATATCGGCTACTTCCTCCAGAGCTCCTTTGTGGCCAGCTCCGCGCCCTCGGAGAGGGACCGAAGCTTCGCCCACACGAGGTCCGGGTGGATCTTGGGGCCAAACACGCTCTGGGAGAAGCCGCAGTCGCTGCTGGCGATGACGTTCTCGCGGCCGACCAGGTTCGCGAGGCGCACGATGCGCTGCTTCACGAGCTCCGGGTGCTCGATGACGTCGTTCGTGTGACCGACGCAGCCGGGGATGAGGACCTTGCCGTCCGGCAGCTTGGTCTCCTTCCAGATCTCCCACTCCCACTCGTGGCGCGGGTTCTGGTCGTAGGAAAAGCCGACTGCGCTGACCTGCAGGATGAGGTCGATGAACTCCGGCAGCGTCACGTCCTCCGAGTGAGGGCCGCGACCGCCCCCGTAGCACAGGTGCAGGCGGATGCGATCGGTGTCGAGGCCCTTGAACGTTTCGTTGAACACCTCGACGAGCAGCCCGAAGCGCTTTCGGAAGGTGTCGACGTCCAGGCCAAGGGCGTTGAACTTCATCACGGGCGTATCGATCTGCAGCTGGAAGCCCGCATCGAGAATCGCCTTGTACTCGCCGCGAATCGCCTTGGCACAGTCGCGCAGGAAGTCGTCCTGATGGCTGTAGAACTCGTTCTGGTCCGGCAGGTAGCCCATGTTGTCGGGCCCCACCGAGGGCAGGAAGGCATCGACCACTCTGACGCCGTCGAGAGCAGACTTGAAGTTGGTGATCTCCTTGTTAATTGCCTCAGGGCCTTTGTAGCTCACGGGTCCGGTGCAGAAGGTGCGCACACGCAGCGCCTCCTGCGCCTCGGGCGAAGGCTGGTAGTCACGGCCCTCACCGGAGGCGGTCAGTCGCGCTCGCTCCGCCATGTAGCCGTCGAACAGGCCCTTCTCGCGCTCGCGGCCACCGTAATTCACCGCCGTCGAGGCGTCAGCAGGGCGGTCCTCAAGGCCATTGAGCCGCTCCGGCAAGAACGCCGTCCAGCCGATACGCCCCTGCTCGCCGTCGCTGACGACGTCGATACCGCACTCGACCTGCTTCTGCACCATTTCAGCCACGGCCGACTTCACGCGGGCGTCGAAGGCTGCCGGGTCGAACGATGGGCGCTTCGCCAGGCGGTCGTCCCACAGCTTCCGAAGGTCGTTCGGCCTGGGCAGGCTACCCACCTGCGTGGTGATAATGCGATCGGTGCTGCGCTTCATCGTTCTCTCCTGGACTATTCGAATTCGCTATGAGACTTTCGTGTGCGCGCGCATTATGCACCCACCGCCGCCGCCTTGTGCAGTGATTCGGGCGTCTTTCGGTCAGAGATGTGACTGAGCTCAGGCGCGCTGCTTGCTGCTCAAGACATCCTGAGCCGAGGCGAAGCATCCGTAGGAGTCCGGCGTGGAAGCCGTATTCATTTCGCGCCCTGATGCGGCGTCGTAGGAACCGGACTCTCGTTGCACGCTGAAAGCCTGCGGGTCCTTCGTTTTCGCTCAGGACGACAACAGAGAGGCCAACCTACATCGACGTAATGGAGGCACAAAGAAGCCCGGCGACGGGCGCGTCGCCGGGCTTCTCGTTTGCTACTGGCGCTTGCTTAAAGCGCGATTGACGCCAGCGTCTCGTTCAGCGTCTTCGAGGGCCGCATGATGGCGGTCGTCTTGGCCGGGTCCGGGTGGTAGTAGCCACCGAGGTCGACCTTCTGGCCCTGGACCGACAGGAGCTCTTCGGCGATGACGGGCTCCTTCGAGCGCAGGTCACGCGCGAGCATCGAGAACGCTCCGGCGAGGTCCGGGTCCTGCTTCTGTGAAGCCAGCTCCTCGGCCCAGAAGAGCGCGAGGTAGAAGTGGCTGCCGCGATTGTCGAGCTCGTTGACCCGGCGGCTGGGCGACTTGTTCTCGTCCAGGAAGGTCGCCGTAGCTCGGTCCAGCGTGTCGGCCAGGATCTTGGCGCGTTCGTTGCCCGTGGTCTGGGCCATGTGCTCGAAGCTTGCGGCGAGTGCCAGGTACTCGCCCAGGCTGTCCCATCGCAGGTGGTTCTCACGCACCAGCTGCTGCACGTGCTTCGGGGCAGAGCCGCCGGCCCCGGTCTCGAACATACCGCCACCGGCAATCAGGGGAACGATCGAGAGCATTTTGGCGCTGGTGCCGAGCTCCATGATCGGGAAGAGGTCTGTCAGGTAGTCACGCAGGACGTTACCGGTGACGGAGATCGTGTCCTCGCCCTTGCGAATGCGCTCCAGCGAGAAGGCAATCGCGTCGTCCGGCGACATGATGTCGATGTGCAGGCCGGAGGTGTCGTGGTCCGGCAGGTACGCCTTCACCTTGGCGATGAGCTTGGCGTCATGCGGGCGGGTTTCGTCCAGCCAGAAGATCGCCGGCGCACCGCTGAGGCGGGCACGCGTCACGGCCAGCTTCACCCAGTCCTGCACCGGGATGTCCTTGGTCTGGCACATGCGGTAGATGTCGCCGGCGCCGACCTTGTGCTCCATGACCGTGTTGCCGGCCGTGTCGATGACTCGGACGGTCCCGGCGGCGGGAACCTCGAACGTCTTGTCGTGGCTGCCGTACTCCTCCGCCGCCTGCGCCATGAGACCGACGTTCGGCACGGAGCCCATCGTCGCCGGGTCGTAGGCGCCGTTCTTGCGACAGTCGTCGAGGACTACCTGGTAGATGCCGGCGTAGCTGCTGTCCGGGATGACGGCCAGCGTGTCTGCTTCCTTGCCGTCGGGGCCATACATGTGGCCCGAGGTGCGGATCATCGCCGGCATCGAGGCGTCGACGATAACGTCGCTGGGCACGTGCAGGTTGGTGATGCCGAGGTCGGAGTCGACCATCGCCAGAGGCGGGCCGTTCTCCATGGCCTCGCGCACGGCGGCTTCGATGCCCATGCGCTCGTCGGCCGGGAGGTCCTGCGCCGCCTGCAGCACGGAGCCGAGGCCGTCGTCCGGGTCGCCGCCGACGGAGGCCAGCGCGTCGCCGTACTCGTCGAATACCTTCGGGAAGTAAGCCCGCACCCCGTGGCCGAAGATGATCGGGTCGGAGACCTTCATCATCGTGGCCTTGAGGTGCAGCGAGAACAGGACGCCTTCCGACTTGGCGCGCTCGACCTGCTCCGAGAGGAACTTGCTCAGGGCCTCAGCGCTCATCGTGGCGCCATCGACGATCTCGCCGTTCAGCACCGGCACGCCTTCCTTCAGGGTCCTGGTGCTGCCATCGTCTCCCACGAACTCGATGCGCAGGGTGTCATCGCGGTCCATGACAATCGACTTCTCGGTGTGCCGGAAATCGCCTTCGTCCATGTGCGCGACGTTGGTCCTGGAGTCTGGTGTCCAGGCGCCCATCGAGTGGGGGTGCTTGCGAGCGTACTGCTTCACGGAGAGCGGCGCGCGACGGTCGGAGTTACCTTCGCGCAGCACCGGGTTTACGGCGCTGCCCTTGACTCTGTCGTAGCGAGCGCGGATCTCCTTCTCCTGGTCGGTCTGCGGGTCCTCCGGGTAGTCGGGGACCTCGTAGCCCTGGTCCTGGAGCTCGGCGATCGCGGCCTTCATCTGGGGGATCGAGGCGCTGATGTTGGGCAGCTTGATGATGTTGGCTTCGGGCCTCAGGGTGAGAGCGCCGAGCTCCGCCAGGTGGTCGCCGATGCGCTTGTCGGCATCGAGGTACTCCGGGAAGCTGGCGATGATTCGGCCGGCTAGCGAGATGTCGCGCGTCTCCACCGCGACGCCCGCCGTCGAGGCATAGGACGAGATCACGGGCAGGAACGCGTAGGTCGCCAGGAGGGGCGCTTCGTCAGTCAGTGTGTAGATGATCTTCGAGTCAGTCACCGAGGCTCCAATCGATATTCAGGATTCGATGCAAGGAGATCTGAGATATCCTCTGCACTCGCCAGAAGCCGCCAGGACGCAGGGCCGAAAGGCGCAGTTGGCGCGCGAATCCACTGTGCGACAGACGAACTGCCACGAAATCCATGTTTCAGCGCAAGTCTAGTACGCGAACCCGACTTGGATCGAGGGCCTTAAGGCTTAAAGAACTCGCGTGGCGTTCAGTTGGCAGTTGTGGCGCCTAGGCAACCGGCACCTGGTGCTGCAACACGACCTCCTGTTTTGTGCGAGATGACTCGCCGATCGCGAGCACAACCTCCATGGTTGCCATGCCCCACCGGCCCGTGTGGACATACGGCTGACCGCGCATGGCGGCTCGAAGCTCGTTTACCTCATTCAGGCGCGCGCTGGCACCGGGCGGTAGTGGCTCATCGTGGCGGCCGTCATCGTCGTAGACGTAGAGGCCTGTCGCGGACTGGCGCAGCTCGCCCAGCTCGCACGTCGCTATGACGAGGCCCGCGTCGGGCGGTGTCCACTTGCTGTCCCCGGCGGTGGGGGTACTCGCCGGCCGCCCACCGAAGCGCAGCAGCTCCCGCGCGGCGGCTTCGTCGGCTTCACCCCGACGTAGCTGTTGCCGATATGCATTGGCGCGCTCGTTTGCTGCCAGGCGCTCCGGCGTTTCGCCCCAGGGCACGAGCTCCCAGCCCTGGATGTGACCGTAACCGTTATAGACCAGGCTGGCCGGCGTGCCGTCCTCGAACTCGAGGAGGGCCGTGAAGTAACCGGCGCCCGGCCGCCCCGGCAGGTGAAGGTCGATGGCAGAGCCGCGCACGCTGCGCACCATGCCGCCACCGAGCAGTCGAAGGACATCGACCGGGTGAGGACCCTGGTTGAAGATGCAGCCCCCGTCCATCTGCGGGTCGAGCTCGTGCGGCTCCCGCGCCCGCGTCATCCAGCCGGTGAACGCCCACGTTGCCAGTGCGCCGAGACCGCCGAGGCGCCCGGATCGGATGATTCGGCTCATCTCGACGAAGGCGGGATCGAAGCTGCGCGCACCACCGGCGATCAGGGCTACATGGTGCTTCTCAGCCGCCTCGACCATGCGCTCGCATTCTTCGAGGCTGATCGCCATCGGCTTCTCGACCACGATGTGCTTACCGGCCTCCGCCAGCCGGACGACGTGTTCACAGTGCATGTGACTGGGCGTCGCCACCCAGACGGCATCGATATCGGGGTCCTCGCACAGGCTGTCGAAGCTCTGGTGGATGCGACCACCGTACTGTGCTTTGAAGGCACCCAGCGCGTTCTCGCGCATGTCGGCCGCCGCCGCAAGCTGCACACCGGGTACCTTCGATAGCTGCCCGACGATACCGGCGCCGGCCATGCCCAGCCCGGCAATGCCTGCCCGAATAACATCGTCCGCTTCGGCAGTCATGCCGCCCTCCATTCAGTGACCGCCGAGCACGAGACATCGGCGACGTGCCGGGCGAGTGGTCTGCCTCAGTCTAAGGAATCGGACGATCGAAAGTGCAGCGCAAGTCAAGTAATGAGGGTTGGCGGGAAGAAGCCCAGGGCTGCTCAGCGGAGCCGCCGTGTCGAAATGCAAAAGCCCCTCGAATCGCTCTGGATAGATTCGAGGGGCGCCTGATCAATGGTAGCGGTACGGGGATTCGAATTGCGTAAGCTGGCCCGCATGGAACCGCGTGGCGCCGCATCCAGATTCAGACTTGGGCTTTCTTTCCGCTCGTGTCCGCCCAGCTTCGCTCCCTATTAGGGTCAAGAATTAGGGTCGACGAGGCGCCACTTCGTCCCGCCCGCCCATAGAGTAGTAATCTTCAGAAGGCTTCCTGCGCTGAAACAACCTTCAGGAGGTCAGACCCGGTTCACCTCATCAAAGATCTCCCGCGCGGAGAAGCAGCATCAGCGAGCACAACGAGCAAGACAGCTGCCAGCACGACCATGGACACCTGCTGGCCCGCGACGCGGACGGCGATCAAGAGCGTCACTGGCGCTGCGCCTCGTGCGGCCGCTGGTACAACTCAGCAGGGATTCTCGTAGCGATTAGCGTCGAGTGTGACTATCGCCGCCCCTCTGGGTCACTCCGACGCGAAGGAGGTCGTGGAATTGATCGCCGCGTTAGATAAATCGAAGAGTCAGTATCGGGAGAGGAACTCGAGCCCTCAGGACCTTGCGGCGGATCTTAAAGCCGGAGCCCGTTGATCGCCCACGCCCTTGTCTCTCTGAATCCACTGAGGCAACTCATCGTGCGTTTGCCACACGGAGTCCTCCACCTAGCCTGACAAGCAAGTCCTACAGGGGATTTTAGATGTCCTCGGAAGGGATGCAAGGATGCCGGGCGGAGGACTGCACAGAAGACTTCCAAACACGATTCGACTTGGCTCCTAACTTTGGGATGAGACGAACGGCGTTTGGCGCACTTCGGGAAAGGCAACCGTGATATTGGTCAGGCCTGTCGGAGGCTGAACATTCATCGGCCTCAACGAGTGTGTCGGCAATGTAGGAGCCCACTTTTTCTTGCGGAATATGGACGCTGCATCGGATAACCTCAATCAACCGACGCCATGCAACCCTCACGGATGAGCAAGTACCTCCTACGGCGTAAACGTGTAGAAAGGGATGAAAAGACGCCAAAGGAATCAAGGATCGGTTGGACCGCACTACCGTTGCTCGATGTCCAGAATTGCGCTCCTGGTGCCAGTTGACCTGAACCATCTGAAGCGACATCCGAGAGAGCATTCCCAAACCACGTCACAAAGAGTGTCCCGGTGCTCTGCCCGTGAGTGACGAGCAGGTATACGCCACCATTCGTTCAATGGTTCCCTCCCTGACAGTTGGAGCCTAACGGGTACTCTTCAACGTAAATAGCTAGGACAGCTTCAGAAGCAGAGCAGAGGCTATAAGTGTAGGTAACCGCGATAGTTTGTTGTGAGCCACTCTTAAGTCAAGCTTGGTGGAGGGGTCAGAGCCGTGATTCGGAACATGTCTCCAGTGCAAGGACTCTCAGGCGTTGCCGTTGGTGGTGGAATAGCTTGGTACTGTAGTAACTACCACGGTCAATCCAGAATATCCACCAATATCCGCGAAGGAGATATAATAGCTTTCTGTGGCCAATTGTGTTTTGTCCACTTTCCAACCGGCTGCGGCTAATTCTTGCACAAGACGCAAGGCCGCAGAGTCTGTGAACCGCTGTACAGTGACTTGAGGCTGTAGTATGAGCTTCCGTCGCTCTGTTCTGAGGACTCAGCGTCAACAGGAACAAAGTCTGTGGACAGCCTAATTTGTGATGGCCATGAGGTTGGATATTCAACCCGCTCCGAAGGAAACACAACGCCGGAAAGCGGTTCATCAGGATAACAAGGAGACAAAGATCAGGAATCTGTTGTCACCATGTCCTCATCGTGTCGTAACGAGGACATGTGACCGGACAACCGGTCTGCCACGCTCACAAGCGCGAGGGATTGGGTTGACGGCGCCTGCCTGAGCTTCTCGGCCACGATCTGATAGTGATCAAGCGCCATGTAGGCGTCTGCATCTGCCATCCACTCATCCCACCTGTCAGCCAGATCGTCCAGTTCGGCTTGCGACGTAATACCTGCTCGAATCGCCTGCATGCCTGTGGGACCCGCAAACACGAACTCACGCGAGGCGGCCGGCTGAATCTCCAAATCGGCCGAAACATCAATCGGATGGAGGCCGACCTCACGGCAGAGGCGATCTATCACTTCACCGATGGCATGACCGTGAGAACCCCGGTGATCGTGTTCGTTGTGGCGACGACTATTTCCATCACGCGGGCCAATTGAAGCGGTGTGGTCCCTCGAAGTGGAAGCTGGATCCCCGATCTCGGTGGCACCAGACCACCAGGCTCGCTTAAGGAGGCCGCCTTCCGCAAAGCCTCCAATGGGTCTGTCAGGTGCATGAAGACCATATGGGCGAAGGCGACATCAAAGGAATCGGTTTCGAATGGTGGCTCGTACCCATTTCCGTCTCGGAAGATGACGTTCGTTAGGCCTCGTCGCTCGGCCATCCGACAAGCCCGTATCACGTGTTCGAGCTGAGAGTCGAACCCGCAACTTGGCCCGGTAATAACAGCTCCGCAGATCAGCTGTGATTGTGCCCTGCCCGCAGCCAACGTCAACGAGGGAGAGCCCTGGCTGGAGATAGGGAAGCAGGAAGGCCGCTTCCTTTGCAGCCGTACGCTGTCGCATGACAGTGCTCCAGGCCTCGTCGTTAGCGTGAGTGTAGGCCGGGCCGTTAGAGTCTCCAGTCACACGCTAACTCACCTTTCCGACTAGCCGACGACTATCCCGTCCGGCGCTTCGCCCCATTGCTTTTCAACTAAGGTCGCTCGCCGCAATGTGCGCGGCGCTATGCACCTTCTCGTAGGGCAGGTTCGCTTTCTGATTGACACGTTCAATCGCGTCCGCGGACGGTCCGTCGAAAAGACAGAAGCACCTCTCGTCCGCCGGCAGAAACGTCGACCGCAGGTAATGCACTGGCACCCCTGCCGTGCGTATACCGTCTGAAGTGTCTTTCGCTGCCTGTGCGGCTGCCTTTAGTTGTTCGACCGTAATGCCGGGCAGATGCCGTTCCACCAGGTAGAGTGGCATTGTTGTTCTCCTTTCCGCGCGCGGACCCGCCCCCGAGGCGCCTTCCACGCCTAATCTCCATCCGGAGGTCCTGGTAGTGCCGTTCGCTAACGTCCCTGACGTTCGTGTAGCCGGCGTTTTCGGTACCTGACTGCTCGTTTTCCACAATCAGGCGGCAGTTCTCAGATGAAACCCACCGGGGGGTGGACGTGAATCATCGGCTTTTGCGTTCGCCGACAGTCTCAGTGGGAAGCAGGACGGCGCGATAACGCACATCGTTGTTGCGCAGCTTGTCGAAGGCCTGGTTCACCGACTCCAGCGGGAACGTTTCCACGACTGCCCCGATCTTCTGTTGGGCGGCCAGCTGTAGCAGTTCCTCCGTGTCTCGCCTGGAGGCAATCAAGCTTCCGACGATAGTTTGCTGCGAAAGCGCCAGCGCCATGGGGACTACGGGGATGGGCTCGCCGGTGAAGCCCGTAACGACGATTGTGCCCAGCGGTCGAAGACCGGCGGAAACTCCAGCTATCGCAGCGGGGTCCATGGTTGACGAGAGCACGACGTCGACACCGCCGAATCCTTTAGCTGGGTGCCCAGGTCTTCGTGACCCACGACAACGTCTGACGCACCGAGCTTGAGTGCCATCGGCGTTTTGTCGGCTGTGGAAGTCGCAACAATCACTTCCGCTCCCATGGCTGCAGCAATCTCAATCCCCAGGTGCCCCAGACCGCCCATTCCCACCACGCCTACACGCTGGCCCGGCCGAAGATTCGCCTTCTTGAGCCCGGCATAGACAGTCATGCCGCCGCACAGGAGCGGTGCAGCCTCTGCGAAATCGAGCGAGTCCGGCAAAGGAAGGGCATGATTCGCCGGAATCTTCATGTGGGTCGCAAACCCGCCCTGGCGGCGGAAGCCGTTAGCGTCCATGGTTGGCAGCCAGCCTGGGCACGCCTGTTCTTCCCCGGAGAAGCAGTAGTGACAGTGCCCGCACGGGTAGATCCAGTAGACGCCCACCCGGTCGCCTGCCTTGAGATGCGTGACCTCCGAACCGACTCCTCGACGATCCCGACGGTCTCGTGGCCGGGGATAACAGGAAAACGTCGATTCCCAGGTCTGAAAGCAGGCCATCGTGCAGGTGGATGTCGGTGTGACAAACACCCGCGGCTCTTATTGTCCACCAGCACTTCGTCCGGTGCTGGAGCGCCTGGGTTCGGTATGTCTTTGATTTTCGGGACATGGCGTCGCTCGATAACGGCAGCCTTCATGATTGTTCTTTACCTTTCTGTTCTGTCCGGAATAGGAGCGATTTCGTAGGGTTGCAGACGCCCATGAGCCTCGCCGTTGCCTGTAAGCCCCTCACCCGCGATGCGGGCCGCAGCGGTAACCCCGTTTCGATGGCGCCTGCTAGAGCGCGCCCAGAAGCACAGCCAACGCCTGCTGGATTTCGGCGGGCGTGAAGGCGCAGTGACCGTCCCGATCCACAGGCGGCAGGTTAATCAAATAGGGTGAACCGTTGGCCTGGCCATGTACTTCGCCTGCTGGCTTACCGGTACGATGGGTCGCAAGCCGTATGCATCGTCACAAGCGGTCGCGTCAGGACGCCGGACGTCTCGTACCGGTCCATATTGGTCGACGCGATCGCCTGGGCTCGATAGCGCCGGATCACGTGGTTCAATCGCCAGTCGTGGTTGGATCCGCTGTAGGTGGTGGAGCGGTTGTCGTAGAAGCGCCCACCAAGCTTGTAGGCGTCGTCATCGACAAGGGACACCTCGCCGTAAAGAATCGCGACGATCGAATCAGCCTGGACGCCGATGTCGCCGGAGGTCTGCTCGGGAACGCCGGCGACGGCCATAATGTGTCGCAACTGGTCCGGGCGGTTGATTAGCGCCTGCTTCGATCCCCGATGCGTCTTCTCGTTCCATTTGTCGATAACGGTGTTCGACATCGATAGCATCACCTGGGATCTGGAACGGGAAGAAGTAGTCGAAAACGGCGCGCACGTCACCCGTGTAGCGGACGCCGTCAACGAAGCTCCAATTGGCCCGCACCCGGCCAAGCCGCCGTCGTAGACGCCGGCCTGCGCTCCACCGACAGTGTGCTGACAAGTCCTCCACCGGAGAAGCCAACGATAATCGTGTGTGCCGGTTCGCCGAAGTCACGCTTGAAGATTGAAACGACGTCCGCGAGGTCATCGACGCCTTCGAGGTCGGAGAGGCCATTGCGGCTGTAGCTGGACGTCGCGAATGCGAACCCCGCGCCGGTCAGCGGCTGCAACAGGGTAACTCCATAAGCAGGGCTCACGACGGGATCAACGATTTTCAACGGTGACTGCGGATACACGGCGCCGCGGGCGTCGACAATCAAGATGCCGTTCCATGTATCCGGCGAACAAATCCGATACAACGCGCCGCTATTCTGCGTCCCGTCCGTACACGCGGCCTCAGCCGCGGCAAAACCGTTCCGCCCGGGGACGAGGACGATGAGCACGACCAGCGCCAGCGCGAGGAGCGCAAACCGCCGGCCTTGTGATGTGAGAGAATGTCTTTCCAGCTTCCATACTTGCCTCGCTTTACTCGTCACTTCAATGAGCATTGACTAGGACTGACAGATGCAAAAACCAAGGAATCTGGGCCAGCCTGGAATCTGCGGGATTTGCGCCCAGAAAAGGCGCCAGCCCAATGGCAGACCAGGCGCGGTCGAAGGGTCGGGAGCGCCACTTTGTCTCCGAAGGCCGCTGTTGCCTCTCGTCCGATGATGGGGTGCCGGCGGGCCGCCGGGAGTGCAGTACCACTGCCAAGACAGAGCCGGGAAGCTTCCACGTCACGCCAAAGCTCACCTCGCAGGTGTTGCTCAGGCCGCCATCACGGGCAGTTGAAGCAATGCAGTGCCCGCAGCAACACCGACGTTCTTGCCGACGTCGACTTCATTGATTTGCAGCCGACGTGATCGCCGCCACGGTTTCGCACCTCCGACCGGTGGCCCGCGGAATCTCGCTTCGGCCGCGGATCATCGAGATGGTCCGGCGGCGTGAGGACGCTGTCCTCTGCGTGCAGCGCAGCCAGACCGCGAGCGTCGGCGGAATTGAAGAGTTCTTCCCACCTGAGCAATTCGCTGCGGACCAGGCAGGTGGATGGAACGATTTGCATGACGATGTCCTTTCTTAAAAGGCGGAGACAACGCATTCCTCGGATGACCTGATACTCCGGCAGATGGCTACCTCATTGGGATTGTTCATAGCCGCCGCATATAATTCCGATTCGAGGTGCTTGTAACAGTCCGTGCTGAAGAGCTTTGTAGGCGAGGACAATGACTACCGCCATTGAGGTCAGCTCTGTCCTGGAGTTGTGCGATGTCTCCATTTTGTGAACGAGAGCCTGCACGCCAAGCGCCAGACCCGGTGCTTCATTTGTCCTCCTCCTTCGAGCCGAAATTCATCGGGGTGCAGGGGCCGTACTGCGAATGCATCGTTGTTCTCCGTGCCTTGGCATCGCCACACGCAGGACCCACGCAATTGACCCACGCAACCGGGCGAAGGCGATTGCGTGACCCGCACCTGGAGGTCGGGTCTCTCTCATGAGCAATCAAGAATCGGACCGACCGCGCTCGTTCGGGGAGATCCTTCAGCGGCTGCGCCTGGCGGCCGGCCTGACGCAAGAGGGGCTAGCGGATAGGGCCGGCATTAGCCCGCGCGCCATCTCAGACCTGGAACGAGGGGCCCGTCGCTATCCCCGGCGCGACACCCTGAACCTGCTCGCTGACGCACTGGAGCTATCGGCGCCAGAACGCGCCGAATTCGAAGCTGCTGCCCTCCGCCCTGCCCGACCGGCTGAGCGCCGGCCGCCTTCGGATGAAGTCGTGGCCCCTTACCGCGGCCTGCGGTCCTTCAGCGAAGAGGGACGCGCGCTTCTTCTTCGGGAGAGAGGCCTTCACGGGAATCCTGGTCGAAGCCGTGTCTCGAAGGAGCTTTGTCGCGGTGGTGGGGCCGTCAGGGAGTGGCAAGTCCTCTGTAGTCCAGGCCGGCCTCCTGCCCAACTGCGGACCGGTGACGCGAAGTGGCTCACCGCGACCCTGGTTCCCGGACAGCGCCCCTACCACGCTCTCGCCGTTGAGCTCATCGGCCTGCTTGATCCGGAGCTTACTGAAACGCAGCGATTGATTGAGGTCACCCGCATGGCCGACGCCCTCGCCAGTCGCGAGCTCTCGCTGTCGGACGTCATCCACCGCGTCCTCGAGCTTCACGTCGATTACAATCGCATCCTCTCGTCGTCGATCAGTGGGAGGAGCTCTCACGCGCTGGTGCCGGACGAGGAAGTCCGAAGCACTTTCATCGACCGTCTGCTGGAGGCCACCGCCGAGGGCGAAATTCTGTCTGTTGTCCTGACCCTGCGGGCAGACTTCGTCGGGGCTGCCCTGGGTTATCGACCCCTCACGACCGTATCCAGGACGCCCAGGTCAACCTCAGCACAATGACGCAGGAGGAGACCGAGCACGCCATCGTCGAGCCGGCCCGTGTCGCCGGAATGGACTTTGAACCCGGGCTGGTTACCCGCATCCTCCAGGACGTCGGCACGGAACCCGGCACGCTCCCCCTTGCTGGAGTTCCTCCTCAGCGAGCTATGGGAAGCACGCTCGGACGGACGGCTTGTCCATGCAGCCTACGAGGAGATGGGCGGCGTGCGTGGCGCCATGGCCGCCCGCGCCGATGCCCTCTTCTCCACCTTGATGACAAAGAGCGGAGCGCGTGCGACTGATCATGCTCCACCTCGTTCAGCCCGGCGAAGGGACG
>CAVSWS010000036.1:0-74956 GCA_963731765.1 uncultured Chloroflexia bacterium
GCATCGCGCAGTCCCATACGAATAGACGTCGTTGGGAAACTGCTCTTTTTAGAGACAATCGATGTCGCAAGATGGCCGAGGCACTCATTGCGGAGGGCTGAACATTGCGCCGGGCAGAACTACGGGGGCGGGGCGATAACGACGCGGCTCCCTTTAGCGAAGAGCCGTCTTGCGCTCCCGCAGGTTGAAGGCCTCGCCCTCAATCCCTGGCTAAAAATTTCCGCGGGGCTGTAAGAAACCGGCCGGCCGTCTGTCTATTTCCCGAGAGCGGGAACAGGACAGGCGACGATCGCAACCAGACGTCTCCTGCCAGCGACGAGTTCTCGTCATTCGAGAAAAGGAGACACGACAATGAAGGCAACATTCAAGGCAGCACTCGGCAGGCGCATGATCCAGGCCACACTGGGAGCCGTTCTGGCAACCGGGCTGCTGGCGGCGGGCTCCGCATACGCGGACGGCCCGACCTACACCTCGATACCGCAGGAGCCGACCGACTACGTGCTGACGGTGCTCGGCGATCCGGCCGCGCACGAGATTACGCCGATCACGGGCTTGCGGGCCGTCTCATCCCCGGCGCAGGGCAGCGTTGCGCTTCTGGGCCCTACGAAGCTGAAGGCCGGGGTGGGATGTTCGATCCAGTGCATCACCAGCGGCGTCGCCTATGCCCGCGGTCCCGGCGCGGAGCTTCGGGTGAAGACGGATACACTGGCGCGCATCTGGATCCACGTCACGGGCCCTAACGGGTACAACCGCACGGTGGACAGCGGCGCATCCGAGGTTACGCAGTTCAACTTCCTGTTCGACGACATGGAGGCGGGCACGACTTATCAAGCCTCGGTCACTGCCAAGGATAAGCAGAACTATGAGTCGACCCGGTCCGGTCACTTCACGACCTTCACCCGCAACGTCGAGATCGGGTTCACCAACGCGGACCTCATCGAGCGTGCTTACGGCAACTCCGACTTCAACATGGGGGTCTGGCTGGACAACGCGTGGGACGACAATGTGGCCGTTTACAACACGGACACGGAAACGTCATGGCTGCCCCTTGGCATTCAGTACATCCAGCTGGACGACGTGGACCGCTACCTGGACTTGTCGATTCAACTCTGGGAGGGGACGCCCAACTGCAACAACCTCGGCGTTATCGACCAGCCGTACTTCGGCCCCGGCTCGTGCAGCTTCATGTCCTTCGTCTCGCTGCTCGATGGCGATAACGACCTGGATGCTCGCCCGGCCGACGCCACATCCTGGACGGACTGGACGCTGAACCGCACGATGGAGCGCCCGCCGGCCCTGTGGCTGGACTACGACCCGCAGCTCCTGTTCACGGTTCCGGTGAGCCTGCACGTCACCTACACGCCGACCTTCTAACAGAGCAGACAGCGCTCTTAACAAGAAGAGGCGCCCTCGACGAGGGCGCCTCTTCTTTTGTGTGCCGAGCTTCAGGCGATTAAGTCAGGCGGTGAAGATTTCGATGCTGTGGCCGTTGAGCTCGTCGAAGTAGACGCGATGGCCGCCGCGCCGGTGGTCGACTTGCATGTCGTAGAGGTGCTCCGGACCGGGGCCGCTACCGTAGCGAAGGCCTTCGGCCTTAACACGCCCGAAGATGGACTCGAACTCATCGTCGCTGACCTTGAAGGCGTAGTGCTGGCGGTTGAAGTGGCCTTCGTCACCATCCCAGAGTGAGACGTCATCGATCTCGGCGAAGTCCAGCACCAGCGCATCGTTGATCTTCACGGGCGCGAAGTGGGCCACCGACCCGGTCGGCAGGCCCATGAGGCGGGCGAAGTAGTCGGCCGACTTGACCTTGTCCCGACACGGCACGAGTAAATGGTTGAGCTCCATACTGCACCCCCTGCGCTACCTTCTATTCTTTGAATGGCGCAAACGTAGGCTCGCGGGGCGGACACGTCAAGCGCACCAGGTCGATTTCAGTGCCAGGTTTCGCGCCCTTGTTGCTTCCTAGACGACCTGATCTGACCCCTCTGCGATGGTATACTGCTCGGGCATGATTCCCGCGCTTGAGTCTGTGTATGAGACGGTGATTGGCCTGGAGGTTCACTCCCAGGTACGCTCCCGCTCCAAGATGTTCTGTCGCTGCAGCACTGAGTACAGCGGCGATGAACCCAACACCCACGTCTGTCCGGTCTGTATGGGGATGCCCGGCGTGCTGCCCGTGATCAACGCCGCGGCCGTCGAGGCGACGATCCGTACCGGCCTCGCGCTGAACTGCGAGATCCCGGAGCGCGCCAAGTTCGACCGCAAGAACTACCCCTACCCGGACCTGATGAAGGGCTACCAGATCTCCGAGTACGACAAGCCGCTGTGCATCAACGGCTACCTCGACGTCGAGGTGGACGGCGTGACGCGCCGCATCCGGATTAACCGCGTACACCTCGAGGAAGACACCGCGCGCCTGCTGCACCGCAACGAGGGCGGCGAGGGCTTCTCGCTGCTGGACCTCAACCGCGCAGGCATGCCCCTGATGGAGATCGTGACTGAGCCGGACGCGCGCTCGCCGGCGGAAGCCGTCGCTTACCTGATGAAGCTGCGCCAGATCCTGCGCTACATCGGAGTGAGCGACGCCGACATGGAAAAAGGTAGCTTCCGCTGCGAGCCGAACCTCAGCCTGCGCCCGATGGGCAGCGAGAAGTTCGGCTCCAAGGTGGAGCTGAAGAACCTGAACAGCTTCCGCGCGGCCTTGCGCGGCACGGAGTTCGAGGTCGAGCGCCAGACCGCTATCCTGCGCGAGGGCGGCCACGTGGTCAGCGAGACCCGCGGCTGGCGCGAGGACACCCAGGAGACCGCGAGCCAGCGCTCCAAGGAAGAGGCGCACGACTACCGCTACTTCCCAGAGCCCGACCTGCCGCCGCTCGCCGTTTCGCGCGAGTACGTGGCGGAGCTGCGAGCTTCGCTGCCGGAGCTGCCCGACGCCCGACGGGCACGATTCCAGTCGCAGTACGGGCTCTCGGAGTACGAAGCCAACCTGCTGACGGAAGCACGACCGCGCGCCGACTTCTATGAGACCGTCGTTGGTCTCGTCGAGGGCGGTGACGAAGCTGCCAACGCCAAGCTTGTGGCGAACTGGCAGCTTACCGACCTCTCGCGCCAGCTCAACGACGCCGGCATCGACATCGGCGACGATGAGATGAAGCTGACGGCCGCGGGTTTTGCGAGCCTGCTCAACCTGCTGCAGGCGAAGAAGATCACCAACGCCGCGGCGAAGGAAGTGCTTCACGCCGCCTTCGAGACCGGCGCGGACCCCGCGAGCATCGTGGCCGAACGCGGCCTGGGGGCAATCGAGGACAACAACGTGGTCGTCGAAGCGGTGAAGAAAGCTATCGCTGACAACCCTGCGGCCGTCGCAGATTACAGGTCGGGCAAGCAGAGCGCGCTGGGTGCCCTCATGGGGCCAGTAATGAGGGAGACGCGCGGCCGGGCCAACCCACAAGAAGTACAGGCTCTGCTTCGTGCTGAGCTGGACCAGACCGACTGAAACGCCACGCCTGTTGAGGCGTTCCGTTTTGGTAGGAAGGGAAGCCGTATAATTCGCGACGCTATGAAAGCCCTGCGGAGCCCCAGTTTCATCAAGTGGTTCTACTTCGGCATGCACATCAAGCGCTGGTTGCTGATGGTGCTGATCGGTGTAGCGATCATGGGTCTTGGCTTTGGCTACGTGCTCCGCGAGGTGTACGACCAGGTCACATTCCCGGATCAGGCCTACTACATCACGTTGCAGTTCCTGCCCCGTCTGGTGCGTGCTGCCATCTTCCTGACTGTCGCGAGCGCCTTCATTCTGTTCGCCGTCTGGAAGCTGAATACGTCGCTGCTCGCCGCGTTCATTACGCCGACGACGGATGAGAACATCGTCGATACCATCTACCGTTACCGCTACCAGTCACGCGGCCCCAAGATCGTCTGCATCGGCGGCGGTACGGGCATGCCGGTGCTGTTGCGCGGTCTGAAAGAGCACTCGAGCAACCTGACCGCGATCGTGACAGTCGGAGACGACGGCGGGTCGTCGGGCATCCTGAGACGCGAGCTCGGCGTGCTACCGCCGGGCGACGTGCGTAACTGCATCGCCGCCCTGGCCGAGGCCGAGCCCCTGATGACGCGCCTGTTCCAGTACCGGTTCAACGAGGGTACGGGGCTAGAAGGTCACAGCTTCGGCAACCTGTTCATCGTCGCGATGTCCGGCATCACGGGTAACTTCGAGGAGGCCGTACGCGAGACGAGCCGCGTCCTTGCGGTGCGAGGCCTGATCCTGCCATCGACCCTCTCGCACGTCGCCGTGCACGCACGCACCGTCGATGGGGCCGAGATCAGCGGTGAGTCCAACATCACGCTGGAGGGCACTCGCATCGACGAGGTGTTCCTGCAGCCGGCGAACGTCCAGGCCAACCCGGAGACGATCCGGGCCATCCTGGAGGCCGATATGGTCGTCGTCGGGCCCGGTAGCCTGCTGACCAGCGTGCTGCCTAACCTGCTCGTGGACGGCATACGGCAGGCGCTGGCGATTTCGCAGGCCACGAAGATCTACGTGTGCAACGTCGCCACGCAGCACGGTGAGACGGACGAGTTCTCCGTGAGCGACCACTTCGACACGCTGGTGAAGCACGTCGGCCCCGGGCTGTTCGACTACATCCTGGCCAACGACAACGTCGGCGGTCCCCTGCCCGAGGCGTGGCACTCCGAGCCTGTGCGCATCGACACCCCGATCGTGGATGGCGCGCGCGTGATTACTTCAGACGTGGTTTCGGAGAAGAACCGCTACTACCACGACTCGCAGAAGCTGGCGGCAGCGATCTTCCGGATTTACAACGCGCGCAACCAGTACGAAGCTGCCGAGGAACTAGCGGCAGTGCGAGCGGCGCGATAGACTAGCCTTCCATGAGTTTTGAAAACTTCCTGAACATCGGTCAGATCCTGATCTCGATTGCCCTGATCGGAGTGGTTTTGCTCCAATCGAAGGGCAGCGGCATCGGCGCCGGGCTTGGCGGCACGACGTCATCCTTCCGCACCCGTCGAGGTCTGGAGAAGACGCTGTTTCAGGCCACGATCTTCCTCACCATTATCTTCCTCGCCATGTCTGCCTGGAGCGTGAAGGCGATCTAGCGCCAGCTCGGCTCGGGCGAGGTAGCAATTGCGAGCGCGCCAGACCCGATCGCTGTTCTTCTTCGTTCTCGTCGTCGGTGTCGTAGGGATCACGCTGGTCTGGAGCTTCGCGTCCAAGACGGACGAGAAGGTCGTGCAGCCTGACTTCGGCGGCGTCTACACAGAAGGCATCGCGGGTTCGCCGGCACGCGTCAACCCGCTGTTCACGGAAGAGAACACTGCAGATGAGACGCTGGCGTCGCTCGTCTTCGCCGGCCTGACGCGCCTGGACGAGCACGGCTCTCCCTTCCCGGACATGGCCCAGACGTGGTCGCTGAGCCCGGACGGCCTGACTTACACCTTCACGCTACGACCCGGTCTGCTCTGGCACGACGGCCGGCCGCTGACAGCAGACGATGTCGTGTTCACGTACAGCCTGCTGCAGTCACCCGACCTGCCGATTGCGCCGCCGGTGGCAAAGCTGCTGGCCAACGCCACGATTGCAGCGCCGGATGACCATACCGTCGTGATCCAGCTTGCGGAGCCGTATTCGCCGCTGCCCGCCTATCTGACCCTGGGCATCCTGCCGAAGCACAGCCTGCAGAACCTCTCGATGCAGGAGATCTACAACTCGTTCTTCAACCAGCAGCCCATCGGGTCCGGGCCCTACCGCCTCGAGCGGCTCACTCCCAGCGAGGCGGAGCTGGTCGCGAACCCGGCTTACCCGGCCGGCCAGCCGTTCATCCAGCACATGGAGCTGCGCTTCTATCGCGATGAGGGCGCCGTCTATTCCGCGCTGAAGCAGGGCGCGATCAACGCAGGGCTGTTCGCGGGCGGTATCGGCGAGACGGGCGAGGTCGACCTGCGCCTCGACGGCAGCGCGCGGACCACACCGCTCGACACAGGTGAGATTACTTATGTCTACCTCAACCTGGAGCAGCCGATGTTCCAGGACCGCCGCGTGCGCCAGGCCCTGCTGTACGCCCTCGACCGAGACCAGCTCATCGCGGACACGCTGGGCGGCGAAGGGGTCAAGGCAGAGTCGCCGATCCCGCCCACGAGCTGGGCCTACTCGCCCGCGCTTGCGCGCTACGAGACCGACCCAAACCTGGCCGGCCTGCTGCTGGACGATGCGGGCTGGATGCGCGATGCGGACGGCGTGCGTCGGAAGGACGGCAAACCCCTCGCGTTCACGCTGATCACCAGCGCGGATCCCGTGCGCGTCGCCGTCTCGGAGGCGGTCGCAGACGCGTGGAACCAGCTCGGCCTGCAGGTGACGGTCCAGACAACGGGCGTCAGCGACCTGATCCGGAACCACCTCGAAACGCGCGACTACGAGGCGACGCTCTGGGCCCGCATCCCATCCGCCGACCCCGACCCGTACGAGCAGTGGCACAGCTCGGCTGTCACGGACGAGGGCGCCAACCTCACGGGCTTCAGCAACGCACGCATCGACGCCCTCCTCGCCGAGGCGCGCACATCGACACAGCCGCGGCGCAAGGAGCTATACCAGCAGTTCCAGGAGCTGTTCGCGCAGGAAGTGCCGGCGATCCCCCTGTACGTCTCGACCGCCGCCTACGTACAGCCCAGCGACCTGCAGGGCGTCCGCGTTGCGCTGCTAACCCACCCGGGCGACCGCTTCTGGCAGGTGCAGGAGTGGTTCTTGAAGACGAAGTAGCGACTCCACCTCTGCCTCGTCCCTTCTGGCGAAGGGGGCGATCACGCTGCTCGCGGCGAGGCACAATCGGCGAAGGCATCCGGTCCGTGTCGGCAGGCGCTGACGTGCTTCGACAGGCTCAGCATGCCTTGAAAAGAGGCTACGCCGTCGCACGTCATCGCAGCTCTGTCCCCTGCACGGCGTGGTCTGTACCCTGACACCATGCGCATCGTCTTCTTTGGGTCGCCCGAGTTTGCGTTGCCGACGCTGGAGGCGCTGCTGGCCTCGGAGCATGAGGTGGTGGGCGTCGTAACGCAGCCGGACCGGCCGGCGGGACGACGGCACACGCTGACGCCGCCGCCGGTGAAGGCAATGGCGCTGGAACACGAGCTGACGGTCCTGCAGCCGGAAAAGGTGAGCGACGAAGCGTCGGTGGAATCGCTGCGCGGTCTGGACGCCGACGTTTTCGTCATTGCCGCGTACGGTCAGATCCTGCGCCAGCGGGTGCTGGACCTGCCGAAGCACGGGTGTCTCAACGTGCACGCGTCGTTGCTGCCGCGACACCGGGGGGCGTCGCCGATCGCGGCGGCGATCCTGGCCGGCGATGACGTGGCGGGCGTGACGATTATGGAGATGGTGCGCGCACTGGACGCCGGGCCGATGGTCGCGACGGTCGAGGAGCCGATCCTGGCGTCCGACACGGCCGGCTCGCTGGAAGCGCGGCTGGCGGTCGCGGGCGCACGGCGGCTGGTTGAGGTGCTGGCGCCGTGGGCCGCGGGAGAGCTGAAGGCGGTACCTCAGGACGAAGCGCTCGTCACGTACGCGCCGCAGCTGCAGCGTGGCGATGCGCGCATCGACTGGTCTCGACCTGCAGTCGAGATCTGGCGTGCCGTTCGGGCCTACAACCCGTGGCCGGTCGCCTTCACGACGTGTGAGGGACAGGAGCTTCGCGTGCTCGAAGCCTGGCCATTGCAGGCTGCCAGTCAGGCAAGCGTCGAACCGGGCACGGTGCTGCCACCGATGCGACTACCGGACGATGCGGGCTTCGGCAACAGCGAGGCGCTCTCGGTGCAGACGGGCGATGGCGTGCTGGCGGTGCTACGGCTGCAACGGCAGGGCGGCAAGCCGATGAGCGGTATGGATTTCCTACGGGGAAAGCGCGAGCTCGTGGGGATGCGGCGAGGGCGTGAACCGTGATGGCCACCCCCCTGAAGGAGTGGGCTACGTCTTGACCGAAGTCAGCACCTGGCCTTCCTAAGGGCGGGACTGCCTGACAAGTGCAAACAACAAAACGCCCGGTGTTGCCACCGGGCGTTTGAATATCTGCGGATGAGGGCTATTCGCCGCTGGACTCCTCGGAGGAGCCTTCTTCGCCCTCCGACTCGCCTTCGGCAGCTTCGCCTTCCTCGGCCTCTGCGACAGGGGCCAGCTCGGCAGCTTCCTCGCCGGCTTCCAACGTGACGCGCGGGCTGGCTACCTTGGCGACGACGACCTCGGGGTCCGTCAGCAGGGTAACGCCGGCCGGGACTGCGAGGTCCGAGACATGCAGCGTGTCTTCAAGGCGCCCAAGGGGCGTGATGTCGACATCGATGTGGGACGGCAGGTCCAGCGGCAGGGCTTCGACCTGTACGGTCTCAAGCGCCTTCACGAGCACACCGTTGTAGGTGTCGACGCCCTCGGACTTGCCGATGATGATCAGCGGCACGTCGGCGTGCATCCTGGTGCGCAGCGAGACCTGGTAGAACTCGGTGTGGAGCACCTTGCTCGTCAGGGGGTGTCGCTGCACCTTCTGGACAACGACCGGGCGGCTGTCGCTCTCGCCGGCAATCTTGAGGTCGATGACCTCGTTCGCCAGCATCGTCTTGAGGGTCTTGTCCATCGTGTCGGTGTTCACCTGAACGGCGACCGAGTCGAGACCGTGGCCGTAGACGTTGCCGGGGGTAAGGCCGGTGCGTCGCAGCTGGGCGACCTTCTTACCTGTTACCTCTCGTGGTTCAACCACGAGGTCCTTGCGTGCCATTCGTAACCTCCGAAAGCCTGCTAGCGACGCTTCTTGAATGCCGTCGCGGCGAGGCGTCGCGCAAAGAAATAACCAAACCCAAATGCGAAGGCAACCGGCAGGGTTATCACGGCCTTCACGTTTCCACTTACCCGGGGTGCGATGAGGAGGCCTACGCGGCTGTTTTCCGCTTTGACGTAGTCGCCGAACACCGCACCTGCCGCACTCTCCCGCATTTCCAGCGTGGAGGTGTGGACGACGTTCATGGCCGAACGATGGGCCGTCACCGTCTCCGATGCCATCTGCTGGATGGCGCTTCGATCGATGGTGGCGGACTGCGCGTTGAGGCTACGGACGGCGCTCCGCTCGACGCGGGCACTGGGCTCGAAGCCGTCGTAGACATTTTCAGCCATGATTATCGCTCAGGAGCGGATCTGAACTTAACAGTTGGCTTATCGGGGGTCAATGCTTTCCTCGTATGACGTCGCGTAATACACTGTATTCGTCGTGGAACGTGTGCCTATTGAAGTAGATGGCCTGATCTTCGATGAGGAGAACAGAGCGCATCTTGACCTCCACGAGGTAACAGAAGAGGACGTGTTCGAAGTGCTGGGTAATGCGCCTCGATTCTTCGCGAACCTGCCCGGGCGAAGCGCAAGCAATGCGATGGTCGGTCCCAATGGCTCGGGACGATTCCTGTTCGTAGCCATTGTCGAGATCGAACCGGGCCTGTGGAAACCGATAACGGCGCACTGGATGAACCGGCAGCGAGCGCTTCGATACTACGGAGGCGAACCATGAACGACAAGTCCTTCAAAGAAATGGCAGAGGATATCGACCGTAAGATTGAAGACGGCAGCGAATTCGATGACCTTGTCCGCGTGGATGCACATGTTGCGCGCCAGCCTCGGGCTGTCTTTTCGGTTCGTCTCTCCCCGGAGGAGCTCAGTCGCTTCTCCGCAGCCGCACGAGGCAGTGGAATGACCCTTTCCGACTGGATCCGCGCGGCAGGGCTGGCGGCTCTGGAAAACAACGAGGCGCCCGAGAAGGCAGCAGCTCTTGACCGCATACGTCATCAGGTGGAAGAGCTCGCCGATTCAGTCCGGAAGCTCTAGCCTCCCGGCGACTGCGCCAGTGCGCTCGCGAGGCGGTCCTGCTGCACCTCGTAAATGGTCAGGGCGTCGTTCTGGAACACGGGGGTGAGGGCGCCATCCAGGCCGGTCGCGAACTTCGCGATGCCGGCCTCGGTGTAGTAGTAGTGCTCTACCTGGCCCACGATTACGTATTTCACGTTGTAGGTGTCGAGGAAGCGCAGGGCCGTCGCGACGTCCACCGTGTTGTAGAAGTTGTCGAGCTGGATGACGCGCTGCTCTACGAGGTAGGCGAAGTCGCCCCGCTGCTGGCGCTGGTGCCAGTCCCAGCCGACGACCGTCGGCAGACCCGTGTAGATCGAGAACCTGCCGCCCCAACGATAGAGCTCTGCCCGACCTTCGACGATGGTTGGAGAGCCCTGGACGTTGTGACGCATCCACTCGATACCCTCGAAGTCCTTCGATAGCTGGATGGGCCCGTGTTCGTCGTCGTAGATCGCGGTCTGGGCGTAGGCCTCGCCGTTCAGGCCGGTGCTATCGGAGCCGGCAAAGCGGTCGTCGAGGCGCACCGGCGTAGCGAAGATGGGGTAGAGCGCCGCGCCCATCAGCAACAGCGCCAGTCCCGCCATCGCGAACTGCGCGGCCAGCCGAGGCAGCCGGACGGACGGGCGCTGTCGCAGGAAGAGCGGTCGCCAGTAGACGAAGATGACCTGCCAGGCCAGGAAGGCCGACGAGAGGGCGAAGACAACCCAGATGTGCAGGTAGAACTTGAACACCGTGTTCATACGCACGATGTCGCCCTGCAGGATGATGATGTCCACACCCATGCTGAGCCCGAGGCCCAGGCCGATCAGCGACAGCACGAAGAGGCGTATGCCGCCATCGGGCCGTTGCAGCCTGATCTCGCGTATCGCAAGACAGACGACGACGACGAAGACGGGCAGCAGCGTCGCGACCAGAGGCTGCCCCGACGTCGCGAGGGCGAGCGACATGAAGGCGACGGCGAGCGCGCCGCCGAACATCATGGCAGCGATGGTCTGGCGGTTGAGGCGGCTCTCGTAGGTCCTGGCGCCGGAGAACTCGCCGACGCGCACGGCTCGGAGGGCTCGATAGGCCCAGACAGCCAGCCCCACGGCGATGACGGCCGCGAATACGCCGAAGTGGGCGAGGTACTGTCGCACGGGCGTCTGCTCCGGCGACGAGGTGATGCCGCTAACCGGCGTGCGGTAGTTGGCCAGGAAGGGCTCGTAGAACACGAAGGAAAGGACGACCAACAGCAGGCACTTCATTACGGCCCGCTGCAGGGCAGACCAGACGCCGCCGTCCAGGTGACGCTCGGAGATCAGCACGGCGGCAAGCGCGAGCATGAGGAACGGCGGGTAGTCCCAGGAGTTGAGCCATCGCAGGCTGCCGACGATGAGGCCGAGCAGGACGACGAGACCGAGGTCGCGCCAGTGATCCTTCTCACCTTTGTGCCCGAGCACGAGGTTGAGGCAGATGCCGATCGTCAGGACCTGGAAGGCAATCGCCATCATGTGCGCGTGCAGGTCGGCGAAGAGGAAGCTGAAGAAGGGGAACTCCGTGATCGAGATCGTCGGTGGCAGCATGCGACTGGAGCGCCAGAAGTCGAAGTCGCGCAATGCGGCGCCGTGGAAGACGACCTGCCACAGGCCGCCGGCGCTGTTTACGAAGCTATCGATGAACGGTAAGCCGGTGTGGATACCGAAGCTGCTCACCTCCGTGAGACGGTCCGACATCTGAGCGACGCCATCGAGGTTGCCCGCGATCGCCACGAGAAAGACGCCGAGCAATCCGGCCGCATAGGCGCTCCACGGCGGTATCGAACGCGCCCTGGTGACGCTCGTGATGGCGGCCGGCGATTCGGGTGTGTGGGACGCCGTCGCCCCTCGCCCTTCGGCAGGCCCAGGGCGAAGAGATGGAGCGGAGGGCGTCGCGTGGACGTGGGAGCCGAGCAGACGGCGCGAGGCCTCGGCCAGGTTGTAGGCGACGGAGAACGCTCCGGCGGCGGTGAGGGAGAAGAACGTCGGGATCGCCAGGTTGTAGGCGATCTCCGGCATGATCGCCGTCAGCTTGGTGAGAGTCGCCGCGAAGAACTGGCCGAGGTAGTAGTAGTTGATGTAGCCACCGGCAAACCAGGGGTCGTAGGCCGGGAGGGTCGTGCTGCGGGTGACGGCGGTGAAGTAGGCGAGGTCCATCGGCTTTTCGCCGCCGCGATAGGGGTGCCAGAGGTCCGGGTTCTCGATGCGGAGGAACCAGAACAGGAAGAAGGCCGCGAAAAACAGCGCCTCACAGAACAGGATGAGGCGCCAGCGCTCCCGCACGAAGCTCGATAGCTCGCCCCACCACCGGATGGCAAAGGTTGAGCCGATAGCGGCGAGCACGAGGAGCATCGCCAGCACCGTGGTCTGCTCGAAGTGGACGATCTTGAGGCTGACGATGAGCCAGGTGAGATACGCGAGGAGCAGCAGGCCGAGTGGCTTCGCGAGCAGGTAACCGCGGTCGGGCAGGCGCTTGAAGAGCACGAGCGCGATGGGTGTGACCGCGAAGGCCGCTGCTTCCAGCACGATGAGCCAGAGCAAGGTGGGGTAGTGGCCGGGCAGGCCGTCCTCGCTGAACACGTCGGTCCAGGTACCGCCTTGCTGCTGGGTCTTGAGGTCGGCGGGCGACAGCATCAGGTCCGGGCCCTGGGCACCCTTGGGCGAGACGGTCACGGTGGCGAAGGGGCCGTTGCCGAACACGTCTTCGAGATGCTGGCGGGAGAAGTCGGCCGACTTCTTGAAGATGAGGACGCGGGGATGGTCGTAGGAGCTCCAGGACTCCTGGACGCCGTTGTCCGGGAACTGAACGCCGAAGACCTGGGGGTAAGAGGTGAACTCGGCTACGAGGTCGAAGCCGAGCTCGCCGTTGAAGAGCATCTGGTGGTAATGCGAAGAGAGCGGGTAGTTGATGGTGTTGCGCGGCAGCGAGTTTACGAGCCGGTTGCTGCTCACCGTGACGTAGTCGGCGCGGTCGAGGTCGTTGATCAGCTGCTCGATCTTCTTGGACGTGTCCGCGTCGTAGAGGTTGAGGCCGAAGACGTCGAAGCGCTTGTCCGCCGGTGGGTTCTGGATGCCCATCGGCAGGGTCTCATCCCAGGATTCGCCGGCGATGACGGCGCCGTTCGGGGCGTTCACGTAGAGCCAGCGCGAGGCGTCGGCGCGGGTGAAATCACGACTGTAGATGCCCGTGTAGGCCAATCCCGCTGCCGCGGCGCCGATCAGCACCACGGCCGTGACAGCGATGCCGCCGTACTCCAGCCACGGCCGTTTGTAGCGCCTCGATAGCCAGAGGGCACCTCGATAGACCTCGACGAGGCCGTAGCCGGCGAGCACGGCCAGCACGGGGTAGAGGGGCAGGAAGTAGCGCATATAAAGGGAGAACTGGCGCCCCATGAAGCCGAAGTAAGCGAGCACGAACAGCAGAGGCAGCAGGTGCGCCACTTCCTTGTGCCGAAGCAATCGATAGCCCGCGTAGGCAAAGGCGAGCCAGGCGGCGATGCCGAAAGCGGGCCCCATGCCCCACTCCACCATGTTCTCGAGGGGGTAGAGGTAGCTCGTGCGGTCGATCCACTGCACGGAGGGCGGGAAGGCCGCATCGCCGCTCAGCAGGTTGGCCTGCTCCTTCTGGTCGTCCACCCACTGCTGGTTGAGCGAGATGGCGCCATCGAAGGCGTAGGGCTGGGCGACCCGGAAGGCGATGAACGCCACGAGCAGGGCCAGCACGACGCCGAGCAGCGGCTTCGACATGCCTTCCTGCCACCGGACGTGGTCACGAAGCATCGGCCAAAGTCGGACGGCTGCCGCCCCCAGCAGCACCGGCACGAACAGGACGCCCGTCACCTTGCAGGCCATGCCGAGGCCGAGCATGAGCCCGGTGAGGGCGTAGTCAGAACGGCGCCCCTCCTGCATGACGCGCACTGCGAAGTAGAACGCCGCGGTCATGAAGAACGCCAGATAGGAATCGACGACGAAAAAGTGGGCGTGCTGGATCGCAAGCGGCGCCGCGGCCAGCAGCGCTGCAGCGATCAGTCCCGCGGCAGCGCCGTACAGACGCCGGCCTGCCAGGAAGGCAAACAGCACCGTCGCCGCGCTGAACAGCGCCGTGAGCTCACGGCCGACGATCACGAGGTCGTCGTAGTTGTTGTGACCGGTGAGCTCCGCTGCAGCCTTGGTGAGGAACACCGGGAAGGTGCCGTAGACGAAGGAGGGCGAGTTCTTCAGGTTGTACGGGTTCAGAGGCGACTTCGCGGTATCGAAGTACTGGCCGATGCTATCGGGGAACTGGAGGTCCAGCGTCACCAGGGTCATGTGGCGCTCGTCCGGGTGGGCGTGCGTGTTCTCGTCCCAGTGGACGTTGTACATGCGCGCCGTCAACGCCAGCAGCGTGATCGCCGCAACGATGAGCCAGAGAGCTACGGAAGTTGAGGAGACGCGAGACCTGGCCTCCGGCGATGAGTCGGCGGCTTTCGCAGAAGCCCCGCTGCGCCAGCGCAAGTTAAGTCCAGCCATCAGGTCGCAGCAGCCAGTATATCAGTGGCATTACGTCAACACGCTACCTTTCGGCGGGACATAGGCATAGGCGTCGACATCGGCAACGCGGTCGGTCCGTCGCGTAGCGAGACCTAGGAGGCGACGTGTCTGGCGACCAGCGAGGGCATCTCTTCGACGAAGGTAGAGCGCGCGACGGCCTCCACGCAGCCGGCCTCTCGAGCGGCTCGCAGCAGGGCGGGCTCCGTGTGACGGCCGAATGCGAGTACGGGTACGGGGGCACGCTCTACGTCGGGGCCGAGGACGTGGCCAGAGGCCATCGAAACCACGTCGGCAGCATCGAAGCCGGCGTGGAGATCGAGGATGACGAGGCGTACGTCGCCTTCCTCCAGCGTCATCTCCAGGCCGGTGAGGTCTTCGACGGTGCGAACGGTGTGGCCGGCGCGGCTCAACGTCGCCTCGATGTTGCTGGAGAACATGAGATCCGCTGTTAACGAGGCTATTTCTGCCATGGGTTTGCTCGCTGTTTATGCGACCGTCTGGGCGTCGAAAGTGTCTGCGTTGCGCCGGAAGCGGTCGAGCAGGTCGGCGAACAGGCGCTTCTCATCATCATCGAAGCCATCGAGCATGGCGGCCATGAACTGGGCCAGCGAAGGTACGAGAACGGTCGCGAGCGACTCGCCGTCTTGTGTGAGCTGCACGTGCACGGTGCGACGGTCGGTGGGGTGAGGCAGACGCTTGACCAGCCCTTCCTTCTCCAGGCCATCGACGAGGAAGGTGACGTTGCTAGAAGTCACCTGCATCTCCGAGGCGATTTCGAACTGGGTCAGGCGGTGTGCGTCGGCGAAGTGGAGCAGCCGGATGAGGGCGTGCCGGCCGGTGGTTCGTCCGATGCCGAGGGCGGAGCACATGCGGGACATGGCGCCGACCTGGGCGTTGTAAGCGGCGTTCACTGCCAGGGCGCCTTCGATCGCGGCCGGGTCAGCCCAGTCGAAGGCCCGGGCATACAGCTCCGCCGAGTGCGCGGCGTAGGTCGTCTCGTCGTTCGGGGTACTTCTGCTCATGGAGTACTTTGACGCCCTTTCTCCCGCAAGTGTAGCCTCCCGCTCCGGGCATGGGGAAACGGCCGAGCTTTGAGCTTTGAGCTTTGAGCTTTGGTTGAGGGCGAGTGTCGTTCTCTTCGCTATGCGAGCGATCGCGCCAGAGGTGCGAGAGGACCGGTTGGGGTATGACGGGGACTTCGAGGGATTTCGTGTCAGGCCGAGGCGCAGTCGCTGCAGAGGCCGTAGACGTCGACGCGCTGAGCCTCGGGCCGGAAGCCGGCGCCATCGGCCACACGCGTCCGGATCTCGCTGATGAGGTCGGCGCAGGCCGAGTAGTCTTCGATGCGGCCACAGCGAGTGCACACGAGGTTGGTGTGAGGCTCCACGTTTACGTCGAACCGGGTCGCGTCGCCGAAGGGCAGCTCGCGGAGGTAGCCACGCTCAGTTAGCGAACGCAAGGTGTTGTACACGGTCGCAAGGCCGATGGTGGGGAACTGGCGGCGCACGGTCTCGTAAACCTCGGCAACGGTCGGGTGGTGGCGCTTGAAGACCTCGTTCACGATGGCGAGCCGTTGCGGCGTCGACCGTAAGCCTGCTTCGCGCAGCAACTCGATATGAGAATCCTCGGTAACGTACTGATTCATGGCTCCTAAATAGTACCCGATCTCAGGTTGTTATCTCGAACAGGTAAGAAGGCAGGAGCCTGAGGAGCGGCGATCGGCTGTCAGCCTCCGGCAGCCCGGGGCGCACCGGGACGCCGGCTGCGACCAGGCATGTGCGGGGATTGCCCGCCGCATTGACGATCCAAGTGACGCAGCATCGGCATCAGAAATGTGAGCGTGATGACGGTGAAATACGAGCACCGCGAATTGCAACGTCAAAGAAATGCACAAATACGCATTGGCTACACCGGAAACAATCCGGGAATTGATCATACACGTATTAATTGATACGACTATAAGCAGTAAGAGATTCGCTGAATAGAAGCTGAATAGAACGGAGACAGATATGGCGAACTACTGGGAGAAAGTAATGAGCCGCCGGGTTGGCCGGAGACGCGCCCTGGCGGCAACCGGAGCCACTGCGTTCGGTGCTGCGTTCCTTGCGGCCTGTGGCGGTGACGACGACAGCAGCAGCTCCGGGAGTACAGGCAGCTCCTCCGGCAGCACGGGCGGCAGCACCGGGTCTACGGGCGCCACGGGTTCGACGGGAAGCACCGGCAGCACTGGAAGCACGGGTGCGACCGGCAGCACCGGCGCATCGTCGGGCCTTCTCTACACCCTGGTGGATGAGACGGCACAGGCCAAGGCTGGCGGCAAGTACACCGGTTCCCACCCTCTGGTGCTCACGACGCTCGACCCCATGTTGCCGGGCGGCCAGATACGTGTCGCCCGCCGTGGATACAGCGCGCTCTTCCGTATCACGGACGGCGTTCTGCAGAACTCGGACGGCTCCTTCGAGGGCGACCTCGCGGAGTCGTGGGAGGCGTCGCCGGACAACCTGACGCTGACAATCAAGCTGTACCCGCAGGCGGGCTTCGCGCCCGTCGACCCGGTCAACGGCCGCATGGTCGACGCGGAGGACGTGATCTTCTCGTGGAACCGCATGAAGCAGGTGGGGCAGCTCGCCGGTGAGCTCTCGAACGAGGTTAGCCCGGCCGCACCGATCGAGTCGGTCGAAGCGCCGGACAGCCACACGATCGTGATGAAGATGGCGCGCCCGGACGTCACGGTTTACGCGAACCTGGCGACCGAGGTGCTCGGCGGCCTCTACGTGCTGCCGAAGGAAGCCGAGGACAGCAATGCCATCGACATCCGGCGCACGGCCATCGGTAGCGGCCCGTTCTACATGTCGGAAAACTCAGACGTCAGCTACAGCTGGAAGAAGAATCCCAACTTCAAGCGACCGAAGCTGACGCACGGCGAGCCCTTCATCGAAGAGATCCACGAGCCGGTGATCACGGACCCGTCGGCGGGTACCGCGCAGTTCGCTGCCGGTAAGCTGCTGGAGTACGGCGTGCCGGCAACGGACCAGATCTCGGTGAAGAAGGACCACCCGGACATCCTGATGGTGTCGCGGCCGCCGTCCGGCTTCAACGAGAACCTCTACTTCGGCATCGCGGACAACTCGATCTTCAAGGACTCGCGCGTTCGCATCGCCTTCATGAAGTCGATCGACCGCCAGCCGTTCATCGAAGCGGCCTACAACACGGACCGCTTCCAGAGTCAGGGGCTGCCGGTGGACACCTTCTGGGAGTCCTCCCTCAAGGCGACAACCTACACCGGCTGGCGTCTGGACCCTCAGAGCCAGGAAGACTTCCCGGACTCTTACACGAACTTCCTGTTCGATCTGGACGAGGCGAAGAAGCTGCTCGAGGCGGCCGGGCTGAGTACGCCGGTTGCGTTCGACAACACGTACGGCGCCCCTTCGCCGACGAGCTTCCCGCCCACGTACTACACACGCGCCGAGATCTTCCTGGGTATGATCGAGAGCGCCGGGATCTGGAAGCAGAACCGAGTGCTGGTCGACTACCAGACGGAGTGGAACTCCGAACGCTTCCGGCTCGCCAAGGGCCAGTTCGCGGGTGCCACGTGGGGCCCCGATACCTCCGCCCCGGACGCCACTTCGGCGATGTTCTTCAAGTACAACTCCGCGGGTGGTTACTACATGGGTGGCGACTCCAAGCTCGACGAGCTCACGTCGAAAGCCAAGACGGAGTTCGACCCCGCCACCCGCATGGAGATCATCAAGGAAGCTCAGCGTTACGAGGCTTCGATGATGTACAACGAAAAGATCGGCAGCGCGGGGGTTTTCGGTCAGTTCTGGCCGGCCCTTCGCAACGTCGGCGTCTACCAGGGCGGTACCAACTGGCTTGGTATCACCACCCCGAGCGCTCTTCGCGCCTGGATCGACCCGTCCAAGGCACCGCTGGCTTAACCGCCACCTGTACGGCCAATTCGAAGGGGCTCCAAATGGAGCCCCTTCTGCTTTCTCGCCGCCCGAACGAATTTCTCCCTACTTGCCTAGGGCTCTGCCGTTCCCTGTCGACCAAAAATTCCGGAAATGAATCACAAGTTGTTAATGCTGCGTGAGTGCCAAAGAATCCTCCCGGGTCGCCATTTTATCGATGTGACTTAGTCTCAGGACTCAAAACGCAAATAGAAGGAAAGGGAGTGCGGAATGGCAAACTACTGGGACAAGGTGTTGACGCGACGAGTCGGCCGGCGCCGTGCTCTTGTCGCTACAGGTGCGACATCGCTTGGTGCAGCCTTCCTGGCAGCGTGTGGCGGTGACGATGACAGTGCGGCCAGCGCCACGAATACACCTGCCAGCAGCGGCGCCACAGGTACGAGCGGCACGAGTGGCTCAACCGCCAGTACCGGAGCCAGCGGCGCGTCGGGCGCGACCACGACCGTCGCGCCATCACCCACCCAGTCTTCCGGCCTGCTGTCCACGATCTCGGATGAGAGTGCCAACGCGAAACCGGGCGGCACTCTGCTTGGCTATCACCCTCTCACCCTCGTCACTTATGACCCCTACTTCCCCGGCGGCCACATTCGCATTGTCCGCCGCACCTACAACCAGCTCTGGCGCATTTCAGATGGTGTCGCGGAACCGACGAATGGCGAACCTGAGGGCGACCTCGTCGAGTCATGGGAGATGTCCCCGGACAACCTGACAATTACGGCGAAGCTACATCCGGAGGCAAAGTTTCCCGATGTGGCGCCGTTCAACGGACGCGCACTGACCGCACAAGACGTCCTCAGCTCATGGGACTTCTACCTGCAGCGGGGAAACCGTCGCAGCGAGCTCTCGCACGACATCAACTCATCAGCGCCAATCAGCTCATTCGAATCGCCCGACGACAAGACCATCGTCATCAACCTGGCCCAGCCCAACTCCACGATCCTTTCGTCGCTGGCCAACAACGCGCTCGGTAGCTTCTTCATCCTGGGGCAGGAGCATGTGGATGGCACCGTAGACGTGAAGACGCAGGCCATCGGCACCGGACCGTACTACGTCACGACGGAACTGAACGACATCGAGTACCACTGGAAGCGGAACCCGAACTTCACGCGGTTCGGCGACCTTCCATTCTTCGACGAAATCCACGAGCCGGTGCTGACGGAGACATCCGCCGCGATCGCGCAGTTCCGCACCGGCGCGATCTACTGGGGCGGTCCTCAGGCAGAGGACATTGTCCCGCTCAAGAAGGACAACAAGGACCTCGACGTGTGGATGATTCCACCAAACGGCTCCATGCAGCTGCGCTGGTTCTTCGGTCACAACGACGAATCGCCATTCAAGGACGAGCGCATGCGGCAGGCGTTCCGTTACACATGGGACATCGACGCCTACAACGACGCTATGAACAACGTTTCCGCCTTCCAGGACGCCGGGATTCCGGCAGAGTCGTTCTGGGACACCTTCCTCAGCTCGGGATCGTGGAATGGCTGGTGGCTCGATCCCCAGGGCGCCGACTTCGGGGAGAACGCCCAGTACTTCGAGTACAACCTGGACGAGGCGAAGAAGCTGATGGAGGCGGCGGGCACCACCGAGTTCCCAATGCCCTTCAATATGGTCTACGCCGGTCCCGGGCCTTCCAGCTACCCGCCCTTCTTCTTCCCGCGCGCGGAGGTGCTCATCGGCTTCGCGCGGGACAGCCAGTTGTTCGACCCGCAGATCAACCTCGTCAACTACGCGACGGAGTGGAACCAGTACCGGCAGTCCAAGGGCCAGTTCAACGGCGCCTCCTGGCAGCCTGACGTTGCGCCGCCGGACCCGACAGGCGCTCTGTTTAACGTCCTGCATCCGGACGGCTCTTACTTCCAGGGCGGTAGCCCGGAGCTCGCGGACCTGGCCGAGAAGGCGTTGAAGGAGTTCGACACGGACGCTCGGAAGGAGCTGGTGCACGACGCTCAGCGTCTCAACGCCAAGCAGCAATACAGTCCGGGGCTGGGCCAGGGCAGCCTGGTCCAGATTACCTGGCCGATCATCCGCAACTGGCTAACGTTCCAGGGCGGTACGAACAACGAGGACTCCCGGCGCTTCCTCGACCCATCGAAGGCGCCCGGCGCCTAGGCAGGCTGTCAGTTTCCAGCACTCGTCGATTGTGTCCGAGCAGGCGGCGACCAGAAGGGGCTCCTAACGGAGCCCCTTCTACTTCCCGCATCGCAATACAGGCTTGACGTTAGCCTCCGGCACCTGAGGACACGTTAAGACCATCACCGTTAAGCTGGTATGGTTATGCGCTTCAACCGTCAGGGCATCATTGATTTTGCGAAGCGGCTCAAAGACCAGGTATCAAAGGACGACGTGAGCGGCGGCGCCGCAGAGCTGGCGTATCGCTTCTTCCTGGCCGTGTTTCCGTTCTTCATCTTCCTCGCTGCACTTGGGAGCTTCACTGCCTCCCTCGCAGGCGTCCAGAACCCCACCGACGAGATCATGAACACGATTGGCGACTCGTTGCCGCAGGACAGCGCTTCAGTGCTGCGCAATCAGCTCGATGGCGTGCTGTCCAGCCAAAATGGCGGCCTGCTCACCATCGGCATCATCGGCGCTATCTGGACGGCGTCGAGCGGCGTCAACGCCCTGATGAAGAACCTCAATCGCATCTATGACGTGGGCGAGTCGCGCAACATGTTCGTGCGTTACGCCATCGCCCTCGGGCTGACGATCCTGGGTGCCGGCACGATGGTGTTGGCCTTCGTGGTGCTGTTCATCGGCCAGATCTACGGCCCGGAGATTGCCGGCCAGATCGGCCTGCAGAACACTGCCGCTGATGCATTCGGGATCGCCCGTTGGCCCGTCGCTCTCTTACTTATCCTGTTCGCCGTGGCGTTCATGTACTGGATGGCGCCGAATACAGACTTCAAGCTCAAGTGGATTTCGCCGGGCGCCGTGTTCTTCGCCGTCGCATGGATCGTGGCGACCTTCGCCTTCGGCATTTACGTCTCGAACTTCGGCTCCTACAACGAGACGTACGGAACGCTGGGCGGCGTGGTGATCCTCATGTTCTGGTTCTACCTGACAGCGTTCCTGCTGCTCCTGGGCGCTGAAATCAACGACGTGGTAGCGCATATGGCAGAAGAGGCCGCAGAAGAGAAAGCGAAAGAAGAGGAATCGTCGAAGGTACCCGGATGGCTACGAGAGCAGGACCACGAGTCGCGAGCCATCAAGCCGAAGCCGGCCGGCGTCGCCGCGGCAGGCGTACTCTGGGCGCTTGCGCTGATCGCCGTCTTGAGACACAAGGCAGCGTGACTATTCGGCCCGATAGTCCCCGCTCTTGCCGCCGCTCTTCTCGACGAGGCGTACGGCTTCGACGCGCATAGCACGGTCGACGGCCTTGCACATGTCGTAGACCGTCAGGCCCGCGACGCTGACGGCCGTCAGTGCCTCCATCTCCACGCCCGTCTTGCCGGTCGTGCGCACCGTCGCGGTGATCTCGACGGCGCTGGCCGCCTCGTCCGGCGTCAGGTCGATGTCGATGCCGGTGAGAAGCAGGGGGTGGCACATGGGAATGAGCTCGTGGGTTTTCTTCGCCGCCATGACGCCGGCGATCTGCGCCGTGGTCAGCACGTTGCCCTTCGCGATCTCGCCGCGCAGCAACAGTCGCAGCGTCTCCGGCTGCATGACGACTCGCCCCTTCGCCGTCGCCTCACGACGCGTCTCGTCCTTGGCGCTAACGTCCACCATGCGCGCGCGTCCGGCGTCGTCGATGTGGGAAAGGCGTTGCTCGGAGGTCATCGTCTAGTCTTGGCCGTTGCGTCTGCGATTGGGGCATCGGTCCCGTCGGGCCACGGCTCCGGCCTCAAGGAGCTGTCCACGTCCGCCTCGGTTGCCGGTCCGACATCCTCATCCAGAAGAGTTAGCAGTGCGTGCGTGTCGCCGTCTCGATCGAAGAACTCAACCTCAATGGCATCGGGCTCGAAGACAAGCACCACGGTACCGACATTTCCCGCTCGGAGACCGAACTCAGGAAGATCCCGCTTCAGGGTCACGACCGACAATTCTTCGGGTCTCGTCATCTCTTCTTTGCTCCGTAGGCACTCGTCAAGTGCGGTATCCCCGTCTCGTGAGGGATCGCCCACGTTGTCCTTATTCTAGCGTTTCCGGCAGGGCCCCGAAGGTCCCCATCGATTCGAAACAGCCTTGCATACTCATTAGAACCGACTTCGACAGCGTCCAATCCCAGATGCTGTTCTCGGATGTCGATGACCATCTGGTGCCAGTTCTCATGTGTGTATCCGAGAGCTCGAAAGAGGCGCCACTTACCACCGTTGTTACGATGAGATGGATTGAGGACGTAGCCCCGGAGTTTGCTTTCTGTGATGATCGCGTCTCCGGCATTCGGTAACTGCACGCCTGCAGTCTACCCGCCGATTTTGGACATCTCGACCTTGTGGAGCCCGATCGTGTCTTCGCTGCGGATCTCGGAGTAGCGGTCGTTGCGGATGCCCCAGATGGCGCGCACTGCTTCAGCGACTTGTTCGTCGCTGCTGCCGTCGCGCAGGAGCTTGCGCAGGTCGTGGCCTTTGACGCCGAAGAGGCAGGTGTAGAGCTCGCCGTCGGCTGAGAGGCGGGCGCGGGTGCAGGCGCCGCAGAAGGCGCGCGTTACCGAGGCGATGATGCCGACCTCGCCCTGGCCATCGAGGTAGCGATAGCGCTCTGCTACCTCGCCGAAGTAGTTGGGGTCCACCGGCTCCAGGGGCCACTCACGCTGGAGGATCTCCAGGATCTCCTTGGCGGAGACCATGTCCTCCATGCGCCAGCCGTTGGTGGTACCGACGTCCATGTACTCGATGAAGCGCAGGATGTGACCGGTGCCCCGGAAGTGCCGCGCCATATCGACGATGTCCGTATCGTTGACACCGCGCTTGACGACCATGTCGACCTTGATCGGGGTCAGGCCGGCGGCCTCGGCGTTGTTGATCGCCTCCAGCACCTTGGCGACGGGGAAGCCGACGTCGTTCATGGACTGGAAGACCTCTTCACGCAGGGAGTCGAGGCTGACCGTGACGCGGTCCAGACCGGCGGCCTTGAGCTCCTTCGCCTTGTCGAGGGTCAGCAGCGATCCGTTGGTGGTCATGGCGATGTCTTCCAGACCCTCGATATCGGCGAGCATGGCGACCAGCTTGTGGAAGTCGCGGCGCAGGGTGGGCTCGCCGCCGGTCAGACGCACCTTGTGCACGCCGAGGTCGACGAAGATGCGGGTCAGGCGGGCAATCTCCTCGAAGCTGAGGAGGTCCTCACGAGAGAGGAACACGTAGTCGCGCCCGAACACTTCTTTCGGCATGCAGTAGGTGCAGCGGAAGGTACAGCGGTCCGTCACGGAGATGCGCAGGTCGCGCAGGGGACGCTGCAGGCTGTCGAGGATCGTGTTCTGTGTCATGGTGGGCCGTTCTTCTACGGGGTGACGAAAGGCGGCCGAGAAGCCGCCTTTCTTTCTGTATAGGCTACTGAATATTATACAGCGCCTGCCAAAACGCGGGGTCCTACGGCCATTTGACGTCGATCACGATGCGGGACGGATTTTCGAGATACGTCACCTTGAAGTTCTGCTTGCCCGGCACGCCAATGGCCCACTGCACCACGCCTTCAAAGTCGCAGTAAGAGGCTGCCTCCAGGATCGAATTGCCGGGACCATCGACGGTGACGTCTTCGATGGTCGAGTTGCCGGCATCATCGTGAGCCTGCGTCTGATCGAAGCGCACGGCCAGGATCGCATCGCCCAGGACTTCGACAGGTGCGCCGGAGCCGCACTGCGCCGCTTCGTCCACGTACTCTACGGTGCCTCCCGGGTGCGCCCCGGACACGCCACCGACGTCCTTGAACTCGAAGACGATGCGGTCCCAGCCACCCGATTCGGGGTGAGCGCCGACGCGCACGTCGTCCAGGGTGTAGGTGTCCGTGCTCGGGTCCGGGTTGGACTTCATCGTGAAGGGATCAGTCGAGCCCGCGTTCTCGGGGAAGACGGTGCCGTCGGTGGGCGGCGTTGTCGGCTCCGCGGTGGTGGTTGCCGCCGGCGTGTCGGTGGGCGCCGCCTGGCTCGTTGCCGAGGCCGCAGCGGTCGCCGATTCGGTGGGCGCGACGATGGTCGGGATGCTTGTGGGCGTCCCGTCTGTGCTGTCGTCGTCACCGCTACATGCGACGGCGAAGATAACCAGCAATGGAATGACCAGCAGGGTTGTCATTTTTCTCATTCGCCCATGATATCCGGGGGCTCGTTGCGCCAAGATTGCTCCTCCTACGTTCTTCAGAACGCCGACATTGCGCGTTTGGTTCCCGAAAGCTAGCCTGAGGCATGCCTTCCACGCGCATCGCCGATACATTCGCGCGCGCCCACGCCGAGAACCGCGTCGCCTTCATTGCCTACATGGTGCCCGGCCATCCGAGCGTCGCCGAGAGCGCCGGTGTGCTCGATGCGATGGTGGCGGGCGGCGCCGACCTCATCGAGATCGGAATACCGTTCTCGGACCCGATGGGAGACGGCGCCACGATTCAGCGCGTGGCCTTCGAGGCGCTGGAAAACGGCATGACGCCTCACGGCTGCATGGACTTCGCGCGCGAAGCCAGGCAGCGGCACCCGAACACGCCGCTGATCTTCATGACTTACCTCAATCCGGTGATCGCCTACGGCTACGAGGCCTTCGCCGCAGATGCCGGCGAAGCCGGGGTCGACGGGATCATCCTTATCGACCTGCCGCCCGAGGAAGCGGACAAGATAAAGCCCGTGTTCAACGCGGCCGGGCTCGATCTCATCTTCCTTGCAGCGCCGACCTCCAGCGATACCCGGCTCAAGATCATCGGGGAGCACGCGGGGGGCTTCGTCTACTGTGTGAGTGTCGCCGGCGTGACGGGTGCGCGCACCGAAATGTCGGCCGATTTGCCGGCCTTCGTGGCGCGGGTGCGTCGTTGCACCGACCTACCCCTGGCAGTAGGATTCGGCATATCTCGCCGCGAACACATCGAGTCGCTGCTGGGCCTCGCCGATGGCGCGGCTGTCGGCAGCGCGCTCATGACGCTCGTGAGCGAGACCGCAGCGCCGGACCGCGAACGGGCTGTCCGCGAGTACGTCGAAACGCTGGTCGGCCGTCGCAAGCCCGAAGCCATCGCCTGACCGAAAGGACCTCAGCGCACATGCCGATCCGGGGAATTCGTGGCGCTACCACCGTCGAAACCAACACGCGGGAGGCGATCCTCGAAGCCGCCGGCGAGCTACTCGGCGAGATCATCCGTGTCAACAACATCCAGACAGACGACGTCGCCAGCGCCTACTTCTCTACCACCACCGACCTCAACGCCGAGTTTCCTGCCGTCGTCGCCCGGCGTGATTTCGGCTGGACGAACATCGCCCTCATGTGCGGCCACGAGATGGACGTGCCGGGGAGCCTTCGCATGTGTCTGCGCATCATGCTCCACGTCAACACGGAGACGCCCCAGAGCAATGTGACGCACATCTACTTGCGAGGCGCCACGGTGCTGCGGCCGGACCTGCAGGCGAGCAACGAGCGATAAGTCGTTCTCAGCACTCAGCACTTCAAGTGTGCTCGTGGTCAATACAATAATCTGAGCGGAGCGATCTCATTCGGGGCGCTGACGCGGCGGCCGTAGTTTCCCAGCATGCTGGGAAACTCCATCGGGGTACGCGAACCACTTACGGGGTTCCCCCGATTTGCCGAGGTTCTCGCTAGCCCGTATAGTGCTGATGGTGGCGGCGTTAGGGATATGAGTCGCATGCACGATAGCGTCGCCTGCATTTCGGTTACCCCGCTGCGCAGCTCATACACGCCCTCGGCGCACGAGGCGGCCATGTCCGCGACACTCGTAACCCACAACAACCTCTCGATCCTCCCCTCAATGACGGCGCGCCTTGCTGACCGCTTGCCGGCGTTCCAGGAGGCGGGACGATGACGATGCTTGCCGTCTCCACGCCGGTGTTCGAAGGGCCGCTAGACCTGCTGCTCCACCTCATCGAGCGCGAGGACCTGGACATCACGAAGGTGTCGCTGATCCAGGTCACGGACCAGTACATCGCGGCGCTGCGAGCGCAGGAGACGCTGGACATGCGGGCCATGGCCGACTTCGTGGCGGTGGGCGCTCGCCTGCTGCTGCTGAAGTCCCGGGCGCTGCTGCCCCGAAGCCCGGACGAGATGGCGGAAGACGACCTCGAAGCAGACGCGATCGCGACGGACCTGACGGAGCAGCTTGAGGAGTATCGCGCTTACAAGAACGCGGCATCCTACCTGCGACAGCTTGACGATGCCGGTCACCACTCGTACACACGCATCGCAGCGCCGCCCGAAGAGTGGCTGCCAACAGGGCTGGAGAAGGTGACGCTGAAGAAGCTGATGAGCGCGCTCTCGAAGGCGCTCGAACGCCTGCCTCCTGCACCTGAGCCGGAGCGACTACAGCGCCAGATGGTCAACATCGCGGTACGGCGCGTGAACCTGATGACTCGCATTCGCCGCTTTGGGCGCATGTCCTTCACGCGCCTGATCGCCGACTGTCAGACGCGGCTGGAAGCGATCGTGACGTTCATGGCGATCCTGGACCTGCTCAAGACCGAAGACCTTCGCGCGGAGCAGGAAGCTGCCTTCGGCGAGATCCTGCTTACGCCGGCAGATGCACCGAGTGCGCCGCAGAGCGCAACGGCCTAGACGCGGTCGATCGGGCGAACCAGACGTAACAATTCCGTATCGGTCCTCTGCTATACCCTGAATCCCAGGGGAAAGACCTCATATGCGAGGCTAATTGCCCCGACTATGTTGTTAAGAGACCACCGTGCAAGGAACCTCTCACATCGGAATAGACAACACGCCGCATGAATGCGCCCCAACCATTACCGTTAGAGACCCTCGAGCAGCTCGTTGACAGGCTGGTGCACAGTGGCGCCATCAAGGACCCGCAGCGCGCCCGCGACCGTATCGTACTGGGCTACCCACCGTGGCTCGTACTGGATGAGCTGACGCCTTATGAGATGCTGCGCGAGCTGCACGCCGCCACCGGCATCTCTGCCCTTGGCCTCGACATTCCGCCCGATTTGATCGACCGCGCTACCTGCGAGGCGATGGGCGCCGAACGACTGCTGGAGATGCGCTGGGTGCCCCTCCTCGATGGCCATGTTGCTATCGCCAACCCCTTCGGCCCGATGCCGGACGGCCCCTTACACGAAGCACCCCTCATGCTCGTCCCCGGTCCCGCGGCCGACGCCGCGCTCGAAGCTATCTTCCCGGACCGGGTTGCAGCCCTGCGCAACCGGCGCCGCCTCGGTCGCTTCCTTCTAGGCGCCGGCGCGGTCAGCGAGGAGGGCCTCGCGAGGGCTCTGGAGGAGCAGCAGAAGAACGGCGGGCGGCTGGGCGAGATCCTCGTTGCGTACGGGCTGAGCCAGCCGGACGAGCTCGTGCGCGCCCTCTCGGAGCGCGCCGGTATCCCGGAGGCAGGCAAGCACGCGCATGCCCTGCCGTTGCTGCCGCGGGCGCTGGCGCATGAGCTGCGCGCCGTTGCCATCCAAACCACCTCGGACGACGGCGCCACGCCGCTGGGCCCGGATGAGCCGGTAGCGGTGGCCTTCGCAGACCCCTCGGACGAGGTGGTGGCGCAGGTACAGGACAACCTCCAGCATCCGGTGCTGGTCCACGTCACGGACGACGAGACACTCGATACGCTGCTGGCGGCGGTCTACGCCCAGGACGACCTCTCAGACGCTGTCGAAGGGCTGCGGCGGGAGCTGCCGGAGCTGTCGGCATACCGCACCGGGCTCTCGCGTCCCCAGCTGCGCATTGTGTTCGCCATGCTGTTCATCGTGCTGCTTGGCGCCGTGATCGACGTGAAGTTGACAGGCATCTTGATCACCGGCGTGGCCACGGCGCTCTACCTCCTCTACACGCTCTACCGGCTGCTCTGCGCCTGGAAGGGCTGGCGCCTCACCTCCTCGATTAATCCGACGGCGGAAGAGCTGGCGGCCATGGACGGTCGCGAGTTACCGTCCTACACGATTCTCCTGCCCGTGTTCGGCGAGAAGCCGCAGACGATCCGCACGCTGCTGCGCTCGCTGTCGGCCCTCGATTACCCGCGCCAGAAGCTCAACGGCCTGCTGCTGCTGGAAGCCGATGACGTCCAGACGCTGACGTCGCTGGCGGAGGTCGAGGCAGCCGTCCCGGGGATCCGGCCGCCCTGGCTCAAGACGCTGATGATCCCGCCGGGAGAGCCGCGCACGAAGCCCAAGGCGATGATCTACGGCCTGCATTACTCTACCGGCGACCTGCTGACGATCTTCGACGCCGAAGACCAGCCGGAGCCAGACCAGCTCAAGAAAGCCGCGTGGGCGTTCCAGCGCGCCAGCAATCGCGTTGCCTGCATCCAGGCCAAACTTAGCTACTACAACTCGCGTCAGAACCTCCTGACGCGCTGGTTCACGCTGGAGTACGCGGCATGGTTCGAGCTGTTCCTGCCCGGACTGCACGCCATGGCCGCGCCCATCCCCCTCGGCGGCACGTCGAACCACTTCAAGCTGCGGGCGCTCAAGGAGGTGCTCTCCTGGGACCCGTACAACGTTACGGAGGACGCCGACCTGGGCCTGCGATTCACGCGCGCCGGCTATCGCACGCAGATGCTGGAATCGACGACTTACGAGGAGGCGAACAGCCGGTACCACAACTGGCTGCGGCAGCGCTCACGCTGGATCAAGGGCTACATCCAGACCTTCCTCGTGCACACACGCGACCCGATGGAGCTGTATCGACAGCTTGGCTTCGTCAATAGTCTGCACTTCCTGGCGACCGTTGGCGGCCTGATCTACACGACGGTGGTCTCGCCGGTGTTCTGGCTGCTGCTCGTGATCTGGCTGGCGTTTCAGCCGGGCTGGATCCCAGAGCTGTTCCCCGGCCCGATCTACTACCTGGCGATGGTGAGTCTGGCCTTCGGGAACTTCTTCTTTGTGCTGCTGGCGCTCGCCGGCGCCGTCGGCCGAGGCGAGGACGACCTCTCGCCCTACACGCTGATCTTCCCGGCGTACTGGCTGATGATGAGCGTCGCCGCCTACTTCGCCCTGTACGAGCTGGTCCGAAAGCCGCACTACTGGCAGAAAACGGAGCACGGCCTGCACACGAGCAACGACCAGGACGGGTCGGCCGAAACCAACCTCCCTCGCGCCGCCTGAGAAGCTCCCGCTACTGCGGCTGTGGCGTGTTGTAGCCCAGTACCCGATACAGCCGCCAGCCCGTACCCGTCTGCGAGAAGTCTTCTGCCAGCTCGAAGCCGGGCTGGGTGCCCGCCCATAGCTGCGGGTATTCGGCGTTGAGCAGGTCGGACGGGGCGACGTTCGGGTTTGGCACCAGCAGGTAGCGAACGCCGTTTGCCGCCGGGTCTCTGAGGGCGTCGTGGAAGCGAGCGTCCGAGGTGAAGAGAAGGTTGTGCTTGAGCGCTGCCGGCTGCACGGTGGCAGCGACGGTCCAGGCGTTGGAGGAATCGACCAGCACGAGGTCGCTCGGGCCGAGGGCATCGATCGCGGCGGCGACAGGCTTCACGTCGTCGAAGTACAGCGGGTAGCCGACGTCCCGGGCGCTATCGCCGGTCCAGAGGCTGCGCACGACCTGGTACTCGTTCTGGCCCAGCTTCGGGTCGCTCATCGCCACGACGCTCGCGGGGATGGTGATGACCCAGCCGGCCATCACGAGGGCGATCGCGAGGTTGCGGCGGCGGCTGATACCCATCTCGTACAGGCCCCAGCCGGCGGCGACGAACAGGGGATACATGAAGTAGCGCAGCCAGCCGAAGGAAGAGCCCTGGTAGAGCTGCAGAAGGATGAGCCCGAACGGCACAACGAGCACAACGCCCAGTAGCGTGGCCGTATTGATGCGAAAGAGACGGCCCTCCAGCAGGCGCACGAGAAGGATGGCGAAGATGGGGATGAGGAAGGGCAGCGTGCGGATTGCCACAAAGCCAAGCGAGGCAATGGGGTCACCGACGACGGCGTCCGCGATGCGGTCCTGGCCACTGGACGCGATGTAGCCCTCGTTGGAGTACTGGCTGGTGGCGAAGTACAGGGGGTTTCCCACGATCGCAGCGTTGGCGATCACCCATAGCACACCGATGTACATGCTCGGCACCAGGAAGAGCAGCGAAAGCCCTTCGATGGCGCGCAGGCGGCCCTGCGGCGCCGAGGGCTTGTTCTCGGAGGCATACAGGCCGAGAGCGAGGGCAAACGTCAGGGCGGCGCCGAACTGCACGGACTGGTACAGGCAGGCGAAGCTCACGCCCAGCATGAGGCCCGAGAGTGCGACGTAGCGTCGCTGGCCGGAGTTCCAGAACAGAAGCAACGTACACACGGCACCGATGAGGAACGGCGCCGCGACGCCCTCGCTCATGCCGTTGGTCGAGAACAGGAGCAGCATGGGGCTGAGCGCCACAAGCAGCGAGTACAGGCTGGCGAGCCAGATCGGCAGGGCGAATCGGCGGGCGGTGAGGTAGACGATGACCGCCGTCAGCGTCCCGGCAAATACCGTGACCAGCGAGGACGCGAAGCCGCTCGAGACCACTTCCGGCCACCAGTGATAGAGGCTCGTCGGGATGATCTCGAGCAGGGTCGGCAGCGGCATCCAGACGAAGCCGATGGCGGCGAGGTGCGGGTCGGCGCTGAACAGGGCGATGAGGGCAGCGCTGGAGCGGCTGATGGCGTCGCCCCAGAGGTAGCCGTGGGCGTTCCACCACAGCGCGAGGCCAAGCTGAACAACGAACACGACCATCGCCACGCCGACCATTGCGACGCGATCGAGATCGAGCGTTTGCTCCTGCTCCAGCGGCTGGGCACCGTAGATCGTGACCATCTCTGTCTAAGTCTCGACATCGAAGGAGCCAGACCATACCGCCCGCCCCGTACTGCCGGTCAGGTTTCGCGGATATGCAATGCTGACGTACGATCGTTTAAGCCGTGCCGACCACGCTTTGCTTCGACCTCGATAACACGCTGCTGGACGACGACGCCTCGCTCAGGGCCTGCGTCCATCGTGTCTGCGAGGACCTCACACCCCATCTGCCGCCTTTCGACGCCGATGCGCTGTGCACGCACTACATCGGCGTCTCGGATGGCTACTGGCTATCGCAGCCGTATGCGCCGTCCGCATTGCCGGACGCTCGACTGCGCTTCTGGGCGGAGACGCTCGCCATCTTCGGCTGTGACGACCCAAAGGTCGCGCTCCTGGGCCGCGATGCATACGCGCAGTATCGATACGAGGTGTGCCTGACGTACGACGACACGCAGGACGTGCTGGCCGAGCTACACGGCCGGTATCGCCTCGCTGTGATCACCAACGGCCTCGGGGAGCAGCAGCGTGCTCGCCTGCAGAAGTCGGGCCTGGAGCGCTACTTCGACGCCATCGTTGCTTCGACGGACGTCGAAGTGAACAAGCCGGACGCAGCAGTGTTCCACCACACGCTGAAGCTGCTCGGCGCCGACCCGGCCGACACCTGGCACATCGGCGACTCCCTCAGCGCCGACGTGCAGGGCGCCCACAACGCCGGCCTCGCTGCCGCGGTCTGGATCAATCGCCGCGCCGCCGAGCGCCTCGACACGGACCCGGCGCCGCACTACGAAGTCGAAAGCCTGTCAGCGTTCAAGGAGCTGCTGACGCGCTTCGAGAGCTGAGCCGACCCTCACCCACGGCTTACTACGCTGTGGCGTCGTACTTAACTCGCCCTCTCCCTGACAGGGAGAGGGTCGGCGTCTGAAGCCATCGCATCGTCTGATAGCACGGGTGAGGGTTGGCAGCTCCACGCGCCGTAAGCGTCTCCATCAGAGCACCGAGGTTGCTTCGCCTCGCTGTCGCGATGGCTCGCAACGAGGTGGGCGCGAGGTGGCTCCGCTGCCCAGTACGTCATTGCGAGCGAAGCGAAGCAACCCCACGAAACGCCCTGCCCGGTCCATTCGCAAACCGCCCGCCACAACGCAGACACCGAGACGCCCGAGGCAAAGCTCGGAGCTCAAAGCTCGCGGCTGATCGCTGGAAGCTGACGGCTGAAAGCTCTCGCTACGAGACCTTCTTCAGGCGTCGCAGGCTCTGGTAGGTCTGGGGCGGGTCCTGGCGGCTGCCCCGGATCGTGAAGGAGACCTCGGCGACGTAGATGTTGCCCTGGCTGTCGACGGCGCAACCGTGGGGCGCGATGAACTGCCCGGGACCATCGCCCGGCTCCGGCTCGCCCAGGCGCCCGATCTTGGTGCCGAACTTCGAGACGATCGTCAGGCGGTGGCCGGCTGTCGGCGCGTCGACCTGACCCGCGAGCTCGCCGATGTAGAAGCGTCCGTCCTTGTCGCGACAGAAGCCGTCCGGGCGATAGATGTCGTGCCAGATCGTCTGAAGCTTGCCGTAGCCATCGAACACCTGCACGCGGTTGTTCTCGCGGTCGGCAATGTAGACGTACTCGTCCTCGTCGACAATGACGTTGTGCGGGTTCTGGAACTCGCCCGGCTCGCAGCCCGGAGCGCCCCACGAGGTGATCGGCTTGCCGTCCGGGGCGTATCGATGCACGCGGGCGTTGCCGTAGCCGTCCGTGACGAAGATGTCGCCGCTCTTGGGCGAGACGCAGACATGCGTCGGCCGGTTGAAGGGATCGCCGCTCCACTTCGGCGCCGCGTTACCGACGTTGCCGAGGGTCCAGACCAGATCGCCCTTCATGTTGAACTTGTGCACGGCGTGCTGAGAGTCGTCGATGAGATAGACGTGCTCGTCCGGGCTGATGTGGATGCCGTGGGCGCGGCGCGTGAAGGTGCCTTCGCCCATGGATCGCAGGAAGTTGCCCTGCTTGTCGAAGACCAGGACCGGATGGTCGCTGCGCGTAAACACGTAGACGTTGTCGTTGGCGTCGACCTCTACGCCGGCGCACTCGGGGAACTCGTAGCCTTCCGGTACCTTGGCCCAGCCATCGTCCTGCTCGTAGCGGAGATCGCCTGCCGTTAAAGCGCTGCTTGTGGTTGTCATTGCCTCTCCTCCCTCTCGCGGCGCGACTCTAGCAGATCGAAGGGCGCCCGCCTAGTGTTTAAGCCTTGAGCAAACCATGAAGCGCACCTTCCCGGCCCTGTATCCTCCCTTCATGAAGTTCCACGCCACGCTCGAACTCAACGGCAAGACCGCCACCGGCATCGAAGTGCCCGAGGAGGTGGTCGAAGCGCTGGGCGCGGGCAAGCGACCCGCCGTCAGCGTGACGATTGGCTCCCACACCTATCGCAGCACCATAGCCGTCATGGGTGGGCGGATCCTCCTGCCCGTCAGCGCCGAGAACCGGGAAGCGGCAGGCGTCAAGGCGGGGGACGACTTCGATGTCGAGGTGGAGCTCGATACGGCGCCGCGGGAGATCGAGGTGCCCGCGGACTTCGCCGAAGCGCTACAAAGCGTCCCGGAAGCAAAGACGTTCTTCGAGGGCCTCTCGAACAGTCTCAAGCGCTACTGGGTCGATAACATCAACGGCGCCAAGGCGGCCGAAACGCGACAGCGCCGCATCGATGCAGCGATCGCGAAGCTGCGCGAGGGCAAGTCGCGCTAAGCGAGGCACCAGGTGTCAGGCCGGCGCGTTGCCTGCCGGCGTCGTCGATGCGTCACCGTCGCCTCAGACTGTCAGCCACTAACGGAGAAGTGGTCCTTCTCATGCGCAGGACACTCGAGAAGGACCACTTGTCGTCGTGTCTTGACTGCCAGCTCAGCGGACCGCGAGTGCCTCAACCTCAATGAGCAGGTCCGGCATCGCCAGCGACGTGACACCGACGGCCGTCGATGCGGGTTGTTTGCCTTTGAAGAACTCCGCCTTGATGCGTCCATAATCCGGCATGCGTCCCATGTCGAGCAGGTAAACGCCCAGCTTCACGACGTCCTCCAGTGAGCACCCAGACGCTTCAAGGACGGTACGCAAGTTCTCGAATACACAGCGCGTTTGTGCCTCGAAGTCGCCAGCATGCATCGGCTGACCCTCCGGCGAAATACTCGTCTGGCCCGAAACTACGAGCACGGTGTGACCTTCTTCCACCTTCCAGGCCTGCGAAAACCCGCGCTGATCCTGCCAGGTCCAGGGGTTGATTTGCTGCTTCTGCATTTCGTCTTTCCTCTCGCTCTGTCTTAGCTCTGTGCTGCTGCTGGCTGTGCCGTCAATTGACGAATAACGGCGACGCCGTCCATCCACACGTTCTCCCGACTGATCAGGCCATCACGGAACTCCCAGATATGCAGCAAGCGAAAGCTGATCCTGCGCCCCCGGCCCTCCACACCCAGAAATGATCCGGGAACGGTCCCTGTCCATTCGTGCTCGATGACGCAGAAGTCTTCGCCGTAATAGCTACGGATCGGCACCATTTGCTCGGTCTCGATGTCGCGAATGAGTTGGGTGTAGAACCCTCTGGCTTCTCGACGTCCGTGCAAGGCCCCATGCGGTGCGCCCACAACATCGTGTTCGACATCCTCTGTGTACACGGCGACACACCCTTCGCTGTCACCAACCATTTCAGCGGCGAGGTGAGTCTCTATGAGCTGCTCCATATGTTCCTGGTTCACGTCCAACTCCCTGTTGAATGAGTGTCGATCCGGCGAATGCGCCGGCGTACTGAATGATGTTCCTACCAGGATCAGCTGGTGCTGCATCCCCCAGTTGGGTGGATCTGGAGCAGGCATACCCCCCACTTGAGGGGGTGCCGGCAGCGGATGCGGGGCGTAAGATCTCAGTACCGGTGGCCGTCGGAACAGGCAGGCGCGGTGGACAAAGTCTAGAGGCTGCTATCGCAGAGGCCGTCGATGTAGAGGAGGTTCGGGAGGGGTAGAAACCAATGGCTCCAATTGCTCCGCTAGGCACTCCAGCCGCTCGGCGAGCCAGAGCTCGCATTCTTGAGCTGACCCATGAAGACATATCCGGCCCCCAGTTCTTGCATGATCTGTCCCAACAACTCCGGATCATTGTCCCGTTCAGCGCGTCCTTCTGGTCCGGCAGCGATCCACAGACGACACTTGCAGTTTCGCCGCTGCGTTTAGAAAACATCACCGACCCTCGCCAGTGCGTCCGCTTCTGGGAGCGCGAGTTCCTGGTCCCGGACTTCAACTTGTTCAGGGACCTTGCGCGCGCTGAGCAGCCGGTGGCCTCTCTCTACCACGCGACAGCCGCTCAACCAGCGAGGAGCCTGCGCTTCCGCGAATTCAAACAAGCGCTCGGCTTCGGGGACGAGCTGCGCGGCATCTTCCGATGCGGCGGCAGTCCGTGGGGACTAGTCTCACTCTGGCGAGACGAGGGGGAGAAACCATTCAGCGCAGCCGAAGAGAAGCTGCTCTCCGACCTTTCTACGCCCATCGCCGCGGCGTTCCGGCGCAGGGCACTCCTCCGCGCCACCGAGTCGCCTGATGCTCCCGATGCGCCTGGACTCCTGGTGTTTGATCAGGATGGTGTGCTCACTTCATACAACTCGCAGGCCGAGCGGTGGCTGCTGGACATTCCCACGACGTCGTTTGAGCCCCATGACTGGGAGGCATTCGGAGTGCCGGTCCCGACAGAAGTACGCAGTGTCCTCGCGCGTGTACGCGCCGTGAGTGCCGGCCTGGAAGAAGGCGCTGCACGAGCACGCGTCCAGAGCAGATCGGGCCAGTGGCTAGTCATTCACGGCTTCGTGCTGAACCACTCCACGGACGCGCAGAGCAGCACGGCGATTGTCATCGAACCCGCCAGGACGTCCGAGATGGCGCCGATTATCGCGCAAGCATATGACCTCACTCCCAGAGAGCAGGAGGTCACACAGCTAATAGCCCGCGGTCTTCCCACCTCGCAGATCGCAGCTGAACTCTTTGTATCGCCTCATACCGTCCGGGATCACATCAAAACCGTATTCGACAAGGTTGGCGTGTGCAGCCGGGGAGAGCTGGTCGCACGGCTATTCGCCGAGCATTATTCAGAGCCCCTTCGCTTGTCGATGCTCGACGCTCCCCACGATAACCAGGGAATAAGTTGAATTTGGGTGGACGTGCAAGGCAAGAGCGCCATCTTTCGATATGCCCCCGATTGCCCGGAGCAGACTACGAGGTCTTCAGCGAGCCAGTAGCCTTCAGACTCCACGTGAGATCGAAGGGGTGACTCGGCGCCCTCCGCTCACGCCGCCGCTTCGATGGCCGCCAAGCGAACGCTCACGAGCTCCTTCACCAGCTCGACCGGGACGGGTTGGTCCCACGGGAAGCGAATCGTGCCCTTCGAGACGTCGTAGGCGGCGAGGCGCTCCGTTTTCTCCGCTTCGTGCACGAGGCCGTAGAGGGCCCAGTGTTTCTTCGCGGCGCCAAAGTAGGTCAGGGGTTTGCCGTGGAGCTTGTAGGCCGGCATGCCGTAGCTAATCGACTCCACGGCATCGGGCGCCAGGTCTCGGATCGCGGCACGCACTGTCTCGAGCATGGTGCGCTGCTCCTCCGGCAGGGCAGCGAGGTACTCCTCGACGTTTGCAGGCTTGTCGTTCATGACGTCACCTTTTCGTAGTGAAGGCCGACGACGCCCGAACCGAAGACGATGGACTCGACCAGGCTCATGTCGGTGCGCGCACCCACGTCCGGGAAGAGCGGGATGCCGCCGCCGAGCACGACCGGGTTGACGTTAATCCAGTACTCGTCGACGAGGCCGAGACGGATGAACTCCCGCGCCAGGCTGGCGCTGCCGATGAGCACAAGGTTCTTGCCGGGCTGCTGCCTCATCGCCTCGATGGTAGAGGCGATATCGTCCTTCACGAACACCGTGTTGGCCCAGTCGCTGCTCTCCATCGTGCGTGAAAACACGAGCTTGGTTGCCGCGTTGACCCATCGGGCGTGCTCGATGTCGTGGCGTCCAGCGCCCGGCTGGTCGGCCGCGGTAGGCCAGTAGCCTGCCATCATCTCGTAGGTCACGCGGCCGTAGATCGCCGTGTCGGCGGCGTCCGTGATGCGAGCACCGGCGTCGAACATGTCGTCGGACACTCGTATCCAGTCCATCTCGCCGTTCGGGCCTGCCATGAACCCGTCCAGGCTGATGTGCTCCAGCAACGATATCTTTCTCATCGCCGTGTCCTTTCTAGCTCTGGACCAGATACGCGACCAGACGATCGAAGCTCTGGTTCCAGCCCTGACCCGCGCCACCAGCCATGAAGGCCGGAATGCTGTGATGCATGGTCATCTTCGTCTTGCCCGGGCTCGGTTCCTCCAAGGTCACGCTGACGGTGGTCTCCTCCGGGAAGTCTGCGGGGACGCCGTAACGCTCAGGCGGCACCTTGTTGGCGTTCTCGTCGGTGAAGAAGAGCGTGAACACCAGCCTCGATGGCGGATCGATGATCTGGTAGACACCCGCGCTCCACAAGTCGCCCATCTGCTCGTTGCGCATGCAGAAGTGCAGCTTGCCGCCGACGCGCACGTCGAGCGTGCAATGCGGCACCGTGAAGCCGTTCGGGCCGTACCACTGCGCGAAGTGCGCCGGGTCCGTCCAGGCCCGAAACACGAGTTCCCGCGGGGCATCGAACTCGCGCTCGATCAGCAGGCCGTCCTGAGTGTCTGTGCCCGTAGTCTGTCCCTGGTTCATGTCCTTGTCCTTTACTCAGCCTTCATCGTCTGCAGGTACGCCGCCAGGTGCCCCAGTGTCTGCTGGCCGGCCTCGACGGCGTTGAAGTTGACGACAGCGGCGTTGCGCGCCTCCGCGGTGGGGAATATCACACGCAGCGTAACCAGCGTGCCGCCATCCGACTCCTCGAACGTGACATGGGAGCTGTGCATCACGTTGTCCGCCGCTGTCCCCTGGTCGTACACCATGCGCTCCGGTCGAACGACCTCGATGAATTTCACGTAGTTGTCGTAGTCTGTGCCGTCGGGGCCGTGCATGACGAAGCGCCAGACGCCCCCGGTTCGGAAATCGACCTCGTGGAAGGTATTCGTGAACCCATCGGGGCCCCACCACTGGATCAGGTGCTCCGGCTCCGTCCACGCCCGCCACACGAGCTCACGGGGTGCATCGAACTGGCGCGTCAGGACTATCTCCCGGTCCGCCATCGACGTCTCGCTGTGCTCTGCCATCGTCTACTGTCCCTTCTCGATGCGTTGCCTGCATTCGCCGCAGGTAGCCGTCCAGCCGGTCGAAGCGCGCTTCCCACGTCCGTCTCAAACGCGACCGCCAGACCCATGCGTCCACGCGAAGCCTCAGGCGCCCTCAACGTCAAGCGACTTCATACGCTCCACCGAGTCCTCGACCTCGAAGGCGCCGTAGCTCAGGTTCCCGGCTGGCTCGCAGATGTGGATTACCACGCCGGTGCTGGTGGTCCGAGTGCCCGTCAACTTGAGCGACTTCGGGACTCCACCCTCCGGGAACAGTCGCCGGCCACTGCCCAGCATCACGGGATAGAACCAGAGCCGGTATTCGTCGACCAGGTCGTGGGCTATGAGGGTCTGCGCCAGGTTGCCGCTGCCGTGTACCTGCAACTCGCGGCCCGGCAGTTGCTTCAGCTTCGCGATCTCAGCGACTACGTCGCCCTGGATCAGTGTCGAACCCCGCCAGTCGACGCTGCTGAGCGTCTTCGAGGCCACGTATTTCGGCTGGCCGTTCAATTTCCGAGCCACGAGGTCGTCCGCGTCCTCGACGCGTGGCCAGTGCTGCGCGAACAGCTCGTAGGTGCGTCGGCCCAGCAGGAAGGCGTCCGCCACCTCAATCCACTCCGCGACGTATCGCATCATGTCATCGTCTACGAAAGGCACGACCCAGCCACCATGCTCAAAACCGCCGCTGCGGTCCTCATCCGGGCCGCCCGGCGCCTGCATCACCCCGTCCAGGGAGAGGAACGTCGTCACTACCAGCTTCATCGCCTCACCTCGTATCGCACCAAGTCCTTTGACCGCGGAACCTTAGAGACCCGCACGGCTGAACATCACATGCGTGACGCCGCTCGGCGAGGCAATGGCCTCGGTCTCGTAGTCCTTTTCGAGGCCTTCGAGTCCGTCCCAGAGGCGTACGCCGCGACCGAGCAGGATCGGCACCACCACGACGTGCATGTGGTCGATGAGCCCGGCAGCCAGGAAGTCGCGGAGCATGCTGACGCCCCCGCCGATGCGCACGTCTTTGCCGCCCGCAGCCTCGCGGGCGGCCTCGAGCGCCTCGGCAGGCGAAGCGTCGAGGAAGTGGAACGTCGTGCCGCCCTCCATCTCGATGGGTGGGCGCGTGTGATGGGTGAGGACGAAGACTGGTGTGTGAAACGGCGGGTTGGGTCCCCACCAGCCCTTCCACGCCGGGTCCTCGTGCCATCCCGGATAGCCGAACTTACCGGCGCCCATGATCTCGGCGCCGATCCCGGGACCGTCGTGCTGCCGCACAAACGCGTCGTCGATGCCGCTGGTACCGCCGGGCTCGCCGACCATCTCGTGCCACCACCGGGTGACGAACATCCACTCGTGCAGGCGTTCCCCAGCGTGGCCGAACGGCGCATCGAGGCTCAGCCCCTCGCCGGTGCCGAAACCGTCGAGCGAGATCGAGAAGAATTGGACTCGGGCGAGTGACATGGCCGTGTTCCTTTCCTCTGGCTTACGCCGCGCCGGCAGCAGCCGACTCCAGTGCTTTCACGTCGAGCTTGCGCATCTGGAGCATCGCCTGCAGGGCACGACCGGCCTTCTCCGAGTCGGGGTCGGCCAGGAGCTCGTTGAGCCGCTTCGGCACGATCTGCCAGGAGAGGCCGTAAGGGTCCTTGAGCCAGCCGCACATGCTCTCCTCGCCACCGTTCGCCGTCAGGGCGTTCCACAGGCGGTCGACTTCTGCCTGGTCCTCACAGGCGACCATGATGGAGACCGATTCGTTGAACTTGAACTCGGGGCCCGCATTCATACCGATGAACTGCTGGCCGTCCAGCTCAAACGTCACGAGGGTGACCGTGGCGCCGCTAGGGTCGGCGTTCTCGTGCTTCGTCACGTCGGTGATGCGGGAGTTGGGGACCAGCGACGTGTAGAGCTTCGCCGCTTCCTCCGCCTGATGGTCGTACCAGAGAAACGTTGTGACTTTGGACATTGTGATTGTTCCTTCCTTGCTTTGTGGGTATTCGAATGCGTGTTCGGCGACGTGACCCTCAGGCCAGCTCTGCCAGCAGCTCTTCCAGCCGGTCGAAGGCCTCGCCTGCGCCCTGCTCCATCGGCGTCTGCAGCACGGCATCCCGTGCCTCTCGCGACTTGTACAGGACCGTGATCGTCATGGTCGTCTTGCCGTCGTGCTCTTCCAGCACCATCGTGTTGACCGTGCCGCTGCCCATCATTTCGAAGAACTCCCCCTCGAAGTTCTCCGTCGTGACGATGCGTTCCGGCGGCACGATCTCCTGGAACTCACCGTTCATGCCCATCTGCATGCCGCCGGGCGCTGACAGCACGTAGCGCCACTTGCCGCCGACTCGCAGGTCGATCTCGCACACCGGCATCGACTCACCCCGCAGGCCGAACCAGCGCACCATGTGCTCCGGCTTTGTGTGCGCCTCGAACACCAGCTGACGGGGCGCGTCGAACTGGCGCGTCATCACGATCTCCACATCGGACGGCGTCGTGACCTCGAGCTTGTTGCCTGCCGGTCGAATCATCTTCAAGCCTCTTTCGCTGCCGCCATCGACGGCCTCATCACTCGCAGCCCGCATATGGATCTGCGCTTCACGCGTCATTCCTCCGCGCCTTCGCCCTCACCGGCGTTTGCTGCCGCTTCGGCCGCCTGGCGTTTCATCTCTTCCAGGTACGCATCGAGCCGCTCGAAGCGCTCCTCCCAGAGCGACCGGTACTGCTCGACCCAGTCGGCAGCGTCCTTCAGCGGCGCGGCCTTGATACGGCAAGGCCGCCACTGCGCCCTTCTACCCTGCTCGATCAGGCCAGCGCGTTGCAGCACTTTCAGGTGCTTGGACACCGCGGGCAGGCTCATTTCGAAGGGCCGTGAGAGCTCCTGTACGGATGCCTCGCCCTCAGCGAGGCGCGTCAGGATGGCTCGCCGCGTCGGGTCGGCGAGAGCAGAGAAGGTGGCACTGAGCTGGTCTACTGGCATCACTTCACCGTCTAGTTAAATAACCTATTAGTTAAATACAGCATCCAGGGGTGGGCCGTCAAGCCTTTTTAGTGCGAGTTGCGAATCGATCTGCGATTCGGGCTGGCCACACCGAAGAACGGCTCTTCGGTGTCGTGCCCCGGCATGCGGGCCACTACGACATTAGAGAGAACGGGCCTTCGGTTGCGCCCGACGTCTCGAGGCCAGGTGATCTGACCCGTCCTGCCCTTCTGCGCCTCGAGGTGCTGCCGGGCGCATCGCGATGCGCCCCTACGTGCCGGAGCGAATGAGGTGGTTTCGCGCCTACGCCGGATCGTCCGGGTAAACCACACGCATCGTCCGGCCGCACCTGATGTGCCCAAAGTCCCTAATAATTGCCGGGAGGCCGCACAACGCTCGGACGACAAAAGCCCGAGGACGTTATGACCTCGGGCTTTGAATGCTTGATGCGAGAGCTGCGGTTAGAAGAGGACCGCAGACACCGAGTCCGTCAGGTTGAACAGGGGCGCCGGGTAGAGACCGACGAAGAACACGCCGACCGTGAGGATGACCGCCGCTACCTGCATCATCATCGGGATGCGGAAGCGCGTGTAGTCGTCCGGCTGTCCCACGTACATGACCCGCATGACCTGAAGGTAGTAGTAGAGGGACGTAAAGCTCGCGACGACCGCAATGCCGGCCAGCCAGTAGAAGTCGGCCTGGGCAACGGACTGGAAGAAGATGAACTTCGTCAGGAAGCCGGCGAACAGCGGCATACCCGCGAGCGAGAAGAGGGCGGTCGCCAGCACGGCGGACATGAGCGGCGCGCGCTCGGCCATGCCCCGGAAGTCTTCAATCTCCTCGGCGCCCGTCTCGTTGTGGTAGGCGATGATTGCCGTGAAGCCGGCGAGGTTCGTGATGACGTAGCCGAGCATGTGCAGCAGCAGCGCCGAAGTGACGTCGGGTGTCAGGGCCACGATGGCCATGAGCATGTAACCGACCTGGCCGATGCTGGAGTACGCGAGCAGTCGCTTGATGTTGTGCTGCTGCAGGGCGACCAGGTTTCCGACGATCATCGTCGTGGCCGAGAGCGCCGCAATCATGAACCGCCAGTCGTCGATCACCGGCATGAGGGCCGTGCTAAAGAGACGCAGGAGCAGCGCGAAGCCGGCCGCCTTCGACGTCGCCGAGAGGTAGGCCGTAATCGGTAACGGTGCGCCCTGGTAGGCGTCCGGCGTCCACATGTGGAAGGGAACAGCCGACACCTTGAAGCCGATGCCCGCCACGATGAGGGTGAGGCCCAGCAACGTGCCGAACGTGAAGCCCGAGGTGCCATTGGCGAAGCCTGCCGAGATCTCCGCGTAGCTGGTGCTGCCGGAGGTGCCGTAGATGAAGCTGATGCCGTAGAGCAGCAACGCCGAAGCGAAGGCGCCCAGCAGGATGTACTTCATGCCGGCCTCAACCGACTGGTTGTTGTGCTGGTAGGAGACCAGGATGTAGAGGCTGAAGCTGAGGATCTCGAGGCCGATGTAGGCGGTCAGGAGCTCCTGGGCGCCCGCCATGATGATGGCGCCGATTGTCGAGATGAGGAGCAGCGCATAGTACTCAGCCGGATGCTGCAGCGACTTCTGCACGTAGTGGTACGAGAGCACCACGATGGCGAAGGTCACGGCGATGAAGAAGCATCGGAAAAACGTCGTGAAGTCATCGACATAGAACAGGCCAGCGAAGTTGTTGGTCGTGTCCACGTAGGCAAGAGAGATGACGAAGGCGCAGATCAGGCCGAGGCCCGCGAGCACCGGCAGCATCTCCTTGCGCATTTTCGGCGCCATCAGGTCCAGAGCAATGATCAGGATCGCCACGATCCCGAGGAAGTACTCCGGAATCAGCAGCGAGTAATCGAGGTTGACGACGTCTCTCATTAGATTCCCGTGCCCCGGCGCTCACACCGCGACGCTGCGTAGCCCCTGCTCAAAATGCGCCCCACTTTATCCGACCCTCAGAAGGTAATTCGTCACGGTCGGTGCGATGCGGTCGACGAACGAGGCCGGCCACAGTCCCATGAACAAGATGAAGATGACCAGCAGCGATGCGCCGGCGAACTCGAACTTCGTGATCTCCTTGAGACCACCCCAGCGCTCTTCGTCGAACTGGCCGAAGAAGGCAAGCGCGAGCAGCCGGAAGATGTACACGGCGGTGATGCCCGCGCCGAGGACGGCCAGGCCACCCAGCAGCGGGTACTGGCTGAAGATGCCGACGAAGATGTTGAACTCCGCAATAAACCCGGAGAAGCCCGGTAAGCCGACCGACGTCACACCGGCGATCAGGAAGAAGATGGCGAATCTTGGCATCTTGCTGGCCAGACCGCCGAAGGCTGCGATTTCGCGCGTGTGTGCCTGGTCGTACACGGCGCCGACCATGGAGAACATGAGGGCGGTCATGACGCCGTGGGAGAACATCTGCAGGGCGGCACCGTTGATGCCGACCGGGTCCAGGGTCGCGAGACCCATGACCACGTAACCCATGTGACTGACGGACGAGTAGCCGATGACGTACTTGAAGTCCGTCTGGCCCATGGCCGAGATCGCGCCGTAGAGCACGTTCACCGTACCGAGGACGATGAGGGCAGGCATCCAGAAGTGCGCGCCATCGGGGTAGAGCTCGATGCCGAGTCGGAGGATACCGAAAGCGCCCAGCTTCATCAGCACGCCGGCGTGAAGCATGGAGACGGCGGTAGGAGCCGACACGTGGCCGTCAGGCGACCATGTGTGGAAGGGCCAGAGACCGGCAAGACAGCCGGCGCCAATCGCGAACAGCGGGAACACCCACTTCTGGAAGTTCGGGTCGAAGCCGCCATTGCGCGAGTGCTCGTAGAGGGCCGGCAGGCTGAAGGTGCCGAGGTCCGCCTCGATGAAGGTGGCGAAGATGGCGAGGAACAGCAGCACGGATGCGCCGACCAGCACCAGCATCAGCTTCATCGCCGAGTACTCCTTCGTTCGGGTGAAGGAAGGGAACTTGGTGCTGGAGCCCCAGACCGCGATCAGCAGGTACATCGGCAGCACCGCGATCTCGTAGAAGAAGAAGAAAAAGAAGAGGTCAAGCGAGGCGAATGTGCCGTTAACGCCTGTGACCAGGATGAAGTAGAGAACGAAGAAGTCTTTGTTGCGGTACTCGATCTTCCAGGAGATCAGGGAGCCCGCGAAAGTCACGACACCGTTCAGCAGGATCATGACCGCCGCGATGCCATCGACGCCGAGATAGAGCGTGATGCCGTTGTCGCCCAGGATGCCGACGTTCGACAGCCAGTCGTAGCGCAGCGTCATGGTGAACTGCTGCGTGTCTGACGCCTTGTAATCGAAGAAGACGTAAAGGGCGAGGGCGAACATCACCGCGCTGCTGGCCACAGCGAAGTAGCGCAGGAGGTCCTTCTTGTCGGACGGCACGAGAATCATGCCCGCGGCGGTGAGCAGCGGGATGGCGATGAGCGCTAATAATGCGTGTCCCTGCTCCACGTTACCCCTTCACCGAGAACCCGACGACGGCAAGGACTACGACGCCCAGCGCCATGGCGAGCGCGTAGTTCGGCACCTTACCTGTCTGAGCCAACTTGAGAACCCAACCGGTCGCGCCGGCCACGTGCCCGGGACCATCGATCCCGGTGTCGTTGACCACCGCGCGGTCGAAGAATGCCACCGACTTCGCCAACCCCAGGACAACGATGTTGATCGTCCACTGGTAGGCGTCATCGATGTAGAACTTGTTGCGGAATACGTTGTAGAGCAGCGGGAACTTCGCGCCGGCCGCCTTCGATAGCGCCCTGTCGCCCGTCCACGCCCTCGCTGCGACGGCGAGACCCGCGAGGACCAGCGCCGACGAAATGATGGCGATGGGCCAGTCGAAGGAGAAGGCTTCGGGGTCGGCCACGAGCACGTTCTCGACAGTCTCGAGGAAGCCCTGGCCCCAGCCGAACAGGTCGCCCACCGGCTTGAACACCACGAATCCTGCGACCAGCGTCAGACCGGCGAGAAGCATCAGCGGGCCGGTCATGTTGAACGGCATCTCATGCGCGTGGTCGTGGACGTGGTGGTCCAGCGCCGGACCCTGGAAGGTCAGCAGGTAGACGCGCAGCATGTAGGCCGCCGTAATCGGCAGCGTGATGAGCACGAGGATGAACGGGATGTAGTTGTAGTCGGCTGCCTTGACGAGGATCTCGTCCTTGGCGAAGAAGCCCGACAGCGGTACGAGACCGGCCATCGCCATAGCGCCGATAAGGAAGGTGATGTTGGTCCACGGCATCTTCTTCGAGAGGCCGCCGAGGTACTCGACCTCCTGCTTCTCCGTCGCGTGGATCACGGAACCACATCCAAGGAAGAGCAAGGCTTTGAAGAAGGCGTGCGCGAATAGATAGATCATGGCCGCGCCGATGCCCGCCTCGCCGAAGCCGAGGGCGATCATCATCAGGCCCAGCGAGTTGAGGGTGGAGTACGCCACGACACGCTTGATGTCGGACATCACCAGGCCCATGAACACGCTGAGGAAGGTCGTAATCAGGCCGACGATGAGCACCACGTCCAGCGCCACCCCGTAGGAGGCCTCGAACAGGGGCATCGCGCGGGCCACCAGGTAGACGCCGGCCACGACCATCGTCGCAGCGTGAATGAGGGCGGAGACGGGCGTCGGGCCTTCCATGGCGTCGGGCAACCAGACGTGGAACGGGAACTGCGCGCTCTTGCCGGCCGCACCGCCGAAGAGGAAGAGCGTCGACATCGTCAGGTACCACTTGTCGAAGCCACCCTCCTCTGCCATGTGGAAGATGTCACTCATGTCGAAGGTGTGTGCTTCGCGCCACAGCAGGATGATGCCGATGAGCAGGAAGACGTCACCAATACGGGTAGTGATGAAGGCTTTCTTGGCTGCTTCCGCCGCGGACCGGCGCTCGTGATAGAAGCCGATGAGCAGGTAGGAGCAGATGCCCACACCCTCCCAGCAGACATAGAGCAGCAGGAAGTTATCGGCGAGCACCAGCGTCATCATTGCCGCGATGAACAGCGAGATTACCGCGTAGTACCAGCCGTAGCGGGGCTCACCCTTCATGTAGCCGGTGGAGTAGATCTGCACCAGCATGCCCACGAAGGTCACCGCCGCAAGCATCACGATCGTCAACTGGTCGACGTGGAAGCCGATGCGGAGGAGGAAGTCGATATTCTCGACCTTCACCCAGTCGAAGCCGGACTCGTTGTTGACGAGGTGATCGCCGACCACGGGCAGCTGGTCGAACAGGTCTACAGCGATGAAGAGGAAGAGAACGAAGCTGCCAATGGCGGCAGCGATGGCGACCCAATCGCCACGTCGCGGCAAGTAGCCGTGGAAGAACGCCAGGATGACGAACGCCAGAGCCGGGAGGGCCGGCAGCAGCCAGGCATGTTCCATATCTACCATTTGAGTTGACTGACCTCGTCCACGTTAGCCGTCGCCCGGTAGCGGAACACGCGCAGGATGATACCCAGCGCAAGACCCACTTCAGCAGCGGCGATGATGATGACGAAAATAGCGAAGATCAGGCCGCGGAACAGCTCCGCGTCCGTGTAAGCAGAGAAGGCGACAAAGTTCACCGCGACTGCGTTGAGCATGAGCTCGACTGACATGAGGATGTGAACAGCGTTGCGGCGCGAAAGCACTCCGTAAACACCCAGCGAGAACAGGATGCCGGAGACAGCCAGAAAGCTCTCTAGCGGAATCTGTTCGGCGACAGTATCCACTAAGCGCCTCCCTCATCTTCATGGGCCAGCACCACGGCGCCGATGAGGGCGACAAGCAGGACCACGGAAACAATCTCGAACGGCATCAGCCAATCGCGGAACAGGGCGCCGGCCAGCGTCTGCAGGCTCACGATCGTGACGTGACCCGTATCGCGCGGCCATTCGGAGTCGAGCGCCGCCGTCAGGATGGCACCGCCCAGAACGATAGCTGTCGCCAGGCCAATGGGCCACTGACCGCCGGAAGGCACACTCGGCAGGTTCTGCTGGGCGCCACGAGTCAACATCAGGGCCAACAGCATGAGGATGGAGACCGTACCGGCGTAGATGAGGATCTGCACCAGGGCCAGGAACTCGCTCGATAGCAGGATGTAGAAGCCGGCGACACCGAGCAGCGACAGAATAAGGAAAAGCGCTGCATGTACCACGTTGGGTACGGTGACTACGCCGACCGCCGCAGCGATCGAAATAATTGCGAGAACATAGAAGACGACTTCAGCGACCGTCAAACGATGTCCTCTCCCTTCAGTACCGCACCTGCGCGAAACGCAGCCGCAACCTCGCCTCGTCCGAGGCGCTTCGAGCTTGCCGGCGTGTTACTCACTCAGGAGTCCAAGGCCGGATCTGCATGTTCTTGGAAAGAGCAAGCAGCTGGTCTCGGTCCATCACGAGGTCCTGCCGGTCAACACTGGAGAGCTCATGCCCCGACCAGGTGTTGTTCATTGCGATAGCGTCGAAGTTGCACACCTCAACGCAGATGTTGCAGCGCATGCAGCGACCGTAGTCGATGAAGAACTCATCGAGGATCTTGCGGCGCTTGCTGGTACCCTCCGCGAACTTCGGGTTGTCCTTCATCGTCACGGTCATGCACTCCACCGGGCAGGCACGCTCGCAGGCGTGGCAGCCGGTGCAGAAGGACTCATCGTGGTCGAAGTCCCAGAGAAGAATCGGGAAGGCGCGGTCACGCTCGGGAACCTTGCGGTGCTCGGTGGGGTACTGGATAGTAACCGGCTTGCGAAACATCGTTCCCATCGTGACTCCGAGGGACCTCAGTACACCGATCATTGAACACTCCTCGCGGCGAGGCCGGGTGCGACACGCTTTGTGCGCAAAGGCTGCCTCGTCGCTGCGTAGATTACGTAGCTCATCGCTACGAGTAGGGCGCCTGAAGTCGCGAACAGAAGAACGTCTCGCAGGACCTCGGGCGGGTCGTACGTCAGGACAATACCGTTAATCAGCACTTGGATAAAGCCGAACGGCAGAAGGATTTTCCAGCAGAATGCCATGAGCTGGTCAATTCGCAGTCGAGGGAAGGTCGCGCTGATCCACATCACCGTCAGGATGACGAGGAACGACTTGGTGCCGATGAGCAACAACTGGTAGATGAAGTCGTAGTCGCCCCAGAAGTGCGCCGTACCGAACGGCCACTCCCAGCCACCGAGGAACACCAGCGAAGCGAGGATGGAGAAGCCCCAGAGGTTCGCGTACTCGGTCAGGGCGAAGATGATGCTCCAGCGAATACCTGAGTACTCGACCCAGGGGCCACCGACGAGTTCCGATTCACCGATCGGAATGTCGAACGGGCGGCGCGAGAGCTCAGCCAGTACCGCCGTGAGGAGAATCACGAACGGCAGGGGCTGGAGGACGATGTTCGGAATAACGTCCTGCTGCAGGGTGATGTCGTTCAGGTTCAGCGAACCCGCGACCATCGACGCCGCGAGGACGGCGAGGATCATCGGGATTTCGTAGCTAATGAGCTGGGCCGCGGAACGCACGGCGCCGAGCAGCGCGTACTTGTTGTCAGACGCCCATCCGGCCATCAGGTAGCCGATCACGGTGACACCCGAGACGGCCACGATGTAGAAGAGACCGAGCTGCAGGTTACGGACGAACCAGCCCTCCATGAACGGCAGCGCCATCAGGGTCATGAACACCGGCACGAACGTGACGTACGGCGCCAGCTCGAACAGCCAGAAGTCGGCCGTCGAAGGGCGCAGGTCTTCCTTGGTCAGCAGCTTGATCGCGTCGGCGATCGACTGCAGCGTGCCGTAAGGACCGGTACGCATAGGGCCAAGGCGCATCTGGATACGGCCGACGAACTTTCGCTCGATGTAGATCAAGCCCATGACGGTGACGGTCATGATCGTCACGACGAGGACGAGGCGGATTGCCGCGTCCACCCAGACGTTCATGTTGACGCCGAAGATGCCCCAGTCGAGCAAAAAGCCCATGCCTTAGAGCCCTCCTGCCATGTATCGACCACTCACCATTCGAAAACTCACCTGTCCACCGAACACAAGACGATGTCCGTCGATCCCAGGATCGTCACGGAGTCCGCCACATAGCTTCCAACGGTCATGTGCTTCAGAGACGTCAGGTTGCAGAACGACGCCGACCGAATCCGCACTCGATACGGCTGCGTCTGGCCCTTGGAGACGATGTAGACACCGTACTCACCGCGAGGGTCCTCGCAGCGCATGTAGATTTCGCCGGCCGCTGGCCGCAGCAGACGTGGCATGCGTTCCGGCAGGATTGGCCCCTCCGGAAGCTGGTCCAGCGCCTGGAGGACGATCTTCACGGACTCGCGTACCTCCTGCAGACGCACGAGGTATCGATCGAAGCAGTCTCCGTTTTCACCCACCGGGATATCGAAGTCGAAGCGGTCGTAAATCGAGTACGGGTCATCCTTACGGAGGTCCCACTTCATGCCTGACGCACGCAGCATTGGCCCCGTCACGCCGAAGTCGATTGCTTCTTCCTTGGTCAGCGTGCCGACGCCACGCGTTCGCGCGACGAAAATCTCATTTTCTGTCAGCAGCCGGTCCATGTCGTCGGCGCCGATGAGAGCCTGCTCACACACCCAGCGAACGCGCTCCTTGAAGTTGAGCGGAACGTCCCAGGCAAGACCGCCCGGCCGGAAGTAGGCATACATCAGGCGGTCGCCCGTGATCTCCTCGAAAAGGTCGAGGAGGTGCTCGCGCTCACGGAATGCATAGGTGAACGATGTGCCGAAGACACCGAGGTCTGTGCCAAAGGCGCCCAGGAACATGAAATGGCTTGAGATGCGGTTTAGCTCCGCGAGGATGATGCGCACGTACTGCGCGCGCTCCGGCGGCACCAGGTTGGCGAGCTTTTCTACTGCCTGGACGTAGCACAGCTCTGCATTGAACTGCGAGAGATACTCCGTGCGGTCCTGGTAGCCGATGGCCTGGCGATAGTCCATGTTCTCGGACAGCTTTTCGCCGCCACGGTGCATGTAGCCGATGTGCGACGTCACGTCATTGACGAGCTCACCGTCAATCTCCAGGACCATGCGAAACACACCGTGCGTCGCCGGGTGCTGCGGTCCGATGTTGATCGTGAGGTCCATCGTCTCGAACTCGCGCTCGAACTCGACGCCCTCAGTTCTTATCTCGCTGGCTTCACGGGCCATTACTCGCCCTCCTTCGCGGCTTCGACTTCGAAACCGGAGCCCGGCGGAATGTGACCGGCCTGAGCCATGTTGTCGCCCAACTGCTCGCCCTGCCACTCCTCCAGAGGTTGCAACGGGACGTCCTTACGCAGCGGGAAGTGGTCCAGCATGTCATCCGGCAAGAGCAAGGGCACCAGGTTCGGGTGACCTTCGAACACGATGCCGAACATGTCGCGACACTCGCGCTCATGCCAGTCGGCGCCACGCCAGATGTCGCTCACGCTCTGCACCCGTGTGTCATCCCTGGGCACTCGTACTTTCACGGTCAGGCCGTGATGCAGGCTGTAGGAGTACAGCTGGTAGACAACCTCAAACCCATCGGCTTCGTAGTCGACGCCACACAGATCGCGCAGGAAGTCCATCGCCAGCGTCTCGTCCGTCTTCGCGACCTCGAGCACTTTGTGAGCATCCTCACGAGCGACAACCAGCAGAACGTCATGCGCTCCCTGGATCGCCTGCATCTCGATGCCGGGCAAGGCGGCCTTGAACAGGTCCGCTATCGAGCCCGGAGGGGGCGCGGGCGGTCCGGCTGGCGCTGCTTCTTCCTTGCGGTCTTCTGGACTCATCCGACTCTGCCGCGTTCTTCCATGATTTTGTTCTGCAATGCGATGAACCCGTCGATCAGCGCCTCGGGGCGGGGCGGACAACCGGGCACGTAAACGTCCACCGGAATGATCTTGTCCACACCCTGCAGCACTCGGTCGTATCGCGTGTAGGGACCACCGTTGGTTGCGCAGGCGCCCATCGAGATCACCCACTTCGGGTTCGGCATCTGCTCGTACAGGAGCTTCACCGCGGGCGCCATCTTCTTGGTCACGGTACCGGCCACGATCATCACGTCCGACTGGCGCGGTGACGGCCACGGCACGATGCCGAAGCGGTCGAGGTCGTGGTGCGGCATGAAGGTCGCAATCATCTCGATGGCGCAGCAGGCGAGACCGAATGTCATGGGCCACAGCGACGACTTCCGTGCTGCGGCGATGATGTAGTCGGCGGGCACCTGCATGATGCCGGGCAACACCGAGCGATAGAGGGCCTTCGGGTGCTCCAGCTCCACCGGCGTGAGTCGCGCCATCTCCAGCTGCACACCAAGCGACATGGGTCGCGACATCACCGGGATCTCGTCGGCCACCGTTACGGCTGCCGGGTCGGGCACGCGGCCGGGGACGCCAGACGCGTCGCGGGGCGGTCGTGCCGGGGCGCCTTCGCGCGCCTGGGGTGGCGTGACTACAGGCTCCGGGGAACGCGGCACGTCCGCTGCTTCAGAAGCCGCAGCAGCTTCCGGCGTTACGGCCGGCGCCGCATCCGGCGTGGGGGGCTGAGTGTCCGGCGCGTTCTCGCCAGCGCCGCTGTTTCTCTCTACTTCCATTCCAAAACACCCTTCTTCCAGGCGTAGCCAAGGCCGGCGCCCAGAATCAAGATAAACAGGATCATCGAGTACAAGGCGACTTCGCCGAGATCCACGAGCGAAACGGCCCACGGGAACAGGAATACCGCCTCAACATCGAAGATCAGGAACAGGATGGCATACACGTAGTAGCGAACGTGAATCTGGGTACGAACGCGGCCGATCGGCAACATACCGCACTCATAGCTGGTGGCCTTGCCGCGCGACGCCGCGAAGGGGGCCAGGAGGCGAGTGCCCAGTACAGCGGTCAACACCAGCACGCATCCGATGACGCCTGCCAGCAGGACAGCAAGATAGTTGTCGAAGAGAGCCTGCATTCCGCCCTAGTTCCTGTCTAACGCTGCTCTCGAAGACCAGATAGTGCTAGAGAATCTGGTGCCAAATATCACAAGGCAGGTCGAATGCTAGCATCGGCCCCTACTTGGGTCAAACAGATTCGGAATCCCATAGTCAACACGGTTAGCCATATCGACCGGGGCGATTCCGCCCGCCTCAGAACCCGCCAGGGAGGCGATTCCCAGCCCTTCCATCCTAGTCCCAACCCCCGTAGGGACCGCAACCTATGACCGCTGCGGACCTCTAATCACACACGGCACCGCGGCCCAGGCCCTGACCGACGGCGGCGTAGCGTAGATCGTCCGACCAGTTGATGCCGGAGAGGTCCGGCAACACCGAGAGGTACTGCAAGGTCGACGGGTCGATGATCGACGCGGAGCCCTTGCCGCCGAGCTCGAGACGTCCGGCGGCAAGCGCCAGCCAGTTGCCCTGGTTCAGCTCAGTAATCGTGCCGGTCTTTCGATCGTAGATGCGGGTCATGCCGGCCGGGTTGCCGCAGTAGGACTCCGTCCAGGCGACGTAGTTCTCATTCGCTACGAGAGGCCAGTTCATCGGCCACAACCCCGTCGAGGCGTTGTACGTCGCGGTGGCCACGAACGTCGCTTCCCCCGTTGTCAGATTGACGATGAAGATGTTCGTCGTACCTTCGACGCCGCTCTGGGCACCGGCGCCCGGGCTCTGGGCTTCCAGCTTCGACAACACGTCATAGCAATCGGTGATCCAACTCGCCTCGTAGCACACGGGCGTCGTCGCGATGACGACCTCGCCAGGGCCCGCCGGCTCCACCAGATTGGCCTCGAAGGCCATGAGCACCTTCTGTTCCCGAACGTCCTCCACCAGCCACTTGGACGAGACATCCGCCAGACAGGCCCGCTGCTCCGGCCCCGTGTTCTCACACACGTCCTGCGGGTTCTCCGCCAGGCGGATGGCGTATCGCCCGTCCACCCACTGCGCGAGGTACTCACCGCCCCAGCGCTGCGACACCATGCTCTTGAGTAACGGATCGCTCAGACTGGACATGTCGATACGCTCACCGGTCTCGACGTCCAGGGCGTAGAAGTTGTTGTTGCCGGGATTGATCACGATGTCACGGTCACCCATGAAGTAGGCGAGGATGCCGGCGCCGACGCGCTTCTTTTCCATGGTGCGCAGGTCCACGGTGAACACCTCGTTGTCGGCCGACGTGTAGACCATGTAGTTCTTGCCGAAGGCGGGTTGGGCGAGGCTGCCCGGGCCGAAGTTATGCGCTTCGCCGGTCTGGGTGTCGTAGATCACCACCGACACGCCATCCCAGGCGGCGAACTGCGCCTTGGGCCGTTCCGGCAGCTGAACCGGGTTCGGCGCGGCCATCTCCTGCGGCGGCCGGAACACGCCCTTGAGCTGGAGCTCCGGGTTGAACGAATCGATCGCGATAGTGGGCGGCACCGTGGCGTTTGGCGCCGCCGTTGAGCCCGGCCGCGGCGTCGAGAACGACGTTGCGCGCGGCGATGCAGGAGGCTCCCCGTTATCGCCACCGCCGGAGCAGCCAACGCCCAGCAGCAGCGATAGCACTAGCAGAACGACGACAATTCGCGACACGGCACCAGTGTCGCATTCTCGGCACCGGGCTGGCGATGCTGAGAGGACGCCGCCCTTCTTGGCACACAGGCATGTGATAATCTGTGTGCCAATGAGGACACACATCAGCCTGCCCGAAGAACTTGTACGGCAGATCGACGAGATAGCCGGTCCCCGCAACCGCAGCGCCTTCATCGAGGAAGCCGTGCGACGCAAGCTACTGAACGAGCGTCAGAAGCGCGCCATCGCAATGCTCGCCGAAGGCCCCGGCCTCGATCCCAAGGATTACCCGCACTGGGCGACGCCGGAGCTCACCTCGCAGTGGGTGCACGATATGCGCCAGGCAGACAACGAACGGCTCGGGCGCACGAGCTCAAGGACATGCCTGGATACGTGGCGCGCTTTCTGCTCGATACCGATGTGATAGTCGACCTTCTCAACCAAAGGCCAGCGGCACTGCAGTTCCTTCAAACGCTTTCGGACAAGAACGAGAGCATTTGCGTTTGTACCGTGGTTCTTGCCGAAACTTACTCAGGGCTGGGCGATCGCCAGATGCCAAGGGCAGAGGGGCTGCTGGCGGCGGCGGAATATCTACCGGCGTCGGATTCCATCGCGAGGCAGGCTGGCGCCTGGCGCTATTTCTATGCAAGGCGAGGCATCCAACTCTCGACGACAGACGTCCTCGTTGCATCCACTGCACTCGCATACGACGCCACCGTCGTGACTCGAAACACCCGCGACTACCCGATGCCGGAAGTGTCGGTACTGCCTCTGCCGCGCTGACTTTCTACCAGGCCGGCTTCGAGACCATCAGGTAGATAATCGCCACGAACAGCAGGCCCGTCAGACTGCCCATTACTGCAGGTAGTGGCTTCCTGAGCTGCGCTGCGATCTCCGTGGTCACCGGGCCATCGGGCGCCTCGCGGGTTAGCCGGTAGAGCTCGATCGCAGCGGGTCGTAGCACCAGCAGGCCGATGGCAACGATGACGTAGAAGAGGCCCTGGCCCAGCGCAAGCCAGGTTGTGTTCAGGTCATAGCCAATTCGATCTGCCGTGAGGTAACCGAAGGCAGCGATCGCAATCGCCGCCGGGATTGAGAGGTAGTTCTCGGAGATGTAGAGCAGCTTTGCGTAGGCACGCACCTCCTGCACGCTCTTCGAGTTCGCCACGATAGGGCCGATGACGCCCTCCATCAAGCCGGCGCCGGCGAGCACGAGGACGGAGATGACGTGCAGTGTCTTGAACAGCCGGTACAGGTCGAAGTCATCCATGTCGAGCCCACCCCTTTCTAACTAGGATCGAAGGACGAGGAGTCTCTTGCACCGTGATGCACGGCGAGTACTTCGACCTCATCGCCCGTCACGCGATAGGCAATTCGGTAGCTGCCGAGGATAAGCTCTCGCACGTTAGAGTTTGGCAGGTCGGGAATCTGCCGTCCCATGCGAGGAAAAGAAGCAAGTCCTGCAGTTGCTTCGAAGATTCGATCCATCCAAACGTCCGCTGCCCCTGGAGCACTCCGAGCAATGTACAGATAGACCGCTTCCAGATCATCAAGAGCGTTATGCGTCCAGGTTACGAACGCCATTGAGCCATTCTGGCTTTTGCTTCCTCCTGCGAGATTTTCTGCCCGGCATCCGCATCTTGGATTCCTCGCTCGATCTTGTACAGATAGACCAGCCGATCGATCGCGTCCTCAACGCTGGCGTCTTCCGGTAGACCTTCCAGTGCCTTGAGAATGTCTTTTTTCGTCATCTTGCTACCCCAGCTCTGCTAGACGGGCTTCCACACCCGCAAGGCGCGACTTCGCGGCATCGAGGCGATCGCGGGCGCCCTGGACCACATCGGGCCGGGCGCCGTTGAGGAACTTCTCGTTGTTGAGCTGCGCCTCCAGGCGGCCGATTTCGCCCTGGGCCTGCTCGCGGTCCTTCTCGAGCTTGGCGCGCTCGGCGCCGGCGTCGAATAGGCCGGCCATGGGCAGGATGACCTGCGCGTCGGCCAGGATCGCCGAAGCGACGGAGTCGCTAGGTGCTTCGAAGCGCTGCGAGACGAGGTGCAAGGGGCGGACGCGGGCCAGCGTTTCGATGGCAGGAGCGTGACGAGCCATGGAGGTGTCGGCGACGACGTAGGCCTCTAGCCAGCGGCCGGCGTCGATGTTGCGCTCGCGGCGCAGGTTGCGCACGGCGCGCACGATGTCGAGCACGAGACCCATCTCGCGCTCGGCCTCATCGTCCTGCCACGATGCGTTCGCGACGGGGAAGGGCGCCGTCATGATCATGCCGGGCGCGTCCATACGGGCGATGTGGGAGCGCACGTCGCCCGTGCCGGACCAGATCTCTTCCGTCACGTACGGCATGTATGGGTGCAGCAGGCGCAAGCAGGTGTCGAGCACATGGACGAGCACCGGCATGGGTGAGGCCTCGTCGCCGCCACGCATGCGGATCTTGGCGACTTCCAGGTACCAGTCGCAGAACTCGTCCCAGACGAACTCCTCCATCTCGCGCCCGGCCTCGCCGAGCTCGAAGCGCTCCATGAGGCGATCGGCGTTCGAGACGAGCTTGTTCAGCCTCGAGAGGATCCAGCGGTCCTCGGTCGGCAGGTTTGGGCGCTGGGAGATGTCGAGGGCAGACACTCGCTCGTCCGGCTCGAGCTGCGAGAGGACGAATCGCGAGGCGTTCCACAGCTTGTTCGCGAAGTTGCGCGCCGCCTCCATGCGGGCTTCTTCCAGGCGCTGGTCGTTGCCGGTGCCGCCGGCGGTGACGAGCTTGAAGCGCACAGCATCGGAGCCGTAGCGGTCGATAAGCACCTCGGGGTCGACGCCGTTGCCCTTGGACTTGCTCATGCGCTGGCCCTGGTCGTCGCGCACGGTGCCGTGGAAGTACACCCACTCGAACGGGATGTCGTCCAGGGCGAAGATGCCCATCATGATCATGCGGGCGACCCAGAGGAAGATGATGTCGTAGCCCGTTTCCATCACGGACGTGGGGTAGAAGAAGCGCAGGTCCTCGGTGTCGTCGGGCCAGCCGAGGGTCGACATCGGCCACAGCGCCGAGGAAAACCAGGTGTCCAGCGTGTCCTCGTCCTGATGGATCTCGGCGGAGCCGCAGTGGGCGCACCGGGTCGGGTCGTCCAGTTGCACCGTCATCTGGTGACAGGCATCGCAGTACCACACCGGGATGCGATGGCCCCACCAGAGCTGGCGCGAGATGCACCAGTCGCGAATGTTCTCCAGCCAGTTCTCGTAGACCTTGGTGTGGCGCTCCGGCACCATCTTGATCTGCGTCGTCTTGCCGTCCGGGTTGGTCCAGCCTTCGCGCACGGCTCGCAGCGCGTCGCCAGCGATCGAGCGCGGACCGTTACGGCCTTCGCCGTAGACCTTCGTCATGGCCACGAACCACTGCTCGCTCATCAGCGGCTCCACGATGGTGCCGCAGCGTGAGCAATGACCGACGGAGTGTCGATACGGCTCCTCTTTTTCGAGAAGCCCCTGTGCCTTGAGGTCCGCGACGATCTTCTTGCGCGCCTCGAAGCGGTCCATGCCCGCGTAGGGACCGGCATTCTCGTTCAGAGTGCCGTCCGGGTTCATCGAGTTAATCGTTTCGAGGTTGTGACGCTCACCGATCTCGAAGTCCGTCGGGTCGTGGCCGGGCGTGACTTTCAGGGCGCCGGAGCCGAAGGACGGGTCGATGGCTTCGTCCGGGATGATCGGCAGCTCACGCCCGATGATCGGCAGCTGCGCCATCGCGCCCGACTCGTACAACGCCTTGTAGCGCTCGTCGTCCGGGTGCACGGCGATGGCAGAGTCTGCCGGGATCGTCTCGGGACGCGTCGTGGCGATGGTGATGAAGTCATCGCGGCCGAACAGGGGGTACTTCACGTGCCAGAGGAAAGAGTCGTCGTCCTCATGGTCGACCTCGAGGTCGCTGAGGGCGCTCTGGTCGTGAGGGCACCAGTTAATCAGGCGATTACCACGGTAGATCAGGCCCTTGTCGTAGAGGTCGACGAAGATGCGGCGCACCGCCTTCGCCGGCCCCGGGTCCATGGTGAACTTCTCGCGGCTCCAATCGGCGGAGATACCGAGACGCTTGTGCTGGGCGAAGATGCGCTGGCGGTTGCGGTTAACGAACGACCACGTACGCTCCAGAAAGCCTTCGCGGCCGACGTCTTTGCGACTCAGCCCCTCGGCCGCCAGCTGGCGCTCGATCAGGGTGTGCACCGCGATAGCCGCGTGGTCGACGCCGGGAAGCCAGAGGGTGGTCTTGCCCTGCATGCGGCGCCAGCGGACGAGGATGTCCTCGACCGTGTCCATCATGGCGTGGCCCAGGTGGAGCTCACCCGTCAGGTTGGGCGGCGGCATGATGATCGTGTAGGGTTCCGAATCGGGATCCGGCGGCGCCGAGCCCGGCTCGAACGGCGTGAACGCGCCCGACTGCTCCCAACGCTGATACGTCGGGCCCTCCACCGAAGCCGGGTTGTAGGCCTTCGGCATCTCTTCGCGAGTGGCTTTTGAATCTGTGGTCATGATTAGGAAAAGTATAGTGGCGCGTTCAACAAGGCGCGAAGGTTGAAGCAACCGTCTCTTAGGTCAGGTTAGGCTCTTGCCCCTGTTCACGCCGTACCGCGCAAGAAACGTCTTCACTGCCGAGGCAACACGGCGTTCGTTCTCTTCCGCCGGCGGCGCTTCGACGATGCCCATGGCTACCTTGAGCTGGATGTGCCCCACGATGCCTGCGATGAACTGCTCCGAGGCAAGTTGCGGGTCATCGATGACGACTTCGCCGCGCCGCTCTCGCTCTGCCAGAAACGATTGGAAGTTCGCGTAGGTCACGGCCGGCCCGTGCTCCCAGACCACCCGCGAAAGCCCCGGGAACCGGCCATATTCACCGAGGCACAATCGCAACAGCGCCACCGCCCGCTGGCTGGCAACTCCATCAGCGAACCGCCGCCCGATCTGCGTGAGAGCTTCATCAATCGGCAGCCCATCCAGGTTGGGCTCCGGCACGCTCGTGATCGAGGCCGCGACACCAGTCATGAGCCCCGCGACCAGCGCATCTTTGGAAGCGAAGTATTTGTATAGCGTGGCCTTCGAACCACCGGCCCGCCCAACAATCATGTCCATTGAAGTGCCGACGAATCCGTGCTCCGCGAACAGCTCCAGTGCGGCCTGGAGATAGCGCTCTCTACGGTTCGCCCGCTTTCCGTCCGATTCGATGTTTACCCCCTTGACGGCGCTGCCTGGTGCACCCTATGTTGCATGAACTGTACGGTTCAGTTTATTCCTTGGAGGAAAACATGGTCTCGGATGCCCAGGTCATTCAGTCCGGCCCGGCCGCTGGACTGCCCGCCAAAGCGTACGTTCAACGCGCGGCCGAGGCCAAGGTGATTTCACTCACACCCGAGAGCAACACGCGCATGATGTTCGCGGGCTTCGACGGTCACCCGGACTTCCTGGACTACACGGCGGCCCGCGGCGATAGCCCTCCCCTGCACCGCCATCCGTGGGCTTCCCTCGAGCTGATCGTCGAAGGCAGCATTCGCTATGTCGTCGAAGGTGAGGAGTTCCTCGCGGAGACCGGCGACTTCGTCTACACGCCACCGAGTGCTGTGCACAGCTTCTACGTCGAAAGCGACACGGCGCGCATCGTGGGATTCAACCACCCCGACCCTCGCTTCGCCCAGCTACAAGAGGGCGCCGCACCCCTCTTTGCGGAACCCGGCGGCCCCAATATGCAGCGCCTCGCCGAGTTCGCCGGCAGTCTGGGTGTCGAGCTGCTTGGCCCACCCATGGAAGCGCGCACCTAGGCCAGGTCACGAGGACAAGGGGAACAGGCGCTCGAACATCGCACCCACCTCGCGGCGCTTGTTGGCGTAAGCCGCCTTCTGCACCTGCGACACCACGTGCTCGCTCGCGGCGTAGAGGGTGAGCGCCGACATCGCTTGCATCGCCGTCATGCTGTCGCCCGCCACGAGCTCGACCAGGAACGCAACGGCCTCGTCTGAACGCAGCGACGCGACGGCGTTGAGGATTGCCTCGCGCGTGTCCGGCTGCGTCTGCGACTGCCAGGCCTGCTTGAGGTGCTCCAGCGCATCGCGCGGTCGTGCCTCACCGATAGCCAGCGCGGCCATGGAGGCGGCCATATCGTTGCCGGAGACCAGGAAGGCGGCAACGGCATCGACCCAGTCGGGACTGTACTCGAGCATGGCACCGAAGCACTCGCCGAGGACCTCGGCGTTCGGGTCGCCCGTGTGGGCCTTCAGACGCAAAACGTGCGCGCTCGCCTCCGTGCCCATCGCCCGCAGCGCCCTCGCCGCGCCGATACGCGCGAAGCCGGCGTAGTCCTTATCCGGATCTACCGGCAGACCGTCCTGCAGCAGGTCCGTCGCCAGCGTCAGCGCCGAAGGGTGCTCGATCTTCACCAGCGCCTGCACACCGAGGCCTCGCAGGGGCGCGCCGACGTCCTGCTGGTCCCACCCGGCGACCTGCACATGACGAGCCGCGTGCAGGTACACCTCCGGCGCCGGCGTCCCGAAGCCGAACAGCGTCGCCACGATCTCCTTCATGGCCGCACAGACCGGATCGAGCGACTCGGGGTCTTCGGACAAGCGCTCGTAAGCCGCCACGAGCGCGTTCTCCAGCTCTCGAAGCTCCAGCTCGGATGCGTACTGAGCGGCCATCGCGACCACCATCGGGAAGCGAGACTTCAGACCATCGCGCACCAGCATTGAGGCTTCGTCTGACGGCACATGGGCGGCGACGTTCAGCTCTGTCAGCGCCGCTTCGATGGGGTCGCGCTTCGAAGGCATGCGGTGCTAGTCGGACAGGCCGTACATGCGGTTGGTCTTCGCGTGCTCCCGAGGGTCAAGCTCACGGTCGCGCAGGGCGGCGTGGTCGGCACTGTAGCGATGGGCCCGGAACAGGTTCGGGTTGATCGTGCCGTTGGGCATACGGAACTCGAACGGGTTGACCCACTCCCAGACCACCTCGCCCTTCGAGGTGATCTCGAACACACGGCCCGGGGCACCTTCGCAGATCAGGACGTTGCCGCCGGTCAGGCGTTCGGCGCCGGAGATGTGGGCGCTGAGGAACTGGATCTCCGGGTTCGCGGTGTACGTCCACACCGTCTTGCTGGTCTTCGGGTCGACCTCGACGATGGCGGAGCGCGGGTTGCCTCGACGGTGCATGCCGTTGTCGAAGATCTGGACGTTGCCGTTCGGCAGCACGGAGGCGTGGTGCTGATGGCTGATTTCGGGGAATCCGAACTTCCAGGTCAGGTTGCCATCGGTGTCGATGAGGCCGACCCGGCTGGTGAGGCGGGTCGAGAACAGGATGGAGCCGTCCGGCGTCACGTCGAGGCTGTTCGTGTGGGTCCACTCGAGTCGACGGTCCAGGGGGCAGATGGGATCGCGGCGCGGGTCCAGCAGCTTCCAGAGGTTGACGCGGCGCACCTCCTTGCCATCACGGTCGACCTCCACGAAGTCATCGGAGATCATCGGGGGCATGAAGCGCTCCCGGAAACCGCCGCGCACCGAGCGCTCGACTTCCGGCGGCAGCTCGATGAAGGCCGACACGAGCGTGTTGCCGTTCGCCAGGCGTACGAAGTCGTGGTGCATGTCGTGGTTCTCGTACTGCCAGACGACGTTGGAGTCCCAGTCCAGCTCGACGAGGTGCGTCGCGTTGCCGCCGATGCGCCGGACCGTCTCGGTCCACGTCGGCACGCGCCCCTCCGGCACCTGCGGCGGCGTAATCGAGTTGTCGACCGCCAGCATCGCGAGCGTGCCGGAAGGCAGCAGCCGCGCGTAGAAGGCTCGAAACGCCGGGTAGCGCCACTCGTGCACGACCTGGCCCGACATATCGAGTAGATAGGTCGAGTGGCCGTTCATCGGGGTGACCAGCGTGTACCCCTTTACGGACGCGGCGGGATTGTGGAACGTCAGCCCCGTAGGCCGAAAAGCCGAGTAACCCATGAGAACCTCACCCCCTCAATCCCCCTCTCCGACTTCGGAGAGGGGGAAGCTGCGACGTGAATCCTAGTGGCAACTGGGGTTGGTGCCAACCTCTGGCACATTCGCTTCAGTCCTCACGGAGAGGCCACGTAGATGTGGTAGCGCCCCAGCATGCTGGGGCGCTACATCGTCAGGTCTGTGACGGAGAGGGTTGGGGGTGAGGTCACTCCACCAGGGACCGGTAAAGCAGCAGGATCGCCTGGGTAACAGCGCGGCGCTTTATCGCTGCTCTCGATTGCGGGTACTGGAAGGAGAGCTCTTCTGGTGCGCCATCGCCCGCGGCGACGGCGATATAGACCTGGCCCACCGGCACGCCATCTTGAGGGTCCGGCCCCGCCACGCCCGTGATGCCGACGCCGATGTCGGCGTCCAGCGTCTTTCGCACGGCCTGGGCCATCGCGTTTGCCGTCTCCTGACTGACGACGCCGTGGGTTTCGATAATCGAGGGGTCGACGCCCATCATCGATTTCACGTCCGTGGCGTAGGAGACGATGCCGCCCCGGAAGTAGGCACTGCAGCCGGGGACGTTTGTAATCGTGTCGGAGAGCAGGCCGCCGGTGCAGGACTCCATCGCCGCCAGGGTGAGGCCTCGCGCCTTGAGCATGTCGCCGATGACGCTCTCGAACGTGTCGTCGTCGGCGCCCCAGACGTGCGGTGCCAGCAGCTCCCGCATCTGCGATTCGATGGGCGCGATCAGGGACTGGGCCTGGGCGGGCGAGGGCGCCTTCGCGGCTAATCGGACGTGGACGCCATCGGCCCGAGCATAGATACCGACGGACGGGTTGGTCGTCTTGAGCAGCGGGCTGAGGACCTCGTCCACGTTGCTCTCGCCGAGGCCCGCCGTCTTGAGCGTGCGCTTGACGAGCACGATGCCGGGGTTGCGCTTCAGCAGCTCCGGTGCCACCTCTTCGTCCCACATGCGGTTCATCTCAGCCGGGGGCCCGGGCATGGAGACGATGATCTTGCCGTCCTTTTCGACCCACCAGCCGGGAGCCGTGCCTCGCGGGTTGGCGATCGCCTTCGCGGAGGGGATGAGCCAGGCCTGCTTGATGTTGCGCTCCGGCATGACGGCGTTGCGGTTGCGGTAGCGAGCGCGCAGCGCCTCTTCGAGCTCCGGGTCGACGGCGGTCTGCTCGCCCATGAGCTCAGCAACCGCTTCGCGCGTCAGGTCGTCCTCGGTGGGGCCAAGGCCGCCCGTCGTGACGATCAGGTCGGAGCGCTCCCAGGCCGTGCGCATGACCTGCACCAACCGCCCCAGGTTGTCGCCGACGACGTGCTTGTAATAGACATCGATGCCCAGGGCCGGCATGCGAGCGGCCACGTACGCGCTGTTCGTGTCCACGATCTCGCCCAGAAGAATCTCAGTACCAATGGAGACGATTTCTGCTCTCATGCCGCGAAGCTTAGCGCGTCGGGGTGCCTGCGGGCAGTCGTTGGTTGTTACTGGTTGGTTATTGGTGGTGGGTTGTTATTGGAAGGTGGTCCGCGCGGGAAGGAGGCGCATCAACGTTTGCCGGCTAGCCGCGATGCTCCATGGCCCGCTTCTCCATGAATCGCATTAAAAAGAAGAAGGGGACGGCGGAAGCGAAGGAGATCAGCGAGGGAATCCACCAGAAGCCGAGGGCCAGGAACAGCCCGAACGACACGCCGAACGCCATGCCGAGCACGGAAATGATGCGCACGACCGCCAGCAGGGGCGTGGCGCGCTCCGGGAGCTCTTCCTGCGATTGTTCCTCGTCGTCTTCTAAAGTCATCACGGTGAAATCGTAGCAAAGCTGGGGCTTTCGCTACAGCGACCGCCGATCGTGGGACATCGCAGCCTCATTTGTTCGCTGCTGGCTTCTGTCATACCGACCATGCTCATGAACAGTTTGTGGATTGACAGGGTGCCCCGGGCTGCTAGAATGGTTGTGGGCCTCAAGCGTAGGGCCTGCCTGTGGCGGACAGGCGATCGCACACTCAGCTCCCCCAACAAAGGTCTCATGCCGAAATACATCTTCGTTACCGGCGGAGTGGTTAGCTCCGTTGGCAAAGGCATTGCAACGGCGGCGCTTGGAAGAATCCTCAAGAGCCGCGGGGTTACCGTCTCCATCCAGAAGCTCGACCCTTACCTTAACGTCGACCCCGGCACGATGTCGCCCTATCAGCACGGCGAAGTCTTCGTCACCGCTGACGGCGCCGAGACGGACCTCGACCTCGGGCACTACGAGCGCTTTATAGATGAAGACCTCACGCGCGCCAGCTCCCTGAGTATGGGCCAGGTGTACAACGCCGTGATCCAGAAGGAGCGCCGCGGCGACTTCCTCGGCGGCACCATCCAGGCCGTGCCCCACCTGACCCAGGAGATCAAGGCCCGCATTCGTGGCATCGGCCGCATCACAGGCGCTCAGGCCGTGATCATCGAGGTCGGCGGTACCGTGGGCGACATCGAGGGCCAGGTGTTCCTCGAAGCCATCCGCCAGATCCGGCGCGAAGAAGACCCGCAGGACACGCTTTCGATCCACGTCACTTACTTGCCATTCATCGGCGCTACGGGCGAGCTCAAGACCAAGCCCACGCAGCACTCCGTACAGGAGCTGCGACGCATGGGCATCCAGCCGGACGTCATCCTTTGTCGCAGCGACCAGCCCGTACCGGACGACACGCGCGACAAGATTGCCCTGTTCTGCGACGTCACGCGGCGAGCCGTCATCCCCGTGCCAACGGTGCGCAGTATCTATGAAGTACCGGCCCTGCTCGAAGACACAGGCCTCGGCGACTACGTAATCGAGCGCATGGGCATGCAGGCCGGCGAGCGCGATCTCGCCGACTGGCGCCGCCTCGTGGAGCACATCATCCACCCGACCGAGCACCTCAAGGTCGCCGTTGTCGGCAAGTACGTGGAGCTGCGCGACGCCTATATGTCGGTCAAGGAAGCCCTGATCCACGCCGGCGCCGCCTTTGACACCGAGATCGAAGTGCTCTGGGTGCAGTCAGAAGAAGTCAACGTCGAGAACGTCGCGTCGAAGCTGCGCGGTGTCGATGCCGTCGTCGTACCCGGTGGGTTCGGCGAACGCGGCGTCGAAGGCAAGGTCGAAGCGGCGCGATGGGCCCGCGAGAACCACGTGCCTTACCTGGGCCTTTGCCTGGGCATGCAGGTGATGGTCGTCGAAGCCGCCCGCAGCGCGCTCGGGCACCGATGCGGTGAACTCGACCGAGTTCGACCCGGAGACGCCGAATCCGGTGATCAGCCTGCTTTCGGAGCAGGAAGCCATCGAAGACAAGGGCGGCACCATGCGCCTTGGCTCTTACCCCTGCCATCTCGTGGAAGGCAGCCGGGCTCAGCAGGCGTACGGTACAGACCAGATTCGCGAGCGGCACCGCCACCGCTACGAGTTCAACAATCGATATCGAGAGCCCCTCGCAGAATTCGGGCTTGTCGCCAGCGGCATGTCGCCTGACGGCACGCTAGTCGAGGTCTGCGAGATCCGCGATCACCCGTTCATGGTGGGCACGCAGTTCCACCCCGAATTTCGCTCCCGTCCGGACCGGCCTCACCCGCTGTTCCGCGAGCTCATTCGTACCGCCCGAGAGATAGCACATCGTTCGGGCATCCCGGCCGGCATGGCGCGCGAGGCTACCGCGGCCGCCGGATAACCACACAGCAGAGGTAGCGCAGGATTAACTCGACCCGGCCGAATGCCGAGAATCAAGACACCGGTTCGGAGACCAAAATCGCGAGACCGTAACCAGGCAGAACGTAAGGCCATCGCCGCGTTAACTGCCACATGGCTGGCATCCCGCCAGCCCGCGTCCCTACAAAGACATATGCGAAGCCTGACAATCAATTACTCGGAGCCTCAAACAACGGCTCATGTTTTTCAGCAATCTCATGACAAGGAAGCGTTGCGTTTATGGGAAGAAATGCTATTCTTTAGGCCCGCGGGGCCATATCAGCCCGGACAGCAGATGCTGTCTCCCCTTATCCCTTTGACCAGTACACGGAATACCCTATGACGACTGTAGATCAGAGCCGCTTTGAAGCTGCGACCCTCGAACGCCTTTCGCGTGACGATCTGGAAGACATTGCAAACCGATTAGGTCTGCAGCTCGACCAGTACAAACGGCGCAAGAAGGACTTCATCTATCACATCCTCGCCGACCAGGCAGAGCGTGAGGGCCAGGTCTTCCGTGCCGGCGTCCTCGAGATCCTCGACGAGGGTGGCTACGGCTTCCTCCGGGGCGAGAACTTCCTGGCGAGCGTGAACGACGTCTACGTCTCGCAATCGCAGGTCCGGCGCTTCGGCCTGCGCACCGGCGACTACGTCACCGGCACCGTGCGAGCGCCCAAGGACTCCGAGAAGTACTACAGTCTCCTGCGCGTCGAAGCCGTCAACGGCCTCGAGCCGGAGGTGGCCAAACGCCGGGTGCACTTCGAGCAGTTGACCGCCGTCTTCCCCAACGAGCTCATCGACCTCGAGACGTCGTCCGACAAGCTGTCCCAGCGCATCATCAACCTCATCGCCCCCATCGGGCGCGGTCAGCGCGGACTGATCGTCTCGCCGCCGAAGGCCGGCAAGACTTTCATCATTAAAGACATCGCCCACGGCATCAGCCAGAACTACGAAGACATCCACCTCATGGTCCTCCTTATCGGTGAGCGGCCTGAGGAGGTCACCGATATGAAGCGCTCCGTCGACGGCGAGGTGGTTGCGTCCACCTTCGACGAGCCCGTCGAGGACCACGCCCACGTCGCCGAAATGGCCCTCGAGCGCGCCAAGCGCCTCGTCGAAGGCGGCAAAGACGTCGTCATCCTGCTCGACTCGATCACGCGCATGACCCGCGCCTACAACCTCTCGATGCCACCCTCCGGCCGCACGCTCTCCGGTGGTGTCGACCCGATCGCCCTGTACCCGCCCAAGCGCTTCTTCGGCGCCGCGCGTAACACGGACGAAGGCGGCAGCCTGACGATCATCGCCACCTGCCTCGTCGACACCGGTAGCCGCATGGACGAAGTGATTTACGAGGAGTTCAAGGGCACGGGCAACATGGAGCTGCACCTGGAGCGCCGCATGGCCGAGCGCCGCATCTTCCCCGCTATCGACATCGCCCGCAGCGGTACTCGACGCGAGGAGCTGCTGCTGCCGGAGGAAGTGCTGAGCAAGGTGTTCCTGGTCCGGCGCATGTCGTCCATGATCTCGTCTAACTCGCCCAACCCCACGGAGGCTACGGAGCGTCTGCTGGACTACATGGGCAAGTACCACGACAACGCCGAGTTCCTCGCCAACCTGAAGAACGAAGTCGGCTAGCGAGCCCCAGTGCCAGACAGCAAAGAGGCCGCCCTTCAGCGGCCTCTTTGCTTGTGTTCGAGAAACGGCGATCGAGCCCAATTCAGCAGGACGCGGATCGACCTTCCCACTGTTAATCGGCGTTGCGCGCGCCCATGGCACTATTTCACATTCGCAAATAGCACCTTTCTGAAGTAAGGGATAGTTTCCGTCGCGCGAACTCATAGAAGACATAAACAAGTCGAACAAGCATCCCGATGTTTATGGAAATGTAATCAATTCGTCCCGGTCGTGTTGACGTTGCAGTGTAGAATGCGCGGGAACTAACGCCCGGGGGCACGGAGCATGGCGCTTGGGATGGCGCCGGCATTCGCGCCGAGCGGAGGGAAACAGCATTTCGTTAAAGCCAGGGTCACCTCGACCGAATTCCCGGCTAGCGGGATACAAGGCTCACGACGGCAGTGGTAGGCAACTTCGAAGGCCCCTTTTTCACGCAGTAATCATCGGACTCGTTATTGCTGCGGCCTTCTATGCCAGCTTCTTGCCTAACAAGTCTGCAACTCACGCCAGCGGGTACATCAACCCGTCGGAAGGCCTCAGCTTCTCCGGCGCCGCGGTCGTCGTACAGCAGCAGACCAGCGCTCTCAAGCAGTCCACCGCCAACTTCGAGGCGCCGATCAGCGCTCCCCAGAACACCAACCCTGACTTCCAGTCTGCCGGCCTCCTCTCCGAGGCATCGCAGAGCGACCCGAACTTCTCCGCAGGCCTGCTCTCGCCCCTGGAGACCTCGCCGCCCAGCGTGACCTCCTCGTCCGCCGCGCCGCCGCCGGAAGCGAAGGACGCCGCCGCGAGCAGCGCCAACGGTACGAGTGACAACTCCACCTCCGGCGCCTCAACGGAGACAGCGCCCACGCCGCCGACCAACTGCAAGCCGGACGCCCGCAACCTCTTCTGTGTCTACGAAGTGCAGCCGGGCGACACCCTCTCGACTATCGCCGACACCTTCGGCCTGACGTCGAATGAGAACGTGCTCAACTACGAGCTGCTGGTCAACTCCAACAAGCCCGACATCATTAGCGCGGACGACCCGCTCCAGCCCGGCCAGCACATCCGCGTGCCGCTCTACAACGGCGTCATCCACACCGTCCTCAGTGCCGAGACCCTCACCGATATCGCGGATGAGTACGGCGTCTCGGTGAACGACATCATGTCGATCCCGGGCAACGGTCTCAGCGACGCAAACGCCATCGGCATCGGTACCGAAATCGTGATCCCGAACCCGCAGCAGTTCGCGCCGCTGTTCGTGCCGGACGAGTCCACGCCGGCCGACGCCTCGACGCCGGAAGATGCCAGCACTCCGGAAGACACTTCCGGCAGCAGCGACACCTCCAGCAGTGATACCTCGGGTAGCAGCGATTCTTCGAGCAGTGGCGGCGGGGCGACCTCGTCCTCCGGCTTCGCATGGCCGGTCGCCGGTCCTATCACCAGCTACTTCGGTCCCAACCACCCGCTGGGCATCGACATCGGTCTTGGCCCCAATGGCATCGGTATTCCGATCAGTGCTGCCATGGGCGGTGTGGTTACCTTCGCCGGCGGCGACCCGTGCTGCTCCTACGGCTATTACGTCGTCGTGGATCACGGTAACGGCTTCCAGACCCTGTACGCACACCTCTCCGAGATCGACGTCAGCGTCGGCGAAGCGGTGGGACAGGGGCAGACGGTTGGCCTTAGCGGTACGACGGGTTACTCGACCGGTCCGCACCTCCACTTCGAGATGCACCTCAACGGGAACATCGTCAATCCGCTGAACTACCTGCCGTAGGACGACTGACTCAGCCGGCCACCCATCACCCGACCGGTCTCAGCTTCTCCGCCCAAGACATCTAGAGATGCAGCGTTAGGCCCGTACGATCGGCCCGGTCGCGCCAGCACTCTGTGTGTTCTGCGAGGCGCAGGCAGACGGACCTGAGGTCATCCCTACATCCGCATGCCGCTGACCGAGCCTGTTAGACGTGGTTGGAAAGAAATTCGGAACCAGTTAAGTCTTAAGGCTTTCCGAATGTATTCATTTCGACTATCATCAACGCCTACAGGAGGACATACATATGCTCAGTCAAGCCGACAACGAGATCCTGGTCCGCGTAGGCAAAGGCCAACCCATGGGCGAACTGATGCGCCAGTACTGGGTACCTGCTCTGCCTTCCGCCGAATTCCCCGAGCCCGACTCCGCGCCCAAGCGCATGCGCCTGCTGGGTGAGAACCTGGTCATGTTCCGCGACAGCAAGGGTGAAATGGGCTGCTTCGTCGAAGCGTGCCCCCACCGCGGTGCATCGCTCTTCTTCGGTCGAAACGAAGAGGAAGGCCTGCGCTGCGTCTACCACGGCTGGAAGTTCGACACGACCGGTGCCTGCGTCGACATGCCGTCTGAGCCTGCCGAGAGCAACTTCAAGAACAAGGTCCGCGTCACGGCCTACCCCTGCCGCGACGTCAACCACATGGTCTGGGTCTACATGGGCGACCGCGCTGTGCCGCCTCCGTTCCCGCAGTTCGAGGTCAACACCCTCCCGCCGGAGAACGTGGCGCCGCCGGCGATCATGATGGAAGAGTCCAACTGGTTCCAGAACCTCGAGGGCGACACCGACTCCAACCACCTCGACTACCTGCACTCCCGCCTCGACGCCTTCCGCTGGCGCCTCTTCGACGAGAAGCCGAAGGAGGGTTCCCGCCCCGGCCTGTTCTTCACGGTCTGGAGCGACAAGATGCCGCGCCTGGACGTGCGCAACACGGACTACGGCGTCTACTACTCGGCGCGCCGCAAGTGGGACGACGAGTTCGGTGAGCGCAAGGATGGCGACACTACGCCGTACGAGTGGCACCGCATCAACCAGTTCATCTTCCCGTTCCACACGATGATCACCGGCCAGGACGGCGTCACCCTGCGGTCCTTTGTGCCGCTGGACGACAACTGGGCCATGCTGATCACGCAGCGCGGCAGCTTCACCCAGAAGCTGTACGACCCGGAGCACCCGCAGCCGACGCCGCTGGAGTCCCAGGTCGGCTTCGTGGAGCGCACCAGCGACCCGCGCACCTACTTCTACACGAAGGCCAACAAGCACAACGACTACCAGCGCGACTACGACGTGGAGCGCACGCAGATGGTCAGCGGCGTGCCGGCCATCGGCAACCTGCAGGACCGCGCCATGACGGAGCTCATGTCGAACGCCAAGGGCGAGGTCATCTACGACCGCTCCCGCGAGCACCTCGGCTCGCTCGACATCATGTGCATCGCCGTTCGTCGCACGGTGATCCGTGCTGCGAAAGCCCTGCGTGACGAAGGCATCGCGCCGCCGAACGTCGACAACCCGACGCTCGACATCGTGCGTCCGGTCACGGTCGTTCTGCCAGAGGGCGCCGACTGGGTGGCCGAGACTGCACCGTTGCGCGACGGCACCAGCGGCGCTGCTCCTGCCTGGGAGATCAAGCCGCTGAGCTACCTCGACCTCAACCTTCCGAAGAAGGCCGAAGAGATCGAAGCCCTCGCCGGAGGCGGCGGAGGCGGCGGCAGCTAATCAACGCATCGAACTGCAATAAGAAGGCCCCGGAGCAATCCGGGGCCTTCTTACTGCTTCCGGCGTGGCGTGAACTACGAGGGCCTACACGCGCTCGAAGACGGCAGCCATGCCCTGGCCGCCACCGATGCACATCGTCTCGAGGCCGAACTGGGCGTCGCGGCGCTCCATCTCGTAGAGCATCGTCGCGAGGATGCGACCGCCCGTCGCGCCAACCGGATGACCAATCGAGATGCCGGAGCCGTTGACGTTCAGCCGGTCGAAGTCCTTCTCCTCGAAGCCCCACTCGCGTGTCACGGAGAGCACCTGGGCCGCGAACGCCTCGTTGAGCTCGATGAGGTCCATGTCGGCCAGCGACAGGCCGATGCGGTCTAGCAGCTTCTTTGTCGCTGGGACGGGGCCGATGCCCATGTATGCCGGGTGCACGCCTGCAAGATTCCAGCCACGCAACTTTGCCATCGGCTTCAGGCCCAGCTCCGAGGCCTTCTCCGGGGTTGTGACAATGCAGCACGCCGCCGCGTCGTTCTCGCCGCTGGCGTTGCCGGCCGTGACCGTCGACTCGGGGTCGATGCGCTGACGCACCGGACGCAGCGCCGCCAGCTTCTCGAGGCTGGTGTCTGCACGCGGGTGCTCGTCACGCTCCACTACGATGTCGCCCGCCCTTGAAGTCACCGTCACGGGTACGATCTCGGCGTCGAACTTGCCCGCTTCCCACGCCGCAACAGCGCGCTGGTGCGACCGCAGCGAATACTCGTCTTGCTCCTGGCGGGGCACGTTGTACTGACGGCGCAGGTTCTCGGCCGTCTCCAGCATGCCGCCTTCGATGGGGTAGAGAGAGCCGCCGTAGGTGATCCGGCCGCGGTCCAGACGGTCGTAGAGGGTGATGTTGCCGCGTCGATTACCCGAACGCAGCCCCATCGCGTAGTACTCGACGTTGCTCATGCTCTCGACACCGCCCGCGAGCACGACGTCGGCAACTTCGGTCTGCACCTCCATCGCCGCGAAGCAGATCGCCTGCAGGCCGGAGGCGCAACGGCGGTCCACCTGCGTGCCCGGCACCTCTACCGGCAGCCCGGCGGTCAGAGCCGCCGCACGACCGATCGCCGGTGCCTCGCCGCTGGGGTATCCCTGGCCCAGGATGCAGTCGTCGATTACGTTGGGGTCGATACCGGCGCGCTCGATGACGGCCTTGATGACTGTCGCCGCCAGCGCCTCCGCCTGCACGTCCTTCAGAACACCGCCGTAGCGACCCACGGGCGTTCGCAGCGGCATACAGATCACAGCATCTCTCACGGCAGGCCTCCCAACGACCAGGCAGAATCGGTTCGCCAATTCTACGCGGTGGGTGAACTAGATCCGAAACTGAGGAGAACTTGCGGGCACCCGGCCACGCAACGAGGCGTTAAGCGGCCGCCCGTTGCTAGACGCGCTCTACGTTGCCGGAGAGGCTGTGGAGGTAGCTGTGCACCTGCGGGATGCAGATGGCGCCTTCGCCCACGGCGGAGGCGACGCGCTTGATGGAACCGTGGCGCACGTCGCCGACCGCGAAGACGCCGGGCATGCTGGTCTCGAGCGCCAGGGCAACGTGAGGGGCGCCGGCCTCCTGGCCCGTCACGACGAAGCCCCACTTGTCGCGGACAATCTCCGGCGGCAGCCAGCCCGTCAGCGGTTCGGCGCCGATGAAGACGAACACGGCCGAAGCGCCCACGGTCATCTCGACACCGCTTGTGCGGTCTCGATAGGTCAGCGATGCGAGCCGGCCGTTGCCGCTACCTCCGGTGAGCTCCGTGTTGAACGTGACGTCGAGGTTGGGCACGCGGTCGATTTCACGGATCAGGTAGTCGGACATGCTCTCGGCAAACGAGGCGCCACGGACGACCATCGTGACCTTCGCGGCGTACTTGGCGAGATGGAGGGCTGCCTGGCCGGCCGAGTTGCCCCCACCGACCACAAAAACGTTCTCGCCGACCAGGGCTGTCGCTTCGGCCATGGCCGCGCCGTAGAACACACCGGCGCCAAGCAGCGCTTCGAGCGAGGCGATGCCCAGGGCGCGGTACTGAACGCCGGTCGCCACCACCACGGTTCGGGTCCGGACCTGCTGCCCGTCAGACAGCGAGATGACCAGCCAATCGCCTTCCCGCACCAGGCCCTCGACTGATGCGCCGTAGAGGAGGTCGGCGCCGAAAAGCCACGCCTGCTGGTAGGCGCGTGACGCCAGCTCCGGACCACTGATGCCGCGCGGAAAGCCGAGGTAGTTACGGATCAGCGAGCTGGAACCGGCCTGGCCGCCAATCGACGCCTGCTCGATGAGCACCGTGTTTAGCCCCTCCGAGGCCGCATAGGTCGCGGCAGAGAGCCCCGCCGGCCCGGCCCCGATGATCGCCACCTCGTACTCGGCGTGCTTCGGCAGGCCTCGGACGCCGAGGGCTTCGGCCAGCTCAGTGCGCGTTGGATTGACGACAGCATGGCCGTTGGGGAAGACAACCACGGGCAGCGCGTCGACAACACAGCCCGCCACGCGGAGCACGTGCTGGCCCTCGGGCGATTCGGCCTCGCAGCTGCGATGGGGATGACCGTTGCGCAGGAGGACGTCCCGGATCTCCCGTGTCGCCTCGGAGAACTCGGGACCGACGACGACGATCTCTGCCAGGTCGATGCCGCTCCAGCGGTCCCATTCCTCCAGCAGCTCCGAGATCGTGCGGTGGAACTGCTCATCGCGCTGAGCCACCGGCGCATACGCCCACGACTCCGTCTCGCCCAGCGACATCGCCTTGAGCACGCGCTCTTTGGCGTCGCGGTCATCCCAGGTGAGGATGAGGGCGCGCTTGATGTTGCCGTGCAGGTCGCGGGTCCAGCCCAGCAGCTCCTCCGCGGTCGAATCGGGCAGGTCGAGGCCCGCGGCGATCAGCGCGACTTCCTTGCCGTCTTCGATCAGCGCGCGCAGCAACGACCTCGCCGTCGAGGCGTGTTCAACGCGCAGAACCTCGTATTCGCTGCCGTAACGGGACCGGATCTCGCGCTCCGTGCGACCCAGGCTCTCGCTCATCACCAGCAGGATGACCGGTGCGCCCATATCCTTGCTCTCCAACTAGGTGCGGGGTTGTGACTGCGTCAGTTAGGCAGGGTGTCACGGCACCGTCAAGGCCCGCGCGGACTCATCACGCATGTGACCATCTCGCACGCATCGGGATGGTGGCTGCGGTAAGCTGATATCGCAATGCCTCACCCATTCTTCACCAACCTCGGCCAGCCGATGCCGATCGGCCGCAAGCTACGGCTCCTCGTGCGCAACAACTGGATCAAGCTGCGATATCGCCAGCAGTGCTGCGGCCATCCCGGCGAGCCCGGTTGTTGAGAAGCCGGGCCTGAGTCCGGTCCGGACTTGCATCACCACCATCACGGCCACGAGCACCACGACCATACGTCCGAGGAGCAGTAGCGCTTCGGTAGCCGGGCCTCGCTGACATTTCAACAAGGGCGACTGGAACGTGATCTGCTTTTGCTTACATACCTCATACCTCTATGTACAATGCTTCTATGCAAGACAAGGGAGACATTCGCATCGGGAAGGACCTTGTCGCGGCTTCGGCGATACCGCTTGTTCTCGCCATCCTCGACGAGGGTGAGAGCTACGGGTACGCCATCCTCAAGCGCATCGACGAGCTGTCGGGCGGCGAACTGGAATGGACGGACGGGATGCTGTACCCCCTGCTCCACCGCCTCGACCGGCTCGGCTACGTCGAAGCGCGGTGGGACGCGTCGCTGGGAGCCCGACGGCGGCGCGACTACCGCATCACTCCGTCGGGCCGCGACGCTTGGCGGAGCAGCGCCGACAGTGGGAGGTCGTCTCCGACGCTCTCCAGAACGCCTGGCACTCGTTTCAAAACGTCTCGTCCAGCCCGCTCCCGGGCGCAGCCGAGGGGTAACAGACGATGGCAGCAATCAACCCAAACATCGAAGGTCGAATCCATCAATGGCGCTCCTACCTGCTGCGACGCCGGACGATCCACGACACGGACGTCGATGAGCTCGAAGACCATCTGAGGAGCGAGATCTCCGACCTCGGATCGGCCGGCCTCGGTGAGGACGAGTCCTTCCTCATTGCCATCAAGCGCATCGGCGGCATGAACGAGCTGTCGCGGGAGTTTGCCCGTGAACGCTCCGC
>CAVSWS010000037.1:0-30842 GCA_963731765.1 uncultured Chloroflexia bacterium
GACGCAGCGTGGGCACCGATGCCGGCCGTTCGCCGTCTGCCAGGACTGAAGCGGCTCCACACTTGATTGCTGATGGCTGACAGCGGCCGGCTCTGTCCGCCGACAGCTCTAAGCCCGGCCTCGGCGCTATCATGCTCGTATGAAGCTCTCGGTCCTGGACCAGTCACCGATTCCTGCCGGGTTCACCTCGGCGGATGCGCTGCAGAACACGATCGACCTGGCGCGGTTCACCGAGTCGCTGGGCTACTCGCGGTACTGGATTGCGGAGCACCACGCGACGGCATCGCTCGCCAGCCCGGCGCCGGAGATCATGATCGCGCGCGTCGGGGCCGAAACGTCGAGAATTCGCGTGGGCTCCGGTGCTGTGCTGCTGCCGCACTACAGCTCCCTCAAGGTGGTCGAGCAGTTCCGCGTGCTACATGCCCTGTACCCCGACCGCATCGACCTCGGTATCGGTCGGGCCCCGGGCGGTACGCGCCTCGAAGCCTACGCCCTGCAACGCGACCGCTCCCAGGACGCCATCGACCGCGAAGACTTCGGCCACCAGATGGTCGAGCTGCTGACCTTCTTCCGCAACGAATACCCGGAGAACCACGTGTTCAGCCGGATCAAGGTGTCGCCGGACATGCCGGGCTATCCGCAGGTGTGGCTGCTGGGGTCCAGTGGCTGGAGCGCCGACGCGGCGGCATTTCTCGGCCTGCCTTACGGCGCGGCGCACTTCATCAACCCCCAGACCACTCGTGCCGCCATCGAGCACTACCGCGAAAACTACAAACCCTCGCCGGAGTGGCCGGAGCCGAAGGTGATGATCGCGGCGGGTGCGGTCGTGGCCGACACAGCCGAAGAGGCGGAATTCATGTACTCGAGCCAGCGTCTGCGGCGCCTGCTGCGCGATACGGGTCAGTCCGCGGAATCGGGGCCCATACCGCGCCCGGAAGACGCGACAGCGCGACTGCTGGAACTCGGCGCGGACATCGTGACGGAACGCAGCGAATGGCCTCGCATGCTGGTCGGCGACGTCGCGTCCGTGAAAGCCACACTCGATGAAATGTCGAGCGCGCTGGACGTCGATGAGTTCATGCTCGTGACCGTCGTCCATAGCCACGAAGCCCGCAAGCGCTCCTACGAGCTGCTGGCCCAGGCGTACGGACTGGCAGTCTCCGCAGAGGCAAAGGCAGAAGCGTGACCGGCGCCCCCACCCGATGATCCTCGCCGCGACCTACGTCCTTCTCTCCCTCTTCGTGGCCTTCTTCCTCCTGGGCATCGTGGCGTGGCTCACGAAAGAGCCGAAGGTCTCGAAGCTCTCGTTCATGGCGTCCGGGGTGCTGTTGGTGATCTCTATCCTGGGACTGCTCGCAGCTTAGGCGTGAGCGTTTCGTCCGTACGTCAGGCGTTGGTCCACTTCATCACGGAGCGGTAGTGGGCGATGTCGCCGGCCATCTTGGCGTCCCATTGCGCTCGGACGTCATCGGGCAGGGTCGGCAGCAGCCGGGACCACACGAGAGGGGCATCGTCCGTAAGGCGCACATTCTGCTCGACTGCGCTGAGGAAAGCCGTCGAATCGCCGAAGTCGAAGCGCTCGATCACGCTGCATTCCAGCCAGCCGATGCTCCCGTCAAATACAGGATTGCCGCGTTCCGTCAGCGTGTACTCGACATCTCCCAGCTTCGATGTGTCGTGACCGTGGACCATGCCGAGCTTCGTCAGCAGGTCGATCTGCGCCTCGCAGAGCAACGAAAGACTGAAGTTGCCCTTGGCGACGATCAGGTCGTGCGTGTGGTTGAGCTTGTACAGGGTAACAATCAGTCGCGGCCGGTCCGGCACCACGCCGGCGCCGAAGGTCGAAAGGCTGATCTGGGCGTTGGGACCCTCCGGCCCGCTGCAACCGACAGCGACGATGGGTGTCCAGAAGTTCGAAAGCAGGTTGCCGCCTTGTGGTGTGGTCATGGCGCAAGCTTCGGGGCATCGGCCGGAAGCTGCAAGGTCTAAGCTCGAGCTTCGAGGCGAGAGCTCCCAGTAGGTTTCCGTGGCCGTGGTGTGGGTTGACTACGCAGTCCTGCAGGGGCGGTTCGCGAACCGCCCCTGCAGCGTCTCGTGTGTAGGTCTGGGTCTTTGTGGACACGGGACGACGCCTGATCTTGCGCGACGAACGCGCGGTCACGATGGTGGGACATGTAGACGGTGAGACAGTATTTCCCGCTAGCTCTTCGGCAGCGCTGTGACCAGGATCGGCGTTGTCGTGGGGGCCGTGCTGCCGCCGTCAGGCTCGACGCTCAGGGCGACGGCAGAGGCGCGGTCGAGGTCGGCCGAGAACGCTACCTGGCCGTTGTGCGTGTCGAGCACGCCGACGCTGACCGGCGCGCCATCGACGATCTGCCACGCCTGGTAGGTGTGGCCCTCCGGCGGCGCTTCCAGGCTGACGTTGAGCACGGCAAGGTGCTGGTCGTGCACGTAGGTGACCTGGAGGCTGTCGGCGCCCTGCGTCGTGGTCGCGAGCACGACGTTGTCGCTGCTGCCGCCGCCGCGTGAGATGCCCCACGCGCCGAGACCGATTGCGACTACCAGCAGCGCCGCGGCCAGGGCGTAGCCGAAGCCGCCACCCAGGAACCAGGGCCGGGGCTTTGGCAGCACCGCAGGCCTCGGTGCTGCAGCAGGTCGCAGCGCTGGCGCAGATTCGGCGGCAGGCGATTGGACTCCGGCCACTTCGCGCTCGAAGGCCTCCAGGAGGCTGGTGCGCAGGCCGGCGGGCGGCTCGACGGGCGTGGCAGCGACGGCGATGTTCTCGAGGTCGCCCCGGATGGCGGCGAGCTCGCTGTCGTGGTTGCGACATTCAGCAAGGTGTGTGGCCACGGCACAACCCTCGTCGTCATCCAGCGCGTTGACGGCATATCCCACGAGCAGCTCGTCGATCTCGGAGCAGAGCAGGTCGTTCATTGCGTACCCAACTCCTGTCTCAGGCGGCCGAGAGCAAGTCGCAGGCGGCTCTTGACCGTCCCGACGGGGATGGCGAGTCGCTCTGCCGCTTCTGACATAGTCATGCCCTGGAAGTACACCATCTCTACGGTACGTCGCTGATCGTTCGATAACGCAACGAGGGCGGCCCGGACGGTCTCACGCTCGTCATTACGCACGGCGGTGTCGGCCGGGTCTTCGTCGTCCGAAGGCAAGGGCAGGTCGAGGTCCAGCTCGCCTCGGGCCGGCGGCCACGACGGCGTATGCGGTCGATAGCGCGGTGGTGCACGATCGAGAGCAGGTAGCCCCGCAACCCCCTGGTGGAGTCGAGGCGGTCTGCCTGTCGCCACAGGGCGAGAAAGCTCTCCTGCACCACGTCCTCTGCCTCCTGCGTCGAGCCCACTACTCGTAGCGCGAGTCCATAAGCGATGGCGCCGTAAGCGTCATACAGGACCGCAAGGCTCTTGCTGTCGTTATTTCTCAGCCCCTCGATGAGTTGCTGTTCGTTGCGTTCATCTAACATTCGCGCTTTTGCCGCCGGTGGATCACGCCCGGGGTGATCCGGTTGCTCCTACACGGCGAACAACTGGCTGTAAGTCACGTGAAGAGGCAAAGGACCGGTCCGGCTTTCCTGGCGATTTTCGCCGAGGTGAGCCAGAAAAGCTATCCGAGACGTGAACACTCGCCTGCAGGCAAAGGAAAGAGCAACAAGAAAGGTTTACCAGACGATGAAGTTAAAGCTTCCAGGCAAAGCAATCATAGGAGGCGCTCTTGTGGGCGTCGTAGCGTTGGCGGGCGTCGGCCTCTTCAGTACGGGGAGCGTGGCGCAAGCTGACACGACGCAGATGTACAGGTCCACTCAGCAGGCGCTGAACGGATCCGGTGCAAGCGCCAACGTCACGGTGAGCACGGATGGCACCAACATCACCGTGAACATCAATGCGACGGGCCTGACGCCGGGAGCTCCGCATGCTCAGCACCTCCACATCGGCGGGCAGAACGTGTGCCCGACGGCATCTGCTGACACGGACGGCGACGGTCTGGTGAACACGGCCGAAGGCCAGCCTGCCTACGGCGGCGTCAAGGTTTCCCTGACCACCACCGGCGACACGAGCCCCAGCAGCGCCCTGGCCGTTGACCGTTTCCCCACGGCTGACAGCTCCGGCAACCTGAGCTACTCCCGCACCTTCGCGCTGCCTGACGGCGTGACGGCGCAGGACGTGGCTAACGCGGTCGTCGTGCAGCACGGCATCGACCTCAATGGCAACGGCATGTACGACGGCGACGCCAAGAGCTCGCTGGACCCGGGCCTGCCGCTCGAGGCGACGATCCCGGCCGACTGCGGCAAACTCGTCGCGACTCAGATGCAGCCCCCGTCCACGGGTGATGGCGGCCTCCTGAACCAGGACGGTTCGGGCTCCGGCATCCCGACTGACTTGGCGGCCGCGGGCGTTATTGCCCTGATCGCCGGCGCGACCTTCGTGGTCGTGCGCAAGTCTCAGGCGGTTCGTCGCTAACTCGCGCGAATGAGCGCCAATCTAGCCGCCGGTACTCCCGGCGGCTTTTTAATTACAGCTTCGTAGCCAGTCATTCGAATTGCGATTAAACCAAGCCGTTGGTGATTGCATAAACGATACAAATCTGGCCAGCTTAGCCATCTTCGCTTTAGCAGGGAGTCTTTGACTCCGGACCTATGGAGTGATCCGCGGCCCCCGCGCCGGCGAACTAAGCGGCACAGGGGCCAGGCGAACGAGACACAACTGGTGCAGGCAACGCATCGCACCAGTCTCGCAAGCCAGGTGTCCACGGTAAGGGCATAGCAGGGCGGCGACAGGCGGGAGGACCTGAACCGGCCCACACGCGAACTACCGGTAAGCAACACGAAATTCAGGAAAGGACAGCTCGATGCATAAGAGACTCTTCGCGGTAGCCGGCCTTGCTCTGGCAGCATCGGTGACCTTCGCGGGTCTGGCCAGCGCGGCCGACCATCGCGATTCGCCTTTGAACAAGAGCAACCCGTCAGCCGACATCAACGATGTCTACGCCTTCCGCAGTCCGGAAAACCCCAACAACCTCGTGGTCGCCATCAGCGCCAACCCGCTGATCGTCCCGAGCGACAACGCGACGCGCGGTGTCTTCGATGACGCCGTGACGTTCCAGCTCCACATAGACGTCAACGGCGACCTCGCCGACGACGCCACCCTGAACATCAGCAAGGACGGCGACGACCTGGTCTTCGAAGGCCTGGGCGACCCGATTCACGCCAAAATTACCAAGCCCGGTGAGGCGGCGGTGATCAACCAGGCCGGCCCCATTACGGCCTTCGCCGGCCTGCGAGACGACCCCTTCTTCTTCGACCTCAACGGCTTTGAGTCGTTCCTCGCCAACCCGCAGGTGCCGGCCAAGGGTCTGCGCGCGGCTGGTAACGGCGACCCGGTGGACGCCTTCGCGGGCACCAATGTCCTCGCCATCGTCGTCGAGCTGCCGATTACGGCGGTGACCGGCGAGAACAGTGCCACGACGGGCACGATCAAGGCCTGGGTCTCTTCCGAGAAGGACGGCAAGCGCATCGACCGCATGGCGATCCCGGCGATTAACACCGCCCTGATCCCCTCGGACATGAAGGACGCCTTCAACCAGGGCGCTCCGGCGACCGATGCGACACAGTACCGCGACACAGCGATCGGCACGATCGAGACGCTGCGGGGCGTGGTCGACGGCCTCTTCGGCAACGCCGAGGACGGCGGCCCGCTGGGCAACCTGACGGCCGACCAGGTCGGCGGCGCCCTGATCCCCGACATCGTCACGATCGACTTCTCGCAGCCGGTGCAGTTCCCCAACGGCCGTCAGCTCTCTGACGACGTCATCGACGCTGCCCTGGGCGTGGTGCTCAACCGCGGTGGCGCTGCCGGCATCGGCGATGGCGTCAACGGCAACGACGTCGCGTTCTCCAACAACTTCCCGTACCTGGCGGCTCCCCACACGGCTAACGCCGGCAACGGTGGTGGTAGCACGGGCAGTACGGGCGGCAACGGCGGCATCACGGCGCCGAATACCGGTAACGGCGGCAACCAGATGACCCCGCCCAACACGGGCGATGGTGGTCTGCTGGACGCCAACACGAGCTGGTCTCTGGCCACGGTCTTCTTCGCGGTCACGGTCATCCTGGCCGGCGCCGCGAGCGTGGTCGCTGTTCGTAGCCGCACTCGATAGCGGAGGAGGTAGCCGAGAAATGGCTGTACAGGGTTCGATTCGACGTCACAGTCCCGTCAGGGTCCCCGTTCTGCTCTGGGCCGCGACGATCCTCGCCGCGAGTCTCACCCTGACAGCCGTTCTCGGCGGCCTGCTGTTGGGGAAGACGGCAACTACAACGCCGGCTTCCTCGGCAGCAGACGAGGCCGTTGCCCGCGACGAGCGCATCGCGTTCTTCGAAGCCCGGGCAGCGTCCGACCCCCTCGACACGCTGAGCCTCAACGTTCTCGCCGGCGAGTACCTGCAGCGAGGGCGTGAGACCGGCGATGTAAAGAACTACCAGCAGGCGGAGGCCGCGTCCGAACGCTCTCTTGAGGTCCTCCCCACGAACAATTTCGCCGGGCTGGTGCTGCTGGGCTCCGTTCGGCTCGTGCAACACAACTACAACGAGGCAGCAGATCTCGCTAACCAGGCGCTGGTCATGAAGCCCGCCGACCCGGCTTCCTACAGCCTGCTGTCCGATGCCCAGGTGGGCGTCGGCGACTACGCGGGCGCTTCGAAGACGCTGGACACGTTGCGAGACCTCGACAGCGGCCTGCCGACCCTGTCCCGCGAGGCGAACCTGGCCTTCCTGACCGGCGACCGCATCAACACGATGGAGTACTGGAAGGGCGCCATTCAGGCGGGCGCCGGCCTCCCGCTGGAGAACCAGGCCTGGGCCCACGTTCAGCTCGGCATCACGGACTTCGCCTTCGGCGACTACAAGGCCGCGGTGCAGGAGCAGGAGACCGCCCTTCGCCTCTACCCCAACTACGTCCACGCCCTCGCCGGCCTCGGCCAGGCAAAGGCCGCCCAGGGCGACTACGAAGGCGCTATCGCCGCTTACGAGCAGGCCGTGGCCATCCAGCCCCAACCGCAGTATGTCGCGGCCCTGGGCGACGTCTACGCCGCTGCAGGACGCCAGCAGGACGCCGAAGACCAGTACGCCCTGGTCGACGCCATCGCGGCGCTGTTCCGGGACGCCGGCATCAACACCGACCTCCAGATCGCCAACTTCTACACCGACCACGACCGCAACCTGCCGGAGGCGCTGACCATGGCGCAGGCTGCCTACGCCGCCGCCCCCAATGTCTACGCGGCCGACGCCCTGGCATGGGCTCGCTACAAGAACGGTCAGCTGCAGGCGGCGGATGAGGCTGCCCAGCAGGCCATCGCTGGCGGCGCTTTCGAGGCTCGCTTCTACTACCACGCGGCAGTGATTCGGCACGCCCTTGGCGACGATGCAAGCGCCCGTGACCTGCTCACGAAGGCGATGGACCTCAACCCGCAGTTCTCCCCGCTGTACGCCGGTGACGCCAGCGCGTTGTTGGCAACCCTGGAGGCGAAGTAATGACGAGGAATCGACAGGCTGAAACCAGGCACCGCGCCTTTGGTCGGCTCGCCATCGCCGGCGTGGCGGCGTTGCTCGCGGTCGTGACCTTTCTCATGCCTTCCGGGGCATCGAGCACCGAGGCGCATCCGCTGGGCAACTTCAGCATCAACCGCCTCTCGACGATTGCGCCGGCCGGCGATGGCAACGTCAGCGTCCACTACGTAGTCGACATGGCCGAAATCCCCACCTTCCAGGCCCGCGACCAGATCGACCCCAACGGCGACGGCGTGCTCAGCGATGCGGAGGCGCAGGCCTACATCGACGCGAGGGCGCCCGAGCTCCTCCGAAACATCTCGCTCGAGATCGACGGCGACCGGGTCCAGCTCGAAGTTGCCGGCAGCACGATGGCGCTGCTGGAGGGCCAGGGCGGCCTCAACACGTCTCGTCTGGAGCTGGACCTCATGGGCAGTCTGCCCGACGGCTGGCAGGACGGCGTCTCCGCAAGCTACAACGACCGCAACTTCGAAGGCACCAACGGCTGGCGACAAGTCATCGTCGTGCCGGGTGACGGCGTCGGCCTCCTGGAAACGTCCGCGCCCTCAGAAGACGTGACGCAGGGCCTCACCTCGTACCCTCAGGACCTCCTCAAGAGCGCCCCGGCGGTCACGAGCGCCAGCTTCAAGTTCGAAGCCGGCGACTCCGGTATCGTTCCAACCTCGACCGCTGCAGCGTCGAACGGTGCCACGGTCTCCCGTGTCGAAGCCAACAAGTCGCTGGGCCGGTTCGCGTCGCTGGTGGAACGCCAGAACCTGACGCCGGCATTCGTTGTCCTCGCCCTGCTCCTGTCCGCCGTCTGGGGCGCCATGCACGCACTGGGCCCGGGTCACGGCAAGACCGTCGTGGCGGCATACCTGGTAGGCGAGCGAGGCACGGGACGGCACGCCCTCTACCTTGGCCTCATCGTCACGGCCACGCACACGATCACGGTCTTCGCACTCGGCGGCGTCGCGATCTTCGCCTCGGACCTCATCGCAACGAAGGACATCTACTTCTGGCTCAGCCTGGGCTCCGGCGCCACGGTGGCCCTGCTGGGTGCCGCCTTACTCGTCAGCCGCCTCATGCGCCTGCTAAGGACCCGGCCGCCCAGCCACCGTGCACGCTCATCACGATCACGGCCATCCGCACGACCACGACCATGATCATGCGCATTCACACGATGAGCACTCGCACGCCGCCGATCACGGGCACGCGCATGAGGCCCACGACCACGCGGGCCACGAGGCACATGCTCACGACCACGAAGACCCTGAGCACCACGGCCACTCGCACGTGCCGACGCAGCCCGGCTGGCGGGGCATCGTCGCCCTGGGTATTGCGGGAGGCATCGTGCCTTGCCCGACAGCGCTGGTGGTCATGCTGGGCGCCATTGCGCTGGACAGGGCCGTATTCGGCCTCGTGATGGTGACGGCGTTCAGTGTCGGTCTCGCGGGCGTGCTGGTGAGCATCGGCCTGCTCATGGTCTACGGCAAGCGCATGCTTTCGGGTCGCGAGCTGCCGTTCGTCAGCGCGGGGATGCTGCGGCGGGCACAGCTAGTTGCGCCCGTGATCAGCGCGCTCGCAATTACGGCCGTGGGTCTGGTGCTGACCGGGCAGGCAGTCCTTTAGGACGTGGAGTTGATCGAGACCGGCAGCTGCTTCGAGAGCCAGGTGCGAACGATGGCACGCGAGCGCTCCGCGATGCCTTCCTTCGTGTTCTCGTTGTAATGAGGCTTGAACAGGTAGGCGCATCCGACGCGCTCCAGGATCGCCTCGCCGACGAGGCCGTAGCCGAAGCCATCGAAACGTTCGAGTGCCCACTCGAGGTGCCGGGGCTTGAGGAAGCCGAGGCGGCGGTCCTTCCACGAACCGAGGTCGAAGGACAGACGGCCGAGACCTTCCGGCGAACCGGCGCAGCTGTGCAGGAGCTTCACCATGTCGTGCACAATGCGGTTGAAGTCGGCGCCCATGAGGGGCAGCCAGCCTTCCGCCTTGGCCTGCAGGTCGGGGATGAGGGAGTTGCCCGGCAGACGGAACCGGTTGAGCTCATCGGCGACCTCGTGCACGAAGTCGGGGTTGGACTCGACCTGGATGGCGGTCATGTCGCGATACCACATCATGTGCAGGGTCTCGCGCTGCTTGATGCGAGCCGTCATCGCCGCGGCACCGGGCATGGAAGGTCGCAGAATGCGCGAGATCAGGCCGTGCCAGTGGTCCGTCAGGTACTCCTGCACCATGCCGAACGTGGTGACGTGGATGGGCGAATCGCCGCCCACGTGCTCGAACTCCCGCGCCTGCGTCTCCTCGATCTCGCGGTCCAGCTCGGCCTCCGAAAGGCCCATGGCGAGGAGGATGCGCTTGAAGGGCTCGGCGTGCATGTACTCGTCGGGCTTCCACACGTTCTCGTTGAAGCGCTCCAGCCAGGGCGCATGATACTCACGCGCCCGTGTCGAGATCTCGTGCACGTAGACGTCGGTGGCGCATTCCGTGAGCATCGCCAGCTTGAGGATGCCGACAAAGTCGTCTTCGCTCAGGCCGGGAGGCAGGGTCGAAAACACCTGGGAGGTGTCGAGATCGACGTCGAACTCGTCGAGCGTCAACGAGCGCCCGGGGTCGGCCTCGATGCGGCTAACCATGGTTTCGAGACGATTTTGAGTGGCTTCGGGGATTGCGTAGGCTTCCATACTTGCAGAGAGATTAGAGTACATAACCGCTTGAAGCTAGATGGGACGTTCGGGCTTGAGTCCAGTTCGCCGTGATCAGCCACGTGAAACAGGTGTTTTGGCGCCCAGCGGCGCTATCTGTTACCTAGCCGCCCGCCATGAACTTGCGAGCGAGGAACTCGTAGGCAGGGCGGGGCAGTGCCGTGAACAGCTTGAGCGGCCAGCTCAGCTTCCATGGGAAATGGATCTCCTCGTCCCCCGCCAGCAGGCCTTTGACGATATCGTCCGCTGCTTTTTCGGGCGTGAGCATGAACGGCATCGGGAACGTGTTGCGGTCGGTCAGCGGCGTCTTCACGAAGCCCGGATTCACCGTGACGACCCCGACCCCGTAACGCTTGAGCTCGATGCGGATCGACTGCAGGAAGGCGTTCACGCCGTTCTTCGCAGAGCTATACGCCGCGGCCCGGGGCAATCCCGCGTAGCCCGCGACGCTCGCCATGCCCACGATATCGCCCGCACCGCGCTCGATCATGTCCGGCATCACGGTGCCGATGACGCGCACCATGCCGAGATAGAGCACGTCGATCTGGATCAGGGCGCGGTCGAGGTCGAAGTGCTCTACACGCGCCTCGCCCCACGTCCCCGCGTTGTAGAAGACGATGTCGACCTTGCCCCACGCCTCCACGAGCTCGCTATATGCCTGCTTTATCTGGCTCAGGTCCGTCACGTCGAGCGGCTTGACGAGAGGACGCACGTCGCCCTTGCAGCTTTCGGCGACCTGGTTCAGCTCCTCTTCGCGGCGAGAGCTCAACGCGAGGACAGCGCCCTGCGAGGCAAGACGGGCGCGAGGGCGGCGCCGATGCCGCTGCTGGCGCCGATCAACCACAGCGTGCGCCCCTTCAGCTCCACGGGCAGCTCCACGAGGTCTCGTCCTGAAAGTCGCGGTGATCGGTGCAGGCGTTAGCGGCCTCGTCAGCGCCTATCTGCTCTCGAAGGCCCATGACGTCGTGCTGTACGAGCGCAACGAATACTTTGGAGGTCATAGCCATACGGTGACGCACGAGACGGTGCGAGGGCCGGTACACCTGGACACTGGGTTCATCGTGTTCAACGAGCCTGCCTACCCTCGATTCTCGCGTCTCCTTTCGGAACTGGATGTTGCGACGCAGCCCAGCGATATGTCGTTCTCAGTGAGCTGCGGTGCTTGCGGGCTAGCGTACAGCAGCCGCGGTTTCGCGGGCATGCTGGCGGAGCCGAAAGGAATGCTGAAGCCTCGCAATCTCCGGCTCGGCGTCGATATCGTGCGCTTCTACCGCGACGCTCCGCGGTCGATGGACAGCGAGGAGATTGCGTCGATGACGCTGGCGCAGTACTTGCAGCGCCGCGGCTTTTCAGACGAGTTCCGGCGCCACTTCATCGTCCCCCTCGCCGCGGCCGTGTGGTCGATGCCACCGAGCGAGGTCGATGCCTTCCCTGCCCGCTACATGCTGCGCTTCCTGTACAACCACGGCCTCGTGGGCGGCGATAAGGCGCGCTGGCGCTGGCGCACTGTTACCGGCGGCTCGCGCGCCTACGTCGAGGCGATCCTGGCGCGCCTGGGCGATCGTGCGCGTGCCGAGGCCGTCATCGAAGTTAGGAGGAGCGACGATGGCGTGTCGGTACGGACGGCAGGCGGCGTCGCGGAGTACGATGCCGCAATCATGGCGTGTCACGCAGATGAGGCGCGAGTGATCCTCGGGGACGCCGACGGCGAAGAACAGAGTGCACTGGCTATGTTTGAGTACACGCAAAACCGCATCGTTCTCCACACCGACGACTCTTTGCTGCCGCGACGAGAGCCGGCGCGCGCGTCCTGGAACTACATGACGCACGACTGCCGTGGCGAGGACGAGCTGGCGCTGACGTACCACCTCAACCGCCTGCAGGCGATCGACAGCCCGGTGCAGTACTGCGTCTCCGTCAACCCGACCGCCCGCATCGCGCCGGAAGCCATCCTGGCCGAGATGACGTACACGCACCCGCGCTACGGCTTCGGCACGCTGCAGGGCCAGGAGCGCATCGAGGCGTTGCAGGGCCATCGAAGCACCTACTACGCCGGGGCCCATCTGGGACACGGCTTCCACGAGGACGGCGTCGCCTCGGCCTATCGCATCGCAGACCTGCTGGCGGTAGAGGCGTGAACAGCCGGCTGTACCGAGGCATCGTCTGGCACACGCGGGGGGAGCCTGGCGTATCGGTTCCAGTACCGCGTCTGGTACCTCTGCCTCGACCTGGCCGAGATTGCGCAGGTGGACTCGAAGCTGCGCCTGCTCAGCATCGGCCGGCACAACGTGACCTCGTTCTGGGCCGGGGACTACCTGGTGCTTGAGGACGATTCGGTCACGATACCCCGGACTCACGGTGGGTGCAGTACAGGCTCCCGGACCCGAAGAGGGGACGTCCGAAGGCGCTTCGACATGCGGGTTGAAACCCGCAGCAACGGTGTTGCTTCATCGTCGGGTTCCCGAACGGAGTTGATCACCGTGCCCCGCATCCTCGGGCACGCCTTCAACCCCGCGAGCTTTTTCCTGGAGCGCGACGGCGACTCGATCACGGGCGTTCGTGCGGAGGTGCACAACACCTGGGGCGAGCGCCACGTGTATCGATTGGAGAATCGGTCAGACGGCGCGGCCTACACCTCGGGCGCCGCGAAGGCCTTTTACGTCTCGCCCTTCCTGCCGATGTCGGGCGACTACGGCTTCGAGCTGCGCGAGGACGGGGACGGCAGGCTTCGCATAAAGATCGATCTAGCAGACAATGAGGGCGGGCCGCTGTTCTCGGGTGGTATAGACCTGCGGCCCCTGGCGCTGACGGACGGTAACCTTGCCCGTCTTCTGTTGGCGTATCCACTGGTCAATCTCAAAACAGTCGCGGCAATCCACTGGCAGGGCTTCAAGCTCTGGCTGCGGGGCGTGCCTTTTCGCGCCAACCCCAGCCGGAAGTCGGAAGCCGGGAAGGGGAGACTGCTATGGCCAAGGGGACACTGAGAGATATCGCTGACAGGGTGGGTGGCGTCATCAGCCGGACGGCCTTCATGCAAGTGCCGAAGGCGGTGCAGCGCGGCAAGCTCACCCTGACGTTCCCGGACGGACGGCGCAGGGTCTACGAAGGCGCGGAGCCCGGCCCGGCGATCGAGGCGCAGATCCACAGCGACGCGCTGTACAGCCGCCTCGTGCGCTCCGGTGAGCTCGGTCTGGGCGAGTCCTACATGGAGGGCCTCTGGGACACCAACGACCTTACCGGCCTGCTCGTCCTCGGCATCGAGAACCGTAGATATGCATCCGGCTTCGTGCGCAAGGTCAACGACGTATCGCGATGGCCCAACCGCCGGCTCCACATCGGCCGCCGCAACAGCCTGGAGGGCAGCCAGCGCAACGTCCACGCCCACTACGACCTGAGCAACGAGCTGTTCTCGCTCTTCCTGGACGAGACGATGACCTACTCCTCCGCCGTGTTCGAGAACGAGGAGCAGAGCCTGGAGGACGCTCAGCGTCGCAAGTACGACATTCTCTGTCGCAAAGCCGGCATCCGGCCCGGCGACCGCGTGCTGGAGGTCGGCTGCGGCTGGGGCGGCTTCGCCATCCACGCCGCAAAGCACTACGGCGCCCACGTCACCGCGACAACGATCTCGAGCGAGCAGTACCGCCTGGCGGCGGATCGGATCGCGGCTGAAGGCCTCTCAGACCAAATCGAGCTGCAGCTCACGGACTATCGAGACCTGCGCGGGCGCTACGACCACGTCGTCTCCATCGAGATGTTCGAAGCCGTGGGCGCGGAGTACTTCGCGACCTTCTTCGAGAAGTGCAACGCCGTGCTGCATTCGGGCGGCCGTCTGGTCATGCAGACGATCTCGGTGCCGGAGCGCACCTTCGAAGCCCTGCGCGACGGCGTGAACTGGATGCAGAAGTACATCTTCCCCGGCGGGATGCTGCCCTCGCTCGCGGCCATCGACAAGGCAATCTCGAATACGGAGCTGGTGGTCTCGGACGTGGAGGACATCGCGCCGCACTACGTCAGAACGCTGCAGGAGTGGCGCCAGCGCTTCGAGGAGCGCCTCAACGAAGTGCGCGCCCTCGGCTTCGATGAGCGCTTCGAGCGCATGTGGCGCTACTACCTCTGCTCCGCCGAGGCCGGCTTCGCCACTCGCAGCACCGGCGACCTCCAGATCGTCTTCGAGAAGGTATAACGCCATGGAAGAGTACCTGCGCAACTACGTCGTCGCGTTGCCGCTGTTCATCCTCTTCGATTTCGCCTGGATCGGCTTCGTCATGAAGGACGTCTACCTCCGGGAGATGGGTGCCCTCGGCCGCACCTACGAGGGCACCTTCAAGCCCAACCTCCCGGCGGCGCTGCTCGCGTGGGCCCTGATCCCCGCCGGCATCGTCATCTTCGCGGTGCCCCGGCTCACCGGCGACAGCAGCGTGCTGGACGTCATCGGCTGGGGGGCTCTCTTCGGCGCTATCACCTACGGAATCTACGACCTGACGAACCTCGCGACCCTGAAGGACTACTCGATGAAGCTGACCGCGATCGACATGGCATGGGGCACCGTGCTCAGTGCCGCAATCACGCTGATCGTCTGGCTCGTCGCGAAGTAGGCGCCTGAGCCCTGGGGAGCCGGAGGCTGACGCATCAAGCCACAGGCGTGGACGAGCCCTAAAACGGCGGGCAGAGCGGATAGGCGATATCGCAGGTATCGACGAAGAGTGAAACGGGGCCCAACTTGCCCTCTGCAAGCTCGCCTTCTAGCACCGCGATTTCGAACGTCATGGCAGTGGAGTCGCCGTGAACCGACTTGAGCTCGACAACCGCATTGGAAGTGCCGTCTTCGCTGAGCACAGCGACATCCGCGTTTGGCGGAGTGAATGGGGCATCAGCAGCGGGGGTCCAGAGATTGACGTAGCGATCAACCGTGACGTGTCCGACATCACGCTTCGGGCGATCGCTGAAGTAGATCACGCTCGGCACATTATCAAGCGTTAGTGTGGAACCCTCGATTGAGCCCGACGGAGCACTGATCACAAAGAGATAATTCTTGTCGTCTCCGCTATTGTTGCCATCTGACCCGCAGGAGATGGTCGCTGCCGCTGACAACAGGGCAAGGAGGAGGAGCGCTGTTCGAAGCATGACATTCTCTCGATCATGGCTACCTGTGTAATCAATTGCTATTGCGACCGGCAATCGGGCGTGCTGAAGCCCTGTCAGGTGTATACGGTCGGCCGAAGTATAAGCTCCCAGCCAGTTAAGGAGCCTCAGGCGTTCAGCGTCGACGGATCACAGTGCCTTAGACCCAGCGTTCGGGCGAATGGGCCGCGGAGAGGCGCCCCAACTCTGTACACGGCTCCCGGTCGAGGACGTACTCCTCCGTGATCGACTTCCACGGCCCAACGGCGCGAATGCTCGCCATCAGGCCCGTGAAGCCGAAGGTGATGCGCTGCGTGAACACGACGCCCTGGGGGATGTTGAGCTGCCGGTTGACCTTCCCGACCTCGCCGGTGAGCGAGAGGTTCTGGCGGATCATCGCGGCGGCGACATCCGGCGTGAACGGGGTGTTGTCCTCCAGGATGAAGGTGTAATAGATGCTCATCTGCTCCCAGAGCTGCTCGTTCGTCAGCTCGACGCCGGGCGGGACGTAGCCGATTGCCTCCAGAGCGCGGCGCCATCGCGGCAGGTCCCGCGTGAGCACGCCGGCGATCAGCTCGTTGATGCCGGCCTGTAGCTGCGGTTCGAACTCCGTGATGCACCCGAAGTCAAGAAACGCAACGCTGCCATCGTCCAGCAGCAGGTAGTTGCCGGCATGGGGGTCGGACTGGAACAGGCCGTGGCGGTGGATGCAGCCGAAGGTGAAGCGAAAGATGATCTCGGCATAGCGATTACGCAGCTCCTCCGGCATCTCACGCGCGGCGGCAAAGGGCTTGCCATCGATGAACTCCTGTACGAGCACGCGGCCTGAGCCTCGCTCCGGGTAGATCCTCGGGATCCGGATGAACGGGTGGTCCTTGAACAGCTCGTAGAACCGGCCCTGGTTCTCCGCCTCCAACCGGTAGTCCAGCTCGCCCGCGATGCCGCGCCGCAGGTCCTCGACCACGGGGCCGGGGTCGAAGCCCCTCGCCGCGAGCCCGGCAAATCCGAAGATCATGTTGAGGTTCGAGAGGTCAGAGCCGATCGCCTCCGCCACGCCGGGATACTGCACCTTCACGGCGACCTGCGTGCCGTCCTCGAGCTGCGCCCGGTGCACCTGCCCGATCGACGCCGCTGCGAAGGGGTGCTCCTCGAAGCGCTTGAACAGCTTGCCCGGCGTCGTACCGAAGTCCTCCTGGAACACCTGGTGCACCAGCTCCGGCGCCATCGGCGGGGCGTTCGACTGCAGCGTCGAGAGCCGCTCGGCGAAGCCCTCGGGCACAGCGCCGCCCATGAGCGAGAGGATCTGGCCCACCTTCATGGTGACGCCCTTCATGTTGCCCATGACCTGCGCCACGTCTTCGGCAGTGCGCAGCATCGCCTCCTCCCGCCGCTGGGTCCGGTTACGGCCCGGCAGGTAGGCGACGGCGTTGCGGAAGGCGCCCCGGCCCGCGGCCGCCGCGAGCGTGAGCGACCTGCCGAGTCGGGTCTGGCGAATGCGGGCGGCGGTCTTCGGTAGTTGAGTCATCTACCTCTATTGAACCAGAGCGCGACCTAATGGGCCTCTCGACGGTTGAGGGCCAGGTGCGCTGAGCTTCCTGCCGGTTCGCCAGTCCCGATTTAATTGCCCGGCGTCAGAGCCAGGATTGCATCTCGGCGAGGCGGGAGGTCACCCGGCGGAAAGCGGCGGCTACGGGGCCGTCAGGGTAGAGCTCGTCCGGAAACCCCTCGGCGGAAACGATGACGCGGCGTCTGTGCTCGTAGCACAGGTCGATCAGGGTCACGAGGCGTAGCGCAGGCTCAGCTTGTTCCGGCGCCAGGACGGGTATGCCCTCGATCACCAGCGTGTCGAGGGCGAGCACGAGCTCGAGGTACTCCTGGCGCCCCAGAGGCTGCTCGCAAAGCGCCTTGAAGTCGTACCAACCGCACCGTCCCTGGAACGCCTTCGCTTCGATCCCCGCCGGAGCGTCCGTCGCCACCGGCCCGCCGTACGTCTCGAAGAGCTCAACCAGTGCCCGCGGGGTCTGCGAGCCTGCGGGCGTAACGAAGTAAAGCGGCCACTGGTTTTCGTCCGTCTGGCGGTAGTCCTGCCCGTCTCCCAGGTCGATCGACTGCAGGTTCTCACGCAGGATGCGGATAAACGGCAGGAGGCTCTTGCGGTTTCTGCCGTCCGGATACAGCTCTTCGATGGGCCAGTTGCTCGTCGCGACAACCACAACGCCGTGCCGGAAGAGATGCTGGAACAGGCGGCCGAGCAGCATGCCATCGGCGATGTTGCTGACGTAGAACTCGTCGAATCCCAGTACCCGGCACTCCTGCGCCATGCTGCGGGCGATCTGAATCACCGGGTCACCGTTCTTGATCTCGAAGAGCCGGCGATGAATCTCGGACATGAAGGAATGCATGTGCGTGCGGAGGACGGTCGCCGGTTCAAGTTGCTCCATGAACATGTTGAGCAACTGAGTCTTGCCCCGGCCAACGGGACCATGCAGGTACAGGCCCTTGACCGGCCGGGTTTTCGAGCCACCCAGAGCGGCAAGGACGCGATTCATCGCCGTGATGGCAGTCTGTTGCGCCGTGTCGATCTCCCAGCCGTCGCTGAGCCGGGCTTCGTAGGCCCCGTTGAGTGAACCGGCAACGACCATCGAACTTCTTGCACCTCGCGAGCGGTCAGGCACTCTGGAGCACCCGCCCGGGCAGGTGCACTCGGCTAAGAATCGGCGAAACACCGGTTACGCACTACACGACGCGCTAAGCGAAGGCGAAGAGCGGCGGGAACACGGCAACCACGACCGCCGCCCAGACCGCGTACACGGGGATGTACGTTGTCTGCCAGCGCTCCAGGGCCACGAAGGGGCGCCTGGCCCGAAGGAAGCCGGTGAGGAGCCAGGCCGTCCAGACCAGGTTGACCAGCAGGACGACGTTCAGCCCCAGCCCGGCCGTGCGATTGGCCGTGAACCCGAACTCGTGGATACGGCTCAGCATCGCTGTCAGCGCCACCACATCGATCACGAGCGCGCTTACGACGAGCACGAGCTGCACGCCGTCCATCAGGTTCGGCCTGGCATCAGTATCACGAGCGGAGAAGGAATAGAGCACCAGCCCGAGGACCACAACCAGAAGCACGTCGAGGAGGATAAGGACGTCGCGGTCGGCGTTGATGACGTTGCCCGTAATCGCCATGCCTGCGATCGCCGCGACGAGCATCAGGGCAAACAAGGGCGTGAACACGCCCGTCAGCACCGGCGCCATGTTCTCGATGACGCTCTGCTTGGCGTCGACCAGCCACGCGACCACCACGACGGCGCCGACGGCACCGCAGGGCAGGACCCACGACCCAATGACGGGACCTACGTCGATGTCGATCGCCTGGAACACGCCGGCCGTCATGCCGACCAGCACCACGCCGCCCAGTGCCACGAGCGTGTAGTAGATGAACCACTCGCCGGTGAACCGCACGAAGTCCATGCGGGGCGCGTCGCTCCGCCATGCACCGCCGAGGTAGGCAACGCCCGCGACGAGCCATAGCAGGAGGGGCAGATGGATGGCTGCAAGCCGCTCTGTGTCGCCTCCTGTGTCGAACGGGAGCACGTTGATCAGGATCGCGGCCCCGATAAACGGCACGGCAAGCCCGGCGATCACTCTCGGAGAGAGGTGTTGCTTCCACGCGAGGAAGCCGACAAGGAAGGGCAGCGTCAGGAGCGAGGCATTGCGCAGGTAGAACGATGCGTCGGGGTCGATGCCTGCGCCATTGCTGTGTCCGGGCTCGAACGGGTTGATGCCGAAGGCCGCCGGGAGCTTGAACGCCAGCGCGGCACCAATCGCGAAGCAAAGCGTCACCAGGAGCTCCATGTACTCCAGGCCGGAGCGCTCGCGCACGGTGTCGCCGGCGAGGACAAGCTGCTTCCACAGCCGGGCGGAGCGTTCACGGGCAAACTCCCGCGACAGCTCGTTCATGCCGCCGATGCGCTTGATGGCAATGAGGAAGGACTCGTCCTCACTGAGGCCGGCCGATCCGAGGTCGGAGATCTCGCTCCTCAGATGGTCTTCGAGCTCATCGACGTCCGTGTCGTGGATCGTCCGGCGTCGCAGCAGGTAGGAGCGCCATTCATGGATCTGACCTTCGATGTTTGGGTTGATTGCTGCCATCGTCTGTTACCCCTCGGCTGCGCCCGGGAGCGGGCTGGACGAGACGTTTTGAAACGAGTGCCAGGCGTTCTGGAGAGCGTCCGAGACGACCTCCCACTGCCGGCGCTGCTCCGCCAAAGCGTCGCGGCCCGACGGAGTGATGCGGTAGTAGCGGCGCCGTCGCGCTCCCAGCGACGTATCCCACCGCGCTTCGACGTAGCCGAGCCGGTCGAGGCGGTGGAGCAGGGGGTACAGCATCCCGTCCGTCCATTCCAGTTCGCCGCCCGACAGCTCGTCGATGCGCTTGAGGATGGCGTACCCGTAGCTCTCACCCTCGTCGAGGATGGCGAGAACAAGCGGTATCGCCGAAGCCGCGACGAGGTCCTTCCCGATGCGGATGTCTCCCTTGTCTTGCATAGAAGCATTATACATAGAGGTCTGAGGTATGTAAGCAATAGCAGATCACGTTCCGAGTCTGGTCCTTGTTGAAATGTCAGCGAGACCCGGCTACCGAAGCGCTACTGCTCCTCGGACGTATGGTCGTGGTGCTCGTGGCCGTGATGGTGGTGATGCGAGTCCGGACCGGACTCAGGCCCGGCTTCTCAACAACCGGGCTCGCCGGGATGGCCGCAGCACTGCTGGCGGTATCGCAGCTTGATCCAGTTGTTGCGCACGAGGAGCCGTAGCTTGCGGCCGATTGGCATCGGCTGGCCGAGGTTGGTGAAGAATGGGTGGGGCATTGCGATATCAGCTTACCGCAGCCGCCATCCGCGATGCGTGCGAGATGGTCACATGCGTGATGAGTCCGCGCGGGCCTTGACGGTGCCGTGACACCCTGCCTAACTGACGCAGTCACAACCCCGCACCTAGTTGGAGAGCAAGGATATGGGCGCACCGGTCATCCTGCTGGTGATGAGCGAGAGCCTGGGTCGCACGGAGCGCGAGATCCGGTCCCGTTACGGCAGCGAATACGAGGTTCTGCGCGTTGAACACGCCTCGACGGCGAGGTCGTTGCTGCGCGCGCTGATCGAAGACGGCAAGGAAGTCGCGCTGATCGCCGCGGGCCTCGACCTGCCCGATTCGACCGCGGAGGAGCTGCTGGGCTGGACCCGCGACCTGCACGGCAACATCAAGCGCGCCCTCATCCTCACCTGGGATGACCGCGACGCCAAAGAGCGCGTACTCAAGGCGATGTCGCTGGGCGAGACGGAGTCGTGGGCGTATGCGCCGGTGGCTCAGCGCGACGAGCAGTTCCACCGCACGATCTCGGAGCTGCTGGAGGAATGGGACCGCTGGAGCGGCATCGACCTGGCAGAGATCGTCGTCGTCGGCCCCGAGTTCTCCGAGGCGACACGGGAGATCCGGGACGTCCTCCTGCGCAACGGTCATCCCCATCGCAGCTGCGAGGCCGAATCGCCCGAGGGCCAGCACGTGCTCCGCGTGGCGGGCTGCGTTGTCGACGCGCTGCCCGTGGTTGTCTTCCCCAACGGCCATGCTGTCGTCAATCCGACGCGCACTGAGCTGGCCGAAGCCCTCGGCGTCCGAGGCCTGCCGAAGCACGCCGAGTACGAGGTGGCGATCATCGGGGCCGGGCCAGCGGGGCTCTCTGCCGCGACCTATGCGGCCTCGGAGGGGCTAAACACGGTACTCATCGAGCAGGCGTCGATCGGCGGCCAGGCCGGTTCCAGCTCGCTGATCCGTAACTACCTCGGCTTTCCGCGCGGCATCAGTGGTCCGGAGCTGGCGTCACGCGCCTACCAGCAGGCGTGGCTTTTCGGCGCCGACCTCCTCTACGGCGCATCGGTCGAGGGCCTGGTGCGGGAAGGCGATTGGCTGGTCATCTCGCTGTCTGACGGGCAGCAGGTCCGGACCCGAACGGTGGTGGTGGCGACCGGCGTTCAGTACCGCGCCCTGGGCATCGCCTCGCTCGAAGCGCTGCTTGGCGCCGGTGTGTTCTACGGCGCGGCCATGGCCGAAGCGACAGCCCTCGTCGGCGAGAACGTCTTCGTGGTCGGTGGGGGCAACTCGGCGGGCCAGGCAGCCCTCCATCTCGCCAAGTACGCTGCGAAGGTCACGATGGTCGTCCGTGGCGCCTCGTTTGCCGAGAGCATGTCCGACTACCTGATCCGTGAAATCGACCGCGTGCCCAACCTCGACGTCACGTTCAACACGGAGCTCACCGGAGGTAGCGGCAACGGCCGGCTCGCATCGCTGACCTATCGAGACCGCACAAGCGGTGTCGAGATGACCGTGGGCGCTTCGGCCGTGTTCGTCTTCATCGGCGCCGAACCGCTGACGGGCTGGCTGCCGCCGGAGATTGTCCGCGACAAGTGGGGCTTCGTCGTGACGGGCCAGGAGGCCGGCGCCCCTCACGTTGCCCTGGCGCTCGAGACCAGCATGCCCGGCGTCTTCGCGGTCGGCGACGTGCGCCACGGTTCCATCAAGCGCGTCGCCTCCGCCGTGGGCGAAGGCGCCATCTGCATCCCGCAGGTGCACAGCTACCTCCACAGCCTCTCCGGCAACGTAGAGCGCGTCTAGCAACGGGCGGCCGCTTAACGCCTCGTTGCGTGGCCGGGTGCCCGCAAGTTCTCCTCAGTTTCGGATCTAGTTCACCCACCGCGTAGAATTGGCGAACCGATTCTGCCTGGTCGTTGGGAGGCCTGCCGTGAGAGATGCTGTGATCTGTATGCCGCTGCGAACGCCCGTGGGTCGCTACGGCGGTGTTCTGAAGGACGTGCAGGCGGAGGCGCTGGCGGCGACAGTCATCAAGGCCGTCATCGAGCGCGCCGGTATCGACCCCAACGTAATCGACGACTGCATCCTGGGCCAGGGATACCCCAGCGGCGAGGCCCCGGCGATCGGTCGTGCGGCGGCTCTGACCGCGGGGCTGCCGGTAGAGGTGCCGGGCACGCAGGTGGACCGCCGTTGCGCCTCCGGCCTGCAGGCGATCTGCTTCGCGGCGATGGAGGTGCAGACCGAAGTTGCCGACGTCGTGCTCGCGGGCGGTGTCGAGAGCATGAGCAACGTCGAGTACTACGCGATGGGGCTGCGTTCGGGTAATCGACGCGGCAACATCACCCTCTACGACCGTCTGGACCGCGGCCGGATCACCTACGGCGGCTCTCTCTACCCCATCGAAGGCGGCATGCTGGAGACGGCCGAGAACCTGCGCCGTCAGTACAACGTGCCCCGCCAGGAGCAAGACGAGTATTCGCTGCGGTCGCACCAGCGCGCTGTTGCGGCGTGGGAAGCGGGGAAGTTCGACGCCGAGATCGTACCCGTGACGGTGACTTCAAGGGCGGGCGACATCGTAGTGGAGCGTGACGAGCACCCGCGTGCAGACACCAGCCTCGAGAAGCTGGCGGCGCTGCGTCCGGTGCGTCAGCGCATCGACCCCGAGTCGACGGTCACGGCCGGCAACGCCAGCGGCGAGAACGACGCGGCGGCGTGCTGCATTGTCACAACCCCGGAGAAGGCCTCGGAGTTGGGCCTGAAGCCGATGGCAAAGTTGCGTGGCTGGAATCTTGCAGGCGTGCACCCGGCATACATGGGCATCGGCCCCGTCCCAGCGACAAAGAAGCTGCTAGACCGCATCGGCCTGTCGCTGGCCGACATGGACCTCATCGAGCTCAACGAGGCGTTCGCGGCCCAGGTGCTCTCCGTGACACGCGAGTGGGGCTTCGAGGAGAAGGACTTCGACCGGCTGAACGTCAACGGCTCCGGCATCTCAATCGGTCATCCGGTTGGCGCGACGGGCGGTCGCATCCTCGCGACGATGCTCTACGAGATGGAGCGCCGCGACGCCCAGTTCGGCCTCGAGACGATGTGCATCGGTGGCGGCCAGGGCATGGCTGCCGTCTTCGAGCGCGTGTAGGCCCTCGTAGTTCACGCCACGCCGGAAGCAGTAAGAAGGCCCCGGATTGCTCCGGGGCCTTCTTCATTGCAGTTCGATGCGTTGATTAGCTGCCGCCGCCTCCGCCGCCTCCGGCGAGGGCTTCGATCTCTTCGGCCTTCTTCGGAAGGTTGAGGTCCAGGTAGCTCAGCGGCTTGATCTCCCAGGCAGGAGCAGCGCCGCTGGTGCCGTCGCGCAACGGTGCAGTCTCGGCCACCCAGTCGGCGCCCTCTGGCAGGACGACCGTGACCGGACGCACGATGTCGAGCGTCGGGTTGTCGACGTTCGGCGGCGCGATGCCTTCGTCACGCAGGGCTTTCGCAGCACGGATCACCGTGCGACGAACGGCGATGCACATGATGTCGAGCGAGCCGAGGTGCTCGCGGGAGCGGTCGTAGATGACCTCGCCCTTGGCGTTCGACATGAGCTCCGTCATGGCGCGGTCCTGCAGGTTGCCGATGGCCGGCACGCCGCTGACCATCTGCGTGCGCTCCACGTCGTAGTCGCGCTGGTAGTCGTTGTGCTTGTTGGCCTTCGTGTAGAAGTAGGTGCGCGGGTCGCTGGTGCGCTCCACGAAGCCGACCTGGGACTCCAGCGGCGTCGGCTGCGGGTGCTCCGGGTCGTACAGCTTCTGGGTGAAGCTGCCGCGCTGCGTGATCAGCATGGCCCAGTTGTCGTCCAGCGGCACAAAGGACCGCAGGGTGACGCCGTCCTGGCCGGTGATCATCGTGTGGAACGGGAAGATGAACTGGTTGATGCGGTGCCACTCGTATGGCGTAGTGTCGCCATCCTTGCGCTCACCGAACTCGTCGTCCCACTTGCGGCGCGCCGAGTAGTAGACGCCGTAGTCCGTGTTGCGCACGTCCAGGCGCGGCATCTTGTCGCTCCAGACCGTGAAGAACAGGCCGGGGCGGGAGCCCTCCTTCGGCTTCTCGTCGAAGAGGCGCCAGCGGAAGGCGTCGAGGCGGGAGTGCAGGTAGTCGAGGTGGTTGGAGTCGGTGTCGCCCTCGAGGTTCTGGAACCAGTTGGACTCTTCCATCATGATCGCCGGCGGCGCCACGTTCTCCGGCGGGAGGGTGTTGACCTCGAACTGCGGGAACGGAGGCGGCACAGCGCGGTCGCCCATGTAGACCCAGACCATGTGGTTGACGTCGCGGCAGGGGTAGGCCGTGACGCGGACCTTGTTCTTGAAGTTGCTCTCGGCAGGCTCAGACGGCATGTCGACGCAGGCACCGGTCGTGTCGAACTTCCAGCCGTGGTAGACGCAGCGCAGGCCTTCCTCTTCGTTTCGACCGAAGAAGAGCGATGCACCGCGGTGGGGGCACGCTTCGACGAAGCAGCCCATTTCACCCTTGCTGTCGCGGAACATGACCAGGTTCTCACCCAGCAGGCGCATGCGCTTGGGCGCGGAGTCGGGCTCGGGGAATTCGGCGGAAGGCAGAGCAGGTACCCAGTACTGGCGCATCAGTTCGCCCATGGGTTGGCCTTTGCCTACGCGGACCAGGATCTCGTTGTCGGCTTGACTGAGCATATGTATGTCCTCCTGTAGGCGTTGATGATAGTCGAAATGAATACATTCGGAAAGCCTTAAGACTTAACTGGTTCCGAATTTCTTTCCAACCACGTCTAACAGGCTCGGTCAGCGGCATGCGGATGTAGGGATGACCTCAGGTCCGTCTGCCTGCGCCTCGCAGAGCACACAGAGTGCTGGCGCGACCGGGCCGATCGTACGGGCCTAACGCTGCATCTCTAGATGTCTTGGGCAGAGAAGCTGAGACCGGTCGGGTGATCAGTGGCCGGCTGAGTCAGTCGTCCTACGGCAGGTAGTTCAGCGGATTGACGATGTTCCCGTTGAGGTGCATCTCGAAGTGGAGGTGCGGACCGGTCGAGTAACCCGTCGTACCGCTAAGGCCAACCGTCTGCCCCTGTCCCACCGCTTCGCCGACGCTGACGTCGATCTCGGAGAGGTGTGCGTACAGGGTCTGGAAGCCGTTACCGTGATCCACGACGACGTAGTAGCCGTAGGAGCAGCACGGGTCGCCGCCGGCGAAGGTAACCACACCGCCCATGGCAGCACTGATCGGAATACCGATGCCATTGGGGCCAAGACCGATGTCGATGCCCAGCGGGTGGTTGGGACCGAAGTAGCTGGTGATAGGACCGGCGACCGGCCATGCGAAGCCGGAGGACGAGGTCGCCCCGCCGCCACTGCTCGAAGAATCGCTGCTACCCGAGGTATCACTGCTGGAGGTGTCGCTGCTGCCCGAAGTGTCTTCCGGAGTGCTGGCATCTTCCGGCGTCGAGGCGTCGGCCGGCGTGGACTCGTCCGGCACGAACAGCGGCGCGAACTGCTGCGGGTTCGGGATCACGATTTCGGTACCGATGCCGATGGCGTTTGCGTCGCTGAGACCATTGCCCGGGATCGACATGATGTCGTTCACCGAGACGCCGTACTCATCCGCGATATCGGTGAGGGTCTCGGCACTGAGGACGGTGTGGATGACGCCGTTGTAGAGCGGCACGCGGATGTGCTGGCCGGGCTGGAGCGGGTCGTCCGCGCTAATGATGTCGGGCTTGTTGGAGTTGACCAGCAGCTCGTAGTTGAGCACGTTCTCGTTCGACGTCAGGCCGAAGGTGTCGGCGATAGTCGAGAGGGTGTCGCCCGGCTGCACTTCGTAGACACAGAAGAGGTTGCGGGCGTCCGGCTTGCAGTTGGTCGGCGGCGTGGGCGCTGTCTCCGTTGAGGCGCCGGAGGTGGAGTTGTCACTCGTACCGTTGGCGCTGCTCGCGGCGGCGTCCTTCGCTTCCGGCGTCGGCGCGGCGGACGAGGAGGTCACGCTGGGCGGCGAGGTCTCCAGGGGCGAGAGCAGGCCTGCGGAGAAGTTCGGGTCGCTCTGCGATGCCTCGGAGAGGAGGCCGGCAGACTGGAAGTCAGGGTTGGTGTTCTGGGGAGCGCTGATCGGCGCCTCGAAGTTGGCGGTGGACTGCTTGAGAGCGCTGGTCTGCTGCTGTACGACGACCGCGGCGCCGGAGAAGCTGAGGCCTTCCGACGGGTTGATGTACCCGCTGGCGTGAGTTGCAGACTTGTTAGGCAAGAAGCTGGCATAGAAGGCCGCAGCAATAACGAGTCCGATGATTACTGCGTGAAAAAGGGGCCTTCGAAGTTGCCTACCACTGCCGTCGTGAGCCTTGTATCCCGCTAGCCGGGAATTCGGTCGAGGTGACCCTGGCTTTAACGAAATGCTGTTTCCCTCCGCTCGGCACGAATGCCGGCGCCATCCCAAGCGCCATGCTCCGTGCCCCCGGGCGTTAGTTCCCGCGCATTCTACACTGCAACGTCAACACGACCGGGACGAATTGATTACATTTCCATAAACATCGGGATGCTTGTTCGACTTGTTTATGTCTTCTATGAGTTCGCGCGACGGAAACTATCCCTTACTTCAGAAAGGTGCTATTTGCGAATGTGAAATAGTGCCATGGGCGCGCGCAACGCCGATTAACAGTGGGAATGTCGATCCGCGTCCTGCTGAATTGGGCTCGATCGCCGTTTCTCGAACACAAGCAAAGAGGCCGCTGAAGGGCGGCCTCTTTGCTGTCTGGTACTGGGGCTCGCTAGCCGACTTCGTTCTTCAGGTTGGCGAGGAACTCGGCGTTGTCGTGGTACTTGCCCATGTAGTCCAGCAGACGCTCCGTAGCCTCCGTGGGGTTGGGCGAGTTAGATGAGATCATGGACGACATGCGCCGGACCAGGAACACCTTGCTCAGCACTTCCTCCGGCAGCAGCAGCTCCTCGCGTCGAGTACCGCTGCGGGCGATGTCGATAGCGGGGAAGATGCGGCGCTCGGCCATGCGGCGCTCCAGGTGCAGCTCCATGTTGCCCGTGCCCTTGAACTCCTCGTAAATCACTTCGTCCATGCGGCTACCGGTGTCGACGAGGCAGGTGGCGATGATCGTCAGGCTGCCGCCTTCGTCCGTGTTACGCGCGGCGCCGAAGAAGCGCTTGGGCGGGTACAGGGCGATCGGGTCGACACCGCCGGAAAGCGTGCGGCCGGAGGGTGGCATCGAGAGGTTGTAGGCGCGGGTCATGCGTGTGATCGAGTCGAGCAGGATGACGACGTCTTTGCCGCCTTCGACGAGGCGCTTGGCGCGCTCGAGGGCCATTTCGGCGACGTGGGCGTGGTCCTCGACGGGCTCGTCGAAGGTGGACGCAACCACCTCGCCGTCGACGGAGCGCTTCATGTCGGTGACCTCCTCAGGCCGCTCACCGATAAGGAGGACCATGAGGTGGATGTCTTCGTAGTTCTGGCTGATGCCGTGGGCGATGTCTTTAATGATGAAAGTCTTGCCGGCCTTCGGCGGCGAGACGATCAGTCCGCGCTGACCGCGCCCGATAGGGGCGATGAGGTTGATGATGCGCTGGGACAGCTTGTCGGACGACGTCTCGAGGTCGATGAGCTCATTGGGGAAGACGGCGGTCAACTGCTCGAAGTGCACCCGGCGTTTGGCCACCTCCGGCTCGAGGCCGTTGACGGCTTCGACGCGCAGGAGACTGTAGTACTTCTCGGAGTCCTTGGGCGCTCGCACGGTGCCGGTGACGTAGTCGCCGGTGCGCAGGCCGAAGCGCCGGACCTGCGATTGCGAGACGTAGACGTCGTTCACGCTCGCCAGGAAGTTCTCGCCCCGGAGGAAGCCGTAGCCACCCTCGTCGAGGATCTCGAGGACGCCGGCACGGAAGACCTGGCCCTCACGCTCTGCCTGGTCGGCGAGGATGTGATAGATGAAGTCCTTCTTGCGCCGTTTGTACTGGTCGAGCTGCAGACCTAATCGGTTTGCAATGTCTTCCAGATCGTCACGCGAAAGGCGTTCGAGGGTCGCAGCTTCAAAGCGGCTCTGATCTACAGTCGTCATAGGGTATTCCGTGTACTGGTCAAAGGGATAAGGGGAGACAGCATCTGCTGTCCGGGCTGATATGGCCCCGCGGGCCTAAAGAATAGCATTTCTTCCCATAAACGCAACGCTTCCTTGTCATGAGATTGCTGAAAAACATGAGCCGTTGTTTGAGGCTCCGAGTAATTGATTGTCAGGCTTCGCATATGTCTTTGTAGGGACGCGGGCTGGCGGGATGCCAGCCATGTGGCAGTTAACGCGGCGATGGCCTTACGTTCTGCCTGGTTACGGTCTCGCGATTTTTAGTCTCCGAACCGGTGTCTTGATTCTCGGCATTCGGCCGGGTCGAGTTAATCCTGCGCTACCTCTGCTGTGTGGTTATCCGGCGGCCGCGGTAGCCTCGCGCGCCATGCCGGCCGGGATGCCCGAACGATGTGCTATCTCTCGGGCGGTACGAATGAGCTCGCGGAACAGCGGGTGAGGCCGGTCCGGACGGGAGCGAAATTCGGGGTGGAACTGCGTGCCCACCATGAACGGGTGATCGCGGATCTCGCAGACCTCGACTAGCGTGCCGTCAGGCGACATGCCGCTGGCGACAAGCCCGAATTCTGCGAGGGGCTCTCGATATCGATTGTTGAACTCGTAGCGGTGGCGGTGCCGCTCGCGAATCTGGTCTGTGCCGTACGCCTGCTGAGCCCGGCTGCCTTCCACGAGATGGCAGGGGTAAGAGCCAAGGCGCATGGTGCCGCCCTTGTCTTCGATAGCTTCCTGCTCCGAAAGCAGGCTGATCACCGGATTCGGCGTCTCCGGGTCGAACTCGGTCGAGTTCACTGCATCGGTCCCGAGCGCGCTGCGGGCGGCTTCGACGACCATCACCTGCATGCCCAGGCAAAGGCCCAGGTAAGGCACGTGGTTCTCGCGGGCCCATCGCGCCGCTTCGACTTTCCCCTCGACGCCGCGTTCGCCGAACCCACCGGGTACGACGACGGCATCGACACCGCGCAGCTTCGACGCGACGTTCTCGACGTTGACTTCTTCTGACTGCACCCAGAGCACTTCGATCTCGGTGTCAAAGGCGGCGCCGGCGTGGATCAGGGCTTCCTTGACCGACATATAGGCGTCGCGCAGCTCCACGTACTTGCCGACAACGGCGACCTTCAGGTGCTCGGTGGGGTGGATGATGTGCTCCACGAGACGGCGCCAGTCGGCAAGATCTCGCTCGCCGGCCTGCATGCCCATTCGCTCTATAACGTAGTCGCCGAGGCCTGTGTCTTCGAGCAGGGCCGGTACTTCATAGATACTGCGCACCGTCGGCACGGGGATGACGGCTCGCCGCGTGACGTCGCAGAACAGGGCAATCTTGTCGCGCGTGTCGTCCGGTACGGGCTGGTCGCTGCGACAAAGGATGACGTCCGGCTGGATGCCCATGCGTCGCAGCTCCTGTACGGAGTGCTGCGTGGGCTTGGTCTTGAGCTCGCCCGTCGCGCCGATGAACGGCAAGTAAGTGACGTGGATCGATAGCGTGTCCTGCGGGTCTTCTTCGCGCCGGATCTGGCGGATGGCTTCGAGGAACACCTGGCCCTCGATGTCGCCCACGGTACCGCCGACCTCGATGATCACGGCCTGAGCGCCTGTGATGCGGCCGATGCCACGAATGCGGGCCTTGATCTCCTGGGTCAGGTGGGGCACGGCCTGGATGGTGCCGCCGAGGAAGTCGCCGCGGCGCTCCTTCTGGATCACGGCGTTGTACACCTGACCCATACTCAGGGAGCTTGCGCGCGTGAGGTCTTCATCTATAAAGCGCTCGTAGTGCCCGAGGTCGAGGTCCGTCTCGGCGCCGTCAGCGGTGACGAAGACTTCGCCATGCTGATAGGGCGACATCGTTCCGGGGTCGACGTTGAGGTAAGGGTCGAGCTTCTGGATGGAGACGGTAACCCCGCGGCTCTTGAGGATTCTTCCAAGCGCCGCCGTTGCAATGCCTTTGCCAACGGAGCTAACCACTCCGCCGGTAACGAAGATGTATTTCGGCATGAGACCTTTGTTGGGGGAGCTGAGTGTGCGATCGCCTGTCCGCCACAGGCAGGCCCTACGCTTGAGGCCCACAACCATTCTAGCAGCCCGGAGCACCCTGTCAATCCACAAACTGTTCATGAGCATGGTCGGTATGACAGAAGCCAGCAGCGAACAAATGAGGCTGCGATGTCCCACGATCGGCGGTCGCTGTAGCGAAAGCTCCAGCTTTGCTACGATTTCACGGTGATGACATTGGAAGACGACGAGGAACAATCGCAGGAAGAGCTCCCGGAGCGCGCGACGCCCCTGCTGGCGGTCGTGCGCATCATTTCCGTGCTCGGCATGGCGTTCGGCGTGTCGTTCGGGCTGTTTCTGGCCCTCGGCTTCTGGTGGATTCCCTCGCTGATCTCCTTCGCTTCTGCCGTCCCCTTCTTCTTCTTAATGCGATTCATGGAGAAGCGGGCCATGGAGCATCGCGGCTAGCCGGCAAACGTTGATGCGCCTCCTTCCCGCGCGGACCACCTGCCAATAACAACCCACCACC
>CAVSWS010000038.1:0-255258 GCA_963731765.1 uncultured Chloroflexia bacterium
CCGGTGCCGCGGCGATGACGGCTCGCATCGAGCGGCAGGAGACCCTGCACATGATGTGGTATCGGGACATGACCGCCATTCAGGTCAAGTCCAACCCCGACTTCGTGCACGAGGTCGCCGATGAGCTCAACCGGTTCCGTCTGCCGGGCAACTCCCTGATCCCCGACCTGCAGGCCAAGGCGGAAGGCTGGCTGCCCCTCATGGGCGCCGACTTCAACCGCATTGTGCACGACATGGTGAAGCTCCTGCACAGCTGCGCCGGTTCGCCGGAAGGTCTCGGCCGTCGTCCTTCGACCTCGGTTCGTGGAAGGACCGCCGCCTCGGCTTCCTCAAGCCCCGGCACCTCGAGTGGGCACTCGAACGTTTCGATGGCTTCGGCTACGGCCTCGTCGGCGAGGCAATCCTGGAGCGCGTCGGATGCGCCTACCTGTTCAAGCCTCATTACAACGAGAACACGAAGGAAGGCATCGCGGAGCGCTCGCGTGCCATCGTTCGCACCTGGCTCTCGAAGCAGCTGCCGGTCTCGATTGACTCCACGTCCTAAAGGACTGCCTGCCCGGTCAGCACCAGACCCACGGCCGTAATTGCGAGCGCGCTGATCACGGGCGCAACTAGCTGTGCCCGCCGCAGCATCCCCGCGCTGACGAACGGCAGCTCGCGACCCGAAAGCATGCGCTTGCCGTAGACCATGAGCAGGCCGATGCTCACCAGCACGCCCGCGAGACCGACACTGAACGCCGTCACCATCACGAGGCCGAACACGGCCCTGTCCAGCGCGATGGCGCCCAGCATGACCACCAGCGCTGTCGGGCAAGGCACGATGCCTCCCGCAATACCCAGGGCGACGATGCCCCGCCAGCCGGGCTGCGTCGGCACGTGCGAGTGGCCGTGGTGCTCAGGGTCTTCGTGGTCGTGAGCATGTGCCTCGTGGCCCGCGTGGTCGTGGGCCTCAGCGCGTGCCAGTGATCGGCGGCGTGCGAGTGCTCATCGTGTGAATGCGCATGATCATGGTCGTGGTCGTGCGGATGGCCGTGATCGTGATGAGCGTGCACGGTGGCTGGGGGCCGGGTCCTTAGCAGGCGCATGAGGCGGCTGACGAGTAAGGCGGCACCCAGCAGGGCCACCGTGGCGCCGGAGCCCAGGCTGAGCCAGAAGTAGATGTCCTTCGTTGCGATGAGGTCCGAGGCGAAGATCGCCACGCCGCCGAGTGCGAAGACCGTGATCGTGTGCGTGGCCGTGACGATGAGGCCAAGGTAGAGGGCGTGCCGTCCCGTGCCTCGCTCGCCTACCAGGTAGGCCGCCACGACGGTCTTGCCGTGACCCGGGCCCAGTGCGTGCATGGCGCCCCAGACGGCGGACAGGAGCAGGGCGAGGACGACGAATGCCGGCGTCAGGTTCTGGCGTTCCACCAGCGACGCGAACCGGCCCAGCGACTTGTTGGCTTCGACACGGGAGACCGTGGCACCGTTCGACGCTGCAGCGGTCGAGGTTGGAACGATACCGGAGTCGCCGGCTTCGAACTTGAAGCTGGCGCTGGTGACCGCCGGGGCGCTCTTCAGGAGGTCCTGAGGGTACGAGGTGAGGCCCTGCGTCACGTCTTCTGAGGGCGCGGACGTTTCCAGGAGGCCGACGCCGTCACCCGGCACGACGATGACTTGTCGCCAGCCGTTGGTGCCTTCGAAGTTGCGGTCGTTGTAGCTGGCGGAGACGCCGTCCTGCCAGCCGTCGGGCAGACTGCCCATGAGGTCCAGCTCCAGGCGAGACGTGTTGAGGCCGCCCTGGCCCTCCAGCAGCGCCATCGTGCTGCCGGCAACTTCGAGCTGGACCCGGTCGCCGTCGATCTCGAGCGAGATGTTTCGGAGTAGCTCGGGCGCCCTCGCGTCGATGTAGGCCTGCGCCTCCGCATCGCTGAGCACGCCGTCGCCGTTGGGGTCGATCTGGTCGCGGGCCTGGAAGGTGGGGATTTCGGCCATGTCGACTACGTAGTGGACGCTGACGTTGCCATCGCCGGCCGGCGCAATCGTCGAGAGGCGGTTGATGCTGAAGTTGCCCAGCGGATGCGCCTCGGTGCTCGATGCCCCGGAAGGCATGAGAAAGGTCACGACCGCGAGCAACGCCGCCACGCCGGCGATGGCGAGCCGACCAAAGGCGCGGTGCCTGGTTTCAGCCTGTCGATTCCTCGTCATTACTTCGCCTCCAGGGTTGCCAACAACGCGCTGGCGTCACCGGCGTACAGCGGGGAGAACTGCGGGTTGAGGTCCATCGCCTTCGTGAGCAGGTCACGGGCGCTTGCATCGTCGCCAAGGGCGTGCCGAATCACTGCCGCGTGGTAGTAGAAGCGAGCCTCGAAAGCGCCGCCAGCGATGGCCTGCTGGGCAGCCTCATCCGCCGCCTGCAGCTGACCGTTCTTGTAGCGAGCCCATGCCAGGGCGTCGGCCGCGTAGACATTGGGGGCGGCGGCGTAGGCAGCCTGCGCCATGGTCAGCGCCTCCGGCAGGTTGCGGTCGTGGTCGGTGTAGAAGTTGGCGATCTGGAGGTCGGTGTTGATGCCGGCGTCCCGGAACAGCGCCGCGATGGCGTCGACCAGGGCGTACTGGTCTTCGGCGTCCTGCTGGCGTCCTGCAGCGGCGTAGACGTCGCCCAGGGCCGCGACATACTGCGGTTGGGGCTGGATGGCCACGGCCTGCTCGTAAGCGGCGATAGCGCCTTCGTAGTCGCCCTGGGCGGCCTTTGCCTGGCCGAGGCCTGCGAGGGCGTGGACGTAGTTGGGGTAGAGGCGAAGGGCGGTCTCCTGCTCCTGCACCGCGGCCTTGTAATCGCCGAAGGCGAAGTCCGTGATGCCGAGCTGAACGTGGGCCCAGGCCTGGTTCTCCAGCGGCAGGCCGGCGCCCGCCTGAATGGCGCCCTTCCAGTACTCCATCGTGTTGATGCGGTCGCCGGTCAGGAAGGCCAGGTTCGCCTCGCGGGACAGGGTCGGCAGGCCGCTGTCGAGGTCTCGCAACGTGTCCAGCGTCTTCGAAGCGCCCGCGTAGTCGCCGACGCCCACCTGGGCATCGGACAGCAGGCTGTAGGAAGCCGGGTCGGCAGGCTTCATGACCAGCGCCTGGTTAGCGAGATCTGCTGCCTCGTTGTAGTTGTGTTGCACGAGCCGAACGGAGCCCAGCAGCACCAGCCCGGCGAAATTGTTCGTGGGGAGGACCTCAAGAGAGCGTTCGGACGCGGCCTCCGCCTGCTGGTAGTTCTTTACATCGCCGGTCTCACGCCCTCGCTGCAGGTACTCGCCGGCGAGAACGTTGAGGCTCAGCGTGTCGAGGGGGTCGGACGCTGCCCGGGCCTCGAAGAACGCGATGCGCTCGTCGCGGGCAACGGCCTCGTCTGCTGCCGAGGAAGCCGGCGTTGTAGTTGCCGTCTTCCCCAACAGCAGGCCGCCGAGAACGGCTGTCAGGGTGAGACTCGCGGCGAGGATCGTCGCGGCCCAGAGCAGAACGGGGACCCTGACGGGACTGTGACGTCGAATCGAACCCTGTACAGCCATTTCTCGGCTACCTCCTCCGCTATCGAGTGCGGCTACGAACAGCGACCACGCTCGCGGCGCCGGCCAGGATGACCGTGACCGCGAAGAAGACCGTGGCCAGAGACCAGCTCGTGTTGGCGTCCAGCAGACCACCATCGCCCGTGTTGGGCGGGGTCATCTGGTTGCCGCCGTTACCGGTATTCGGCGCCGTGATGCCGCCGTTGCCGCCCGTACTGCCCGTGCTACCACCACCGTTGCCGGCGTTAGCCGTGTGGGGAGCCGCCAGGTACGGGAAGTTGTTGGAGAACGCGACGTCGTTGCCGTTGACGCCATCGCCGATGCCGGCAGCGCCACCGCGGTTGAGCACCACGCCCAGGGCAGCGTCGATGACGTCGTCAGAGAGCTGACGGCCGTTAGGGAACTGCACCGGCTGCGAGAAGTCGATCGTGACGATGTCGGGGATGAGGGCGCCGCCGACCTGGTCGGCCGTCAGGTTGCCCAGCGGGCCGCCGTCCTCGGCGTTGCCGAAGAGGCCGTCGACCACGCCCCGCAGCGTCTCGATCGTGCCGATCGCCGTGTCGCGGTACTGTGTCGCATCGGTCGCCGGAGCGCCCTGGTTGAAGGCGTCCTTCATGTCCGAGGGGATCAGGGCGGTGTTAATCGCCGGGATCGCCATGCGGTCGATGCGCTTGCCGTCCTTCTCGGAAGAGACCCAGGCCTTGATCGTGCCCGTCGTGGCACTGTTCTCGCCGGTCACCGCCGTAATCGGCAGCTCGACGACGATGGCGAGGACATTGGTGCCCGCGAAGGCATCCACCGGGTCGCCGTTACCAGCCGCGCGCAGACCCTTGGCCGGCACCTGCGGGTTGGCGAGGAACGACTCAAAGCCGTTGAGGTCGAAGAAGAAGGGGTCGTCTCGCAGGCCGGCGAAGGCCGTAATGGGGCCGGCCTGGTTGATCACCGCCGCCTCACCGGGCTTGGTAATTTTGGCGTGAATCGGGTCGCCCAGGCCTTCGAAGACCAGGTCGTCGCCGTCCTTGCTGATGTTCAGGGTGGCGTCGTCGGCGAGGTCGCCGTTGACGTCTATGTGGAGCTGGAACGTCACGGCGTCATCGAAGACACCGCGCGTCGCGTTATCGCTCGGGACAATCAGCGGGTTGGCGCTGATGGCGACCACGAGGTTGTTGGGGTTTTCCGGACTGCGGAAGGCGTAGACATCGTTGATGTCGGCTGACGGGTTGCTCTTGTTCAAAGGCGAATCGCGATGGTCGGCCGCGCTGGCCAGACCCGCGAAGGTCACCGATGCTGCCAGAGCAAGGCCGGCTACCGCGAAGAGTCTCTTATGCATCGAGCTGTCCTTTCCTGAATTTCGTGTTGCTTACCGGTAGTTCGCGTGTGGGCCGGTTCAGGTCCTCCCGCCTGTCGCCGCCCTGCTATGCCCTTACCGTGGACACCTGGCTTGCGAGACTGGTGCGATGCGTTGCCTGCACCAGTTGTGTCTCGTTCGCCTGGCCCCTGTGCCGCTTAGTTCGCCGGCGCGGTGTCCGCGGATCACTCCATAGGTCCGGAGTCAAAGACTCCCTGCTAAAGCGAAGATGGCTAAGCTGGCCAGATTTGTATCGTTTATGCAATCACCAACGGCTTGGTTTAATCGCAATTCGAATGACTGGCTACGAAGCTGTAATTAAAAAGCCGCCGGGAGTACCGGCGGCTAGATTGGCGCTCATTCGCGCGAGTTAGCGACGAACCGCCTGAGACTTGCGCACGACCACGAAGGTCGCGCCGGCGATCAGGGCAATAACGCCCGCGGCCGCCAAGTCAGTCGGGATGCCGGAGCCCGAACCGTCCTGGTTCAGGAGGCCGCCATCACCCGTGGACGGGGGCTGCATCTGAGTCGCGACGAGTTTGCCGCAGTCGGCCGGGATCGTCGCCTCGAGCGGCAGGCCCGGGTCCAGGGAGCTCTTGGCGTCGCCGTCGTACATGCCGTTGCCATTGAGGTCGATGCCGTGCTGCACGACGACCGCGTTAGCCACGTCCTGCGCCGTCACGCCGTCAGGCAGCGCGAAGGTGCGGGAGTAGCTCAGGTTGCCGGAGCTGTCAGCCGTGGGGAAACGGTCAACGGCCAGGGCGCTGCTGGGGCTCGTGTCGCCGGAGGTGGTCAGGGAAACCTTGACGCCGCCGTAGGCAGGCTGGCCTTCGGCCGTGTTCACCAGACCGTCGCCGTCCGTGTCAGCAGATGCCGTCGGGCACACGTTCTGCCCGCCGATGTGGAGGTGCTGAGCATGCGGAGCTCCCGGCGTCAGGCCCGTCGCATTGATGTTCACGGTGATGTTGGTGCCATCCGTGCTCACCGTGACGTTGGCGCTTGCACCGGATCCGTTCAGCGCCTGCTGAGTGGACCTGTACATCTGCGTCGTGTCAGCTTGCGCCACGCTCCCCGTACTGAAGAGGCCGACGCCCGCCAACGCTACGACGCCCACAAGAGCGCCTCCTATGATTGCTTTGCCTGGAAGCTTTAACTTCATCGTCTGGTAAACCTTTCTTGTTGCTCTTTCCTTTGCCTGCAGGCGAGTGTTCACGTCTCGGATAGCTTTTCTGGCTCACCTCGGCGAAAATCGCCAGGAAAGCCGGACCGGTCCTTTGCCTCTTCACGTGACTTACAGCCAGTTGTTCGCCGTGTAGGAGCAACCGGATCACCCCGGGCGTGATCCACCGGCGGCAAAAGCGCGAATGTTAGATGAACGCAACGAACAGCAACTCATCGAGGGGCTGAGAAATAACGACAGCAAGAGCCTTGCGGTCCTGTATGACGCGTACGGCGCCATCGCTTATGGACTCGCGCTACGAGTGGTGGGCTCGACGCAGGAGGCAGAGGACGTGGTGCAGGAGAGCTTTCTCGCCCTGTGGCGACAGGCAGACCGCCTCGACTCCACCAGGGGGTTGCGGGGCTACCTGCTCTCGATAGTGCACCACCGCGCTATCGACCGCATACGCCGTCGTGGCCGCCGGCCCGAGGCCGAGCTGGACCTCGACCTGCCCTTGCCTTCGGACGATGAAGACCCGGCCGACACCGCCGTGCGTAATGACGAGCGTGAGACCGTCCGGGCCGCCCTCGTTGCGTTATCGAACGATCAGCGACGTACCGTAGAGATGGTGTACTTCCAGGGCATGACTATGTCAGAAGCGGCAGAGCGACTCGCCATCCCCGTCGGGACGGTCAAGAGCCGCCTGCGACTTGCCCTCGGCCGCCTGAGACAGGAGTTGGGTACGCAATGAACGACCTGCTCTGCTCCGAGATCGACGAGCTGCTCGTGGGATATGCCGTCAACGCGCTGGATGACGACGAGGGTTGTGCCGTGGCCACACACCTTGCTGAATGTCGCAACCACGACAGCGAGCTCGCCGCCATCCGGGGCGACCTCGAGAACATCGCCGTCGCAGCCACGCCCGTCGAGCCGCCCGCCGGCCTGCGCACCAGCCTCCTGGAGGCCTTCGAGCGCGAAGTGGCCGGAGTCCAATCGCCTGCCGCCGAATCTGCGCCAGCGCTGCGACCTGCTGCAGCACCGAGGCCTGCGGTGCTGCCAAAGCCCCGGCCCTGGTTCCTGGGTGGCGGCTTCGGCTACGCCCTGGCCGCGGCGCTGCTGGTAGTCGCAATCGGCCTCGGCGCGTGGGGCATCTCACGCGGCGGCGGCGGCAGCGACAACGTCGTGCTCGCGACCACGACGCAGGGCGCCGACAGCCTCCAGGTCACCTACGTGCACGACCAGCACCTTGCCGTGCTCAACGTCAGCCTGGAAGCGCCGCCGGAGGGCCACACCTACCAGGCGTGGCAGATCGTCGATGGCGCGCCGGTCAGCGTCGGCGTGCTCGACACGCACAACGGCCAGGTAGCGTTCTCGGCCGACCTCGACCGCGCCTCTGCCGTCGCCCTGAGCGTCGAGCCTGACGGTGGCAGCACGGCCCCCACGACAACGCCGATCCTGGTCACAGCGCTGCCGAAGAGCTAGCGGGAAATACTGTCTCACCGTCTACAGGTCCCACCATCGTAACCGCGCGTTCGTCGCGCAAGATCAGGCGTCGTCCCGTGTCCACAAAGACCCAGACCTACACACGAGACGCTGCAGGGGCGGTTCGCGAACCGCCCCTACAGGACTGCGTAGTCAACCCACACCACGGCTACGGAAACCTACTGGGAGCTCTCGCCTCGAAGCTCGAGCTAGACCTTGCAGCTTCCGGCCGATGCCCCGAAGCTTGCGCCATGACCACACCACAAGGCGGCAACCTGCTTTCGAACTTCTGGACACCCATCGTCGCTGTCGGTTGCAGCGGGCCGGAGGGTCCCAACGCCCAGATCAGCCTTTCGACCTTCGGCGCCGGCGTGGTGCCGGACCGGCCGCGACTGATTGTCACCCTGTACAAGCTCAACCACACGCACGACCTGATCGTCGCCAAGGGCAACTTCAGTCTTTCGTTGCTCTGCGAGGCGCAGATCGACCTGCTGACGAAGCTCGGCATGGTCCACGGTCACGACACATCGAAGCTGGGAGATGTCGAGTACACGCTGACGGAACGCGGCAATCCGGTATTTGACGGGAGCATCGGCTGGCTGGAATGCAGCGTGATCGAGCGCTTCGACTTCGGCGATTCCACGGCTTTCCTCAGCGCAGTCGAGCAGAATGTGCGCCTTACGGACGATGCCCCTCTCGTGTGGTCCCGGCTGCTGCCGACCCTGCCCGAGGAGGTCCGGGCGCAATGGGACGCCAAGATGGCCGGCGACATCGCCCACTACCGCTCCGTGATGAAGTGGACCAACACCTGACGTACGCACGAAACGCTCACGCCTAAGCCGCGAGCAGTCCCAGGATAGAGATCACCAACAGCACGCCGGACGCCATGAACGACAGCTTCGAGACCTTCGGCTCTTTCGTGAGCCACGCCACGATGCCCAGGAGGAAGAAGGCCACGAAGAGGGAGAGAAGGACGTAGGTCGCGGCGAGGATCATCGGGTGGGGGCGCCGGTCACGCTTCTGCCTTTGCCTCTGCGGAGACTGCCAGTCCGTACGCCTGGGCCAGCAGCTCGTAGGAGCGCTTGCGGGCTTCGTGGCTATGGACGACGGTCACGAGCATGAACTCATCGACGTCCAGCGCGCTCGACATTTCATCGAGTGTGGCTTTCACGGACGCGACGTCGCCGACCAGCATGCGAGGCCATTCGCTGCGTTCCGTCACGATGTCCGCGCCGAGTTCCAGCAGTCGCGCTGTCGCGTCTTCCGGGCGCGGTATGGGCCCCGATTCCGCGGACTGACCCGTATCGCGCAGCAGGCGCCGCAGACGCTGGCTCGAGTACATGAATTCCGCCTCTTCGGCCGTGTCGGCCACGACCGCACCCGCCGCGATCATCACCTTCGGCTCCGGCCACTCCGGCGAGGGTTTGTAGTTTTCGCGGTAGTGCTCGATGGCGGCACGGGTGGTCTGGGGGTTGATGAAGTGCGCCGCGCCGTAAGGCAGGCCGAGAAACGCCGCCGCGTCGGCGCTCCAGCCACTGGACCCCAGCAGCCACACCTGCGGAAAGCCCGGCATGTCCGGCGACACCTTGATCCGGCTGAACACGTGGTTCTCCGGGTATTCGTTGCGGAAGAAGGTCAGCAGCTCGACCATCTGGTGGCCGAAGTCTTCGCGGTCGATGGCGTCCTGGGAGCGGTCGCGTTGCAGGGCGTAGGCTTCGAGGCGCGTACCGCCCGGGGCCCGACCGATACCGAGGTCGATGCGGTCGGGGTACAGGGCATGCAGCACGCGGAACTGCTCGACCACCTTGAGGGAGCTGTAGTGCGGCAGCAGCACAGCACCGGAGCCCACGCGAATTCTCGACGTTTCGGCCCCGACGCGCGCGATCATGATCTCCGGCGCCGGGCTGGCGAGCGATGCCGTCGCGTGGTGCTCCGCAATCCAGTACCGCGAGTAGCCCAGCGACTCGGTGAACCGCGCCAGGTCGATCGTGTTCTGCAGCGCATCCGCCGAGGTGAACCCGGCAGGAATCGGTGACTGGTCCAGGACCGAGAGCTTCATACGAGCATGATAGCGCCGAGGATGGGCTTAGAGCTGTCGGTGGACAGGGCCGGCCGCTGTCAGCCATCAGCAATCAAGTGTGGAGCCGCTTCAGGCCAGGCAGACGGCGAACGGCCGGCATCGGTGCCCACGCTGCGTCCGCCTGCTGTAGAATCCCGGCCATGGCTGAAAACATCCCGGACGCACTCCTCCTCACCGCCTCTGACCTGATGCCCCTTCGCAGCAACCTCGATGCGATGGAGGGCGCCCTCAACGCCGTGGAAGCGGCCGTGAAGGCGAACCACGATGGCATCATCCGCCAGTACAACATCCAGGACCGCCGCCCCGGCGAATTCGAGGGCATTCGCGTCAGCCTTTCGGCGGGCGATGGCCTCTATTCCGGCATGCGTATTTTCGGCAACCCGCCCCACACGCGCGCCTTCATGCTCTTCGAGGGCGAGACACGGCAGATGATCTGCCTCATGGACTACGGCGTGCTCAACTCGCTGCGCGTCGGAGCAATCGCCGGCGTCGCGGGGCGGCACCTGGCGCCGCAGGGCGCGAAGACGATGGGACTCATCGGCTCCGGATGGCAGGCGGGCCCGCAGGTGGTCGCCATGCTCAAGGCCGTGCCTTCGCTGGAGCTGATCAAGGTGTACAGCCCCACGCAGGCGAACCGCGAAAACTTCGCCGAAACGATGTCGGCCCAGATGGGCAAGCGCATCGAGCCCGTCGGCAGCATCGCCGAGGCGATCGGAGACGCCGACATCGTCGACCTGTGCGCGCCGGGGCACCATGACGTGCGCGAGCCGCTGTTCGACTCCGAGTGGATAAAGCCGGGCGCCCTGGTGGTTTCGATGGCAGCCGCTCAGTGCACGCCCGAGTTTGTGCGCTCCGCCCGCGTCGTCGCCACCAACTGGTACGTCATGGCCGAAGAGACGAAGCCGAAAGCACCCTACGACACGCTTATCCCCGATGGCGCCTTCACGTCGGACGACCTCACCGAGCTGGGCAGGGTAATCGACGGTGAGGCAAACCCACGGCGCTCCAGCTCAGACCGGGTGCTCTACGAGCTGACGGGCGGCAACTTCCACGACCTCTTCGTCGCCACCTGGGGCTACGAGTGGGCGCGCTCGCAGGGCCTCGGCCACTCGTTCGACCTGCGGTCGTAGCTGCGAGCTGTTGGCTTCGAGCGGCAGACGTGTCAGCAAACCGTTCGTCCTGAGCTTTTCGAGGAAACGACCTACGGGTCTTCGAACCGCGGCGCCTAGGACGAGCGTTTCTCCTGACTTCGGACGCTTCCCCTCACCCGCGGCTTCGGGCGCGTCGATGCGATACCGGGCATTTTGCCCTCTCCCCAATGGGGCGAGGGGAAGCTCCGGCTGGCGGGCTCAACCGAGCGCCCGTCCTAGCCGCGGATCTCCTCATCCTCGGCGCTCTCATCGAGGGGTTGGGGCTCCAGGCCGACGAACACCTCGTCGCCTTCGACCTTCACCTCGAAGGTCTCGAGGTCCGTGACGGGGCCTGACTTCGCCTTGCCCGTGGGGAGCTCGTAGACGCCGTAGTGGATGGGGCACCAGATGCAGCCGTCTTCCACGAAGCCGAAGTGGAGCTGAAAGTCGTTGTGGGTACAGCGGTTGCTGAAGGCGTAGAGCTTCCCCTCCACCTGCACGATGGCAATCTCTTTGCCGCCGCGAAAGAATCGCCGGATCTTCTCCTCGGGGAAGTACGTCAGCTTCTCGCAGTAGTGGTATTCCAGCATCCGTGACAGTGTAACGGAGCCAGTGCCGGCGGAGGTCGACTTACCCGGAAGCCGCCTGGCTGACCACCAGCTCGTAGTGCTCGACGGTTGGGAACGGGTCGTAGAAGTGGTGCAGCAGACGACGCCAATGCTCGTAGCGGTCGGATGTGCGGAACGCCTCGTGGTCCTCCACCGAGCGCCACTGCACCAGCAGGACGTATTTGTCCGGCGTCTCGATGCAGCGCCGCAGCTCGTGGCTCACATAGCCCGGCGATGCCGCAATGTATTGCGATGCCTCTCGGAACGCGGCCTCGTAGGTGAGTGCGGAACCGGATCGCACGCTGAGGATGGCTAACTCGAGAATCATTCGCGCCTCCCGACTGAGCCTACAGCGTGGCGACGAGGCCGGCGTCTGGCCTTAGGGGCAGCTCCAACGCCTTCGCTTGGTAAGATTCACGCTGTGAGCAGTCGCAAGCGTAGAGAGCAGTACGAGGCGGCCCGGGCCGGCGAGCCTCTCATCCTGTGGTGGATGCCCGTCGTCGCCCTGCTGGGACCGATCCTCGCCTTCGCCTGGACGATCGGCACGGCCGATAGCGATGCGGTGAGCAAGGCGCTGTTCTCCCTGATCTGGCCCGGCGTGCCGATCTACTTCGTCATCGTCGCCGTGCTCTGGGGCGGCTGGAAAATCGAGCTGGAGTAGACGTGCTCTACGTTCTCTACGGAGCCGACCAATATCGGGCGCACGAAGAGCTGGCGCGCATCCGGCGCGAGCTCGACAAGGACGGCAACCTCACCCACAACACCTCACGCTTCGAAGGGCCGGAAGTGCGTAGCCTCAAGCCCGGCGACCTGCGTACCGCGTGCCACACGGCCTCGTTCTTCGCTGAGAACCGTCTCGTCATCGTAGAAGGCCTGCTCGGCCGTCTGGGAGGTACCCGTCGGCGACGCACCAGCAGCGGGCGTAGCCGGGCCCGTAGCACGAGCAGCGGCGTCTCAGAAGCGGAGGAGTTCCTCGAGGTGCTCGCTAGCTTGCCGGAGACCACGACGGTCGTGCTCATCGACGAGAACGTGTCCGAAGGTCTGCGCGGCGAGCTCGAAGGCATGGGGACGGTGCGGCAGTTCGCGGTGCTGCGCGGCGACCAGCTACGCGGCTGGGCCGCCGAGCGCGTGCGCGCCCAGGGTGCCACGTTCGCGGCCGGCGCCCTCGACCGCGTTGTCTCACTGGTCGACGGCGCCCACCTCGGCGAGCTGGCTTCGGAGATCGACAAGCTGATCACCTACGCTGCCGGTCGCTCCGTGCAGGTACAGGACGTCGACGACATGGTGACCGGCGCCGTGCAGTACCAGACCTGGGACCTCACCGACGCCGTTATCGAGGGCCGCACCGACCGCGCCCTCGGCGTGCTCCAGCGCATGGACGCCAGGAGTCAGCCGGCACCGCTCCTGAGCTACATGCTCGTGCGCCAGTACCGCCAGCTAATGCTCGCGCAGGCCTATCTGCGCGAAGGACTCAGCGCACCTCAGATCGGGACGCAGATGGGTCTACAGGGCTTCGTGTTGAGGAAGATCATCGACCAGGCCAGCCGCTACCAGGCCGACAGGCTGGAGACCGCCTACCGCCGCCTGCTGGAGAACGACGTCGCGGTGAAGACGGGACTGATGGACGCCGACGCCTCCTTCGACATGCTCATCGTGTCGTTGACCGAGCTGGCTCGGACCTCACCGCGCCGCTCGCCCGCGGGCCGTCGCTAGCCACTTCTGGGCGGGACTTCCCGGCGTGATTGCCCATTTAGGGGTTCGCCCGGAGGCGCGGGAGTCCTGCAAATGGTAAATTCTTGCACTCGGCAGAATCGGCCCGGGTATCGAAATGGGGTCAGGAAGCGGCGTGTCCGTCTCAGAAACGTAACAAGCCGCGGTTCCGTCTGCTAGACATAGGAAGATCGCCTGAGTAGAATTCGCCAAGTAATTTCCCCGACGATCCTTGGCAGCCATGGCAGGGGGGCTCGCCTAATGGATACGTTCATAAATGACTTCCTGGAATTCCTCTCTGTCGAAAAAGGCGCTTCCGGTAACACGATTGCGGCGTACCGGAACGACCTCGGTCAAATAGAGGAATTCCTGGCGGCCAGTAAGAACGGTTCAGGCATCAAGTGGCAAATCATCGGCCAGGACGAGGTTCTGGAGTACATTCTGTACCTCAAATCTCAGTCCTATGCCGAAGCGACGGTCGCACGCAAGGTGGCGGCCGTGAAGTCCTTCTTTGGCTTCATGCAGGCTGAGGGTCAGATCAAAACGAATCCGACCGAGCAGCTGGCTTCGCCGAAGGTCGGCAAGCTGCTGCCCAAGCCGCTCACGGTCCAGGAGGTCGATGAGCTGTTGGAGCAGCCGGCGCGGAGGGCAACGCCCGAAGCGAAGCGTGATCGCGCCATGCTGGAGCTGATGTATGCCACCGGCCTGCGTGTGACCGAGCTCGTCTCGCTCGACATGCAGGACGTGCAGCTCGAGGGCGAGAAGCCCTACGTCCGCCTCATCGGCAAGGGCAACCGCGAGCGTCAGATCCCGCTGCTCGAGCAGCCGGTGCAGGAGGTACGCGAGTACATCCAGACCGCACGTACGCGTCTCGTCGGCGACCGCAAGGAAACGGCGCTCTTCGTCAATCGCCGGGGTGAACGCCTGACGCGACAGGGCTTCTGGCTGATCCTCAAGGGCTACGCCAGCGACGCCGGCATTCGAGGTCGCGTGACGCCCCACACGCTGCGTCACAGCTTCGCGACGCACATGCTGCGAGGCGGCATGGACATCCACAAAGTGCAGGAGCTGCTTGGCCATGCCAACATCTCCACTACTCAGGTCTACACTCAGGTCAGCCGGGAACACATCCGGGAGGCCTACGAGAAGGCGCATCCGCGGGCTCACTGAGCAGCGATTAGCAGTTCGGACACGGTGCAGGAGGCAGTCTTGGCGTTGACATGTTCCGCCCAGGCGTCTAGATTCGCGCCGTCGTGTCCGTCATTATGTAGAACCTGTGGCTGAGCTTCGAAGCTTCATAATCGGTGTCACCATTGCCGGCGTCCTGCTGTTAGTTGCAGGGCTGGCCTTCGGTTTGTTCAGCGGCGATAGCAACGGAGCCCCCTCCGTACGCCTCCTCGGCACGCCGCCGGCGACCCGTACACCCGCACCCGGCGCCACCCGTTCGCCCGACCAGTTCACGCAGGTACCACCAACGGCGACCTCGCAGCTACCGGCCGGTGGCACCCCCGGCACCGGTACTCCGGCGATCGGCACTCCGGCGGGTGGCACGCCGGCCGTGGCCAGTCCCACGACAAGCCCGATTCAGACGGCGACGCCCACGCTGGAGGTAGCGCCAACGTCAGCGCCCACCACCGCACCCACCTCGACGCCTGAAACCAACCCGGTCTCAGATTACGTCGCAGCCGCCAACTCCTACACGCCGGACCTCATCGCCCAGATCGACTACCTCACGGGTAACGTGAACGCCCCGGCGGTGAACGACGCGACGTGGCAGAGCTACACAACGCAGTCGGCCCAGGCAATCCAGAGTCTCGCCGCCAGCCTCGCCTCCATCAGCGCGCCGGGCTGCGTGTCCAGCGCCAACTCCTCCCTGGTCGCCGCCGCAAACCAGGCCAGCGCCGCCGCCGGTCAGGTCATCGCCGGCGTGCAGGCGGCCGATGCGGGGGCCGTCTCTTCGACCTCGGGCAGCCTCGCCTCGGCCCGCGATGCGATCAACAGCGCCGTCGCGGCCGTGAGCACCGCGGTCGGCTCCTGCTAACCACGCTCGCCTGACCGGCAACAAACACTCTTATCTTCACCACGTGCCCGGGTGTAGGGCGTTCGAGTACTGCGCTACAATTGAGGCGGTGGTCACGATTGGGGTTCTCGCTCTACAAGGCGATTTTGCAGAACATGAGGCGATACTGCGCAGCCTCGGCGCTCAGACGCGTGAAGTCCGTCTGCCACGTGACCTGGAAGGCCTGGACGGCCTGATCATCCCCGGCGGCGAGAGCACGACGATCACTCGCCTGCTGGCCATGTACGACCTCCTGGACCCGATACGGGGATTCGCACGCGCCAGGCCGGTGTGGGGCACCTGCGCCGGCATGATCGTCATGGCGAAGAAGGCGACCGACCTGGACCGCGAAGGGCTGGAGCTCATGGACATCTCGGTCGAGCGCAACGCTTTCGGGCGACAGGTCGACAGCTTCGAGACCGACCTCGATATCAAGGGCATCGAGGGCCCGCCAGTGCGGGCGATCTTCATTCGGGCGCCCCTGATCGAGAGCGTTGAACCGGGCGTCCAGGTCATGGCCGCGCTGGAAGACGGCCGGGTGGTCGCGGCAAAGCAGGGGCATCTCATGGTCACCGCGTTCCATCCCGAGCTGACGAACGATACGCGATTGCACAGCTACTTCATTCACATGGCAGAGGGGGCTGACTCGGTCAAATAACGATGGTTTCAGACGCGAGAGGACTCCTGCCGACAGACCTGCTGGCGCTGGTTGCGCACGGTAGCTCTTCGAGTTACGAGAATCAGGCATGGCCTCGCGAGCGACTCGGAACGACGGAGACCCAGCCCACCCTCAGCGTCCTCAGAGACCAGCTCCTCGCCTTCGGAAAACAGCGCGCCGCCTTTGTAAGCGTGAAGCGCCAGAGGCTACAAGCCCTGGTGGGCGCCCGTCAGCGTGGCGGCCGGCAAGCCTGGGAGATCGACTACCTCGTGGACTGCGGCGCCGAGGACGCGGTGCTCGGCGAGTTGCTGTCGCAGGCGATCACCACGGCCGCGGAATCCGGTGCTGAGAAGGTGTTCCTGCGCCTCGCCGCGAAGAGCGACCTCATGGTGCCAGCGCGAGAGGCCGGCTTCATGCCCTACCAGGAAGAGGTCCTCTACGGACTCGAGGGCGCCTTTGACGTGGAACCGATCGACTGCCGGCCTGCGACACCGGCAGACAGCTACCCGCTCTTCCGCCTCTACACCGCCTGCACGCCGGAGGCGATCCGCCGCAACGAGGCCGTGACATACAGCGAATGGCAGGCCGGCATGGAGCGTCGCTGGCTGCGCAACGGTACGCAGCTGGTGACGGAGGATGACGGCAAACTCACGGCGGCCATTCGGGCCGCACGGCTGTCCCAGGGCGCGCTGTTCGACCTTACCCTGAGCGCCGAGGCGATCGCAGATGCGACAGGACTGCTAGCCGCAGCGTACAGAGCAATCGACGGCACATATGCCGACGGGCCGATGCTGGCTCTAACCTCCTCGAGCGACGAGGGTCTGGCCCGGCAACTCGAGGATGCAGGCTTTCGGGTGGTCGGCGAGTTCATCTCGTTGATGCACCGGACGACTAGACCACTATCGCTGCCCAAGGCAGTGACGGCGGTGGCAAAGAATGCGATGGGAGTCTGATCTGAACTTGAGCCGAACCATCACTGATGACCTGGACCTGCTCCTCGATGCCCTTGCCCCGCACATCGGAGAGCCGATCCGAAACCGCCCCGACGCACATGAGCTACTGGAAGTTGTCATGGACCTGGGCCGCCTGCCGGAGGCGCGCTTCCCGGGCCGAGAGATCGTCCTGAGCGAGCGCGAAGTCAGCGAGAGCGACATCGAGTACGTCGTCTCCCACGTCGGCGAGTTCGGCGAAGACAACCGCGCCGGCATCGAGCGCACGCTACATCGCATCTCCTGCATCCGTAACCGCCGCGGTCGCATCGTCGGCCTGACCTGTCGCGTCGGCCGCGCCATCTACGGCACGATCGCCACGATCGAGGACATCATCCGTAGCGAGCAGAGCGTCCTCGTGCTCGGCCGCCCCGGCGTCGGCAAGACAACGATGCTGCGTGAGATCGCGCGCGTGCTGGCAGATGAGATGAACAAGCGCGTCGTCATCGTCGACACCTCGAACGAGATCGCCGGCGACGGCGACATCCCTCACCCCGCGATCGGCAAGGCGCGGCGCATGCAGGTTTCGACGCCGGCGATGCAGCACGCCGTAATGATCGAAGCGGTCGAGAACCACATGCCGGAGGTCATCGTCATCGACGAGATCGGCACAGAGCTGGAGGCGCAGGCTTCGCGCACGATCGCCGAGCGCGGCGTGCAGCTGGTCGGCACCGCCCACGGCACGACGCTGGAGAACCTGATGGCGAACCCGACGCTGGCCGACCTCGTCGGCGGCATCCAGTCCGTCACGCTGGGCGACGAGGAAGCGCGACGACGCGGCACCCAGAAGTCGATCCTTGAACGCAAAGCACCGCCGACCTTCCCGGTGGTGGTCGAGCTGCAGAGCTGGGACCGAGTGGCTTTGCACAGCGACGTTGCAGAGACAGTCGACTCGATCCTGCGCGGCTACCGCCTGACGCCGCAGATCCGCGAGCTCACGGCGGACGGCAGCGTGCGGGAGCTCTCACCCGTGGAAGTTGGCATGGAAGAAGCCGCCCCGGCCTCTATCGACGGCTATGGTGGCATCCCGCGGCCGCGTCCCAACTTCAGCGGCGCGCCCCAGGCGATCCAGGCCTCGACGCTCATGCCGGAGACGTCCACCAAGGCGAAGCGCATCTACCCCTTCGGCATCTCACGACGGCGTCTGCTGCAGGCCGTCAAGGACACGGGCTCCGGCTCTAGCATCGTCGACCGCCTCGAAGACGCCGACGTTGTGATCACGGAGCGCAGCTACTACCGGCGCAAGCCCCTCGCCCTGCGTGAGGCAGAGAGCCGCGGCGTGCCGATCTACGTGCTGAAGAACAACACGCTCATGCAGATGCAGCAGGCCCTGATCTCCCTCCAGGGCCCGGCGCGATCGCCGGCGGACCCGGTGCTCGATGCCATGACGGAGGCGGAAGAGGCGATCCACGCCGTGATCTCCCAGGCCCGGCCCGTGGAGCTGACACCTCAGCGCGCCTACATCCGCCGCCTGCAGCACGAGCTGGCTCAGCGCTTCAACCTCAACTCCACCTCTCGTGGCAAAGAACCTCAGCGCCGCGTGCGCATCATGCCGGAGCAGTCCTCCGGCCCCTACTTCGGCGAAGACGAAGACGACGAGGAGTAGGGCGTCGGGCGAGCCTCGAGCGAATAGCTTCGGCTCCCTCCACGGTTCGACCCGCAGCCAACCGTAGTTCCCAGCATGCTGGGAACTACGGCTAGCAGGCGACCTGCTGCTGACAGCTGATTGCTGACGGACAGCAGCTTGGAGCTTCGCGCTCGCGGCGTGTAGCCTTAGCGCGATGGCAAATCGCGGGGTGTTCGTGACGCTGGAGGGCGGCGAGGGCGCGGGCAAGAGCACGCAGGCCGCGTCGCTGAAGGCGCGACTGGAAGGGCTCGGCCGGCGCGTCGTACAGGTGCGTGAGCCCGGCGGCACGAAGTTCGGCGAAGAGCTGCGCGAACTGCTGCTATCGAGCTCGAAGCTGGCCACGCGCACCGAGATGCTGCTGTTCATGGCGGCCCGCTCCGAGCTTGTCGACAAGGTTATCCGGCCTGCGCTGGAGTCCGGGATCGACGTTATCTGCGACCGCTTCATCGACTCCACGATGGCTTACCAGGGCTACGGTCGCGGCCTCGACCTCAGCCTGATCGAGACGGTGAACACCGCCGTGATCGAGGGTTGCGTCCCGGACCTCACGGTGCTGCTCGACGTCGACCCGGACGTCGGCCTCACGCGCGTCACCACGGAGACAGCCGGCGACGCCATCGAGGGTCACTGGCAGGCGGGCCTTTCACTGCTGGGCGCGAGCGAGGAGAAGCCCGCGACCACGGGCCGCCGTGTCGGCGGGCGCGACCGGCGCTTTCATCAGCGCGTGCGCAAGGGTTACCAGACGATGGCGAAGGCCGACCCCGGCCGCTGGCTCGTACTCGATGCCGCCGGCGCGCCGGATGAGATCGCCTCGGCAATCTGGGGCCGCGTCGAGCCGGTGATCACATCGAGAGCAGCACCCGCGGAATAGCGCACTTCCTCCACCCGTTCGTCCTGAGCCTGTCGAAGGCCGCGAAATGCGCAAGGGCCTTCGTCGCGCGGCTCGACCCCGCTAGAACACCTCACCCCCTGATCCCTCTCCGATTTCAGAGAGGGGCACAACGCTGTCCTCTTCACGGCCCTTACTGGACTCACCCCGCGTCGACTTTCCCTGACGCGAGGGCCCAATCTTGACGCCCGGGGCTCACGCGGGCGTATAGTGCGCCCGAAAACCCCGACTGCAGCCCTACCGAGGTGTGAGATGACGACGACCAGCGGCCTGCGTTACGACCCGAATGCCACCTTCGAGATTGAGTCGACCGACGTCGTGTACCGGCGCGAGGGCGACACGACCTGGCTGGCACGCGTGCATCGGCCGCTGGGCGAAGGACCCTTCCCGACGCTGATCGACGTGCACGGTGGCGCCTGGGCCAACGGCGACCGCCTGATGAACGAGGGGTCGGACATCGCCCTCGCCCGGAGCGGCATGGTCGTCGCGGCCATCGACTTTCGCACCTCGCAGTCGGCGCCGCACCCCGCCGCGCAGGAGGACATCAGCTACGGCATCCGCTGGCTGAAGGCCCACGCCGCCGAGTATGGCGGCACGGCCGAAGCGCTGGGTGGCGTCGGCTGGTCCAGCGGCGGGCACCAGGTGATGATGGCCGCGATGCACCCCGGCAAGTACGCCACCGCATCCCTGGCCGACGCGCCGGGCGTGGACGACAGCCTGGCCTACGTGATCATGGGCTGGCCCGTCATCGACCCGCTGGCGCGCTTCAACCTGGCGAAGGACCTCAAGAACCCGACGATGATGGCGAACCACATCGCCTACTTCGGCACCGAGCTGGGCATGGCCGCCGCCAGCCCGCCGCACATCCTCGCGATGGGCCGGCAGGTCGCGACGCCGCCGGCGCTACTCGTGCAGGGCTCCGCCGACGAATCGCTACCGCGCATGATGGCGGAGCGCTTCGTCGAGGCGTACAGCCTGGGCGGCGGCATCATCGAGCTCGGCAAGTACCCCGGCGAGCCGCACGGCTTCCTGCGCGAGCCCGGTCCGATGACAGACCGAGCGCTGGAGCAGATCAAGTCGTTCATCGCCCGCCAGGTCTAACCCGCGCCTTTGTGACACCGCCGGATGAATCCGGCGGCATTCGTCACGCCGTGATTTCAACCGGCGGTAGAGCTTTCTGCATCCTGCTGGCCAACCTCACTCGATCCGCTCTCGCAGCGCCCGGGCGATGACTTCCAGCTCCGTCCGCGGCGGCCGATTTGGCTTCGGACCCAGCGGACGCAATCGCAAACCATCGCCGCGCCAGCGTGGGATGACGTGCAGGTGGACATGGAACACCTCCTGCCCGGCCGGCGCGCCATCGGCCAGATGCAGCGTCACACCATCGCAGCGCAGCCCGGAGCCACGTAGCGCCGCGCCGACACGCTGCGCCGCGGGCATCATTGCAGCGGACGAGGCGGCATCGAGGTCGGCGATGTAGGTCGCGTGGCGCTTCGGGATCACCAGCGCATGGCCGGCGTTGATCGGGTCATGGTCCAGGAAGGCCATTACGAGAGCGTCCTCATACACGATGCTGGCAGGCTCATCGCCGGCAACGATGCGACAGAAGGTGCAGTCGGCGGCAGGCATGCTCGGATCTTAGCGCGCAGATCGCTCCGTGCTCAGCTTTCGAAGCGCATCGGGCGAGGTACTGCGTTTCGCGGCGCCCGATACGACTTCGGGTCGCCGCAAGATTGCCACGGCCCGCTGTCGCGTGCCTCGCAACGACAGTACAAGCCCCGGGACTTCGGGATCCCGTCGTCCTCTACACCGTCATTGCGAGGCCCGACGCCAGGAGAAGCCGTGGAAATCTCTCATGCGGATGACAGTACCGAAAGCGATTCGTGAGAGTGCCGCATCGCCTCCCGCTTCCTCGCAATGACAGAAACGGCCCCGGCTTACTTGACCGCCGCTGGCTCCCCGGCGGACTGCAGGGCCCAGTGCACGAGCGTGCGCACGGGGATGCCGCTGGCGCCCTTCACGATGACGCCCTTCTCGTGGTCGAAGATGTCGACGCCGGCGATGTCGAGGTGCACCCACGGCGTCTCGCCCACGAACTCGCGCAGGAGCATCGCCGCCGTGATCGAGCCGGCGCCACGGCCGCCCGTGTTCTTCATGTCGGCGACTTCGCTCTTGATCTGGTCCTTGTACTCGTCCCACATCGGCAGCTCCCAGACCTTCTCGCCCGCCGCATCGGCCGCCGACTGCACGCGCTTCATCAGCGGCGCGTCGTTCGTCATGGCGCCAAACGCCACGTTACCGAGCGCGATGCTGATGGCGCCCGTCAGCGTGGCGATGTCGATAATCGCCGTCGCCTTCTGCTCCACGGCGTAGGCGAGGCCGTCCGCCAGCACGAGACGGCCCTCGGCGTCCGTGTTGATCACCTCGATCGTCTTGCCGAGCATCGTCACCAGCACGTCGCCCGGCTTCGTGGCGCGACCGCCCGGCATGTTCTCCGTCGCCGGCACGATACCGATGACGTTGATGGGCGGCTTAAGTTTGCCGATGGCGCCCATTGCCGCGATCACGGAGGCGCCACCGGTCATGTCGCCCTTCATCTCTTCCATGTTCGCGGCGGGCTTGATCGAGATACCGCCGGTGTCGAACGTGATGCCCTTGCCCACGAGGGCGATTGGCGGCGCATCTGAGCCAGCGCCGTTGTAGCGCATGACGATGAAGCGAGGCTCCTGGGCGCTACCGGCCGCGACGCCGAGCAGGCCGCCCATGCGACGCTCCGTGATCCAGCCCGGCCCGTACACCTCGCACTCGATGCCGGCCTCCGCGGCGACCTTCTGAGCTTGCTCACCCATGTCGGTCGGCGTCAGGTAGTTCGCAGGCTCGTTGGCCATGTCGCGCGCCGTGTTCGCCGCTTCGGCCATGATGCGGCCCCGCTCGACTCCGCGCTCGATGATCGCGGCCTTGCCTGGGTCGTGCTCTACCAGTGTCAGCGACTCCACGTCGGGCTCGTCCTCGGTCTTCTTGTGGCGGAGGAAGCGGTACAGCCCGAGAACAGCGCCCTCCGTAATGGCGGCGGCACAGTCTTCAGAGGGCAAGCCCGCGATGCCCGCGCCGTGCGTAATCGTGGCGACGTTCTTCAGTCGTTGGCGTCGCAGGTAGCGCGCGAGGTCGGCCGAGAGGTTCCGCAGCTTGTTGAGGTCGAACTCCTCGGCCTTGCCCAGACCCACCACAACCACCCGCGGCGACGGCAGCTTGCCGAAGGTGTGGATCAGGGTCGTTTCGCCCAGCTTGCCACGAATGTCCCCGGCGCGAATCAGGTCGCCGATCGCCCCGCCCATGGCGCTATCGACGGCGCCGGTGCCGCCGCCGGGTGTCGTCACGCCTTCGAAGAGGTTCACGACGATGGCATCGGCCTGAAACGCGGCGATGTCGCCGGACTGCACTTTGATCTGCATCTCGTACCTACCTGCTGAAACGAAACTCAACTTTTCAATCAGTATAAGAGCCATGGTGCGCACGTTTTACAGCGATCACGGCAGCAGCGATAATCCCGAGGCGATGAACCAGCCCGACCTCCTGCGACGCGTCTGCGAGACCGCGTATGCCTACCTCGCCCTCGGGAACGAGCGCTGGGAAGCCCACGGTGCGTCCTTCATCCGCAACTCGAAGACGCCTCGGCGCTACGACGCCAATTGCCTCGGCCTCGTGCGCGCAGAGCAGCCCGACGAGATCGAGGCGGTAATGGCTGAGCTCGAGACGGCCTACGCAGATTTCGGGCATCGCATGGTGAACATCGATGGGCTAACACCTCGCGCCTTCGAAACGCGGCTTGCCATGGAGGACGGCTACCACGTCGATCAATTTATGCAGCACGTTCTGGAGGGCGAACTCAGGGCAGCGCAACGCGACGTGGAAATTCGCGAGGTGGTCTCGGAGGATGACTGGGAGGCATATCGCGCGCTGGATGAGCTGTGGTGGCGCGAATCCGGCGAGGCCGAGACGATGTTCGGGCCCTACGACCGCGACCTGCACGATGAGATGACGCTGAGCAAACGCCTCAAGCATCCCATGCTGCGCTCCTGGTTGGCGCTGGCCGACGGCGTGCCGCGGGCGTTCTTTTCGTCCTGGCCGGGCGAGAACGGCGTCGGCATGGTGGAGGACCTCTTCTGCCATCCCGATTACCGTCATCGCGGTCTGGCGAGCGCGCTGCTGGCGCACTGCGTTGCGGACGCCCGGACGCGTGGCGCCGGACCGGTGATTATCAGCAGCAGCGTGAGCGACACGCCGAAGCACATGTACGCCGCAATGGGCTTCCGGCCGCTGTACGTCGCGCGTAGCTGGACGAAGCGACTCGGTCAGAGCGGAAACAAGTAAGCCGCCAACAGCCGCGTCGAGATGCGGCCGCTGGCGGCTCTGTTTACTGCTGTCCGTGGCCTGCGGATGCTAGCGCAGGACCTCCATCGAGAGGCTGACGCTGTCTTCGGGGCTTACGTTGTACTGGGCGTCGATGACCTTGCCCTCTTCGTCGATGACGAAGTGGCTGCGGGCCATGCCCATGAACTTGCGCCCGTCGCGCTCTCGTTCCACCCAGGTACCGTACTTCTCGGCAATGGCGTGGTCCTCGTCCACCAGCAGCGGAAACGGCAGGCTGAACTTCGACTTGAACTCCTGGTGCGACTCGACGCCGTCCGGGCTGACGCCCATCACCACGGAGTTGAGCTCCTCCAGGCCGCTGTAGATGTCGCGGAAGCCACAGGCCTGTCGAGTGCAGCCGGGGGTGTCGTCCTTCGGGTAGAAGTAGAGCACCACGCGCTTGCCGCGCAGGTCGCTCAGCTTCACGGGCTGGCTCTTGTCGTCCACGGTTGCGAAGTCCGGTGCGGTGTCGCCGACTTTGATCTCTGCCATTGGGTTCTCTGCCTCGTTCTAGTTCAGCTGGTAACCGGTGTCAGGCCAGGCTGGCCATCGCCTTCTTGGCGCTCTCGGATGCTTTGACGTTGTACACGGCGTCCACGATCTTGCCCTGCTCATCGATGATGAAGTGGCTTCGCAAGATGCCCATGTACTTCCGCCCGTACATCGACTTCTCGCGCCACACGTCGTACTTCTCCGCCACCGCGTGGTCGGAGTCGACCAGCAGCGTGAAGGGGAGATCGTACTTGGATTTGAAGCCCGTGTGGGACTTTGCGCTATCGGGGCTCACACCCAGGACGACGGCGTTCTTCTCCTCGATCTCCGGGTAGGCGTCGCGAAAGGCGCAGGCCTGCTGGGTACAGCCGGTCGTGTTGTCCTTGGGGTAGAAGTAGAGCACGACGCGCTTGCCTTTGAGGTCGCTCAGCTTCACCGTCTCGCCGCTGTCGCTGGTCGCCTCAAATTCCGGCGCCGTGTCTCCCGCCTTGAGCTCCGCCATGTACTCCTCCTGCCTGAGAACGTCGCCCAAATTCTATACCCCGCCAGGAGTCGCTGGCAGCCGAGACACACGGATCTATGTCCTGCGAACCAAAGCTCGGCAGCCTATAGAAATATCCCGCCGAGTCCTCCTGTCACCCATTCGTCACACAGATGTTCGAGGCCTGTTACATGGCTGCATGACTGGGTGCATATCGTAGAAGCAGGAATCCCCCTGGAGGTGTGTATATGTGCTGCAAGACCAGCGTCCACCCGCTAAACCCGGAGTTAGCGGCCACCATCCTGACCGTCGGCCAGTTTGTACCGGCTTCGCTCTCCTCGGATGAGCAGGACATTCCGCGTTTCTGGAAGCGCGAGGTCCCGGAAGAGAACTCCACCGTGACCGTCTCGCTCACCGGTGGTTGCTTCGAGATCAGCATCGCGCCCTCGATCAGCAACTTCGACCATCACCTCGGCAAGCGCATCACGGCCGGTGTCTACTTCGAGATTTCAGCCAAGTACGCCGAGAAGGTGGGCGGTGAGATCATCCAGCGCGCCACGGTCGTTGGTTGCAAGGACAGCGCCCAGGGCACCGGCCTCGTACTGGCCCGCTACCCCGATATGCCGATGAGCTTCGAGCGCGTCTGCAACGGCTTCCAGCAGGTCCTGCTGCGCGACCCCGGCCTGACGCACGAGCACTACGACCTCGACCTGGACCACTTCGGTCACGATCATGGCCGGCTCGGCCACATCGCCTGAACGCCCTCGATCTGATCGTCTCCTGGCCGTCCCGATGCCTTCGCAGGCCATTCGGCAATTGCGTCCGCTGTCCCTGCGTGGCATCTTGATGCCGTGAACGACCTTTCTCGCGAAATCGCGCGCGAAGTGCTGCAGGCCAGCCGTGAAGGCCCGGGCGTCATCGTAGCCACGGTGATCGCGGCATCCGAAGACGCGACGCCGACACCAGGCACGAAGCTGCTCGTGCGGCGCGACGGCAGCACGGTGGGCTCATTCGGCGGCGCCGCCTTCGAGGCCACCGTCATCGAAGACGCCCTGAACGCCATCACGGAGTTCCCCCGCCGGCCGGTGCAGGCCCTCTACTACCGCAGCGAAGGCCCGCGCATCCACCGCCTGGAAGCGCGTGGCGGTGCTGATGCCTACGAGGTCATGCTCGAGATCGTCGAAGCGCCCGTGACGCTGCTGATCTGCGGCGGCGGCCACATCGGCCTCTCGCTCGCCACAATCGGTGAGCACGTTGGCTTCTCAGTTGCCGTCATGGACGACCGGGAGATGTATGCCAACCGCGAACGCTTCCCCATGGCCGACCGCGTGATGTCCGGCGACTTCACCCAGATGATCGCCGACTTTCCCATCGGCCCCAACACCTACGTCGTCATGGTGAGCCGAGGCCACAAGCAGGATGAGACCTGCCTGCGCGCCGTCGTAAACCGGGGCGCAGCCTACGTGGGCATGATCGGCAGCAAGCGTCGCGTCTCTACGGTGCTGCGTCACCTGGCCGAAGAGGGCATCGATATCGACGCGCTCGAGCGCGTTTACACTCCCATCGGCTTCGACCTGGGCGCCGAGACGCCGGAGGAGATCGCCGTCTCGATCATCGCTGAGCTGATTGCTGTACGTCGGGGCGGCTCCGGTCGGCCCATGCGCGAAGGCCGCCCTTCAATTCGCATCGGCCAGGTCGCAGAGTAGCGAATCTTACAGAAGCATCGCATTCGTTTCCAGGCCGCTCGAATAGGGAACCGTGACCGGCTCCGCGGCGTCCAACCGTAAGACGGCCTCGACACAGCGGGCCGCCGTCCTCGCTTCGCAAGGCTTGCAAGGCTACTGCAAGGTTCGGCGGTGTGCTCGCAAGGACAAAAGCCCGCTCTGGCCGACAACGTTGATTCAAACACCAGGGAAGGAACTAGCTTATGAGCGCACATTTGCAGCGACCGGTCAGGTTTTTCGCTATCAGCCTGACCCTCGCCATCATCGGGCTCGTCGCCATGATGGGCAGCAGGACAACTGAGGCCGCACCGGCCGGGGCTGCCCAGAACTTCTCCGTCTATCAGCAGCAATGCACCAACCAGGGCCAGGTCCTTGTGACATTCGTCTGGTCACCTTCAGGTCAGGGCAACCAGTGGTTCGATATTACCCAGCTGCCTAACTTCTCCGCCTTCGGAAACCAGGGCCCCCTGGCGCCATCGACCTACTACACGTCCTGGACCCTCGCACCCAACACGACCTTTTACGCGCGGGTGAACACGCTGACCTCCTCTGGGTGGCGTACAAGCGATATCTTGCAGCTTCAGACGCAGAACTGCGCCGGGACCTTCACGGCGCCTCACAACGTTTCCGCTCAGGTGTACAACGACTTCGTACGGGTCAGCTGGCAGGCAGGCAACAACAACCTCTACTACTGCGTCGACACGGCCTTCACTCAGTCTGACCTCGTGAACTTCATCGGTTCATGGCACAACTGGGGTTGCGGCACCACCAGCACCCAGATCGATCTAGCGAACCTGGCTTGTGGCCGTGACCACTACCTTCGCATCTGGGCTGCAGGCCCCAACACCTCGGGCTACAGCGAGATTATTCACTTCGTCTCCCAGGACTGTGACGTCAACTTCAGCCCACCGACGAACCCGGACGCTCAGGTTCTCTCTTCGACCAGTGCTCGTCTCTCGTGGGACGAGGGCACTAACAACAGCTTCTTCTGTGTCGACCTCGCCACCAGTCAGAGCAACCTCCTCAACCTGACAGGGTCATGGTTCAACACCCACTGCGGCACCACCGCTACCACCATCGATGTTGGCGGCCTGCAGTGCGACACGACGTACTACTGGCGCGTGTGGGCTGCCGGCCCGGGCACCTCCGGCTACAGCAGCATCGACCAGTTCACCACCGACGCCTGTATGGCGAGCCTGACTCCGCCCACCAACCTCGACACTCCACGTATCAGTACGAACAAGGCACAGACGACGTGGGACGACTCTAGCCCCGTAGCCTCTTACTACTGCGTGGACTACGCCGAGTCTCAGAGCGATCTGACGACCTTCGGCGACACATGGGCTAACACCTGCACCACCGACACCGAGGCTGTTCTTATGAACCTCAGTGCCGGTACTCAGTACTACTGGCGAGTCTTTGCCTACGCCGGCAACGCCGGAAGTGGCTACAGCGACATCGAGACGTTCACGACTCAAACGGGACCGTAGTCGAGAAAATCGCCAGGTGAAAGCGAAGGGGCTGTCGAACGACAGCCCCTTCTTCTTTTGCTTCGATGCCGGGCGGACTTAGCGCGAGATGCTGTTGTGCAGCTCCAGCATGCCGGGCTCGGCTTCGATGCCCAGCTCTTCCAGGATCGGGATCAGCACGTCGGCGAAGGCGATGAAGGCCTCCTGCGAGTCCCATACGTCCACCACCATGATCGACTCGGCATCGCCGAATGCGAAGTGGTGCTGCCGGCCCTGCGGCGTGAGCTGGCCTGCCGCCTCCAGCTTGCTCTGCACCTCGCCGTACTGTGCCCCTGTCATCTCTTCCGGGTAAAAGAAAACGCCGATCGCCATTAGCGCCCCTCCGTCTCTTGTCTTTATGAGTCCAATCCTTCGCAGTTTGGCGGCAGGCCGGACAGCGCACAAGCCTTGCCTTCGCAAGGCGAACGATGCGCGGCTTGCCGTAAGCTGGAAGCATTCTCGAAATTACAGGCGCAGGTGACGCGATGACCTCAGAGATCGAACCAGCCGGCAGACAGGAGGTCACCAGGAAGCCCACGACCGCGAAGGTCGCCGTCCTGTACACCAGCGCGCCGACGGTTGTGAAAGACATCGGCCGCGCCATGCGCCTGGCGGACTTCACGTCCGCCCTGGACAAGAACGCGCCGACGGCCCTGAAGGTGAACGTCTCCTGGCAGCACTGGTACCCGGGCTGCTCCACCACGCCCTGGCAGATCGAGGGCGTGGTGCGTGCCCTGCGCGAAGAAGGCTACGGCGACATCATGGCGGCGCATAACGGCACCGTCGTGATCGACTCCCATGAAGGCGAGGTCAAGAACAAGCACAAGGCGGTGCAGGACAAGTTCGGCATCCCGAGCACGCACCTCACCGACAAGGGCGTTCCCTGGGTGCGCTATGTCCCGAAGGCCGAGATGATGGTCCTCGACGACATCTTCCCGGACGGCATCGAGATCCCACAGGCGCTCATCGGCAAGAACGTCGTCCACCTGCCGACCATGAAGACCCACGTGTTCACGACGATGACCGGGGCCATGAAGAACGCCTTCGGTGGCCTGCTCAGCTACCGCCGCCACTGGACCCACTCCCAGATCCACAAGACGCTCGTCGACCTGCTGGCGATCCAGAAGGAGATCCACCCCGGTCTCTTCGCCGTCATGGACGGCACGATCGCGGGCGACGGCCCCGGTCCCCGCGCGATGCGGCCGCACGTCAAGAACCTCATCCTCGCCTCCAGCGACATGGTGGCAATCGACGCCATCGCCGCGAAGATGATGGGCTTCGACCCGATGGAGATCGAGTTCATCCGCCTCGCCCACGAGCGCGGCCTCGGCATCGGCGACCCGCGCGACATCGAAGTCGCCGGCCTCGACGTCACCGACATCAACTTCGGCTTCAGCAAGGGCGAAGACACGTTCGCCAGCTGGGGGCAGAAGCAGATTTACTGGGGCCCGCTGCACTTCCTGGAGAAGCCGCTCCTGCGTTCGCCCATCGTGCCCTGGAGCTACGCGGCCTCAAACCTGTACTACAACGCGTTCTGGTACCCCGCCGTGGGCCGGAGTCGCGTGAAAGCCGCCAGGCAAACGGAGTGGGGCAAGCTCTTCGAACGCTACTAGCGCCTCGTCAGGCTCAGGCGCCGACACTTCTTTTCTTTCGCAAGCGCAATCGACTCATCACTGCCGGCGGTTACAATTCGTTGGACAACTCGTGTTGATCAACCCCAAGGAGAGAAGCGTGCCCGCCTTACGCTCCGTCTACCTGGCAGCCCGTATCCGCCGGCGCGATGAGCTGGAAGAGTACCGCGCCCAGCTCGAAGCCGCCGGTATCGAAGTCACCGCCACCTGGCTCACCATGCCACCGCCTTCCGAGTGGTCCGACGAAGTCTGGGCCCACCTCGCAGAGCTCGACCGCGCCGACGTGCTGCGCGCTGACGGCCTCGTCCTGTTCACGGAGCCGGGCGAGCTCGATGGCGGCAGCGGCCGTCATGTCGAGTTCGGCATGGCGCTCGCGCTGCGCAAGCCCGTCATCGTCGTGGGCCGCTACGAGAACCTGTTTCAGCGCCTGCCGGAGGTCACGGTGGTGCCGGACTGGCCCGCCGCCCTCGCCCAGATCACCCAACCCAGCCTGACGCTCGGCTAGCTCCGGCGCAGCGAAACAGCGGCCCGAAAACTCACCGAAGCGGGCAGCGCACCATGTTCCCGTCCTGAGAAAGAGTGGAGAGGCCAGGGGAATACACCCCTGACCTCCGGCGGAGCCTCAAATGTGGCCGCACTTTGCTACGGCGTGGCGGGCGGGTCTATGTCCACAGCTTGCGGTGCAACGCCAGGGCCGCCGCGCCGATCAGCGCCAGTGTGCCCGCAGCGTAGAGGCCGATGTGGCTGTCGTTTGTCTGGTCTTCCAGGCCGGCCGATCCGGTGCTCGGTGGGGTGGTCGGCGGCGCCAGCAGGACTTCGGTCTGCACGACGTTTACCGGGCTGCCGTCTTTCGCCGATTCCTCGAACACGCGGATGCAGCCCTGCTCCTTGCTGCTCACGCTAAACGGAACGTCGGCGGAGTACGGCGCCAGGGCGGGCGCGCCCTGCGAAGCGGTCGTGAACGTATCGGCCAGCACGGAGCCGGACGCGTCGTAGATTTTGATGCGCACGTTAGCCTCGAAAACTCGCGCCTGACCTGCGATAGTGACGGGACTGGTTACGGTTGCGCCGCTTTTCGGGGCATCAACGATCATCGAAGGATCGGCCGCGTCCGGCGGACTCGGGTTGGCCGGACATGCGTCGGCGGCCAGCACCGATGTGAACGGGCTCACCACGGCCACAGTCAGCGCGAATACGGTGAGAAGGGCGGCGACAACCAGAAGGGCTCTCATGACGAGATCACTCTGCGGTGATGGGGGTTTCGATTACGTCTCAACTCGGGGCGTGACATTGCGAGAGCATCGCTATTGGTGATTGTGCTCACTTGCACAATCTTGCGCACCGGCGTAGGTTTGGAACATGTCGTAAGGCTCGCTCACGCGTAGCCGAGGAACCAAGAACACGCTATCGGGGCCTGCGACGTGCCCGGCTACGCCGAAGAGGAGGTAGTCATGATCCTGGTATCGGGCGGCACGGGATTCGTGGGTTCCGCGGTGGTGAAGTACCTGCTAGACCGCGGCGAAGAAGTGGCGGTGCTGGGCAGGGATGCCTCAAAGATCCGGAGTACCTTCGGCAGCGTCGAGCCGCGCGTGGCGGACGTACGTGACCCCTCCAGCTTGCAAGCGGCCATGCGCGGCATCGACGTGGTGATCAACGCCGTGCAGTTCCCCACCTCGCCCATCGAGGTACCGCGACGAGGCTGGACCTTCGAAGAGATCGACTACAAGGGCACGGTAAACCAGGTGGATGCCGCGAAGGCGGCGGGCGTCTCGCGATTCGTCTACGTCAGCGGCGTCGGTGCCGCGCCGGACGCCCAGAAGCACTGGTTCCGGTTCAAGTACGGCGCCGAGCAGCACCTGGAGAAGAGCGGCCTGGAGTGGGTGGTCGTTCGCCCCACCTGGGTCTACGGACCGGGAGACCACGCCCTGAACCGGCTGCTGGGCTTCACGAAGTTCCTGCCCTTCCTGCCGCTGTTCGGCGACGGCAAGCAGGACATGCAGCCGGTCTTCATCGACGACGTCGGCACTACCGTGGGCGAGGCGGCCCGCCGGCCCGCGGCGGCAAACCAGGTCTTCGAGCTCGGCGGACCCGAGGTGATGAGCATGAACGAAGTCCTGCAAACGGCGATGGATGTCGCGGGCCGAAAGCGCCCCATCCTGCACCAGCCGATTGTCCTCGGCAAGCTCCTCGGCACCGTCGCCGGCATCCTGCCGACGCCACCCCTGTCGGCCGATGCCATCGACTTCATCGCCGCGCCCGCTGTCGCTGACACGAAGAACCTGATGCAGGTCCTGGCGCCTCAGCTCATGCCGCTGCGCAAGGGCCTGCGCACCTACCTCGGCGAATAGGCGGGCCCGCCAGCTCACCCCGCGCTGGCGGGCAATTCGTGGCTCCCGCGAAACTCGCCCTCTCCCTCAAGGGCGAGGGAGCGCTCTGGCGTGCATCGGCATGCCTGTAAAGGGCTGGTTATGCCGGAACAGAGTCCTCCGACCCGGACGGTCGCAGTTCCGACGACGGCGGCTCTAACCGGCTCTCGACGAAGGCCGAAAGCGCCTCGGAGCTCACGCCGTGGTGCGCGAAGTAGCCGTACGCGCCGCCGTAGCGGCTGACGGCACGTTGCAGCACACCCTCGATGGCGGCGCGGCTCGGCGGTTCCTTTGCCACCCGCGGCTCCCGCTTCGACATGGTCTCGTCCGCTTCGGCCTCGTCCAGCAGCTTTCGAGCGTAGGGCTCCTGCAACTCGGTCAGCATGTAGTCCTGCACCACGTCGTCATCGCTCACGCCCAGCAGCTTGAGCAGCAGCGCCGCGAAGACGCCGGTGCGGTCCTTGCCGAGCCGGCAATGGAACAAGACGTTCGCGTCCGGACGCTCCGCCATCGCCTGCAGGCCGCAGGCGAACTGGGGCCCGTATGTCTCCAGCAGCTTCGGCAGCGCCTCCTCCGGCGGTGCCAGGCGGAATCGCTCCGCCTCCGCGTCCGTGCGCTGGATGGCGGTTGGGCTCACGGTCAGTCGCGTGCCCTCAGGCCCGGGGACGGGACCGGAGCTTGTGTACGCCGGGCCGCGCAGGTCAACGACCAGCGAGATGTCGAGCCCGGCAACCGCTGCAGCGTCCGCGTCGCTCATGAACTGCGGCGTCATGCTGCGGAACAAGCGACGCCAGCGCACGGGCCGGCCGTCCAGGCCCGCGTAGCCGCCCAGGTCACGGAAATTGAAACAGCGTTCAAAGCTGAGAATGCGGTCAGGCATCGTCGTCATGCTAAAGCCTAGACAAGCGCCTGTTAATGGCAGGTCAAGCCGGGTTAACGGGTGGTTAATTCGGACCTGACGTTCACTCACCTGAGTTCGAGCGGTAACCCGGCATGGAACACATGCAATGCCCTTCCTAAAACTACTTGACACTTTCTCGAAGCCACCAGTACACTTGTGCTCCAGAACAAGCGTTCAGAAGGAGACTCCCACGGATGACCACGAGCAAAGCGCTTTCCCCCAAGCAACAGGCGATCTTTGCGTTCATTCGAGACTTCATCCGTGACCACGATTACCCACCCAGCATCCGTGACATTCAGGACGGCTGCGGCATCAGCTCCACCTCCGTCGTCGACTACAACCTCAAGGCCCTCGAACGCCAGGGTGTGATCCGGCGCGACCGTGAAGTCTCCCGCGCCATCGAGCTCGTCGGGCGCGTCCGCATGCAGACTATCCCTGTCGTCGGTCAGATCGCCGCCGGCCTGCCCATCCCCGTCCCTTCCGCCGACACCTGGAGCGCCCAGGACTACGAGGAAGGCATCGAGGTGAGCGACAAGATGACGCACGGCAAGGAGAACGTCTTCGCCCTGCGCGTCAAGGGAACGTCGATGATCGACGCGCTCGTAAACGACGGCGACCTCGTGCTCATGGAGCAGACCAGCTCCTGGGACAACGGCGACATGGTTGCCGTGTGGCTCAAGGACCGCGAAGAGACGACCCTCAAGAAGATCTACAACGAGGGCTCCCGCATCCGCCTGCAGCCCGCCAACGCCACGATGGACCCGATCTACGTCGATCCGGCAGAGGTCGAGGTACAGGGCCGCGTGCTCTACCGTCTGGGCCCGGGCTTCTAGCGGCGCCTGCTACTTTCCAGCGTCGTGGCGGTTTAGCGGCGAGCGATCGCCGACCAGCCAGCGGTGCCCGAACGGGTCCATGAAGCCACCCTGCCGGTGCACGCCCCACGGCATCTGGTGATCGCGTATCGCATCCACGCTACCGTCCGCTCCCGCCGCCACCGCACGCGCGATGAAGCCGTCGGGATCGTCCACAAACACCTCTATACGCACCGTGCGCGTGCCGAGCACGGCCGGCGACTGCCAGCCGTTGTTCTCCGGCTCGCCCAGGAAGAAGCGCGCGCCGTTCACCTCGAGCCCGATGACGCTGCCGAGGTTCCACAGCTCCGTCGCGCCCAGCGCATCGGCGTACCAGCGTGAAGCTGCGCCGGCGTCCTGCACGGCGAGCATGACCGAGATAACGGGACTGTCGGAATCGGTCGCCATGGCTGCCTACTTCGCGAGGCGGTTCACGCGGGGCTTGTAGAGGTCCTGCGACTGCACTTCGTCCGCCCGGCGCGCCACCTCGGCCACATCGTCATCGATCGTCAGATAGGCGCCGGAGAGGCTGTCCGCCGCTCCGGATACGAGGAACAGGCAGAGGTCCACCGACTTCTCCACCGGCGTATCGGTAGCCCACATGCGCTCCGCTCGACCCGGTACCAGTTTTTCCAGCTCGGGGTCGAAGTTCGTCTTCAGGATGTCGGTATGCACGCCGCCGGGATGGATGGCGAAGACGCTGATGCCGTATTCCTTCGCCTCATTGGCCAGCGTCTCCGTCATGCGGTTGAGCCCCGCCTTCGAGGCCGCATAGGCGCTGAAGTACGTGTAGCCGCCCGGTGCGCTGCCCGCGGCGCTCGACATATTGACGATGCGGCCGCGACGGCGCTCGATCATCCCCGGCACGACCGTGCGCGTAACGAGGAACTGACCGAACAGGTTCACCTCGATGGTGCGGCGCCACATCTCAGGGTCGATCTGCCACAGGGGTCCGCCGCGCTCCTGCGTACCGGCGTTGTTGATCAGGATGTCGACCGGCCCCAGGGTCTTCTCGGTCTCGGCCACGAGCCGTTCAACGTCGGCCTGTACCGTCACGTCCGCGGCGATGGGCAGCGCCTTGCCGCCGGCCGCCTCGATGACGCCGGTGACCTCTTCGAGCTGGCTCAAGGTGCGCGCCGTGATCGCCACCGATGCGCCTTCGGCCGCGAAGCCCTCCGCAATCGCCCGGCCGATGCCCCGGCCGCCGCCCGTAACGATCGCCACCTGCCCTGCAAGACTGTCGCCCATGTGATGCTCCTTCACTGAACCTGCGTCGAGTCTAACGCCGAGCAGTTCAGCAAGCGATCACGTCAGGTTCCGACAGACGACAATGATGCTCGGGCTGGTGGCACTGAGTGGTTGACGGTCCCAGTCGCCGTAGCGCCTCACGACCTCGAAGCCGGCGTGGCGAAGCAGGCCATCGAGCTCTTGAGGAAACGTGAAGCGTACCGAGGTGTGGCCGACACGCGTCTTCGTCGTCCCGGCTTCCTCCCAGCGATGAAATCCTGTCCACGTCAGCACTTGTGCAACATGGTCGTACGACTGCGTGAGCGACTCCCGCACTTGCCGCCCGTCCACATCGACATAGGTCCGATGTCCGGACTCCTCTGTCGTGGTCTCCAGGAGCGCATGCACACCGTAATTCTCTCTGACCGCCGGCGGGCGCCAGTCACCATCGGAGCCGGTCATGTTTGCCCACCGAGGATTGCGCGTCTCGAACGCCAGCAGGCCGCCATCGCGTAGATGCCCGCGCGCGCACGAAAGCATCGCCGCCTGATCGGCGTTGGTGAGGAAGGCCTGAAAGGTGTTGCCCGTGAGGAAGATGAGGCTGAACTGTTCGTCCAGTGCGAAGTCGCGTGCATCGGCCTCAATCCAGCGCATCGCTAGACCCGCCGATTTGCGCCGGGCGACCGCCAGCATTCCCGGGACAACGTCCAGCCCGGTCACGTCGAGGCCTGCCCTCGCCATCGCGATCGCCACGCGGCCGGTGCCGCAACCCAGCTCGAGGACCGGACCGCCGGTCTCGCGCGCCAGGTCGAGATAGAACTCGACACCGTCGTCGTTCTCACCGATGTCGTAGTTGTCCGCGTTGCCGTACTCCTCCATAAGCCGCTGCTTGCCGGGTCCCAGATCGTGTTCGGACATCGCGTGCTACCTCCGGACGTCAGTTTCAGCCATACTGCCGCGAAGACTACCTGTACAGGAGAACAGAACCGCATGGCCATCCGACTCGTCGTCACGTTTACCGCTCAGCCCGGCAAGGCGCAGGACTTCGCCAACGCCTTCAAGGGCCTCCAGGAGATCACACTCGCCGAGAAGGGCTGCGAGCAGTACCAGCTCTTCCAGGCCCTCGACGACGCAAACAAGATCGTCCTGCTGGAGCGCTGGACCACGGCCGAGGACCTCGACGCGCACATGAAGGCGATGCAAGGTCGTGGCGGCTCCCCGACGGGCCAGTTCAGCGCCGGCGGCCCCACCCTGGAGCGCTACGAAGTCGACTAGCGCCGTCAGTCTTTAAGAACCCCCTCGTTGCGAGTCCATCGCGAAAGCGAGGCGAAGCAACCCCGGTCCGAGCTCGGAGAGGCTGTTGGAGCACCGAGATTGCTTCGCCTTTCCCTCCGGTCAATGGCTCGCAACGAGGGATGGCATGCCTGAGGACTGGGCGCTGCTGCTGGACTGACGACTAATTACTGGTAACCAGCAGCTACCGACTCGACCGTCCGCTAGAAGTGCGTCAGCTTGTAGCTGAAGCCGGCACCGGGCAGGTCCGCGTCCAGCACTAACGGCACGTGCTGCTCCTGCTCCCCGAGCTTCACGACGAGCTCGCCGACGAGGTCGCCTTTTTTCATACCAGCCCTGACGGGCGAGTAGTTCACGGTCGTCTCCAGCGTCATGCCCGGCCATACCAGCATCGTCACGTCTTGCCCGACCACGACGTTGACCGCATCGCCCCAGGCGGGGTCGACCTGGCCCACGGGCTGACCGGCGGGCACGACACGCAGCACTTGCAGGCCGTTGTTCAACGAGTTGAGGATGCTGATCGTGCCATCGAAGGCGCCCTGGTGGTCGGCCTGGTGGAACACGCCGCCGATTACCTCGATCTGCTGGCCGCTGATCTCGCGCTGGGCTGCGAACATCAGGTTGCCGCCTGCTGCCTCTGTCTGGCCTGTCTTGATACCGACGACGCCGCCTACGCCCAGTAGCTGGTTCACGTTCGAGACCTTACCCGCCGCCGGCAAGTCGACCGTGGGCATACTGACGATCTGCGCGAAAACTGGGTCGTTCATCGCCGCGCGCGCCAGGATGAGCTGGTCACCCACCGTGCTCACCGAGTTGTCGGAGAAGCCGCTGGGGTCGTCGTAGACCGTATGCGTCATGCCCAGCGCCTGTGCCTGCGCGTTCATCTTGTCCACGAACGCCTCGATGGAGCCGGCGTCCCACGCCGCCCCGATCTCGGCGTAGTTGTTCGCCGAGGGGATCAGCATGCCTTGCAGCAGCTGGAGCTCCGTCAGCGTCTCGCCGGCGTTCACCGGCTGTACAGACTGGTCCTCCGACACCATCACCCAGTAGCGGTCGGCGTCGGCCTGCGTAACGGGTATCGTCGGGCCGGACTCGCCGGGCTGCAGCGGGTGCGCCTGCAGCAAGATGTACGCCGTCATCATCTTGGTCACGCTGGCGATCGGCTTCGCTTCGCCGGAGTCGTTTTTCCCCAGGATGCCGAGGCCATCGACAGCCACGATCGACGCGCCATCGGTCGGCATCGTCGGCGCCTTCGGCTGCCCGAGGACGGAGGTCTGCGGCAGGGTAATCGTGGTCGAAGGTGCCGGTAGACCGCGAGAAAGCTGGTAGACGGCAGCCGCCAGCACGACCACGGTAACGAGCGCGATACCAAACAGGAGCAGGGCGGGGGACGAGCGACGCTCGTATCTGTATACACTCACTGCGAAATAGGATACCTACGCAGGCCGAAACGATCATCACCGCAGTGCAATCTCGGCAGTCGACAGCGTAACGTGACCTGACACGTTTACGTGATTCGACAGGAGCGCCGAGATTGCATCGCCCTTGCCAGCGCCGATGGGTCGTAACGAGGAGTAAGAGCGTGGGCAGGCCAGATGTGGGCCACCGCACATCTTGTTGGTCGTGGTGAGCCTGTGATAATTAGAGACTGAGACAACTCCATGCTTACAGACGAACAGAACAAACAGCTGACGCAGGTCTCCCTCGGCACGCCGATGGGTGAGTTGCTGCGCCGATACTGGCACCCCGTGGCGGCCGTCGAAGAGCTCGAGGAGAGCCCGACGCGGCCGGTGCGCATCCTGGGCCAGGACCTCGTCATCTTCAAGTGCGGCGATGACGGGTACGGCGTGATCGATCGCATATGCGCTCACCGGCTCACGGACCTCGCCTACGGCATCGTCGAAGACTGCACGTTGCGCTGCCCCCGCCACGGCTGGGCCTATTCCGACACCGGCGTCTGCATCGACATGCCGATGGAGGAAGAGCTGCTCGACGTCAAGCTCAACGCCTACAAGGCAACTGCCAAAGCCGGCATGGTCTGGGTCTACCTCGGCGATGAGCCCGCGCCCCTCGTGCCGGACTGGGAGCCCTTCCAATGGCAGGAGACCGGTCTCGTGCAGGTCGTCATGACCGTCCTGAACTGCAACTGGCTGCAGTGTCAGGAGAACACGATGGACGGCATCGACATGGAGCTGTTCAATGCCGCGTTCGAGGAGGCGATGCGCACCGGCGCCCCACCGCCGCTGCCCGAGGCCGAATTCGATTACGACGAGTTCGAGCACGGCTACCTGGTGCGCAACACAAGTGGTCGGTCCGTCGCCAAGACCTCGATCTGGCCCAACGCCCTGTTCGCCGGCGACTCGCGGTCGTGCCGTCTGGAGTGGCGCGTGCCCATGGACGACGAGCACACGCTGGAGCTGATCTGGTTCCTCGACCGGCCCGCGGGCGATGCGAAGGTGGAGTTGCCGGAGAAGATGCCCTACTGGTTCGCCGAGACCAAGGACGACAAGGGCGAGGCCATCAAGTCGCACCGCCTGAACCAGAAGTTCGCCGTCTGGCTCAACCAGTCGCCGATTGTCGACCGCACGAAAGAGGTGCTCATGGAGGGCGACGAGGGCGTCATCGCCTTCCGCAACAAGCTCTTCAGCCAGATGCAACTCATCGATGACGGCGGCGACCCCAAGGGTCTGATCTACGACCCGGGCCAGAACCAGCGACTGCACCTCCCGTTCACCGACCCGGTTACTCTGAAGTCCGCTGCAACGGCAGAAGAGCCATCGTTCGAGTTCCCATGGCTGGCCGGTCAACCGGAAGAAATCGCCGAGTACTATCGCAAGATCGCGCAGACCTGGCAGGAGCCGACATCCGAATCCTGATAAAGGATTCTTATAAACTCCTCGATTTTCTGATTAACAATCGCCTGCGCGCGGCGTAGGCTAAGCCGATGTTGACGGTGCGCCATCTCCCCCGGCGCCACCTCATCCGCCAGCTACGCCGGTTGCGTCACCACGGCCTGCGCACCGTCTTGCAGCACTACCTCTCCATGATCAGCGCCTGCGTCCTCGGCGGTGCGCTCACGCTCGCCCTCACGTCCGACCCCTTCGAGCAACCCGGACGCTCGCTCGTCCAGGCGTCCTCCGATGTCACACCACCACCGACGGCAACTCCCTGGGTGCTTGCCACGCCGGCCCCGCAGCCCACGGCGAAGCCGCTGATCGTTTACTACATCGTCGACTCCGACAAGACCGCGCAGACGCTCAAGACCGCCGTTCAGTCGGAGGCGGCCAGGCAACCCGTGAACGGCATCTCCGACAATCGGACATCGCGCACCTTCATCGTGGTTCAATCCCGCGAGGACGCGGCGGAGGCGCTGCAGGTGATCAACCAGATGGCAGTCCTCGCCCCTGCCAAGGGCTACCGATTCGCTGTGGTGGACGTGCGATGAGGCCGCAGCTGCGCCGGCGGCTGCCCCGGGTCGTGGGTCTGCGCGCCCTCCGCGTCGCCCGGCGCCACCACTTCTCCATACTCACGGCCGCGGTGCTCATCGGTGCGCTTGCCGTCGTGCTCACGAATGCCGGCTTCACGCGACCGGCGACGGCTCCGTCAGTGCCGGCTGCAGCCGTCCTCGACGCCGCGCCGTCTCTGAGCTTACCCAGTACGGACCAGGACTTGCTGATCTACTACATCGTCGATTCGCTGGATGAGATCGACGGAATAAGGAATGCCATGCGCGGCGACATGTCTTATCTGCAGGAACAGGGCCTTCCGCCGTTAGAGCACACCGGCGTCTATTTCTTGCTGTTCCAGACGCCGGAAGAGGAAGCACAGGGCGCCCGTCTCCTCACACAAATCGCCGAGATGGCGCCCCTGGAGGGGTTCAACCTCCAGGTAGTCGACCTCACCCGGTGACCCCGATGCGCTATCGATGCTGCAAACCCGGCGTTAGCATGAGAAAATACGCAGCAGAAGAAACACAACCCGTCATCTAACACGGTGCCGGAGCGCACCGACGAGCGAGGGGGATTCGAAATGCTGAGCCAAGAAGACAACGAGCTGATGTGTCGCGTTGGGCCGGGGACGCCCATGGGCAACCTCATGCGCGAGTACTGGCTGCCCGCCGTTCGCTCGGACGAGCTACCGGCGCCGGACTGCGCGCCCATGCGATTGCGACTGCTCGGCGAAGACCTTATCGCCTTCCGGGCCACCTCGGGCGCAACCGGCATCATCCAGAACGCCTGCCCCCACCGCGGCGCCTCGATGTTCTTCGGGCGCAACGAAGAAGAAGGGCTGCGCTGCGTCTACCACGGCTGGAAGTTCGACGTCACCGGCGCCTGCGTCGACATGCCCTCCGAGCCGGCCGAAAGCAACTTCAAGAACAAGGTGCGCACGAAGGCTTACCCCACCCACGAGCGCGACGGCGTCATCTGGGCCTACATGGGCCCGCGCGAGGTGCCACCACCGCTGCCCGACCTCGAGGCCAACATGCTCGGCGACGGCGAATGGGGCATGTACCTCTACATGATGGAGTGCAACTGGATGCAGGGCTGGGAGGGCGAGATGGACACCGTCCACGCCGCGTTCCTGCACTCCGGCGCTACCCGTCTGGAAGACACGCAGCCCGGCACCTTCGCCTACTACCAGGCGAAGAACCGCGACGCGATGTTCTCTGTTATCGACACCGACTGGGGCACCTCCTACGGCGTGCGCCGCCCGGCCGAGGATGACACCTACTACTGGCGCATCGCTCACCAGCTCTTCCCCTTCTACGCCATGGTGCCCACCGGCGTGCTGGGCCTGGAGGTCCGCTTCCGCGCCTACGTGCCGATCGACGACTACCACGTGATGGTGTGGACCGTGAACAAGCTCAAGCCCGAATCGCAGCGCCCGGCATCGCCTCGCGGCACGCCCGTGCTCGGCCCGGGCCAGCTGGAGTACCTGCCGAACACGACGGACTGGCTCGGGCGCTGGCGTCTGTCCGCCAACCTCTCGAACGACTTCCTGGTCGACCGTGAGCTCCAGAAGTCGGGCGAGAGCTACTCCGGCATCCGGGGTATCCGGCAGCAGGACGCGGCGGTCACCGGCAGCATGGGCCCGATCTACCAGCGACACCAGGAGCACCTGGGCACGACGGACGCGCTGATCATCCGTACTCGGCGCCGCATAATCGCCGCGGCCAAGGCGCTGCGGGACGAAGGCATCCTGCCGCCCGGCGTGGACGAGCCCGAGATCTACCGCCAGCGCTCCGGCGGCGTCATTCTGCCTCGAAGCGCCGACTGGTGGGACGCCACGCAGGACCTGCGCCGCGCCTTCGTCGACCGCTCAGAGATGGCGGAGATGGCCACGCTGGGCAACGCGTAGCGAGTAGGGCATAGAACACGGACATAGGCCAGAGGCACCGGGGGATTCTCCGGTGCCTCTTAGTTTTCTTATCGCGAATTCCGCGAACGCATATCCGATCAGAGACATTCCGCTCTGGATCAACTAACCTGGCAATATCATGCGTATAAGATTGGTTCGCAGGTTGATGATGGCGGGAGCATTCGTCGCCATCTTAGCGTTCTCCTCCGTGCGCGATTCCGCATCTGCACAACAGCCGGATGTGTTTGAGGTCTTCATTCCGGCGCATATCCTGGACCTCACCATCCCGAGCAGCGACGGCGTTTCGATTCGAGAGGCGGTTAAGACGCTCACAGTTTATGCAGACGGCGAGCGCTGTACGTCAGTCGATCTCGCCGCCGCGCAAGGTGATGCCGTACTCCCTCTCGGCCTAGAAGGCCAACCTGATGCATGCTCTCGGGACGAAGCCGTCGTGACCTTCATCGACGGCGACGGCCGGCAACTAAACGCCACCATGGAGCTTCAATTAGGCACACGAGAGACGCTTTCGTCGTTTGCAACTCCGGCGCCCACGTTCGACATCGTCGTGCCGGCCAATGTTGGAGCGGAGCCCGTTCCGAACCTCAACGGGAACACCATTCGCGCCTCCATCAGCCCGTTGACCGCCTACGTTGACGGAGCGGAGTGTTTGACCTTCGACATCTCCGACCCGGTGGAGGTCGTGGTTAGCTTTGGCATCTACCCTCAGCCGCCAGCCTGTTTCAATGACGGTGGCATCGTCACATTGAAAAACGCCCAGGGCTTCTGGCTCAGCACCTGGTTCACCCTGGAGCGACCCTCGGAGGTGATCCTGGACAACCTCGCACCCATCCCGCCGTGCGAGCCTTGCACGCCGCCCGGCCCGGCCGAAGCGACCGCGACGCCAGCGCCTCCGGGACCAACGCCCACAGCGTCTACCGGTACTCGCCCGATAACGCCGCCGGATACCGGCAGCGCGGGGCTCCTGCACTGAGGCGATGCGCCGCACTTGCGCTCGACACAGGGTTCTTCATCGAACGCATGTCCGGTTAGGGTAAATCGGCCGGCGATTGCCTAGACTGGGCATCGATGCCGCGCGGCCGACCCAAACACCCCGATGAGAGGCTGGGCCATTCCGTGTCGCGCTGAGCAATTCGACCCTGGCTTTGCTTCCCTAGACGACCGAGGCGATCTCCGTGATGCGGACGTTGGTCTCGAGCCTGCTGGTGGCGTGGCCGGCGTAGGTACCGCTGACGGGTGAGGCCTGCTCCGCCAGCGCGCCGGCCGCGATGGCGACGTGGCGGTCTGACACCGCCATCCCGATCGTCGGGTCGAAGCCGCGCCAGCCGCCACCCGGGATGTAGACCTCGGCCCAGGCGTGCAGGTCGTACTCGCCGCTCTCACTTGGCACAGTGTTGTAGCCGCTGACGAAGCGCGCCGCGAAGCCCTGCGATCTTGCCGCGGCGATGAACAGCACCGCGAGGTCGCGGCAGGAGCCCTCGCCGTGCTCCAGCGTCTCAGGCGCTTCCCAGGCCTTGCCATGTTCGCGGATCACGCGCGGGAAGTTCTTGTGCAGCACCCGCGCCAGCTCTAGCGGGAACGCCTGCGCGTCTTCGCCGACCCTGCTCGAGACCTCATTGCCGAGGTCGCGCACCGGCTGCGGCACCAGCGTCGCCCGAAACGTCCCCAGCGCCTCGGAGATCGCCGGCGAATACGTCAGGGGCAACGTGCTGGGTCCCTGCCACAGGTAGTCGAAGGGATTGGAGCGCATGGTTTCGACGACCGAGGAGGTTTCGATCAGCAGCTCGGACGTTTCGACCTCAAACCAGACCGCGGTGGCGTAGTTGCCATCGAGGTCGGAGAGAGCGCTCTTGCCGGCGGGTTCCGGCGACACCCTGATGTCGAAACGATGCAGGTGCTGGTTGGCATCCGAGATCGGACGCAGGCGCAGCGTATGACGGCCGAGCTGGACCGGCGCGCTGTAGATGTAACGAGTTTCGTGCTGGATCTCGAAGTACACGCTAGCCTCGTCTGACGTCTGTTATATCGCGGGGAGGCACGATGCCGCCATCTATCTCCGCGAAGAACTGGTCGAGCCAGGTCGAGGGCAGATTGGCGACGGAGTTGCGCAATCGCTCCTGCCAGCCTTCCGTGATCTCGACCAGATCCGGCGCTTCGAAGCGGCGCTTGACGATGCGTTTCGAGTCGCGGAAGAACAGGACGACGTCGAGCGGAAAGTCGACGTCCGCGGCGCTGATCCGGGTTGAGTCGAACGCCAGCGAGCCCACCTTGAGAGCGAAGCGCATCGAGTCGTCGTACTTCAGCGTGCGGTCGAGCACCGGCTTACCGTAACCAGCCGAGCCGATGATGTGGTACGGCGTTTCGTCCCCGATTTCGACCCAGTTCGCCTGCGGGTAGATGAGGAACAGCTTCGGGTCCTCGTCGCCTTCCATCTGCCCGCCCAGGAGGCAGTGCATGTTGAAGTGCAGGCCGCTCTCTTCCAGCGCCGCCTTGTCTTCGACCGCGATCTTGCGCAGCTCGCTGGCGAAAGCGTTGGCGACCTTGAACAGCTTGTCGTGCGGCTTCTCATGCGTCGCCAGCGACTCGTGGAAGTAGGTCAACGCCTTGTCGCGTATCGAGCGTAGACCGGAGGTGAGGAGAAAGAAGCTGCCACCTTCCTGCTCGAAGACCTCAACCTTGCGCGCCGTGATGTTCTCACTGCCTGAGATCACCCGCGTGTCAGCGATACCGACCAGCCCCTCGCTGACTTTGATGGCCAGACAGAACGTCACGTTGTACAACTCCCTCCGGCAGTGCGCCGGGCACTACCAATGGCTGAATGTCTTGCATGTTGAAGAATGCTTCCCCAACGGCGAACCCGACTTTGTTGAGCTTACTCTGTAGTCCATCTAGAAACTCATGCAGACCGGAGCCAATGATGTCCGCGACGCTTGCATATGCCAGCTCGGCCTTCAGTAAGCCGAGCCACTGCTCTGCTCGATTGCGATAAGCGCCGTCCGGCGAGCCCGTGATGTCCCGCAGCGAATCCGCCGCGTGCACCAGGCAGAACAGAACGGAGCGCGGGAAGTCCGGGTCCAGCAGCAGGAAATCGACGACGTTCACGGGCGAGACCTGCCCGAATCGCTTGCGGTACATCTCCAGCGCCGAGGCCGAGCCCAGCACCATCGTCCACTGCATCTCGTCGACAGGCCCGCCGACGCCCTCGATCGAGGGCAGGAGGAGGAAGTACTTCACGTCCAGCAGGCGCGACGTGTTATCGGCGCGCTCGATCATCTTGCCGAGGCGGAAGAAGTGCCACGCCTCATCGTGCGACATGGTGTTGTCGGCGACGCCGGCCACCAGGTTGCCGAGGAGCTTGACCTCCGAGTAGAAGGCGAACGCCTCCCCCGTCGACCGCAGTTCCGTGCTGTGACTGCTTACCATCAAATAGAAGCGGTTGATCTGCTCCCACACGTCGCTGGAGATCACTTCGCGCGTAGAGCGGGCGTTCGCACGCGCCCGGCTCAGGCACGACACGATCGAACTGAAGTTCTCGCGGTCGTGCGTGAGGAACTGCAAGACGTTGTCGCGCGTCGCCTCTTCGTAGCGTTCGTAGAAGGCCTTGCGGTGGCCGGTGATCGCGACGAGAGGGTCCCACTGGTCCGAGAACGCGATCGGCGCATCGAGGCTCATCTGCAGGTTCACATCGATGAATCGAGCCGTATTGTCGGCGCGCTCCAGGTAGCGGCCGCACCAGTAGATGGCGTGAGCAACCCGGCTAAGCATCGCCAGACCTCATCCGCGCCAACACATCGAGCGACCCGTCCGAGAGCACCCAGGTGTCTTTGCTGCCACCGCCCTGCGATGAGTTAACCACCAGCGACCCCTTGCGCAGGGCCACGCGCGTCAGGCCGCCCGGCAGCACGTAGACGTCATCGCCGTAGAGGATGTAGGGACGCAGGTCGATGTGGCGGCCTTCGAAGTGGTCGTCTACCACCACCGGCGCCCGCGAAAGCGAGAGCGTCGGTTGGGCGATGTAGTTGCGTGGGTTGTCCGAGATACGGCGGTGGAAGTCGTCCAGCTCGGCCGTTGTGGCGTGGGGGCCCACCAGCAGTCCGTAGCCGCCCGACTCGTTTGCCGGCTTCACGACCAGCTCGGCGAGGTGATCGTGCACGTAGCTGAGGTCGGATTCGCGCCAGCAGAGGTAGGTCGGCACGTTGTTAAGGATGGGCTCCTCGCTCAGGTAATAGCGAATGATCTCCGGCACGAAGGCGTAGATCACCTTGTCGTCGGCGATGCCAGTGCCCGGCGCGTTCGCCAGCGCCAGATTGCCCGCCCGATACGCGCGCATCAGGCCCGGCACGCCCAGCATCGAGTCCTTCCGGAAGACCTCGGGGTCCAGGAAGTCGTCGTCGACGCGGCGATACAGCACGTCGACACGCTCAAGGCCGGCCGTAGTGCGCATGTACAGCACGTCGTTCAAGACGACGAGGTCACTGCCCTCGACAAGCTCCACGCCCATCTGCTGCGAGAGATAGGAGTGCTCGAAGTACGCCGAGTTGAACACGCCCGGCGTCAGGACGGCCGCGCTCGCCTCCTGGCCCTTGCCGGAGATGTACTGCAGCACCTCGAGAAGCTGCGACGGGTAATCGTCCACCGGTCGCACCGTCGATGAGGCGAAGAGGGCCGGGAAGGTGCTCTTCATCAGGCGGCGGTTCTCCAGCACGTAGGACACGCCGGACGGGCAGCGCAGGTTGTCCTCCAGGACGTAGAACTCGCCGTCCTTGTCGCGCACCAGGTCGGTGCCTGTGATGTGGCACCAGATGCCCATCGGCGGGTCGAGGTCCTTGCACTGCGCCCGGTACGACGGCGCGCCGAGGACCAGCTCCGCCGGCACGACGCCGTCCTTGAGGATGCGTCCTTCGTGGTAGACGTCGTCCAGGAAGAGGTTCAGGGCCTTGATGCGCTGCTTCAGGCCGGACTCGACGCGGTCCCATTCGCGCGCCTGCACCACACGCGGCACGATATCGAAGGGCAGCACGCGCTCCACGCCGGCGCCATCGCTATAGACGTTGAAAGTGATACCGAGATTGATCAGGGCAGCGTTGGCAGACTCCTGCAGGCGGCCAAACTCGCCCTCAGGCAACGACTGGATCGCCTCGATGAGCAGACGAGCTTCAGCGCGGGGTGCCCCCGGCGCCTCGAAAAACTCGTCGTACCACTGCTCCGTCTCGTAGCCGTCGAAGAGCATCCCATTCCCCCCTCAGACGGTGCGTTTGCATTGTAGACCCTAGAGCGTCCAGGTTTCTGCCAGGTGAACGGCGTATTACAACGATGCGACGAAAGGCGAACTCGCTGCGGTATTGAGCTAAAGCGGCGCGCGCTAATCGGCTGCTGGTAGGCTTTCTTCCTTGAGCACGGCCACAGGTTCGGCGCCATTGTGGTTGTGCTGCAAGGCGATGAGACGCGCTTCCATCTGCTCTAGCCGGGCCAGTACGTCTTCCAGGGTCGCCTCCTCCTTCTTCATGGTCGGCTGCACGAACATCGCCGCGACCGCGGCGGTGATCAGCGAGAAGAGGCTGATGCCCAGGAGCATGATCATGACCGAGATCACGCGTCCCTCCGTGGTCACCGGGAAGCGGTCGCCGTAGCCCACCGTCGTGATCGTCGCGATGCCCCACCAGATCGCGTCGCCGTAGGTGTGGATGTTGGAGCCGGACGCCTGACGCTCGAAGGCGAGGGCGAGGGCAGCCAGGACAAAAAACAGCGCCGCACCGATGATCGTTGCATAGTGCAGACCATGGCTCGTCACCATGTCGTGCGCCTCGTGGAGCAAACGCAGGCCGTAGGAGACCAGACGCATCGCCCGGGCGGCACGCAAAAGACGGAAGCTCCGTACCAGGCGCAAAGGGCGCAGGAACGGCACGACCACGATCACCACGTCGTACCAGTGTTCGATCAGGTACTGTCGACGGCTGACGGAAAGGTAAGTCTTGACCAGGAGCTCCATGGCGAACGCGGCCCAGATGAACCAATCGCCCAAAAGGAGAAGCCTGGACATTGCGGGCGATAGGGTCAGAAACTCCGGGACAAGCAGCAGCGGCAGCATGAGAAGCGCCAGCAGAAGCATCGGCACCTCTACGACGCGCTCAAAGGCAAGGAACTTCTTCTGCCTCAGCTCCGTATCCAAAATTTAACGTCCACGCTCTTTCTCGGCGGGTATCTTGACAGTAATCTACCAACGGCCACGGATGGCCAACAACTTTGAATCCACAGGAACCCCCGCTCCTGCTTTATCCCGGCCTTAACAGCCGAATGGAGACTCGCTAGTTTGGGCCGCGCTCTACCACGGTTTGGATGGCTGCTGCTTGCAGTAATAGTCTTCTTCGGATTCTTCGCGACGTCTGCCGTCGCTCCGCATCCCAGGCCCGCGTTCGCCGACTCCTACACCGTAAACGAACCGGACAACGGCCTGTCGGACGACGTCTGCGATGCGGTGTGCACCCTGTCCGACGCTATCGTTGAGGCCAACAACCACCCGAATAACCTGAACCCGGCCAGCGCCCCGGACGAGATCACGATTCCCGACCTCGGCGAAGACATCGTCCTCACAGCGCAGTTGCCGCCGATCACGGAAGACGTCGTCATTACCGGTCCCGGCGCCGCGAACCAGACGATCGACGCCAACGCGACACCTTCCTGCTGCAGCAACCTGCGTCGCATCTTCACGATCAACGACAACGTTGAGGCCACGATTTCGGGTCTGACGTTGACCGGCGGCGCCGAAGAATACGGCGGTGCGGTCTACATCGGCGCCGGCGGGACGGCCCACCTCAATTCCGTCGTCATCACCGCCAACAGCGCTATCGAAATCGAGGGCGGCGGTGAAGGCGGCGGGGTCTACGTCGGCGCCTTCGGTCTCCTCGATCTGACGAATACGACCATCAGCAACAACACGGCCGACTACGCCGGCGGCGGTGTCTACCTGGACGAGGACGCCGACCTCACCATGAACGGCGGCAGCCTGACCCTGAACCTGGCGCATTACGGCGGTGGCCTTTACACCTACGGCGCCACCGAAGGTAGCTCGACCGTCGATATCACGGCGGCAAACATCGACCAGAACGTCGCCATCGAAACCGGCGGCGGCATGTACATCAGCAGCGACACCCAGGTCACCCTGAATCCCGGCACGGTGATCTCGAACAACACCGCCGGCGATGAGGGCAACCCGGATGAGTACATCTTCGGGACGTCCGGCTACGGCGGCGGCATCTACGTTGAGTTCGCCTCGATCACGGGCAGCCAGGTCACAATCGCCAACAACCAGGCCCTGTGGGCGAGCGAAGGCATCAGCGAAGGCGGCGGCATCTACATGCTCACGGCCGAGGTCAGCCTTACCGATTCGACCATCGGCGGCTCCGGCGCAGGCAATAGCGCCGGCCAGGGCGGTGGCGTGTACGCCAACTCCGGCTCCGGCACGCTGACCCTCACACGGTCCACCGTAATCGGCAATCACGCTGACTCAACCGGTGGGGGCCTCTACCTCGACCAGGACGTCGCCAACATCACGAACTCGACGATTACGGGCAACACAGCCACCTCCGACGGCGCTGCCCTCTACCTGCACGGTTCGCCCAGTCTCAGCGCCACGGCCAACCTGACGCACACCACCGTGGCTTACAACGTCGCGGGCGGCGGCACTTCCGGCGCTGCTATCACCGCCGATGCGAATAGTCAGGTCAGCCTGACCAACACGCTCCTCGCCGCCAACCAGGCCGACACCTGCTCGCTGCAAGCCGGCACCCTCACCCTGACCGGCGCCAACCTCAGCGACACCGCCTGCTCCGACGGCACCTCCAGCGTCCCGACCGATGCCTCGGCTGCCGACCTTGACCCCGCTGCGCTCAACGGCGGCCTCACACTCAATCACGCGCTGCAATCGACCAACGCGGCGGTGAACGGCGTGGACAACGTCGCCGGCCAGACGGCTTGCCTCGCCCTGGGCGACCCGCCGACGGACCAGCGTGGCATCGAGCGACCCCAGGCCACCAACTGCGACATCGGCTCTTTCGAACTCGAGCAGGCACAAGCCGACCTGACGGTGGTGAAGACGCACAGCCCCGACACCGTCGGCATCGGCGGCGGCTTCAGCTGGACCATCGAGATTCGCAACGAAGGTGGGACGGACGCCAACTTCGACATCAGCGACAGCGTTTTCGTCGACGAACTGCCCGCCGGCGCGACCTACTATCCCGAGTACGTCTTTGTGAGCCCGATCGATTCGGGCTACACCGGCATCGAGTGCAGCATCGTCGAGAACCTGCTCGAGTGCGTCGGGACCGAGCCCGAGGGCGGCGTCATCCCCGCCGGCGGCGGCTTCAGCATCCTAATTTTCGCCACGGCCGACGTGCAGGGCGAGCTGGCCAACCCGGGCGACGGTATCTGCATGGTCGACCCGCCGCAGCCCGAGACCGGCGTCGTCGATGAGTCGAATGAGAACAACAACACCTGCAGCGACACGGTGAGCGTCGAGTCCCCGGACCTCGTGGTCACGAAGTCCACCTCAGCCGATGACTCGCCGGATGAAGCGCCAAACGTCGTACTGGGCGACTCCTTCTGGTGGTACTTCGACATCACCAACGATGGCAATGTGCCCGCCTACATCTCGGGCGATGATGGCCAGACCGTCACCGTCCTCCACGATGACCTCCCACAGAACTTCTCCTACAACAGCAGCAGCATTGAGGTATCCGCTCCTGACGGCGGCCTGGGCGTCGAGAACGTGTCGTGCAACCTCGACGGCTTTGTGCTGACCTGCGAGACCGATGGCGTGGGGGTGAACAACGAGCTGTGCGACAGCGAATGCTCACCGTCCCGCATCCGGGTCGCGATCCTGGCTACGGCAGAGCAAATTGGCACCTGGACGAACCCGGGCGACGGCGGCAGCTGTGAGGTCGACCCCGACAACGTGGTTATCGAATCGGACGACGCCAACAACGGCTGCAGCGATACCGTGAACGTCGTAGCGGCCGACCTTGCTGCGGTGAAGACCAACAGCACCGAAGGCGGCACCCTCACGATCGGCGAGTCCTTCCTGTGGACGATCACGATCAGCAACGAGGGCGACGCGTCCGCCACCTTCTACGAGAACGAGCCCTTCCTCCTGGACGACCTGCCGTCCGGCGCGACTTACGGCACGCCTGAGGTGGCAATCGTGAGCGGCGTGTCCGGCGCTGAGAGCATCGACTGCTCCATAGACAGCGGGACGCTGGAGTGCGGCGCCGTCGGCGTCGAATCGTCCGTGACGATTGACGCGGGCGGGTCGCTCACGGTCAGCTTCTCGGTCACGCCGACAGAAACCGGCCAGCTGACCAACCCGGCCATCGAGGGGACCTGTGCCGTCAACCCTGCCCTCTTCACGTCTGAGTCGGTGGACAGCGAGGCGAACGAAGCGAACAACCTCTGCTCTGACACGGTCACGGTTAACCCGGTCGCCACCGCCACGCCCAGCGTGACAGTGACCACGACTCCCAGCGCCACCGTCGTCCCGACGAGCACGCCTACGCCGACCAACACGCCGCCGATCACCTCGCCGATTGAAGGCGCCACCGAGACGCCGACCGCAACGGGATCGCCCACGTCGACCCCGACCTTTACGCCGTCGCCGACCGGCACGCTGACACCGACGCCGACGGTCTCGGTAACGTCCTCGCCCACACCGGTCCCGGGCGCAACGTTTACGGCAACGCCGGTCTTCTCAGCCATCGGTGTGACGCAGACCCCTGGAGCGAATGTCAGCGGCACCTCGACAACGCCGGAAGCGACTGTTAGCGGCACCGCCATACCCGGCACGACGCCACCCATCGCGGCCAACGGAACGGCGACGACCACCACGACGCCGACGCCATCCCCGACCCCAACGGCAGCATCGACGCCAGTCAGCGAAGTCGCTGGTATCGGCGCTCAGCGCAGCGAGTGGGTGCGTTCGGTCCGTGGGCTCTCAGAGACGTCGAGCGATATCAACTTCCTGCTGACGAACCTGATCCTCACCGGCGTGATGCTGCTTCTGATTTTCCTCACGTCGGAGATCTTCAACCAGACAATTCGAGACAACCAGGACGATATCGAAGGCTGGATCCGGGATAAGTTCGCTCCCATCGTTGGCGTCTGGGAAGCCCTTCAGAGCACGTTGCACGCCGCCACCGCGAACAGCCAGCATCTCCTCAACTTCTTCTGGCTCGCGACCGTGCTGGTGGTCAGCGTATTCATCGAAGGTTTCCTCAATCCGGGCTTCCCGTTTAGCCACGGCAGCATCCTGCTCTTCCTCAGCCTCTTCGTGAGCGTCGGGATCATGACCTACCTCACGGAAGGTGCAGAGGCGTTCATGGCGCGTTCGATCTGGCACGAAAACGCCGCCGTGCGCGTGTTCCCCCTCGCCATCGTGATCGCGGGGATCTGCGTGTTCTTCTCCCGCCTGGGAGGCATCGCGCCCGGAGTGCTCTACGGCTTCGTCGGTACCGCCGTCTTCCTTACGCCGCCGCAGATGACCGACGACCAGAACGGCAAGAATGTCTACTTCCCGCAGATCTTCCTCCTGACGCTCTGCGTGATCTCCTGGCTGCTCGTCGACCAGTTCCGTGGCACCAACCCGAGCCACTTCGATGTGTTTATGGAGGGCGTCCTCGTCGGTATCTTCGTCGGCGGGCTGGAAGGCATCTTCATCAACATGATCCCCATCGCCTACCTGGACGGGCACAAGATCATGAAGTGGAGCCGCCTCGCCTGGTTCGCGATGGCTGCCGTCGCTACCTACCTGTTCTGGCTGGTCCTGCTCAACGACCAGCGCGCCTACTTCGACGCCATCCAGCAGACCACGCCCGCTATCGCCCTCATCGTCTGCGGCCTCTGCTTCGGTCTGACGTGCCTGACGTGGCTATGGTTCCGCTATCGGCCCGGCGCCCACGACTAGGCGCTTCGTCAGGCGTCAGTCGTTAGTTTCTGGTCCCTGGTTCTCGCTTGTGAGCCCTGAACGAACAAGCCCCACCGTGGCCTGGTCGTTGCGAGGCCCTTGCCAGAGGGCCGTGGCAATCTCACGAAACGCACTCTGCTCTGTCTGCGCATGTGGCTTGCCGCGCCGGCTATCGCCTCCTCGCAATGACCAGTGCGCGGTTCCTCTGAGCGCATCGACCATCCCCCACGACCTCGTCTTACAAACGCCGTCCTTGACCCACCACCGGGTTCCGCCGGAGAATCACGGAGCAACCCCCGAGGCGAGCACACTTAGGGCACGACGGCCGTGCTTCGCCAGGGGTACCGTCACGGGCACCCGCCCCGATGGCTTGCTTTCCTGACTGAACAACCCAGTACAGGACCAGGCGCCGACATCACCACCTCCTGGCGGTTGCAGGCCAGGCTCGCCGGTCCGGATAGATGAACCCTTCTCGGGAGGAGTGGTTATGCGTCTAGCCGGTCTTCGGCGTTTATCTCTTGTTGGTCTGCTCGTACTCCTCGCCGCGCTCGCTCTATCCGCCTGCGGTGGTGGAGACGACGACAGCGCGTCGAGCTCACCCACGGATGCCCCCGCCATCGGCGCGGCTACCGGCGCTGACAGCACGCCCGCCGCGACATCGGCGGCTGCGAGCCCGACCGCATCGGCCACACTGGAGCCGAAGAGCCTGACCTTCATGGCGGGCTTCAAGCCCCAGGCCAACCTGCCGTTCGTCGGCGCTTACGTGGCGCAGGAGAAGGGCTTCTTCAGCGACCTCAACCTGAAGGTCGACATCCAGCACGACCAGGCCGGACAGAACCTGCAGCTCCTCCTCGCCGGAACGGTGCAGGTGACAACCGCAAACGCCGCCCAGGTCGTCGAGCGCGCCGCCGATGGCCTGCCCGTCGTTTCGATCGCGCTCATCGGCCAGAAGAGCGAGCAGGGCTTCGCCGTCGGCGCCAACTCCGGCATCAACACGGTGCAGGACTGGGCCGGCAAGACCCTGGGTTACAAGGGCACCGTGCCGGTCGAATTTCTCGCCACCGCCGCGGCGAACGGTCTCAACCCGAGCGACGTGAAGCAGGTCAAGGTCGGCTACGACCCGCGCGTGCTCAGCGAGGGCCAGGTCGACATCCTTGCCGTCTTCGTCTCGAATGAGCCGGGCCAGCTGGAGCGCATCGGCTATCCCGTAAAGGTCTTCGACCCATCCGACTACGGCCTCCCGATGCTCGGGCTGACCTACATCGCCAGCCAGGATGGCATCCAGAAGGACCCGGAGGCGATCCGGCGCTTCGTCCAGGCCTCGATCAAAGGCATCCAGTACGCCGCCGACCACCCGGACGAGGCGGTCGACATCGTCATGAAATACGCGCCGCAGGAGAACCGGGACCAGCAGCAGTTCATGCTCACCACGGAGCTCGCGCGCGCCAAAACGGAGCTGACAGTACAAAATGGCTACGGCTGGCAGACCCAGGCGCAGTGGCAGGCGCTGGCGGACGCCCTGACCCAGTACGACGTGATCAAGCCCGGCGCCGACGTCTCGAAGATGTTTACGATGCAGTTCCTCAAGCCGGAGTAATCGCATGAACGCGCAGACCAATCGATGGGCCGTACTGCCCGTTAAACCGTTCGACTGGGCCAAGAGCCGTCTCGATAGCGTCCTCACGCCTGCCGAGCGGGCTGCCCTGGCGCGGCAGCTCATGCGCGGCTCCCTGCGCGCCCTGATCGAATCGCAGTGCTTTCACCGCGTCGTAGTGGTGAGCCGCGATGCCGAAGCGCTGGCCCTGGCCCAGGAGCATGGAGCCTTCGCTCTGACCGAAGACGCCCCGGCTCACCTCAACCACGCGATCGTCGCCGCTCGCAAGCTCGCCATGGATGGAGGCGCGACCTCGCTGCTCGTCCTCGCCTCGGACCTGCCGCTGGTGCAACCGGAGGACATTCAGCGCATCGCCACGGCAGCCGAGAACGCCACCGCCGTCGTCGTGCCAGACCGTCGCGCCGAGGGGACGAACGCCCTGCTCCTCAGCCCACCCAACCTGATCGAACCCGCGTTCGGGGTGCAGAGCTTCCAACGCCACCTTGCCCTGCTCGCGCAGGTTGGCGCCAGGGTGAGCATTCTCCGCATGAAAGGCATCGCCTTCGACGTCGACGTGCCGCAGGACCTGGCCGACCTGGAATATTCAGCAAACCTTAAGCCAGATCGGCTTGATTGCTGAAATGACGGGACGTTAAATATGGCCGCCCGGCCGACCTACATCCACGCGCCGGGGTCGATGGAGGAAGCAAGTCCATGCGCATGATGCTCAAGGTTACGATTCCGTCCGACACGGGTAGCCAGGCGATACAGGACGGCACCCTGCAAAAGGTCATCGACCAGACGATGGCGAAAGCGTCGCCTGAAGCCGCTTATTTCACGATTGCCGACGGGCAGCGATGCGCTTACTTCTTCTTCCAGATGAATGACGCCACAGACCTGCCTTCACTGACCGAGCCAATGTGGATCAACCTCGACGCCGATGTCGAAGTTGTCCCCGTGATGAACGCGGAGGATCTCCAGACCGCCCTCCAGAAGGCGTTCGCCTAGGGCTCCCGTCAATCTGCGGCCGAAACCTCTTCCAGCATGTCGAGACACACGCGGGCCAGCGACGCTCTATCCTCGTCCGTGCGCATGATGCTCTGCGCCGTGCGCACGGTGAGGCCGGTCTGCGCGACATCCGGCGCGAGGCTTGCATCGACCGTGTCCATGACGAAGCCACCGACGATGCCGGCGTAGCGCTTCGCGACGCCCGCAGGCGAAACGTCGAGGCCCAGCTCCAGCATCATCTTGGCGGCCGGGCCCTTGATCGCCTCGCCGCCCACGATGGGTGACACCGCGATGGCCGGCTTGCGCCTGATCGCGTCACGCACGCCGGCGATGGCAAGAATGGGCTCGATACTCACGAAGGGGTTCGAGGGCGCGAATACGATGCCGTCCGCGGTCTCCAGCGCCGTCATGACCTCCACGGACGCCCGAGCCTGCTCGACGCCATCGAAAACGATGCGGGAGACGCGCGGCTCGCAGTGGCGGCGCACGAAGTAGTCCTGGAAGTCGAGCACGCCCTCATCCGTCTCGACGCGCGTCGGAACGGCATCGTCCGTCACCGGCAGAACGCGCGGTCCCACGCCCAACGAATCGCAGAGGCGGCGAGTCACCTCGGTCAGCCGCAGGCCTTCCGACAGCAAAGTGGTACGCCGCAGGTGCGTCGCGAGGTCTTTGTCGCCAAGACGGAACCAGGTCGGGCCTCTCGAGCCGCGCCAGGGCGTCCAGGGCCTGAAACGTGTCGCCCGTCAGTCCCCAGCCCGTCTCGCGATTATCGAGGCCCGCCAGCGTATACGTGACCGTATCGAGGTCGGGACAAATGCGCAGGCCGAGGTGCGTAAAGTCGTCCCCTACGTTAACGACGACGGTGAGGTCCTCGGCCGGCAGAACCCGGGAGAGTCCGAACGCCAGCTTGGCGCCACCGACGCCCCCGGCAATGCAGACGATCTTCACGGCGCCGCCTCGAAGGTCATATCGGCCACCGGGCGGCGGTTGGCGGGCTTGCCCTTGCTCGCGGGATAGCCCAGCGTGATCAAGGCCTGCGCCTGCCAGTGGGCCGGCACGCCCAGCGCCGCGCCGACCTCCTCCTGGCAGAACAGCGGCGCGCACATCCAGCACGCACCCAGGCCCTCCGCGTGCGCCGCGACCAGCAGGTTCTGCGTCGCCATTGCCGCCCCTTGCACCGCCATCAGCTCCTCGGCGTGAGAGCGGCGGGCGTCCGGGTAGACGTCCATGTCCTCGAGGGTCATAAACACCACGATGGCGACCGCGGCGCCGGCGATGCGGTTGTAGGAGCGGGCTACGTCCCCTTCGATGTCGGCTGCGTCGTCGCCGTCCGCCGACCGCGCGGCACGCAGCAGCTCGCCCATGCGCCGCCCCAGCTGCTCGCGCTTGGATGACTCCGTCAGCACCACGAAGCGCCAGGGCTGTCGGTTATGGGCCGAGGGCGCCCAGGTCGCCGCCTCCAGTACGCGCTGCAGCACGACGTCGGGCACCGGCTCGGGCTGGTAGCGCCGAATCGACCTTCTGCTGCGGATCAGCGACTGAAACACTTCGGCTTCGCTCGACATGGCGTCATTGTCCGGTCGGTCGGGTCCATGCGCAAACCGGCGATGGCTTCGTCATATCCAGCCCCTGCTGCGTTATGCGTCCGAGCATCCGAATGAGCGAGACTTCGCGCAGTTGAGGGTCAAGTCCAGTTGGAAGGCATCATGTCTGAAAGAGCGAGCGAGGACGCTGCTACGCGCCGCCTGGACGCCTTCGATAGAGACGAGCAGGGATAGCCACCGTTCCCACCAGATGCATCGGCCGCGCCACCCGGGTGCGGCTTCTGTATATGTAGAGGAGAAGTAATGACCAGAAGCGCAGACAGCCCCAACAAACGGCGAGCCTTTCGCGGCCTGGCTCTGGTCTTCGTCCTGACCTTTACCAACTTCATCGGCATCGGCCTCACCGTCGTGGCGATCGGGGGTCTGGAGCCATGGACGCGATGGCAGTTCCTCGGGCTCTTCGGTCTCGTCGAAACGTCCGCCGGCCTCTCGAACATCATCGCCCCGAACATCTGGCACCTGCCCGTGGCTGAGATGGAGATCAAACGTACACCGGTCCGCCTCGCCGCCACGACGATGCTGATCCCGCACTGGGGCGGCGGCGCGAGAGCCGCGGCCGGCAGCGTCATGATCCTTATCTCGGGCTTCGGCGAGGGCTGGCAGCCGGAGAGCATCCTGCTCATCCCGCTCATCGCCGCGCTCGTCGTGCTATTCACGGGCGTCTCGGCTGCCCTGGCGCGACTCGGCGTCGCGTATCCGGAGACGGACATCCTGCAATTCGTCGTGCGCTGGCGAGGCAAGGAGCGGGAGCTTCAGCCCCTTAGCATCAGCGCCTCCGTGCAGCAGTTCATCCTCGGCATCCTCACACTGCCCGCTGTCGAAACGCTGAGACCGGGTGCCCTGTTCGGCGACGGTTTCCGCCCGTCAGCTCTGGGACTCCTGGTGACGGTGGTGCTGGCAGCCCTCTCAATAGCAGCAACCGCCCTGCTTTGGGCAGGACGGTTGCAGTGGAAAGCTCCTCGTGAGCAGCAACGCGAGGCCGAAGCCAACGCATAGCCTGTCTACAGCAGGAGCAGCAGGATGATGATCAGCAGGATTACAACGAGTACTCCACCGCCGATATACATACGTCCTCCGATTCGCTAGCGGACTCGCCCATTCGAGCAAGTCGGATCGCATTGCAGAGAGAATCGCATTCATGCGATTGCACCAGCGCTGTGCTTCGTAAGTTTCAACACCTATAAGCCATAAAGATTGCTGTGGATACGAAGGACTTAAACGGGCAAAACAAAGGGGAGGGACCGGATGGTCCCTCCCCTTTTTGCGACGCCACTCTCGCGACGTCAAAGACCGTATTCGATTAGCGCAGGTCGTCCGGAATGTCCTGCAGCTTCGTCGCCACCATGGCGATGTAGTACAAGGGCTCACCAGCACAAGAAATGCGGTGCTGGTAGCGACGATACGATTCGATGCGGAGGACATCGCGCTTTGCCAGCTCCCGAATCATGGCGTCGAAGCCGGAGATGTCCTTTTCCTGGACGAACATTTCCTTGATGTTGAACGCTACCCAACCAGGCGTGCTGATCAGGTCCAGCGCCTGCAGGAATGCCGCCGTGGGAATGTCACCGAAACCGAGCGCCGCGACGCAGGTCAGTGCGTTCAGGTTGTAAGCGCGGATCTCACCCTCCGTCACCGCGTCCAGGTTCGTGAAGTCGGCGACAAAGTAGTCGTCGTAGCACCACGGCCGGTCGCGCAACGTGGCCATCTTGGCTTCCTCGAGGATGTCCGTGCCAACCACGACGTCGACGTTGTGGTTCTGCAGCTCATATCCGACGAGGCCGCTGCCCGCGCCGAGGTCCAGAACACGCAGGTCCTCGACCTTGTCATCGGACTCGCTCATCACATCGGCCAGAAGCGATACGACGCGAATAGGAGACGAGCACTTCAGGAGGCGATTGTAGAGGCCCTCGTACAGGCCGGGAATGTTGTAGAGCTCGTCGTAGTCGTGCAGGCGGTGGCGCTGCCATTCGCCTTCGACTTCGACCTCGAACCACTCCTCATCCTGTGTGAGCGTTGGGTCACTCGGAATACGGATCTCCGGGATGGTCGGTGCGATCAACGCAGCATGCGCTGATTCGCTACCACCGTTCATACTCGGACTAATCCTCTGAATGGCCAATGTCTACCCCTTCCAATTCTTGCGGGCACGATTAAGGCGGGGCAATAAAACCCCTTCTTTAAAGGCGCACACGCGCTATGAGGAGAACCAGGGGGCCAATAAGTAGTGAATTGGCTTCGGGCTTCGGAGCCCCCGACTCCTCTTTCAGTGGCCTACGGGGTAAGCTGACGGGTTAGGGCTGAAAGAGCTGCCCTGTCACAATTTGTGACTACACCCCAAAAGGTGGTTCCCCCGCTCCTGACGCAATATCAGGACTCGGCCGTGCTTAATGAGGTTACGGTCATGTTTCCAGCGTGTCAACCGAAACCGATTTCATGTCTGTTACGGTTTGAAGCTGAATCTTACGGTGCGCAATTTCAGGAACATAACGAATCAATAGACACGCACGCGCTTTCCGATTCATCCAGATGCGTTTGTGTGCCCGCTACTAATCCTTTGCCGCCGTCTTCAGGTTGTCATCGACGGTTTTCAGCACACCGCCCACGAGGTCCCAGGTCAGGGTGTCATTGGTCCCCAGGAACATAGCCTGGACGTTGGCGTTGCCGTAAGGCCAGAAGTAGAGCTGCATGGCCAACTGTAGGTCGACACCTGCCACTGACATATCAATGTCAAATGCCATACGAGCACCGTTCTCGGGCGTGGTGGCGGAGCCCGTTCCCTTCTTGACCTGAATCTCGATGCCTGCCGGACCACTTTCCTTGAACTGGTTGTTCAGCACAGCAATCAGGCAGGTCGAAGTGTCGGCCGACTCGAAGAGATTCTTCACGATCGTGAACTGCGCCGAGCTACCTGCTGCCGACTCGTCGATCTTCACCTCAACGTCTACCGACGTCGGGATAATGGCGCTCGCAGTCTTGCTTTTCAAACTCAACCTGCGCCTGACCGATGGGTGCCTTTTCCTCTGTGTCCTGTCCGCCGAACAAGCTCTTGAGCGTCGTAAGGTTCTGCAAAGTGGAGCATTCGGGCGTGCCCTGGATCATTTCCTCGAAACCAGGTCCGCTGGAGCTGGAGAAGTCGTCCTGAGAAGTGATCGACCACCCCTGACCAGGCAAGTCCTGCAGAGTCGGTAGCGCGTCGTGTGCAACCTGGTCGGCATTCGCCGCGGCGATTACGACCCCACTCTTGCTTCCACCGTTACTACTGCTTCCGGTGGAGCTGCTGTCATCACCGCCGCCACCACAGGCGACGGCAAAAATGGCGATCACCACCAGTAATGTCGAAATCAATTTCATATAGCTTGCTTCCTCCTACGCCCTGCCCTTTATAGCATCCCGCGACTGTAGCATCTACGCACCTTAACTATTGATACCTATTGGTCATCGGTTGGTGTCTCCCTACAGCCGAGGCCGCTATACTTCGCCCTAGCCCCGTATCCCGGCCAGTGACTGAGTTAGGAAGAACGAATGCAAGTACAGGACGCAATCGCCGAAATCCTCAAGCGAGAGGGCGTGAAGACCCTCATCGGCTACCCCGTTAACCCGATGTTCGATGCCGCCGCCCGCGCCGACATCCGTACCGTCGTCGTACGCCAGGAGCGCATCGGCGTGCATATGGCGGACTCGTTCAGCCGCATGAACTCCGGTCAGAAGATTGGCGTCTTCACCATGCAGTCCGGGCCCGGCACGGAGAATGCGTTCGGCGCCATCGCCCAGGCGTTCTCGGAATCAGTGCCCCTGGTCGTCATCGCTGGCGGTTACGCCCGAAACCAGACGAACGTCTTCCCGTACTTCAGCGGCCTGGTCAACTTCAAGCACATCACCAAATCGACCGAGCAGGTGACCACCGCTGCCCAGTTGCAAGACATCATGCGACGCGCCTTCTCGACGGCGAGGAACGGCCGGCCCGGTCCCTGCTTCGTCGAAGTCCCGGGCGACATGTGGACGGAGGAGGTCCCGGAGCCCCTGGACTACGAGCCCGTGCTCGTCGCCCGCTCCGGTCCGGACCCGAAGGACGTCGACGAAGCCGCCCGCGTCCTCATCGAGGCCGAGCACCCGCTCATCTATGCCGGCCAGGGCGTCCACTACGCCCAGGCCTGGAGCGAGCTGAAAGAGCTGGCCGAAATCCTCGAAGCGCCCGTCACGACGAGCCTTGAAGGCAAGAGCGCCTTCCCGGAGAACCACCCGCTGTCGCTCGGCTCCGGTGGCCGGTCGTACCCCGGTCCCGTCGAGCACGCCCTCAAGGAAGCCGACGTGATCTTCGGCGTCGGCGCCAGCTTCACGCGCACCAACTACGGCATCCACTTCCCAAAGGGTCCGAAGTACGTCCACTCCACCAATGACGCGCGTGACCTGAACAAGGACATTCGCGCCTCCAACGCCCTCATCGGCGACGCCCAGCTCACCCTGTCGGCACTCACCGAGGCCGTGCGTGATCGCCTCGGCGGCAAGCCGCGCGGACTCACCGAAGGCATCGCCTCGCGCATCAGCGTCCAGCGCGAGGAATGGATGAAGCAGTGGCTGCCGAAGCTGACCGACAACTCGGCGCCCATTTCGCCCTACCGCGTGATCTGGGACCTCCTGCACACAGTCGACGTCGCGAACACGGTGATCACGCACGACGCCGGCAGCCCGCGCGACCAGATCTCGCCCTTCTGGACCACGACGGCGCCGATGACCTACCTGGGCTGGGGCAAGACCACACAGCTCGGCTACGGCCTCGGCCTCGCCATGGGCGCCAAGCTGGCCGACCCGGACAAGATCTGCATCAACTACTGGGGTGACGCGGCGATCGGCATGACCGGCATGGACTTCGAAACGGCCGTCCGCGAGCGCATCCCGATCCTCTCAATCCTGTCGAACAACTTCTCGATGGCGATCGAGCTCAAGGCCATGGCGCAGTCGACCGAGAAGTACCGGTCTACGGACATCTCCGGCAACTACGCCGACTTCGCGACCGCGCTCGGCGGTTACGGCGAACGCGTCACGGACCCCAGCCAGATCTCGGCGGCGGTCAAGCGCGGCATCGAAAAGAACCGCGAGGGCATCCCGGTGCTACTCGAGTTCATCACCCAGAAGGAGACCGAAATCTCCTCCTGGCCCGCCCCGAACCCCGGCTGGTAGCAGCCAGCTCCTTCTAAATTGAGAGGCCTCGGCGATTGCCGAGGCCTCTTTTGTTTTCCCGAACGTCATATTCGCTCGACGCCTTATGTCTTGACCGGGCCGATTCACTGGGTTAGCCTTCGGCAGTCGAAGGTCAGCAGACCAATTCAGGCCGGGAGACTCCTTGAAAAAGTCCCAACTCCTTCCTTTCCTCTCTACAGCCGTCGTCGCCATCGCTGTGGCGGCAGTTGTCTTCACCACCCCAACTCCAAACGCGGAAGCCGATAGCGGACCCCTCCGCTGCTCCGCCAGCAGCCTCTACTTCCCCACCAGCGGCATCATTGGCTGGACCTACCGCGACCCCTCCAGCACCGACGTCTCGGCCGACGGTAGCGCTACGATCCACACCGGCGTTGACGTTTTCGCTGATGGCGGTCCGGGCTCGCCCGTCTACGCCCCGGCCGATGGCAAGGTCACACGCCCGGTGAACGCCCAGAGCATCGACCTCGACCTGCCCGGCGTCACCAACCTGATCACCGGCAAGCCGGGCATCCAGGTCTACTACGCCCACATCACTCCCTTGCTCTCCGTCGGCCAGACCTTCACGGCCGGCCAGGTAATCGGCTACCAGGCGAGCGATCACGTTCACTTCTCTGTAGGCGCCTTCATGGGCTACGACGACCGCGTGATCAATGAGACGCAGGACCCCTCGGCCTACTACGGCGCTACCCTGAACCAGCCTTCGACCATGGACGGCCGCCGGGAAGCCGCCACCTGGTGCACCAGCGGTTCGGCTGAGCAGACAGCGGCCCTGCCGGCAGCGGAGATGAAGCAGGCTGCGGCTACTGCCACGCCGGCTCCGACAGCGACCGAAGCGCCTGCCCCGGCCAACCAGACCTACGTGGTACAGGCCGGAGACACCCTCAGTGGCATCGCGGCGAAGTTCGACGTGAGTGTGGATGACGTCGCCGCTGCCAACTCCCTCACCAGCCTGGACTACCTGAGCATCGGTCAGGAGCTGACCATCCCGGGTGTGGCCGGCACCACTGCCGGTTTCGCACCGGCTGACGGCGCCTCTTCTGACAGCGCGGGCACCGCCTCACCGGCGGAATACACCGTGGTTGCGGGCGACACGCTCTCCACCATCGCCGCCGAATTCGGCACTGACATGGAAGCGATCCTTGCCGGCAACAACATTACCGACCTCGATTACCTGAGCATCGGCGAGGTCCTGATCATCCCCGGCGCCGGGGAAGCCAACGGCGTGACAGGCGGCGCGAGCACAACAACCGCCACCGCCTCGCCGGGCAGCTACACCATCGTTGCGGGCGACACGCTCTCGTCCATTGCAGCGCAATTCGGCACGGATACCGATGCCATCATCGCGGCCAACAACATCGCTGACCCCGACTTCCTCACCGTCGGCGATGTGCTGCAGATCCCTTAACGACGGTTAGTTAGCGTTCGTCGAAATGCGGTGTGGCGTTGGCGTAGTCCAGCGTGCGCCGGTCGTCCTTCGCCAGGACACGCGTGATCGAAGTGAGCTTCGGGTTCATCAGGAAGTCATGCGGTGAGTCGAGGATGGACGCCACGTAGGCCATGATCACCGGTCCGTGCGTGATCACGGCAACGCTCTCGCCTCGATGGTTCGCGATGATCTCTTCGATAGCCCCGATGACCCTCCCTCGGAACGAGGCGCTCGATTCGACGAAAGGGGCCATCGAATCGAAGGTCAGGTCACGCCGGACACGTTTCATCACTTCCGCCGCTTCGGTTGCGCCGTATTCATCCGTCAGCAACTCCGGCAACGGCTTATCGATCGGCCTGAGCTGCTCGAGGTCGCGCAGGTCCTCCACCAGGTTGATCGGTACGGTGTGGATGCGCGCGATGGGTTCCGCCGTCTCCTGCGCTCTTGCCGTTGGGCTAACGTAGACCGCGTTCAGCTTGCCGTGTGAGAGATGACGCGCCAGCACCTCCGCCTGCTCCCGCCCGACATCCGTCAGGTGCAGGTCGTCCTGGAGCATCGTGGGCTCAATCTGGGCGTGGCGGATCAGGAGCAGGTCGGTGACGTCGTCCTCACCGGGCGACACGAAGAAGAGGCTCGTGAGGGCAGCGCGCGGGTCTGTCGCCGCGGCTAGCTCACGCAGACGTTCAGGCGTGGTCATCGTTTCGGCTAGTCGTCGTCATCATCATCGTCGTCATGGTCGTGGCCGCCGATGCTCCCGTGCGGCAGCGAGACGACAGCCCGGTCCTCGCGCTTGCCCCGTCGCGGTGGCAGCGACTTCACGGTCTCCTTCAGGCTCGCGACGCCCGCGGTGTCCGTGATCACGGCCGCGACGCCCACCGAGCGCAGGCAGCGCAGGTCATCCTTCGACGCGTCGCCGGGCGCCTTCGTAAGCAACGGCTTGCCCGCCAGCGCCGCGATACGGCTCAGAGCGATCTGGCCCGACACGGTCAGGGGCGACGGCGTCTCCGCCAGGTACAGCGCCTCGAAGGAGAGCGGTGCCAGGGAGCGCAGGAAGAGCTCCTCAGGCTGGTTCGGCAGGTCGAGCGTGTAGCCGAGGTCATCGTCCAGCAACGCGGCGGCAGGGGTCGACTCACCGACGAGCAGGAAGTCGAGTCCGGCGCCCTTCAGCTCCGTAGCCGCCTCCGAGCTCGCTACCGAGGCGATCGCACCCAGCACGGCGTCCGGTGCGGCTTCGCGCGCCTTCTTCACGCCATCGGACGTCAGCGCACCGCCGGCGCCGAGAATGACAACGTCAGCCCCCGCGGAAACGGCGGCAGCAACACCGTCGCCGTCCACGATTGCGCCTACGAGCATGGTTGGCGGCGAGGCGCTGCGCGCGGCCCCGAAACCCATGGGCGCGGATTCGACCCGCTGGGTGCGTCGAATGGCGTCTGCAAGCTTGGACATCGGGCGGCGCTCCTTGGTGATTAAGTTGATTTCAGCGTAGCCGTCACAGCCGTCATGAGTCTAGGTAGGGAAGCTATCAGTCTTGCGGGCGGTCGTTGGTTCTTGGTGGTCGGTCGTTGGGGCCGGGTCTCAGTTTCTCTTTCGTCAGTCTCCACGGGCCTTAACAGCAAAGTGACGTCGAGCTTCGCCTGGCCTGCCACCCACCGTTGTCATTCTGAGCGGAGCGAAGAATCTAGCCCCGCCCGAGATCGCCTCGGCGCGCTCGTACTACTAGGCTCGATTCCGCCCAAGACAAGCCGGTTCACCACGAGGCGCCGTCGTAGAAGCGCTTCGATGCGCTGTACTGGTTGGCTGGATTCTTCGCTGGCGCTCAGAATGACAGGGGCGGTGACCCATGTCTCGGTCCGCTGGCCGTCGGGGAGGCTGCCTCCAACGTTGCTGCACCAAACGAGTACGAACGCTGTCGGCAGCCAGCAGGTGACGGCCGGCCGTCCCTCCCCGCGCATAGACCTCAACGCAGCCTAACCCGTAAACTAGGCCCCACATTGCCTACCAAACCTGCTTTCTCAGACACCGAATACACCAAGACAACCCTCGATAACGGCTTGCGAGTGATCACCTCACCGATGCCGCACACGCGGTCCGTGGCGGTCAGCATCTACGTCGGCGCCGGGTCTCGCTACGAGACCGCGTCCGAGGCCGGCATCTCTCACTTCATCGAGCACCTGTGCTTCAAGGGCACCAAGAAGCGCCCTAACTCCCAGCTTGTCTCCGAGACTATCGATGGCGTCGGCGGCGTGCTCAACGCGGGCACCGACCGGGAGTACACGGTCTATTACGCCAAGGTCGCCCGCCCCCACCTCGAGCTCGCGATCGACGTGCTTGCCGACCTCGTGCAGTCGCCGTTATTCGACGCGACGGAGATGGAGAAGGAGCGCAAGGTCGTCCAGGAGGAGCTCGCCTCGGTGGGCGACTCGCCGGGCCAGCAGGTCGACCTCATGCTGGACGAAATGCTCTGGCCCGATCAGCCTCTGGGCTGGGACATCGGCGGCACCGAGGAGTCCGTTGGCGCGATCACCCGCGACATGATCCTCGAATACGCCCACCGTCAGTACGCGCCGAACAACATGGTCGTCTCGGTCGCCGGCAACATCGAGCAGGATGAGGTGCTATCGCTCCTCTCAGGCTCCCTCGCCCTCATGGAGCCCGGTGTGCCCCACTCCTGGTTCCCGGCTACGGACGGCCAGACGGAGCCGGCCTGCCGCATGCTTTCGAAGCGCACGGAGCAGACGCACATCGCCATCGGTATGGAGGCGCTACCGCTCGGCCACCCCGACCGCTACGCCCTCGACCTGCTCAGCGTGCTCTTCGGCGAAAGCATGAGCTCCCGGCTATTCATGGAGCTCCGTGAGCGCCTGGGTCTGTGCTATGACGTCAACAGCTACGTATCGCACTTCCTCGACACCGGCTCCTTCGGCCTCTACGCCGCCGTGGACCCCACGAACGGCCCCAAGACCGTCGCCGCCCTCATGAGCGAGCTGCGACGCCTGGGTGAGGGCATCCCGGACGAGGAGCTGAACCGGGCGCGCGAGCTGGCGAAGGGGCGGTTGCTGCTGCGCATGGAAGACACGCGTTCCGTCTCCGGCTGGCTCGGTGGCCAGGAGATGCTCTCCGGCAGCATTCGCAGCCCCGAGGACGTAGTCGAACGCCTCGACGCCGTGGCACCCGAGGACCTGCACCGTGTCATCGAGACCGTGCTCAGGCGCGACAAGCTCAATCTCGCCGTCGTCGGCCCGCATCGCTCCGAGAAGCGCTACCTGCCCCTGCTCGAGCTCTAATCGCCGACGGCACCCAGCTGCGGACAAGGCGTGACCACGGAACCTTCGCGAGGCACGCCTGGGCGCTAGGCGAGGCCTCGCAGTATCCGTCTGCTAATGTCTCTCCATGCCTGCTCGCAAGCGCCGCTCGCTCGTCGTCCTCTACACCGGTAACGGCAAGGGCAAGACCACGGCCGCACTCGGCATGCTGCTCCGCGCCTGGGGACGGGACATGAAGGTGTGCATGCTCTCCTTCATCAAGTCCGAAACTTCGAACTTCGGCGAGGAGCGCGCCGCCCGAAAGCTCGGCGTCGAGCTCATCCCCCTCGGCGCCGGTTTCACGTGGCTTAGCAAAGACCTCGAGCACGACAAGGCGCTCGCGCAACGCTGCTGGGCCCTGTGCAAAGAGAAGATCGAGTCCGGCACCTACGACATCGTGATCCTGGACGAAATTACGTATCCCCTGACCTATGGCTGGCTCGACATGGACGAAGTGCTCGATACACTGCGCAATCGGCCGGACGACCTGCACATCGTCATGACCGGCCGCGAGGCCCCGCAGCCCCTTATCGACTTCGCGGACCTCGTCACGGAGATGCGCGAGGTCAAGCATCCCTTCCAGCAAGGCATCAAAGCCCAACCGGGGGTCGATTTCTAGTCCGCCAGACTTCGATGCTCGCAGGCGTACGTTCTGCGCTCTCACGGTAGGATATACGCGTGCTACCGATCAGCGACTTCGTGCGACGGCGCCGAACCCCTTACATCAACTGGCTGCTGATCGGCATCAACGTCGCCGTCTTCCTCTATACGCTCACGCTGGATACGCACCTCACGGGAAACCTGGGGCCGTTCCGGATCAGCCCGGCCGACCGGTTCTACTACGAATGGGGCGGCCTGCCTGCCTGTGCCGCCGAAGCGCTCGGCATCCACAGCGGCGCACCGACACGAGCGCTGTTAGCCGTGTGCAGCTCCGGCAACCACTCGCTCCTGCAGGCGGTGACGAGCATGTTCCTCCACTCCGGCTGGCTCCACCTCGGCGGCAACATGCTCTTCCTCTGGATCTTCGGCGACAACGTCGAAGATCGGCTCGGTCACATCCCCTACTTGCTGTTCTACCTGCTCGCCGGCATCGCCGCCATGGCCGTGCAGACGGCGTTCTCGCTCGATTCGCTGGTACCGACGGTCGGGGCTTCCGGCGCCATCGCAGGCGTGATGGGCGCCTATCTGCTCATGTACCCGAAAGCGATGATCAAGGTCATCGTCCTGCCGATCTTCTTCATCCCGTTCTTCGTGCCCTCCGCCTTGCTGATCCTGTTCTGGTTCCTCATGCAGGTGCTGGGCGGGCTGTCGGAGCTCGGTCAGACCACGGGCTCCAACATCGCCTGGTGGGCGCATGTAGGAGGATTCTCGGCCGGCGTCCTGCTCATCCTGCTGTCAGGCGCGCGGCCGACGTCGCAAGCGAGCCCGGCTCCACCGGTTCAGTTGTAGTGCACGCGGTAGAGCACGTAGGGCTGCTGGCGGATCTGTCCGCCTTCGTAGGTCTTGATCAGCTCGTACTTCTCCGGGTGGTCCTTCGCATCCAGGTGTAGGAAGTACAGGTCCCAGTCCGGGAAGATCAGCAGGTAATCCGGCTTCACCTTGTCGATGTAATCAACGATGTGGCGGCCCTTGTGGTACGGGATCACATCCTCGTTCGCCAGGCCCACGAGGTCGATCACCTTGTAGTCCGCGAAGTACTCCACCGCACCGATGTCGTGGGTCGCCAGCGTCTGGTCCGGCTGGACGATGGTGTTGAGATCCTTCGCCATCGCCTCCAGACTCGTGTACGTCTCGTCGGAGGCGGGCGTGTAGATGTCGTTACGCCAGTGCATGTACTGGTGGTACATCGGCACAGCTACGACCGCGAGCGCCCCAATCACCAGCGCCTTCACGACGATGTCACGCTTGACTGCGATGGCGATCAGATACGCCGCGCCGCCGCCCGCGAACGCCGCCAGGAAGGGCAACACCGGGTGCTGATAGCGATAGAAGTAGTGAGCGAGGCCGCCGGGAAACAGCTCCACGTACGTCACCAGCACCGGCACCCAGAACAGGGCGACAAACGCCATCGCCTTCCGGCCTGCCACAATCGCCGCCAGGCCCAGCAGCGGGATCAGCGGCTGCGTGAATATCCCGATCTGGTCGCTCGCCACCCTGATCTTGTACCCGAGCGGCGCCTCGTCCTCCTGGAAGAACTTCAGCTTCGCGCTCGCCGTACCGCCGATCGTGCCGCTGACGATGAGCGAGAACCCCACGATCATGGCGCCGGCAATCGCACCCGGTATCGCCAGCCGAAGCGCGTCTTTCACGTAGTCGGCGAAGCGCTCATTCTCCGGCCGGTCGATCCAGCGATACAGCACGACGGCGGGTATGAGGAAGGCACCCTCCGGCCGCGTGAGCACCGAAAGGCCGATGAGCACGCCGCAGGTGATACGGAACAGGGGTTTCGGGCTCCAGAAGTAGGCAGCGGCGGCGAATGCCACGAGCGCCATGAACAACGAGGTCTCTAACCCGTTGCCGGCATCCAGTGCCGTGTAGCTGGTAAACGAGATCGCCAGCGCGCCCAGTATGCCCGCCAGTTGGCTACGGAAGATCGCGTAGCCCAGGAGATACACACCGACCGCCAGCAGGCCGCTACAGACCACGCCGACGCCGATCGACGTCGTAAACGGCGACACGCCCAGCTTGAGCAGGATGCCCATGATCAGGACGTGTAGCGGGCTCGTAGCGCCGGTCGTCCACTCTTTGCCGTCGAAGCTCAGCTTGCCGTGCTCGGCGATGTTACGGGCGAAGTTCAGGCTGATGTAGCTGTCGTCGAAGATCGGGCGCAGGTGCTCGGGCGAGATGATGTAAAACATCGACGCGACGAGCCCGAAAGCCGCCGCCAACGGCAGGCCGTACCACTGCAGAGCAAAAGCAACGAGCGGGTTCTCCGAAACGTTGCCCAGGGTTGCGCCGAGTCCGGCCGCTAGTGGGAGCCTCCGCTGCCCCTCTGCCAATACGCACTCCTGTCGAAGGGGATACCAGCGATGATAGTCGTGGGCTTGACGATAAACAAACGACGCGGCCATTCCTGGCATTGCGAGGTCATCTCAACCGCTATCGCCGGCGAGCGCCGGTCTTCGTTGGGACTCGCGCATCGGAGGGCATCGAGTCAGGCGACCTCATTCGACTTTGGCTTTTCGATAACCCGCAGGGCGCTTCGGCAACTACCGCTTCGCATCGCTTATGCGCTGCGCCGCCCCTATTCAAGAAAGAGGGTTTGGGACACCGCCAGTCCCCGCGCACGGGCTTCGCCCCCGCTACCCCTATCTCATCCCTGAGGCGTTAGCAGGTCGCAGGAACCTCCAGCGCCACTAGCTGGGCGGGCTGCCCGAAGAGCGCTCGGGCAGCACTGACGTCGCTAGTTGGACTGCCAGGCGTTCAGCTGCACCGGGAGCGTTACTTCCTCGCCATTACGGAGCACCACTACGTTCACGGTGTCGCCAACGTTCTTGCTGTCAATGTAGTTCGCCAGGTCGTCATAGGTCGCGATGTCCTGGTTATCGATGCGAACGATCACGTCGCCGGTCGGACGGCCCTGGTTGTCGGTGCCACCCTGGAGACCCGCTTCCGCCGCGCCCGTGCCCGGCTCCACCGAGACCACCAGGACGCCCTGCTGCACGTTGATACCCAGGTCCGCCGCGGCGCTCGGGGTGATCGTCTGCAGCGCGACGCCAAGCTGCGGGTGCTCAATCGTCTCGCCCTTCAGTAGCTGAGGCAGGAAGCGTGTCGCGACGTTCGAAGGCACTGCGTAGCCAATACCGACAAAGACGCGCTCGCCGGAGGGATTCTCGATCGCCGTCGTGATGCCGATGACCTCACCGGCAGCGTTGAACAGGGCGCCACCCGAGTTGCCGGGGTTTATCGCCGCGTCCGCCTGGATCAGCTGGCGCAGGGGACGGCCGTTGCCCGTGAGCGTGCGACCGATGCCACTGACGATACCCTCCGTCACGCTGCCCTCGAGATCGAACGGGTTGCCGATGGCGATCACGGACTCGCCGGCCCGCAGTTTGTCCGAGTCGCCGAAGGTCGCAGGCTGCAGCTTATCGGCCGGGATGTCCGCCTTGATTACTGCGAGGTCGTTGCCGGGGTCCGTGCCAACGATGGCGGCCGCTGCGCTGGTCCCGTCCGAGAGCTGCACGTCGAAGCGGTCGAAGCCGGCCACGACGTGGTTATTCGTCAGGATGAAGCCGTCCTTGTTCAGAATGATGCCGGAGCCGGTGCCACCGGAGCTGGAAGTGCTGGAACTCGAGTTAATCCGCACGACCGAAGGCCGCACTCTCTCGACCAGGTCCGCCACATCGCTCGTAATCGAGTCCGAAACCGTGTGAACAGCGGGCGTTGTCGTTGCCTCCGTCGAGGCTGTCGAGGTCGCCACTACGACGGCGTTGGAAGTCGTATCACTGTTGTCGAGGCTGTTGATGCCCACGACAACGGCGCCGCCCAGCACCATGCTCACGACAATGACCAGGCCCCACTTCAGTTTTTCCAGCATCCGTACCTACCCTGCCCTAGCACTTCCCACACAATCATTCCTTCCATGATTGCGCAGACTGGTTCAACAGGCATTACCCGGGACTTAAAAGAGTGTGAAACGCGCGATGGCCTCTGACCCCTTCGGGAGAGACAATAGGCGCATGTGGAACATCGTCGGCCACACTGCAGCCCTCGCGGCGCTGGACCGCGCGCTCGCCTCGGACCGGCCGCCGCACGCCTGGCTGTTCTCGGGCCCGGACGGCATCGGCAAGGCAGCCGTGGCGCTGGAGTTCGCAGCTGCCCTGAACTGCACAGGGTGGGACGGCGACCCGTCGAATCGCCCCTGTGGCGAGTGCCGGAACTGCCGCGACACGCGCGCCGGCCGCCACACCGACGTCGAGCTCGTCGCGCCCGGCGGTATCTGCGATGAGCCCGACCACAAGGAGCACACCGAGAGCCGCGACCTGCGCATCTGCCAGATCCGCCGCGTCGAGCACCTGCTGTCGCTCAGCCCCTATACCGGCGCCCACCACGTCGCGATCATCGATGCTGCCGACACGCTGCACACCGAGGCCGCCAACGCCTTCCTCAAGACGCTGGAGGAACCGCCGGACGGCAGCATCATCATCCTCCTTGTGGAGCGCGACGACCGCCTCCCCGAGACGATCCTCTCCCGCTGCCAGCGCCTCGCCTTCCACCCCATCGAGCGCGCCGTCATCGCCGATACGCTCGTCGAGCGCGGCGCCACTCCGGCGCAGGCCGAGGTCATCGCCGCGGCGGCAGCCGGCCGTCTCGGCTGGGCGCTTCAGGCAATGGAGGACCCGAGCCTGCTGGATGAGCGCTCCGAAATGCTCGAGGAGGCCGTTCGCCTCGCCCACGCCGGACGGGCCGCGCGATTCGCCTGGGCCAAGGACGCCGCCAGCCGCGACGCCGCCGTGCGAGAGCGCTATTTACGCGAGCTGGCCGTCTGGGAAGCCTGGTGGCGTGACGTCTTGCTCTACACTGCCGGAGGCCACGAAGGCGCCACAAACCCTGATCGTGAAGATACGTTGATCGGGGAGGGTAAACTGTACCCCGCGAGTCAGATCGTGACATTCCTGCGAGCACTGGCCCAGACGCGGGAATACCTGTACGCAAACGTCGATCCCCAGCTCGCGCTGGAGAATCTCACGCTGGACCTGCCCTCGCCCGAAAGGGTCATTGGGGCGGCCCGCTAACACAAAGGAGTAGCCCGCAAGGCACCGTCAGCGCTCGTAGTCGCGCCCAACTTCCATCGCGCCGCTACGAGACAGGCTTCCAGCGTCCGCACGGCCCTGGACCTCGTCATGACCGCCAAAGCAGGCTTACGAATATGGTACGAACCGTCGGCGTCCGCTTCCGACAAGCGGGTAAGCTCTTCTACTACGACGCCCTCGATTTCGAACTCGAAGTCGGTGCCTATGTCGTCGTCGATTCGGCGCACGGCATTACGGCCGGCCGAGTCGTCATCGCACCGGACCAGGTCATCGCCAACGACGCCTCGACCTCCGGCGACATGAAACCCGTCATGCGTATCGCAACGCCGGACGACATCGAGCGCATGCACGAGATGCAGGCCCGCGCCCACGACGCCCTCACGGAGGCGAAAAAAAAAGCAGCTGAGCTAGAGATGGACATGGCTCTCGCAAGCGGCGAGTTCGACCTCGAAGGTCTGCAGTTCACGGCCTATTTCTCCTCCCAGGAGCGCATCGACTTCCGCAACCTCGTACGGGAGCTCTCGCACGATCTCGGCACGCGCGTGCAGCTGCTCCAGATCGGCGACCGCGACCGCGCCAAGCTGGTCGACGGCTACGACATCTGCGGCGAGCGCCTCTGCTGCTCGTCCTGGATGACTACCTTCCCCAGCGTCAGCATCCGCATGGCGAAGGAGCAAGACCTGCCCCTGAACCCGCAGAAAATCTCCGGCGTCTGCGGTCGCCTCTACTGCTGCCTCACCTTCGAGTACGAAGACTACAAGGCGCTGCGAGGCACCCTCCCCAAGGTGGGCTCGATGATCTCGACGCCGGCGGGCGAGGCGAAAGTCACAGGCATCGACTTCAACCGGGAGATCGTCAAGCTCTACCTCACGGAGCAGGGTGAGCACGTCGAAGTCGCCGCCATCGACTTCCAGCTCCAGCACGGCGTCACGATCCGGCCCATGGAGCTCGTACACAAAGTCGAAGGCTCCATGCGCACGATTACGGAAGACTCCAGCGCCCGCACGCCGGCCCGAGCTTCCTCCTCCTCCCCTTCGAGCGCCGGCCCTTCGACCTCGAGCTCGACCTCGGCCCCAAAGCCACCGGCCGAACGCCAGAGCAGCGGCCGCAACCGTCGCGGCGGTCAACGCAGCCGTCGTGGCCAGGGTCAGCCGGGTACGGAAGCACCCGCCGAGACACAGGCACCGCGAGCCGAGCGTCCGGCGGCCAGGCCGCCGCAGCCCCAGCAGGCAAACCAGCCCCAACCCGCCCAGAACGAAGCATCGGGCGACGGCGAGGCGAAGCGGCGTCGCAGGCGTCGACGCCGGGGGCGAGGCGGCAATCGCGGCGAAGGCGGCGACACGCCCGCGCCGAGCGACCAGTAGCCGCTTCATCGGGCAGATCGCGGTCCATCCATATCGATTTTGTTTACTTCACCGAAACGTCTGTGATAGTCTGCTTTTTGTCCCTCTCAAACTAAACTCAATTAGCCAAAGGGGACGGATGCCAGGCCTATCTGGTGGCAACCGCGCAGCGGCCGTTCGTTGCGCAGGATCCCTCATCCAGGAGGGGTGCCCCGGTTCTCTTCCGGGGAGTGCTGCTGGGGGCCTTTAACTGCGCCCATCGCGAGACGCCGAACTGACTCGCAGGGTAGGAGGATCTATCGGTTGGATGCCGGTCCTGGAACCGGCGTAACCCGCGTCAAGGCGGGACAGAAGGAAGGGGTGAACCGTGCACCTGACCATTGACGGCTACGGCGGTAACCGGGAAAAACTGAGCAGCGAGGAGGTAGTGCGGTCGCTTCTAGACACCTACCCCGCCGAGATCAACATGACGAAGATCTCCGAGCCCTACGTGCTCAACTACACCGGTGAAAAGCCCGAAGACTGGGGCGTCACCGGCTTCGTGATCATCGCCGAGAGCCACATCTCAGTTCACACGTTCCCGGAACACGGCTACGTGTGGGTGGACATCTTCTCCTGTAAGGAGTTCGAGACGGCCGGCGCAACCGAGCGCATCATCCGCGACTTCGGCCTCACGCACATCACACAGAAGGTGCACGACCGCGGCCTCGAGTTCCCCCACGCAATCGACGCCGCCACGCCCGTAGCGATGGTCGAGCGCACCAACGTCACCAGCGAGCTCAGCCCCGTAGGCTAAAGCCCGCTCCGAACCACCTCTAGCCAAGGCTGGCGTTGTCCTCCCGCCAGCCTTGTTTTGTGCCCGGACCGCAGGCTCCACTATTCTCGTAATCCGCGTTTGCGCTGATGGCGGCCCTCGCTATTAACATCCGCGATGCTTACGCCGCCCTCGGACACCATCAGTAAGAATCGCCGGACCCCTGCGTTAACATAGGTGCATGAGCCCACCACGCCCCGATGACGAGCGCTTCTGGCCCCCCAAGGCCTTCTGCTGCCCTCCCTTCCCCTTCGCCGAGTACGAGCGCGCCCGCGTCGTCGTGCTGCCCGTGCCTTACGACTCCACCGTGACCGCCCGCGCCGGCGCCCGTGATGGCCCGGAGGCGATCATCACCAACTCGGAAGACATGGAGCTGTTCGATGTCGGCCTGGGCTACGAACCCTACCTGCACGGCATCTACACCTCGCCCGCCGTCATGGTGACCAACGAAACGCCAGAAGCGATGATCAATCGCATCCACGAGGTCGCCGGCGAGTACGTCGACGATGGTAAGTTCCTCGTCACCTTCGGTGGTGAGCACACCGTGGCCGTCGGCTCCTTCCGGGCGCACCGTGACAAGTACCCCAACCTCAGCGTCCTCGCCATCGACGCTCACGCCGACCTGCGCGACGAGTACCTCGATACGCGCTACAACCACGCCTGCAGCCTGCGCCGCATGCTGGACGACGTGCCTGTGACCCAGGTCGGCTTGCGCAGCGCTGCCGTGGAAGAAGCGCGCTACATCAAAGAGAACAACCTGCCGTTCTACTCGCCCCGGCAGTTCCGCAAGCTGCGTGACCTTTCGACCATCGTCGACACGCTGGCGGACAACGTCTACATCACCATCGACCTCGACGGCATCGACGCCGGCGAATTCCCCGCCGTCGGCACGCCCGAGCCCGGTGGCCTGCGCTGGGACGAGGTGTCGGAGCTCATGGAGGCGATCAGCGCCTCGAAGCGCATCGTTGGCTTCGACCTCACAGAGCTCTCGCCCGACCTTGGCCCCAAGGCCTGCTCCTACGCCGCCGCCAAGCTCGCGTACCGCATGATCGGCCTCGCGCTGGGCACGCCCGAAGGCTAGCAGCGAGACGACGTTGCCTCGCTTCGCCGTCCGGCCCCTCGTCTTCCGCACGATCATCCTGCTCGTTGTGGTCAACGCCGCGGCGGGCATCGCCGTGATCGTCGCGGGCAGCGGTACGCAGGTCGGCGACACCGAGTCGAACATCCTCGAGACGACAGGCGCTGCTCTCGCTCGCGACGCTGCTCTTCTTGCCCTGCATCCTCGCGCATGAAGCCGCCCGCCCGAAGCCGCTTACGCTGCTGCCGTCCTTTGCTGTCAGCTGCCTGTTCATCGGCACGGCGCTGGGTGTCTACCTCGTCTGGAGCCACCTCTTCTCCGGTGACACGGCCGAACGCGTCGCCTGGTCCTTCGGCATCGCCGGCGCCGGCCTCGCCCACGTCTGCCTGCTCTCACTGGTGCGCATGCGACGCCGCACGGTTTGGCTGCAACTCCTGGCCGCGACCTTCACGGCGGCCCTCACAGCCATGGTCATCGGCGCGCTCTGGACCGACATCGACGAGGGCGGCATCGACGACTGGAAGTGGCGAGCATTCATCGTCACAGCCATCCTCACGGCGGCCACCAGTCTCCTCGTGCCCGTAGTCGACCGCATGCTGCGTTCCCGCCCGGAGTACCTCGGTACACCGCAGCGCCCGAGCTACTGCCCCAACTGCGGCGCCGTGCTGCACATGGAAGAGCCGCGTTGCCTCGCCTGCGGCATCCGCTTCCGCATCGAGTTCCTCGATGCCTGACGGGTGTGCGTTTGCTTGAATCGCCGCTTCTCCTGTCGTTGCGAGGAGGCGTCCAGCCGACACGGCAACCTTCAGGCGGTCGCGTGGAACAAGGGCTGGCGAACGGTGGCTTGACGACGTGGCTCCCCTGGGGCCTACAAGAGAGACATCGAAAGCTGTACAGTTCCGACGAGGGCAACCATGGTGAGCGACAACGAGCTGAACGCCCGCGACAACAACCGCGAGTACCGCAACGAGCACATCGTGGTGACGTGGGAGCCGGCGCTCTGCATCCACGCCGCCGTCTGCGTTCGCACCCTGCCGGAAGTGTTCAACGCCCGAGCCAGGCCCTGGGTGAACCTCGACGCCGGCGAGCCGGACGACATCGCCCTGGTCGTCGCGGCCTGCCCTTCGGCCGCCATCAAGTACCACCTGCTGGACGAATAGGCCGCCCCTACTGCACCATGCCGAAGCGCTTGTTCTGCGCCGTCATGCGCATGAAGTACGCCAGCCGCTGCTCGAACACCTCTGGACGTTTGCGAGCCGCGTCAATCCAGCCGATGCGGATGCGTTGATAGCTCTCCGGAAACGCCTGGAAGTTCGCCCAGGCTCTTTCGTCTGACTTCAGGCGCTTGAGGATATCCGCAGGAACCTCGAAGGGCTCATCGAGCACGTCGCCGGCCGCATCGAACCCTGCCTGCGTCATGCGTCCCGCCTCGGCCAGGCGCCGCACGCGCACCTTGTTCATCTCGGACAGCGCCCGGCCAGGCCTGCGAGGCGTGAACCGCTGTGCTCTGCTATCGGTATCCAGCTTCTTGACGATGCTATCGATCCATCCGAAGCAGAGCGCCTCTTCCACCGCGTCGTTGTACGGGATGCTGGGGCTGCCGGAACCCTTCGAATGGATTACAAGCCAGATCTCAGGCTCAGAGGTGTGGTGCGTCTCGAGCCACGCCCGCCATTCATCGCGGGTCGCGACGTCCAGCGTCTTGCCGAGCTCCACCATGGCGCCAGATTAACAGGGCCGCGAGTCTTGATAGATCGAGGTCGCCGGCTGACCAGCGCAGTACTCGTCGTCCACCAGCCACTCGCCGCCATCCCGAACGACAACGAGGTCGTAGCTGGTGTCGAGGAACATCGTTACCCGCACGACGCCGCCGCCATCCTGGGAACGACCGGCCAGCGCTTCAATGTCGCGCCGGTTCGATGAGTTCTGGCAGCGGCAGAGGATTACACCGGGCGATGCCAGCCGCAATCTGAGATGGTCCGTGATCGGGCACTCTATGTCGGCTCGCGTATCGCAGCCAACATAGAGAAGACCTTCGCCAACCTCGGGGAATATCGCTTCCGCTAACGCGATCAGCTCGGCGTCGCTCACGGCCGGCATCGTTGTCGCGGTTGGCGGCCGGGACGTCGCCGTTGGCGGCACATCGGTGGGCGTCGCCGTGGCCGGCGCCGCTGTAGGAGTGGCCGTGTGCTCGGGCGATGGCGTCTCTGCGGCGGCAGTCGCCTCGGCTACTTCCGTCGTCGCCGGCGTGTCGTCATCGTCACCGCCGCACCCAACCGCAGCGAATGCAATGAGAAAGCAGGAGAGCAGGAAGCAAAGTGGCTTCAGCAAGACGCAGGAGACCTAGGGCAATCGGGCCGCAGTCTGAGCTTCCTTCAGCGCTTTGATGGCGGCGAGGTGCTCTCTGTCGTGCGCCACGACGAACTCGCCCCACTGCTTCAGACTGCGACGCCCCATCTCCGGGTGCTGGCCCAGGCGAGTCCAGTCCACGCAGTTCGACAGCATCTCAGCCGTCTTCACCCGCGTCTCCCGGATCGAGGCGATGAGCTCCTGCACGTTGGCTTCCTGATAGTTGTGCGTGCGGACCGACTCCTCGCCGTTGAAGGCGGGCCAGCGGGGGTCGGTCAGGCTCGTGATCATGTACAGGCGCTTGTGCCACACCTCGGAGAGGTCGCGCAGGTGGCCGATGATCTCCTTGATCGAGTACTCACCCTCGGCGGGACGATAACGCAGCACCGCGTCGGACAGCCCGTCGGTCTCGTTGTCGAGCAGCACGGGCAGGTGCTTCAGCGCCTCGATAATCTCTAGCTGTGCCTCGGTCCGCTCACCCGGGACGGTCATACGCTGTTACCTCCGCCGTTTCTTACGCCAATCTGTCGACTATCGACTCCAGCTCTTCGTCGCTGAAGTAATGAATCACGATACGGCCGCCCTTACGGCCCTTCGTCAGGTCCACCCGCGTGCCGAGGGCGCCTCGCAGTTGCTCTTCCAGCGCCGCGACTTCAGCCGGCCGGCGCTTCGGTGTCACTTCTCGCGGCGCCTTGAAGCCCTGCTTCGCCAGCGCCTCCGCATCGCGCACGTTCAGGTGCCCTTCAACGATGCGCATCCAGGCGCGCCGCCGTTCATCCGGGTCTTCGATGCCCAGCAGCGCCCGCGCGTGCCCCGAGGAGATCTCGCCTCGCGCCAGACTGCTCTGAATCTCGTCCGACAGCGTCAGCAGTCGCAGCGAGTTCGTCACGGACGACCGGCTGCGGCCCACACGTGTCGCGATCGCCTCCTGCGTCATCTCGAACTCTTCGGCGAGGCGCTTGAAGGCGAAGGCTTCTTCCAGCGGCCCCAGGTCCTGGCGCTGCAGGTTCTCGACCAGCGCCAGCTCCAGCAGCGATTGCGGGCTCGCCTCTTTGACGATCACCGGCACCTTCTCCAGCCCGGCCTTGCGAGAGGCCAGCAGCCGCCGCTCGCCGGCGATGAGCTGATACGGCGCGCTGCCCGGCGTTTCGGGGCGGCTGACGATCAGCGGCTGAATGACGCCGTGCTCTCGGATGCTCTCTGCCAGCTCTTCAAGCGCTTCCGGCTCGAACACCGTGCGCGGCTGGTGCGGGTTCGGCGCGATCAGATCGATGTCGACCTGCTCGACCGCGGTCTGGCGGTTACCGGCGCTACCACTTCCCGGGATCAGGGCATCGAGGCCGCGGCCCAGGCCCATACGTCGATTTGTCATCGCTTAGCCTCCGCACTCTTCGATTTGCCCTGCGCTACGAAGGATGGCAGGAACGACGCGATTACCTCGTCAGCCAGCGCGCCGTAAGCCTTCGCAGCCGGCGAGCGGCCATCGTACAGGTTGATGGGCAGGCCATGGCTCGGCGCCTCGCTCAGGCGCACGCTGCGTGGGATCACTGCCTCGAAGGTTTCGGAGAAGTGGCTACGCACCTCATGCGCCACCTGCTGACACAGGTTGGTCCGCGCGTCGTACATCGTCAGCAGCAGACCGCCGAGGTGCAGCCGCGGGTTCAGGTTGCTGCGTACGGCTTCCAGCGTGCCCATGAGCTGGCTCAGGCCCTCCAGCGCCAGGTACTCACACTGCACCGGCACCAGGACCTCGTCAGCCGCGTTGAGCGCATTCAGGGTCAACAGGCCCAGCGAAGGCGCGCAATCGACGATCACGACGCTGTAGCGCTCCGCCACGCCCTCGATGGCCCGTACGAGGCGCTGCTCTCGCGCCATCGCCGGCACCAGCTCCACCTCGGCTCCCGCAAGGTCCGGCCCCGAAGGCACCAGATCGAGCCCCGCCTGCACCGTCCCGATAATTACGTCTGCCATCGGCTGCTGGTTGATCAGGACGTCGTAGACCGTCGCGCCGCCGTGGCCGGAGAGCCCCAGCCCAGCCGTGGAGTTCGCCTGCGGGTCGAGGTCCACCAACAGCGTCGGCACACCGCGGGTGGCCAGCTCGGCGCCGAGATTGATCGCCGTGGTTGTCTTGCCCACGCCGCCCTTCTGGTTGGCGATGGCAAAGACCACGCAGCCCTCGTGACCGGCCATCAGCAGGTCACTCCTGTCGCCGCCACCCGCGCCTCGATCTGCTCCCGGCCGGCTACAGACTCAATACCGCTGCCTTCGACCGAGATCGCCGCGGCCACCGATGCGAATCGCGCCGACTCCAGCACGTCGTGTGTCTCGCCGTAGCGCACCAGGTACGCCGTCGCGAATACGTCGCCGGCGCCGGTCGGGTCCTTCTCGCAGCTCACGGCCGCCTCGAGGTCGCTCCGAGCGCCCTCGTGCCATATCGTGTATCCGGCCCGGCCTCGCGTCAGGATGACGACCGGCGCACGTGTCCTGCCACTGCGACACTGCTTCGGGGTCATCCACGTCCTCTTCCGAGACGAAGACCACGTCGCCACAAAGCCACTCCGGTGCAGCCTCAACAACTCCGGGCAGCACGCGATCACCTTCGGTGCGACGCAGCCAACCCTGAGCACCGAGGCCCACGGTTGTGCCTTGTTTCACAAGCGACTTCGCGAGAGTTGACGCCACGTCGTGAAACACAGGCGTCAGAAGCATCAACGGGGCCGACCGCCAGTCCAACGGCACGTCTTCGAAGCCGATTTGCCGCTCGGACGGAATCACGCGCTGGCTGCGACGCCCCATCGTATACGTGTTTTCGAAGCGAATCGATTCAGGGATGCGCGTCACGTGCCATTGGACACCGGGAACCAGCACTTCGGGATGAATGTCCAGGTCGCAAGCTGTTACCACGCCGGTGTCAACGCCCAGCTTCGCCGCCTGAGCCGCGGCGTACAGCGCTCCACCCCCGGCCTGCCAGCCGGTCGCCTGTATATCCTTTACGATATGCCCTGCGATAAGGAGCTGCGGGGTCATGCCACATACGCCTAACGGGCGGGAGTTACAGCGACTTTGCGCCCTTCGCCCTCTCCAATGCTTACCGTTATCACGTTGGGGTCTTCCGACAGCGTGATGTGGATGATGCGACGCTCGTTCGGCGGCATCGGCTCAAGCGTAACCGATCGGCCCGTCTGTCGTACACGTGATGCCGTGCGCTTCGCCAGGCTGACCAGCGCCTCTTCACGGCGGCGCCTGTAACCATCGACGTCCACACCAAAAGCGACGCGCTTGCCGAGCTTCTTCGCGACGATCAGGTTAAGCAGGTACTGCAGCGACGCCAGCGTCTGACCTCGACGGCCGATGAGCAGGCCAAGGTCCTCGCCTTCGATATCAAGGACGGCCTGGATCATGCCGACGCCGTCGCCCGGTGTCTCCGGTATGCGCGTTTCCACGTTCGCTTCGATGCCCATGAGGCGAACGAGGTCTTCCAGGACTCCAGCTGCCGCGCTCACATCGTCGGCGCTGGCCTCCGGAACGGGAGTGCGCTCACGTTCGACGTAGGTGGACTGGCGGACGGGCGCTTCTTCCTCGTCTTCGCCCTCGTCCTCCTCATCGTCGTCGTCTTCTTCGTCCTCGTCCTCGTCCTCGTCCTCGTAGTCTTCTTCGTCCTCGAGGTACTCCTCGTCCAGTTCTTCGTCTTCACCGGCGCTCGCGACCGCGGCCGGTGCCACCCGAGGCGCAGCGACGGGCTTCGCCGTTACGCGCACCCTGGCCGGCTCCCCACCAAAGCCCAGCAGCCGCGGACGGCCCTCGCTCAGTACTTCGATGTCGACCTGGTCTTTGCGCAGGCCCAGCTCTTCCAGGGCCTTCTCGGTCGCTTCGTTTACGGTCCTGCCTTCGGCCTCAACGCTTTCCACGACCGTACCTCCTCCGGCGCCTCCTGGCACCGCTACCAGATTCTGCAGCAGCCGATGAATTCCCACCGGACGGTTTCGACTTCCGGGTCACCGCCGCGCCTGAGTCACCTTCGTCTTCGTCCTCGTCTTCATCATCGCCGCCCTGGTTGCGGAAGCGGCTGAACTGCTGCTCTCGCACCTCGACAGCCCGCGGCAGCACCGGTTCCTGCGAGAGGCCCACCAGCGCCCGGTAGTTCACCGGGCCACCGCCAACGTAGGCGTACTGCATAACGGCGCCGATAACGTTGGATAGCACATAGTACACACCGAGACCGCTGGGCAGCGACAGCGTGATCCAGCCAAAGACCAGCGGCATCATGAAGTTCATCATGCTCGCCTGGGCCTTCGCCTTCTCATCCGTGCTGGGTACCGTGCTCATCTTCTGCAGCACAAACGTCGTGACCGCCACGAGCAGCGGCAAGATCACCGGGTCGGGACGTCCCAGATGCAGCCACAGGAAGTCCGAAGGGAGCGGCAGGCCGCTGCGCAGGTAATCCCAGTCGTACAGGCGGCCTGAGAGCCGGATCAGCGACTCCGGCGCCTCACCGACCGAGAGGATGAAGGTTCGATACAGGGCGATAAGGATCGGTACCTGGAGGAAGAAGCTGGAGAAACAACCCAGCGGGTTTACACCCGCCTCCTTGTACAGCTTCATGATCTCTTGCTGGCGCCGCTTGGGGTCCTTGTAGCGCTTGTTGATCTCCTGCTGACGGGGCTGCATCGCCGCCATCATTCGCGTCATCTTCATCTGCTTCAGGGTCAGCGGGATCGTGACGGCACGAATCAAGATGGTAAGCAGGATGACCGCAATGCCTGCGTTGCCCGTCAACGTCGTCAGCAGGACGAACAGGTTCGTCAACGGCGTGATCAGGAGCGTAAAGAAGATATCGCTGATAAGGCTAAAGGGATCCATCAGCAGACCCCGTCAGCGCGCTTCAGCGTGCCCGTGACCGGATCAACGGCCCGGTAATACGTCTTTGCCTGCGAGTCGGCCAGCGTCGAGCAGCCCTGGGGTGCAATCAGCACCTCATCGCCCGACGTCTGCAGGTTGGCCAGGATGTCCGAGCCCACCTTCATCTCCCATTCGCGTGTCTGACTCTTTCGATTGACGCCGACTAGCCAGCCGTCGTCTGTGCCAGCCACCACGAAATCACCCGAAATCGCTACCGATCCACGAATTTTGCCGCGATTCAGCGGCAGCGACCACTCTTCCGAGCCATCTTTTGTGTTTACAGCGTGCAAAACGCCATCGAAATCGCCGAAATAGGCCGTACCGGCGTCATCGAGCACCGGCGTCGAGAGAATCCAGTTGTTCACCGGTAGTTGCCAGGCAAGCTCGCCTGTCGTCTTGTTCACCGCGAACAGCGTCGAATCGAAGCCGCCGGCCAGAATGATGTCGCCAACAAGTACCGGCGACGTCGTCAGGCCCTTCGGATCGCTGAACGTCCACTTCACGGCGCCTGTCGAAGCATCGAGGGCGTACAGGTTGCCATCCAGCGACGTGATGTACACGACGCCGTTCTCAACCGCGGGCTGACCCCAGAGCGCGTCCTTCGCGGTGAATTTGAACGTCGGCTCCGGGTCAACGGAACCACCACCGGCTGCCAGGGCGGCCTTCAGGCGCTCACTACTCACCTCGAACAGCTTGTCGTCGGCCGTCACATAGAGCATGCCGGAGGCTGCATCGAGGCCGATGCCGCCGATTACCTTGTCTCCGAGCTCGGAGACGGCCACATCGGGCTCTTGATTGTCGTTCGCGGCATCCAGGTTCACGTCTGCTGGGTTGAAGGCGTAGAGCCAGCCACCGTAATCGCCGACGTACATGATGCCGTCGCTGTCAGTTATCGGCTCGCTGTAGACGCCGGAAAGGCTGCGAGCATTCTTTTCGCCGATGTGCCAGTCATCCGGGAACTTCCAGGCCCGCCGGAAGGCCTCGATCTTGGCGCCTTCGGGGTGTGTGGCGGCAGTTGTGCCGGCGTAACCGCGGTCGAGCTGCAGTTCTCGCTGGGTTCCGTTGATGGAAAGACTGCGGACGCGCACCACCTCAGACTCGATTTGCAGCAAATCGCCCTGATAAGGCGTGTCGGAAGGCGAAATCGAGGCCGCATCCAGCTTCGTGATGTTGTCTGCCAGGGGCGCCGAGAGTGTGGCTGTCCATGCCGGCGCCGGGTTGCTCTCGGCGTCGATGCCGTACAGCTTCCCCTTTGACACGGAAACCACCTGGGTCTCGTCGACCTTCACGGGTCCCGCCCATCCCCGACTCGTATCGCGAATACAACCGGAGAGAACCGCGGCTGATAACCCCGCAAAGGCTACAAAGCCCAGGACACGTCGCCGGTGTTTCACGTGAAACATCAATTGGGGACTGGATCATAGCCGCTACCGCCCCAAGGACGGCACCGGAGCAAGCGCTTGAACCCCAACCAGCAGCCTTTGAGCAAGCCGTGGCGTTCAATCGCCTCGTACGTGTAGTGGGAACAACTCGGTGCGTAGCGGCACACATCGCCCAGACTGGGCGAAATCACGCGCTGATAGATTCGAATCAGGCCCAGAGCACCCTTCGCGGCTATTCCGACGTGTCGAGCAGCCGGCCGCGCTTCATCAGCAGGCTCAGCTCCGAGCTCAGCATCGCGAATGTCGCCTTCGCTGCGTCCGGACGCACCGATATCACCACGTCGAAGCCCTCGAGCAGCCGCTGCACCCGCAGGATCTCCCGCAAACGCCGTCGCACTCGATTGCGTACGACGGCGTTGCCGACGCGCTTCGGGATCGCGAAGGCGAATCTTGTGAGTGGTTGTTGATTGCTGACTGAGCGTACTGATAGCAGCTTCCCGCCGTTGTGGCGCCCATGCTGAAACACACGGTCGAAGTCGGCACGTCGGCTTAACCGGCGATCGCGCGGCTTCAGATTCGTTAGACGGTGAGACGAGCTCGGCCCTTCGCTCGGCGTCGCTGAAGGACTCTTCGGCCGTCGGCCGAACGCATACGCTTGCGAAAGCCGTGCACTCGGTACCGGCGTCGTTTCTTGGGCTGATAAGTGCGTTTTGTCACGCTAAAATCCTCACGTAAGCCCCTCAGGGCACTTAGCTTTGCCAGTCTATCAGGACGAGCCTAATAGTCAAACGCCGGGCACCCTTCCAGCGGTATGGACCACCCGACAACCTCTCAAGGCGCATGTTTCACGTGAAACCCTCGAAAGCCGGGGCAATTTTCGCCTTTGAGACCTCACCCATGACATTTATCGACACGGGAGCCGGGATCTCGCTCGATATCTCCACAGAGACGGAAGGGCGGCGCAGCCCCTCTGGCGAAATGAACAGGGATCAGGCCAACCCCCAGGAGCCAAAGAGCCCTGATGGGGCCAGCTCCCGACTCCTCAGGCCCTCGCGAGCCGCCTCTGGCCTATGTTTCACGTGAAACATGGTCATCGCGCGCTACTGAACGTCCAGCAAGACTCCATACGTCACGTCGCCACCCTCGAAGTTCAGCGCGACCACTAATACGTATTGCCCCGGAGCCACGTCCATGGTCACGTCGACGCCCTCGCCCGTTGCCTGGAACGGCACCGTCAACTCCTCGTTGCCCGGATTCGCCCAAACACGGCTGCCGTCGCTGAGTTCGAGGGGCTGTGTTGCCTCGAAGAGCAGGATTCCGGTATTCGTCCGCGCCGGAATCGCCTCTGGAACCGCGGCAGACACGACATCGCCCCGCTTTACCGTCAGCACGCCCCTGGTTGGCACGCCCAGCTTGTCGACGCACATGCGAGTCCAGCAGTACGTACCAATACCCATCTCCACCGTCTCGCCATTTGCGCTCGCCGTGGTGCCTGGCGGCACTTCGAAGTTAGGCAGGCCTGGTCCCGGAAGGGGTGTCTCGTTCCCGACACCGCCACTGGGTCCGCTGGAGCCGCCGGCCGGCCCATCGGAAGGCGTATTCGGTGCCTCTCCCGCCACTGCCGTGGTCACCGGCGACTGGGTTGCATCGGGACTGTCGTTGTCATCGCCACTTCCGCAGGCAACCAGAAACGCCATCACCAGCAACCCGGCGCCTGCCGCACCGATTCTCAGCCATCTCATGCGTGCAGCCATGAATTCGCCCCGTTTCCTTTCAGGTTCGAATTCAGAGACGCTATTGAGGCAGGTTTGGTTCCGGCTCGCCCGCGTAAAGGTATCGATAGATGGCGTAATTTTCCGCCACGATCTCGACGTAGTAGCGGCTCTCCGAGTACTCGATGGTCTCGAGGTACAGGTCCGCGTCGTCGCCGGCCTCCTCATTCCACCGCTCAGCCGAGGTGGGGCCGCCGTTATAGGCCGCCAACGCCACGAAGATGTCGCCGTTGAATCGCGCCAGCTGGTCTGCCATGTAGCGCGCACCCAGTCGCAGACTCAAATCCGCATGCAGAAGCTGGTCCTGAGGCACGTTGTCGCTCAGGCCCAGCTCCGTCGCCGCCGTCTGCGCCGATTCCGGTAGGAGTTGCGTGAGCCCGAGGGCACCGGCGCCGGAAGTCGCTCGCGGGTTGAAGAAGCTCTCCTGGCGCACGAAGGCCAGCAGCAGCAACGGCGAAATGCCCTCGGCGTCGGCATAGCGCTGCACCAGGGGGCCGAATGCCGGCGGGTACGCCAGCGACATGATCGCCTTCGGCAGGCCCTGGCTCGGGCTGGCGTCGAGCGCGCTGAGCAGCACCTGGCCGGTGCGCGCCGACATGCTCACGCGCCCTTCGTCCAGCAAGTCGCGCGAGAGCGTGTACAGCGACGCCGGCTCGCTCGCGTAGGACTGGATCAGGTCGAGGACTTCCTGATCGCCGTAATAGCTGCGACCGACCCGCCACAGCTCCTGCGCGAGTGGCCATCGCGGGTCGGCCTGCCAGGCGCGATTCGTCGCCGGTTGGCCTGTAAAGGTTGCCAGCCACTGCTCCGCCGCCGGCCAATCCCAGGTGGGAGTCAGATCGACACCGGTCTCGGCTGTTGCGATGGGCTGCTTGTGAAGTCCTTCACTCACGCCGATGCTGCGAATGCCGAAGTAGTCGTCCTCGTGCGCCGTCATCAGCTCGTTGAAGACGGACGCGGCGGCGTCTGGCTGGCCCGCCATGAGCAGCGCCTTGCCTTGCCACAACATCAGACGCTCCTGATCGCTTGCATCTGTCACCGAGGCGAGGTCGGATTGCCAGATCGACGCCGCTTCCAGATACGAACCGGCCCGATAGGCGAGTAAACCATGACGAAACGCCGCATCTGCCGCAAAAGACGAATCTGGATATTCGTTTACGATACGCGAGTAGAGGGCGCCGGCCTGGTCCAGCTCATCGGCGTTCTCGTGGATGCGAGCCCGCCACCAGAGTGCGTCGTCTGCGAGTGGGCTCGCCGGGTCTGACCTGATCGACCGCCGAATAGTCGGTCAGCGCGTCCTCCAGCTCCCCTCGCGATTCCACAATCGCGCCGAGGTAGTAGTACGCCGTCGCGCTCTCGGGAGCGTCCGGCGCGTCATCGACCTGCTGCTGGAAATACGGCTCGGCCTTGGTGTACTCGTTGTGCCGATACAGGATCAGCCCCTGCACCATCGGGTCGATGGTCTCACCAGCGGACTCGGCGTCCTCCAGGGCTACGAGGGCCTGGTAGGACGACGGGTAGCCCGAGAGCAGCTGATCGCGCTCAACCGTGTAGGTGGGGTCGTTTTGCAGCTTCTTCAGACTCGCAATGCGTTGCAAGGCCAGCGCCGCGTCACTCGGCGCCCCTTCGCCCACCAGCAGCTTGTAGTAGCCGATGGCATCGGGGAACGCGCCTGCCTTCTCGTAGGCCTGGGCTGCCGCCAGCAGGAACGTCGGCGTTACCGATTCTGGCACACCCACGTCCAATCCCTGCTGGGCCGCCTGCGCCGCCTCGGGACCGCGGTCCATCTCCAGCAGCACGCCGCTGCGGTCCAGGTACGCGTAGGCCAGCGCCGGACCGTTACCCGCGATGTAGGCATCGAACTCGTCCAGGGCCGGCTGGAGCATCTCCAGGTTCCAGTACGCACGACCGAGCAGGTACGCGCCCGTCAGCCCTTCCGGCGTACCGGCCTGCTTCTTGACGAACGGCTCCAGCAGCGTGCGAGCGTCGGTGTAGTCCTGGGTCTCGATTAGCAGCCGCCCGGCAGCCAGCGTCGCTTCGACGCTGTCGGCGTTCTTTGCCGCCGCAATGGCGATGTACGCCTGCGCTGCCGCCTCGATGTCGCCCTCGGTCTCGTAGCCCTGTGCCGTCGCCATGTCAACAAGCACGCCGGGGCGAGGCGTCAAGATACTGCCGGGCGCTGCCGTTCCGCTCTCGACCGTTTCGATGACGACGCCACCGGTGGCCGTAGGGATTGCAGTTTCATTCGGCTCGTCCTTCGAACCGCCGCACGCGACTAGTAGGACAGAGAGCGCAATCGCTAAGATAAGTTTGGTGGGAGGAAGGGGCACGAGATCGCGCCAATGCTACACAGGCACCTCTGGCCGGTCAAAGCAATTACATGCTTAATCTCAACTCCGATCTGAGCCCTCGGGAGGCCGCCATCGCGGAAGGCCTGCGTGTCTGGGCTGAAATTGACCTCGACAGGCTCACTGCAAACGTCGAAGCCCTGAAGCATCGCGCCGCCGAAGCCCGACTCCTCGTCGTTGCCAAGGCCAACGCTTACGGCCACGGCGCCGTCTCCGTCGCCCTCGCGGCGATCCAGGCCGGCGCGTGGGGCATCGGCGTCGCGGGCATGGAGGAGGGCGACGAGCTACGACGCGCCGGCGTCTCCGCCCCCATCCTCGTCCTCAGCAGCACACGCCCTGGACAGGCGCTGGGCCTGGTGCAGCGCGACCTCTCAGTCACCATCGGGTCCTTCGAGATGGCGGAAGCCCTCTCAGCCGCCGCCATGGAGCTGGGCCGCACCGCCAAAGTCCACATCAAGGTCGAAACCGGCATGAACCGCTTCGGCGTCAGCGCGGATGAGGCAGTCCACCTGGCCGATCGCCTTCGCGAAGTGCCGGGCATCGAGGTCGAGGGCATCTCGTCCCACCTCGCCACCGCCGACGAATCCGACAAGACGTTCACATTCCAGCAGTACAAGGCGTTTCGGGAGTGCATCGCCCGGCTACCCTGGGTGCCGATCCACCACATTTCCAACACGGCCGGCCTCCTCAACATGCCTGAGATGCGTCACGGCCTCGTGCGATGCGGCCTCGGCGTCTACGGCTACTACCCTTCGGCCGAGACCAACCGCGACGTCCCATTGCAGCCGGTGCTCTCCCTGCGCAGCCGCGTCGCCAAGGTCGCAGACCTGCAGCCGGGCCAGGGCGTGGGCTACGGCATGACCTGGCGCGCCACGAAGCCGTCTCGTGTCGCCGTCGTGCTCGCGGGCTACGGTGACGGCCTGCCCCTGGCGCTCTCGAGCAAGGGTGTCGCGCTCGTCCGCGGCCACCGCGTGCCCTACATAGGCCGCGTCATGATGGACATGCTCACGCTCGACGTCACAGACATCCCCGAAGTCGCCATCGATGACGAGGTCACGCTCATCGGCTCGCAGGGCGAAGAGACGGTCGATGCCGAGGAGATGGCGAACCACTCAGGCACCATCACCTACGAGATCCTTACCGGTCTGATGGAACGCGTGCCCCGCTTTTACCTGCGTGACGGCCAGGTCTCGGCCCGCCAGGACCTCATCGGCCTGCGCCGCAGCCTCGTCGTCTAGCACCGGTTCCCTTCGTTCCCTCAACAGCGGGACAGTATCTCGCGGGCGTTCCAATGCCTGCCGACCATAGATCCAGAGACCAGGCACGGGAGGCTGTCTTTGGACTGGTACTTGCAGGTTCTATCGAAGTACGCGGACTTCTCCGGGCGCGCGACTCGCTCCGAATTCTGGTGGTTCGCGCTCTACAACTTGCTCATCGCCATCGGGCTCGCCATCGCTGAGTTCGTCCTCGGGCTTGGACAGCTGCTCAGCGTGATCTACGGCGTGGCCATGTTCATCCCCAACTGGGCGGTTTCTGTAAGGCGGCTGCACGACACCGACCACAGCGGTTGGTGGCTCCTCATCGGCATCGTCCCACTGGTGGGCGCCATCATCCTGTTCATCTTCTACATCTCGGACAGCAGCCCGGGCCCCAACGATTACGGCGCCAGCCCGAAGCAGAGCGGGCCGTCTTCAGCCGCGATCGCCTCGTTCAGACTGGAAGACGACCTGAACAGCCTCTACGACCAGTACCGTAGCGGCGACCTCTCGAACGAGGAGTATCAGGAACGAAGACGCGCCTTGCTGTCGCGACCGCGACATAGTTACTAGGCCCCTGGAGCCACGCAGGCCTTCGGCTAGATGTGGTCCGTGACTTCTTCGATCTTGATCACCTTCGTGCCGGCGATCTTGTCGTGCCAGGCCTCGTGCTTCGGGTCCCAGATCACCCAGAGGTAGCCCAGCAAGAGCGCGATACCGGAGATGATCTGGCCGATGTACCGCAGTACGGCCTCACCAGGCGTCAGAAGCCTTCCACCTTCAGCCTTGACGACCTTCAGGTTCATCATCTTCTTGCCAGGGGTCTGGCCGGACGACGTCCAGAAGTAGACGGCATAGCTAACGCCCAGAATGAACGACAGGACGTTACTGAGCACGCCACCCAGGATCAGGTAGAAAATGATGTTGGGAACCAGCAAAATTGCGAAGTCGATCAGGAATGCGCCGAGGCGATCTCCGAAGCCGGCACAGACGGTATCTCGATTAACGGTTGCTTGCATGCGCCACTCTCTCTACTAGTCTCGCAGACGCCCGTGATCCACCGCATATTGTGCGCACGCCGAAGCGCTGTCAACGACCTACCCTGACCCTAATCGCAGCCCGTGCTAATATCGCCTCGAATCAATCCGAGGGAGACACCGATGCTCAAGCGACTTCTCATGGCCCTTCCCTACGTCGTCCTCGGCGCCATCGCCACCACCCAGGGCGCCTTTGCCGCTTTCGACCCGACTTCTGACGAGCTATCGATCGGCACCTTCCTCGTAGCCATCGGCCTGATGGTCTTCCTGACCATCGTCTACTTCCTCGTCAACCTCCTGGGCATCAACCACCCCGGCAACCCTACGATTCCGGACCACGCCCACGACTTCCGATACGCTCACCAGCACCACGACGAGCATTAGGAGCCTGGAGCCAGTAGCTGCGAGCCCCGAGCAATCGGGGCTCTCTTCTTTCCCGACACCCCTCGAAAATGTCGTCACGGCCGCCACGATGATGTCGGGCGCCCCGAAGCGCGGGACCCAAACCTGACGGCCTTCCAATTCCGTTCGTCATCCTGAGGCTCTCATGCGCGCCCCTGGCGCAAGACGGCCGTGCGGCCATACGCCTTCATAGGCAAAGGCGGCCTCGATGACTCGAAACCGCCTTTGCCTCTTGCTCGTCTGCCCCCTTTGCCGGAGCGAAGCGACCCTACCGCACCCGCACAAACTTCTGCAGCGAGTGACAGCCAGGCCGGTACATCGTGCCCTCGTACGACGTCTTGCTCACCTCGCCGACGTAGATGTCGCCGTGCGAATCGACCCAGATGCCGTGAGGCGAGGTGAAGTGCCCCGGTGAGCAGGGGTCCGCGTCGTTCGGGGTGCCGCCGAAGCTCGAGATGATCTTTCCGGACATGTCGCGCACCGTCATGCGCGCCAGGCGGTCCTCCTCCCACAGCTTGCCGGTGAGCGAGTAGTGGTCCTTGAAGTAGTTCATCTCGCCCACGATCACCGTGTCGTTCTGGATCGCCAGGTCGCCGGTGCGCATGATGTCCTCGTCCCACGTCTCCAGCCATTCGCCCTCCGGCGTGAAGATCTGCACCCGCTCGTTCTCACGGTCACAGACGAAGACGCGACCGTCCGTGTGCACCCAGACGCTGTGCGGCAAATTGAACTCGCCCTTGCCCGTCCCCGGGCCACCCCACGAGCCGACGAGCGTGCCGTCCGGCTTGAAATGGTGGATGCGCGCGTTACCGTAGCCGTCCGAGACGTAGAGGTCGCCGTTCGGGGCCACGGAAAGGCGCGTGGGGCGGTTGAAGGGCGGGCCGCCGTACAGGATGGTATCGAGACGCGTCGACTTGCTGCGGTCGTAGCCCGTGTCGGACGGCTCACCGCTGCCCAGCGTCTGCAGGACTTCGCCGTCCAGCGTCGTCTTGTGCACAAAGCAGCCGAAGTCATCGACCAGGTACACGATGTCGTCGACGATCGTGATGCCGTGCGGCCGGTTGTATACGCCTTCACCCCACGACTTGAGGAACTTGCCCTCGCGGTCGTACACGATCAGCGGGTGCTCGCTGCGATTGAACACGTAAACGTTGTCCTGCGAGTCCGTCGCAACGCCCGCCACGTCGCCGTGCTCCCAGCCCTCCGGCAGCTGCTCCCATCCCTCGTGCAGCTCGTAGCGAAAGTCTCCCTGCCCCACAACAGCCATATCGATGCGTCCTTCTAGGGTTATCCAGTGATGCTCCGCGCCGATTCTACGCCGAAGCTCACGAAATCCGCTCCAGAAACCGTCTGTGATACGGGATGCATCTTGATGCGCCGTGCATCTTGATGCGTGCTAAGCTTGGGAATATGAGAACGACCGTAGACCTTCCCGAAGACCTGCTACGTCAGGCCAAGGCGATTGCCCATGACAGGTCATCGACCATGAGCGAAGCGATCGCCTGGCTGATGCGGCGGGGCCTGAGTGAGAAGGTGACCACGCCAGAGATCGGAGTTAACGAGCTAACGGGATTTCCCGCCATTCGGACGGGACGAATCATCACCTCCGAGGACGTTAAGCAGCTCGAAGACGACGAGTGACCACGCTCCTCGACGGCAACGTTCTGGTCGCGCTCAGCTTTACCCTCCACACTCATGCTCGTAGAGCCGACTTGTGGTTCGCATCACTTGAGGATTCGTTTGCCACTTGCCCCATAACTCAGGGAACGCTCATGCGACAGGCATTTCGCGAAAGCCTATCTTCGGCCGATGCGAGAGCTATCCTCGCCAGAATCGCCAGTCTTCCGAACCACGTCTTCTGGCCTGACGACCTCGACTACGGCGATGTTCGTATGGACGGAGTTATCGGCCACCGTCAGGTGACTAACGCCTATCTCGCGCAGCTGGCCCGCGCAAATGAGGGCCGGCTCGCCACCTTCGACGCCGGGCTCGCCGCTCTGCACAGCGATGTCGCCGAGCTGATACCCGATATCCCTTAAGTGCCTCGTCCCGCCAGCCACCTAAGGCGCATGACGCCGAGGTGAGGACACCTGGGCTACGGTAGGGCGGCGATGCTGTGTCTTGGACTCCGAGGCTTCCTTGCTACGCCGGCAACCCCTCGGCCGAAATCGACACGATCTTCCAGCCCATCCCGAAGTCCTTCCAGGACGTCTTCGCGACTACGTCCTGGGCACTCGTCTTGAACCGCACGACGAAACGCTGCTCGTCGCCGACCGTCTCGCGCGACTCGATCTCGTAGCTCAGGGGCGTCGGGAGCATCGCGATGTTGGCGCCCGCCGTCATCGCCTCGTTCATCGCCTCCGGGCTGAGGTCCTGCATCGCCGTCATCACGTCGCCGATCAGGATGGCGTCGCAGGCCCTCCGCATCGCGTCTTCTGCCGTCCCTTGCGTCATGCCTGTCCCGCTTTCACCACTTTGTAGAATCGATGCCGCCCGAGCTTGACGATGCTTCCTTCGCTGAGCCCTATCTGCGCCTCCGTCAGCTTCACGTCGTCGACGCTGATGCCGCCCTGCTGCACGAGCCTTCGTGCCTCACCTCGGCTGCCGACAAGACCCGTCTCCGTCAGCAGCAGCGTGATGTCGACCTCTGCCCAGCCTTCGCCGTTGAGCTCGACCGGCAGGTCCAGCGTCTCGCCCGGCTGCTGGCGCTGCTGGAACACGCGCTCGAACTCAGCCTGCGCACCCTCCGCCGCCTCTTCGCCGTGCAGCATGCCGACGATCGTGCGGGCGAGTCGCTTCTTCGTCTCCATCGGGTGCATCGAGCCGTCCGCGATGCCCTGCTCAATCGACTGCAGTTCCTCATTCGACACATCGGTCAGGAGCGTGAAGTAGTTCGTGATCAGGCTGTCCGTGATCGACATCAGCTTGCCGTACTGCTCGTTCGGCGCCTCGTCGATCAGGATCGAGTTGCCGACGGACTTGGACATCTTCAGCGCGCCGTCTGTGCCAATGAGCAGCGGCAGGCACACGGCGACAAGCGGCCGCTTGCCCTTCGCTCGCTGCAGCGTTCGCCCCGCCATGATGTTGAACAGCTGGTCGACGCCGCCCACCTGAACGTCCGTGTCCATCGTGAAAGCGTCGTAGGCCTGCATCAGGGCATAGATGAACTCGTGGATGTAGAGCGGCTTGTGCTCATCCAGCCGTTTGCGAAACGTCTCGTGCTCCAGGAACTGCGACACCGTGAAGTTCGAAGCGATATCGACCACGTCCTTGAGCGCCAACGGCGACAGCCAGTCGCCGTTGCGCCTCACGATCGTCTTCTCGGGGTCGAGCACGCGGTAGGCCTGACGCAGCCAGTCCTCCATGTTCGCCTCGACCTGCTCCGGCGTGAGCATCTGGCGCGCCGAGGACTTGTCGCTCGGGTCGCCGATCACGGCGGTCATCGTGCCCATGAGGAACGTGACCTCATGGCCGAAGCGCTGGAACTGGCGCAGCTTCAGCATCGGCACCAGGTTGCCCAGGGTCAGGCCGGTGAAGGTCGGGTCGAAGCCGGCATAGACGCGCAGTGGCCGGCCCGTGGCCAGCAGCTCCCGCAGGTCTGCCTCCATCGTGCGCTGGATGTTCGCGTCGCCGTACTCGACGCCGCGCATCAGCACGCTCATCTGCTCTTCGACCGACGCCGTGATCTCTGCCATCGCCAGGCTGCTACCTATCTCCGTGCTTTATCGGGGCTCGACCTGACCAGTATAAGTGCGAACCCGCATACAACCCGTCCAGGCGCTGGACGCAAGATCAGGATGGTGGAGTGGGATCGCCTCGATCGCAGCCGCGAGCCCGTCGCTGTGTAATAACCCAACAGTGAAGAGCTACCGGGCGGACCGCTCCAATCGTCGCCCGATCCTCCAGCCGGCTGCAAAGCCTACGACCGCGAGCATAAGAACCAGGTTAAACAAGAGGCCCTGGAGTTCCCTCACCCAGTCCGTTCTGGCCTCCAGAACAGGGGTCAACCACAGGTAGAGGAGATAGCCCACGCCGCCTCCCAGACCCGCTCCGGCGATTGGGAGGATGACGCGCCACGGCAGCCGCCTCTTCGCCTGCACGTCGTGGCGACCTATCCGGCGTCTGCCGTCAGGATCTCCCGCGACCGCGCTACGTCGTTGTTCATCGCCTCCAGCAGGGCGTCGAGGCTGTCAAACTTCAGCTCGGGGCGCAGGTGCTCGACGAGCTCGATGCGCAGGCTCTCGTCGTAGATGTCGCGGTTGAAGTCGAAGATGAAGGTCTCGACGCTCGGCTTCTCACCCTCGAACTGGGGGCGCACGCCGATGCTCGTGGCGGACTGCATTTTCTCGTCGCCGTTGCTTCCATGCAGATACGCCCACGTGGCGTACACACCGAAGGCGGGCAGGGCGCGGTCGGCCGTCACGGCGATGTTCGCCGTCGGGAAGCCCAGCGTGCGACCGCGATGATCGCCGTTTACCACGGGACCTCGGATCGAATAGTAGCGACCGAGCTGCCGCGTCACGCTATCGAGGTCGCCTTCCTGCAAGGCGCGCCGGATCGCCGTGGCGCTCACGACCGCCTCCGGGCCTGACGTCAGGGGCGCCGGCATGACTTCGACCGCGAAGCCCAGCTCCTCGCCCATCGCCTTCATGCCCTCCGGCGTCGCCTCGCGGTTGCGCCCGAAGGCGTTATCGGGGCCCATGATCAGCAATCGAAGGTCCAGCGTGTCTCGAAGCATCGACACGAACGCCCGCGGCGAAAGCTCCGCCAGCTCTGACGTGAACGTGATCGGCGCCACCAGCTCCAGACCCAGCCCTTGCAGCAGCTCCAGCCGCTCTTCCAGGCTCGTCAGGTACTGCATCGGCTCATGGGGGCGCAGGACGCGCACGGGATCCGGGTAAAGCGTCACGGCACCCGGCTGGAGATCGAGCGCCTCCGCGCGCTGGATGAGGAACCGCACCAGGTGCTGATGCCCCAGGTGCACGCCATCGAAGTTGCCGATCGTCAGCGCCGTGCCCGTCCGAGGCGTGAAGCGCTGCAGCTCCTGTCGCGCGAACTCACTCACCCCAACAGAGTACCGGTGAACCCCGAGCAAGGAACAGGGCCGAAGCGCTCACTCCATCACCCTGAGAGGGGATCGGCCGTGAAACATCGCATTCGTGAGACGCTCGCTATACACAAGCGCTCGCCGCGCGTGAAACTAGATGTGATGAACGAACCGTTCCCCCGGCTCGGCGATTCGTCGGCCCAGCCTCCCACAGCTCGACCGTCGCGGGCGCCCTGGGGCGTCAAAGAGATGGTGATCTGCGTGGTCATCGTCCTCGTGGCCCTGTTCGTGATCTCCACGGCCGTGGTTGGGCCGTTCATTCTCGCCTTCGGGGAGAACGCCCCCGAGACACTCAGTGCCAACAGCGCATCAAACATCCTGTGGAACGCCTCGATGATCGGCGCCGTGTTCTGGTTCGTGCACAGAGGCGGCGGTACCAGTCGCGACCTCGGCCTGACGATTCCCGAGGGCTCTTCGATCCCACGTATCGCCGGCCTCGCTGCCCTCACCTTCCTGATGATGTACATCCTCGTCGCCGTCTACACGCAGGCCATCGACCTGTTTGGCTTCGACTTCCTGAAGCCCGACCAGCAGGTCCCCGACGCCTTCTACACCTCCAACGTCGCCCTCGCGATCCTCGGAGTCGCTATCGTGATCAGCGCGCCGATTACGGAGGAAATCTTCTTCCGGGGCTTTCTGTTCGGCGGCACGAGGCCGATCATTGGCGTTGCCGGCGCTGCACTGGTCACCGGCTTCATCTTCTCCCTCGCGCACTACAACCTTGGCCTGATCCTCCCGTTCACGGCCGTCGGCGCCATCCTCGCCCTTTCTTACCAGCGCTCCGGCACCCTGTTCGTGCCCATCGGCGCCCACTTCCTCTTCAACCTCGTCTCATTCGCCATCCTCGCCTTCGTCCCGGATGCCCGGCCCCAGTAGGGCACCGTCGGTACGATCTCACCAGGAGCCAGCGCGATGACCACCAACCCTCGGAGACGGTCACCCGTCCTCTTGTCATTCTGACGAAGGAAGAATCTAGCCCCCCAGTACAGGATCCCGGAGCGTCCTGAACCCCAAGGTGCCACTGGCGAGTCGGAGCCCCACGAAGCAGCCTCAGGCTTCCGAAGCTCCATCGCGAGGCGTTTCGACGTTCAGTACTGGTTGGCGAGCTTCTTCGCCTGTCGCCTCAGAATGACATAACGGATCTTATCGATAGGAATCGGGACTTCAGGGCGCCAGCTCCCGCAGCCGCGCCGCCATCTTGCGCGCCGCGATGCCCCGGTGGCTCACCTCGTTCTTTTCCGCCGCGGTGAGCTGCGCCATCGTCACGCCACGGTCGGGCATGATGAATACCGGATCGTAGCCGAAGCCCCCCTCTCCCGACGGCGCCGTTGCCAGCAGGCCCTCGCACGTACCGTCTTCCTCGAGCAACGAGCCGTCCGGCAGCGCGACGACGATAACGGCCCGGAACCGCGCTGTCCGCTTGCGCTTCGAGACCTCCAGCATCGACGTCAGCAGGATGGCGATGCGCTCATCCTGGTCCCGACCGTCCCAGCCGTTGAGGTGGTGCAGGGCGCCCGGCTCGCCGTCGAGAGCGTCGACCTCCAGGCCGGAGTCATCGGCCACCGCCGCGAGACCGGATGCGCGCGAGAACGCCCTGGCCTTCAGGCGGGCATTCTCCGCGTAGGTCCGGCCCGTCTCGTCCACGTCCACGCTGAGGTCGATATCGGCCGGCGCTACGAGCTCCCAACCGCAATCGCCCAGGAGGTCGCGCAGCTCATTTACTTTGTCAGGGTTGTTTGTAGCAATTAGTAGGCGGGGCCGCGGCATGATGTCGGGGATCCTTTCGCCATTTCTTAACGTCGTGCATGGTTCGCCCGACTTTGTTGGCAAGGGTATGATAGCGGGTACATCTATCGGTCCCCGCTGGAGTGATTAACAGGAGACTGTCATGGGAAACGCAGCTGATCTCGCCCAGATTGCCAACGCCCTCGTCGCGCGCGAAAAAGGCATCCTCGCCGCCGACGAAAGCTCCGGCACCATCAAGCGCCGCTTCGACGCCATCAACGTCGAGAACACGGAGGACAACCGCCGCGACTACCGCGAACTCCTCTTCCGCACCGAGGGCGCCGAGAAGTTCGTCTCCGGTGTCATCCTCTTCGACGAAACGATCAAGCAGAAGGGCGCCGACGGCACGCCGCTCGTAAAGGTCCTCCAGGACCGCGGCATCATCCCCGGCATCAAGGTCGATGCCGGCGTCACGCCGCTCGCCGGTGCCGAGGGTGAAGTCGTCACCCAGGGCCTCGACGGCCTGCGCGAGCGCTTCAAGGAGTACTACGACCTCGGCGCCCGCTTCAGCAAGTGGCGCGCCGTCATCCCGATCGGCGCAGGCATCCCGACGCCCTACGGCATCGAAGCGAACATGCACGCCCTCGCCCGCTACGCCGCCCTCAGCCAGGAAGCGGGCATCGTGCCGATCGTCGAGCCCGAGGTGCTGATGGACAACAGCGCTGGTGGCGCTGTGGGCGACCACAGCATCGAGCGGGACTACGAGGTGACGACCGCCGTCCTGAACGAGCTCTTCAACCAGCTCAAGCGCCAGAACGTCATCCTGGAAGGCACGCTGCTGAAGCCGAACATGATCCTCTCCGGCAAGACCGCGTCGAACCGCGCTCCCGCCGGAGAAGGTCGCAGAGATGACGGTCGACTGCTTCATGCACACCGTCCCGGCCGCCGTCCCCGGCATCGTCTTCCTCTCGGGCGGCCAGGGCGACGACGAGGCGACCCAGAACATGAACGCCATCGCCCTCGAAGGCCAGAAGCGCGGCGCCCCCTGGCAGCTCAGCTACTCCTTCGGCCGCGGCCTCCAGGCAGCCCCCCAGAAGGCCTGGGCCGGCAAGAAGGAGAACGTCAAGGCCGCCCAGGAGGCCTTCTACCACCGCGCGATGGTCACCAGCGCCGCCCGCGAGGGCAAGTACTCCACCGCCATGGAGAAGTAAGCGCCCGGAATCACGCTCAGTACAACGAAAAGGAGGCCGTCCACAAATGGACGGCCTCTCCTTTTGACCCAACTACCCTCACCCACACCTGCAGCACTTCCAGCGTCCTGTTTACTCGACCCTCGCCCTCGGAGGGAGAGGGCGGCGTGGTCTGAACGTTCCAGCCTTTTCCGACATGGGTGAGGGGCGGCTTCAGGACTTCCCACCGGTCGACGGCGTTTCGGCGAAAAGGTACGACGCCGCAGTCCTTCGAGCGCCTCAGGATGAGCGATTTCGCCCTGCAACTCGCCTCAACACGGAGGCCTCAGAGCAGTCCTCCCATCGGCGCCAAAGCAAGACGCCGGCTCAAAGAACCGGCACCCTGAAGCTGACAACTAAGACTGGAACTACCGGCTCCGCTACTCCACGAAGCGGACCTTGTTCAGGCGCGAGAAGTCGTGGTGGCTGTCGATCCAGCGGATCGTGCCGGAGCGGGAGCGCATGACCAGCGACTGCGTCGTTGCGCCCGTCGACGTCGTGTTGACGCCGCGCAGCAGCTCGCCCGTGCTGGCGCCCGTGGCCGAGAAGAAGACGTCGTCGCCGGCGACGAGGTCCTCAGTCCTGTAGATCTTCTTGAGGTCCACGCCGGCGTCGAGAGCCTTCTGGCGCTCCGCTTCGTCACGCGGCCATGCCTTGCAGATGATCTCGCCGCCGGTGCAACGGATCGCCGCCGCCGTGATCACGCCCTCCGGCGAACCGCCGATGCCCATCAGCATGTCGACGCCGCTATCCGGCAGGGCGGCCTGGATTCCACCGGCCACGTCGCCATCGGAGATCTGCTTCACGCGGGCGCCTGCCTCGCGGATCTCGCGCAACAGGTCGCCGTGCCGCGGACGGTCGAGAATGATCACGGTGACGTCCTCGACGCGTTTGCCGAGCGCCTTCGCTACCTTCTGGAGGTTGTCCTTCACCGGCGCCTCGATGTCGATCACGCCGCGCGCGGCCGGACCGACGGCAATCTTGTCCATGTAAAACACGTTCGGTACCGACATCGTGCCGCGGCTGGAAAGCGCGATCACGGCAATCGCGCCCGGCAGGCCCTTCGAGAGCAGCGTCGTGCCGTCGATGGGGTCTACGGCAATGTCCATCTCCGGACCCGAGCCGTCGCCGACCTCCTCGCCGTTGTAGAGCATGGGCGCTTCGTCCTTTTCGCCCTCACCGATGACCACGACACCCCGCATGCCGACGCCCTGCAGCACATGGCGCATGGCATCGACGGCAGCCTGGTCGACAAGCTCCTTGTCGCCCCTGCCCTGATACTGAACCGCGGACATCGCCGCCGCTTCTGTCGTCCGCACCAGCTCCATGGCCAGGTTGCGTTCCACTGGTTGCCGCTGAGAAATAGTCACGTTCGAGTCCTCCGGCAGGGCGAATTCAGCGCGGCTTAAGCTGCAGCGCGATTTAGAGCTTGCCCCCTTGCATTGCCTGGGACAAGTGCCCAGCGGTTTCTATTTGCGGATTCGTAACGTGGTTCTAGAGGTCGAAGCCTTCGCGGCGGCGGAACTCGTCGCGCTCGTAGTCCTCTTCGGCGTGCTGCTCCTCGGCGTCTCGAGTCAGCTCCAGCTGCTCCTCCACCGCCTCGCTGAGGCGTTTGCCGTACTCCTCTGCCGACTGCGGGATGCGCGCGTCCAGCACGCGGTCGAGGAGGGCGTAGTGGTTGTCGCCCAGGTAGTGCAGCGGCTTCAAGTCGTTGTCCTTGAGCAGCCAGTGGTCGTCGAACGCCTCGTCGTCCGCCTGCACGGCCACAACCTGGCCGACGCACAGCAGGTGGTCGCCGATCTCGATCATGTCCTCGAGGCTGCACTCCACCCAGCCGACACAGCCCTCCAACAACACCGTGTTGAGCAGGCGCGACCGGAACGTCGGCAGCTTCGTCAGCTCCAGCTTGTCGAAGCCCGCACCCGTGAGGCTGCCGAGGTACTGCACGTGATGCAGCAGCTCCCGTGACGGGATGTTGAGGGCGAACTCGTTCGTCTTACGGATCACGTCCGCCGAATAGCGCGACGGGTGCACGGCGATACCGATCATCGGCGGCACGATGCTCAGCACCATGGAGTAGGCGACAGGAAACACGTTGTGCGTGCCCCTGTAGCTGGTCGAAACCAGCATCACCGGCCCGCCGGTCAGCAGGCGTCGCGCGTCAAGTACATCCAGGCTACGTCTCATACCTCGATTGTACGCGCGCCCTCCGGCTACCGGCAGGTACCAACACCTGCCCCGCTCGCCGTGGATGATCTGCGACGCCACTTCGAAGCATTCCCTCGACGCCAGGCCTTCTTCGCACCCTACGACTCCATGTCATTCTGAGCAGCGCGAAGAATCTGGCCCCCGACCAGGACCGTCCCATGCGTTCGTACGGCCTCAGCTCTCGCTTGGTCCGCTGGCGCCTCGTACTGCCGGGACCCCATCGAAGACGCGCTTCGAGATGCTGTACTGCCTGCCTAGATTCTTCGGCTGTCGCCTCAGAATGACAGGCCGCAGGCAACCCCAAACTCAGCGGCCATCGACTGCCCTGGTCATTGCGAGGCCCTCGCCAAGGAGGCCGTGGCAATCTCACGAAGCGCTCTCGGCATCGTCATGCGCATGTGAGATTGCCGCGTTGGCTGCACGCCTCCTCGCAATGACCAGGACGACACCCTTCGAAGCTCGCGGCTATCAGCTCGAAGCTCTGCCCTCGCGCGACTCGCCCTCCTCGCGCATCAACGCCAGGTAATCGTCCATCGTCTTGCCGGCTTCGTCCTCGAAGCGCTCCGGCAGGACGCGTAGCTCTCGCATACGGTCGAGGCGGAAGGCGCGGAAGTCATCGCGCATCTCGCACCAGCCCAGCAGCATCCAGCGATTGCCGAAGAACGCCAGGCCCAGCGGTCGCACGGTGCGCTGCGTCTCGGCCTCCGAAGCGTCTCGATACGCCAGCCACGCCTTCGAGTGCTGGTCGACCGCCCCGCGCAGCTGCCCCAGGCGTTCGACCACGGCCGTATCGACCATGAAGCCCGGCGCGTAGAGCCGCGATTCCACCAGGCGCTCTCGCAGCGCATCCGGCAACGCGACGCTGATGCGGTCCAGCGCCGACTGCGCCGCCTTCGCGAGTTCAGGGTCCGCCCAGCTGCTCACGACGCGGGTGCCCAGCACCAGCGCCTCGATCTCAGTTCTCGTAAACATCAGTGGTGGCAGGTCGAAGCCCTTGCGCAGCACGTAGCCGACACCCGCCTCGCCCTCGATCGGCACGCCGGAGAGGACGAGGTCGCGGATGTCGCGGTAGACCGTCCGCTCCGAGACCTCCAGCGACTCGGCCAGCACGGCGGCAGTCGTCACCCGGTGCTTGCGGATGAGCTGGATGATCTGGAACAGACGGTCCGCCCGCCTCATTGCTGCACGGCTCCCATACCCCTCGCTATACCGCTTCGCTGGGCCGGTTCTTCGCCAGCTCCAGCACCAAACACGGTTTGCCCGCGGGCCCCATCACCCCGAAGACCTTGCCGAACGGCAGCTCCCTCAGCGCCACCGTCACCTGCGCCGAGGCCGGCAGCTCCGCGAGCGCCTTCTCGGCATCGTCGACCAGCCAGTACAGCTCCCGCTCCCGCGTGCCGCCGACCGGCTCGTCCGTGGCGATGGCGAAGTGCTCGAACTGAACGAAGGTCGGGTGCTGGCGCTCTACCTTGAGGCCAAGCACATCGACGTAGAACCGCTGCGCCGCCTCGATGTCGTCGACGTATTCGACTACAAATCCGAATGCCGGGCTGCTCATGACTGCACCCCTTCCGCCACCGGCGACTCCGCGGCTTCCGGCTGGAACTGCATGAGCTGACCGTAGTTGCCGTCCGGGTCGACGAAGGTCGAGAACGTGCCGCCCCAGAACTCGCGGCCTTCGCGGCGGATGAACGGCACGCCGAGGCCCTCCAGGCGCTCTCGCTCCGCCTGCGCGTCGTCGACCTTGAAGCTGAACAGGTAGCGCTGCGGCTCCTTCGCCGGCCCGTGCGTCTCGCTATGGCCGTCGATCATGAACATGGCGCTATCGCCGATGAGGAAGCCCCCGGACTGCGGGTCCATCTCCAGACCGATGACGTCCTGGTAGAACCTGTGCAGCGCTTCCGGCTGCTCGCTCGTGATGTTGAAGATGAGCTGAGTTGCTTTCATGTCTCCTCCTCGAAATGTTCGATATCTCGAGTCTAGGAGGGTGCTGCTGACAGCATTGTGTCAGTAGGACACATTTGGCTTGCGCCATAGCTGACACCGTCTTGTCAGGATGTGGCAGTTACAGCTTACATCCGTCCCATGCCGGCGAGCGCCAGCGTGATCGAGGCCACACACGCCGTCTCGACCCGCAGCACGCGTTCGCCGAGGTGCACGAACTGGAAACCGGCAGCCCGGAGCAGCCCTCGCTCCGCCGCCGTCCATCCGCGCTCCGGACCGATCGCGATCGTCACCGGTGCCGCCACGGCGGCCTTCCCCATGGCAACAGGCGACTCGTAGTTGTCCAGCGCCAGGCGCGAACCCACGCTATCGAGCACACTCACGGCCTCGCCGAGCCCTCGCCGCCACGTCACGGCCGGTAATCGAGTCGAGAACGCCTGCTCCGCTCCCGCAATCACGTGGCGGCGCCACTCGCCGCTGCTCCACAGCCGGCTCTGGCCGTAACCAGGCTCACCGCGCTCGCTCGTGACGAAGTGCATTGCCTGCACGCCCAGCGTGGTGGCTTCTTCCAGCACCTTGCGCGCCGTCTGCGGCCGCGGCAGGCCCACGATCAGCGTCACGGGCTCCAGCGGCGGCGGCGCCTCGCCCCAGACGAAGCTCAGTCGCAACGACTCGGCATCCACCGCCTCGACAGTCGCCTTGCCGCGCGGTCCATCGATTAGCCCAACGTCGAAGCTGTCGCCCACGCCCCGCCGCAATACCTCCAGCACATGCCGCGCCCGCGGGTCATCGAGGGGCAGCGGGCGCTCCGTCTCGTCAGGCTCGAACAGGATGAGGTTCACGTGTTCAGATTAGGCCAGCCGCCTCTGGGCGAGTCGCGTGTACTCAGCAGTGCCCTGTTACGCCTCCTGCGCCACGAGCACGATCTGAAGCTGGATGTCGTCCTCCGCCTGCGCGATCTGCACGTTGGGCGGCGACATGCCGAAGTCCTGAAATTTGATCGTCAGATCCGCAACGGCCGAAAGCACGTTGCCGGCCTGTCGCGCCTTCACGTCCCAAGTGACCGGCTTCGCAACACCGTGGATCGTCAGCGTGCCGGAGATCGTCATCTCCACCTCCGTGTCCTCCACGTAGTCCGTCGGGAAGCCCGATACGTCTTCGATCACGAACGTCGCGTACTGGTACTGGCTCGTCTGCAGCGTGTTGCGTTTGATGTAGCTGTCGCGCATGCTCTCGTCGCTCTTCAGGGTCGAGAGGTCGACCCGGAAAGACGACTCCGAAGCGTCCGAAAGCCCCTCCGGCGTCAGGTAGATATCGCCCTCGATCGCGCTCGTCGTGCCGACGGCGTTCGTCTTCAGCCCCCGCAGGCTCTCTCTGACGACGTACTTCGCCTCCGACTGCGAGGCATCGATCACGAAGTGGCGCACGCCGTCGGCCGATGCGGCATCGCTGTTCGTGCCGGCAGCCGTGGCACCAGTCGCGCCTGTCGAGGGCGAAGCACCGGTGGCATCCGTTCCGCCGGGTGTCGAAGTCGCGATCTGCGGCGCTTCCGTCGCCAGGTTCGGGTCGTCGCTGCGCAGGAGCTGGATCACAACCAGCGCCACGGCGGCCAGGACGACAACGCCGGCCACGCCGCCCGCGATTACTAGCGGCTTCTTCATGCTTCCTCCCCATAACGCAAGGGGCACGACCGTAATTGTCGTGTCCCTCAATCCGCACCTCGGCGGCTCGCTTCGGACAAATTTAAGTGACCGGGGAAGAAAGGTGGGTTAAGAGAGTACTAAACCTACTTATTGCGGTTGGCAGATGTCAGCGCCGCGCCGATTGCAACGCCAATTGCAACCCCTACGGCGACGTTGCCCATCGAAGCTCCCACCGCGATGCCCACGGCAATACCTGCGGCCATCCCGCCGCCGCGCCTATCCCACCCACAGAACTTGTTCCACAGGCGCTTCATCAAGGGTCCCTAGGCGCGCTCCAGGTAGTCGCCGGAGCGCGTGTCCACCTTTACCTTGTCGCCGGTGTTCAGGAACAGCGGCACGTTAACACTGACGCCCGTCTCCAGGCGCGCCGGCTTCGTGCCGCCCTGCGCCGTGTCGCCCTTGAAGCCCGGATCGGTCTCGACGATCTCGAGCACGACCGCCGCGGGCAGCTCGACGCTGATCGCCTCTTCGCCGTACGTCAGCACAGAGCACTCGTCGTTCTCGCGCAGGTAGTTCAAGGCATCGCCGACACGGTCGCGGTCGATAGCGAACTGCTCGTACGTCTCGGTGTTCATGAAGTAGTACAGGCCGCCGTCCTCGTAGAGGTACTGGGCGGGCTGACGCTCCACTCGCGCCCGCTGGAACCTGGCGCCGGAGTCGTACGTCTGCTCGATGGTGTGACCGGCTCGCACGTCGCGCAGCTTCAGCTTCACCTTGGCGCCGCCGCGGCCCGTCTTGTTGTGCTCCCAGTCCACGATGCTGTACAGGTTGCCGTCAATCTCAATGGTCAAACCTTTGCGCAGGTCGCCAGTGTCAATCATCTACAAAGTCCTCCGTAAGACCTTCAGGTCGCCCCAGTGTAACGAGGGGGTGGTCTTTGCGACCACCCCCTCGGTGTTACTGACTGGTGCTAAGAGCTCTTACGCGTCTCGGCGCACCACCACGAACGCGCCGGCCGCGAAGGTGCTCAGGAGCAGCGCGAACCCTGCCATCATCAGCATCGAGTTCGTGCCCTGGTCCTTCAATCCCGCGTCACCGGTGCTCGGAGGCGTAATACCGCCGCCACCACCACTGCCTGCGGGGCCGACGTGGATTACACCGACCATGCCGGAATCGGCGTGCAGAGCGCAGATGTACTGGTAGTCACCGGGCTTGTCGAACTTCAGCGAGAACGTATCACCGGCAATCGGCAGACCGGCTGCATCCTGCAGGCCCGGGTTTGCGATCAGACCCGAGTTGAGGAACGTGCCCGGCGTGTAGGTCTTGGTCACGTCTTCGGCCACGAACGGACTGAAGTCGCTCGGAGGCGGACCAGCCAGGAAGGTCACCGTGTGCGGCGTGAAGCTGTTGTTCTCCCACGTCACGGTGTCACCGGCAGAGATGTTGACCTCGGCCGGGGTGAAGCGCAGGACGTCCACCGTGCCACCCTTGTAGGGCACCGTCGGCGGGGTCGGGATCGTCCATTCCTCGCCGCCGTCCGCCGCAGCCTTCGGGGCGGGGATTTGAAGCGAGTTCACCGCTGCAAGGCCGAGCTGGACACCCGTGTCGACACGCTGGTCGATGCGGTCCTGGTCAACCGGCGGCGTAAATCCGCCGTTGACCACCGTCACGTCGACGACCATGCCGGCGTGGATGGTGCAGAAGAACTGGTACGTGCCGGCCTGCTTGAAGGTCACTGAGAACGTGCCACCGGCTGCGAAGAAGCCGGAGCTGACCGTCTCGCTGCCATCGAAAGCAGCCGCTGCGCTCGTGTTCTGCGGCGCGTCGTCAGCTTCGATCGGGTCACCCGCAACGTAGCTGACCGTGTGCGGCTCCGTGAACGGGTTCGTCCACGTCACCGTGTCACCGACCGTAACGGCCAGGCTGTCCGGCGAATAGATGTTTACCGCGATACCGGCATCGCCACCGCCGGCCTGGACGTTGATCTGCTCCGCCGCCAGGGCTGGCGAGCCATCGCCGGCAATTAGCGCCGCGCCCCCCATAACCGCCAACGTGGTCATGGCGAGAAGCGCGGGCTTCAACCATTTAAGCCTCTTCACGACTTCTTGCTCCTTCTATCTGTTATCCCACTGATATCCCAAAGGATTAGACGGATATTAGCTAGGCAGAGGCCCCAGCGCTAGGTATTCGCGGCGATTAACCAACAAATTCTTCAGGTATTGGCGTTTAACCGGTTAACGGCTGAACCACGTGCTGCGGCTACGTCGCCGCTGTCAGAAGCCCATCGATTTCTTGGTCGCTGGGCAGCGAATCGGCGCGCGGCGACCACTCAGTTCCCGGCAAATAAATGAGAGTCACAGGTGGTGACCGGGTAAGGAACCCGTAGGGCGGATCTCAGTGACTATGGCCGCCCGAACCCGGTCCATGCGAGTGCCCGAAGTGCGACCAGTTGCTCTGCTGCCCGGGCGGCTTCGGCACCTCGCCACTGTCCCGGCTGCTACCGCCTTTGACGAACGTACCCGGCATCGTGAAGACGCGCTCGCACTCTCCGCCGTCCATGGGGCAGAAGGCCGGGTCCGTCGCCTTGCTCAAAGGCCGCGAGACTTCGAACTCCATACCGCACTTCGTGCACCTAAAATCATAGAGAGGCATATTCGCATCCTAATCGCGACCAATTGCACTTGCAATGCCGCGCACTTAAGCTCAAATTAATCTCATAGCCTCCGCACGAAAGGGAGTCCCATGAGCGTCCGTCTCTTGCTCGCCGCCGACGATTCTTTGCCGGCCGAACACCTCAATAGCTGCGCCGAGCTCTGCTCTACTCTCGCAACCGTCATCGGCGAGCCGGTTTATCTCGCCGCTCTCGACTCTAACACCCTGGACGACTTGCGGGCCTGGGTCCTGCTCAAGACGGAGGGCAACGGCCTGGAGGGCATGGAGCCCAAGACCGTTTCCGCTGCCCCGATGAGCGCCGCGCCCTTCGTCTACCGCGACGACGGACGGCCGGACTGGAGCGCCATGTGGCAGGGCTTCTGCGACCTCGCCCTTTACGGCGGCCCACCGCATCGCGGCGCTGACAACCCGGTCGAGGCGCCGGAAGCCGAAGGCGCCAGCATGACGATGAACGACGCGATCACCGAGATCCGGCGCGGCATCTTCGAGACCACCGGCCTCTTCTCCGAGCCATCGCCGCCGAACTGGATGGCCGTCACCTGCCACTCCAAGCGCATGGCAGCCTGGATGTGCGCCGCCATCATCCTCGAGAACGTCGACGCCCGTTGCGAAGACGAGATCCTCTACGTCCCCGCCAGCCCCGACTTCGAGCTCAAGAACCAGGTAAAGAGCGTTATCACCGTCGTCGCCAAGGTCAACCACTACTGGCAGGCCCACGTCGCCGAGCAAGAAGCGCTCGCGGCGCAGTGTAGCGGTCAGCGGTCAGCGGTCAGCGGTCAGCGGCGATTTAGCACTGCCTCGGTTGCGCGGGCTGGTCGTTGCGAGGACGCGACGGCCGACGAGCACGCCCGCATCGTCGCCCCACGTCACGTCTTGCTCCGGGGATAATTGGCACACGAAGGCCCGTACAACGCCGTGAGATTGCCACGGCCCTCCTGGGGTCGGGCCTCGCAATGACACAATCCCTGCCCACTCCGTAGCCAAGCGCCGGGCGTCGAAACGCGGCTCAGCCGGAGACGCCCCGAACGGTCCGCCAAGGTGTGCGCGCCTCGGCCACGTCAGGCGCTCTAAGCTCGGAGCTAGAAGCTCGCGACTCGAAGCTGAAAGCTGACGGCTGACCGCCTCGCGAAGCGTCCTACGCGAACTGCAGCTTCGGCGCGTGCGTGAACTGCGTGTACTTGCCGTCCTTCAGGTAGCCCATGTCCTCGATGCGAATGCCGCCCCAGCCCGGGATGTAGATCCCCGGCTCCACCGTGATCACCATGCCCTCTTCGAGGAGGTCGTTGGAGGTGCGGCCCACGCCCGGCTTCTCATGCACCTGCAGGCCGACGCCGTGACCGAGGCCGTGACCGAACTTGTCGCCGTAGCCCGCTTCGTCGATAACCTTCGCGGCGATGTTGTGCGCATCGCCGCCGCTCATGCCGGTGCGCACCAGCTCCTCGGCCGTTAGCTGCGCGGCGAGGACGATGTCGTAGATCTTGCGGAACTGGTCGTCCGGCTTACCCACGAACACGGTACGCGTCAGGTCAGACATGTAGCCGTCCAGGCTCACGCCCATGTCGATGACGATGCCGTCGCCTTCGTGCACGACCTCATCGCGAGGCTGCGCGTGCGGCATCGCACCCCAGGGCCCGGCCGCCACGATCGTGGGGAACGAGAGCCCCTGAGCGCCGTTTTCCCGCGCGTACTTCTCGATCTCCCAGGCGATCTGCTTCTCCGTCCAGCCCGGCTCGATGCGCGCAGCGACGTGCTCGAACGCGGCGTCGCCGAGCGACACGGCCCGCTGGATCGCCTCGATCTCCTCCGGCTCCTTGATCGCCCGCAGCGACTCCACCAGCCCGTCTGTCGGCGCCAACGAAGGACGGTCCGACTCCGCCACCTCGCCGATGGCGTCTCGCAGGATGGCGTACATGCCGTACGTGATACCGCTGGATTCGAAGCCGAGCTTTTTGCCGCCCAGGCCCGCGCTGCCGATAAGCTCCGGCAGCCACGTCTTCATGCCCGAGTTCGCCTTGAACAGCTGATACTCCGGCGCCTCACGCTCGGCCTGCTCGTAGTAGCGCGAATCGACGGCGATGTGCGCGGCGTCGGACGTGATCAGCAGATGACCCATCGACCCCGAAAAGCCGGAGAGGTAGCGGCGGTTGGCGCCGATCGTGTGGTGAATGTCCTCCGCCGGCGCGCTGACGAACAGCCCGGCCAGGCCCTGCTCATCCAGCTTCGCCCGCAGCTTCTCGATTCTCTCTGCCTTCGCCATCGCTTACTCCTGGCTCTAAAGCCCGGGGACACCCCGGATCTGGCTCTTAAGTTCGGGGGACACCCCGAGCCCCGCTGAAGGGGCGCATGGGCGCCTCGCGTTGTCCTGTTATCTGCTATCTGTCATCTGTTCTGGTTCTCCGCCACAGCCGACTCCAGCGCGTACAGGTAGCCGCGCCAGCCGAGGCCGGTGATCACGCCCTTGCACACGGCCGAGAGCACCATCGTCTCCCGGAACGCCTCCCGAGCGTGCACGTTGGAGATGTGCACCTCATAGGCGGGAAGGCGGCTGCCGCTGATGGCGTCCCGGATCGCGTAGCTGTAGTGCCCGAACGCGCCCGGATTGATGATGATCGCGTCGGCCGTCCACTGGTGCGTCTGGATGAAATCGACCAGCACGCCTTCGTGGTTCGACTGCAGGTCGAGCACCTCGGCGCCCAGCTCCGCCGCCCGTGCCTTCACCCGCTCGACAATGTCATCGAGCGTGTCGGAGCCGTAGATCTCCGGCTCCCGCGTACCGAGCATGTTGAGGTTGGGGCCGTTCAGCAGCAGGATCTTCATCACGGCATTATTGCGCGTGGGAGTCGAAACCGTCACCAGCGAACCGGCACATCGTCTCAAAGGCACAGGTGAAACGCCTGCTAGATGAATTCCGACATTCCCGGGAATCGCCCTGCATGCGAGATGTCGGAGAATACACGGTATGGTCGCGTTCCACGCCTTGATTGCTCAGACAGATGAAAAGACGCTCCTGGACAACGTTGTCAACCGCGCGCCATACATAGGCACTGCAATCGCGGTCATCATCGTCTGCGTAGTGCTCGCGATCGCCGTGCGCATGCTGGTCAGACGTGGCTTGCGCAGACACGACGCGTCCCTGGCTCAGATGGCCGGTGGTCTCGCTTATATTGCGCTTCTCTTCCTCGGCGGTCTGCTGGCGCTCTGGATCGCAATTCCGTCTGTGCGCTTCAGCACAATCTTCACCAGTGTGGGTGTAACAGGTGTCATCCTCGGCTTCGCTCTCAAGGACATCCTGGAAAACTTCGTGGCTGGGATCATCATCCTTTGGCGTCGGCCCTTCCAATTCGGCGACCAGATCGCTTCTGCCGATTACGAAGGGCACGTCGAAGAGATCAACTTCCGGGCCACCGTATTGCGGACTTTCGATGGCGTCCGCGTCTACATACCTAACTCGCTTGTCCTCACCCAACCGGTAACGAACTTCACAAGCTATGAGAGTCGCCGCTCCGAGGTGATTCTTGGCATCGACCAGTCCGCATCCGTTGCCGGGGCGCGAGAGGTGATCCTGCGTGAGCTGAGCACCATGGACGGTGTGCTCGATGAACCGGAGCCGCTTGTCCTGTTCGACTCCGTCGGCGACTTCACGAACAACCTCGCCATCCTGTACTGGATAAAGCCACCGACGCGCATGTCCGACAGAATCACCCAGTCAGACGTGACCGAGCGATTGTTCACCGCCCTCCAGGCAAACGGCATCGGCTTTCCGTACCCAACGAGGGTCATCGAACTGCACCGGGACACCTGAGCGGCACAACCTCACACCATCAGCGATATCGCACGCGCCAGCGCCAGCACCCCGAAGATCACGAACAGCCCCGCCGAGACCAGCGCCATCGTGCGCTCCGGCAGGCGCTTGCCGGCGATCACGCCCGCCGCGATCGCCAGCGCATCGGCCGCCACCATGCCGAAGGTCGAGCCCAACCACACGCCCACGAAGCTGTCCTCGTGGCCCCCGAGGGAGATCGTCGCGAGCTGCGTCTTGTCCCCCAGCTCCGAGAGGAAGAAGCCCGTCGTGACGATGCCGAAGGCGCGCCACAGTGACGTCGTCGCCTCCGCCTTGACCTCGCCTTCCTCCAGATCATCACCGCGGATGCTCCAGGCCGCGAACGCAAAGAACGAGAGCCCCACGATGATCAGCAGCACTTCCTCCGGCAGGATGTCCGCCGCCGAGGCGCCAATCGCGGTCGACGCCAGGTGCACGACAAGCGTCGCCAGGCTGACGCCGAGGATCACGAGCCACCACCGGTAGCGCGTCGCGAACCACAGCGCCACCAGCTGCGACTTATCGCCCAGCTCCGCGAAGAAGATCAGACCGAAAGAAACGAAAAAGGCCGACATGCGAGCTCCCCACTCGTGCCGGCCAGGGACGCGATACGGCCGGCACACTACATCTGCGTGTGCTGGCCGAAAGTCTCGTCCATCCCCCGAACGCCGCCGGAGGACCGCGCCACCGTCCCCTCTCGGGGAAGTCTGTCGATGAGCGCGTTGGGGACTACTCCCCTTCGGTTCCTCCTCAGCCTACCTTAAGCAACCCCATCAGCCAACCGCATAACCGGCCTCGGCGGCCCTGCACACGAGGCGCTCTCGGCGGGCTGCCGCCGCGACCTCCCAGGAGCCTCAGGCCGAACGGCCCAGAAGAGGGAATCAGAAGCACTCTCGCCTACAGCACCGCGACAAGCACGAGCACCATCCCGAGGACGGCGGCGATATACGTCGCGCTGACGATCGCCTTCAGTGCCGCGCGGTCGGATTCGACCCTGAACCACGGTGTGCCCGGCAAGACGCTCGGTGTGACATCACGTGTCGGCGAAGCAGAGATGCGGCGGTAGACCGACAGGCTGAACAGCCGCGAGATCACGGCCAGCACGAAGAGCAGGAAGCCTGCTAACGCCAGGACGTTCGGGCCTTCAGACTCCATGACTGGTCGCGGTCAGACCGGCACCTCGAGTGCCCGCAGCATCGATTGCCAGATCACGAGGCCGTCCGTGCCGCCCAGCAGCGCCTCCGAAGCGCGCTCCGGGTGCGGCATCATGCCGAATACGTTGCGCGCCTCATTGAGGATGCCGGCGATGTTCTCGCGCGATCCGTTGGGGTTTGCCTCCGGCGTAATCAGCCCGTTCGCGTCGCAGTAGCGCACGACGATGCGGTCCTGCGTCTCCAGCTGCGCCAGCGTCTCGTCGTCGCAGTAGTAGTTGCCTTCGCCGTGCGAGATTGGCAGCGAGATCACGCTCCCCCTGTCGATCGTGTTCGTGAAGGCCGTGTTCTCCGTCTCGATGCGCAGGTGCTGGTCCTGGCATCGGAACTGCATCACGTCGTTGCGCATCAGCACGCCCGGCAGCAAACCCGCCTCGCACAGGATCTGGAAGCCGTTGCAGCTGCCGAACACCAGCTTGCCCCGCTCCGCCTCGCGCTTCACCGCTTCCATCACAGGCGAGAACCGCGCGATGGCGCCGCAGCGCAGGTAGTCGCCGTAGGAGAACCCGCCCGGCACCACGATGGCGTCGTAGCGCGAAAGGTCCGTCTCCGTGTGCCAGACCAGGTCGGCGTCCTGGTTGAGGACGTCGCGCAGCACATGCTGGCAATCGCGGTCGCTCCAGGTGCCGGGGAAGGTCAGGACTGCAAAGCGCATCAAGCTACCTCCAGTAGCGCACGGGTTCAGAACTCATGCCCTGGGATTCATCACGGGTGTCCGGCCACATCGTCCCGCCGTCCCACTCATGCATCAGTTGTTCTCCGCATTCGGGGCAACTTCTGTCTCTTCCGGCTCATTCAGGCTCCGATAGGGCAGACGGCGCAGCAGCATCTCAGCGTCGCTCGGCGCCGGGTACTCCACACGAGGATGATAGATGGCTTTGAGAGTGGCCTTGAAGGACGCCGCCAGGGAGCGGATGTTGTTCAGGGTCAGGTTCGATTCGTCCAGCTGGCCCTCGCTCAGACGCTCGTTGAAGATGTCAGACACGATCGTATCGATGCGCTCCGACGAATGGTCCTGGCTCGACCGCACCGCCGCCTCGCACGAGTCCGCCAGCATCGCGATCGCCGTTTCGCGCGACTGTGGTTTCGGGCCCGGGTAACGGAAGGCGTCGATGTCCACGTCGGGGTCCTGCTCCGCCGCCCGACGGTAGAAGTAGGCCACCATACGCGTGCCGTGATGCTCGGGCACGAACGCCGCGACCTTCTGCGGCAGCTTGTACTGCTTCGCCAGCGCCATGCCGTCTCGCACGTGGTCGGAGATGATGCGGAAGCTGTCGCCGGGGTCGAGATGATCGTGCGGGTTCTCGCCGCCCAGCTGGTTCTCGATGAAGAAGCCGGGACGCAGCAGTTTCCCAATGTCGTGGTAGTAGCAGCCGACACGCGCCAGCAGCGAATCGGCGCCGATCGTGTGGGCGCCCTTCTCTGCCAGGTTCGCCACGATAACGCTGTGCTGGAACGTCGAAGGCGCTTCGTCCTGCAGGCGCAGGAGCAAGGGCTGGCTCAACTGCGACATCTCCAGCAGCTGCAACCGCGTCGTCACACCGAACAACGAGCCCATCGTCACGTAGATGCCGGCCGAAAGGAAGGCGCTCAGGCCGCCGTTGACGCTGGCCGCCATGCCGATCCAGATCAGGTCCCGCCACTCCCGGCCAGGGTCGATCAGCCAGGTCGCCGTCAGAACACATAAGACGCTGATCCCGACAACGACGCCGCCGATGAGGAACTGCACGATGCGCTCTGCGTTGCGCACGGCAAACACGCCGGCCGCACCGCCTACGCCGGAAGCGAGGGCAATGCGCGCCACGTCCAGCGATCCGGCCAGCCCAACCACAGTCACGTCCAGCAGCAACACCGCCGCAAACGCCGCGAGCAGGGCGATGATGGTCGATGCCAGCAAAGCCAGCTCGGCGCCAACGAAGCCCGCCAGCACCATGGACGCCGCCGCCACGGGTAACAGATAGGCAAGGAAATGTCGGTGCTCGTCCGGCAGGATGAAGGGCAGATACAGCTTCATGACGAACACCGGGATCGCCACCGTCAGGCCGATGACCAGCATCTCCTGCATCGTCACCTTCGGCCGGAACGCCATGACGCCGGCCGCGACCGCTGCGGCGGCGACCATCGCCAGAAGCGCTCCAGCGCCGACCTGCTCCCAGCGCCAGTTGTGGTCCTCGATGACACCCGCAGCGATCAGCGCCTCACGCGCCTCAGGCGTGATCCGTGAGCCCTCTTGGACGATGACCTGGTTCTCGGAGTAAGTCACTTGCACAGGCACCACTGCTGCCCTGGCCTGCACTTTCGCCGCCTGAGTCGCGGCTTCGTCCACCACCTGGTTCGAAATGATGAAGGGCCGGATCAGCTCCGCGATCAGCGTGCTGCTCTCCCGGCTCACGGACTGGTTGATGTACGTGGATGCCCGTTCCCGTGTCTCCGTCACCGCGCTCGCCGGCAACGACTGCGAGAAGATCGCCTGCAATGCCGCCATCGCCTCCGTCCGTGCCGAGGCGAACTGCGCCAGCGTCATGTTGCTCAGGATGTCCATGCTCCCCGACGACAGGCTGAGGTCGGAAATCTGCTGCAGCGCCGCCGCCCGGGCTGTCGGTGAATCGTCTTCCTGCAGCACGGAAACCACGTTGGTCAGAAGGTCGTCCAGACGCTCCTGCTGGTCGGACCCGATCGTCGGGTCGAACACCAGCCGGTCATCGACGGCATCCGCGGCCTCCTGCTGCCGTCGCGCCGTCAGCGCCTCGCTGACAAAGGAAATGTCGAAGGGCGCGCGGATGGTCCGGATCGCCACTTCGCCCTCTGCAATCTGCAGCGAGTTGGAGGTCACGGGGAAGAGCGCGACGAAGATGGCGATGGCGAAGCCAATAATCGACGCCGTCAGGGCTACGTTTCGGCTTCCAGAACTCATCAGTTAGAGAATGATACTAGACGGACAAAACTCGCAGGGTGCGGAACAGCACCACGCTGTCACGCGGCTCTCGGCGGAGGCTAGCCGCCCAACAGCTCCGAGACCACCGAGTTGATCTCGCGGCCCTCGGCCTTACCGCGCAGCTCGCCCATGATCGCCGGCATGACCTTGCCCTTGTCGGCTGGCCCGCTGGCGCCGAGGCGAGCGATGATCGCCCTCGCGACGCCCTCGATCTCTTCGCGCGACATCTGCTGCGGCAGGTAGGTGGAGAGCACGGCGATTTCGGCCTCTTCGACCTGCGCCAGGTCCTCGCGGTTGGCCTTGTGGTACATATCGACGCTATCGCGCCGCTGCTTGACCTCTTTGCGCACCACGTCAAGCACGGCCGCATCGTCCAGATCGATGCGACCTTCGTTTGAGGCACCCTCCGGGGGAATCTCCGCGTTGCGGATGGACGTGATCAGCATGCGGAGCGTGGACTTGCGCACCTCATCGCCGCTGCGCATCGCATCACGCAGATCAGCGCTGAGCTGGTCTTTCAGGCTCATTGTTGGCTTCCTCAGGCTCAAGCGCCTGAGCCGGTTACGGAGTTCCGGGTTTAGGTAGAAGCCTTGCGGCTCTTGCGGCGCTTGGCAGCAGCCTTCTTCTTGCGTCGAATGCTGGGCTTCTCATAGTGTTCGCGGCGGCGCGCCTCGGCCAGGATGCCGTCTTGCTGCACTCGCTTCGTAAAGCGCTTCAGTGCCGCCTCGAAGGATTCGTTATCGCCAATGATTACTTCGGCCAACCAGACCTCCTGCTGCTGATTACAGATATGGAGCGAGTGTATCTAGGTGTGAAAACCCGTGTCAAACAAATTCCTGGTTTGGTCGCGAGCGCCAGGTCCCGCCGAGACCCTGCTCCATCCCCCACACGTATTGACGGAGTCTCCACCTCTTTCCTATACTCACTTTTGGCCCCAACTTTGGGGGCTTTATTTTTGTGAACGCCTGAACAGCTTGACGCTGGCTCTGCCCGAGTGGCGCAACGGCAGCGCAACCGATTTGTAATCGGTAGGTTGAGGGTTCGAATCCCCCCTCGGGCTCCAATCCGACGGACACCCGGTAGGACCGGTCGAAGGAGGAACCAGAGGCGGAGGCACCGAGAATCCGCAGCCTTCCCCCTCAAAAGGGATGCGGCGCACATCGGGAGCAGCCATTTAAGCCAGGGTGGGTGAGTGGCTAAAACCGACGGTCTGTAAAATCGTTGCCCTGACGGGCTACGCAGGTTCGAATCCTGCCCCTGGCACCACAAAGAAAACGTCCTATCATGTAGGGACTCGATATAGAACATCGAAGGAGATTGCCCTCATAGCTCAGTTGGTAGAGCACACCCTTGGTAAGGGTGAGGTCATCGGTTCAAGTCCGATTGAGGGCTCCAGTACAGAAGATCGGCAGCAGCGGCAGCCGGGAAGCAACTCACACGAGTACGTCCTGCCGGAAGGGGCCGGCAGAGATTAGGGAGGAACAGCATCTAGATGGCTAAGGAAAAGTTCGAGAGGAACAAGCCTCACCTCAATGTCGGCACGATTGGGCACGTCGACCATGGTAAGACAACACTAACAGCGGCCATCACGAAGACGCTGGCCCTCCGTAAGTGGGCGGCTTACCGTGACTTCGCCAGCATCGACAACGCGCCTGAAGAGCGCGCTCGTGGTATCACGATCGCTATTCAGCACGTCGAGTACGAGACGGACCACCGTCACTACGCTCACGTCGACTGCCCCGGTCACGCCGACTACATCAAGAACATGATCACCGGTGCCGCCCAGATGGACGGCGCCATCCTCGTCGTCGCGGCGCCTGACGGCCCGATGCCCCAGACGCGCGAGCACATCCTGCTCGCCCGCCAGGTGGAAGTGCCGGCCATGGTTGTCTTCCTCAACAAGGTCGACATGATGGACGACGAAGAGCTTCTCGACCTCGTCGAGCTGGAGCTGCGCGAGCTGCTCAGCCACCAGGGCTTCCCCGGCGACGACATTCCGATCATCCGTGGCTCTGCCCTCAAGGCGCTCGAAAGCACCAGCGAGGACCCGGAGTCCCCGGAGTACAAGTGCATCTGGGACCTCATGGAGGCCCTGGACAGCTACATCCCGCAGCCGGCCCGTCCGTCTGACCTGCCGTTCCTGATGCCCGTCGAAGACGTCTTCGGCATCAAGGGTCGCGGTACCGTGGTCACCGGCCGTATCGAGCGTGGCATCGTCAAGGTCAACGAGGAAATCGAGATCGTCGGTATCCGCGAGACCCGCAAGACCGTCGTTACCGGCGTCGAGATGTTCCGCAAGCTGCTGGACCAGGGCGAGCCGGGCGACAACGTCGGCTGTCTGCTCCGCGGTGTCGACCGCGAAGACGTCGAGCGCGGCATGGTGCTCTGCAAGCCCGGATCGATCACGCCTCACACCGACTTCGAGGCTGAGGTCTACGTCCTCTCAAAGGAAGAGGGCGGCCGTCACACGCCGTTCTTCCCCGGCTACCGTCCCCAGTTCTACGTCCGCACCACGGACGTGACCGGGAACATCGAGCTGGAGGCCGGCGTTGAGATGGTGATGCCTGGTGACAACACGAAGATGATCGTGCACCTCATCCAGCCTATCGCTCTTGAGGAAGGTCTCCGCTTCGCCATCCGCGAGGGTGGCCGAACGGTGGGTGCAGGCGCCGTCACAAAGATCTTGAAGTAAAACAATGGCAAAGAAGGAAGACCGTCAAGTCATACACCTCGCGTGCAGCGAGTGCCGGGAGCGTACCTATTCGACGACCAAGAACCGTCGAAACGACCCGGACCGCCTCACGTTGAGCAAGTACTGCCCTCGCTGTCGAGTGCATCGACCCCACCGGGAGGTGCGGTAAAGGAAGACGGGCCAGGCCCGTCTTCTCAATCCGCCTACCGATATGAGTCGAGCAGTTCGTAGAGGGCAAAACCAGAATGCAGCCGAAGCGGGCCTCAAGCGCCCGCTTGGGCCGCGCACGCCCCGGCAGACTCGTGGTGCCAAGCCGCCTTCCCAGAAGCGCGGCTTCCGCCCCAAGTGGCCAGGCTTCCTCGAGGACATCTACTCAGAGCTCAAGAAGGTCACCTGGCCCACGCGACAGGAGACGGCCTACCTCACCATGGTAGTAATCGTCGTTGCCGTAGCTGCGGGCGTTATCCTCGGCGTTGTCGATGTCATCTTCAACTGGGTCATCGACAAAGTCTTGCTAAATTAGCTATGTCTATGGAAAACGAAAAGGACCTCCCGATCGAGGACATATTTGCTCCCATGTCGGGAGGCCAGAGCGCCGCCCCTGAAGATGATGGCTTCTCAGACGAGGAGTTCTTCCAGGAAGGACGCTCCTGGTACGTGATCCACACGTACTCCGGCTATGAGAACCGCGTGCGCCAGAACCTCGAGCACCGCATCGAGTCCATGGACGCCGGCGATCTCATCCACCGCGTCATCGTCCCCACCGTGGACGAGATCGAGGTGCACGGCGGCGTGCGGCGTACCGTCTCGCGCAAGATCTTCCCCGGCTACGTCCTGGTGGACATGGCCACCCTGGTAGAGAACGACCCCGAGTCCAGCCGTGCCTGGTTCGTCGTGCGTAACACGCCCGGCGTCACCGGCTTCGTAGGCTCCGGCGTCCGACCCGTCCCGCTCGAAGAGCCCGAAGTGAAGCGCATCCTGCGCCAGATGAAGGCCGAAGAGCCCATGGTGCGCGTCGGCTTCGTAGAAGGCCAGAACGTCCGCATCGTGGACGGCCCCTTCGTCGACTTCGTCGGCGTCGTCGAGGAGATCAACCTCGAAAAGGGCAAGGTCAAAGTCATGGTCTCGTTCTTCGGGCGCGACACCCCCGTCGAGCTCGATTTCCTGCAGGTCGAAAAGCTGTAGGAACCGAAAGCGGCAGCCAGCCGCGTAGACAGCGGGAGTCCTTCCTCGCGAAGGACGCTAGGACCGCGGAGGTACCTCAATGGCAAAGAAAGTTCGTGCCGTAGTACGCATCCAGCTGGATGCCGGCAAAGCGACACCGGCACCGCCGGTCGGCCCTGCCCTCGGTCAGCACGCCATCAACATCATGCAGTTCTGCAAGGAGTACAACGAGAAGACCGCCTCGCAGGCCGGTCAGATCGTTCCTGCAGAAGTCACGGTCTACGAAGACCGCTCCTTCACCTTCGTCCTCAAGACGCCTCCCGCCAGCGACATGCTGCGCAAGGCTGCCGGCATCGACCGCGGTAGCCCGGCTCAGAAGCGCCAGAAGGTCGGCACCATCTCGCAGGCGCAGCTCCTCGAGATCGCCCGCACCAAGATGGCCGACCTCAACGCCGCCGACATGGAAGCTGCCGCCCGCATGATCGAAGGTAGCGCCCGCAGCATGGGCATCGAGGTGAGAAGGTAGTCATGCCGAAGCACGGTAAGAAGTACGAAGCAGCCCTCAAGCTCCTGGAAGACGGCAAGAACTACCCGCCCCAGGAAGCCATCTCGCTCGCCAAGAAGACCGCCACCGGCCAAGTTCGATGAGACCGTCGAGCTCCACCTGCGCACCGGCCTCGACCCCCGTCACGCCGACCAGCAGATCCGTGGCACGGCCCTCCTGCCGAACGGCCTCGGCAAGACCGTACGCGTCCTCGTCTTCGCTGAAGGCGATGGTGCCCGCAACGCCGAAGCCGCCGGCGCCGACTTCGTGGGCAGCGACGACCTGATCAAGCGCATCGAGGAAGGCTGGACCGACTTCGACGTCGCCCTCGCCTCCCGCGATCTCATGACCAAGGTCAGCCGCCTCGGTCGTGTGCTCGGTCCCCGCGGCCTCATGCCGAACCCGCGTACCGGCACCGTCCTGGACGCCGAGGACCTCGGCAAGGCCGTGGACGAAGCTCGTCAGGGCCGCGTCGAGTTCCGCCTCGACCGCACCGCTCTGATCCACGTGCCGATCGGTAAGGTCAGCTTCGACGAAGACAAGCTGCTCGAAAACATGGCCACGGTTATCGACGCCATCGTCAAAGAGAAGCCGTCGGGCGCCAAGGGTCAGTACATTCGCGCCGTCTCCATCGCCACCACCATGGGCCCCGGCATCCACCTGGAGCTGACGCCCACGCTGGCGATGTCGACCACCTAAGGCACCGTCCGGGGAGGCGCGAAAGCATTTGCGTTCGGAAGCCGATCAGGCACCTTGCTGATCGGCTTCTTCAGCCTCCACTTCTATTTAATTTCCAGAAATAACCTTTTTGAATAATATCGCCTGACATTTAACTCTATAGACGAATAATCTGTATTCCATAGGCTGCGTGCATCATAGGAGGTACTTGATGCACGGTAACTACTGGACCAAAGTCCTGTCCCGGCGGATCGACCGCCGGCGGGCGCTGACCCTGACGAGTGGCGCTGCCGCGGCCGCAGCCTTCCTGGCCGCGTGCGGTGGTGACGACGACAGCGGAGGATCAACAGCACCTACGGCGGGTCCGACCGGTGCCACGGGTGGCGGCTCGACGGGCGCTACGAGCAGTGGTTCGACGGGCACGACAGGCAGTGGAGCCAGCGGCCTGATCACCGCGCCCACCTATGTGGCGCCCGCGCAGGCCAAACGCGGCGGCACATTCAGGCACTTCGCCCAGGGCGTCGAGAGCATCGACCCCTACAGCGGCCAGCGGGGCCTCAACGACGTCATGGACAAGGTCTTTAGCTCCCTGTTCACCGAGGTGCCGGGGAAGCTGGAGGACTCCCAGCATGTACTGCAGGGAGACCTGGTCGACTCCTGGGAGGTCGCACCGGACGGCCTGCAGGCCACCCTCAAGCTGCGTCAGGGCGTCAAGTGGCACAACATCGACCCCGTAAACGGCCGCACCTTCGACGCCTCGGACGTACTCGCCTCCCTGGACCGATACAAGGAAATCGGTAACCTCGGCAGCCTGATCTTCCGCGAGAAGGGCGCCGCCGGTTTCGTGACAGACTACAGTTCCACCGACGACTCGACCGTGGTCGTTAACTTCGCAGAGCCACTTGCCTGGGCGCTGAGCTGGTTCGCACCGTTCGGCGGCTACACGTCGACGTTCATGATCGTCTCGAGGGAAGCCTCACACAACGAGATCAACGCCGACCAGCTGGCGATCGGCACGGGACCGTTCTACGTCGACGAATATGACCCGTCGATCAAGTTCGTGCTCAAGCGTAACGAGCAGTACTGGGATCCGGACTGGGCCCTCGTGGACAAAGTCGAGATGCCGGTGGTGCCGGAGTACGCAACCCGCCAGGCCCAGCTCAAGGCGGGCAACATCTACTGGGCCAACGACAACCGCATCCTTCGGCCAACGGACATGCTGCAGACGCTCAAGGACCAGTCCAAGCTCCTGCTCTACGAAGGAAACCGCGTCGTAGGCACCTCCGTCCTGACCTACGGCATCGAGCCCTTCCTCGATGGCAACGTGAACCCGTTCGAGGACGAGCGGGTGCGCCAGGCGATTGCCCATGGCTACGACCGCGATCTCGATATCGACGTGCAGTACAACGCCAAGGACTTTGCCGACGCGGGCCTGGACGTGACGACCTGGTGGAACTCCCACCTGGCTCAGCGCCCGGACTTCACCGGCGGCGGCTGGGTGCTCGACCCGCGCGATTCCGACTTCGGCGAAAACGGCAAGTACTTCCAGTACGACGTCGAAGAGGCGAAGGCGCTGCTCTCGGCGGCCGGTTACCCGGACGGCTTCGAGGTGGAGTTCCGCTATCCCGCTGCCCAGGCGTACGACCAGAGCACGCGTGTGGAGCCCCTCTTCTTCTACCTCCAACAGATCGGTCTCTCCGTTAAGCAGAACGCCATGTCGGACTACATCCAGGACTACATCCCGCATGACCGCGATGCGGGCGGAAAGTACCCCGGCGTCGGCTACCACTCCGTGACGGCCAGCATCCCGTCCTCGGTGGACCCAACGGCTGCCCTGGTCGCCGAACACCACCCGGACTCCGGCGTCACCTTCCACGGTTACAACGGCGGCAAGGGAGACCCGCATCTGGTGGAGATCCTCACCAAGGCCAAGAGCGAGCAAGACGTGGAGGCGCGCAAGAGCCTCAACCACGAAGCGCAGCGCTGGCTGGGCAAGGCGCAGTGGTGCATGATCGAAGCCGGCGCAGCCAGCGGCTTCAACGTCATGTGGCCTGCAGTGGCCAACGCACGCGTGTGGCGCTCGGCCCCAACCACCTGGCAGTACTACCAGATCTGGATCGACGAAACGAAGGCACCGCTCGCATAAGAGAGCTCTCATTACTCCGCGATTGCAGCAGAGGAGCCCGGAGGACTGACCAGTCCTCCGGGCTCCTCAGTCTTGGGAGCAGACGGCCTGAACGTAGACCCTCTGTAAATGCCTTCTCAGCAGATCGGTTCCGCTATCGAGGTGTTTCGGCTACACTTACACAAAGCCGCAAGGCACATAGCCAGAGACAGCGGGTGTCTCAGACCTAATTCCCTCGTCGTTCTCGACAGCAGGGAGCCCGCCGAGGCGCAGTGACTCGCGATGATCGACTCGATCTTCGTGCGCCCTCGTCTCCTGGCGAGGGCGTTTTTGTTTGTGCAACAGCGCCCCCCAACCAGGGAAGATGCCCGGTCTCGAAGCCGGGAGCATTCAGAGCAGGAGCACTGCCTATGCCTACCGAGAAGAAGATCAAGGAAGTCGAGCAGCTGACCGATAAGCTCTCGCGCAGCAGCGTGGTCATCGGCGCCGAGTACCGCGGTATGTCCGTGGCGGAGTCGACGGCCCTGCGCAAGACGGTTCGTGACGCCGGCATGCAGATGCAGGTCGTCAAGAACACGCTGTTCCTGCGCGCCGCCGATGCTGCCGGCATCGCCCAGGCTGCCGAGCTGGCAGAAGGCCCAACGGCGATCATCTTCGGCTACGACGACCCGATCGTGCCGATCAAGACCGTCGTCGAGTACCAGCGCCAGGCCCGTAACTCGTTCGTCGCCCGCAAGGCCTTCCTGGACGGCCAGGTCATCCCCGGAGCCCGGCTTAGCGACCTCGCGTCGTTGCCGCCGAAGGACCAGATGATCGCCGAGATCGCCGGCGCACTGCAGGCGCCGATCACCAACCTCGTTTACCTGTTGTCCGCCACGATTCAAGAGTTCAGCGGTCTCATCGACGCCCGCGCCGGGCAGCTCGAAGAGTCCGCTTAGTCCCCCCACCCAGGAAAGACAAAGGAGATACTGATGGCAACCAAGACCGAAGAAGTCCTCGATATCATCAAGGGCATGACCATCCTCGAGCTCAAGGAGCTCAACGACCAGATCAAGGAAGAGTTCGGCGTGTCCGCTATGGCCCCGATGGCCATGGCTGCCGCTCCCGCAGCCGGTGGTGGCGGTGCCGCCGCGGCCGCTGAGGAAGAGCAGACCGAGTTCACGGTCGTCCTCAAGGACATCGGCGCTAACAAGATCAACGTCATCAAGGCCGTCCGCGAAGTCACCACCCTGGGCCTCAAGGAGGCCAAGGACCTGGTCGAGTCCGCCCCGACGAACGTCAAGGAAGGCATCGAGAAGGCAGAGGCCGAGAGCATCAAGGCCAAGCTGACCGAGGCCGGCGCCACCGCGGACCTCGTCTAACACCCTCGTTCCGTCCCGGCCAACGGGACGCATCCGAGTCTTGGCTTAGGACAGGTAGACTGGCAACAGGCCGTCTGCCTGTCCTAAGCTTTATCTATGCCTGAAGACATGACCTGCTTCGCCTGTGACCAGGAACCTACGCAGCAATGTCCCCGGTGCGGCCGGCCTTACTGTGACGAACACGGCGAGGACGTCTGCGATGCCTGTCTGGAGCCGGCGAGCGGCCTGCCTTCAGTCACGCTCTATCGCGGCTCGCTGCTCGCACTGCTCATCGGTACCTTCCTCGCCGTCTGGCTCATCCTGCAGCCCCCCGGCAACACTGTGGACTCGGCCGCCGCGCCCGTCGTTGTAACCCCCACAGAGCCGGCCGTCATTCAGACCACAGCCACCCCACCAGTCGGCATCACCACCACGGCGACAGCCGGTACGCCACCGGCAGGCAACACGCCGGCCGCTCCCACCGCTACCACGGCGCCCGCTCAGGCGACGCCCGCATCCGCCGGTACTACCGAATACACCGTGCAGGCCGGCGATACGCTGTTCGATATCTGCGCCAGCCTCTCATCTCTAGCCCCCACGGAGTGCGTAACTCAGACTCTCACGTTAAACTCCATCTCTGATCCCGCCGCCATCGGTGTGGGCGATACGATCAAGGTGCCGCTGCAATGACGACTTTTCCACGTTTCCAGGAGCAACCGTTGGAGAACCGCAAGCGCGTCCTGCGCATGGCGTTTCTCTACACGCCGGTCACAGTCATCTCGCTGCTACTGGTGGCCCTCGCGCTTTTCCAGATCGCGCTCGGTCACACCGGCTTCGTCGTCATGCTCATCGTGTTCGGCCTGCTGGCGCTCCTGACCGGCTTCCAGACCATCGGTTATCTCAAGGACCTGAACTCGGCGCCGATCGAGTACCAGGGCGAAGTCGTGCGCAAGTGGCACAAAGGCAACTTCCTCATCTTCTTCCTGCCCTCCTACTACCTCGCCGTCGATAGCCAGAGCCACACCGGCCGCATCACCCGCGTCGAGGAGCACGGCTGCTACGTCAGCATGCATCACGGCGCCGAAGGCTACTTGCCCCGCAAGGAGATCGATGCCGAGCCGGGAGTAGACCTCCTGCAACACGTCAGCACCGGCCACGAGATCCGCTACAAGGTCCTCGGCGTCGACAAGCGCGGTGGCTACCGGCTCTCCCAGCGCCGTGTCGAGGACGGCGAGTACATCACCAAGCTCTTCTCCATCCCCCGCACCGAGTACGCCCTGCTCCTGGAGCGAGACCTCGTCAAGATCACCTGCTATCCCCATTCCAACACCGTCGAGTGTGTGCACCGCTACGACGAGATCGAGAAGAAGTTCATCCCGGCCACGGATGGAGCCGACTACTAGCCCCGAGTACAACGTCCGCATCCGCGAGATCCCCTCTCTGGAGCGGCCTCGCGAGCGGCTGCGTGACCTCGGTCCCGGCGCCCTCTCCAACGCCGAGCTCCTCGCGATCATCCTGCGCTCAGGATCTGCCAAACAGAGCGTCCTCGCCCTTGCCAGCTCGCTGCTCGCCCGCCACGGAGGCCTCGGCGGCCTGGCCCGGCTCTCGTACTCGGACCTGGTGAACGAGCCCGGTCTGGGCGAGGCGAAGGCGGCCGAAATCCGCGCCCTGTTCCAGATCGCCGCCCGCGTCCAGGCGCTCGAGGTGGGCGAGAAGCCGATCATCCGCTCGCCCCAGGACGTACACGCGCTGCTCGGCGGCGAAATGGCCTCGTTCGAGCAGGAGCACATGCGCGTCCTCCTCGTGAACACGCGCAACCAGGTCCTCTCCATGCACGAGCTCTACGTCGGCAACGTGAGCTCCGCGATCGTGCGCCCCGCGGAGGTGTTTCGAGAGGCTATCCGCCAGAACGCGCGCTCGATCATCGTCGTGCACAACCACCCTTCAGGCGACCCAACGCCCTCGCCGGATGACGTCGCGCTTACCCGCGGCCTCGTTACCGCCGGCCAGCACCTCGATATCGAGTTGCTGGACCACATCGTCATTGGCGACCGGCGATACGCCAGCCTCAAGTCACTCAGCCTCTGGCCCAACAGCAGCAACAGCAACGGCAACTCGTGATTCAGAAGCCGGAAACTCAGCGCTACTCCGAAAAGGCTCGCGAGGTCGCGAGCAAGTACGGCCTGCCGGCCCTGGCCGTCATCACTCTGAACGCCAACCAGATCCTCTCCGCCGAGGTCCTGGGCAGGCGCGTCCAGGGCACCGACAACATGGCGACGCTGGACGACTTCTTCCACATCGGCTCCTGCGGCAAATCCGTCCTCGCCGTCATGGCAGGCAAGCTCGTCGAGACCGGCAAGATCGACTGGCACACCCGCCTCTTCGACGTCATACCGCAGCTCGAAGCCAAAGCCGACACCGCCTACGCCGGGGTCACCCTGAACGACCTGCTCACCTGCCGCGCCGGCATCGCCGCCTACACCTCGCCTGCGGAGCAGTTCCCGGAGCTCAACCCGCTGCTGCCGGACGTCCGCATGGAGTTCGCGCGCTACCTCGTCTCCCTCGACCCCGTGGTGCCGCAGTTCGCGGACGGGCGCTTCGCCCACCACTACTCGAACGCCTCTTACACGCTCGCCGCCCTCATGCTGGAGCAAGCGTCCGGCTACGACTGGGAGACGATGATGCTCCAGACCCTCGTCGATGGCTACGGCCTGGACGTGCGCTTCGGCTGGCCCAACCTGGAGGAGCCCGAGCTGCATCCCTGGGGTCACAGCCTTGCCGATGGTGGCAAGCTGCGGTTCTATTCGCCGGGTGACCCCTACGCCATCTCCAACATCCTCGCGCCCGCAGGCGACATCAGCATGCGGCCCCTGCACTACGCTCGATACGTTCAGCAGCACCTGCGCGGGCTACAGGGCATCGATGGCTACGTCACCGCCGCAACGATGCGCCACATCCATCACGCCGAACGTGGCTACAGCCTGGGCGTCACCAACGCGACCTACTACGACAAGCCCGTCTCCCAGATCGAAGGCTCCGCAGGCACCTTCTACTGCCACACGATCATCGTGCCGGAGGACGACTTCGCCTACGTCGTCATGACCAACGCCGGCGGCGCCATAGCCACCGCAGGCATCTATGAGCTGTCCGGCTACATCATGAAGCAGCACTTTCGCTGGTGGTGGAAGTTCTGGCTGTAAGGCCCGCAGGTAATCCCTGAGTGCTCTTGGAAAACTTCCGCCAAAATGATGAGGATCGGCTAGGGTAATTCGCGCGTCGCATCCCTTATCCTTGTGAGGATGGCTAACTCGTACGCGCTCCACGCCTCACCGACGCGGTCCGCATCCGACCTCACGAACCCGTCTCACTTCGAGCAGTTCGTCATGGCGTACAGCAGCATCGTGCTGACGGTCTGCCTGCGATTGCTCAAGGACCGTTTTGCCGCTGAGGACGCCTGCCAGGAGACCTTCGTTGCCGCCTGGCGGTATCGCAGCCGGCTCCAGCCGAACCGCGCCTGGCTGCTCAAGGTCGCGACCAACAAGTGCCTCGATGAGCTGCGCTGGCGTTCGCGCCACCCGGCGACCGCGATGGACAGCCCTTCCGGCGAAGACGTTTGGTACGTCATCGCTCCGGAGCCCACGCCCGAATCACGCACGCTGACCTCCGAGACCCAGGAGGTGTTGAACCGGGCCCTGCTGCAGCTGCCGTGGTCGCAGCGCATCGCCGTCGTCCTTTCGGACGTCGAAGGCTGGAGCTACCTTGAGATAGCGCATACCTGCGACATCTCTGTCGGCACCGTGAAGTCGCGCATTTTCCGCGCCCGCCGAGCCCTGCGTGAGGTGCTCAACGACGCGACCGTGCTCGACCGCGCTTGCTGACCTGCGCCCTCACGCACCGCAGACGCTTGGCTATTCGACACCGTGGGGCGATACTCCCTGTGTTCTCTAGCAGAAGGAGCGAGCGATGACCGAAGAAAACACGCAGACCGCCACCTTTGCCGGCGGCTGCTTCTGGTGCACCGAAGCCGTCTTCCAGCGCCTCCGCGGCGTCAAGAGCGTCATGCCCGGCTACACCGGCGGTCGCGTCGCCAATCCCAGCTACGAAGCCGTCTGCACCGGCGCCACTGGCCACGCCGAGGCAATCCAGGTCACCTTCGACCCCACCCAGATCACTTTCGAGCAGCTGCTGGACGTCTTCTTCGCCACCCACGACCCGACTACCCTCAACCGCCAGGGCCACGACGTCGGCACTCAGTACCGCTCCGCCGTCTTCTACCACGACGAGGCACAGAAGGCGGCCGCTGAAAAAGCCATCGCCTCGGTGAACGAATCAGGCGCCTACTCCAGCCCCGTCGTTACCGAGGTGACGCCCTTCGACACCTTTTACGAGGCCGAGGACTACCACCAGAACTTCTACAACCGCAACCAGAGCTACCCCTACTGCACCGTGATCATCGACCCCAAGGTGCAGAAGCTCATGAAGAGCTACAAGGAGATCCTGGTCTAGGAGGCACCATCATGGCGATGCCGCCGCCCTTCCCCGATCCGGAGCTGGAGGGGAGGTACGCCGGCAAGCGCACGCTGCGCGAAATGGCCGGTACCTTCGTTATGAGCATCGTTGCAGTCGTGCTCGTCCTCGGCGGCGCCGCCCTCGTCGTTGCCCTGATCCGATAGCCTCGTGTCGGCGCTGCTGGACACGCAGGTGTAGGCTGGATCCATGTTCATCCCACCCGGCGGCCCCCGGCATCACGAAGACCCCGAGCTTGCAGCCCGTTACCACGAGCAGCCGAGCATTCTCGAGCGCTCCCGGGTGGCATTCGCAGGTCTCGCCGTTGCCATCCTGCTACTTGTAATCGCATCCATCGTGGGCCATTTCCTCTAGCTGGCGGCCCAGTCGCGAGAGGCGGACGTGATGACCGGAAACCACAGCAGATGAATCTGAACCTGCCCCCGCCTATGTCCGATCCGGAACTCGAAGCCAAACATGGCCAGACGCCGAAACAGCGACTCGAAGGCATGATCTTCGGTCTGCTCGTCATGACCATCGCGGTCATCGTCATCGCCGTGGTGATGATAGTGGTGTAGATCGCCGCGCCAGGCCCGAGGCCGCCAACGGTCCGCTGGGGTGTCCGAGCATGCTGGGGCACTTCAGTCGCCCCACCCGCAAGACCATCCCAACGCCGAGCGCACTAGATCCGCCTGGCTCGAAGCTCGCAGCTTCTAGCTCAAGCTGACACCCGCTGCGCCTTCGGGATCACGAGTTTCAACGCCGTGCGCGTCGCGGAAAACGACACGACTTTGGTGTCCACGAGTCCCGCCTCACGCGCCGCCGCCATAACGTCGACATCGCGCACGCGCTCCGTCTCCGGCACTTCCAGCGCCGCTTTGCCCTTCGGCGAAACCACCCACACGGCACCGGCCGGCTTGATCGCACGTCGCAGTGCCGGCAGTTGCGCCAGGTCGTCCATTCGGTCCGCCTCGTAGAACACGAGGTCGGCATCCGCGTTGCCGGTGTCCCCTTCCGGCGCACCGAAGCGCCGGCTCAATTCCGAAAGAAACTCGCTGTCCTCGATGCCCAGCACCACGATTCGCATGCCTGGCTTCACGCCGAGCTTCTCGATCAGGCCGCGCGGGTTGCGAATCTTTTCCGCCCACTTCGACGCGTCGCGACCCAACTCGAAGACCGCGACGTCACCACCGTAGCCCAGCCTGAGCTCGCCGTCCTCGGCCGCAATCGACGTCATCTCGGCGAAAGGGATGCGCAACCGGAAGTCACCGCCGCGGAAGATCACCTCGGTGGTCTCCAGCAGCGCCTTGCCTTCGGACACCTGACCGGCATACCGAACGCTACAGATGGCCTCAGCGCCCAACCCGCGCGTCCTCCAGCTTGAACACCTTCGAGTCCGGCCTGGAGCCCGTCGTGCCGATACCCTCCAGGCGCAGCAGCCACACCTTGTTTTCGATGCCGAGACCGTAGCCACCCAGCCGGTTCCCCGAAGCAACGACGCGATGACACGGCGTCACCAGCGCGACGGGGTTCGCGCCGCACGCGGTACCGGCAGCCCGAAACGCGCCCGGCGCCCCCGCGGCCTGCGCTACCTCCGCGTAGCTCGCGACCTCACCGTAGGGAATGCGCGCGATCGTATCCCAAACCCGGCGCTGAAAGGCGCTGCCGGAATCGAGGTCCAGCGGCAGGTCGAAGTCCCTGCGCGTGCCTTCGAAATACTCCTGGAGCTGCGTCTGCACCGCCTCGGCCAAGGCTTCTTCGTTAGGCGAACGCGGACCGTCGTTCTCGGCGCCGGCCACGGCTGCCACACTCGCACCGTCCATGTCCCGCTGGGACGACAGCGTATGCAGTCGGCGCAGGCCTTGATCGGTTACGCAGGCAAGCAACAGGCCAATCGGCGATTCGAGAGCGAAGGTGTACACGAGGGCGCTTACGCCTCTTCGCGCACCATGATCAGATCGGCGGTCGAGAGGCCGACGGCGACGTTGCGGTTCTCATCCAGGATTGTCACCGTCATCGTGCCGTTGGACAACGCGACTTCATCGATGTGCAACCGCTTGCCCGGGATCAGGCTGCTGCGCTGCAGGTAGTGCATCAGGGCCGCGTCGTCCTCGGCGTGCTCCGCGATGTTGTTCACGACCACGACGGAGCCTTCCGCGCACTCGCGCAGCGGCCGGCTCACAGGCTTGCCTTCGCGCCACAGACCCGGGATCGGGTTGCCGTGCGGGCAGGTCTCCGGGTTCTCCAGCAGCGAGAGGATCTGGCGTTCGATCAGGGGCGAGATGGCGTGCTCCATCTTGTGCGCCTCGTCGTGCACGTCCGCCCAGTCGAGTTTCAGGATGTCGGTCAGCAGGCGCTCGGCCAGCATATGGCGGCGAATGATCGATTCCGCCATCTCCTGGCCCTTGGGGCTCAACTCGATGTGGTGGGTAGCGGAAAGCTCCACCAGACCATCGCGCTCCATACGCTTCAGCGTCGCCCACGCCGTCGGCGCCGAGACGCCCTTGCGCTCCTTCACACGCGCCGCAATCACCGGCGAGCCCTCGCGCTTCATCGTGTAGATCAGCTGCAAGTAGTCTTCGACGGTTTCAGTGGGACGGGTACGCTCCATTACGTTGATCGTATGTCGGCGCCGGATCGGAATCAACTTTACCCTTACGTAAGCCCCGCTCTGGGCGATTGCGACGGTATTAACGTTTGGCAATGCGCATACGAGCCTTGAGCGCGTGGCAAACGTGGCACCTGCTACGGCGCCCAGGTTGTCAGTTGAGCAGCGCCTCAGCCTCCGCCGCCACGATGCGGTACACCTCCGACAGCGGCAGGCCCCGCTCCTGAGCGATGCGGCGGCACACCTCGTACTCCGGCGCCACCCGCGGACGCTCGCCCGGCAGGCGCTTCAGCTTCACGGCCGCCCGGCCCAGGCTCGATTCGAACTCGAACACCTCGCGCTCGGCCTCATAACGGGACACATCGCGCACGCGGACGCCCAGCGTGCTCGTCTCGCGTAGCAGCAGCGCGACGAGGCTGGACTCCATCGCCTCCTGGCACAATACCGAGAGCATCGTGGCCGGACGGCTCTTCTTCATCTGGATCGGCGTGAACCAGACGTCCGCCGCGCCCGCCGCCATCAGCGTTTCCTGCGTGTACGCCAGCAGCTCCGCCGTCATGTCATCGATGTTCGTCTCGATCAGCCGCATGCGCTTGCCGGCCGGCTCCGTCTCGCCCAGCCACAGGCGCAGCACGTTCGGCCGGCCCTCCGGATCGCGCCCTCCCGCGCCGTAGCCGACCTTTTCGACCCGCATCGCCGGGCGTTCGAAGCGCCCCAGCGTCGTCAGCAGCGCGGCGCCGGTCGGCGTCACCATCTCGCCCCGCGGTCCCTCGCCCTCCACGATCGGCGCCCCGGCACGCGCGATCAGCTCCAGCGTCGCGGGCGCCGGCAACGGCAGCGTCCCATGCGACCCGCGACCCTCGCCGTGCCCCAACGGCAACGGCGACGCGTACACCGCTTCGATGCCCAGCAGTCGCAGCCCCACAATGCAGCCCGTCACGTCCACCATCGCATCGACGGCGCCGACCTCGTGCAGCTCGACCTCCTCGACGCTGCTGCCGTGCACCTTCGCCTCGACCTCACCCAGCGCCTGAAACACGCCCACCACGCGCTCGATATCGCTCGCAGGCAGCGCAGATGCCCGGATGATCTCGAGCACCTCGCCCAGGGACCGATGCCGCGGCGCCTCCTCGACGATCACGTCCAGCTTCGTCGCCGCGAACCCCGCCCGCTGCACCGGCCTCAGCTTCGAGCCGGAACGCCCCCGGCGGTAGCCCCAGCTTCCCGACTTCGGCCTGAAGCGCCTCGAAATCCAGCCCGGCGTCCAGCATCGCGCCGAGGATCATGTCCCCGCTCGCCCCGGAAAAGCAGTCGAAGTAGGCCACCCGCGTCATGAGTTCTCCCTCCGCCGTGCTGTCAGGGCCTCCGCCTCGATACGGTATTCCAGCAGATCGAGTTCGTCGCCAGAAGCGTTCGTCTGCCAGTACTCCCGCGCGACCTTGCCTCCCAGGGCCTCCGGGATACGCCGGCTGGGAGCATTGCGACGGTCGACTGGGTAGATCAGGTAGTCGAAGCTGAGGTTGGCCAGCGCCCAATCGACGAGGCCGGTTACTGCCTCCAGACCGTAGCCGTTGCGATGCGCCGCCTTCTTGATCCAGATGCCGATCTCAGGTGTGGGCGTGTCGATGTGGTGCAACCCGCCGTGCCCAATGAACTCGCGCGATTCACCGTGCAGAATCACAACCTGCAGATGCGTCCCTGCTTCATTCGATTCGCGAGCACCTCTCAGAAAGTCGAGCGTCTCTTCGATGGCCTTCGCCGGTGCCGGGAACATATAGGTCGTTATCTCTGGCGTAAAGCTCTCGAAAACATCCTCCGCGTAGCCTTCGTGCGTAGACAGCAGGAACAGGCGCTCTGTCTCGATCCTCACGCCGGAGTAAGAGGGCATCGTGGAACTAATCGTGGCGCTCGCGGTGCACCAGCGCATTGATCTGCGCCGCCACGTAGCCGGCACCGAACCCGTTATCGATGTTCACCACAGATACTCCGGCCGCGCAGCTATTCAGCATCGAGAGCAGTGGCGCCAGGCCCTGGAAGCTCGCCCCGTAGCCGATCGACGTCGGCACGGCGATCACCGGCGACGCCACCAGGCCGGCGATGACGCTGGGCAGCGCGCCCTCCATCCCGGCTACGACGACCAGGGCGTTCGCCTTCGCAATCGCCTCCATGTTGTCGAACAGGCGATGGATACCCGCAACGCCCACGTCGGAGAGCACGGGCGCCGCGCTACCGAGCATGCGAGCCGTCAAGGCGGCCTCTTGCGCCACGTTGAGATCGGACGTACCGGCACAGACCACCAGCACGCCGTCCAGCAGGGGCCGCGGCTCTCGGTCCACCGTCGCCACTCGCGCCATCTCGTGGTACTGCGCGTCCGGCACCACCGCCTTCAAAGCCCGGAAGCCCTCCGGCTCCAGGCGCGTCACCAGCAACCGCCCGCTACGCTCGACCAGCTTCTCGCCGATCGCGGCGACCTGGTCCGGCGTCTTGCCCAGACCCAGGATCACCTCCGGCATGCCATCGCGCAGCTCGCGGTGATGGTCGATCTTGGCGAAGTCGAGGTCCTCGTAGGGCAGATGCCGCAGGCTCGCCAGCGCAGTCTCGATATCGATGCTGCCGCTTGCCACGCCTTCCAGCAGGAGTTTCAGCTTGTCGTTAACGGGGTCACCCCCAACTCTAGTGCCAACCCTGTGATTGAATGATACCTTCGCCGACTGCCCGGAAACCTGTGTTAAACTCCCCGAGGCGGGCGGAACAGCCAGTACGCTTCGAGCGTCTGGTTACCGATAAGAATGTCATGGCTAGGACAAGAGAGGTCCTCCCCGCTTGAACTGGGTCGACGCAGTTATCGTCCTCAGTATTCTCTGGTTTACGTATTCGGCGTTTAACGCCGGTATGATCCGGGAAGTCGTCACCATCATTGGCGCCATCCTCGCGGTCGCCCTTGCCGGACTCCTCTACCTCAACCTTGCCAAAGACGTCCTCGTCGCCGTCGATAACGAGCAAACGGCGCGCATCATCTCATTTGCCATCATCTTTGGCGCCGTCATTCTCGCGTCGCAGCTGTTTGCCATCTTCCTCAAGCAGGCCGCTCAGCTCCTCATGCTCGGCCTGTTCGACTCGATCGGCGGCGCCTTCATCGGCCTGCTCAAGGCTTTCATCTTCATCGAGATCGCCCTCATCGTCGCCATCACGTTCCCGTCCCTCCACCTGGTGGACGATGTCGAGAATTCTGCCTTCGCGCCGTTCTTCCTGAACTTCCTGCCGCTCTTGAAATACATCCTGCCCGACGAGTTCAGGACCGCCATCGACGCCTTCTAGGCCCCAAACTGACATAACGCTGCACAGACGGTGCCGCGGGCTGCCGGTCTTCTAGCCCTAGCTGCCTCGAGGCACTTCTGGCTGGCAGTGACGGCAGAAGCTCGTGATGCGCTGTCCTGCCGTGATCTCGCTGATCGTCGTACCGCAACGGGGACACGGTTGGCCGCCCCGGCGATGCACGCGCAAGTGGTCGCGCCACTCGCTGTAGTCCAGCGACTCGGACATCTTCTCCGCCACGATCGGCTCGGCCCACTCCAGCACATCGCGCGTTGCGTGATAGAGACGCGTGATCTCTTCGTCCGTCATCTGGCTGCGTTTCTTGTAAGGATGTATGCGCGCTTCCCAGAGAATCTCGTCCGAATAAGCGTTGCCAATCCCGGCCACAAACTTGTGGTTCACCAGCACGCTCTTGATCTGTCCCGTGTACTTGCGCAATCGCTCGCGAAACACGTCCTCAGTTAGCGCCGGCGAAAGCACGTCCGGCCCCATCTCCGCGAACTGCGGCACGGACTCGATCTGGTCTGCTTCAACCAGATAAACCCGGCCCATCAAACGCTGGTCGACGTAGCGCAGTTCCATCCCGTTATCGAGGCCCAGGACAAAGATCGTGCGGGCGTGGCGCTTCGTCTTCGGCTCCACGACACCGAATCGACCCGTCAGCATCGGGTTCACGATCAGCACCCGGCCGCTCGCGAGCGTGAACAGGAGGAATTTGCCGTGCCGGTGCACCTCACCCAGCGTGTCGCCGGTGAGCAAGCGAACGAATTCCTCACGTGGTACCCTTATAGGGACGGGGATGTACGTATCGACACGTTCGACCGTCCGACCGGAAATGGTCCGGTTGAAGTACTTACGAATGGCTTCCAGGTCCGGAACTTCAGGCATTACTCACTATTCTAGCGTCCAGAAATTGCCGAAAGTCATTTGACACCTAGATGCTGCATTACCAGTATCTCCGGGCGCTTGCCCCAGACCGTGTCCAGCCGTAAGATTCGCGAGGTTTGCTCGACCGCTCAGAAGTGGCCGAAGCAAGGGAGGTTGTACCGCATTGGCCTACGTTGACAAAGAAATCGCCTGCAAGGACTGTGGAAATGGCTTCATTTTTACAGCAGGCGAACAGGAGTTTTATGCCACCAAAGGGCTGCAGAATGAGCCCGCGCGCTGCCCGCGTTGTCGCACTGCGCGACGCACTGCCCGCGCCGTTGAGCCCGAAGAGGGCTACGTGCGATACGGCACCTTCGCAAGCTTCGGTGGCAAGACTCCTCGACAGATGCACCCGGCCGCCTGTGCCGAATGTGGCATCATGACAGAGGTCCCCTTCATCCCGCGCGGCGACCGTCCTGTTTACTGCAGCTCCTGCTACAACAAGGTTCGCGGCACCGCCCCCCGGCCCAGCTAATCACTCGGCCGGCCGCTGATGGCCACCGACCCTGAAGCGCAAACCCAGCTCGCTCGATTGCTTCGAGATGAGTCGTTGCGCTACGCATCGCAAGACGCGCTACACGAGGCCGTCGACGCCAGCTTTGAGCTGCTTGTCGACGGCCTTGTTGCTGAAGCTGCCGCCAGCGACGACGTCCTCGACCGCGAGACCGCCCTGAGCTTCGTGCGCCTGAGGCTCGGAACCCTCCAGGCCGTTCTCACCGAGTCGCAGGCGTCTCGACTTTTCCAGGCCGTCCAAGGCAAGATCGAAGCATGGTAACCAGAATTCTCCTTCTGCTTGGCGCCATCCTCGCCGTGTTCGCGGTGTCCTGTGGCGGTGGCAGCGACGCCCCTGCCACGGCTACGAAAGCGCCTTCGATCAGCGCGGCGCCGACCAACACGCCCACCGGCCCTCAGGCCGCCATTGACCCCAAGGCCGGCCCTCCCGGCACCGAAGTAACTGTCACCGGCAGCGGATGGGCTCCCGGCGTCAGCATCGACCTCACCGGCGACCTTAAGCCGGGCGCCACGGGCAAGGCCTATGAGACCGTCACTGCCGGCCTCGACGGCTCCTTCTCGGCCCGCTTCCGCCTCGAGACCACTGCGGGCGGCGAGACACTGGCGACCGGCCGCTACAACCTGATCGCCCGCTCCTCAGACACTGAAGTGACCATCCCGTTCCTGGTCGAAACGCGGCGGCCCGTCGGCGGCACAGGGCCCACGGGGTAGCTGCGCCACGGCAGAGAGCCTCAACGCCTGTCCTTAGAGGCAGCAGTTACTGAGTCGTTCATCGCCTAGACTCAATCCGTGCTCCAGTCACCAACTCTCGAAGGTCACATCGTGCGGCTTGAGCCCCTGACATTCGAGCACGCACGGGCCCTGCTGGCGGCTGCCACCGCCGAACGAGGCACTTATCGCTACACGCAGGTTCCCGCCGACGAAGCTTCGATGCACCAGTATGTCTCCGAGGCGCTCGCGGCCCGCGATGCCGGCACCGCGGTACCATTCGCGACTATCGACCGGCGCACCGGGACTACCGCAGGGTCAACTCGCTTCTTCGATATCCAGTACTGGCGATGGGAAGACGGCAACCCCCACCAGCGTGGCACTGACCGGCCCGATGCCGCCGAGATCGGCTATACGTGGCTGGCTCCGTGGGCACAGCGCACCGGCATCAACACCGAAGCCAAGCTTCTGATGCTCACATACGCATTCGAAGACTGGCAGGTCCACCGCGTCAGGATCAGTACCGATGCGCGAAACGTGCGGTCCCGGTCTGCCATCGAACGCCTCGGAGCCCACTTCGATGGCGTACTTCGTGCCGCCAGCGCGGGCTATGACGGCGAGATACGCGACAGCGCCTTCTATTCGATCCTGGATTCGGAGTGGACCGCGACCAAGGCCGCACTCACGGATCGCCTGCGTATCGATTAGCTGAAAGTCCGTTCAGTCTCTTCAGGAAAGACAAGACTCTTCTAGAAACGTATCAGCAAGGGCGAAGGGAGTCTCACTCCCGGCCATATAAAAGGCGGGCCACCAACAAGGAGCCCGCCGCGATTACGCTCGTTAGTGAGACCTGAGGATCTACCGGTTGCCGTTTGTGCTCTCGAGGTCGTCGTCCTCGTCCTCATCATCATCATCGTCGTCATCGTCCCCCGTCTCGGAGAACACACCGACCTCGCGGCCGGCCCAAACCGTGACGATGAAGTCGTCCCGCAGCGGCTCCCAGCTCATGACCAGGCGCTCATCGATCTCGCCGATTAGCGACTCGATGGAGTCGTCGTCGAAGTCGGTCGGTACCAGCAGCGTCGCGTAACACGTCGCGCCGGAGTAGTGCAGGTCAACCCGCCCGATCTCGTCGCCCTCGGACTCGATCACGAACGTCTCAGACTGGGGCGTGCGCACCTCGCGCTCGAAGCTATATCCGGGCATTGGTCAGCCTGCTTCCTCTGAACTTCAGCAATTTATCCCTAGTCTAGTGGATCAGGCAGTGTGGGCCTTACGGTCGGGTCTGACCCTCGCCCTGCACGATCCACTTGTACGTCGTGATCTCCCGCAGGCCTACCGGACCGCGGGCGATAGTTTTCTGCGTCGAGTCGATGATCTCGGCGCCGAGGCCGAACTGCGCCCCGTCCGTGAACTGCGTCGAGGCGTTCACGTAGCACACCGCCGTGTCGACCTCGTCCGTGAAGCGCTTCGCGGCGCTCACGTCCTCCGTGACGATGGCTTCGGAGTGCCCGGTGCCGTACTGCGCGATGTGGTCCAACGCCTCGTCCAGCGAGTCCACCACACGCACCGCCGCGACCGCCGCCAGGAACTCGTAGCCGAAATCCTCAGGCGTTGCGGCGACGGCGTTAATCCCGTCACCAACCTCGCGCAGCGCGGCGAGTGCCCGCTCGTCGCAACGGATCTCCACGCCCTTATCCGACCACGCTCGCCCGATCTGGGGCAGGAACCCCACCGCCACGTCGGCGTGCACCAGCAGCGTGTCCAGGGCATTGCAGATCGACCAGTTGCGCGTCTTCGCGTTCAGCGCGATGCCGACCGCCTTGTCCAGGTCCGCCATAGCGTCGACGTAGGTATGGCAGACGCCGACACCACCCGTCAGCACCGGCATGCGCGCGTTCTCCGCTACGAAGCGGATCAGCTCTGCCCCGCCGCGCGGCACCACGATGTCGATGTACTCCCGCAGCGAGAGCATCTGACCGACGAGCGCGCGGTCCGTGTTCTCGATCAGCTGCAGGGCGCCTGCCGGCACACCGGCCTCTTCCTCAGCTTCGCGTGCCACCCGTGCCAGTACCGTGTTCGACCGGATCGCCTCGCTGCCACCCCGGATCACGCACGCGTTGCCGGACTTCAAGCACAGCGATGCGATATCGATCGTCACGTTGGGCCGGCTCTCGAACACCGCCGCCAGCACGCCCAGGGGTACCCTCCGACGGCTCACCAGCAGGCCGTTCGGCAGGCGCCGCCCGTCGATCACCTCGCCCACCGGGTCCTCCAGACGCGCGACCGTTCGCACATCCGAAGCGATGCCCTCCAGCTTGTTCGGCGTCAGACGCAGGCGGTTCAGCGGCGCCTCCGCCAGCCCGTTCGCTGACGCACGTTCGACGTCCTCGGCGTTCGCCGCCAGGATCTCGTCCTGCCGCTCGAGCAGCTTCACGGCGATGTTCTCCAGCGCCGCGTTCTTTACCACGGTCGAAAGGCTCGGCAGCTTGCGCGCCGCCGCCTTCGCGGCCTTCGCCTGCGCCAGCAGCGTCTTATCTATCTCCATGTGTAGCTCCTAGGCCGCGACTGTGACTTTGACGGCGAGAGTTCGTTCTTCCGGCGGCGTCTCACCATGTTCCCGCATCGAGGCCAGGAAGCCTTCTATGGCGTCTTTTGTCATCTCCACTGCTTCATCAACGCTCTCCCCCTGTGAGCCGCAGCCGGGCAAAGCCGGTACTTCGGTCCAAAAACCGCCGTCTTCGTCGGGGTACACGATGATCAGGTAGTCACGCGTGCTCATAACTCGTCTCGAAACTCCTCCCAGGTGATGCCTGTACGTTTCAACTGGTTGAGAAGCAACCCTGTCTTCACGGTTCGGTGGCGAGGAATCGAAATTCTACGGCCGTCGGGGTGAAGCATGATGTGGTGACTTCCGGTTATGCGATCGACAGCGAAGCCGAGTTTCTCAAAGGCGCGGATCACTCGCGGCGCCGGTAGATCCCGAGCTCTTCTGCCTTCCGACATGCAAACTCGATTCTAGTTTACGTGACCACCAGATTATCCCGGTGCACCGCCTCGGCTCCATAGTCGTAGCCCAGCAGCGACACGATCTGGCTCGACCTTGCCCCTTTGATCAGGTCGAGCTCGGCCGACCCGTAGTTCGCGATACCGCTCGCGAGGCGCTTGCCGGACATCGTCACCACCTCGATGGTGTCGCCGCGCTCGAAGCTGCCGCACACCTCCTTCACGCCGGCGGGCAGCAGGCTCGTGTTGCGCTCCCGCAGCGCCTGCTCCGCGCCGTCGTCCACCACCAGGCTGCCCCGGATCGATAGCCCCGAGAGGATCCAGCGCTTGCGGCTCTCCAGCCGGTTGCCCGTGGTCGGGAAGAACGTGCCCAGCTGCTCACCCGCCACGAGGCGCGGCAGTACATCCGGCTCTCGCCCGCTCGCGATCACGACGTCCGTGCCGCTCGAGGTCGCAAGGCGCGCCGCCTGCAGCTTCGTGATCATGCCGCCGGACCCGCCGGTCTCAGGCCTGCCGGCGTAGGCCTCGACCGACTGGTCGATCGTGTCGACGCGCCGGATCAGCGTAGCCTCGGGGTCGATCGAGGGGTCCGCCGTGTACAGCCCCTCGCGTGTCATCAGCATGACGAGCAGGTCGGCGTCCACGAGGTTTGCCGTCAGCGCCCCCAGCGTGTCGTTCTCGCCGATACGGCTCTCCGCCAGCTCCTCGACGGCAACGGCATCGTTCTCGTTCACGATCGGCACCACCTTGTAGCTCAGCAGCGCCAGCAGGGTGTTGCGCGCATTGAGGTAGCTCATGCGGTCCGAAAGATCCCGCCGCGTCAGCAGCGCCTGCGCCACCACAATGTCGTGCTGAGCGAACAGGTGGTCGTACGCCTCCATGAGCTGGCCCTGGCCCACGGCCGCAAGCACCTGGCGGTACGGGATGTCGCGGCGGCGACGGCGTGTCACGCCCAGTCGGGAGCGCCCGGCGGCGACAGCGCCCGAGGTGACCACGATCACCTCGACCCCGCTGCGACGCAGCTGCGCCACCTGCGCCACGAGCCGGCCCAGCGTCTCCATATCGAGACGGTCCTCACTCGTGATCAGGTTGGTTCCGAGTTTGGCGACGATGCGCTTGTAGCGCTTCTTCATGCGATCCGGATTATAGCGGAGGCTGCCTCGGCGCCTCAGTCTCAGGGTCGGCATGCACGGTGACGATGCTGCCGGGCCACATTGCCTCCACTCGCCGCTCAACCTCCTCCGTCACTGTGTGCGCTTCGCTAACGGTAGTCTTGTTCGGAAACGTCATATGGAAGTCGATCTGCCGTACCTGGCCGACGCGACGGCTACGGAGTTGGTGGATGCCGTTCTGGCCACCGGTCACCTCGCCGATGACCGACTCCAGCTTCGACACTTCTGCCGGCTCCAGACTGGTTTCGAGCACCTCCCCAATCGAGGTCCGGAAGATTCCCGCCGAGATCCACAGCAAGTAGCAGCCCAGCGCAAAGGCGATCACGCCGTCCAGCACCACCTCACCCGTGATTAGCACGACTACGAGGCCGAGCGTCACCGCCGCGGCCTGGATCACGTTCGTCATCAGGTGGCGAGCTTCGGACCGGATCGCCGGAGAGTTCGTCTGGCGTGCGACCCGGCTCGTGTACTGCACCAGCGCAAAGTTCGCAGCGGCGGCGAGCAGCATCACGATGATCGCCGGGCCCGTATCGATTGAGTCGGGCGGGTTCACGATGCGCCTGACCGAGTTGAAGAGGATGAAGATCCCGCCGCCACCGATGAGGCACGCCTGGATCGTCGCCGCGATCGTCTCGGCGCCGCCGTGGCCATAGGGGTGACCCGCGTCGGGCGGCTTGGCGCCGTATCGCACGCTGACCAGCGCGATGCCGGAGGCGATGAAGTCCTCCAGGCTGTCGATACCATCGGAGAGCACCGCGACGCTGCCGGAGATCACGCCGATCGTCAGCTTCACCACCATGGAGATGGCATTCAGCATCACGGAGAAGCTTGCCGCCCGGCTCGCCGGGTCTCGCGGCAGCACACGTGTGACCGGGTTGGTCACTACGGGCTGCCCTCCTCCGCCAGCAGTCCTTCAGTCGCTTCTTCCAGCGACTTGCCCCGGCGGCGGAGCAGACGGCTCACCAGCCCCAGCGCCACGAAGCCCACGATCACACCGAACCATAGCGTGCAGAACCGGATCACCAGCGTCGCGACCGCTGCCTGCGACTTCGGCAGGTCGAGCAGCACCTGCGACAGCCCGGTGATGCCGCCCTCGGCCACGCCCAGACCGCCCGGCGTCAGCAACAGCGCGCTCGCCAGGGTCGCGGCCGGCATGATGAACGACGCCTTCAACAGCAGGTCGGCGCCACCATCGACGCCGACACCGAGCAGGGTGACGTAGAACGCCAGTACCTCGAAACCCCACGACACAACGCTCAGCAGCGTCATCGAACCCAGGACGCGCGGCGAAAGCAGGACGTAGCTGCTCTTGTAGAACTCCTCGGCGTGCTGCGCGAACCGCGACACCAGCGGCAGCTTCTCCAGCTTGCCGAGCACCCAGTAAGCCAGCGGTTGGTGCCGCGCCAGAACGACCAGCGCAACCGCACCGACGATGATCACCACGAACGCCGGCCACGCGCTGCCGAACACGACCAGCCCCGCGGCACCGAGAATCACCAGGCCCAGACTGTCCGTCAGGCGCTCCGCAATCACGATCGGCGCCGACCGGCTGAAGGGCGTGCCGTGCAGCTCTCGTAGCAGGTAGCACTTCAGCCACTCGCCCACCTTGCCCGGCGTCACCACCATGCCCAGACCGGCGTAATAGACCAGCGCGCTATCGCGCGGCGCCAGGCCCTCCACCTCGATCGTTTTGAGGTAGAACTGCCACTTCACGAAGCGCAGCGCGTAGTTCACGCAGGTAAGGCCGAGGATCAATGGCAGGTAGAGCCACTTGAAGTGCTCCAGGCCGTCGATCACGGCGCTGAAGTCTGCGTAGGCGCTCAGTCCCACGAAGACCAGCACGCCAAACGCCATCGATAGCATGAGCCGGCCACGCAGCTTCTCGAGCGTCACCCGCTAATTGTACCGGCGGATACCTCTTATGGCCTCAGGCCCAGCTTACGAAACCGCGACGACGTGCTCGATCGCATGATCACAATGTGACCAAAGCGCTGGTGATTACGTGGCGATGTGTGAATTGGGGGCCATGAGAGTGTGACTAACTGCCCCGCTTTTCGAGGATCGCGTGCAGCCGGTCGAGGATCCGCAGCGAGACCTCGTACTTCGTCAGCAGTGGCAGCACCTCCGGTTCGCGACCGGGCTCCAGCAGCGTCACGAGGTTCGTATCCACCGCGAACCCTGCGCCCTCGGCCGAGATGTCGTTGGCGCAGATCAGGTCCAGGCGTCCGTGCGATTGCGGTTTGCGCAGCGCGTTCTCGATCACGTTCTGCGATTCCGCCGCGAACGCCACCTTCACCACGCCTTCCGGCACTTCCGGCAGGAACGACGGGTTCGCCACCATCTCCAGCGTCAGGTCGCCGCCCTCGCCCTTCTTGATCTTGTGCTCCGCCGGTGTCGCAGGCCGAAAGTCCGATACGGCAGCGGCCATCACCAGCGCCTGAGCCGATTCGCACGCCTTCAGCACCGCCTCGCGCATCTCCGCGACCGTCTCAACCCCCACCCGCTCGACACCGTAGGGCACGGGCAGCGAGTCCACGGTTGAGACCAGCGTGACCTTCGCCCCGCGGTCACGGGCGGCCTCCGCCAGCGCGTACCCCATCTTGCCGCTCGATCGGTTCGTGATCACCCGCGCGGGGTCGATGGGCTCCCGTGTGCCACCGGCGCTCACCACGATGTGCTGGCCCGCCAGCTCGCCGTTCTGCGCCAGCACCAGCTTCGCCGCGCCCACTATCGTCAGCGGCTCCGATAGCCTGCCGGCGCCCAGGTTGCCCGACGCCAGCCGGCCGCTCTCCGGCCCCACGAACTGCACGCCGCGCCGCCTCAGCGTCTCGACGTTCTCCTGCGTCGCGGCGGCTTCCCACATCTGCGAGTCCATCGCCGGCGCCAGCAGCACCGGCGCTTTCGTCGCCAGCACGGTCAGCGAGAGCATGTCATCGGCCAGACCGTGCGCGAGCCGCGCCATCGTCGTCGCCGTCGCGGGCGCCACGATCATCAGATCTGCCCGCCGTGCCAGGCCCACGTGCTCCTCACCTGTATTCGTCACGGGCTCGAACATGCTCGTGTACGGCTGCCGCCCCGTCAGAGAGCGAAACGTGAACGGCGTGACAAATTGCTGGGCGCTCTCGGTCAACACCACATCGACGATGGCGCCGGACTGCACCAGCTTGCTCGCCAGGTCGGCCGCCTTGTAGCAGGCGATGCTCCCGCACACACCCAGCACGACGTGTTTGCCCTGAAGCGGTGACGGCATCAGCTCTCCTCGTTCAGCTCATAAACGTGCTTGAGGCCGTAGAGCGACACGCTGTCGTCCACCTGGTCGAAGCACTGCGTCAGCTGGCTCATCAGCTGGGCCCAGCCGCCCGTGCCGATCACCCAGGCGTCGGCGCCGATTTCGTCCTTGAACCGCCGCACCATGCCCTCGATGAGCTCCGCGTAGCCGAAGAGGATGCCGGACTGCATGGCATCTCGCGTATTGGTACCGATTGCCTTCTTGGGTGGCGCCAGCTCCACGCTGCTCAGCATTGCGGCCCGGCCGGCCAGCGCTTCGCTCGCCACCGTGATCCCGGGCGCAATCGCGCCGCCGAGATACACCCGGTCGCGCGACACGGCCTCGAACACCGTGCCCGTGCCCAGCGACACGACAATCAGCGGCGGCTTGTGCAATCGCAGCGCCCCGAGCGCGACAGCGATGCGGTCCGGCCCCAGCTCGCGGGGCTCGTACTTGATCTGCATCCCCGTCTTTACGCCCACGCCAACACGCAGCGCATTCACGCCGAAGTGGCGGCGAAACATCTCGCCGAACACGGGCGCCAGCGTCGGCACGGTGGTCGCATACACGCCGCCGTGCACGTCTGACTTATCGATGCCATCCATACCTAGGAGGTTATTTACCAGCGCTGCATACTCATCAGCCAGACGATAGCTGTCCGTCGCGATATACCAGCGCGCCGCCAGCTCCCCGTCCTTGAAGGCGCCGAGCTTGATCTGCGTGTTCCCGATGTCGACGGCTAGCAGCATGTTTTGTTAAGCAATTATAGGAGTATCCGATTCGATACACCCCAGGGATTCAACCCCCGGAGGCGTGTTCTTAAAATTCACACAAATCCGGGGCTTGCTGATCATAAGAGCCTTGACCCGCTTGGCAAACCCTGTGCTACCTTCCCTCAGTCCTAGCCGCTCTCTTGGGAAACGGGGCCTGCAAGAGCGACGCGGGGCCATTCTAGTCTTCGTTTTTCCGTTTGTTTTGGTTTCGGATGCCGGAACCGGAGGGGTGACTTTGTCTGCTGCGATTCCCGCCACCGCGCAACAGATCTGGGAAGCTACGCTCAGTCAACTCATGCTCCGAGTCACGCGCCAGAATTACGACACCTGGCTGCGTTCGACCGTGGGGCAGCGGTATGAGGGCACGACACTCGTGGTCACCGCCGCCAATGACCTTGCCTGTGACTGGCTTTCCACTCGCATGAAGAACGTTATCGGTCAGGCCCTCACGGCCGTCGCCGGTCCCGGTCTCACGGTTCGTTTCGAGCCGGCCGACCAGATCGTCAAAGCCGATAGCGACACGCCGCTGCAGCCGCAGCTCATCCAGAACCCGCGGGCGCCACTGAACCCGCGCTTCACTTTCGAGTCCTTCATGGAGGCGGACTTCAACCGCCTCGCCCTCACGGCCGCGCGCGACCTGGCCGTGGACCACACCAGCCGGTACTCGCCGCTGTTCATCTGCGGCAACAGCGGCATGGGTAAAACCCACCTGCTACACGCCATCGCGCACGAGGCGTACGCCATGGGCGATATGGTCCTTCTCGTCACCGGCGAGCAGTTCCTCAGCGAGTTCACGACGGCAGTCCGTAACAAGCAGGGCGCCGCATTCAGGGCTCGCTATCGCGATCCCGACCTGCTCCTCGTCGATGACGTTCACGCCCTCATGGGCAAGAAGGCCACGCTCAACGAGTTCTATCAGACCCTCGCCGGCCTGCACGATCAGGGACGCCGCATCGTGGTTGCCGGCGACCAGGCCGCCATGTCTGCCGAGGCCACGCGCTTCAAGACAATGCTGCGCTGGGGCCTCGTTGCCCAGATCGAAGAGTCCTCATCCGAGGACCGCGTGCGCTTCATCGACCTCAAGGCCCGGTCCCAGAACATGGTTCTACCGGACGAGGTGCAGCACTACATCGCCCTGCGCGTGCGCTCGAGCATCCGCGACCTGGAAGGCGCCGTGAACCGCGTCAGCGCCCTTTCACGTATCTCGCACGAGCCGTTGACCATCGACTTCACTGCCAGGGCGCTCCAGCCCGTCTCCGTAACACCGGAGGAAGAGCGACACCTCACGCCCACCCAGCTGGTCGATGCCGTCGCGCAGCACCTCAAGCTCACGCCCGCGGACATCTGCGGCCAGAAGCGCGCTCGCGCCCTCACCTACGCCCGGCACGTCGCCATGTACCTGCTGCGCAACGATGCCTGCATGACCTACTCGTCCATCGCCCAGCTCATGAACAAGCGCGACCACTCCACAGTTGTTCACGCCTGCTCACAACTGCTACACGAACTGAATGTATCCCCAGAACTGCGTGCTGACATTGACGCAATTCGGGCCGCTCTTCACATTCCGATCGAAGCTGCTTAGATTCGGAATCACCGAAATCACCGCTCCTACTGATCACTACCAGGGGAGAATGGGTGGGCAACCTATAATTGAGATCACATGATCGATCTCAGCTGAAATACACGTGATCTCTGGCCATGGTGGCAATGGCGCCGTTAGTTACCGTCGAGAGAAGTTCGTACCGTTCGGCGGTCCGGACGGAGGTGATGGTGGACGTGGGGGCGACGTCATCATCGAAGCGGACGAAGGCCTGACTACGCTCGCTCACTTCCGGCGCCGTCGCGTCCACAAAGCGGAGCACGGTGTTGCCGGTCAGGGCCAGAAGCGACACGGCGCCAACGCCAGGCCCCTGCTCCTCAAAGTGCCCGTCGGTACCGTCATCGAGGCGGACGAAGCTTCGTGGGACCTCGACAAGCACGGTGAGCGCGTCATCGTCGTCAAAGGCGGTGACGGTGGCCGCGGCAACTCCCGATTCGCCAACTCCATACGTCAGGCGCCGGGCTTCGCCGAGAAGGGTCTGCCCGGCGAGGAGCTGGTGCTGCGGCTGGAGCTCAAGCTACTGGCGGACGTCGGCCTCGTGGGCCTGCCCAACGCCGGCAAGTCGACCCTCCTGCGCGCGGTCTCGAACGCCGTGCCAGATGTCGCCGACTTCCCCTTCACCACCCTCGAGCCCGTCCTGGGTGTAGTCGAGATGGGTAACAATGCCTTCGTCATGGCGGACTTGCCCGGACTGATTGAAGGCGCTCACGAGGGCGTCGGTCTGGGCCTGCAGTTCCTCCGTCACGTCGAACGCACCCGCGTCATCGTCCACGTCCTCGATGCGTCGTCTGACGACCCGGTGGCTGACTACGAGACCGTGCAGCACGAGATGCAGCTCTACGATGCCCGCATCGTCGAGAAGCCGGAGATCATCGCCCTCAACAAGGTAGACCTGCCGGACGCCCGGGAGCGCGCTGAGGCCCTGCGGGAAGCCTTCCCCGGTCGAGAGGTCCTCTTGCTCTCCGGCGCCACGGGAGAAGGCACACGAGACCTCCTGCAGCGCCTCCTGCGCCTGATCCAGGAGACAGCGCCGATGCCGTCCCCCGCCGAAGTCGCCTCCGAGATCCCGGTCCTGCGACCGCGAGGCCGTGAGCGCCTCGAGATCGTGGAGGTGGAGGAAGGCGTGTTCGAGATTCACAGCGAGCGCGCCGAGCAAGATGCCCTGAAGCTCGGTGAGGGGGGCTACGAGGCCCTGGATGAGCTCCAGGAACGCCTGAAGCGCATGGGCCTTGAACGCGGCCTCAGACGCGCCGGCGCTCGACCCGGCGCCGTGCTGCACGTCGGCGGAGTGCGCCTGGAGTGGCACGGATGAGGATCGGGGTCCTCGGCGGCACCTTCGACCCCATCCACGTCGCACACCTCCTGCTGGCCGAGCAGGCCCTAGAGCAGCTCGTGCTGGACAAGGTGCTGCTCATCCCCGCCGGCGATCCCTGGCGCAAGGCAGACCGCAGCATCACGCCCGCCGTCCTGCGTCTGGAGATGGTGCGCCGCGCCGCCGCCGGCAACGAGCTGTTTGAGGTGGACGACCGCGAGGTCCGGCGTGAAGGCGCCACCTACACCGTCGATACCCTGCGAGAGCTGCGCGAAGAGCTCGAGGAGGACGACGACCTCTTTCTCCTCCTGGGCGAGGACGCCCTGGCCGACCTGCCGCACTGGAAGGAGCCGGAAGCCTTTCCCCAGTACGCCACCATCGTTGTGGCGCCTCGTGAGGGCACAGAGCTCCCCGAGAGCCTCCCTTTCGACCCGGTCCGCATCGAGCGGATCGACATGCCTTACATGGACGTCAGCTCTACCGACCTGCGCCGCCGCGCTGGCCTTGGCCGCAGCCTCCGCTACCTCGTCCCGGAGTCCGTCCGCGCCTTCATCGAAGACAACGGCCTGTATCTAGACTGAGCACCGCTGCGATCTGATCTCGAAAAGACGTATTGATGGAACCTGAGGGGCCTGCGACCGAGGTTCCTTCTTTTTGAAACACAATGCATGAACCCTTTTCCAGGGAGGTCACATTGGCTGTCGAGTTGCGAATCGATCTCGCCAAACCGGAAGAAAAGGAGGCGGTCAGGAACTTGCTTCAGCTCTATCAGTACGACTTCAGCGAATTTGCGGGAGGCGTCGTTCTGGATGACGGCCTCTTTCCGTATCATGCCGACTTCGATGCGGAATGGGACAGGCTTTGTCCTCGCACTTTCCTCCTGCGGGCTTTTGACGTCGAACCACGTAGCGGCGACCAGGACTGGCATTTGGCTGGCTTCGCGACGGTCTCCGAAGGCAGCCCGTTCGGACAAAGCACAGCACTGCCGCAGTGGCACATGGAAGACTTCTTTGTGCTGCGAAAGTACCGGCGTGCGGGCGCTGGTAGGTACCTCGCCATGCACTGTTTTGAGAGATTCCGTGGTCGCTGGGAAGTCGGCGAGTACCAGTCCAACACGGTGGCCCAGGCCTTCTGGCGAAACATCATCGCTGAGCACACCAACGGCCGGTTCGAGGAGGTCATCAGGCAGGATGGGCCCGGCTGGGTGGTGCAACTCTTTGACAACGCGACCGTGAATCGAGGCGGAGCTATTCCGGAATAGCACGGGAACCATGAGCGAAAGCCTGGTTGCCGGTGCAGCGTCAGCCTCAGCGGCCATCGATCAGCTACCCCTCAACCTTGAGCAGCCATTGGTTCTCAATACCCCGGAAAGCCCGCGGGCGAGCGCTCGACCGTGCGACGACGCCGCATAGCGCTCAACAACACGGGTGAGGGGCGCCAAGCCCGCCTACCGCTCGTTAGCCGGCGTCTCCTGCGTCACACCCGCGACGAGCGTCGTCGCGTGCGTGTCCGGCGTCAGGCCTTCCTTCATGCCCTCCGGCGTCCACCCGATAGGCGCCTTGCCGATGATGATCGAGACGCGCGGGATGGGCGGGAACAGGTACGGGCGCAGGTGGGCGTTGGAAACCCACTCGAAGCCGGCTTCCAGCGCATATGCGCTCAGCGTCGTGTAGTTGCGCACGTTGGCGTCGCCACGGCCCAACGCCAGGACCCGCTCATGGAAAGCGTTCAGCCTGTCAGAGCCTGTCGGCGCGAAGTCCCAGATCAGCGCAATGCCGCCCGGCGTGAGCACGCGCCGGATCTCCCGGAACATCTCCAGCAGTCCGTCCTCGTCCAGGTCGAACGTGGCGTAGCCGCATGTCACCACATCGAAGAGCCCGTCCGCCAGGGGCAGGCTTGTGCCCGCCGCCTGCAGCCGGATCGCCGGCGATTCGGCGGGTACGCGCTCCAGCATGGCCCGCGACACGTCGATGCCCACCGGCGGCTTGTCGAACTTCACGTGTGACGCCAGCAGCTGCAGCAGCGCCCCACGTCCGCAGCCGATATCGAGCACCCGGTTCTCGGCGTGGATTTGCAGCTCTTCGTGCAGCTTGTAGGCCGGCGGGTTATACAGCATCGTGCCCGGCACGGATGTCAGCCACGTCTGCAGCACACCGAGGGGTGACGTCCGCAGCCACCGGTCGTAATGGCGAAGCGATCGGACCGTCACGCGCGCATCGACCTCAATGCCTGGCCCGGCTTCCACAGCTCGACCACGAGGTGGTCCGGCGGTGTGCCGACGTATGTCACTACCACCTCGTCGATATCGATCGTGAAATAGTCACCGTCTGGGCCGTCCGTGATCACTTCCTGGCGCATCGACTCGTTCATTCGCACCAGGCGGCCGGACAGCTTGGCGTCGCCGGACCACTCGTTACCGCGCTGGGGGTCGTCCGGCGGCGTGGTCGAAGGGCTGTGCAGGGCGATGCGAGGGTCACGCTGCACGTCTCGGAGCTTCTGCGAGTTAGCCATCATGCCCAGCCACAGCTCGCCGTTGGCAAACTGCGCTTCGATGCCGCTGATGCGGGGCCCGCCGTCCTTGCGTAGCGTCGCGATCGACTTGTGGCGGCCCGCGTCGAACAGGGCCTGTACCCGGGCGGCAAACTCCGGCTCCGAATCGACCACGTCCTGCCAGCGCGCCATCAGTCAGCCTCCAGCTCGTAGGTAATCCGTATGCGGGCGCCTTGTTCGGCAGTCCACGCCGCGATCTGCCCCAGCTCTTCGATGTTCCCGATCAGGCTCGGGTACGCCTCCCGCAGCTCGACCAGCTGGTTGTCGTCGCCCCGCATCGTCTCGACAACGCGACTGCAGCATTCGGCCAGCGGTGCTGCATCCTGCCACGATCGCTCCAGCACGGCGGCGTCGTCCGGGTCCTCGACCTCGCGGTCCGCGAACGTCAGCAGCGGCGTCAGGTCGATCTTGTACTCGCTGCGCAGCTGTAGCGCCGCTTGCGACATCTCGTGGCTCGCCCCGTAGCGCTGCGAGAACGCCCACGACAGGAAGAACACCAGCTCAGACGTCTCCGTCTGAAACGCCGGCGCCTCCGGCTGTTCCGGGTCGAAGTCGAGCACGATCCTCGGCATGCACCTAGCATGCACGGAGCCTGAAATAGCAACAAGCGGCCCGCCGTGACGGCAACGAACACCGTCAGCTGTTTAACAATTGATTGCTATCTATGCCTCGTTTCCCATCAGTTTCCTCGTATAACGACCGAGAATTAACTCACAATGCTGTTCGGCAGACGAGATAAGAAGAAGTCCAACGATCGCGTCCTTGACCTCAAGGCACGAGTAGACAAGCTCCGGCAGGTGGACCAGGCCAGCCGTGAGCCCCAACAGACGTACACCCTCGATCACTTCCTGGAAGGAGACGATGTCCTCACCGGGCGTGAGACGAAGGACGACTACCAGCCGGCGCCACCGGCACCTGCAAAGACTCCGGAGGCTTCAGAGTCCCCGGAAGAATCGACCGCACCAGCGACCGAGCAGCCGAGCTACGGCTTCGAAGTCGACCTCGAGGCGGAGCTCCAGAAGTACATCAAGCGTCAGGAAGAGCAGGCGCAGCAGGACACCGAGAGTGCTCAATACGACGCGCCATCACCCCCGCGCTCCGAGAGCAGTTCCTTGCTCCTCGACGGCACCTGGAGCCGGGACGATGACGTTCGCCCGCCACCGCCACGACAGCCCAGCGCGTGGCCGGAGCAGGCTCCCGCGCCCGACCTTTCATGGCCGGAGTTGCCTTCGGAGAACTGGGCAGGCGATTCGAAGGACTGGCCGCCGGAAGAGGAATGGCCACCCCACGAAGAGGCCGTGTAGACCGGCGTTACCGCAGATAAACAAGAGGACGGGTCAAACGACCCGTCCTCTGCTATTTACGTGTCTCTGACGTCCTAGACGTCGAGGTTCCTTACGGAAGCCGCGTGCGCCTGGATGAACTTCTTCCGAGGCTCCACGTCCTCGCCCATCAGCTGGCTGAACACGAGGTCTGCGGCCATGGCGTCCTCGGCCGTCACCTGGAGCATGGTTCGGCGTTCCGGGTCCATCGTGGTCTCCCAGAGCTGCTCCGCGTTCATCTCGCCCAGGCCCTTGAATCGCGATGCCGTGCGGGCGTTGCTGCTTGCGATCAGCTCGTCGCGGTCCTTGTCCGTGTACACGTAGCGCTCCTGGCGCCCGATCATCATCTTGTACAGCGGCGGCTGGGCGATGTAGAGATGACCCCCCAGGATCAGCTGCGGCATGTGACGGTAGAACAGCGTCAGCAGCAGCGTCCGGATGTGAGCGCCATCCACGTCCGCGTCCGTCATGATGATCACGCGGTGGTAGCGCAGCTTCGTGATGTCGAAGTCGTCGTCGATGCTTGTGCCCAGCGCCTTGATGATCGCTGCGACCTCGGCGTGTCCGAACACGCGGTCCAGCCGTGCGCGCTCCACGTTGAGGATCTTGCCCTGGATCGGCAGGATCGCCTGGAAGCGCCGGTCGCGGCCGCCCTTCGCCGAACCGCCGGCGGACTGACCCTCAACGATGAAGACTTCGCAGTTCTCCGGGTCGCGGTCGGAGCAGTCGGACAGCTTGCCGGGCAGCAACGTGCCGTCCAGCAGGCCCTTGCGCTGCACGAGGTCGCGCGCCTTGCGAGCCGCCTCGCGCGCCCGCGCAGCCGTGATGGACTTCTCGATGATCCGGCGCGCGTCGGAGGGGTTCTCCTCCAGGTGCTGCGCCAGGCCCTCGGCCACCGCGGCCTCCGTGATGCCCTTGACCTCCGGGTTGCCGAGGCGCGTCTTGGTCTGACCCTCGAACTGCGGTTCCGGTAGCTTGACGCTGATCACGGCCGTCAGGCCCTCGCGTACGTCCTCGCCGGTCAGGTTGGCGTCGTCGTCCTTCAGCAGCTTGTTCTTGCGCGCGTATTCGTTCAGGACGCGCGTCAGCGCCGTACGGAAGCCGGTCATGTGGCTGCCGCCGTCGATTGTGTTGATGCAGTTGGCGAAGCTCGAGACGGACTCGTTGAACGTCGCGTTGTACTGGATCGCGCACTCCACGCTGATGCCGTTGAGGTCGCGCTCCATGTAAATCGGGCGGCTGAACAGCACCTCGCGGCCCTTGTTCAGGTGACGCACGAAGCTCTTGATGCCGCCTTCGAAGTAGAACTGGATATCGAGGCCGGCGGTCTCGTCGACGAACGTAAGCCAGATGCCCTTCGTCAGGTAGGCGTACTCACGGAACCGGTTCAGCAGCTGCGCCGAATCGATCTCGACTTCCTTGAAAATCTCTTTGTCAGGCAGGAAGCTCGTCGTCGTGCCCGTCTCGGCGAGGTTACCGGTGTCGGGGCCCTTGTAGTAGGACTGCTTCACGGTCTGGACTTCCGTGGTTGGGATGCCGCGGGAGTATTCCTGGCGATAGAGCTTGCCGCCGCGGCGTACCTCCACCCAGACGTTCTCCGAGAGCGCATTCACCACGGAGGCGCCGACGCCGTGCAGACCACCCGAGACCTTGTACGCGCCGCCGCCGAACTTACCCCCGGCGTGCAGCACCGTCATCACGGTCTCCAGGGCGGACTTGCCGGTGCGCGCGTGCTTGTCGACCGGGATGCCCCAGCCGTTGTCGCGCACCGTGACGTAACCGTCCTTGCCGATGTGGATCCAGATGCGGTCGCAACGACCCGCCATTGCCTCGTCGATGCTGTTGTCCGCGATCTCGATCAGCAGGTGGTGCAGACCACGCTGGTCCGTACCGCCGATGTACATACCGGGGCGTCTACGGACGGCCTCGAGACCTTCGAGTACGGTGATGTCGGAGGCGTTGTATTGGGAGTCGGCGGTTTGTCGTTCGATGGCCATGACGGACGCTACCTGGCCCTCAATTGGGTCGGAGCGTATCTAACCTCTCTCTGTGCTGGGGCTCAACGCTCCCGTGCTGGAAGCGGAGCAAATGGCGAGCTGAAAAGGCTTCGGCACCTGCTCATTTTAGCACACTTTTGCGCACAATTGAATCTAAACGGCTCTTCCGAAGCGTCTAGCCAACCTGGCCTAACATGACATAGGACTGCGCAGATTCAGTCCGCCCACGCAACGAATTCAGACCGCACCCAGCCCTCCACGCCGTCCGCCATACGCACATGCACCCACCACGGCACGTCGTAGGCCCACGCGAAGGTATCGGGGTCGGCGCTGGCCTCGTCAGGCCAGGCGCTCGTTGCCGGCTCGCGCTCGCCGCTGCCATTCGTCACGGTCAGCAGGTCGCCATCGCGGAGCTGGGCGAGTATTTGTCCATCGGTGCTCGGGAAGTCGCGCAGGTTTAGCGTGTCACCGGCCGTGTCCACCTGCATACGCACCTCGTCCGGAAACGGTGGGCGCTCGACGCGCGCCGGCAGCCCGAAGGCGGTCAGGACGGTGAGGCCTATGTCACCACCGGGCGGCGGCGACTGAACGAAGCGGAGCTCGGCGCCATCCGGGCTGAAGCCGTACTCATTCCAGGGTGAGTTGCTGGCCCAATCGGCGGCGGCGATCGCGGGGCTGAGCACCTCGCCGTTTGCGCGGATCACCTCGCCGTTGTACAGGAACAGCTCCGCATCATTCGGCGCGGGTACCGGCACGGCCACACCGCCTACGCCGGACCGCTCCACAGGCCCAAACGGCAAGGGAGTAGCCGAACCGTCCGTGCGCAATATCGAAAAGCCATTGGGCGTGGCGACAACGACTCCTGAGCTATCGGACAGCCAGGCTCCGCCCCTGAGTGTGGAAGCTCGAACGTCCCGCAAAACTGTCTCCTGATCCCGCAAGTCTTCCAGTGTGAATGCTGGCCAGACCTCGGTCATGGCGGGGCTCTGGAGGTTCACTGTCGTGCCCAGGACAAGCCACCGTCCATCCGGCGATGGAAAGGGCGCCACGGGAGACGGGAGTAGACGCAAACTCGGGTCCGTGTCGAGCTCGATGCGCTTGCCTCCAGCGTCGTACCGCTGAGCGACGGCCTGGGGGCTGATGGGGTCGACGTGGATGTCCACTTCCAGCCAGCCCCCATCCTCTGAGGCGAACGCGACGAATGTGGCGGGTGCACTACCATCCAGCGCCGCCCGGCGCTCGGTCACCTCTCCCGTGGAGAGGTCAACCAGGAAGTTGTCTAGGAGCAAGAGGTTGCCGCCGCTAAGCAGAGTCCCCTGTGGACTAATAGGCACCATGCCCGGAGCGACCTCTCCTCGCGGCAGGCTAAAGTTGAGGCTGACAGATAGAGGGTCTTCTACGAGATGAACGACGGCGAACTGATCCGTTCCAATCCGAAATAGCACCATAACGCCTTCCGGCGAGGGACCGGCTACTAACGCCCAGCGGTCGAGGTCGAAGTCGTAGCTGTTGCCGGTCTCACGGTCGGCAACAATGGTGCGCCCTTGCCGGAAATCCTGCCACTGCAGCCAGCGGTGACTTGGGTCGACCTGGTAGTGCTCGCCCTGCGTGTCCAGCGCCGACTTGACGTGCCAGTACTCGCCAGCGCCCGACTCAGCTTCGACGAAGACGATGCCGTAGGGGCCCTCTGGTTTCTCGCCTCGTGCGAGGTCCACCCGCACGAAGCCACCCTCGATGGGGCCAGATAGCGGTGCATCGGTCGCCGGTCGTGATGTGGCAGATGCGGCCGGCGTGTTAGCCGCCGTAGCTGCAGCGATTGGCGTGACTGTCCTGTCGCTGGTCGGCTGGACATCGTCCGTTCTGAGCACCTGGACGGCAATAATGACTCCGAACAGGATTACTCCAATGGTTAGGCCGGTTAGGCCAATCAGCCGAGGTCTACTCGATCGCATGTTTCCAGTATATAAACAGGGTTGCGCCAGCGCGGTTCGCTAGAATGCTCCCATGAGCCTGCTGTCCCGACTGCGCGACGCCCTCCCCGGCGGTAAACCCCTGATCCCGCGCGAGCCCATCGCCTATCGCGCCATCGGCGTGGTGCACAACCACGTTACGGAGCCGCGCCCCGATGGTTGGGAGGACGTCAAGTCCGACATCATCCTGAGCGATGACCTTGCGGCCGCCCTCGATGCCATCGAAGGCTTCTCCCACGTCATCGTCGTCTTCGACTTCGACCGCGTGCCGGAGGACGTGCGCCGACTGCGTATCCCCGTTGGCAACGAAGAGGTCCCGCCCGAGCGCGGCGTCCTCGCCACCCGCAGCCAGCTCCGGCCCAACGCCATCGGCGTTTCCGTCGTACCCGTAATGCACCGGCGCCAGAACGTCCTGCGCGTCCGGGGCCTCGACGCCATCAACGGCACCCCCGTCCTCGACCTCAAGCCCTACCTCCCCCAGTACGACGCCGTCCCGGACGCCACCCTCCCCGGCTGGGCCGTCAAACCGGAGTGACATCCGTCCTTGTCCCAGTTGGCGAGTCGACCGTTCCATGTGAGAAGGGTTCTGCACCGAACGTTTTGCTCTTCGCCAGTCGACATCCTTTTGACTACTTGGAGTACGCCTGCGGACCGATTACCTCGAAATCAGGTCCGAAGGACCCCGCAGGGGTAGCGGGGGCGCAGCCCATGCGCGGGGGCCCTGGGGGGTGTCCCCCCAGAACTTCTTTCTTAATCCGGGAGCGGAGCAGCCCGATAGGGATGCGAAGCGCCGGCGTGCAGCCGAAGCCTCATTCGCCGCGAGGCCGTCCTGAATGACAGAGGCTCTCCTCCTCCAGGCCCACGACCTCCTCCTCGCTCACTACGACATCGATCGCTGGCACTGGCGCGACGACACCCCGGCTTTCGACATCTGCCTCGGTGCCATCCTCGTGCAGCACACCGCCTGGACCAACGTTGAGCACGCCCTCGATAGCCTGCGCGCCGCCGGCATCCACACCATCGAGTCGCTCTGCGCCCTGGACGACACGGCCATCGCGACGCTGATCCGGCCCTCCGGCACGCCCACCGTCAAGGCGAAGCGCCTGCGTGCCTTCTGCGACCTCGTGACAAGCCATGGCGGCTTCGACGCTCTCTTCGACCGCCCCGCCGAAGCGCTCCGAGGCCTCCTGCTGGCGACCCACGGCATCGGCCCCGAGACAGCCGACGTCATCTGCCTCTACGCCGCGAAGCACCCCGTGGTCGTGCACGACGCCTACACCGCGCGACTCTGCCGCCGCCTCGGCACCGGGCCCGAGGGCAACACCTACGAAGCCTGGCGCACCTGGCTGGACGCGACCCTGCCGCGAACTCTCGACTACCGGGCCCGCAACCACGCCGCCATCGTTGTCCACTGCAAAGAGACGTGTCGCGTCAAGCCGCGCTGCCACCTCTGCCCGCTCACCGAGATCTGCCGGTATTACGCGGACTCGGTGGTCTCCTGACCCTCAGCGCCACCCCGTAGCTTTGCCAGCAGACCTTCTCGGTCCTCTTCGTAGGCGTCTACGAAGGCGTTACGCTCACCCGCCTCGTACTTCACGCCCCAACGACTGAGCTCGAGCAGCACCGGCGCCAGGTCGCGACCTTTCGCGGTCAATGAGTAGATCAGGCGTCGCTTGTCGGCCGGCTCCGGTTGACTGCCGATGATGCCCGCGGCTTCCAGGCGCTGCAGGCGGTCCGCCAGGATATTCGTGGCGATTCCCTCGCCGGCGCCCAGGAACTCCTTGTAGGTCCGGTAACCCGCAAACAGCAGGTCGCGCACGATAAGCAGCGTCCACCTGTCGCCAACGACGTCGAGGGAGGAGCTGATGGGGCAGGTGGACCGATGCTTGTTGGGTCTCGCGGGCGTTGGCATGAGAAGAATCTACGTGGAAAGACTTGCAATCTGCAAGTGGATAGGTGCAGGATGTCACTTGCGTAATGCAAGTCATCTACAGGAGGTATCTACCATGACCAACGAACTCAACCGGCTGCCCCAGGGCGACCTGCGACTTCTCGATTCCCAAATCGCCCGGGACCTGCTCGCCTCGAAGCTGCCCGCTCGAATTGCCTACGTCGCCGCGGATGGCACACCTCGCGTCATGCCGACGTGGTTTCATTGGACGGGCGAGGAGCTGGTGATGCCAACCTTCTCTTCGGCTCCTCACGTCAAACGAGAGGCCGCCAGGGTCTCAGCCCTCCGCGCTCGGCCAGACGTCGCCGTGACCATCGATACGGAGCAGTTCCCGCCCCACGTGCTGCTCATGCGCGGCAAGGTCTCGCTGCAAACAGTCGATGGCATCGCGCCCGAGTACAGGCTCTCGGCTCACAAGTACCTGGGCGCCGAAGCCGCGGAGGCCTATCTCGCCTCGATCGATGCCCCGGGTACGCAAATGGTGCGCATCGCCCTCCGGCCCGAATGGGTCGGCGTTCTCGACTTCGAGAGCCGGATGCCCGGGCCGATGACCTGACCCATCGCCTGCAAGCTCCTAATCCCTTCGTCCGTTAGAATCGATCTCATATGGACGTAGCACTCATCGGCCTCGCATCTTCCGGCAAGACATCGTTGCTGCAGGCGCTCGCGGCGGGTCACCTGCCGGCGCACAGCAATCCCAACGAGCCCGCCATGGCCGTCGTCAAGGTGCCCGACGAGCGCCTCGACAGGCTGGCGACCCTCGTCGAGGCCAAGAAGACGACCTACCTGGAGCTGCGCATCCTCGACTTCCCCTCCTTCGCCATCGGCAAGAAGGGACCGCCGCCCGCCCTGCTCGGCACGCTTGCCACGGCCGACATGCTGGTCCACGTCGTGCACGCCTTCAATTCGCCCGCCGTGGCGCATCCCCTCGACAGCGTCGACCCTGCGCGCGACATCGCCGCCATGGACCTCGAGCTCGCTTTCGCCGACCTCGCCATCGTCGAGCGCCGCATCGAGCGTCTCACCGCCGAGACGCGCTCCCTGCCCGCGGGCCAGCGCCAGAACCAGGAGCGCGAGATCGCCCTGATGAACCGCATCCGCGAGGCGCTGGAGAACGAGACGCCGGTGCGCGCCATGGGCCTGACGGAGGAGGAGATGGCATCGCTCTCCGGGTTCAACCTCGTCTCGGCCAAGCCGATGCTCATCGTCCTCAACATCGCCGAAGAGGATGCGCCCCGCACGGACGAGATCGAAGCCGAAGCCCGGGGCACTTTCGAAGCCCGCAACACCGCCGTCATCGCCCTCTGCGCCCGCTCCGAAGCCGACGTCGCCGAGCTGCCACCCGAAGAGGCCGAGGAGTTTCGCAAGGAGCTGGGCCTGCCGGAGAAGCCCGCGCCGGAGCGCATGCTGCAGGCCGCCGTTTCCCTCCTCGGCCTGATCACCTTCTACACCGCCGGACCCCAGGACACCCACGCCTGGTCCATCCCTGCCGGCCTTCCCGCTACCAAAGCCGCCGGCCGCATCCATAGCGACATCGAACGCGGCTTCATCCGCGCCGAGGTCATCGGTTGGCAGGAGCTCCTCGAAGCCGGCTCCCACGCCGAAGCCAAGCGCCGCGGCACCATGCGCGTCGAAGGCAAGACCTACGAAGTCCAGGACGGCGACGTAATCAACGTCCTCTTCAACGTCTAGCACCGGGCATTCGATAGGTTTTGATCACGCCTGTATACCAGCATGACGCTATGCCCGTCCGGCAACCTGACCGAAAGTAGATTAAGCACGACCCTTACCCGCATTGCCGTAACCTATCGATTTCGGCTACGATTTGAGAGCATTCGAACTCTGAGGAGAGCAACCCTTGGCTAACAGCAAGTCCGCACTCAAGCGCTGGCGACAGTCACTCGTCCGCCGCGACCGCAACCGCTCCATCAAGAGCCGTACTCGTACGTCGCTCGGAAAGGCGCTTGCTGCCATCCAGGATGACGCCTCGACCGCCGAAGAGGCCGTCCGAACCGCTGTCAGCGCCCTCGATAAGGCTGCTCAGGCTGGTGTCATCCACGAAAACGCCGCCGCGCGCGGCAAGTCGCGACTCCTCAAGCGCTACAACCTGGCTATCGCCAACAAGGTGATGTCGGAGGCAGCGTCGACGCCCGCGCCGGCGGAGGAGAAGCCCAAGCCTTCGACCCGCACGCGCCGCAAGAGCAAGTAACTCCCCAGCCATGCGAGCCTGCGTCTTCAACGCGCCCGGTGAAGTCGCCGTGGTGGATAAGCCCATCCCGGAGGCCGGACCCGGTCAGATTGTTCTGCGCGTCGCTGCCGCCGGTCTCTGCCACTCGGACGTCCGAGTCTTCAAGGGCGAGAAGTACGCCAAGCCCGGCGTCATCCCCGGCCACGAGATGGCCGGCGTTATCGCGCAGGTAGGCGAGGGCGTCACCGACTGGATGGAGGGCGATCGCGTATCGCTCTGCCCCATCATCGCCTGCGGTTCTTGCCACTTCTGTCGCGTCGGCAAGCGCAACCGCTGCGTGAAGCGCATCACCCTGGGCTACGACGAAGACGGCGCCCTCGGCGAGTACGTGCTGATTCCGGAGCCCATCGTCCGCCTCGGCCACATCTTCCGCCTGCCCGATAGCGTCACGCTGGAGCTGGCCTCCCTCCTGGAGCCGACCTCCTGCGTGTTCAACTCGATGGAGCTGCTGGGCGTCGGCCCCGGCACGAACCTCCTCCTCGTCGGTGCCGGTCCCATGGGTCTCATCCACCTCGTGGTCGCCAAAGCCCTCGGCGCCAACGTCATCGCCAGCGAGCCCGATGAAGCCCGCCGAGCCGGTGCCAAGGCCCTGGGCGCCTCCGCCGTCATCGACCCCATGAGCGTCGATATGCCCAAGGTGGTCAAGGACCTCACGAACGGCGATGGCGCCGATGCCGCTGCCGTCACCACGGGCGCCGTGCCCGCCGTCCAGCCCGCCCTCAACGCCGTACGCAAGCAGGGCGTCGTCAACCTCTTCGGTGGCTTCCCGCCCAACTCCAGCATCGACCTCGACCCGAATCTCATTCACTACAACGAGATCGTGCTCACGGGCTCCCAGAACGCCACGATCGCCCAGTACGAGCTCTGCCTCAAGATGCTCCCCCGCCTCGGCGACCTCCGGCAGGTCGTCAGCAACAGCTTCACCATCGAGGACGCCCCCAAGGCCTACGAGTCGCGCCTCGACCTCGCCGGCCGCAAGACCGAAGTCGTCTACCCCGGCGTCCTCTAGCCCGCAGAGTCTCGAGTCGTTGGTTCTCCGTCCCTGGCTCTGGTCGCCGGTTTAGCCACGACCATTTCTGGCCGTCTTCTCTCGCTGGCTGAGCAACGGATTGCAGCCGCCTCCAGCTGCAATGCAGTTCGTATACGGCATCCTGAGCCTGTCGAAGGACGTGGGCGCCCGATCGTGGTAATCACACGCAGTTCTGCGGAAGCCTTACGGAATGCCAGGTCTCAACCCGGCGAAGCCACCCGGAAGATCGTCTTGAAGCTCCCCCTCTCCGTCGACGGGGAGGGGGTCAGGGGGAAGGGTAACCCTCTACGGCTCGGGTGTGGGCGTTGGCGGCGGCGTGTAGTCCACGTTTACGTCGTTGCCCAGGATGACAAGAATGTCCGAATCCGTGGTCCGTAGCGCCGGCTCCTCGGGCGTGGCGACGCGGATCTGCTCCGTCGAGACGCCCAGCCACCCTGCGATGCGCTTTGCCGTGTACTGCGTGTCGCCGTAGACCACGATCTGCGTCTTGCCGGACGTCGCCGGTACTGCGTCTGAGGCGGCGACGTTCGACTGCGGCATGCCCTGGCTGATCAGATATTGCGCGATGTTGGACGCATCGGCCGAAGACGAGGCATCGGCCTGCACTTCAACCGTCGCGTTCTCCTGCAACAACTGGCCGTCGGACAGGAACGCATCGACGATCTGCTTCACACCCTCCGGCGAAGGCAGCAGCACCTGGGCGCCGTCGTCCGTCGTAAACGGTGTCGTGACCACGCCCAGCGTCAGGAAGGACAGCGAGTTGCGGTCAATCTTTGCCGCCATCTCGGCGTAGCCCGGCACCTGCAGGTCGTTGATGTCCGTCTTCACCGTGTCCTTGTACTTGTTCCACAGATTAATCAGCGCCTTGGGCGAGTTGAGGAAGTTTAGCTGCGCCGCCTTGTCGATCATCGCCAGCATCACGCGCTGCTGACGGTTGATGCGGTCCAGGTCGTCCGAGTTGCGCCGCACGCGGGCGTAGCAGAGCGCCTCGCTGCCGTCCATGTGGTAGTGGCCGGCCGGGAACACACAGGGGTAGTAGTCGCCGGGGAGCTCCGTCTCGGAGTACTCCGGGTCGTCGACGCCCGGTGCCGGCACGTCGATATCGATGCCGCCGAGCAGGTTCACGACCTCGCGGAAGCCATCGAAGTCGATCATCACGTAGTGGTCGATCTTGATGCCGAGCAGGTCCTCCACGGTGCGCTCCACCGTGCCGATGCCGCCGCCTTCCCAACCGCCAAGCTGACCGTTGCGGTAGGCCGTGTTGATCCGGTTCTCGATGTAGTTGCCCGGCGTGTCGTCGATTGGGATGTGAACCCAGAGGTCGCGCGGCAGCGCCAGGCCCCGGGCTGTGTCGCTCACCGGGTCGACCATGAGCAGGAACATCGTGTCGGTCCGTGTCGGCTCGTCACCGTCGGAGGGACGCCTGTCCAGACCCATAACCAGGACGTACTGTCTTCGACCGCCCTGGTCGCCGCTGCTACTTGCGTTGCCCGAATTGCCCGAAGCATCCACACCCGGCAGCGAGTTCACGCCGGGGATGCCGCTGATGTGAATCTCGGAGTTGGGGAAGAAGATGTGGTCTACCTGCGTGACGACCACGAGCGCCGTGTAGAAAGCGCCGCCGGCCAGCGCAAGGATGCCAAAGATCATCAGCAGCTGGTTGCGAAGCGAAGGGCGAGATGCGCGGCGTTTGGCGGGGGGCGCCTCTCGGCGCGGTCGGTCCGACATGCAGTTGCTCCATATTACGGTGGCGATTTCCTAGCGCTCAACTAAACAAGTGTTAAACGCTCATCGCGATTTTCGAGTTCCACTCCCCGCCTGGCCACTAACCAAGATACCGGCTGCGAGTGCCGACCGCATCATTCATCGTTGCCATCTGGAGTTTGCTACGCTTGCGTCCGTGGAATACGAGACTCTGAGACTCCAGCTTGCGTCTCCCATCGCCCGTATCACTTTGGCGCGTCGCGATGCTGCCAACCGCATCAGCCTCCGTACCCTGCGCGAGCTCACCGAGGCCTGCGAGGTCATCGCCGCGACCGAGGGCGTCAGTCTCGTCATCGTCGCCGCCGAGGGCCCAGACTTCTGCGCCGGCTGGGAGCCCGAAGCTCGTACAGCCCTCCAGACCTCCACGGACCACCTCGATCCTTTCGGTTGCCTCGCCGCCCTGCCGGTGCCGGTCCTCGCGGCGCTGCATGGCAACGTTGCCTCTGCCGGCCTCGAGCTCGCTCTTGCCTGCGACCTCCGCATCGCCGGGGATGACGCCCGCTTCTCCTGCCCCGACGTGCTCGAGGGCGCGGTGCCCCTCGCCGGCGCGACCGCGCGCCTGCCCCGCATCGTCGGCCGCACCGTCGCCAGCGCCATGCTTCTCCTCGGGGACGAGCTGGACGCCGAAGCCGCCTACCGCTGCGGCCTCGTCAGCCGCGTTCTCCCGGCCCAAGACCTCCCGGCCGAGGTCGACGCCATTGCTCAGCGCATCACCGCCAACGGCCCCCTCGGCCTGCGCTACGCCAAGGAAGCCGTCCACAACGGCATCGAGCTTCCCCTCGATCAGGCCCTCCGCTACGAGCTCGACCTCTCGATCATCCTCCAGACCACCCACGACCGCGCCGAAGGCGTCCAGGCCTTCCTCGAAAAGCGCCCCCCAACCTTCGAAGGACGTTAGCCGCGAGCTACGAGCTTCGAGCCAGAAGCTAGCCGGGACCAGGAGCCTCGCACGCGGGAAAGGGATCTCGTTGCGAGTCCATCGGCGTCAGCCGAGGCGAAGCCATCTCGGTTCGCGTTCGTATGCCGCCAGGTCTCACGACTCGCCGAGGTGTTCCCTCCTCGCAGCTATCAGCTCGCGGCTCCAGGGCCCCTTGCGACCGCCCATCCTCACCCTGTAGGTTCTCCATACAATCGAAATCGCTATGATTACTCGTACTCTTAAAGAACGAGTGAACACTAATCACGAAAGGGGGTCTCACGCGATGCAAGTCATCCTCGAAACTGACGAAGCGTGGTCCATCATGAGCCTCGTCGTCTCCCAGGTGCTCGACCAGGTCGACCTGTCGGACGAAGGCAAGGAGAAGGTCCGGCGCTGGCGTGGCGACCACATCGATGGCACTGCCGAAATGTCGGAGCTCACCGTCTCCATGAACGAAGTCATCGGCTCCGTGCTGGATGAGCGCACGCAGCGACTGATCCGGCGCAAGGGCCGCTACATCTCCACCGGAGGCAACTTCTAGTGAAGGTAGAACTCGACAACGACGAAGCGTGGAACCTCGCTTCTCACATCATCAGTCAGCTCATCGAAGAGGGCGGCCTCGAAGACTCCGACCGCGCCCGTATCCGGCGCTGGAAGTCTGACGAGCTCCGGGCCACCAGCCAGGAGATGAAGGTCCTCACCGAGAAGATCAACTCCGACCTCGCCACCACGCTGGAGCGCAAGACCAAGTCCCAGCTCCGCAAGCCCGACTGGCGTTAGTCCTGCGTCGCCCCCGAGCTCCTCGCTCGTGAGGACCGGGCGGGGGTGAGGGTGTCTTCCGACTTCCACTCGATTGCACCCCAGTCGAGAACAGCACGAGCGGTCAATTCAAGAAACTGCGGCCACCTCGGTCGCAGTTTCTCATTTCGGCGGTGCTACACTTCCATTCGCCCCGCGGCAGCACAGAAGCAGATAGAGGAAACATCGTGGGTCTCATAGATAGCATTCTGAGCGCTGACAACGGGGCGGCCGTCAGTCAGATCGCCGGCAAGCTCGGCATCCCGGAGTCCATGGCCACCCAGGCCGCGGCCGCGCTGACGCCGGCGCTCTCGCGAGGCCTGCAGCAAAACACCCAGAAGCCAGGTGGACTCGAATCCCTGCTCAGCGCCCTCAGCTCCGGCCAGCACGAGAAGTACGTCGACAAGCCGGAAGTCATCGGTGACGAAGCCAGCATCGCGGACGGCAACGCCATTCTCGGTCACATCCTTGGCAGCAAGGACGTCAGCCGCAACGTCGCCGGCGCCGCCGCCACCAGGACGGGCGTCGATGCAGACACGCTGAAGAAGATGCTGCCGATGCTGGCCACGGTGGCGATGGGCGCTCTGGCGAAGCAGTCGAAGTCTGGGAGCGGCACCAGCGCCCTCACCGGCGGTAGCGGCTCCAACCCGCTGAGCGCCCTGCAGACCGCCGGTGGACTCGGCGCCCTGACGCAGTTCCTCGACGCTGATAAGGACGGCGATGCCACGGACGACGTCCTCAACATGGTCAAGAAGTTCTTCTAGGAACACCGGCACTTGCTTCCAGCGCAAGCCTTGCACTAATTTCGCACGCAGGAGAAACGCCGATGGCCTTTAGCTGCGTACACTGCAAGACCCTCATCGCCGACGATGCCCTGAAGATTCCACGCTCCGGTGCCGCCTGCCCCAACTGCAAGAAAGACCCCACCGAAGGCTGGAGTCCTTATCACGCCGATGTCGCCAAGGCCGGCCGCAAAGCCGCCGATGAGACCAACCTGCGCCTGATGACCACCGGCGACTTCGGTGTGCGCGAGGCTGCCCTCTGGTTCCTCGAGGACATCATCCTCGAAGGTCGCAACGAGTTCGCCATCCGCATGGGCAGCCACCCGGACCGCCCCCAGAAGTGCAGCGTCTGCGGCACCGACGTCCCGGCCGGCGAAGGTTACCGCATCGAGATCTTCAGCAAGTGGCGCGGCACCTTCGTCGCCTTCGGGTTCTGTGAGCGTCATCTCGCCGAAGGCCTCTGGGCCCGCGACATCGACATCCACAACAACTACCCGGACGCCTGGGTCACCCGCGGCGACTGGACCTACCCGCCCTCCACCCGAGAGCACGCGTAGAGCTGCAACCCACGATGGCCTCTCGGTAGTTTCCCAGCATGCTGGGAACACTACGTGTATCTGCGTTTCGTGTGACATGCGGCGCCTGCGGCCACTGCTACGCGATCATCCTCCCCACGAGGTTGATCACCTGCACCGGAATCCCGTGCTTGCGCTCCAGCTGCTTCACCAGGTCCGGCTGGATCCGATGCCCAGTACGACTCGCGGTGCCGACTACGATGCCGTCGTAGCTGCGAGAGCCTCGCGTCATCTCCTGCTCCAGCGCCTTGTGCGGCGTCGAAGGCCCTGCCAGCGCATCGAGCACGGTCAGGCCCTCAAGTCGCAGGCTCGTGCGGGCCCGCGCCGCCGCCTCGCGGGCCACCAGCAGCGCCTCCGCCTCACTCGATTGCAACGAAGGGTCGGCCGGGACGATGACGACGAACTCGGCCGACCGGTCCCTTGCGCCCATGGTGTGCAGGCTTCGCGCCAGGCCCATGCTCCACGCCAGGCGGTCTGCCACGATGAGGTAGGTGCTCACTTCGTTTGCCTCACTCCCGCGGTCAAGCTCCGCGGCTTCTCCACGCTCTCCAGCTCGATGAAGAACACCGGCACGCCAAAGCGGCGCTCCAGCTGCTGGCTCACGGCGAACTGCAGCCAGCGCCGTAGCCCCGACGTGTTCGAGATCAAGACGAGGCCGTCGTAGGGCTCACCGCGACTCTTCATCGCCGCGGCGATTGCCTTCTTCGGCAATGCATCGCCCACCATTGCACCGGTGACCGGCAGGCCCATCGCCATGAGCAAGGATCGTGCGCTCTCCAACCTGAGGCGGGTCGCCGCGTACGCCACTTCCTCCGTCTCGTCGGGGAGGCGCCGAAGTGTCTGCAGCAGCACGAGCTCTGCCGGCCTGTGCTGCGAGACGAGGTTGAGCAGTCCGTAGCGCAAACGCTGCGGCGGGACCACCCGATCAAGGACTACGAGAAAGGTGCTCACCCAGGACCTCCTTTGCGTCCCTCGTTAGGAACAAAAAAGGACGCATCTAACCAGATGGTCCCCTTCGGAGGTCTACGGGGTTAGGTGTGGGTTAGAGCCGAAAGGGCTGCTCTTCCTGTGAAGGATTCACCCGGGTTCTGGTCCCCCGCTCAAAGTGATTCGACCTTATTAAGTTGTGGCGTGAATAGTAAGACCACAGCCTCGTCGATTTCAAGAAAGAAATGTCTCAATTACGTGAATAGAAAAAAGCCCGGACCTGAGCCCGGGCCTTCGTGCCTGCTGGAAGAGGCGACTAGATGCTGCTGAGCGCCGGCGCGTACTTCGAGTGGTCGCGCTGCTCGCCGAGAGCGCCTGTCTGGATGATCTCCCGCACGATGCCGTCCGCGTCCAGGACGTAGCTCGCGCGCATCGCTACACCCACCTGCTCGTTGAAGCAGCCGTACGCCTGCGCCACCGCGCCGTGAGGCCAGAAGTCAGACAGCACCGGGAAGGGGATGTTGTGCTCCTCCGCCCACGCCTTCAGCAGAGGCGCCGCGTGACACGTGATAATCACGACCTTGGAGCCGTCCGCGCTCAGCGAGGAGTAGTCGTCGCGTAGATCGCACGCCTCGTTGTCGCAGATGCCCGTGTGGGGGAACGGAATGAAAACGATGAGGGCCTTGCTTCCCTTCAGGTCGCTCAGGCTCACCGTTTCACCGGCGTGGGAGCGAAGGCTGAAGTCGGGTGCAGGCTGACCTACAACTGCGGGCATAATTCTTCTCCTTGCGAACTTGCGTTAGTTCCTGCTGTCGGGGAATTTGAGCGTTGCACAATTCCGGAGGCGACGCAAGATTCGCGACAGCCCGCTTCTCGGGCTCGAAACCCGGCGGGGAAGGTTAGGTCCGGGTGGAGCCGGCGAATAGGGGGCACCCTGAATTGTCCTCCGCGCGTCGGCGGGCTACCGTTACCTCGTGCAAGACATCGTCGAGGCCATCGTGCTTGGCATCGTCCAGGGTCTGACCGAATTTCTGCCGATCTCATCGACGGGACACCTCGTACTCGCCGCCGACTTCCTCGGCATCGATCAGGACAAGTTCGGCCTCCAGTTCGACGCTGCGATCCACCTCGGCACTCTGGCGGCCGTCCTCATCTACTTCCGCGTTACCGTCATCGGGCTGATCACCGCCTGGTTCGCCAGCATCTCTGCACGTGACTGGAAACATACGCCCGAGTCGAAGCTCGCCTGGTTGCTCATCCTCGGCACCATCCCGGCCGGTCTCGCGGGTATTGCTCTCGAGTCCTACGTCGCCGATCAGCTGCGCGACCCGATTATTGTCGGCGTCATGCTCATCGTGTTCTGTATCCCTCTCGTGCTCGCCGAACGTCTGGGCGAGCGCATCAGGAATGTAGACAGCGCCGGCCCCTTTGATGCGCTGTTCGTCGGCGCCGCTCAGGCCATCGCGCTGATTCCAGGCGTATCGCGCTCCGGCATCACAATCTCTGCCGCCATGTATGACGGCTTCAAGCGCGAAGAAGCCGCTACTTTCGCCTTCCTGCTCTCGGCCCCCATCATCGCCGCAGCCGGCGGCAAGCAGGTCTTCGACCTCATCCGCGGCAAAGGCGACGACGTCTCGGCCGGCATCGAGGTCTACGTTGTCGGTCTCATCGCGGCCGGCATCGTCGGCTACGCAGCCGTCGCCTTCCTCCTGCGCTTCCTCCGCACCAACACCCTCTACCCCTTCGTCTACTACCGCGTCGGCTTCGGCGTCCTCGTTCTCGCCCTCGTAGCCGTGGGCGTCCTCTAACCCAATCCTCGCCCCCAAAACGCGCGTGACGTCGTGGCCCAGCACGCTGGGCGCTGCATGTGAGGCAGCCCCCGGACGAATCAGCGCAAAACGCCGTTCGAAAACAGCTCCCTCTCCCTGGAGGGAGAGGGCTGGGGTGAGGGTGGCATCCCGTCACGCCAACGACGTAGCCGAGTTGCCCCTCGCGTGCCTGCAACGACGCAGGCCTCTTACTCCGCCAGCAACCGCTTCGCCACGTCCGGCAGCTCGCTCAGGTGCCGGATCACCGCGTCCGGCGCGATCGAGCTCGACTCGGGGTCTTCTTCCCGGTACTGCAGCGTCAGCACGGTGCGCATGCCCAGCTTCGCCGGCCCCACGACGTCCTGCTCAACGCGGTCGCCGACGAAAATGATCTCGCCCGGCTCCACGCCCATCTTCTCGACCGCCGCCTCGTAGATCGCCGGGTACGGCTTGCGGTAGCCGAACTCGCAGGACGAGATCGTCATCTCCAGGTGCTGGCCCAGGTTTCGCTCCACCATGATCTGGTGCAGCGTCGAGGCGCCCATGAAGGCGTTCGACACGCAGCCCAGGCGCAGGTCCAGCGCTCGCAGTGCGGCCAGCGCCTCCGGCATGCCCGGCTCCGGCGGTTCGACGACTGCCGTGCCGACGCTGACCTGCAAGATCGCCTCCGTGAACGTGGCGAGCGCGTCGGCCGGGGGTTTCACGCCGAGCTTCTCCAGCGCCGTCGCCACGAACTCCGTGGTCGGCGCCTGCGTGTGGATCGAAGCGTCCTGGCGCCAGATCTCCTCCCACTCCGCGAAGTAGCCCTCGACGGCCTCGATCAGCGCCTCGACCGGCGGGGCACTGCCCAGCGCGTCGATCAGGATCTGCTGGCCGCGGCTGTAGCAGCTCTGCAGGGCGCCGGGGTCCTCCGGCGGGGAGCTCCAAAGCGTACTTCCGATATCGAACAGGACAACTCGTGGTTTCGGCATAGCCTGAGTCTACCAGCCCCTTACATTCAGAGACTTCCCGCAGAGCTTTCCCGTGCTACCGGCCGAGAAGGTGGCCGATTTCATGGAACCTTAATGGCCGCGTAGCAGTCGTGTAACCCATCTGCACGCCGTGCTGCCTAACCTGAATCCAGAAATTGCGGCGGTAACCCTGCACCGGGCAGGCGCCGCGATGGGAGGTTGGCAATGAAGAAGCAAATCAATCGCAACAAGATGGTCATGCACGCGTGCGAGCATTGTGGCGGCGCCGCCTACCTGGAGGACCCCTACGACGACGACTGGCGTTGTCTCCAGTGCGCTCGCTCCGTGCCCTCTCCGCTCGTAGCGGAGCGGCGAGCCGCCATGGCGCTCTCTGCCGCATAACGACACCTCAGTCGCGGGTGGCCGGCTGCTCCCCGGCCGCCCGCTTTATCATTTCAGACCAGGGGCATAACCTGAAAGGCGTGATCGAATCACGCCTTTCGTCGTCTCCTCGAGGTCGCTGCTGATGCCCAGCTACGGACGGCTCGCCGGTGCCGCCGTGGCGCTGCTCATCGGCATCGTGGTGCTCTGGCAGGCCGGCGTCCTCTTCAAGTCGGACGACACCGGCACGCTCAACCTGACACCCGCAATCACGACGATCGACACCCCACCCGTCGACGGCCACACCGTCGGCCTCGAGCCGGGGGATATCGCGCCCGACTTCGAGTTCTCTTCCATCGACGGCAAGCGACAGCGTCTGTCCGACTACCGGGGCCAACCTGTGCTCGTCAACTTCTGGGCCACCTGGTGCATTCCCTGCCGCACCGAGATGCCCGACATCCAGGCCGCCGAGCAGCGCTATGCCGGCGATAACGTCGCCGTGCTGGCGATCAACCAGGGCGACCCGTACTCGGCCATCTCCGGCTGGGTCGATGACCTCAAGCTCCACCTCACCGCCTTCGGTTACGACCCCAAGGGCGCCGTCTACGACCGCTATTACAACGGCGGCGTCGAAGGCCTGCCCGTGAGCTTCTTCGTGGACGGCAAGGGCATCATCACCCAGGTCGTGCTCGGCCCGCTGCGCGACTCCGACCTCGATTTCGCCTTCCAGAAGACCATCGCGGGCTACGGCGCCACGCCCAACTGACCTTCCTTATCTCCGCGCCGTCTGGCATGAGTTCGGGCCCGCCAGCGACAATATGAGCGTGACACGCCTGATTGCGCCCTTCGCGAAGCCCGGCCTGCCCCGCGACAGCCTTGAGCTGGTCCTCGTCGGTGTGGCGTTCCTGCTGTACTTCATCGTCCGCGCCAACGTCATTGACCGGCCCGACCTGGCGATCCAGAACGCAACCCACATCGTCGACGCCGAGAAGCTGCTGGGTATTCACTGGGAACGAACGCTGCAGCAGGCGATTATCGATGACCGGCTCCTGGTGCGCTTCTTCAACTTCGCCTATTTCTGGCTCGACTTCCCCCTCATCGCCGCGCTCGGTTTGCTGCTCTACTTCCGCCGCCGTGCCCACTACACCTTCACGCGCGATGCCATCCTCTTCTCCGGCGCCCTCGCTCTCATCTCGTACAGCCTGTTTCCCGTCGCGCCGCCTCGATTGCTGCCTGGCGCCGGCATCCTCGATACGCTGCAGGCCCTCGATAACCTGAGCTACCAGGCGCAATCCACTCAGTTCTTCGTCAACCCGTACGCCGCCATGCCGAGCCTGCACGTGGGCTGGGCCATCCTCATCGCCGTCGGCATGTTCCGGGCGTTTCCCGGCAACCGCCTCGTCATGGCGTTTGCCCTCATCCACCCGATCGTCCAGTGGTCCTCGACGGTGTTCACCGGCAACCACTTCCTCCTGGACGGCGTCGGCGGCGTGGTGGTTGCCTGCCTGGGGCTCACTGCCGCTACCTTCATGCAACGCCGCGGTTACGCCCTCCTGAGCGCCAGGCTGGGCCTCCACCACGAGCCCATCGGTACCACAGCGGCAAAAGAAAGGAGTGCGTCCTGAGACGCACTCCTCGTTTGCTGGTTTGCCGTGGTGCTCTGAGTTAGAAGCCTTCCGGGTTGAACCGCTTCTCGTTCACGTCGATGAAGTGCTGCAGCCGGTCCTTCGTCAGCTCCGACACCGGGAACTTGTCGATGCGGGTCCAGGACGTGATCGCGATCGTATCCGGCTCCATGTCCGTGTAGATCGTCGAGCCGACGAACCGGCGGCGGTCGACGTTGTCGCTCACCACGCTCTTGATCAGGTCGATGGCGGCCTGGTCCGACGTGTTGTACCAGATGAACACGCCGCCGTGTTCCATGCTGTGCAGCACGTTCTCTTTCGGCGCCGGGTTCTCCAGGTTGCCGAAGCCCTGCGGCGTCACCGAGTGCGGTCCGGACGTCGGCGGGTTGCTCGTGTAGCAGAGCGGGTTGCTCACGTTACCCGAGTCGATCTGCGCCTGCGTGCAGATCGGAACCACGGTGCCGGGGTTGAAGTGACGGCGGTCGTCCGAGTTCGGGATTCGTGCCGGAGTCGAAGACGCCGTCGGCGCCCGGGTGCGGCGCCACATAGACACCGGGGATGTTCGGGTCGTCGTTCAGCTCTGCCTTCAGCCAGCCGGGTTCCGCGTCAGTCGAGGCTGTCGTCTGGATCACGGCGTAAGCAATCACGCCGATAACCACGATGCCGCCCAGCACGGCCGCGATCATTGCCCAGGGCAGCTGCCGTCCCTTGGACTGCTGTCGCTCCTGGCGCATGCGCCGCGCACGTGGCACCGAACTGGTCGGGTCGCGTGCTTCGCGCTCGGCCCGGCGCTCAAGCCGGGTCGGGCGATTATTACTGGTACGTTTGCTCAAAAGATGCTTCCTCCCATGTGCGGCTCTCAGGCCGAATCGTGGTGTGGTCTCAGTGTGGTAATTGCCCGTTGGAGGGCGGCATCGGTCGCCGTACTGTCCGCTGTGTCGATGTCCCAGTGCTCGCGTGTCAACGGCTCCTCAGTTTGAGCCATTCGCTGATATACGGCTATACCGGCGGTCGATTTGTCCTCCGGGTCTGTGCGCTTCTCACGGCCGGATAGGCGCTCCGTGGTGACGTCCTCCGGGGCCCGGAAGTGCAGCACGAGGAGCTGGCTGCCGGTGGCCGCCGAAACGTCGTATGCCCGCTGCCGGTCCCGCTCGCGCAGGTTCGTCGCGTCGACGATGACGCTGGCGCCGGCCTGCAGCAGCCGCTTCGCCGCCTCGTAGAGCGCGTCGAACAGCCGCATGCTCTCCTCCCTCTCGTGCGTGGGCTGGGCGAACAGGGCCCTGCGCAGCGCGTCGCTCTCGAGCAGGGCGGTGTCGGCCCCGCGAGCGAGCCGGCGGCAGAAGGTCGATTTGCCACTGCCCGGCAGGCCAACCGTCATCACGAGCCAGGGCCGGTCGCTCTGTGTCTCGGGTCGGGAGGTTAGCTGCAGGATGCGGGTGATCGCTTCTTCGCGAGGAAGGGCGCTGGTGACGCTCATCGTACAAAATGATAGCGTAGGCAGGTCTTCGCCAACAATTCTGGCTTCGTAGCACCGTGGGCGGCGAAGAACCGTTGCGAAACCGTTTCACGCCATGCTAGAGTGAGCGGGACGCGTAAATACAGATAGACTGATGAGGGCCTGAGCGGCCAAATGCCTCTAACGCAAGAGCGCAAAGCAGAACTAATTGGTGAGCACCAGCACCATTCCACGGACACAGGCTCCGTGGAGTTGCAGGTTGCGATGCTTACTGACCGGATCAACCACCTGACGCAGCATCTGCGCGTCCACCGGCATGACCACCACTCCCGACGAGGTCTCCTCATGATGGTTGGTCAGCGCCGTCGACAGCTCGCGTACCTCAACAAGAAGGACGTAGAGCGCTACCGGGCAATCATTGCCAAGCTGGGCCTCCGCAAGTAAGCACTTCGCGGGGGTTTCTTTCTTTACTGGACTGGCTTGGCCTCAGCCTCGGGGGAAGTAGCGGTTATCCGCGATCGTGGCGAATTGACATTCCTCGATAATCTCTCACGAGGCCGCATCTCCAGAGCCCGGAGCATGACGCCGCCCCAATTCTGTGCAGGGCCGGCGATGTTAGGCGAAGGAAGAACAGTAAATGTCCAATATCTATGACGTAGAAGTCGGCGGTAAGCAGCTGATCATCGAGACGGGCCGTCTCGCCGTGCAGGCTCAAGGCAGCATCACGGTCGCTATCGGCGAGACCATTGTCCTGGTCACGGCGTGCGCCACGCCCGGGCCACGACCCGATATCGACTTCTTCCCACTCACCGTGGAGTTCGAAGAGCGGATGTACGCCGTCGGCAAGATCCCCGGCAGCTTCATGCGCCGTGAGGGCCGCCCCGGCACCGATGCCATCCTGGCCGGACGCATGACCGACCGGGCGCTGCGACCGCTCTTCCCCAAGGGCTTCCGCAACGACGTCCAGATCATCGTCACGGTCCTCTCCGCCGACATGGAGCACGACCCGGACGTCCTCGGTACCATCGGCGCCTCCGCCGCCCTCTCGATTTCCAGCATCCCCTTCGACGGCCCGGTCAGCGCGGTGCGTGTCGGCTACGTCGACGGCGAGTACGTTCTCTACCCCACCTACGATCAGCTCGATCGGTCCAGCCTCGACCTCGTCGTCACCTCGACGCGGGACAAGGTGATCATGGTCGAAGCCGGTGGCGACTCCGTGCCGGAGGACATCTTCGTCGGCGCCGTCCGCCTGGCCCACGAGTCCAACCAGAAGCTGATCGCCGTCCAGGACGAGATGATCGCCCAGCTCGGCCAGCCGAAGATGACCTTCGAGGCCAAGCCGGCCAACGAAGAGGCCGAAGCAGCGATCTACGAGATCCTCAGCCAGAAGATGGACGAAGTCTTCGAGTCCGTCCGCGAGGAGCGCACCGAGGGCATGAAGGCCCGCCTGGCGGAGCTCAAGGAGCAGTTCGGCGACCGCTTCCCGGAAGATGACCTCGCCGTAGCCCTCGACAACGTCAACAAGAAGCTCGTGCGCGGCAGCATCCTCAAGGATGGCAAGCGTGCCGACGGCCGCGCCCTCGATGAGCTACGGCCCATCACCTGCGATGTCGGCATCCTGCCTCGGGCGCACGGCACCGGCCTGTTCCAGCGCGGCGAGACTCAGGTGCTGGGCGTCGTCACCCTGGGCCCCATGAGCGCCCAGCAGAAGATCGACACGCTCTCTCCGGAAGAGACGAAGCGCTTCATGCTCCACTACAACTTCCCGCCCTACTCCGTCGGAGAAGTCCGGCGACTGGGCGGCACCGGCCGGCGCGAGATCGGTCACGGCGCTCTCGGTGAGAAGGCGCTGCGTCCTGTCATCCCGCCCGTCAGCGAGTTCCCCTACACGGTCCGCATCGTGTCGGAGGTCCTCGGTAGCAACGGCAGCACCTCCCAGGCCAGCATCTGCGCCGGCACCCTCGCCCTCATGGACGCCGGTGTGCCGATCAAGGACAAGGTCGCTGGTGTGGCGATGGGCCTGATTACGGGCGAGGACGGCGACTACCGCATCCTCACCGACATCGCCGGCCTCGAGGACCACCTGGGCGACATGGACTTCAAGGTCGCCGGTACCGAGGCGGGCATCAACGCCGTTCAGGCCGACTTCAAGATTCACGGCCTCACCCTCGACCAGGTCGAAGAGATCGTGGCCCGCGCCCGCACCGCGCGCATGTACATCCTCGGCAAGCTCAACGAGACGCTGGAAGCGCCTCGCAAGGAGATGTCGCGTTACGCACCGCGCATGTACCGCATCCAGATCCCGCGCGAGAAGATCGGCGCGGTGATTGGCCCCGGCGGCAAGATGATCCGCACGATCATCGAAGAGACCAGCTGCACCGTCGACGTGGAGGACGATGGCTCCGTCTTCGTCGGCTCCACCAACGAAGAGAACGCTCAGCGCGCGATCGCCATCATCCAGGGCCTCACGGCGGAGGCGCAGGTCGGTCAGAAGTACACCGGCCGCGTCACCCGCACCGTCGATTTCGGTGCCTTCGTCGAGATCATGCCCGGCAAGGAAGGCCTTGTCCGCATCGGCGAGCTCGCCGACTACCGGGTGCCCAGCGTTGAGGAAGTCGTGCAGGTCGGTGACGAGATCGAGGTCATGGTCCTGGAGATCGACAACCTCGGTCGCATCAACCTCTCCCATCGCGCCATCCTCGAAGGCCTTACCGCCGAGGAGCTCGAGGACGACATCCCGCCCGAGGGCATCCCTTCGCCCATGACGCGCCGTAGCTCCACCCTGGCCCCGATGCCGCGCTCGCCGCGACCCACGGGCCGGCCCGGCGGTAGCTCCGGTGGCGGCGGCGGTGCCAATGGCAACGCCGGTGGCGGCAACTTCAACCGGCGTCGCCGAGGCGGCGGCGGTGGTGGGGGCGGTGGTAATCGTCCCGGTGGTGGCGGCGGCGGTGGCCGGCCTCGACCCCCGCGACCGGAATAGCATCGGCTAAACTGACGACCCGGCCCAACACCACGGGCCGGGTCTTTTCTTGCCCGCTCGTGGTACCTTCTCAGGCCTGGAGGTGAAGCATGGACACAATTCGAGTCGTCGTCGCAGGCACCGGCTTCATGGGACGTGAGGTCCTCGCCGCTGTTTCACGTGAACCCGACCTCGAACCCGTGGGCGTGATCGAGAAGCTCTCGGACCAGGACGCCATCGACCTGCCCGGCGGTGGCAGCGTACCCATGAGCGCCGATCCCGCCGCCCTCATCGCTCGGACGAAGCCCCGTGTCGTCATCGACTTCACCAACGCCCAGTTCACGCCCGATGTCGCCCGCGCCGCCCTCGACAACGACGCCTCAGTCGTCATCGGCACCACCGGCCAGACCGAGGCCTTCCTCACGGAGCTCGCAGAGCGCTGCCGCAGCAAGGGCATCGGCGCCTTCCTCGCGCCCAACTTTGCCCTCGGCGCCATCGTTGCCACCCACCTGGCCAAGATCGCCTCGAAGTACTTCGACTACGCCGAGATCGTCGAGTCCCACCAGGAGAAGAAGCTCGATGCGCCCTCCGGCACGGCCGTCATGATGGCGCGCGAGATGGTCGAAGCCCGCGGCAAGCCCTTCGAGCACACCATGCCGGAGAAGAACACCCTGGACGGCGCCCGCGGCTCCGAGTACGGCGGCGTCTCGATTCACAGCCAGCGCATGCCGGGTTTCGTCGCCCACCACGAGATCAGCTTCGGCGGTCTCGGTCAGACCCTCCGCATCCGCCACGACTCCAACGGCCGCGACAGCTTCATCCCCGGCGTCCTTCTCGCCACCCGCGAGATCGTCAACCGCCACGAGCTCGTCATCGGCCTCGACAAGCTCATGGGCTTGTAGCTCTCTCACTATTCTGGACACAAAGAGAGAGGCGGGTCCTGCGACCCGCCTCTCTCTTGCTCTCGATATCCTGTACCGCTACGCCGCGTGGCTGCGCACCGACTGGATCATCTTCAGCGTTTCGTCCATCTGCTTCAGCAGCGCCTCGAAGTCGTCGACAGGCTCGGCTGACGATGCGACCGGTGCGGCCGCAGCCACAGGCTCGGCAAATGGGCCCTCCGTAGCCGTCGCAGCCTCCGATGTCGCGATTGAAGCCATGACCGGCTCCAGTTCCGGCACCGGGGTTTCCGTGACCACGGTCTCCTGCTCCGGCGTGTAGGGCGCATCGAACTCGCTGACGGTGGTCGGCGCTTCGCTGGCAAGAACCGGCTCGGCCGGCGTCTCCGCCACTGCTTCGCTCATCGCGACCGGCTCCGCAGCCGGGGACTCCCACGTCGTCTCGCTAGAGAGCACGGGCTCCACTTCTGCTGCAGGGCTTTCCGGCGCAACCGCCTCGCCCCAGACTGCCTCCATGGACTCGACCGCGGCCAGCGCGGGCGACTGCGCCTCTTCCGGCTCAGCTTCCCGAGTGCGGTCCGCGTATGCCTCGTCCAGGATGGCCGCGGCGACAGGGCTGCTCACTGCCGGTGGGCTCGCCGTCTCGGCCGGTGACGGCATCTCCTCGTCGCCATCGCGGCGCAGGGCCTCCACCGGTGGCAGCTCCGGCGCCTCGGCACCGTCTAGCTGATAGCGCGTCGTGCTGGTGGCCGCGATACGCAGCGCCACCTCGGCTCGCCTCAGCAGATCATCCACAGACGTCGCGCACTCCGGGTAGAAGGTCGCGCCGAAGTGTACCGGTATCGGACCGCCCGGCTCGCCCTCCGGGGGCTTCGTCGAACGGGCCATCTGCCGAAGGCGCTTCACCAGCCCCGGGATGTCCTTCTCGGTCGATTCCGGCAGGATCATCGCGAACCCGCCGGCCTTGTAGTGGAATACGCGGTCGACGTTCTGACGCGTCTCCCGCAGCAGCTTCGTCGTCGCGTTCAGGCTGGCGGTCCACACCGCGTCGTCCGGGTAGTCGAACTTCTGGCGCATCTCATCGATGCCGACCAGCACCAGCGCGAACGTCCGGCCAAACCGCCGCGATCGCGCCAGCTCGATGCTCAGCGCCGGCCGCAGCTGGTTCTCGTCGTAGATGCCCGTGTCCGGGTTCATGCCGGCGAGCTCGCTGGCTCCCGTGCCGATGAGCTGGTGTTCCTGCTCCAGGCGCTTCAGCCACTCGCTCGACATCGTCGTAAAGAACGCGATGCCGGCCAGACCCGGTAGCTCCAGCAGCATGTTCAGATTGCCCAACGACGTATCGCCGATCAGGCTACGGGCCAGGTTGGGCACCAGCCACGTCAGCAGGACCACCGGCACCAGCTGGCGCCAGGGCAACCACAGCGATGCACCGACCGCGATCATGATCATGCCGACCCGGATCGAAACCCCGGAGGGATCTCGCGCCGAGATGGCTGAAACCGCCGCCACCATGACCATGAGGCCGGCGACGCTCAAATAGAGGCTTGTCCGCTTTTTGCGGGCGACAACTAGTGACATTGCAGTACCGCCTTTGGGTCGTAAGGGTCTGGGCTAGGAAACGCGGATGCTGAGCGCCGTCTCTGACGCCTCAGTCACCTCGGTGCCCACACCGGCGGTATCGCTGAGCTGGTGCGCGAACTCGACCACTGAGACCGGTCGCTCCAGCTCCACCCGGAAGATCACTTCTTCCTTGGCGTAGTCGGCCAGCGTAACGCTGCGCACACCGCCAACACGGGCCAGTGCGCTGTCCAGGCTCAGGAGCCGGTCGAAGTCCGGTACCGGCGAGATCGTCATCTGAATGCGACCGAAGATCGTGATCGAAGGCATGTTGAAGGGCGCAGGCGCCTCAGGCTTCGCTTCTGCCTCGGGCTGAACCGGCGCGGTTTCCGCCGTCTCGTGCCACAGCTCCATGCTCGGCGTTTCGGCCGGCGTTTCGAGGTCCGCCGGCGCCTGCGTGGGCCACGGCGAAACCGGGCTCGTGTCCATCTCCAGCGCCGCGAAGTCGCTGATCGGCTGCGGACCCTCCAGGCTGGCGCCCGCCTCCGGAAGCTCGATTACCGAGGGCTCTTCGCTCGAGGCGGATGCTTCCTCCGCGGCGGGCGCTTCCGAAGCCGTCGGCGTCGGTGGTGTTTCCGTGGGGGCCGGCGTCGAAGCGACGCTCACAGCGCTCAGGCTGCTGATGCGTGAGTGCAGCTCCTGCACCAGGCGCGTCAGCAGCGAGTAGTCCGTCTCCAGGCGCTCCAGCAGCATGCTTGCTTCAGAAGCGAAGTCGCTGCGCTGTCCCGCCTGCTCGGCCAGCGATGCTGCCTGGCGAGAGGACTCGGCTGCTTCCTGTGCGGTCGTCACGGCCATCGAGATGCTGCCGGCGCTCTGCTCAGACTGCTCAGCGGCCTTGCGGGCCCCTTCAGCAGCCTCGCGTGCGCTGGCCACCGCGGCCTCGACGGCGTTCACGGATGCTTCGATGCGGCTGGCGGCTTCCTGGGCCGCTGACGTGGCGGCCTGCGCCGTCTCCAGCGCTTCTGCGTGCCCCGCCGTGCCCGACTCCAGGCGAGCGACCATCTCATCGATGCGGCGCTGCAGGTCGTTCTTCACCTGTTCGCCGATCTCGGTGATCTGCGAGGTGTGCGTGCTCACCTGCTCGATGCTCAGTTGCGCCTCGTTGCGCACCTGCTCGCGCGCTTCGTCGACGGCGCTCTGCAGGCCGTTGAAGGCGTTACGAGCTTCCTCGGCCGCTTGCTGCGCCTGCTGCGCCATCTCGGCGCTCTTCGTCGCCGATTCCTCAGACCGCGAGCGTACCGCTTCGGCCGCGTTCAGCGACTCGACGGCAAAGCGCTCGCTGGCGCTGGCCAGCTGCTTCGAGGATTCGTTGACAGCGTCGACGAACTCGCGCACAGCCGTGCGGATGGTCTGGGTCCAGGACGTGTCCTGTGTCTCGTCCATGGGATTATGGTAGCTGACAGTTGCCCCCACTTGAACCACGGGTTATCCCTCCTTGAGTCGGCAGGGCTCCAGCAAAGAGCTGGTTATTAGCCCTACGAGGGATTTATCGGCAGTTATGATCAGGAGGTTTAGGGGTTGTTTTCGTCGATAGCACCGCTCGGCGTAACCGAGGCGCCCGCGGTGGCTTCAGGCGTCGCTGTAGCAGTAGCTGTCGCTGTACTGGTAACCGTAGCGCCCGGCGTCGAGGTCGCTTCCGGCGTAGCCGTGGGCTGTACGCCGAACACTTCGATCGAGTTCAGCATGTTGTGCAGATTCAGTACCTGGGGGTCCACCCCGATGATCTGAACCAGTTCGTTCACACCGAGTGGTGCCACGTTTCCGGCATCACGCAGCGTGTACTGCTGGCCATTGACCACCGTGACGACCTTACCGCTCTGGTTCGAAACCACCAGCGTCAGCCCCGCGACGTCCGTCTTCACGAACAGCGCCTCGGGCGGGTTCAGTACCGAGATCCCGTTCTCATCCGTCACGATGTTCGTGACCGTCCAGGCCTCAGGAATGTCGAACCTCACCGCGTTGGTCGTCACGCTCCACCAGCGCACGCCAAGCAGCTGGACGTCCGGGTTGAACTGCTTCACGACCTGCCCCGGGCCGAGCGCACTGGGGTCAACCGGCTCGACGTCCGGTACTGACAATGTCGCTTCAGGAGTGGCCGTGGCTTCCGCCGTGGGCTCAACTGTCGGCTCCGGCGTTGGCGCGATCGCAGCCGTCGTGTCCTGCGTGCTCGTCGGCAATGCAGTCGGGCTGGCAGCTACCGCTGCGGTCACCTGCTGGTCGGCCTCGTCCAGCCGCTGCTGAACGTTTGCCAGAGTCTCATCGTTCGATGCGTTATCGTCCTTGGCGAGCTGGCGCTGGCGGTCGATCAGGTCGGGCAGCTTGGCCAGCACGTCCTGGTTCGGGTTGTCCGTTGTCGACTTCTCCACCAGGTTCTTCGTGCGCGTCGCCAGCTCATTGAGCTCCTTGGAGGAGACCACCTGGCCGCTCGCCCTCAGCTGCTCGTAGTTGTCCACCTGGTTGGAGATGTATTGCAGCTCCGCGCTGGCGTTCTGCGCCGGGTGGTTCACCGGCGAATCCTGCAGGAAGAAGCCCGCCCCGGCGATCGCCATGGCGAGAACCACGACGGCGGCGGACAGTGCGTATCGCACGGTCGCCGGCATGCGGTGCACGGGCTTTGGAGGTGTCGATGCCGCCGTCTCCAGCAGGTGACGCCGGGCGTTGGCCCAGAACGGCAGTCGCGGCGGCGGCACGTCGCGCAGGGCTTCCTGCGCACCCGCACCGGCCCGGTTGAGCAACCGCTGCCTTGTGGTATTAACGAACTGGGGGTCCGGCTCGGCCGATAGCGCGTGTGTCACGTCGCGACCGGCGGCGAACATCAGCTTTTCGCGGGCCCGGTTGCGGAACTCCCGGCTCGGCGACGCGGCGTACGCGACGCGCAGCGAGATCGCCTGCCGGAACAGCGGTTCCAGCTCGGCGCGCACGCGGGGGTACGCGGAGAGGCACTCATCCGGCGTCAGGCCGGCGTCGTAGCCTTCCAGGCATTCCTGCAGCAGCTGCTGGAGGTCTTTGCGTACCATCACTTCTGTGCCAGCTCCGGGTACTTCGGGGTCATCAGCACCTGCAAGCGCTGCATTCCCTTGTGCTGGAGCACCTTTACGTTGTTTTCTTGCTTACCGAGCGCCTTCGCCGTGTCGGCCACCGAAAGCCCCGAAGCGAAGCGGAGGATGATCACCTCTCGTTGCGCTTCCGGCAGCAGCTCGACAGCCTTGCGCAGGTCTTCCAGCGCCAGCTGGCGTTCGGCGTTTTCCGCCGGGTCGTTGTTGCCCTTGTCCAGCAGCTCTTCCGGCAGCTCTGTGTCGTTGGAGCGGCGGCCGTTGCGACGCGTGAAGCTGATCACCTCGTTATGGGCGATGCGCATCAGCCACGCAGCAAACGGCACTTTGCGCCACTGGTAGCTGGTGAGCCCGTTGTACATCTTGAGGAAAATCTCTTCCGCCACGTCTTCTGCATCCTGCACATGGCCCAGACGGGCCAGGCAGTACCGATATACCTGGTTGATGTGCGTGTCGTAGAGGGACGCGAGTGCTTCCAGATCACCCGCCTGTGCGGCTTCGATGATCTGGCGCTGCGGTTCCCAATCGGAACCGCTGTCCGCTTGTGTAATACTTCTCGTCATCCTTTTGCCAAGTGGAAAACGAGCCAATAGTAACTTCCCCCACCACGCCGCGTCCAACCCAGACGCAGATTGCCCCGTGTGTTAAGCAGGGCCTCTGTACATAAGAACGTGCCCATAATCAAAAGGTTAATCCTGCGAGAATCCCCCGTAAGTCCGGAAACCCCTGTGTTTTTCTCTACCCGTTCGGCCCGGATCTTCGTACCATGATCGGTATGCGTGTCTTCGTTACGGGTGGTGCCGGCTTCATCGGCGGGCATGTCGTCACGGCCTTGCTGAGGGCCGGCCACGACGTGACGGTGCTCGATAACCTCTCGACCGGCCATGCCGAAGCGGTCCCGCCGGAAGCCATCTTCATTCAGGGCGACCTGCGCGACGAAGCCAATCTGCCGCACTGGCTCACCGGCCACGATGCCGTGATCCACCTCGCGGCCCTCGTGCCGGTGCCGGTCTCCGTGAAGCGCCCCATCGAGTTTGCCGAGAACAACGTCGTCAACACGGTGCGCCTGCTCGAGACGATGCATCAGACCGGCGTCAACCGCATCGTCTTCTCGTCGTCCGCCACCGTCTACGGCCTGCCCGAGAGCCTGCCGTTGCGCGAAGATGCCCCCCTGGGCGTGCAGTCGAACCCCTACGGCGCCACCAAGGTCTCTGCCGAGGCCTTCGTATCCGCCTACCAGCGCCTCTACAACTTCGACGCGACCCTCCTGCGCTACTTCAACCCCTACGGCCCCAACGAGCTCTGTGAGCCTGAGACCCACCTGATCCCCAACGTCATCCGCAACGCTCTGGCTGACAAGCCCGTACCCGTGTATTGGCAGGGTGAGCAGGTGCGCGACTACATCTACGTCGAAGACCTCGCCGACGCCCACGTCGCCGTACTGGATGCGCCGGGCCTCAGCGTCTTCAACGTCGGCAGCGAGGTCGGTATCAGGGTCAACCAGGTGCTCGAAGCCGTCGCCGGCATCCTCGGCCACAAGCTGCACATCGATGACCTCGGCGAGCGCCCCGGCGACGTGCCTGCGCTTTACGCCGCCTCAGACCGCCTGCGCGAAGCGACCGGCTGGCGCGCCAAAGTCGGGCTCGAAGAGGGGCTCGCGCGCACGATTCAGTTCTACCGCCACCTCAGCGAGTCTTGAGCCTTCGGGCTCGGTAGCTAGGCTGCCGCTGCCGGCTGGTCGTCGACCGCCCTGGGCAGGCCGTCCCGGGCTTTGTGCGACTTCGCCTCATACATGCGCATGTCGGCCACCTTCAATAGCGCCGCGCCTGTCGTCCCGTCCTCCGGGAACGTGGCGACCCCGATGGAGAGACTAACCCGGAGGTAGTGATCGTCCGGCGCGTGAAAGCTCGTGGCGCTCACGGCCCGGCCCAATGAGTCGGCTTCGATCAGCGCTTGCTCCGCGTTCGTGTTCGGAATGATCGCAGCGAACTCGTCTCCGCCAATGCGCCAGCACGTGTACTCCAGCCCCGCCCAGAGCTGCAGATGTCGCGCGATGGCCTTCAAGAGCAGGTCGCCCGTCTGGTGGCCGTAACCGTCATTGATTGGCTTGAGGTTATCGAGGTCGCAAACAAGCAACGCCAGCGACTGGTTCTGTGCCCGCGCTTCCATCAGGAAGTCTTCCAGGCTCATGGTCAGATGCCGGATGTTGTAGAGGCCGGTCAGAGGGTCCACCGTTGCTTCGTGGCGCAGAATCGCGGCCATACCGTTGATCGCCTGCCCCAGGTCCCCCAGCTCGTTGTGACCGAGCTCCGGCATGCGCAGCGGTTCGCCGGCGGCAATACGAAGCGCCGTCCGGCTGTACTCACGCAGCGGCTGCGCAACGAAGCGGTTCATCAGCACCCACATCGCTGCGATCGCCACGGCCAGGATGGCGCCTGTGAGCACCAGGGTACGGAACAGCAGCGTCTGCGCATCGCGCGACAGGTCTTCGTAAGTGATGATTATTCGTATCGCACCGGACGGTTCACGGGCTCCCGCAGGATAGACAAAGATGCCGCCGTACTCGCCGCCATTCAGCAGGTCCAGGGCCCGAATCTTGGCTGGCGCGAAGCCGTCGCCAGAGATCCGAACGTCTTCGCCCAGAACCTTCACAGGTGTCCCATTTTCGACTGCTGCCGGCGTCTCGACGCCGGGTCCCTGCAGGGTTCCCAGCGAGACAAGCACGTTCCCTTGCGAATCGAGCAACTGGATCGCCTGCACACCCAGAGTTCCCGCTACGCCCAGTTCAGCCGCTGTCGGCGATGATCCAGCCGCCGTCATCCGGCTGATCGAAGAGGCAACGGCGCCGGCGTTTGCTGTTGCCTGGCTGCGGGCCGTGTCGATGTTGTCGTTGATGTCTATCCAGATGTAGGCGACGAGCGCCAGCATCGTGAAGGACACGGTGATCACGCTCAGACGTAGCCAGAGCTGGAACACAATGGATCGATGCGCCCGTATGCCTATCATTCCTTGATCAGTATCGACAGGTCGCGCCATTTACTGGAAGCTTCGTACGGATCCTTACGACGGTTCCTGTGGGAGAGCCTGTTCCAGCACGTTTTGAGGCAGGATTTGAGTTTCAGGCGGCTCCCGCCAGGGCGTCGCTCTTCTTGCGTGCCTTCCACTCGTACATGCGCCGGTCTGCCGCGTTCAGCAGCCCATCCACGCTTTCACCGTCATGCGGGTAGGCCGAAACGCCGAACGACAGGCGGATCGCAATGAGACCCTTCGGCAGGTCTACGCCCGCTGCCTGGACCCGTCGCTGTAGCTCTCGCCCCATCTCGACCGCGATTTCAGGTTCCGTGTTGGGTAGGGCTGCAACGAACTCATCGCCACCCGTGCGCCAGCAGGTCCCCTTCTCTGTCGCCCACTCCTTCATCGTCTCGGCGACAGTCTGCAGCATGAGGTCGCCCGCATGATGACCGAAGGTGTCGTTGACCGGCTTCATGTTATCGAGGTCGCAGACGACTACCGCCAGTGACTCCTCCCTGCGCCGGGCATCGTCCAGCAGGGTAGGCAGCATCGTCCGGAGGTGGCGCACGTTGTACAGGCCGGTCAGCCCATCGATTGCAGCCTGGTGCCGTAGCGCCGCCGCCATGTCATCGATCGTCTGTCCCAGCTCCGCAAACTCGTACGTGCCGAGGTCGGGCATCAACGCGCGCTCGCCCGCCGCGATGCGTTGAGCCGCCCGGTTGTACGCGTTCAGAGGTCGCGCCACGAAGTGATTCAGCAGCGCCCAGATCGTTAGCGCCGCCACCGCGAGGATGCCGCCGGCCAGCGCCATCGATCGTAGCAACAGGGTCTGCGCCGTTCCCGAGATGTTGTCGTACTCGAGGATCACACGCGTGTAGGGCGGGACGATTTGCGGCACCGCACCGGAGCTCACCGGCGTATCGACTACGTCGGCGAGGCCGTACCGGCCACCCATTAGCAGGTCCAGCGGCTTCAAGCTCGTCGGTACGAATCCTTCGCCGGAGATGCGTACGTCGTAGGCACGCGGCCCTTCGAGCGCCACTTCCGGCATCGATGCGGCCTCTTCGTCGAGTCCGCCGAATGTCGCTACTACGGACCCGTCGCTGTTGAGCAGCTGCATGCCTCTGATGCCCAGCGACTCGGAGGTCGGCTCTGTGGTGGTTGCCTGGGCGGGACCGCGTGGCGGGTTCTTGAGCCTGTTGGTGACCGACTTCGAGGCTGCCTCTGCCTGGGCATGAGCGTGCGCGCGAGCGGTATCGAGGTTGTCTCCGATCTCCATCCAGACGAACACGGCGAGCGCGATCAGGGTGAAGACTGCCGTGATCGCCATCAACCGGGCCCACAGGTGGAAAACAAGAGAACGCCGCGCCTTATCGATACTCATTCAACCCTCGAAGGAGTATCGACAGGGCACGGCGTCTACTGGACGCTTCTGCGTAATCGCCGGCAGCTGGTCAGGCTACGACGGGTCTATGACACGGTCTGCAGGTGCGGCGACATTGCCGCGGCCGGGATCATGCCTTCCAGCACGTGCTCCAGCGCCATCGTGTGGGCGCAGGTGCCGTGTGTCTCGAAGAACTCACACGAGCAGTGCCACTCCTCGTCCTTGAGGCTGACCTCATGCTGGCCGTTCTCACCCGAGAAGTTCACGCTCAGGTTCTGTACCTGCATGCGCTCACGCTCCTGGGCGTACCGTCGTGCTTTTTCCACCTTGCCGATGACGCTTGAGTTCATTTCTCGCGGTCCTCCACATACAAAAAGCACCCGGCCATGCGGCCAGGTGCTACGTCTGAGGGTACTCTCCGACGGTCATCACACGTGAATTATCGGCGCCCTCACGGAGGGAATCAAGGTGCATTCAGCCCGATTCGCCGGGAATTTCGAACCCTGCGCGATTCCTAGACGGCCTTGAACACGAGGCACGCGTTCTGCCCCCCGAATCCGAACGAGTTCTTCAGCACGGCCTTCACCTTGCCTACCTGTCGCGCCTCGTTCGGCACGTAGTCCAGGTCGCAGTCCGGGTCCGGCGTCTCGTAGTTGATCGTCGGCGGCACGATGCCCGTCTCGAGCGACTTCAGGCACGCGACAGACTCGATGGCGCCCGATGCCCCCAGCGTGTGCCCGATCATCGACTTCGTCGAGCTGATCGGGATGCCGTACGCGCGCTCCCCGAACAGCCCCTTGATCGCGGCCGTCTCCGAGGCGTCGTTCGCAGGCGTCGAGGTGCCGTGCGCGTTGATGTAGTCGATGTCGTCTTCAGTCAGGCCCGCGTCGTAGATCGCCATCTTCATCGCCCGCTGCGCACCCTCGCCGTCCACGCAGGGCGCCACGACGTGGTAGGCGTCCGACGTCGCGCCGTAGCCCGCGATCTCGGCCAGGATGCGGGCGCCGCGCTTCTCGGCGTGCTCCACCGTCTCGAACACGAACAGCGCCGCGCCTTCTGCGCACACAAAGCCGTCGCGGTTCGCGTCGAACGGCCGGCTCGCCTTCAGCGGCTCGTCTTCCCGGGTCGAAAGCGCTCGCATGATGTGGAACGCCGCCAGCCCCAGCTCGCAGATGCCGGCCTCACCGCCGCCCGCGATCATCACGTCGGCGCGTCCCATGCGGATGATGTCCAGCGCATCGCCCATCGCCTGCGTGCTGGCGGCGCACGCCGTCGTCACCGTGTTGTTGTAGCCGCGCAGCCCGAACTGCATCGCGATCTGCGCCGCCGCGATGTTCGGCAGGATCTTCGACATATAGAAGGGGTCCAGCCGGCTGCCACCCCGCGAGACGATCGTCCGCATCGCGTCGTCCGTCTCCGGGTAACCGCCGTTGCCGTTGCCCAGCAGCACACCGATGCGTGTAGTGTCTTCCTCTTCCAGCTTCAGGCCGGAGTCGGCGATCGCCATCTTGGCCGCCGCCACGCTGAGCTGGCTGAAGCGGGCCATGCGTCGCGCGTCCTTGCGGTCCATGAACGCCGTCGGGTCGAAGTCGTGGATCTCGCCGTCGACCTTCACCGCGTAAGCGCTGTTGTCGAACAGCGTGATCCAGCTGATGCCCGATCGACCCTCCACACAGCCCTGCCAGAACTCCTCCACGGAGTTACCCAGGGGCGTTAGGGCGCCCATACCCGTGATCACCACTCGACGGCGTTTGTCGTAGTTGCTCGCCATGGCTTGCCTCGTTCTTGTGCTCCACCAGCCTCTGAGCCCCGGTGCCGGTTTCGCATCGCTAGGCCCGTTCTCGTGTTCGGGCGATGTCGCTTCCTCCGAAGCGGGCGTTCGTGCGACCTAGATTGGAGGGTCGCGTTCCAGGCCCAGGACATGGGCACGTGCCTCGCCAGCGAGGGCGATCGAACCGAGGATAACAACCGCGTCAGACCCAGTCGAGAGGGCGGACGCCATGTCGATAGCCGCACCCAATCTCGGCTCTACATAAGTTTCGATACTACGGTCACGGAAAACCCGCGCCACCTGCTCCGCCGCCAGCGCCCGCGGGTGGTCCGCCTGCGTCGCGATCACGCGTCGCGCCACCGGCTCCATCGCCATCACCAGCCCTTCGAGGTCCTTGTCGCCCATCACGCCCACCACCAGCGTTGCCTGGTCGATGCGCAGGTATTCGTTCAGCGTGTCCCGCAACCGCCGGGCCGAGTCCGCCGTGTGCGCCCCGTCCACGATCAGCAAGGGCCGCCGTCGCAAGACCTCGATGCGACCCGGCCAGCGCACGCTCTCCAGCCCCTTCTGCACCGCCTCCACACCGATATCTCCGTGCGAGGTATCGAGCTGGCTCTCCCCCTCGTTGCGAGCCATCGACCGCAGGGAGAGGCGAAGCAACCCCGGTACTCTGAGATCCTCCCGAACCGCGTTGGGCCTCGCGAGAAGGCTCCCCCGCCAGAAGCCCGTTCAGCGCCTCCACCGCCAGCACCGCCGTCGCCGCGTTGTCCAGCTGGTGCTTGCCCAGCAGCGGCAGCTTGATGTTGTAGCCCTGCGTCTTCGTGCGCAGCCGGAACTGCTGGTTGTCCATGCCCGCCTGATCGCGGCGCATGTTGCACGCCAGCGCCACCTCCGTCAGCGGCGCCCCCTGGGTCGCCGCGACCTCCCGGATCACGTCCGCCGCCGACTCCCGTTGCGGCGCCATGATCACCGGCGACCCCCCAACGATGATCCCCGCCTTCTGCCGCGCGATCTCCGCCACCGTGTCGCCCAGGATCTCCCGGTGCTCCAGCCCGATGTTCGTGATCACCGTCACCAGCGGTACCAGGCTGGCCGTGTTCGTGGAAGTGGCCGTCATCTCCTCCCCCTCTCCGCCGGCGCCTGTCCTGAGCCCGGTCGAAGGAGGGAGGGGGTTGGGGGGAGGGGTCGCCCCGAACACATTCGTCGAGTCCAGCAGACCGCCCAGCCCGACCTCGATCACCTGCACCTGCACCTCGTGCTTGCGGAACAGCAGGAACCCCAGCGCCGTCAGCACATCGAACGTCACCAGCGCTCGGTCCGGCATGCGCTCCCGCACCCGCTCCACCGCCGGCGCGATCTCGCTGATCCCCTCCGCAAACTCCGCCGTGCTCACCGGCCTGAGCTCCGGCTCTTTGCTCGTTTGCTCGTCTGCTTGTCTGCTTGTCTGTATCCGTTCCGGGAACCGGTGCAAATGCGGGCTCGTGAACAGCCCCGTGCTGTAGCCCGCCGCCCGCACCATCGATTCCACCATCGCCGCAACGCTGCCCTTGCCCTTGCTCCCGGCGATGTGCACCGTCGCGCGGCCGAGATGCGGGTCGCCCAGCTCGTGCAGCAGCTGCTTCACCGGCTCCACGTCCGCCCGGTCCGCGAACCGCCCGCTGCGCTCGAAATCAGCCAGCCCGTACAGATAACGCAGAGATTCGATGTAGTCCAACGGTGAGGTGAAGATACGCCCAGCCCGTCCGGACGGCAACGAGCGTTGCTCTCTTCGAAGGCGCGACCGCGTCCCCTAGATGTCGTTGCGAGGAGGCGCCAGCCGACGTGGCAATCCTTCAGCGCCCGGATCCAATCAGGAGCCTGTTAGCAGTAGTGAGCCCTCACGCCGATCCTCCTGAGCCTGTCTCAGGACGCGAAATGCCCGATGACACGCCGAATCGCGTGTCGCTACGGCCGCCCGCAATGGCATGGTGCGTCGCGCCGGAGCCGCTAGCGCCCCGTCTCCACCGCTATCGCTTCCTGCACAGGCGTGGCGAACGGCACGTCCAGCGTCGTCACGCGCACCAGCTCGCGACGGTACTTGCCGTCTTCGTAGCGCAGGCCCCGGTGCATCGTGCAGCGGTTGTCCCAGATCACCAGGTCGCCCGGCTGCCAGCGGTGGGCGTAGCGAAACTCCTTCTGCACGGCGTGGTCACGCAGGTCCAGCAGCAGCAGCCGCCCGTCCGGCACCGGCCAATCGATGATGTGGGAGGCGTGCGAGGCGATGTACAGCGACTTGCGACCGGAGCGCGGGATCGTGTGCACGATGGGGTGAATCGCCCCTTCCAGGCGCTGCGACTCCTCCGCCGTAAACTCCTCGAAGCCCAGGGTCTTGCGCGAGTACATGATCGAGAAATGTGCCTTGAGGCCTTCGATCTCGGCCTTCGTTGCGTCGTCCAGCGCGTCGTAGGCGGCGCGCAGGTCGGCGAACTCCGTCTCACCGCCCTCCGGCGGGACAACGCGCGCATGCAGCATCGAGTAGCGGCCTCGGGGGTCGTTGAAGGCGGCGTCGCAATGCCAGAGGCGGTTGCCCAGGCTGTACATGCGCTGCCGGCTGAGCGTGTCGAGGATGTCGCCGCTCTCGTCGATGTTAGAGATGTCGATCAGGGCGGTGTCGCCGAACTTGTTCTTCTTCTTGAGCACGCCCACGCGGTTGAGCTGGCCGTCCAGGCGCTCCGCGAACGCCATCTCTTCTTCATTGCTGAAGTCCTGACCGTGGATCACCAGCACGGCGTACTTGTCCATGGCGGCGCGCAGCTCGGCGAGGGTCTCCTCATCGTAGGTGTCGCGCAGGGAGATCGGGCTCGTGACCTCGGCGGCGAACAGGGGCTGAAGCTGGTTGAAGGTAACTGTCATAGCGACGACCTCCCACGAAAGATGGCGCTAGCTTGGTCCGGTCGAGGCACCAAGTCAATCGTCGCTCACCGGCCCGTCTGCGTCGGGAACGGCGATGGCTCCCAGTGCAACTCTCCCGTGGTGCTGTTCACGCGCGCATAGAGCGTTGCGCCCGATTTGGTGTTCGCTATCACGCCCCAGACCAGGTGACAGCCTTCCGGGAACAACGTGAGGGAGAAGAAGCGCTCGATCTCTTCGGAGGCTTTGTCTCGCACCAACTCCACGACGGCCGACGGTCCCGTGCGCAGGCCGTCGAGCTTGAAGCTTGGCAGGTCGTCCGGCACACCGGGCAGCGCCTGGGCCTTTACCGTCATGCGTTCTACCGCGCCAGGTTCAAAGGCGTCTGGTATCGCGACATGGACCAGCCTGTCCTCGCCGGTTGCCGAGTATGTGTAGCGCAGGGTCCGCGTCTCCCACTCGACCACCACCGACCGTACCGCTGCACCTGGCTCGACCGCGTTCGCGGCGGCTGACGCAGAATCGGCCAGCGAGACGATCTCGGCGGCGTCTACATCTGGGCTGGATGAGTCGTCCGGGCAGTTGTCCGTTTGGCTCGCGAAGCCGGTGGCCGGATCGAAAAGCGGTCCGAGCTCCCGGCCGGTGGCTTCGTCGTCTTTACCCAGCGCCCGCGCGCCCAGGAGCACAATCGCTACGACGGTCGCCAGCGCGAGCACGATCAGCGCGGTTCGAGTCGATGCAGGGGGCATGTCACTGGGCTGGCCGGCGCCGCCTGAGGCCAGCTACGCCTTGCTCTTCGCCCCGCTCGCCGTCTTCTGCGCCAGCTTCGACCCCACCCCGGTCCACTCGGCTACGCAGGCGCCCCACGACAATCCCCCGCCCACCGCCGCGATGACGATGTTGTCGCCGGCGTGCAGCCGCCCTTCCTCCCACGCTTCGCACAGCGCGATCGGGATGGAAGCGGACGACGTGTTGCCGTACCTGTCCACGTTGGAGATCAGGTGATCTTGCCCGATGCCCAGCGCCTTCACATACGCCGTCATGATCCGCTGGTTGGCCTGGTGGGGTAGCACGTAGGCGATGTCGTCGTTCGTCAGCCCGGCGCGCTCGATTGCCTGCCGCGACACGTCTTCCATCGAGCGCACCGCAAACTTGAACACCTCACGGCCGTCCATGACGATGCAGTAGCTCTCGGACTTCAGGAAGCTCGCCGGGGCGCTGGCCGGCCCGCGGGCGTATAGCAGGTCGGCGCCGCTGCCGTCGCTCTTGAGGACGAAGCTGCTCGTGCCGCCGCCCTCCCCCTGCTCCAGCACCACAGCCCCCGCGCCGTCGCCGAAGAGGATGCACGTCGAGCGGTCGGACCAGTCGAGGATGCGTGAGATCGCCTCGGCGCCCACCACCAGCACGCGCTCGTAGACGCCCGCGTTGATGAACTGCGTCGCCGTCGCCAGCGCCACCACGAAGCCCGTGCACGCCGCGTTCACGTCGAATGCGGCTGCGTTCTTCGCGCCGATAGCGTCCTGGATCAGCGACGCCGAAGCCGGGAACATGCCGTCCGGCGACAGCGTCGCGCACACCACGAGGTCGATCTGGTCCGCCGAAAGCCCCGCTGTCTCCAGCGCCATGCGACTCGCCGCGGCGCCCATCGTCGCGGTCGTCTCGTCGTCCGCCGCGATGTGCCGCTCCCGGATGCCGGTGCGCTCCACGATCCACTCGTCGGAGGTCTCGACGATGCCCTCGAGGTCCTTGTTGGTGAGTACCTTGCTCGGCAGGTACTTGCCCACTCCGACGATCCGCGCCGCCATCGACTCTCCTTAGTCCCACGTGATCGCGCGCACTAAAAGCGCTCCAAGCGATCAGATCGGAATACGCGCAGTGTAGGAGCGCACTCCAGAGGGGTCAACATGAGGCCGGCACCTGCAACCCACCTGCAACCGCAGCGCTGCACCGTGCTGCACCCGAAGCACACCGCCGCCGGCCGTATTGCTGCATGTCATGCTGGCGACAGCCGAAGCATCCCGCAGCTTGCGTCTCATGTGCGAGAGGTACGACAGAGGTCTGGGCCTCTCCCCTCTCCTCGCAAGGAGAGGGGTTGGGGGTGAGGTCGGCATCGTCCCGCTCCGCGTGCAGAGCCCTCAAGCCCCCTTCGGGTGTTAAGACCCGATTGCGAATCGCCTGCATTCACCTCGAACCGCGTTGCTGAAGGCTGAAACCTGACGGCAGACCTCCCGCCGGCCGGCTCCCCAACCTTGACACCTCGCCCCTCCGATGCTACTTTTGTATAGCGATTAGCACTCGACTAGTGAGAGTGCTAATGGGGTATAAACGATGTTGACTGACCGCCGTTCGGCTCTTCTGAATCTCATTGTCGAAGAGTACGTCGACACGGCTCTTCCTGTCGGCTCGAAGTACATCGTCGGGAAGCACCAGATGCCGGTCTCACCGGCCACCGTGCGACTCGAGATGGCCAAGCTGGAGGAAGAGGGCTTCATCACGCAGCCTCACACCTCCGCCGGTCGCGTGCCCTCAGACAAGGGCTACCGTTACTACGTGGAGACGCTGATGGCAGAGGACGCCCTCCCATACGAGGACCGTCAGACCATCCGGCACCAGTTTCACCAGACGGAGCGGGCCATGGAGCAGTGGTTCCAGCTCGCCGCCGCGGTACTGGCCCACCAGGTGAGCAACTTCGCCGTCGTCACCTCGCCCCGTAGCAACGAGACGCGATTGCGCCACGTTCAGCTCGTGCCCCTGCATGAGCTGAGCGCGCTGTGCGTCGTCGTCCTTAACGAGGCGCGCATTCGCCAGCAGGTGCTCTCGCTGCGTGAGCCCGTGAACGAGAACGACCTTCTCACGACGGCCGCCCGCATCAACGAGCGCTACGTCGGCCTCACGCCGCAACAGGTCTCGATGTTGCCGGAGCCTTCGACGGACCTCCAGAGCCAGGTCGTTCGGGCGGTCGTGGAGCTCATGGACCAGGAGTCCGTGGCGCTCGGCGACGTCTTCCGTGACGGCGTGCGCGAAGTGCTCTCGCAGCCCGAGTTTGCGCGCTCGGAGCGCATGCTCGACATCATCGACATTCTGGAGCAGCGCACGCTCTCCAACGCCATCCCCATTCGCCAGCTCGGCGAAGACGGCATCAGCGTGGTGATCGGCGGCGAAAACTCACACGAATCGCTGCGGGAGTGCAGCGTTGTCGTAGCGCGTTACGGGAGCGCCGGTGGCTCTTCCGGTGTGGTGGCCGTGCTCGGTCCCACGCGCATGCGCTACTCGCGCACCATACCAACGGTGCGCTATCTCGCCGCTGTACTCGGCGAGATGATGCAGCAAATCTAGAATCCGGCTGTCGCGGGATGTTCCGGAGGGACCCGGGATGAAGCCCAATGACGCGTCAGCCTGAAAGGGTAGGAAGTTGTCTGTGCGAGAAGACGAGGAGCCACCGCGAATCATCGATCGCCGTACCTCCCACCGTATGGAGGCCGAAAACGATACCGCTCAGGCAGGTGCTATGGAACGAGAGAACTACGTCGAAGAGCAGCAGTCAGCCGAAGGACAGGAGTCCATCGAAGCGCTGAAGGAGCAGCTCGCCAAAGAGAAGGAACGCGCAGAGGCGAACCTCGCGAGCTGGCAGCGCTCCGCCGCCGACTTCCAGAACTACAAGCGAAGAGTAGAGCAGGAGCGCCAGGAGGCCGCACGGCTGTCCAACGCGGCCCTGATCATCAACCTCCTGCCCCTCCTCGATGACCTCGAGCGCGCCCTCGATAGCGTCGATACCCGTCTCGCCGGTATGACCTGGCTGGACGGCATCCGCCTCATCGAGCGCAAGTTCCAGGCGCTGTTCGAGATGAACGGCGTCACCGAGATCGAGGCGGACGGCCAGGACTTCGATCCCAACGTCCACGAGGCCGTCACCTTCGGACCCGGCGAGGAAAACAAGGTGATCAGCGTGATCCAGAAGGGTTACCGCCTCGGTGGACGCGTTATCCGCCCCGCCATGGTGGTCGTCGGCAAGAACGACCAGGGATAAGTCAGCCGGCTGTAGTAGCGAGTGAAGAGAAGGAAACAGAAGCGCTAGCAAGACTTCGTACGCACAGATGCCCGCAATCCGCGGTGACTGTAGCAACATAGAGACTGAGCAGAAGACACATACCAGCACAGCGAGGCCGGAGTACTCCGCCTCAGGGAGGCAGAACCAATGGCAAGAGTAATCGGAATTGACCTGGGGACCACAAACTCCTGTGTCGCCGTCATGGAGGGTGGCGAGCCCGTCGTCATCTCGAACGTCGAAGGCGGCCGCACCACGCCGTCCGTCGTCGCCATGTCGAAGACGGGCGAGCGCCTCGTCGGCCAGGTGGCAAAGCGCCAGGCCATCACCAACCCGGACAACACGGTCTACTCCATCAAGCGCCTTATGGGTCGCAAGTTCACGGACGAAGACGTCCAGCGCGACCTCAAGATGCTTTCGTACAACGTGAGCCAGGCGCCCAACGGCGACGCGCAGGTCCAGCTCGGCGACCGCGCTTACTCGCCGCCGGAAGTCTCCGCCATGATCCTTCAGAAGCTGAAGGCGGACGCGGAGGCCTACCTCGGTGAGACCGTAAGCGAGGCCGTGATTACCGTTCCGGCCTACTTCAACGACAGCCAGCGCCAGGCCACCAAGGACGCCGGCACCATCGCAGGCCTCGAGGTGCTCCGCATCATCAACGAGCCGACCGCCGCCTCGCTGGCGTACGGCCTCGACAAGAAAGGCGACGAGACTATCGCCGTCTACGACCTCGGTGGCGGTACGTTCGACATCTCCGTCCTCGAGATCGGCGAAGGCACCTTCCAGGTCCGCTCCACCAACGGTGACACCCACCTCGGTGGCGACGACTTCGACCAGAAGGTGATCGACTGGCTCGTCGAGGAGTTCAAGAAGGACCAGGGCATCGACCTCGCCCAGGACCGCATGGCCCTGCAGCGCCTCAAGGAGGCCGGCGAGAAGGCGAAGATCGAGCTGTCGACCGTCCAGTCGACCGAGATCAACCTCCCCTTCATCACCGCCGACGCCTCCGGCCCGAAGCACCTCAACCTGACGCTCTCACGCGCCAAGCTGGAGCAGCTGGTGGGTGACCTGGTGGAGCGCAGCCTTGCACCCTGCAAGCAAGCCCTTCAGGACGCCGGCATCAACGCTTCCCAGATCAACGAGGTCGTCATGGTCGGCGGCCAGACCCGCATGCCGCTGGTCATCGAGAAGGTGAAGCAGTTCTTCGGCAAGGAGCCCCACCGCGGCGTCAACCCGGACGAGGTCGTCGCCATCGGCGCGGCGATTCAGGCCGGCGTGCTCAAGGGCGAGGTCCGCGACGTCCTCCTGCTGGACGTGACGCCGCTGACCTTCGGCATCGAGACCCTCGGTGGTGTCGCCACGGCGATCATCCCGCGCAACACGACGATCCCGACCAGCAAGAGCCAGGTCTTCTCGACCGCGGCCGACAACCAGCCGTCCGTCGAGATCCACGTCGTCCAGGGTGACCGTGCCATGGCAGGCGACAACAAGTCGCTCGGCCGCTTCATCCTCGATGGCATCCTGCCCGCTCCGCGAGGCGTGCCGCAGATCGAAGTCGCCTTCGACATCGACGCCAACGGCATCCTCAACGTCAGCGCCAAGGACAAGGCCACCAACCGTGAGCAGAAGATCACGATTACGGCCGGCTCTGGTCTCTCCAAGGAAGAGGTCGAAAAGCTGCAGCGCGAGGCCGAGTTGCACGCCGCGGAGGACAAGGCCCGCCGCGACGCCATCGAGACCCGCAACCACGCCGACAGCCTCGCCTACAGCGCCGAGAAGACGCTGAAGGACAACGAGGACAAGGTCCCGGCCGACCTCAAGACCGACGTCGAAGCCAAGATCGCGGCCGTTCGCACCGCCCTCGAAGGCACGGACGATGCCGCGGTCAGCACTGCCGTCGACGACCTCAACGCCTCGCTCCAGAAGATCGGCGAAGCCGTCTACGGCGCTCAGGGTGCCCAGGGCGGCGACGACGGCGCCGGTGGCGAGGAGCCCTCCGGTGGCGAGTCTGAAGAGGGCACCGTCGAAGGCGAGTTCCGCGAGGTCTAACCGGCCTTAGCGGTCAGCTATCAGCAGCTAGCAAGAAGCGCCCCGGTCGTCCGGGGCGCTTTTCTGTTTATGGACGTCGCCGCAGACCTCCAGTCGACGGCCGGCGCTCACGCATTCTCGTTATGGCTCTCTCTACGTGGGGCAACCTGTTGCTATCGCTAGAGCACGGCAAGCCTCTTCCATGGAGACTGGGGTTGCCCGGCCGAGGCGGCGTATCAGTCGCGCTCGTGACAGCAAGAATGTGTTATCGAAGTTCGCCACCGAGTCCTGCAAGAGACCGGCTTCGTGTCCCAGCGTTACTTCTGTAGTCAGGCCGCGAATATTGGATGTTATCGGAGCGCAAATGACCGAATGGAGAAATTGTCCCAGGGGGTCGCGCGTCAATATCAACACGGGACGTCTCTTGTCGCCGGGAACTTCGGCGAACCACACCTCGCCACGACGAGGCGCAGGAGCACCGTTCACTTACCCTTCCCGTAGAGTGCGTCGTAATCGACGTCTGCATCGCCGAGGTCGAGCTCTAGTGGGAGGTCGACGAGAGCGAACTCTTCATCGTCGAGGGGTTGCCTTGCATAAGCAGCCACGTCACGACGTAACTGCTCCGACCGGATCAAGCGGTCGAGTGCGAGGTCTATGACATCGGACATAGTTCGGCAACCAACCAGCGCCGCGGCCCTCGCGGCCTTCTCTCGATCAAGCGTAATAGTTGCCTTATTGCGAGCCATACAAAGCATACTACTATAAATACCACGTGCTGAGAGTCGCCCATTAATGCGCCGAAGTGGTGCCTACACGCCCCAGAACGCCTTGAGCGATGCGGCCGCTCTCGCTGGCTCGATCTGATGGCCCGGTCGCAGGTGGTGCAAGCCCTCGAAACGCTCTGACCTGAAGTCGCTGAATTCGCCCGCCAGCCGGTCGCACATCACCTGCCAGCGCGGATGGCTCAGGCTGGCGTAGCTGAAGTAGACCGGGCCGCCGTAATTACGCCACGCGTCATCGGCGACACGATGCCGCTCGAGCGAGGTGCTAAAAGCCACCGTACCTGCCGGTCGCTTGCTCATCCAGGGCGGTGGCGGTCCGGGTGGTGGAGCCGGCGGATCCACGCCCTCGGCAAGCTGCAAGCGCAGGAAGGCCAGCTGCCGCTCCTGCTCGGAGAGCGTCGAGTCGGTTGCCGCAGCGTTGACCAGGGCGATTTCGGCGCGGTCCGGTTCGCTGAAGTCGGATGCGGGCTCGTCCACCGCCAGGCTGATCACTCGCTCGGGGTAGCGGGCAATGAAGGCAAGGCCGATGGCGCCTCCGGCCGAGTGGCCGAAGAGGTGAAAGCGATCCAGACCGGCCGCATCAGCCGTCTGGCGGAGTCCTTCTACCTCCGTCTCGATGCCGTAACCGGCCGGCGGCGTGTCGCCCGCATAGACCTCCAGTTCCTTGGTCAGCGGTTGGACCGAGTCGCCCAATTCCTGGAGCAAAGGCGCATACCGCAGAGAGGCAGGCATGAGGATTCCCGGGAGAAAGATCACTGAAATGTCGGACATGACGGTTCTCCTTCTGGTTATCGATTCAGCCAGCGAATCGTATGAGACAGACGGGACCGCAACAACCGCCGGTACCTTTCAGGAGATCGGCAGGAAGAGTCCGCGCCGGCCACCCGTCGCCGGCGCAGGGCCGGCCCAGGCTGGGCGTGGCGGCGGTGCGTACACCCGGCCCCGACGTCCAGGTAAGCCAGCCCAGCGCACCCGCTACAATCGCCTTACATGACCGATAGCCCCGACGACTCCAACGACCGTCCCTTCCACAACCCCCTCGATGACCTGATCTCCTTCCCGGAGGCCGTCATCGCCCACCGGCAGAACATCCTCCCCAGCGAAAGCCAGGGTTGGGGTATGCACCTGCTGCTCAACCTGCCCCGCATGATCGTCCAGGCCAACCTCGATGCTCAGCTCACCGCTCTCGGCTTTTCGTCGGAGGCCAGCGCGGAGCCCGGTTCCGGCCTCGTGCGCTTCATGCGCAGCGATGCCTACGTCTGGGGCATGGTCGCCGATGGCCCCGGCACCACCACCAGCGTTCTCATCAGCTACACGCCCGGCGGCGAAGCGCCTGCCGAGGGCGGATCGCCGCAGTCGTAGCTCCCCGGGTTCATCGGCCCGGGCGAAGGCCGAACGTGCGCTACGGGGTTGGCTGGCCCGGCGTGAGCAGGCCGCAGGACGGCGCCGCAGCGATGGCGCGCGCAGCCTCGGCAGGCAGCGCTGCGTAAGCGTCCCGGATCTGACCCAGCTTCTGGTTGATCAGGTTCTCGCGCGACGCCAACAGCGCCTGCAGGTAACGCAGGTCCACGGCACCACTGCTGGCCGGCGTCACAGTGGCTGTGTCGAGCTCGTCGGCCATATCGCTCAGCAGCGGCGATAGCGACTCGAATGTATCGATTGCCGCCTGCGTGAACCCGCTGGTGCCCGGCGCCGGCTCGATCTGGCCGAGGTCGTCCGCGACCTGCTGCGAGTTGGACGCGGCGTTGTGAAGGAACGCGGCAACGTCGCTCGGCGCCACGCTGATCGACTCCGGCTGCAGGATCGACTTGTCGAGGACGGCGCACACCGCCTGCGCCCAGTCGCTGTCCGTCGAATCGCCGGTAGCCGGCGCTGTCGGTTCCCCGAAGCTCGCGGAGGACGGCACCCGTGTCACCGTCGAGGTGCTGTCTGGTGCTCCGTTGTCACCGCACGCCACGGTCCACGCAACCGCCAGCACGCAAGCCGCGAGCAGTCCGAATCGACTCGCGCTCACTCGCAAGCTTGCCTCCCGGTCACGAGCCGCATTTACATTTGGGCCGTATGTCGCTTGTGCCGCCAGTCATCAGCCCGATACTATCGAAACCGGCGGGGGATTGGAGCACACATTGCGGCCACTCCTCTATGTTCTCGTCGCCGGCGCTCTCATGCTCGCGATGGCTTGTGGCTCCGGCGCTGCCGATGAGCCCGCGAGCACCCCGACGCCCGAACCGACTCCGGCAGATTTCGACGCCATTCGCGGCGTCGACTTCCAGTCCCTGCCCGATACGCAGGCCCTTCTCCAGCGCCTCGGCAGCGGCCGTGTCGCCACCGAGGCGGTTCTCTACCAGGACGTAACGGGCGATATGCGCGAAGACGCCATCGTCCCCATCACCTCCGATGGCACCCTGGGCAACATCGCCTACCTCGTCTACACCATGCACGGCAAAGACCCGCAGCTCATCCTCACACGCACCATGGACCGCGACACGCCCAGCGGCCTGAGCATGAGCATCGATGACCTCGGCGCCCTCACGGAAACGGCCGGCGTCTACGCCAACGAGGACCCCCTCTGCTGTCCCAGCCAGCTCCGCCTCACGACGTTCCGATGGGATGGAACTGCCCTCCAGGTCGCCGGCGAGCAGAAGCAGGCCAATCCCAACAAGGCCAAGCAGTAAGCACAACCCGGCCGCATGCCATTTGCGTGCTCCCATGCGGTGCGAGGAAATAGAGCACCTGTAAGCGCTTGCCGGGAGTCGATGCTCCATGAGGCATGGGCGTCGATCGGCAATGCCGGCAGCCATCTTCTTCATTAATTAGGAAAAATACTTCCCTTAAGGTTCTCTGCACGTTCGCAATCCGTGTGCTCCGGGCATATACCAATGCGCCTTCTTCTATTTAGGCGCCTTGAGTTGCTCACTCACGACAAGGAGGCGGGGAATGAACGAGCGTAGGAGACGAAGAGAAAGGTGGGCAGCCTTTCGAGATCCAGGGTGGATCCACAACGATTCCGGCAAGATACGCCTGAGCGCAGCGGCTGCGATTGCGGGATTCCTGTTGCTTGCCGGCCTCCTGTTTGGGCAGGTCGTCAGCGGCGCGCCGAGCACCAACGCCGCCGTGCCGGAGTTCGAGCAGTGTGCCAACGGCGCCGCGCCAAGCACTGCCACGGACTGCCCGTCAGGCTGGATCAACGGCATCCTCAACCCTAACAACTCACATTACGAAGAAGGAAAGAGCGTGCCTCAGCACATGGTGCTGGAAGCAAACGCAGGCACGGCAGGCAGTCGCACCTTCACGATCGAATACCAGACGCTGAAGGGTGGCATCCACGCCTACGACTCGCTGGCGACGTGGTACTACACCCAGACGAGTCTGCAGGCGGCGCCGTGCGATGGCATCGGCCAGCTTGCGGCGGGCTTCTGCGCGGCAAACTCGCCGGCGACCTTCACCATCCCGCCCGGCAATGACGCAGGTCATGGGCTGGGCGCCGGCGATCGCGTCCTGTACTGCTACGGTTGTGCGAGCATCGACGCCATGGTCTTCAATGGTCCTTCCACGGTGGCGACCTCCGGGGACGATAGTGCCTCCTACACCGTCACCTACACCTTCAAGGGCACGCCCTCCAAGCAGGTACCGCAGCAGGTCCTGTTCCTCTGGGGTGGTCACACTGCTGTCGGTGCCGGTGAGTGGGGTGCCGGTACAGGCTCATCGAGCATCAGTGGTGGTCCCTACCACATGAAGATCATCGGCACGGACGGTGTGGCGGTCGGTAACCGCGACAACCAGATCCAGGGCGCCGCCATCGTCACCCCAACGGCGACGAATACGGCAACCCCAACGAACACCGCGACGCCGAGCCCGACCGCGACGAACACGGCCACTCCGAGCCCGACGCCAACGGACACAGCAACGCCGAGCCCGACGCCGACGGACACGGCCACGCCAACTCCAACGCCGACGGATACGGCAACGCCGACCCCAACGCCGACGGATACAGCAACGCCGACCCCGACGCCAACGGATACGGCCACGCCCACTCCAACGGCGACGGACACGGCAACGCCGAGCCCGACACCAACGGATACGGCAACGCCGACCCCGACGGCAACCGACACGGCAACGCCATCTCCGACACCAACGGATACGGCAACGTCCACTCCGACGGCGACGGATACGTCGACGCCAACGCCGACGAACACGCCGTTCTTCGGCTGTACGCCGGGCTTCTGGAAGAACCACCCAGGCGACTGGCCTGCACCCTACAGTCCAAACCAGACGCTGGCCAGTGTGTTCGGGCCAATCGGCTACGGCCTCGACAACGATTCGCTGATCACTGCCCTGAACTACCCGGGTGGTAACGGTCAGAGAGGCGCAGCTCAGATCCTCATGAGGGCCGGTGTGGCAGCGTTGCTCAACGCGGCTGACCCGGACATCGACTATGACACCACGCTCTACGACACGCCGCCTGAGGTTATCAGTGCTATTCAGGCTGCTCTCGCAAGTGGTGACCGAGCGACGATGATCAACCTCGCTTCGGTTCTGGACGGCTGGAACAACGGAGTCTGCATTACCTAGTTCTGCTGGGAGCAGACCCGGCCGGTTGCAATCCCGGATGGGAGATCAGCGGCGGGAGGCGATTAGCCTCTCGCCGCTATCGGCCGTACGCCCCGTTGCCCAGGGCCAACGATGCAGGCCCGCCTTTCTCATTCGCGACTCTCTCAGGGTGTCCTTCGACCCGACGGTGAGAGCAGATTCTGGACGGAATAGCCATGGATGGCGCAGCAAACTTGAACGATTCATCACTCGCCGGTTTCAGGCAGGGCGGCGGTTCGCGTCGGCTCGCATTTGCCGGCCTTGGCCTCGTATCGCTGCTCGCGGTGGCCGTCACCTTTTTCGCCGTCACAACCGGCGGACCAGAGAAGTGGACGGAATACACCAACGCCGAGCATGGCTACCAGTTCAGCTACCCGCGAAGCTGGAGCACCGATGTGCAGGACGCCGGGACGACGCAGTACGGCCCGAGTCAGGTCGTCACGGTGTCCCATGGTGAGGACAGCGTGCTCTTTGGCACCAACCTCGATACCAGCTGGTGCGCGTCCGTGGACGACTTCGACCTGAACCAGATCGACGTCGCAGGCGTGGCCGGCGAGGAGTACCGCTGCTACGTGGGTGCCGATAGGCGCCTCGTGACCATCGTCCGCAACTTCGAAGACTCCACCGGCGAGGGCGAAAGCTACACCGTCATCGGACAGGCCGGCAAAGACCCCGACAACGTCGTCCGCATCGTGGAGAGCTTCCAGTTCACCACGCCCTGACCCTCGCGCTCAGCCCGAGCCATCGTCGCCTCGCGGCTCCGCACCTGGCTGCCGACCATAGCCTCGTTTTGCCCAGCAATGCGACCCCCGACGAGCAAGAAGGCCGAGACCCCATGCCCGCTGGCGCCTCATCGGCTAAAATGACAGAGCGTTGCCCGAGACCGAGGCAACAGCCATCACGGCCCAACCGTGATCGGACCTCCAGGGGCGATTAGCTCAGTCGGCTAGAGCGTCTGTTTTACACACAGAAGGTCACAGGTTCGAGCCCTGTATCGCCCACCAACGACTCCATCAACCGTAACTCGACACCGCGCTCGCTCCAGCGCGCCGTCTCCATACCCCTCGGGGGCCCTCGATGAGAAGGCCTGGGGCCGAGGTTCGCTAGGCGTGCAGCGCCGGCGCCACCTCGTCGGCGAAGAGACGCACCGAATTCAGCACCCGATCGCGCGAGATGCCACCGCCGACGTTCGTTTCCAGCAGGAAGCCCGTCAGGCCCAGCTCGTCTCGCAGGTTCGTGAGCCTGCGTGCGACGGCGTCCGGCGTGCCGTAGGCGAGCCGGGTCTGCAGCAGGTCGTCGTAGTCTGAGCCCGCCAATCGCTGCGCCATCTCGTTGCGTTCAGCCTCCGTGCCGGCGCCCTGCGTCGGTGCCGCATAGCTCTGACCTCGCTGGCGGTAATTGCTCATTGTGCTCTCGCGCGGCTCCTCGTAAGCCGCTGCCTCAGTCTCCGCGACGTACACCGGGATGCGCAGGTAGACGTCGGCGTCGACCGGATGGCCTGCATCTCTGAGAGCGGCTCGATACGCTGCGAGGTTCGTCGCGTTCATCTCCAGGTCGCCGCCCCGCAGCCCGATGAAGATCGGGAAGCCCTGCCTGCCGACGATTGGGAACGTCTCGGCCGTCGTTGCCGCCACCCGGATCGGCGGATGCGGCTGCTGCCGAGGTCTCGGGATCACGCCCACGTCCGTAAAGCTGTAATGCTTGCCGGTGTAAGAGAAGCTCTCCTGCGTCCAGGCCAGCCGCAGGATGTCGAGGCACTCCTGGAATCGCTCCCGGCTCTCCTCGTAAGGCACGCCGTAGCCCGCGTACGCCGTGGCGAAGGCGCTCCGGCCGACGCCGAACTCGAAGCGACCGTTGCTGATCTGGTCCAGCGTCGCGACCTCTTCCGCCAGCCGCACCGGATGGGCGAGAGGCAACACGCTCACCGCCACGCCGAGACGCAATCGAGACGTCCTGGCGGCGAATGCGGACGCCAGCAGCAGCGGCGCCGAGGCGATCGATGGCACCGCGCCTGAGCCCGCTCGCTGCAGCTGTTCTGCCGATGCAAAGTGGCGCTCCGCCAGCCACACGCCGTCCAGCCCACGCGTCTCCGCCGTCTCCATCAAGTCGTAGGCTTCGGAAAGCGCTTCCTGCTCCGTCGCCGCCGGCCGGTAGTCGCACTCCATGAACAGGCCCAGATGCATGGCGCACCTCCGTCAGAGTTCGTAGATCATGGTCCCGGCTCCGGGGCCCGTCAACGTCGAAATAGCCAGGGACCGAGCAGGCCGGCGGCTGGAACGACTGCCTGTGACCACTGCGATGGCTCATGGCCTGCCTAGGATTGGTAATTCCCTCACGCTCAGGCTCCGGCCTTCAATGAGGGATGCCATCTGAAACAGGCGATCCGATCATCACTCCTGTGAACAAGCCGATGGAGCAGTGCGACGAGTTCCTGGTCGTCGAGCGTGTCTTCTCCGACAATGAGGACTTCCCGACCGTCGGCATCGCGAACATCCACCTCACCGTCCCCGACATCGAGAAGAACAAGGACAAGGTCCTGCGCGCCAGCCGGCTATTCAAGGAGCGCCACGTCAATTTCGCCATCTTCCCGGAGTTCGCCCTCAGCGGGTACTTCTGGGAGGACGAGGAGTCCTGTCGTGCGTACATGGACCAGGCGGTTACGGAGAACCACCAGGGCTGGATCGAAGGCTGCCTGATGCCGTTGCTGGACGAGAATCTGCGCGCGATCGTCCTCAACAACGTTTCCCGGGCGCCCGAAGGCCAGTACTTCAACAAGACCATGATCATCGCCGACGGGGTCGACTACATGGCGCCTCGGGCCAGCTACCACAAGGTCTTCCTGCCCGGCATCGAGCAGAAGTACACGGTGAGCGGCGCCGACAACCGGCTCGTGCTCGGCGGGCGCTGGGCGCGTGTTGGCTTCACGACCTGCTACGACTACCTGTTTCACGAGCTTCTGCGTCTCTACGCGTTCCGGGATAAGGTCGATGCCATCATCGAGACGGCTTGCTGGCGCGCGGCGGCGACCCGCGATTACAACCTGATGAACGTGCGCACGGACGTGTACTACGGCAACCTCTGGGACACGGTCATGGCCGCATCCTCCGCTACGAATCAGCTCTGGACCATCGCCTGCAACTCGGTCGGCCGTCACGAGATCTCCGGTGAGATGTTCTGGGGTGGATCCGGGATCTGGGCCCCCTCCGGCCTGAACCTGCTGCAAGCCTCCCACCTGAACGAGGAGTTGCTCATCGTCCACAACCTTGATATTCACGGGCAGCGCCGAGCAGAGAAGGACGACTTCAACTACGCCTTCGATTTCAGCAAGGTCTACAAGACGATTCGAGGCCGGATGAGCGGACCGATCGTCAACTGAGCTACGGCAGCGTTTCCGACTCCGAGTAGCGCAGCCATGCGCTCATCTGCAGCGCCGAGATCCGGCAATGCACCACGACAGGCCGGTCCTTCACCGAGAACGCCTGCTTGATCCCGGGGGCTACCTCCGATTCGTCGCTGATCGTGATCGCTTCCGCGCCGAAAGCCCGGCCCCACGCCGCGAAGTCCGGGTTCGTCAGGCGCGTGCCCTCCATGAAGGCGCGCTCGGGGTAGCGCATGTAGGAGTGCATACCGATGGTGCCGTACATCGAGTTGTCCGCCACGATCACGATTGGGTTGACGCCGTACTGTAGCGCCGTCGCCAGCTCGTTGCCCGTCATCAACGTACCGCCGTCGCCCATGAACGCAACGACCTGCGTGCCCGGGTAGCGCAGGCCCGCCGCGACCGCCATCGGCATGCCGGAGCCCATCGCACCCACGACGGACGACAGCATGTGCTGGCCCGGCTTGAAGCCGATGTAGCGGTGGATGTAGCTCGAGAAGTTGCCCGCGTCGCTCGTCACCGTCGCGTTCGGCGCCAGGTGGCTGTCGATCTCGCACACGATGTCGGCGAAGTTGATCCCGTCCGGCGCCGGCTCCCACGTCTTCTCCAGCAGGCTGATGTGCACGTCGTGCAGCCCCTTTACCCACTCGCGACGCTTGTCCGCGCCTGCCGGCGTGCCTCGCTTCAGGAGCCCGCGCACCACCTCCGCCGGGCTGGCCGGTATGCCGAGGTCCGGTCGCCACACCCGGCCCACCTCGTTCGCGTCCGGCCACACGTGCACCAGCGGTATCTGGGGTTGCGGTGCTGCCGGGAACGTGTAGGACTGGCTCACCGTGTCCGTAAGTCGCTCGCCGAGGGCGACGATCAGGTCTGCCTGCTTCATCATCTCGATCTGGGGCTTCGGCACCCGGATGCCCATGTAGCCGCCGTAGTTCGCATGGCCCGCATCGAACAACTCCGGCCGCCGGTGCGTCGGGCTGATCGGCAGCTGCCACATCTCGGCCAGGCGCTGCAGGTCGTCGAGCACCGTCTTGTCGCGCACCGCGTCGCTCAGCATGGCGCCGCCCGTCAGCACAAGCGGTCGCTCCGCCGCCGCCAGCATCTCGGCCAGGCGGTCGAGGTCCTCCTCCCGCGCTGCCGGCACGTAACGGTCGCGGGGCTGGTCCACCGGCGCGTCCGTCTGACGGTCGAAGATGTCCTCAGGAAGCACGACGGCGACAGGGCCCGGCGTGCCGCTCTCGGCTGTGTGGAAGGCACGCGCGATCGCCTCTGACGCCTGGTCCGGGTCGATGACCTCGATCACCAGCTTCGTGATATCGCTCAGCAGACGGGCGTAGTTCTGCTCCTGCAGCGCCAGCCGCCCCACGTCACGGCGTTCGACATGGCCGATGAGCAGCACCAGCGGCGTCGCGTCGTGGTACGCCGAGTGCAGCGCCACCATCGCGTTCGAAACGCCGGGCCCGCGCGACACGATCGCCACGCCGGCGCGACCGGTCAGGTCACCGTCTGCCTGCGCCATGTAGCCTGCGCCGGACTCGTGCCGGCACACGATTAGCTGCGGCGAACCGCGTTCGATCAGGTAGCTGGTGAGCCCGACATAGCTCTCACCCGGGACACAAAATATGCGGTCAACGCCATGCGCTTCCAGGCTCTCGGCCAGAAGCGTGGCAACGGTCTTGCTCACGACAATTCCTCCTTCGATGCGCTTGAGGCGGCCCTATCCTAGCCGATCGCGCGCTACCCTCGCGGTTGGTGTATCGTTCCGCCGAGCAAAGGAGTGGGGCAATGATCTGGTGCCGGTTTCAATCGGGAGAAGAAGCGCGCTACGGCCTCGTCGAAGGGGACACCGTCTCCGAGATCGAAGGCACGCCGTGGGGCGACCACAAGTTGACGGGCAAGAAGCTGCCGTACGCGGACGTCAAGCTGCTGGTGCCGGTGGTTCCATCCAACTTCTACTGTGCCGGCATCAACTACCGCGACCACGTCCGACGCATGGCCGCCATGCGCAACGCGGAGCCCGTCTTCCCCACTCAGGCTGACATCGGCTATCGCGCCAACAACGCCCTCATCGCCCACGGCGAGCCCATCGTCATCCCGGCCGACGCCTCGGACGAGGTGCAGTACGAAGGCGAGCTCGTCGCCGTCTTCGGCAAGAAGGTGCGTAACGTCTCGAAGGAAGAAGCCCTGGACTACGTCTTCGGCTGGACCATCGGCAACGACGTCAGCGAGCGCGTCTGGCAGGCCAACGACCGCACCTTCTGGCGCAGCAAGAACACGGACACCTTCAAGCCCATGGGTCCCTGCATCGTCACGGACGTCGACCTCGATAGCATGCGCACGGTCGTCCGGCTCAACGGCCGCGTCGTGGAGGACTTCAAGACGGCCGACATGATCTTCTCCGCCGCCACCTTCATCTCCGAGGTCTCGAAATACAACACGATCTACCCGGGCGACGTCATGTGGCTCGGCACCGATGGCGTGCCGGAGAACATCAAGCACGGCGACACCGTGGAGGTCGATATCTCCGGCGTCGGCGTTCTCAGCAATCCCGTCGTGCGGGAAGGCCAGTAGGCCGGCACCGATGCCGTGGGTTTCAACCCACGGTTGCTACCAGGTACGCCGGTCTGAACCGGCATCGCATCGAGGAGGAACTTACGCATGGTCCAGGAGCAAGAGTGGGCGGACGAAGCAGACGTCGTCGTCGTCGGGTCCGGCGCGACCGGGCTGCCGGCGGCGATCGCGGCGCGTGAAGGCGGCGCCTCCGTGCTACTGCTCGAAGCAAACTTCGACGTCGGCGGCCACGCGGCGATCAGCGGCGGCAACGTCCCCCTCGGCGGCGGTACCAGCGCTCAGAAGCGCTCCGGCATCACCGACACGCCGGACATGCTCTACGACGACCTCACCGACTGGTCCGTCGTGCAGTCCAACGGCTTCCCCGACTACCGCTACAACGACCGCGAGATCATCCGCGCCTTCGCCGACTGGAGCGCCCCCACCTACGAGTGGCTGCTGGAGCACGGCGTCATCTTCATCGACCAGCCCATCGACAATCGCGGCGCTCACGGCACCGGCAACTCGGCTCCCCGTGAAGCCCACCTCGCTGCTAACGACTGGGTGCAGTACCAGACCGGCAAGGCTCAGCCGCCGGACAAGGGCCCGGTCACGTCATCCGGCATCGGCCTCGTCCGCCCCCTCGAAGCCCGCGCTCGCCAGCTGGGTGTGCGCATACTCCTCAAGCACAAGATGACATCGTTGATCCGCGATGACGCCTCGGGCCGTGTCGTTGGCCTCCAGTGCGACAACGACGGCCGAACGCTGAAGATCCGCGCCCGAAAGGCCGTTATCCTCGGCACCGGCGGCTCCACCAGCAACGTCAACTTCCGCCGCATCTTCGACCCCCGCCTCACGGAGGAGTACAGCACCGCCGGCGAGCCCTTCAGCGCCCAGGACGCCAGCGGTGAGCTCGCTGCCATGGCGATTGGCGCCTCCCTGTGGGGCAGCTTCAACCAGACTGCAGAGCACGGCATCGCCCTCAGCAAGGCGGGCCAGATCGGTACCTACTACGGTTACGGCCCCCTCATGTGGCAGCCCGGCAGCCCCGTCTTCGACCGCGCCCGGGCGACCGGCCTGAAGGTGCAGGACTGGCAGAACGTCATTCTGATCAACGAGGCCGGCGTCCGCTTCTACGACGAGACCGTGCCCCAGTACATGTCCAATGCCCATGAAGGCGTCGCCAACTACGTGGCGGGCCACTGGCGCAACGCGCGCGACATCGAGTACAGCCCGCGCAACTTCATCAACGCTGCCCTCGCCGGCACCGGCAAACCCCGCAACGGCGGCGGCCCCATCTGGGCCATCTTCGACTCCCAGGCCGTCGCCCGTGAGGGCTGGGTGCCGGAGCCGCCCCACGTCGATTACGAGCAGGGCTTCTTTTTCAAGGCCGACACCATCGAAGACCTCGCACGCAACATCAAGAACAAGTACCAGCGCGAGGCAATCGACCCCGGCACGCTGGTGGAGACCGTCCGGCGCTACAACAGCTTCGTAGACGCCGGCGAAGACCCCGACTTCGAGAAGCCGGCGCCCCAGTACAAGATCGAGACGCCCCCCTTCTACGCGGCCTGGTCCACGCCCGTGGTGCACGACACGCGCACCGGCCTGCGCATCAACGCGGAGTGCCAGGTCGTCGACCTCTCAGGCAACGTCATCCCGGGCCTCTACTGCGGCGGCGAGTCGGCCGGTGGCTTCGCGCAGCACGGTCTCGCCCGTTGCATCGTCCAGGGGCGCATCGCCGGCATGAACGCGGCGAAAGAGAGCGTCTAAATCGAGCGGAGGAGCGTATCCTGAGGCCGGTGTGGAAGACGACCCGGAACTTCGAGAGCGTGGCGATCGCCTGAGGGAGCTCCTCCGCAAGGTCGAGGCCCTGCTGGACGAAACCGGCACGGCGCTCGAAGCGGTCGGCTCGCAACCGCCCACCGCCGAGGACGTCGGCGAGATGGACCGCCTGCGGGACAATCTCTCGCACTCGGTCCAGGACTACCTCCAGCAGAACGCGACGTTCCTGGATCACATGCGCGGCCAGGTACGCAGGATCGAAGAAGCCAACCGCAGAGCAGCCATGTCAGAAAAACCTTCGAAGCCGTCTCGCGATGAGGCCCGTATCCAGGAAGTCTCGGAGCAGCTCTCTCGTGACCTGCGGCTGGAGCGCATCGACAAGGCGATAAAGGAGCTCCTCGACTTCCTCGCCGACGCCGAGTTCTTCGCCGCCAACGCCTCGACTGGGCGCAAGCGCCGCCTCCGCAGCCTGCAGAACGCCATCGAAAAGGCGCTCCAGAAGTAAGGGTGCCTTCATGGTAAGAAGGTCAGGTATGCCCTCCACGGCGCTGCCGATACGCTGCACGGGACCTCGCTCGTTGTCCTGAAGGAGACCCGCATCATGCCGAACGACGATCAGCTCGCCACGCTGGCCCAGAAGGCCGAAACATTGCGGCACCTGCACGATGGCCCCGGCATGCTCGTGCTGCCCAACGCCTGGGACGCCGCCAGCGCCCGCACGGTCGCCGCGGCCGGCTTTCCGGCCATCGCCACCACCAGCGCCGGTGTTGCCCTCGCTATGGGTTACGAGGACCACCAGCAGGCGCCGCTCAGCGAGATGCTCGCTGCCGCCGCTCGTATCATTCGCGCTGTATCCGTGCCCGTGACGGTCGACTTCGAGGCTGGCTACGGCCTGTCGCCCCAGCAGGTCGTCGAGCAGTTGATCGAGATCGGTGCCGCAGGCCTCAACTACGAAGACACGGACCACTCGGCCGATCACGCCCTCGTGGACGCGGACCTGCAGGCAGAGCGCATCGCCGCCATCAAGTCGGCGGCGCGTGCGGCGGGCGTTGACCTCGTTGTGAACGCGAGGACCGATGTCTTCATCCAGCGCCTCGGTACACCCGATGCGCAGGCTGAAGAGGGCCTTCGACGCGCGAAGCTCTACCGCGAGGCCGGTGCCGATTGCGTCTACCCCATCCTCGTCTCGGACGAAGCCGTGATCCGAGCGTTCGTGGATGCCTGCCACGTGATCAACGTCAACCTGCGACCCGGCGGCGCGCTATCGCTGGCCACCGTGGCGTCCCTGGGCGTGCGCCGCGTCTCCTACGCCGCCAGCATCTACCGCGAAACCGTGACCTTCCTGGAGCGTCTCACCGCCGGCCTCGCCTCGGAGGTCGGGCAGCTGCAAAGCGCCGGTTAGTCCGCGCTCGCAGCCCGGGACACTGGCGCTGTCTGCTTCGTCATGATCACGTCGCCATCGAACAGCGCGCCCTCTTCGACGGTCAGCGCGCGCGTCGTCAGGCTCCCGCTCGCCCGGCACGCCGCTTCGAGGTCGACGCGCCGTTCGCACACGATGTCGCCCTTGAAGTTGCCGCCGATTACAACGATGGATGCCTGGATTGTGCCCTCGACGTGTGCTTCCGGGACCACGAACAGGGTGCCTTCGGTGTGCACCTCCCCGTCGAATGTCCCTTCCAGTCGAATGCTGTCGGCGACTTCGATTGTCCCGGAGAACGACGTGCCCTTCGCGAGCACGTTGGGCCATTCGTTGCTGTCGCTCTGAGCCGGGCTCTGTCCGGGCAACGGGAACACACGGGCGCCTGAAGCTGGGCTTCTATCCGGTCCAGTGGTGGAAAAGTCTGTGGTCAAGCGAGCCTCCGTCCGCAATCGATCCAGAGGGCTTCCCTGGCCAGACTAGCGCAGCTCGCGCGCCCTGACAGCCATTTTCAGCTTGCGATCCCGTAAATAGCGCGCCATTGGAGCTCCCGCGACGCTGCCACGGAGCGGCGCGAGCCGAATCGATGTCCGCTCGACGCGGAGCTCAGTAGGCCGCTGACCTGCGTATAGCTTGTCTGGAGATGCGTCGACCCACAGTCGGCCGCTATTGGCAGATCGACCTCAGACAGCCGGGCTCTTGGGCCGCGCCGGCAGCCAGTTTCTGGCCTTCTCTTGCTTCGTGGCCGGCGCTACTGTGACGCCCGCCGGCATTTCGATGCCGAGCTCGTTGCTGCCCAGCACCTGGATAACGATCTCGCCCTCCGGTGTACGAAGGACCACGGTCTCACCGGCCCCGCGCTTGATGAAGATCATGCTTTGACTCCTGCCTGTTTGATCTCATCCCGCCGAACGCAGTAGACCAGCCTTCGCTCGGGTCGAACATCGGGGAGAACCCTTGCATCGCAAACCGAGGTATCCCGGGCCATCGCGGCGCTGCGATGCATGGAACCTCGGTCGTTAAGTCTTTAAAGTTACGCCACCATGCAGAAGAGAGGGCCGATATTCCGGGGCTGGTGGATCGTCCTCACCGCATTCCTCGCCCAGTTCGCCTCCACAGGGGCAAGTGGTTGGGTGTTCGGCATCCTCCTCATCCCCATGGAAGACGATCTCGGTGGCAGCCGCAGCGCCATCGTCGGCGTCCTCCTGGTAGCTCGGCTCACCGGCGGCATCGCCGGCGCTCTCGTCGGACGCTACATCGACAAGCACGGCACCCGGCTACTGACGACGGTGAGTGCGCTGCTCGCCGGCGTCAGTCTCATCGGTCTCTCCCTCATCCAGCACACCTGGCAGACCTACGTCCTCTGGGCCATCTTCGGCCTGACCTTCCCAGGCATGTCGACCGTCGCACCAGTAGCGGCGATCTCATCCTGGTTCGTGCGTCATCGCACTCGCGCCATCGTCACCTACACCTTCGGCGGCGCCACGGCCGGTCTCGTGCTCGCGCCCACGATGGCGATCGTGGCCGACGAGTTCAGCTGGCGCGCCGTCTGGCTGGTCATGGGCATCATGCATCTCGTCATCACACCGCTGGCCTGGGCCGTCATTCGCCGCCGACCCGAAGATGTCGGTCTCACCCCCGATGGCATCGACGAGGGTCGCCCCGCTGCGACAGCGTCCCTGAGCCCCGAGTCCGAGACGGGCGACTGGACCGTCAGCGAGGCGCTGCGCAGCCGCGCCTTCTGGCTGCTCACGGCAGGCTTCACCCTGACGATGCTGCCGGCCTCCTCGATCTTTATCCACATGACGTCCTACGTGCAGAGCAAGGGCTACTCCATCGAAAGTGGCGCCGCGGCGGTAAGTATCTACGGCTTCGCCGCCGTTGCCGGACGCTTCGTGTGGGGCTCCATCGTGGGACGCACCGGGCTCCAAAAGACGCTCGTCGCCTGGGCCCTGCTCTACGGCATCAGCATCGTCGCCTACGCCCTGCCGACTTCCCTCACCGCGATTTACGGCGCCACCATCTTCCTGGGCATCGCCGTCGCCGGCTCGCTGCAGTTCCGTGCCCAGGCCTACCCGGACTACTTCGGCCGCAGCATCGTCGGTACCCTCGTCGGCTACTCATCGGCCATCGGTACGCTCGCCGCTGCCGTCGCGCCTCTCATGGTCGCGTCGGTCTTTGATCTCAGCGGTAGCTACGTCGGCATCTTCATCGTCTTCGGCGTCTGCTGCATCGCCGCAAGCGTCGGCTTCGTGTTCTCGACTCCGCGCAAGGCGCCCTCTCTGATCACAACGTCGAGCATCGGCACGCACTGACCCGCCGCCGCAACTTTTCGGGTCGCCGAGGCGGTTAGCTCACAACGGCAGCGCTTCAGCCCCCGGCGCCGGCGACACCTCGCTGGCGTTCAGGATCGTCGTCACGAACAGGTAGTGCCCGATCACGGCCGTCAGCTCCACCAAACCCGTCACGCCGTACACCTGCATGAGGCGGTCGAACAGCGTCTGGTCGACCCGATGCTCTCGCAGCAACTGCCGCGCCAGCTCGATCACGTCCCGCTGCTCCTCGCTCAGACCTTCCAGTCCGCCCCGGTCGCGCACGATCTCAACAACTCCGTCCGGCACGCCCTCCCGTCGGGCTGCCGGAGCGTGCGCCGACCACACGTATGGGCAATCGCGCTCCCGCGCCGTCGCGATCACCGCCAGCTCCCGCGTCGCGGCCGGCACGAAGTCGTCCTGGCGCAGGTAGAGGCTGAGGTCGAGCACGTCCTGACACAGCTCCGGGCTGTGCAGCAGGAGTGCGAAAGGCCCTCGCACGCTGCCGCGGCCCTCCGCGATAGCGTCGAACAGCGCATGGTCACTCTCCGGCACCTGCGCCCGGTCTGTCAGGAGGGGAATGCGCGGCGCCGGTCGTGGCGGCCGCACCTTGCTCGTCGCGGCGTCTCGATGCGACGGCGGCAGCACCTCGGCCTCAGGCGCCGGTGTCACCTCGAAGCCGTTGAGGAGACAGCTCAGCGCCGCGTAACGCCCGATCCACGCCGTGAGCTCGACCATCCAGCGCGGCCCGTGCGCCCGCAGCAGCGACTCGAACAGAGCGTCCTCCACGCGCCGCTCCCGCACGATCTGACGCACGAAACGGACGATGGCGGCTTCGGATTCCGGCAGCCCGTCCGGCTCCTTGTCGTACGCCACGGCCTGGATCGCGTCCTCGGACACGCCGGCCCGGCGCGCATTCGGCACATGTGCCGCCCACACGTAACCGCAGTCGAACTCGCGCGCTGTAGCGCATACCGCCAGCTCCGCGGACGCCGGCTCGACAATGCTGCGGCCGTGCAGGAACTCGCTGATCTCGTTCCACGGCCGCGCCAGCCCCGGGCTGTGCAGCACGACGGACGATGGCCCGCTGATCCGGCCTCGCAAGGCCGCCAGCTCGTCGAACAGCGCATGGTGCTCGGGAGCCACGTCATTCTTGTTCTGGAGCAGCTTCACTCGCGCCATCGTTAGCCTCCCGCAACCCGCATCGATTTCGTGCACGCCATCTTGCCACATCCCCAATGGCCGCTTCTCCTGGCTCCCTCTGTCTTGAGGGAGAGGCTGGGGGTGAGGGTGATTCAGCAGAACCATGGCCTGACTCCGCGCCTGACTGCACGCTCGCCAGAACGCATCCTCGCAAAGTTCCGCCGCGGGCATTGGACACCTCCATCGCCTTGACCACCCTCGATCGCCAAACCTAGAGTGGCGGCACGATTCCGCCGTAGACCCAGGAGGCGACGTTTGAGCAGCAGAGACGACGTAATCCGAGACCTCGTCATCGGCAACCGCATTCTCAGCAACGAGGGCGTGGTCGACGCGTACGGTCACCTCAGCGCCCGCAACCCCGACAACCCCGAACGCTTCTTCCTCTCGTGGTCCCTCGCCCCGGAGTTCGTCGACACGCAGGACCTGCTGGAGTTCGACCTCGAAGGCCGGGTCGTTGGCGCCGACAGCCGCCCGCCCTACCTCGAGCGCTTCATCCACGCCGCCATCTATGCGGCGCGGCCGGACGTTAACGCCGTCATCCACGCCCACGCCGAGGACACCCTGCCCTTCGGCATCTCTACGACGCCGCTGGTGCCCGTCATTCACTCCGGCGCTTTCATCGGCGCCGAGGTGCCGGTGTGGGACATCGCCGATCGTTTCGGTGACGAGACCAATCTCCTCGTTACGAACATGGATCAGGGTCGCGATCTCGCTCAGAAGCTCGCGGGTAACAACGTCGTCCTCATGCGCGGTCACGGTTTCGCCTCTGCGGCGGCGACGATCATCGACGTCGTGCGCATGTCGATCTATCTGCCCCGCAACGCCCGCGCCCTCCTCAACGGCCTCAAGCTCGGCGAGGTGAAGCCGCTCTCCCGAGGTGAGATCACCACGCGCACATCCGGCGGCGGCTACCGGCCGAACTCGCCGGAGACGTGGCGAGCGTGGCAATACTGGGCCCATCGCGCCGGCTGCGCCCACCTGCTGCCCGAACAACCCTAGAATCACCGCATTCGCTACAGGGGAGGAGCCACCATGGTCACCGATACAGGACGACCGCTCGTCATAGCGCTCGAAGAGCACTACACCTACCAGGGCGTCATGGAGGCCGCCGCCGCCCAGGGCATCTCCGGCCGGCCCGGTCTCATCGGCGAGCGCTTGGCCGACCTCGGTTCGAAGCGCCTCGATGCCATGGACGAGGCGGGCATCGACTTCCAGGTCATCTCCCACGCGCCGTCGATCCTTCAGCAGCTCAACGCCGAAGCCTCGATCGAGCTCGCCATCGGCGCCAACAACGCCCTGCGCGAAGCCATCGACCGTCACCCGGAGCGCTTCGCCGGCTTCGCGGCCCTGCCCACGCCCGACCCCCAGGCCGCGGCCGATGAGCTGGAGCGCGCCGTCACCCAGCTCGGCTTCAAGGGCGCCATGGTCCACGGCAACACCCACGGCGTCTTCCACGACAAAGAGCGCTTCTGGCCCATTTACGAGCGCGCCGAAGCCCTGGACGTGCCGATCTACCTCCACCCCGGCCCTCCTCTCCAGCCCGTCATCGACGCCTACTACGGCGACTACCTGCCGGAGTTTCCCGGCCTCGCCTCGGCTGCCTGGGGCTACACGATCGACACCGCCAACCAGGCCATGCGCTTCATCCTTAGCGGCATGTTCAAGCGCTTCCCCAACCTCAAGGTCATCGTCGGCCATCTCGGCGAAGGCCTGCCCTTCCTGCTCGACCGCATGGACGAGGCCCTCACCCGCCCCGGCAACGATGCCCTCGAGTTCAAGAAGACGTTCTGCGACCACTTCTACGTCACCACCAGCGGCTTCTTCTCCACGCCCGCCCTCCTCTGCACCGTCCTCCAGATGGGCATCGACCGCGTCATGTTCTCGGTCGATTGGCCCTTCGTCGAAAACGGGCCCGGCATGAAGTGGATGGAGACGGTGCCGCTCTCCGAGGAAGACAGGCAGAAGATGTTCAACGGCAACGCCCGCCGTCTGCTCAAGCTCTAGTCAGGGAAAGCATGCGAATCGACGTTCACGCCCACATCGTCCCGACCGAGCTCCAGGCCAGAGCGGCGGAGCGCGGCCAGCGCGTCATGGGCCTGCCCTCACCGTCCGGCCAGCCCCGCATGGTCACGCCCCCGCAGCAGGGCGACTTCCACATCGACCAGATCGATGACATTCCCACCCGTCTCGCCGACATGCAGCAACAGCGCATCGACCTCCAGGTGCTCTCGATGCCGCCGTCATATTTCTATCGCCTGGCCCCGGACGAAGCGCGCGAGATGTCGCGACTGGTCAACGCCTCGATCGCCAACGTCGTCGCGGCCAATCCCGATCGCTTCATCGGCATCGCCGACGTGCCCCTGCAGTCGGCCGAAGACGCCGTCGCAGTGCTCGAAGAGGCCGTGCGCGACCTCGGCCTCCGCGGCGTCGAGATCGGTAGCCAGATCGCCGGCCGCAACCTGGACGAGAAGGACTTCGCCCCCTTTTACCGCAAGGTCGAAGAGCTCGACGTTCCGATCTTCATCCATCCCCAGAGCATCCCCGGCATGGAGGAGCGCCTCGCCCGCTACTACCTCGTCAACCTCATCGGTAACCCGGTCGATACCTCCATCGGCGTCGCCAGCCTCATCTTCGGCGGTGTGCTCAAGGAGTTCCCGCGCCTCAAGGTCTATCTCGCGCACGGCGGCGGTGCCTGTCCCTACATCCGCTATCGCTGGGACCACGGCTGGCAGGTGCGCTCCGAAGGCAAGGTCAACATCGAAAAGCCGCCCAGCGAGTACTTCAAGCAGCTCTACTTCGATTGCCTCACCCACAGCCCGGAGGCGCTCGCCTTCCTCGTCTCCTCCGTCGGCGCCGACAAGGTGATGATTGGCACCGACTACCCCTTCGACATGGGCAACTACAAGTCCGTCGAGATGGTCGAAAGCCTCGCCCTCTCGCAGTCAGACCGCGACCTCATCCTCGGCGACACCGCGGCGCGCCTCTTCAAGCTATGACCACGTACTGAACCGCAGCGCCTCGCGACGCGTCGACGCTGTATCGTACGTGCCGAAGTCTCAAGGCCTCAGGAGGACGTCGATGGCAACAACCAGCACCAGCACCGTGGGAGTCGAGCACTGGGTGACGAAGCCCCACGCCGGCGGTCCGATTCGCATATTCGCCTGGGAGAAGTACTCGCCGGCCTTCGAGGGCAACTTCGCCGGCACGGTGCTCCTCGTCCACGGCTCCTCGATGGCGTCGACGCCCAGCTTCGACCTTCATGTGCCGAACCAGCCCGGCCAGCACTCCCTCATGGACTTCCTGGCCGAGCACGGATACGACGTCTGGTGCTTCGACTGCGAGGGCTACGGCCGCTCCGACAAGACGCGCGACAGCAAGTTCTTCATCGCGGACGGTGCCGATGACGCGGAAGCCGTCGCCGGTTACATCCGGCAGCAGCGCGGCGCCGAAAAGCTCCTCGTCTTCGGCGTCTCCTCCGGTGCCCTGCGCGCCGCCATGCTGGCCGAGCGGCGACCGGACCTCGTCAAGCGCATGATCCTCGATGCCTTCGTCTGGACCGGTGAGGGCAGCCCGACCCTGGCCCAACGCCGCAAGCGTCTCCCCGAGTTCGAAGCCGCCAACCGCCGCCCCATGGACCACGCCTTCGTTCGCTCCATCTTCACCCGCGACCACCCCGGCACCGCCGACGACGAGGTCATCGAAGCCTTCGCCGAGGCCATCCTCGCCCTGGACGACTCCGTCCCCAACGGCACCTACGTCGATATGTGCACGAACCTGCCCGTCGTCGAGCCGGCCAACCTCGATGTGCCCGTCATGATCATGCGCGGCGAGCACGACGGCATCGCCTCCTTCGAGGACCTATCGGCCTTCTTCCAGCGCTTGCCCAACGCCGACAAGCAGTTCGTCGTCATGCCGGGTTCCGCCCACTCCAGCCTGCACGAGAAGAACTACAAGACCGTCTTCCACCTCATCCTCGGCTTCTTCACCCAGCCCGATCCCGTCTACACCGACTGACATAGGCAGTCCGGCGCGATTGACTAGAATGCTCGTAACGTAACGAAGCTTATCCATGCCGCGGGTTTAAACCCGCGGTGCATCCTCAGGCGGTAAGCGAGTTTCACCCAGCAGGACGAGAGGACTCAATGAACCAGAACAACGACAAGATCCGCTTCCTGCGCGGCCTCCGCGCCGTGCGTGACTACACCCCGGACCCCATCCCGGAGGACGTCCTCAACGACATCATCGAGGTCGGGCGATGGTCCGGCAGCGCCAGCAACGTCCAGGGCACCGAGCTCATCGTCGTGCGCGACCCCGCGATCAAGCAGCGCATGTCGGAGCTCGGCGCCGCGCCCGCGAAAGGCGCTGCGGCTGTACTCGTGATCGTGCTGCAGGGCAAGGACGACCGGCGCGACATCGAGTCCTTCGACAACGGCCGCCTCGTAGAGCGACTGCTTCTCGCCGCCAAGGCGCACGACATCGGTAGCAACATCGCCACGCTCAAGGAAGACGGCCCTGAGATCATCAAGCAGGCCCTCGGCGTCCCGGCCGAAAAGCGCATTTGGACCGTCGTAACCCTGGGTTTCGCGGACGAGGCCGCCCACAAGGCGCGTCCCAAGAGCCCAACCGCCGGCCGAAAGCCCAGCGACTCGTTTGTGCACTGGGACCGCTACTAGCGCAGCGCTTCCAACTGCCATCTCGCGTTAAGCACCTTCGCTCCGTACTCTGGATATATGCGATTCTCCAGATGGGTGCTTCTCTGTTCTACGTTTCTGGTTCTCGCGCTCGCCGCGACAGCCTGTGGAGGTAACGATGACGACGTTTCAAGCGCGGCGGCGAGCTCTCTAATGCCGACACCAACCGGTAGCGAGTTCTTCGACGTATCGAAAGCGACCAAGACCGACGACGGCCTCATGTACATCGACGAGACCGTCGGCACGGGCGCCACGCCCACGGCCGGCCAGACCGTGACCATCAACTACACCGGCAAGCTCGCCACCAACGGTAAGGTCTTCGACTCGACGGACGGCCGCGGTCCGGCGACCTTCCCCCTCGGCCGTGTCATCCCCGGCTTCAAGGAAGGCATCCTGACCATGCAGGTCGGCGGTAAGCGCACCGTCTACATTCCGGCGGACCTGGCTTACGGCGCCAGCTCACCCCCCGGCTCCGGCATTCCCGCCAACTCCGACCTCATCTTCGACATCGAGCTGCTCTCGATTCAGTAGCACCGGCGCCCATCAGCGGCACAAAGAGACCGGCGGCCCATCGACCGCCGGTCTCTTTTCGTACTCTCGACCGCTCGTCATCCAGAGCGAAGCCAGGCCATTTGTCATCCTGAGCGGAGCGAAGGATCAGCCAGCCAGCACAGCCCACCGAAGCGCCTCCTCGATGGTGCTCCGTACGCTTGTCATCCTGAGCGGAGCGAAGGATCCAGCCAATCAGTACGGCCCACCGAAGCGCCTCCCCGATGGTGCCCCGTACAGGCGATAAAAGCCCGGCCAAACGAAGCAGTCCCCCGTCCCAGAAGCCCTGTATTGCTCTCGAAAACGGTACCAGGGAGGAATCGTGCGCCGGTCTCAGATCAGCTTCTGCGCAATCACGATGATGTGCTCCTGCACCGCCAATGGGGTTGTCCCCAACTGCGAAGCGATTTGCGCATCCTGCTCACCTTCGCAGACCAACTCCAGCACCTTCCGTTCTTCGTTATCGAGCGGTGTTGGTGCCTCGCCCGAGATCAGGGATTGCAGGTGCCCGAGTAGCTCCTGCGATCGCATTGTGTCCCCGGAAGCTATCTGGGCCACGACATCAGCAAGCCGGAGCTCGGGCACAAGGAATAGTCCCGATGCCCCGGCCAGCACGCTGCTCATCTCGATTCGGCGCTCTAGATAGCGCGTCAGCATGAGAATGCGGGGACCAATGTCTCGGATCGCGCGCCAGGTCAGGATGTCGTCGCTCTTGCCTGGCGGCAGGTCGGACAGAATGACATCCATCTGGTCCGCCTGGGGGTGGTGCAATGCTTCCAGTGGCGTGTTTACGCAGCCACGCAGGTTCAACGCTTCGTGACGGCTAAGAAGCAGCGGCAATACGCGCTTGAAGCGTTCATTCGGTGAAACCACCAGTACATTGAACTTGCCTGCCTGCATCGAAGTGACTCCTACCCTGTTCGGGTAGTTCAATCCTCGCTGATCGGCTAACGGCCAACCAAAGCCGTTTGGCCCATTTATCGAGAGCCGAGACGCCTGTTAATTTGTGGCGCGATGGGTATGAAGGGCGGCCAGTGTCAGGTGATGCAGCGCGCGACGTGGATGGCTGTGCCCTGTCCCGGCGCGCTTTCGATCTCGAATTCTGCGCCCACGATCTCGGCCCGGCTCGCCATGTTTCGCAGGCCGCGGTGACGCTCCGGCATCTCAACCGACGTATCGAAGCCCTTCCCGTCGTCCGAGACCGCCAGCAAAAGCGTGCCCTCGCTCACCCGCAGGTGGATCGAGACAGTGCCTGCCGCCGCGTACTTCCGCGTATTGCTCAGGGCTTCGTGCGTGATGATGTAGTACGCCACGCCGATCGAGTACTCGAGGGGTGGCAGCTCCGTCGGTACAGAGACGTCCGTGTGTATCGATGAGTTTTCCTGGAACTCGCGCCCGAGGTCCAGCAGTGCTTGTCGGAGGTCGCCGTTGAACTGGCGCGGGCGCAGGTCAAAGATGTAGCTGCGAATGTCCCGGATCACGTCGTGCAGCTGGTCTATCGAACGCCCGATCGCGTCTTTCGCCATCGCCGGCTGGCTGTCGATATCCTCGTGCGCCAGCTCCAGCCCCAGCGTCACGGCGTAGATGTCCTGCATGATCCCGTCGTGCAGGTCCATGCCGATGCGGTGGCGCTCCTGCTCCGTGTCGAGGAAGGTGCGTAGCGCCTGCTCCTCGGTTTGCAGGCGACGCCGCTCCGTGCTGTCCCGCACGATGGCGATCGTGAAGGTCTGCGAGCCGGCCTTGACGGGGCTCAGCGAGATCTCCAGCGGGAACTCCGTGCCGTCTTTGCGCACGCCCAGCAGCTCCAGCCCCATGCCCATTGGCCGCGTTGCCGGGTTGCCGGTGTAGCTTCGCCGGTGGCCAATGTGGCCTTCGCGCAGCCGCTCCGGCACCAGCATCTCCACGCGCATGCCCTGAAGCTCGCTCGGCGAATATCCGAAAAGGTGCCCCAGTTGCTCGTTGACCACCAGAATCCGTCCGCGGTCATCGACGACAGCGATGCCATCGGGGGCGGCCTCGAGGAGGGCTCGGAAGTCTAGAAGTACGACGCCGGAATCTTCCATAGCGATTTCGGGCGGGGGAGGCTCGGTGGGCCACTGATTATTTCGCGAACCAATCAATCACATGATAACGACATATCGACTGCATGTCTGTAGGCTAAGGTCCCGCAACGATTCTATCGGATGGCAGGGTGGCGCCTGTTCGGGAGTCCGGCACAGGGGACCGAGACGGCTGGACGATCGCTCGTCAAGTTGCGCTCGCAGGCGGTCGCTCTTGATTAGCTTTGGCCATTAGCTTAGCCTTTAACTAATTCTCCGAAACCAGAACAGATCGAGGGCCTTTCAGCAAATGCTAAGCGTAGAAGACAACGAACTCGTCACCAATACCGATCAAGGCACCCCAATGGGCGAGGCGTTCCGGCGCTTCTGGCTGCCCGTCATGCTCGCCGAGGAGCTGCCGACGCCCGACTGCGAACCGGTGCGACTTACCATCCTGGGCGAGAAGCTCATCGCCTTCCGGGACACCGAGGGTCGCGTCGGCATCGTCGATGCTTACTGCCCCCACCGCGGCGCACCCTTGTTCTACGGCCGTAACGAAGAGAACGGCCTGCGCTGCGTCTACCACGGCTGGAAGTTCGACGTGAACGGCGAGTGCGTCGACCTGCCGAGCGCGCCTGAAGGCGACACATACCGCCACAAGATCAGCATCGTGCGCTACCCGGCAGTCGAGGCCGGCGACCTCATCTGGGCCTACATGGGCCCGGCGGACAAGCAGCCGCCCTTCCCCGAGTTCGAATGGCTCAACCTGCCGAAGAGCCACCGCTACGTGCGCAAGTTCAAGCTCGAGTGCAACTACCTCCAGGCCATGGAGGGTGACTACGATCCCTCGCACGCCCTCTTCCTCCACAGCACCCTGGCGGACGGTCAGGTCCAGAACGACCTCAACCCCTCCTTCATGACCCGGCTTTCTAACCAGCTGCGTCCCGAAGAGCGGCGCCCCGACGAGGACCCGTTCCCGCGCATCGTGGGTAACCGCCGCGTCATCAACAAGCCCGTACAGGAGCTCGAAGAGACCGACTCCGGCTTCATCTCGGTCGCTGCCCTGGAGGAGACGCCCGGCAACTGGTACTCCATGGTCGGCGTCACGATCATGCTGCCGATCTTCTGCACCGCCGGCATCGCGGGCCCGAACACGTACAGCAGCAACATGCGCGTGCCGATCGACAACGAGAGCCTGATGTTCTTCCGCCTGCGCTGGAGCTACAACCCCATCCCGCAGAAGGACCTGGACGCTTACATGAACAGCGATTGGTTCTACCCGCGTCTCATCCCCGGCACCTTCATCCCGGAGGACAACGTCAACAACAGCTACAACCTGGACCGGGAGAAGCAGCGCACCGAGACCTACACCGGTATTCGCACCTTCCCGCTGCAGGACATCGCCATGATGGAGGACCAGTGGGGCCCCATCGCCAAGCGCAACCTGGAGCACCTCGCCAGCTACGACTACCAGATCATCCAGGTGCGCCAGCGTCTTTTGAAGGTCGCGAAGAACATGGCCAACGGCATCGAGCCGACGGAGCCGTGGCACCCTGAGGCCTACGCCTACAAGCAGGGCCAGGCCCCCGGCAAGACGCGCGAAGAGGCCATAGCAAAGGCCAAGGCGGACGCCATGAGCAGTCGCCTCAAGCAGGCCCAGCAGCCCAAGATCGAGGTCTAGGCGCGATCTGACTTAATGCGCCGCCAGCCGTCACGGGCAGCGGCGCGTGGCCCACGCGCCAGTACAAATCAAAGTGGCCGCATCAGGCACCAAAAGGAGAAGGCCCCTCACCATGAGGGGCCTTCTCCTTTATCTGATAGTGGCGCTTACTTCTGGCCGCGCTCCGTGGAGGTCAGGCCCCCGCCCTTCGGCACCGGGTTGCGACGCGCCAGGATGTTCTCCATGCGCTCCCGGATCACGTCGTCGTAGTCCGTGTGGGTCAGGATGTAGAACTGCTCGTCTTTGATCGCCTGCAGCACCATCTCGGCCGTCTGCGTGGGGTCGAGGCCGGTCTCTTCAGCGAGCTTCTTGCTGTTGGCGCTGCGAGCCAGCTGCGCCTCGGACGGCCTCTCGCCCGGGAAGTTGAGCAGGTCCTCCGGCCGGTTCCGCGCACCGAACATCAGCTGCGTGTTCGTCAGTCCCGGGCACAGCACCGAAGCGCGCACCTTCGTCCCCTGCGTGTGCAGCCCGTCATGCAGCGCCTCCGACAGCGCCACAACCGCATGCTTCGTCACGCTGTACGCCCGGTTCCCCTGCGCCAGTCCCGCCATCGATGCCGTGTTCACGACATGCCCCGGCTCGTCCTGCTCGATCATCACCGGCACAAAGCTCTGGATGCCGTAGATCACGCCCCACAGGTTCACGCCCATGATCCAGCGCCAGTCCTGCAGCGTGTGCTCCCAGATACCGCCCGCCGTCACGCCGCCGATGCCCGCGTTGTTGCACAGGACGTGCACCTTGCCATACGTCTCCAGCGCCCGGTCCCTGAGCGCGTCGATCGACTCCGGCTTCGTCACGTCCGTCATCACGCCGATGACGTCGTGCTCCGCCTGGCGCAGCTTCGTCACCGCAGCGTCCAGGGCCGGCTCCTCGATGTCGGCCAGCACGACCTTCATGCCTTCCTGCGCGAACCGGTTCGCCATCGCAAACCCGATGCCGCTGGCCCCGCCCGTCACCACCGCAACCCGACCCTCGAACTCCTGCATAGCCGCTCCTCGCTCTAGGTTTTCCCCATCCTGCGCCAACCATCGATCACGATCGAGCCCACGCAATCACGCCATGCCGAAGGCACCCGCCTGCTGATCACCGATGTGCTTCGAATCGGTGTGTACCCCGCCGTAACGCCAACAGCCCCTCGCCCCGCAGGGAGAGGGGCGCGCGGCAGCGGGGTGAGGTCACGGCTTCGCGATCACGCGGTTGCGCAGCGTCCCCATCACCGGGTTCGACACCTCGACCACATCGCCGGGTTTCAGGAACAGGTCGGGCGCCCGCATCGTCTTGCCGTCCGGCCCTTCGACCAGCTCGCTGGAGTCCTGCGCCGTCCCCGCCGTCGTGCCCGCGCTGATTACGTCGCCCGGCAGCAGCGTCATGTCCTGGGACAGGTACTCCACGTACTCGGCGAACGAGAACGTCATGTCCTTCGTGTTGCCCTGCTGGCGCACCTCGCCGTTAACGCGCGTCTCGAAGTCGATGTTCTGAGCGTCGCGGAACTCGTTGACAACCACGTACGGCCCGCCGCAGATCGACGTGTCGAAGTTCTTCCCGCGCGCAAAGCTGGACATCGAGTTGTCCGTCCCGCCCACGTTCGTGCGCGCGCTCACGTCGTTCTGCAGCATGTAGCCCCAGAAGTACGGTGCCGCGTCCTTGGCCGCGATGTCCTTGCCGCGACGGCCCAGGATCACCGCGACCTCGCCCTCGTAGTCCAGGCGGTCGGTGCGAGAGGGATAGATGATGAAGTCGTCCGGTCCGGCCGCGTTCTCCGGGAAGCAGTAGAAGCCCCAGATCCCCCGCGACCGGCTCTGCTCGTAGATCTCCTGCATCGAAGCCGTCGTGCCCTCGCCCGTACGGAACGACATGCCGGCGCTGTGGATCACGTAATTGCCGCCGGCCATCATGATCCGCGCCCGGCGTGCGTACGGCGCATGCAGCTTCACACCGCCGAGGTTGTACACCAGCTGCTCGCCTCGCACACCCTCGTGGTCCTCCGCCCGCCGCGAAAGGTAGTCGATGGCCTTCTGCGCTCCGTCGATCGCCCGTTCACCCGCCTCGATGAACTTGCCCAGCTCCGCCGGCACGCTCGCCGCCGCGACCTCATACGGCAGGCGATCGTCCATCACCTCCACCGCGTACTTTGCGAACGCCCCACTGATGTCGATCACGCGCTCATCGTGCACGACGCCCAACCGGCGCTCCGGCCCAAAAACAACCAGCTTCATGCCATCCTCCTCTGCTGCCCGAAGAGCTTAGCGCCCGAACCCAACCCTGACCACCACGCCGGCCGAGACACTGGTCATTGCGAGGCCCGACGCCAGGAGCGGCCGTGGCAATCCCACGCAGCGCCCCCAACCCACCATGCGCCCACAAGGCCCCGAAGCCCGTCCCGAAACGCCTGCTAACCTCCCCTCGCCCCATCGGGGAGAGGCGAAGCGCCCGACCCATCCCGACGCCACAAAGCCGCGGGTGAGGGGAGTACCCGTCATTGCGAGGCCCGACGCCAGGAGCGGCCGTGGCAATCCCACGAAGCGCCCCCAACCCACCATGCGCCCACAAGGCCCCGAAGCCCCATCCCGAGATGCCCGATGACCTCCACCTCGCCGAAGAATCGCCGACGCTCATGCCGACGCCACAAAGCCGCGGTGAGGGGTCTCCTTGCCAACCGGAAACATCCTGTTCACACCGGACGGGCACGCTCGCACCGTGCCCGAAACACGGCCCGCGTAAACCGTGACTCACGAGATGCTTGCGAAAATGAGGCGAAAGAAAGTTCCGGTATTCTGTCGAATATTACTATGCAACACGAATGGTTCGTGTTACAGTCCAATTCGCAAAGGCAAGATCGAATTGGAAGACCTCAGGCTCCTGCTTTCCCGCTCATCGCGGACCGCCTCGCGCCACTACCGCGCCCAGCTGGCCCAGTACGACCTTTCGGCCTCCCAGGCGACGGCCCTGCTCTACGTCAACCGCCGCCAGGGCTCGACTCTGCGCGACCTCGCCGAAGCCCTCAGCTCCGACCTCGCCACCGCCTCCGCCCTCGTCGAGCGCCTCGTCTCGCAGGGCCTCCTGCGCCGCGAGACGGACCCGGATGACCGCCGCCGTGCCCGCTTGCTGCTCACGGATGCCGCGTCCGCCCTCGTCGACGCAATCACGGCGACGACGCATCAGACCAACGAGCTCATCGTCGAAGCCCTCGGCAAGGAAGACGCCGCCGCTCTCGCCGAGCTCCTGCGCAAGTTCCTGGACCGCATGAGTGAAATCGCCGCCTCTGCCAAGAAGGACGCCAATGAAGCGTAACGGAATGCTCAACATCCTCTTCCGGCTCCTCGGCCGCTGGCGCACCCACTGGCGTGCCGTGGTCATCGCCTTCACCGTTGCCGGTGGCTCTCTCGCCGCCGACACCCTCAAGCCGCTCGCCGTCCGCTACGCCATCGACCACGGCATCAACATCAACGTCGATACCGGCGTCGTTAACGGCAACGAGTCGAAGCTCCTCTTCGGCGTAGGATTGATCCTCGCCCTTTACGTGGCGCGCGGCATTTTCGCCTACGGCCAGAACTACATGAGCGAGTTCCTCTCCCAGAACGTCGCCTATGACCTGCGCAACGACCTCTACAACAAGATTCAGGGCCTCAGCTTCGCCTTCCACGATCGCTCCCAGACCGGCCAGCTCATGTCCCGCGTCACCGTCGATGTCGAGACGAGCCGGCAGTTCCTTAGCACAAGCCTTCTCAACCTCGTCGTCACCTTCGGGCGATTCATCCTCATCGCCGTCATCGTCTTCAACCTGAACTGGCAGCTCGCCGCCACGATCATGGTCGCGCTGCCCGTCGTCGCCTTCATCTCCGCCAACACGGCCCAGAAGCTGCGTCCGATCTGGCTCTCCGTGCAGCAACAGGAGGGCGCCTACTCCGCCGTGCTCCAGGAGGTGATCTCCGGCATGCGCGTGGTCCAGGCCTTCAACGCGGAGGACCGTGAGTTCGATAACTTCCAGAAGGCGAACTGGACCGTCCGCGAACGCAGCATCACCGCCAACCAGATCGCCGCCATGCGACAGCCCATGATCGCCTTCTGCATGCAGGTGCTTATGGTCTTCGTTCTCGCCTACGGTGGCCTCGAAGTGATCAACGGCCACATGACCTACGGCACCCTGGTCGCCTTCGCCCAGTACAACGCCCAGCTCTCCCAGCCCATTCGCCAGATTGGCTTCCTGCTCAACACCTCCAGCCGCGCCGTGGCCTCCGGTGAGCGCATCTTCGAGATCCTCGATATGCAGTCCGAGATCACGGACAAGCCCGGCGCCATCGCGCTGACTAACGTCCGCGGCGACGTTGCTTACGAGCACGTCTCCTTTAGCTACGGCAAGACCTTCAACGTCATCTCGGACATCAACCTGGAGGTGAAGGCCGGCGAGATGGTTGCCTTCCTCGGCCCCGTCGGCAGCGGCAAGACGACCGTCCTCAACCTGCTGCCCCGCTTCTACGACGTCACGGAAGGCCGCGTCACCATCGACGGCGTCGACGTCCGCGACGTCACGCTGTCCTCCCTGCGCGCCAACGTCGGCGTCGTCATGCAGGACGTCTTCTTATTCAACGGCACGATTCGCGAGAACATCGCCTACGGTCGCCCTAACGCGAGCGAAGAGGAGATTGTCGCCGCCGCAAAGACCGCCCGCCTGCACGACTTCATCATGACCCAGCCCGAGGGCTACGACACATGGGTCGGCGAGCGAGGCATCACCCTCTCCGGTGGCCAGAAGCAGCGCGTCTCCATCGCTCGCACCCTCCTGCTCAGTCCCAGCATCCTCGTCCTCGACGACTCCACGTCGAGCGTCGACATGGAAACGGAGTTTCTCATTCAGCAAGCCATGGGTGCTCTCATGGAAGGCCGCACCTCCTTCGTCATCGCCCAGCGCCTGCGCACCGTGCGCAACGCCGACCGCATCGTCGTGCTTGATAGCGGTCGCGTAGTCGAGGCGGGCACGCATGATGAGCTCCTCGCTGCCAACGGCCTCTACCGTGAGATCTACGAGGTCCAGCTCAAAGACCAGGAAGCTCTCTCCCAGTCCGAGGCGGCCGCTTCAGATGCGAGAGAGTCCGCTCCGGAGGTGCAGTCGTGAGCTGGGGTATGGGCATGGGAATGGGGATGGGCGGCGGAGGCGGCGGCATGCGTGGCATGCGCGGTGTCCTCGCCCTCAGTGATGAGGACCTCGGCAAAGTCTTCGATTGGCACCTGATCAAACGCCTGCTGAGCTACGTCCGGCCCTACAAGCGCCACGCCACCATGGGCGTCATGGCGATGCTGCTCTACCAGGTCGCCTACATCGCCCAGCCGTACCTGCCGGGCCTCGCGCTCGCCCAGATCGAAGCGCACGACAAGTCGGGACTGTTCCAGATCGTCGCGATCTTCTTCGGCAGCAGCCTGCTCGCCTGGCTCTCTCAGTACCAGCAGGTCTACCACATGGCCTACGTCGGTCAGTACGCCCTGTTCGATATCGCCTCGGGCATGTTCAAGCGCGTCACCAGCCTCTCGCTCTCATTCTTTGATAGCAACGAGACGGGACGCATCATGGCCCGCGTCCAGAACGACGTCACGGTCATGCAGAACTTCCTCAGCCAGGGCCTGATCCAGACCGTCGGCAACACGCTTTCGGTCGTCGGCATCCTGGCCGTCATGTTCGTGATCAACTGGCGCCTCGCCGCCCTCACCGCGACCTCGGTGCCCATCTTCGTCGCGGCGCTCTTCATCTGGCAGAAGTACTCCCGTACCAACTTCCGCCGCGCTCGCGCCACCGTCTCTGTCGTAAACGCCAGCCTGCAAGAGAACGTCAGCGGTGTGCGCGTGATCCAGAGCCTGGGCCGAGAGTCCGCTAACTCGAGTCGCTTCGACGAGGCGAACACCAAGAACCTCCAGGCGAACCTCGGCGCCGGCCGCGTCTCGGCTGCCGCTCAGCCCATCGTGGAGCTCACCTCCGCCATGTCGCTCATGATGGTCATCGGCTTCGGTGGCGCCATGGTGATCAATGGCGATCTCCAGATCGGCTGGCTCTTCTCCTTCGTGCTCTACATCGACAGGCTGTTCGACCCCGTGCGCCAGATCACGCAGCAGTACAACCAGCTCCAGCGCGCCACCGTCGCCGCCGAGCGCATCTTCGAAATCCTCGACACCAAGTCGGACGTCAACGACCGGCCCGATGCCATCGACATCACCGGCACGCAGGGCCACATCACGCTGGACCACGTGCGCTTCGGCTACGTACCCGGCGTCGATATTTTCAAGGACCTCACGCTCGATATACCGCCCGGCCAACGCCTCGCGGTAGTGGGTCAAACCGGCGCCGGCAAGAGCACGATCGTTAACTTGCTGCTGCGTTTCTACGACGTTACGGGTGGTGCCATCCTCCTCGACGGCCGCGATATACGCGACATAACGATGAGATCGCTCCGAGAACAGATGGGCATCGTCCTCCAGGACCCCGTCCTCTTCTCCGGCAGCATCGCCCACAACATCCGCTATGGCCGCCCCGAAGCCACCCAGGACGAGGTCGAAGCCGCCGCCCGCGCCGTCGGCCTGCACGACAGCATCCTCCGTCTCCCCGAGGGCTACGAAACGCTGATCAACGAGCGTGGCGTCGGCCTCAGCATCGGCCAGCGCCAGCTCATCTCCTTCGCCCGCGTCATGATCAAGGACCCCGCCGTGCTCCTGCTCGACGAAGCCACGGCCAGCCTCGATACGTCTACCGAGCTTGTCGTGCAGGCCGCCTTGCAACGCCTCGCCGAGGGCCGCACGACGATCATCATCGCCCACCGCCTCTCCACCATTCGCGACGCCGACCGCATCATCGTGCTGGACAGCGGTCGCATCGTGGAGCAGGGCAGTCATGACGAACTGATCGAACAGCGCGGCATGTACCACAACCTCTACTCGCTTGCTTTCGAAGCCCAGGCCACCGCCCGCGATGGCAACGCCGGCAGCAGCGCCAGCACCACCACTACCTGACCGTCCCGCTAGCCTGAACCACGCCGCAACCGCTCTAAGGTTCGCGGCGTTTCATGCTGCCCGCGCGAACTGTTCGCACCTTGCTGCCCCGAAACATTCTCTTCAACCCGGCTTTGCCCTTCAGACACAGTCCAGAAACACAGTCCTTCGAAACTCATACCACTGAGTTAGCACCGGTTAGCCCGTGGCGTCTGTCGCGGTTATAGAGGATTTCAGGCATGACCAAGCGCGTATGGGACGACTTCCTAACGGAGCAGGACAAAGCGCATCTAGAGGTCCTTGGCCCCAAGAAGCGCCGTCCCGCCTTCGGCCAAAAGCCGGCTGTGCTCAACATCGATAACTACCGCAGCGTCTCCGGCGATGAGCCCATGGACATCCTGGAGATGATCAAGATCTGGCCCGGCTCCATGGGCTACGCCGCGTGGGAGGCCCTCGAGAATATTGCCGACCTCCTGAAGACGGCCCGCGCCGCCGGTATGCCCATCGCCCACGTGCGGGGCCTGCCGCCGGAGGCCGGCATGCCGGGCCGCATCAACCCCAGGGACATCGAAGACCCGGCGAAGCGCGACCGTGCCATCCGTGGCCGCGAGTTCATGCCGCAGGCGATGCCGATGCCGGGCGAAATCGTGCTCGAAAAGGCCTCCGCCAGCGCCTTCTTCAGTACGCCGCTCATGGCCGGCCTCAACGCAGTCGACGTCGACACCCTGATCATCACTGGTGAGAGCACCTCCGGCTGCGTGCGCGCCAGCGTCATCGACGCCTTCTCGTACTGCTTCAAGGTCGTCATCGCTGAAGAGTGTGTTTACGACAGGCATCAGGCGTGCCACGCCGTCAACTTGTTCGACATGGACCAGAAATACGCGACGGTCCTCCCCCTGGCGGAGATCAAGGACTGGATCGCCCAGTGGGCTGCGTCGAAGGCGTCGGCCACCCCCGAGCTGGTGGCCGCGACGGTCTAACCGTCGCTTAGCTCGAAGCGAATATCACCCCTTACAGGAGGAGAACACATGGCAGAGCGAGTTTGGGACAAGTACCTCTCTGAGCAGGACAAGGCGCATCTTTCGATCCGGGAGCCCCGCCCGGCGAAGAAGATCTTCGGCAACAAGCCCGCCATCCTCAACATCGACAACTACCGCAGCGTCGCCGGTGACGAGCCGATGGACATCCTCGAGATGATCAAGACCTGGCCCGGTTCCATGGGCTACGCGGCATGGGAGGCCCTCGACAACATCGCCGACCTCCTCAAGACCGCCCGCGAGGCCGGCATCCCCAGTGCCCACGTCCACGGTCTTCCCATCGAAGAGTCCGGCGTGAGCCCCTGGGGTGGCGGCGCCAAGAAGCTCGAAGACATGTCGCCCGAAGAGCGCGACCGCTACGAGCGCCGCTTCGACTTCATGCCGCAGGCAGCTCCCATCGAGGGCGACATCGTCCTCAAGAAGACGGCGCCCAGCGCCTTCTTCGGCACGCCCCTCATGGCTGGCCTCAACGCCTGGGACATCGACACCCTGATCATCACCGGTGAGAGCACCAGCGGCTGTGTCCGCGCCAGCGTCATCGATGCCAAGTCGTACCGCTTCAACGTCGTCATTGCGGAAGAGTGCGTCTACGACCGCCACGAAGCGTCGCACGCCATCAACCTCTTCGACATGAACCAGAAGTACGCCACGGTCCTGCCCCTCGCCGAGATCAAGGAATGGATCGCCGAGTGGAGCAAGAGCAAGGCCGAAGCGCCCATGATCCCGGCCGTCTAGGTCCGGCTCGATAGGTCGCGACCCCAAATTGCAAGTTGCCGGTAACCCGAAGTTCACCGGATCGGAGCCAATCGGAAACCTGTACGCAAACATCGGACAGCACTCTTAAGAAGAGCCCCGACCGAAGGCACCGCAACTCGTTGGACCGTTGGGGGCACCATCCGTTCCGGGCTTGAGATTCGCGACTCGGCCTCTGGTTTTACCTCAGGCCGAGCCACTGTTTTAAGGCATTCATCGAAGTCCGCTTACCAGATGCTCAGTCCCGACACGAGCCTCTCGGAGCACAGACAACAGGCAGGAGAACGCATGGGGCACAGGGACAAGCGGGACTAGAGGTCTTTCACGCGGCAGGGCTGGAACCAATCAGACGTTCCCTCGCCGCACTGGTTTTAGCAAATCGATCATCTACGGAGGTAAGTGAGCAAGATGGCCAGCTACTGGGAAAAGTTCAGCAAGGATAGAGTCCGACGACGGCGAGTGCTGCAGATTGCGGCCCTTGGGACCGGCGGAATCGCGGCCGTCGCCCTTGTCGGCTGTGGCTCTGACGACGATGACAGCGCGTCAAGCTCGGGTGGTTCCACCGGAACGACGGGCAGTACTGGGGCCAGTTCGACCGGAGCCACCGGCTCGACCAGCTCCGGTGCCAGCGGTGGCGAGCTTGCTGCCCAGCAGGTGGTGCGGCGCCGGCTCACACAGGACCTCATCGGCCTCGACCCCGCGACCATCTTCCGCATCAACACGGAAGAGGTTGCCTTCCACGTCTACAACGCCCTCACGACCTACGGTACCAGTGCTGAGCCGATGCCTGACCTCGCCGAGAGCTGGGAGGTGTCGCCCGACAAGGTGACTTTGACCTTCAAGCTCGCCTCCGGAGTCAAGTGGCACAAGGACTACGGCGAGCTCACGTCCGAGGACGTCAAGTTCTCCTACGACCGCATCCTGGACCCGGCCACCGCCTCCACCTACATCAACCAGTTCGCCAACATCGACTCTGTCGAAGCGCCGGATGCAACCACCCTCGTCATTGCTCTCAAGCAACCTGACGCCAACTTCATGCACCAGGTCGCCAGCTACCACCAGGGCCAGGTTGTCAACCAGAAGGCTCTGGAAGACCTCGGCAAGGACTACGGCTATCACCCCGTCGGTACCGGCCCCTACGTCTTCGATAGCTTTGTGCCGGATCAGGAGGTCGTGCTCAAGCGCTTCGACGACTACTTCAAGGGCCCAGGCACCCTGACGGAGATTCACCTCCGCTTCATCCCTGACAACGAGACCGGCGCCATCGCCTTCCAGAACGAAGAGATCGACCTTTACGGCTCGACCACCAATGAAGAGACATTCAAGCGCCTCCAGAACGACGACCGCGTCGCTCTCTACTGGCAGGACAACTCCGGTGGTCCCAGCGTTGGCCTCTTTAGCGGCAAGGTCGAATCCTTGCAAGACCCGCGGGTGCGCAAGGCCTACATGCAGGCCATCGATACCGAAGCAGTCCTCAAAGCGACCAACCCGGTCACCTACCGCAACTGGAACAGCATCATCCCGGACTGGATGGACGGCTATACGGCCGACTTGCCGACCTTCGACTATGACGTTGAGGCAGCCAAGCAGCAGCTCGCAGCCGCCGGCTTCGACAAAGGCCTCACCCTCAAGTACCTGACCACCAGCGTCACAGCTGGGAATCAGTTCGAGCAGGACTACCTCTCCAAGGTTGGCATCACCCTCGACTTCGAGATCGTCGACCAGCCGACCTTCGTCAGCCGCCGTCCCTCCGGTGACTTCGAGGTCTGCAACCGCTTTTACCCGGCCGTCAACCCGGACGAGATGCTCTTCGGCCACTTCCACACGGATTACGCGCCGCCGAACGGTCTCAACACCATGTTCTACAGCAACCCGGAGGTCGACAGCCTGCTCGAGTCGGCACGAGCTGAGTTTGACAAAGACAAGAGAGTCGCGCTGTACATCCAGGCTCAGCAGAAGGCGATGGCGGATGCACCGTACCGCCCTAACGGCTTCAACCGCCGTGCCGATTTCGCCTTCAAATGGATTGATGGCGTCCAGGTCAACCCGCTCACCAACATGCTCTATTACCCGATGAAGGTCCTCAAGCAGGCGTAGTCCCAGAGGACGACAAAGGACAAGCACGTGACTGGATTCATTGCAGGCAAGGGTTTACAGCTGGTTCCCACCGTACTGGGGGTGGTGACGCTCGTCTTCTTGATGGTGCGTCTCATCCCCGGCGACCCGGCGACTTTCATCGCCGGCGACACCGCCACCGAATCGCAGATCGAGATCATCCGAGAGCGCCTCGGTCTCGATGTGCCGTTCGGCGAGCAGTACGTCAACTACCTGAAGGACGTCTCTCATCTGGACTTCGGCCGGTCGCTCATCACCAACCGGCCCGTCACTCAGATCATCAAGGACGCCCTGCCGACGACGCTGCTCATCGGCACCCTCGGGCTGATCCTGACCTTCACCATCGCGGTGCCCCTGGGTACCATCGGCGCGCTCCTGGCCTCACAGGGCAAGGGGACGTTCGATCAGGCCATGATCTTCGTCACGATGGTCTTCGACCAGTTGCCGAGCTTCTGGTTGGCACTCGTCCTCATGCTCGTTTTTACCCTGCATCTGGGCTGGTTCCCCGCGACGGGACCCATGCAATGGCATGAACCGCTGGACCTCATCAAGCGAATATTCGTGCCCCTCATGGTCCTCAGCATTGGCGGTATCGCGTCCATATCGCGCATCACTCGCACCGCCGTGCTTGAGGTCCTGAGCGAGGACTACATCCGGGCGGCCCGCGCCATGGGTACCCCGAACCGCTCTGTCATGTTCAAGCACGCACTCCGCAACGCGCTGCTGCCAATCGTTACCATCGCCGGCCTGGGCTTCGGACGACTGCTCGCCGGCAGCATCATCATCGAATCGATCTTCGCCCTTCCGGGCATGGGCACCGTGCTCATCCGAGCGATTCAGGCGCGCGACTACCAGGTCGTGCAGGCGCTGGTGCTGGTGTACGCGCTCATGTTCGTCATCGTGAACCTGGTCACGGACATCATCTACACGAAGGTTGATCCTCGGGTAAAGCTGTAACCCGCCAGATTCAAGTCACGGAGTGGACACATGGCAATATCAAGCGCCGAAACACGCAGACCTCTGACCCTACCGCTACCAGATCTCTCCGGTCTGTTTGCGATCCTGGGCCATCGCCGAAACAAGATCGGTCTGGCGATCATCGTGCCCGTCGTCATCCTGGCCGCCCTGGCGCCTGTGCTGCCGATTCAGGACCCTCTGGCGACAAGTCCCTCGGACATATTCCTCGCCCCCTCGCTGGCGCATCCCCTGGGCACTGACAGCGTCGGCCGGGATGTCTTCAGTCGAGTGCTCTCCGGTGCGCGGACCTCGCTCTTTGTCGGCTTCGTCACCGCCGTGGCCGCCATCTCCTTCGGCATGGTGCTGGGTACCGTCGCCGGCTTCATGGGCCGCGCTGTCGATAGCGCCGTCATGATGTTGACCGACATCTTCCTCGCCTTCCCGGGTCTGCTCCTCACCATCGCGATGGTCGCGGTGTTCGGGCCCGGCGTCTGGCAGGTGATCCTCGCCATCACCATCTCCGACATCCCGAGGACCATCCGGCTCCAGCGCTCGCTAGTCCTCAGCCTCAAGTCGCGCCCCTACATCGATGCGGCGCGCATGGCGCACGCCCCCACGCTCTGGCTGCTCGTGCGACACGTCTTGCCCAACACGATCGCGCCGATGCTCGTAGTCATGAGCCTCTACATGGCGAACGCCATCCTCACCGAAGCCAGCCTCAGCTTCCTCGGTCTCGGCATCTCACCGCCGGAACCCTCCTGGGGCAACATCATTCGAGAGGGCCAGCCCTACATCCAGAACGCCTGGTGGATCTCTACCTTCCCCGGCTTCGCCATCGTGATCGTCTCGCTCGGTCTGCACTTCGTCTCCGACGGCGTGCGCGAGAGCCTCGATCCGAGCATGCAGCAGTAGGAGCCTTCAATGATTCCGACCCTCGAACGCAAGAAACTCATGCAGGAAGCCCCCGGGCCCCATGACAACGTGCTGCGGGTGCGAGACCTGGAAACGAAGTTCTTCACCAAGAGCGGCATCGTCAGTGCCGTCAACGGAGTGTCCTTCGATCTCAAGCGCGGCGAACGCATGGCCATCGTGGGTGAGAGCGGCTCAGGCAAGAGCGTCATGTCCATGTCGCTCCTCCGCCTCGTCTCCTACCCCGGGGAGATCACCGGTGGTGACGTCGAGCTCAACGGCCGTGACATCCTGAAGCTCTCGACCCAGGAGCTGAACCAGGTCCGCGGCAAAGAGGCCGCCATGGTCTTTCAGGACCCCATGACGTCGCTCAATCCCGTCATCCGGGTTGAGGATCAGATCATCCCGCCGATGCTGCGTCACCTCGGTCTCTCGAAGGAGCAGGCGCGCAACCGGGCCCTTGATCTGCTTCGGCAGGTCGGCATCCCGGACGAGGGCAGTCGCCTGCGCGCCTACCCCCACGAGCTTTCCGGCGGCATGCGCCAGCGCATTCTCATCGCCATCGCCCTATCCTGCCATCCGGACCTCATCCTGGCCGACGAGCCCACCACAGCGCTCGACGTCACCATCCAGGCCCAGATCGTTTCCTTGCTGAAGCGGCTCTCCGACGAGACCGGTGCTGCCGTCCTCTTCGTCACCCATGACATGGGGCTCGTAGCCCGCTTCGCCCAGAAGGTCGCGGTCATGTACTCCGGCCGCTTTGTCGAATATGGCCCCATTCGCGAGGTCTTCGCCAATCCTCAGCACCCCTATACGCGGGGCCTCCTCAGCTCCATCCCGTCCCTGACCGGTGACCGCAATCAGCGACTGACCCAGATCGATGGCGTCCCGCCGGACCTCCGAGACCTCGGCCCCGGCTGCCCCTTCGCACCTCGATGCTCGGAAGCCACCCCCGGTTGCACTTCGGAGCGACCTCCCCTCACGGAACGCGCTCCCGGCCACACCGCCGCCTGTTGGGTGACGGATCTCAAATCAAACACAGAGAGAGGTGACCTCGTTGCTGGAAACGCTTGAGCGCGACCTTGAGCAGGAGGAGGAATCGCCCTACTCCCTGCTGGACGTTCGCGGACTGAAGAAACACTTCATCAATCAGCCCTTCCTCCGCATGAAGCCGCCGACCGTGCTTCGCGCCGTCGATGGCGTCGATTTCAAGCTGGAGGCCGGCCAGACCCTCGGCCTCGTCGGCGAGAGCGGCTGTGGCAAGACCACCACCGGTCGCATGCTCTTGCGCCTGGAGGAGCCCACCGACGGATCGATCATGATCCAGGGCCAGGACATCAGCCGTCTCGCCGGCAAGCATCTGAAGACCTTCCGGCGCCGCGTCCAGATGATCTTCCAGGACCCCTACATGTCCCTGGACCCTCGCCTCACCATCCGCGATAGCATCTCCGAGCCCCTGGACGTACAGGGAGTTGGTACCAAGAAAGAGCGCCGAGAGCGAGTCGACTGGCTCCTCGAGCGCGTCGGCCTCGAAGCGCGTATGGGCAGTCGATTGCCCCGCCAGCTCTCCGGCGGTCAGCGACAGCGGGTCGGCGTGGCCCGGGCCCTCGCCCTCAACCCCAGCGTCATCGTCGCCGATGAGCCCACGTCAGCCCTGGACGTTTCGGTCCGGGCCCAGGTGATCAACCTCCTGCGAGACATCCAGGAGGAGATGAAGCTCAGCTACGTCTTCATCTCCCACGACCTCTCGACCGTGCGCCACATCTCGAACGACATCGCCGTCATGTATCTCGGCAAGATCGTCGAGCGCGGCTCCGCCGACACCGTCTTCGACCGGCCCATGCACCCGTACACGCAGGCGCTCTTATCTGCCGTGCCGGTGCCGGACCCTGTGCTGGAAGCTCAGCGAGAGGTCCACATGCTTTCCGGTGAGCTTCCCAGCCCCAGTAACCCGCCCAGCGGCTGCCACTTCCGCACCCGTTGCCCTCTCGCGACGCCTCAGTGCGCCGAAGAAGAGCCACGCCTGACCGTACGGGAGGACGGCCGATACGTAGCCTGCCACTACGTGTGATGGGACGAGTGATGAAGTGATCTGGCGAAAGCAGAGCGCAGCACGGCCGGCCTCGTGGTGCTGCGTGAGCAACGGTGCCGGGGCAGCAGGCCCCATGCGCGTCCTGCGAGCAGTACAGCTTGAGTCTTCATACTCAGGTCCGAAGCGGCAGCCCTCACGAGACGAGCAGCCCAACTCGAGTCTCGTTTCTCGCGCTAGAGTCCGCCGCCGAGTCGCTGCATCTGCACTGGTGCGGTCCGACGTCAGCGCCAACCACGCAGGCGGTAGCGGGGGCCGCAGGCCCATGCGCGGGGGGTCCTGGGGGGTGTCCCCCCAGTCCCATTGTTTTGGTTGGACGAAGCAGACCGATAGGGATGCGCAGTCCAACCAACCGCCTCTTCACAGCAAGGAGGTCTCGACATGACTACCAGGCGTGGTTCCCAAAACATCTTCCGTGTAGGCAACCTCGTCCTCGACCGCGAGCGCCGAGAAGCCTACCTCGGCGATGAGCTTCTGGCGCTCACCTACCAGGAGTTCGAGGTGCTCTCCGTCCTGCTTACCCAGCAGAACATCGTCATATCGCACACGGCGATCTGTCGCGCCATCTGGGGCAAGGCGGGAGCGCAGGAAGTGAAACGACTCGGTGTCGTCATCTCGAACCTGCGTCGCAAGCTCGGCTCCCTCTCGCCCTACACCATCGAGACCGTACGCTCGCGCGGCTACGGCATCGTTCTCGGAGAATCCTCGCTCATGACTTCAGCTGATCCCAAGGGAGTCCACGACTGGCACTCCCACGCTTACGCACACGAGTGGATGGAGCGCCAGGACGACGACGCCCGCGATTACCTCCGCCACATCGCCCACCTGCTCCCGTTCGACCCGGACCAGCCCATCCGCGTGCTCGATATCGGCGCCGGCTACGGTGCCCTCACCCGTGTAATCCTCGATGCCTTCCCGCACTCCACCGCCGTGGTGCACGACTACTCGGAGCCCATGCTGCGTGAGGCGCGCATGTACCTCTCCGGCGCCAGCGATGCCGTCTCCTTCGTCCGCGGCGACCTCATGACGGACGACTGGCATAAGGACATCAGCGGCGAGTTCGACGCCGTCGTCTCGACCATCGCCATCCACAACGTGCGCCACCAGGAGCGCATTCGCTCCATCTACAACGACGTCTTCACGCTCGTATCGAAAGGCGGCTGCTTCTTCAACGCCGACTACGTTCAGGCGGCCGGCAATCGCGTCCAGCGCGCTCGAGAGCACCAGATGCTCATGGAGCATCGCTATCACATCCGCAGGGCCACCGGCGTCTGGCAGCCCATCGTCGAGATTCAGCGCCAGCTGGAGGACGCCGGCCTCACCCCACCGGCTCGTCCCGGCGAAGCGACCCGCTCTTCGCTGCAGGACCACCTCGGCTGGATGAAAGACGCCGGCTTCGACCACGTCGAGTGCTTCTGGCACGACGGTCGCCGGGCCCTCATGGGCGCCTTCCGCGACTGATTGCCCCGGTCCTAGTCCAGGAGGCCCCCATCGCCCGTGATCGGCGGCGCGATATCGTTTCCGGCCGGTAGCGTTGTGGTCGCGAACGGCTGGCTTCCGTCCGGCAATGTCAGGCTCCGGAACACCTCGTTGAGCACGGGGAAGTCGGCCGAGCGCGCCAGTAAACCGACCTGCCGTGTCTTGATGATGATGAAGTTCTCCGTCGCCACGTCGCAGATCGTCAGCGTGTTGTCCGCCTCGTCCAGGTGCGCCGCGAATTGCCGGTCCGCCGGCAACGTAACCGTCAGGTCGCCGAACCTCACGTCCCCGGACTGCTCGACAAGCTCCAGCGGTCCCGTCCCGCCCATGCACTCTACGGTCGAGCCTTCCTGCGCCATCACCCCTGCCGAAAGCCCGGCTGCTACAGCCAGCGCGGCCACCATAGCTACCACCGCGAAAATGGCGGGACGTAACACTGCGCTGCTTATCTTCTTCTCCATTGCAAGCCTCCGGAGCGAGTCCTCTCAGCCAATCTAACAGGCCTCCCGGGGAAACAAGAGGGCAAGGTCCGACGTATTCTCTAACGATGAAGTTAATTCTCGTAGTCGTCTTGGCCGCCGCCCTGCTCGTCGCCTGCGGCGGCGATAGCAACAGCGAGCAGACGCCTCTATCCACCCCTGCGCCGTCGGCGACACCGGGCATCGAGATGACTTCTACGCTGGTCTCCCCGACGTCCGGTGCCGTTTCTCCCGTGCCCACAGCCACACCTGATCCCACGCAGACGCCAGTTCCCACTCCGGAATGCGGCCGGTTGCTGACCCCGGAGCCGGATAGGGCCGCGATGGCCGCTCTCGAAGGCCACATTGTCTTCACCTGCGATGGGCAGATCTGGACTGCGAGGCCCGACGGCACGGGTCAGACTCAGCTCACGCACCCCGTCGCCATCGACTGGGACCGTGTCACCCTCTTTCGTGTACCCGAAAGTAAGCCTCCGTCAGCAGAAGAGCGTGCCGGCTTCGAAGCCCAGATGAACTCATCGCCTCGCTGGCTCTCGGATGGTCGTATCGCTTTCGCCTCCATTCGCGACACCCTGCAGCTCAGCGCCGCTGCGCCCGCAGATGCTCCCCGGCGCTTCGTCGGCGCCAGCGAGCTGTACGTCGTCAACGGGGACGGAACGGGCGAGCAGCGTGTCACCGATTACAACCTGACGCCCGGTAGCTATAAGAGCTCACACGGTGAAGTCTTCGACCCCGCAATGGATTGCCTCGGTCCAAACTTCTGCTTCGCGGGTCTCCTCACCATTCGGCCGCTTTCCGCTCATCACGCCGAACCTTTGCTAACCGTGCGCAACATCGAGATTCGCTTCTCGGAATGCTGCTCGAACATCGTCACCGTCGACCTGGCCGGGAATATCAGCGCGCTACCCGACATTCTCGGTCCAACCCCGGAGGTCAGGCTTCTGGACCTGGACTGGTCCGGTGACGATCGGCCGATGCTCGTGACCGTGCTCAAGGGTGAAACGATTGGATCGCAGGTAGTCGAGGCGAGACTCTACGCCGGCGGTACCTACACGACGTTGCCGCAGGTCGTTGCCGGCAACATGTCGCTGTCACCCGATGCCACGCAGGTGGCCTACTGCAACCGTCCCGCCCCGAGCGATCCCTGGACCCTCGGCGTCTACACCGTCGGGGAGGACTCGGCGCGTACACTCGCGACGTTCGCCGTCGAGCCTCCGACTTCGTCGTGCGATCCGCGCTGGTCGCCGGACGGCACGCACCTCGTCGTTGCAGATGGCCAGGGCCGCATCCTCGTAGTCGATGTCGCGACGGGTGGCGCCGTACCCGTAGCAGCGGGCGCGGAGCCTGACTGGGGCCCATAGAACCGGAGCCCTCAAGAAAATTCTTAAGCACTTATGCTTAAGGCCTTACTTTTTCCCGCGGCATCTTATAAAGTGCTTGCGCACCCAATATTCAATCTCTTCACTCAATCTCCCAGGAGGTCAGCAGTGGTAGCAACCGAGAAGCCCCAGGGCGCCATGACCGGCGCGCGATACATCGAGAGCCTTCGCGACGGACGCGAGGTCTGGATCGACGGCAAGCGGGTCGATGACATCACGACCCACCCGGCCTTCCGCGACATGATCCGTGCGCTCGCCGACGTCTACGACGCTCAGAACGGGCAGTACAAGGACGAGATGACCTACATCGAGCCGGAGACCGGTCTGCGTACTTCGCTCTCCTGGCTCATCCCCAAGACGCACGAAGAGTCGGCCCTCAAGCGCAAGAACAGCCAGCTCTGGAACATGCTCACGTGGGGTCAGCTCGGTCGCAGCCCGGACGTCCTCGCGCCGTACATCTCTAACCTCGTCCCGCGCGCCGCCGAGTTCTCAGCCTACAAGAACGACCACTGCGACTTCGGCCAGAACATCATCAACTACTACAAGTACTGTCGCGACAACGACCTCTTCCTCACCCACGCCCTCGGCGACCCCCAGGTCGACCGCAGCACCCAGCCCCAGAACGAGCGACGCGCTGTGCCCGAGGACGAGGAGATTGCCCTCCACGTCGTCGAAGAGACCCCCGAAGGCGTCATCGTCAGCGGCGGCAAGCAGCTCTCCACCGCCGCCGTGCACAGCAACGAATGCTACGTCTCGCTGTCGGCGACCTTCTTCGCCCGCAACGACCCGCGATTCGTCATCGCCTTCTCGATCCCGACCAACTCCAAGGGCATGAAGATCCTCGCCCGAGAGCCCGTCAACCGCTACTTCGGTACCTGGGGCCACCCCTTCAACATGCTGGACGAACAGGACTGCATGCTCTTCTTCGACCGTGTCCTCGTGCCCTGGGACCGCATCTTCTTCCTCTACGAATCGCCCGCCCGCATGATGCCCGTCGCTGGTCCCAGCGGCGCCGACCTCAACTTCGCCGGCTGGGCCAACCTGGAGCGCTGCCTCTACCGCTACCGCCTCATGACCGCCGTGGCGACCCTCGTCACCCAGGCCATCGGCGTCTACGAGTTCCGTGAAGTCGGCTCCAAGCTCGGAGAAATGGCCGCTAACTGCGAGATGCTCCGCCTGGCCATGGAAGGCATGGAGTTCACCTCCAAGCGCTCCGCCGGCCCCAACGGCCCCATCTCGATCTGGATGGCCCAGACGACCTGGCGCATGACAGAGCTCCTTCGCGAGCTCTGCGGCTCCGGCATCGTCATGCAGCCCTCCGAGAACGACCTCGCCAGCCCGGAGCTCCGGCCCTACCTCGAGCGCTTCATGCGCGGCAAGGACGTCGACGTCGAGTACAAGTCGCGCCTCTTCCGATTCGCCCACGACCTCGCGATGTCCTCCTTCGGCATGCGCCAGGACATCTACGAGTACTGGCACGCCGGCGACCCCTCCCGCAACCGCATCAACCTCATGCGCACCTACGACCAGTCCGACATCGTCGACCGCATCAAGGACTGGTGCTCCCGCCCCCTCCCCCACGGCGAGGTGGAGTAGCGGAGGTACCGAAGCAACACCTGAAGGGGCGAGGCGTACCTCGCCCCTTCTTACTTGTGGGCGATTTCTCTCGTCCGGTTAACGATGAATGAAGCCTGGGCATGCCTGGCCTCTTGCTGTCGCAGTTCACGTATAGTGAGCGGCATCCTTATGGCGCATGCATCTCGAACAGCGGACCGGAGAGACCTCAATGCCTGATGCCAAGATCGTTGTAACCAGGGACGGCCCTTATCACGTCGAAGGCAACATTCCCATCTCCCGGCAGGTCATCGAAGCCGATGCAGAGGGAGTCTCGCGGGCGTGGCAGGAAGGCAAGAAGTTCGAGTCATCGGGCTCTTACGACCTCTGCCGGTGTGGCGAGTCCGGCACCAAACCCTTCTGCGATAGCACGCACCTGATGTCGGCTTTTGACGGCACGGAAACGGCTTCTCGCGAGTCCTATATCGATCAGGCAGGTCTCATTGAAGGTCCGTCACTGCTGCTCACGGACGCGGAGGCATTCTGTGCCTTCGCCCGCTTTTGCGACGCCGATGGTTCGATATGGGCTCTGGTGGAGCAATCGGACGATGCCGCAATCCGCGATAAGGTTGTCGCGATGGCGGCGGCCTGTCCGTCCGGTCGTCTCGTGGCCTGGGACAAAGAGACACGGCGGGCGATCGAACCGGAGATCGAGCCCTCCATCGGCGTCATCGAGGATCCACAGGAGGGCGTCAGCGGTCCGTTGTGGATCCGCGGCGGCATCACGATAGAGTCGGCGGATGGCACGACCTACGAAGTGCGAAATCGCGTCACCGTTTGCCGCTGCGGCGCATCGAGGAATAAGCCGTTCTGCGACGGAACGCACGCTTCCATCGGCTTCAAAGACGACGCCTAGCATCTTCATCGCGAGCCAACCTGCGCGGGGTCGGGTAGCGGCCTGTGTGCTCGTTGGTACGAGAACGCGAAAAGCGAGGCCCTCATCGCTGCGTGAAGCGCCTGCCCCGATCCCTTGCGTCCTCTGCTAGCATGCGCATGCGAAGTGATTAACCCTTAACGGACCGCGGAGGTACATCCCAATGCTCACAGCCGCCAACAACGAAGCGATTACCCGCACCGGCCCCGGCACGCCCATGGGCGAGTACCTGCGCCGCTACTGGATCCCCGCTCTCTGCTCTCGAGAGCTCGCCGATCCCGACGGCCCGCCCCTCCGCACTCGACTGCTTGGCGAAGACCTCATCGCCTTTCGCACCACCTCCGGCGAGGTCGGGCTGATTCAGAACGCCTGTCCCCACCGCGGCGCCTCCCTCTTCTTCGGTCGCAACGAAGAAGACGGCCTCCGCTGCGTCTACCACGGCTGGAAGTTCGACACCGAAGGCCGTTGCGTCGACATGCCCTCCGAGCCCGCCGAGAGCAACTTCAAGACCAAAGTCACCGCCCGTGCCTACCCCACCGTCGAGCGCGGCGGCTTCGTCTGGGCCTACATGGGCCCGCCGGAGCTCAAGCCCGTCATGCCCGAATACGGCTGGACCCTCGTCCCGGACGACCACGTCATGACCAGCCGGCGTATCCAGGAATGCAACTACCTCCAGGCCATCGAAGGCGGCATCGATTCCGCCCACGTGCCCTTCCTCCACGGCGTTCTCGACCCGGAGAAGCAGAACGCCCCCACGCAGCGACATCTCTACGCCGACAAAGCGCCCCGTCTCCGCGTCACCCGCACCGACTACGGCTTCGCGTATGGCGCCGAGCGCACCGCCGATGACGACACGTACTACTGGCGCCTGACGCCCTTCATGTTCCCCTTCTTCACGGTTATCCCCGCCTTCACGATTACGCCCGACGCCCCCGTCGACCGCGACCCCCGCGAGGTCACCTACTCCGGCCACGGCTGGATCCCGCGTGACGACGAGAGCTGCTGGATGTTTACCTACAGCTGGAACGAAGCCCGCCCCATGCGCGAAGGCGAAGGCCATCCCGCTCACTACGTCGAGCTCGATTCGCACCTCCGCGCCTACACCAACGCCGAGAACGACTACGGCCTCGACCGTGAGCGACAGCGCACAATCAACTACACCGGCATCGAGAACGGCTCCATTCAGGACGCCGCCGTCCAGGAGACCATGGGCGCCATCTTCGACCGCACAAGGGAGCACCTCGGCACCTCAGACGCCGCCATCATCGCCCTGCGCAACTACTACCTTCAGGCCGTCCGAGACGTCCTCGAAGGCGCCGAACCCTGGCTTCCCACCGACCCCGCCGCCTTCCGGGTCCACTCCGTCTCCGCCCTCCTCGATCAGAGCGTCCCCTTCGAAGAAGGCCTCAAATACATGGCCATCGCCCACTAACCCGAGCCCGGAGCAGCCGGAACCGCCTGCGAAGCGACCTCACCTCCCGAAGCGCCCAACACTCCCCTCTCCGAAGTCGGAGAGGGGCCGGGGGTGAGGTTACCCACGCCCCGGCAAAGCTCTGCGCAGGGAGGCAACGATTCGAACATCCCGAACCCTCCCCACGAGCGTGCCCGCCGTGAGGCGCTGGAAGGACGGCAACAGCAAGAGACAACGTCTGGCTAGGCACGGGGATGGATGTTCGGCCGACCCCTCCTCGTCATTGCGAGGAGGCGACAGCCGACGCGGCAATCTCACATGCGCCCGAGAGTGCCGAAAGCGCCACGGGAGATTGCCACGGCCCGGTGGCAAGGGCCTCGCAATCACCAGAACCACCCCGCGCACTTTCGCTCAAACAGCGGCTCTCCCAGCCCTCGGCGAAGCGATCCTCCACTCTCCGGTGCACCAAAGAGGAGGTCAAAGGGATGACGGTTCTTGTTTACAAATACCTTCGAATCGTTATGGAGACTAGGCCCTCGAACTCGCTACCATAGATCGCACACGCTATCCCCAAAGGACGCCCCGCCTATGCGCCGCCGCCGCTTCCTCTCTCTCATACCCGCCGGGATCTTCTCCGCCTTCATCCTCGCCTGCACCGACAACTCGGAGCCACCCGAGCCCACCGCCACCGACACGCCCACGGTGACTCCCATCCCGACCTGGACCCTCGTCCCCGCCACCCCAACGCCGACGCCTCTCCCTACCGCAACGCCGCTCCCGGACCTTTCGCCCGGCTCCGCCATCATCGTTGGCGGCGTCGTCCGCACCCGCGTCGAGCCCACGACGCAGTCCGAGCAGGCCGGCTCCATCCCCGACCTCTCGACCGTCACCATCACCAGTCGATTGCAAGGTGAGAACTGGCTCCTCGGCGATCAGACCTGGCTCAGCACGACACCGTCCTGGGCCGCCGAGTGGTTCCAGCTCTCGGACGGCTCCTACATCTACGGTCCCTTCGTTTTCATCCTCGCCGACGGCGAGACCTCACCCCTCGAGCCCGTCGCGGACGGCGTCGAGAAGTGGATCGACGTCAACCTCAGCACCCAGACTGCCCGCGCCATGGTCGGCGACCAGCCCCGATTCACCGCCGCCGTCAGCAGCGGCGGCCCCGACTTCCCGACGCCCACGGGCAGCTTCATCATCCAGCCGGACGGCCGAATCTCCGTCGTGCGCATGACCGCCTCGCAGGCCGGCTACGACGCCAGCCAGGCCACCTACGACGTCGAGCGCGTCCTCTTCACCCAGTACTTCGACCAGAAAGGCGACGCCCTCCACCTCAACTACTGGCGCCCCCACGACGTCTTCGGCGTCACCCCCACCAGCCACGGCTGCGTCGGCATGGAGATTCACGAAGCCCAGTACCTCTGGCTTTTCGGCGCCCCCAACATGCGCGTCGAAATCCACACCTGACCGGTATCGCGCGCCAGCTAACCCTGGACGCTCGGCTTCCTGGCGACGCGATAAGCGTCCGGCGCCTCGAATCAAACCGGAGCTCCGTGCCGGATCCACGGCATCCCGCATGATGCGCAAGGGGTAGCGGGGGACGCAGTCCCATGCGCGGGGAGCACGAGGGGTGTCCCCTCGCTTTCTACTTATCAAACTCCCGTGCGGAGCAGCCCGCCAGGGATGCAAAGCTCAAGGCACGGCCCACCTTCGAACCGCGAAGTGGGAACCAGCGACCTCCGAGCGAAGCCAGAACCACGGAGCGTACGTCCCAACTGACCGGCGAGCTCCGTGCCGGATCCACGGCATCCCGCATGCTGCGCAAGGGGTAGCGGGGGACGCAGTCCCATGCGCGGGGAGCACGAGGGGTGTCCCCTCGCTTTCTACTTAACAAACTCCCGCGCGGAGCAGCCCGCCAGGGATGCAAAGCTCAAGGCACGGCCCACCTTCGAACCGCGAAGCAAGGGGATCAACGACCTTCGAGTAAATCAGGAACGCACAAGGACGAACCTGAGGTCAGTCCTATCAGCTCTAAGATATTCGTCGTCAACTTGCAGTCCTGCGCCGCTTGATCAAACCTTAGTCCACATTTCGAGACTTGATCTGCGAGGGGTGTTTGCATGACCACGACATTTTCTGAGCTGCCGCCACGCGAGAAAGTCGCGGTTTCTGCCCGCGACCTCTCGTCGCAGCAAAACGAGCGCACCAAGGGCATGAAGGAAGCGGGCGACCGCTCCGTTGCTCAGCCCTTCGCCGGCATTACGGAGAACGGCCAGCTCCGGCCCGGCCTGTTCTCGATCCAGCCGACCGGCATTTCGACCGCGCCCGTGAAGGCCGCCGCAGAGGCGTTCCTCGCGTCGCTGGGCGACCGCCGCACCGAAGCGATGTTTCCCGTCGACAGCGATGCCTGGCGCCGCTGGAGCAACGTCCACATGTTCCTCATGCGCCACGGCGTCTGCATGGAACACATGACAGAGCCGCAGAAGGAGGCCGCGCTGAACCTCATGCGCGCCAGCCTCAGCGTCGCCGGCTACGAGACCTCTCGCAACATCATGAAGCTCAACGAGACGATCCGAGAGCTCACCGGTCGCGACATCGAGTTCGGCGATGAGCTGTACTGGTTCTCAATCTTCGGCGAGCCGTCCGACACGCAGCCCTGGGGCTGGCAGGTCGATGGCCACCACCTGATCATCAACTACTTCGTCCTCGGCGATCAGATCGTCATGGCGCCGCAGTTCTTCGGCTCGGAGCCCAACATCGCGCCGGAGGGCAGCAAGTACGCCGGTACGCGCGTATTCGACGCGGAGCAGGACAACGGCCTCGCCCTGGCGCAGTCGCTCGACGCCTCGCAGATCGAAAAGGCGATCATCGGCGAGACCAACCCGCCGGAGTGCATCATCCCCGCCTTCGCCGACAACGCCGACCTCGAGCGCACCGGCCTGCGCATGGACGCCCTCAGCGCCGGTCAGAAGGACAAGGCGCGCGACCTCATCCGCACCTACGTCGGTCGCCTGCGCGACGGCCACAGCGATGTCTGGATGAAGCAGATCGAGCAGTACCTGGACGAGACGTACTTCGGCTGGATCGGCAGCCGTGAGGACGATGGCGTCTTCTACTACCGCGTCCACAGCCCGGTGATCCTCATCGAGTTCGACCACCAGGCCGGCGTGGCGCTCAACTTTGACCGCCCGACGCGCCACCACATCCACACCGTCGTCCGCGTCCCCAATGGCAACGACTACGGCCGAGACCTCCTGCGCCAGCACTACGCGACCTCGCCCCACCACAACGGGGGATAAGTCACCGCCGAAGCGAACCACCCATCGGGGCGAGGCATCTCTCGCCCCGATGCTTTTGCATTGAGGTCGCTCCAAGCACAAAACGGCGCCGGTCTTGAAGCGCTCCGAGCCAAAGCGCTGAAGGGCTAGATTCTTTCTGCGTCAGAATGACAAGAAGAGGTCCGCCACCTCCAGGCCCAACGCGTCAGCTTGAAGTGGAAGATGTCGAACAGGCCGATGAAATATCAGTCCAGGAAGGCGCGCATCTTCGCCGCCAGTACGTCCGGCGCCGAGAACTGGGCGTTGTGCCCCTGCCCTTCGATCTCCTCGACACGAGCGTCCGGCAACGCTTCGCCGAACTTCGAAACGCCGAGCTTCATCCACGGCAGGCTCGTGCCGCCCACGAGAAGCAGGACCGGAATCGTGATTTCAGCCAGACGCTCCGGTTCCAGGACGTAGCTGCGGGCGATGTTCACGTCGTCCGCAGCGGTCACGACATAGCGCAACTGCTCTCGCCAGCGCTCACCGCCGCGCACGCGTTCGATCGCGGCGTCGTCCATCCACATGCCGCCGCGCATGAAGGCCTCCATGGCGGCGTCCGGATTGCCCTCGGCGACGTAGGCGCGGATGCGATCGGGCAGGTCCGGCGGCACTTTGGGTTCTCGTACGGCGGGCAGCACCGGCTCGTACAGCACGAGGCGCCTCGCTGCGATACCCTTCATCGCGGCGTGCAGCACCAGCAGGGCGCCGGAGGAGTGACCAAACACGTCGAAGGGCTCAGGTACGGCGCTGAGGAAGGCGCGCAGGTCCTCCACTTCCGTGTCGATGCTGTGGTCGGAGCCGTCGCCGCTCTCGCCCCGGCCGCGCCAATCGTAGGTGTAGATCGTGTGGCCGTCCTGCAGCTGCGCAGCGAGACGCGACCAGCCCGGTTGCTCCATCAGGGCGCCGTAGACCAGCACAATGCCGGGGCCTTCGCCGGTTGCGGTGCCGGCGATCTCGACACCGTCGGGGGCCTGCACGGTGATGCGTCTGCGGTTAGCCGTTTCGCTCATCGTCCCAAGTCTACGGGGCATCACGCTTGTATCCCAGAAGCCGAGAATTTACGATAGAACCGACCGACCAGTCAGTCGGTTTTGGGAGCTTGGAGCTATGCCTGCCCTATCGGTCCAGGAACAGGTCACGCAGGGATTGACGCCCCTGGTGCGCACCGCGAAGAGCCGTTGCGCCCGCCTGCGTACGCCCGTGCTCGCCTCTTACACCGGCCACCTCGGTCCCGCCGCCGGCTTCGACCTCGCCGCACTCGTGTCTCAACCGGATGCCTTCCTCTGGGACCAGCCCGAACGCGGCATCGCGATGGCGTCGGTGGGCCGGGCTGTGCAGCTCACGGCCGATGGCCCCGACCGCTTCGCCGCCGTGCGCTCTCGTCTCGAGGCCCTGAACGAAAACGCCGTCGTGTTCCAGGAGTCCGGTGCCGCCCTGCGAGCCGCCCCGATGGCGGTCGGCGGCTTCGCCTTCGACCCGCAGCGACCGGATGACGTCGCCTGGTTCGGCTACCCCGATGCCATGATTGCCATCCCGCGCGTCATGTTCTCCCACGCGGGCTCCCACCTCTTCATCACCGTCACCGCCCTCGTAGACACCGACACTGACGTCGAAGCTACCGTAGAGGACCTCGCGACCCTGTCCCGCCGCCTCCTCGACGAGACCCGCACGCCTGCACCGGAAGCGGCGCCCTCGCACCTGCTCGACCCCGGCGAGGATGCGCGGCAGCTCTGGGCCGACAGCGTGGAAGCCCTCACGACCCAGATCGCCACCGGCCACCCCGACAAGGCCGTGCTGGCCCGGCGTGTCGGCGTCGAAGCCCAGGACGCCTTTGAGGCGCGCGCGGTGCTGGCAAGGCTTCGCGAGCGCTTCCAGGAATGCACCATCTTCGCCATGCGCTCCGGTGAGTCGGTCTTCCTCGGCGCCACGCCGGAGACGCTCGTCTCGCTGCAAGGCGACCGGGTGCGCGCCGACTGTCTCGCCGGCTCCGCGCGCCGCGGCAAAACCGAAGAAGAGGACGCCCGCATCGGCGCGGAGCTCCTCGCCGATGAGAAAGAGCGCCGCGAGCACGCCTTCGTGGCCCGTGGCATCACCGAAGCGCTGGTCGGCCTCACGAGCGAAGTCGGCGCCCCCGAGACACCCGTGCTGCGCCGCATGGCCAACGTGCAGCACCTGCACACTCCCATCGAGGCGCGCACCGATATCAAGCGACACGTCCTGGAGCTCGTGGAGCGACTCCACCCCACCGCCGCGACGGCCGGCCTGCCGAAGGAGGCGGCGCTCTGCCTGATCCGGGAGCAGGAGCCGTTTAGCCGCGGCTGGTACGCCGGCCCCATCGGCTGGATCGACGCCGAGGGTGGCGGTGAGTTTGCCGTGGCGTTGCGGTCGGGGCTACTGCGCGAGGACGTCGCCACCCTTTACGCCGGCTGCGGCATCGTGCAGGGCTCGCAGCCGGAGCGAGAGTGGGCAGAATCGGAGATCAAGCTGGAGGCAATGCTGTGGGCGCTGAACGCGAGCCGCTGAGCCACGCTGAGGTACTGGGCGCGTGGGTCGGCAGCTTTGTCGACGAGCTGGTGGCGTGCGGCTTGCGTGACCTCTGCTACTGCCCCGGCTCCCGCTCGACGCCGCTGGCCATCGCCTTCGCGCGTCACCCGGACGTCAAGCTCTGGAGCCACCTGGACGAGCGCTCCTGCGCCTACTTCGCCCTCGGCATGGCGAAGGCGGACCCGACGCGTCCCGTCGCCATCCTCTGCTCCTCCGGCACCGCCGCCGTGAACTTCGCCCCGGCCGTGGTCGAGGCGTATCACTCGCGCGTGCCCCTCATCGTCCTTACTGCTGACCGCCCGCCGGAGCTGCAGGACCTCGGCGCCAACCAGACGATCGACCAGCACCGGCTTTATGGCTCGGCCGTGAAGTGGTTCTCGCAGCTTCCTCTGCCCGAGGCCTCGCCGGAGATGCTGCGCTACGTGCGCATGATCGCGGACCGCGCAATCGCCACGACGCAGCAGGCGCCGATGGGGCCGGTGCATCTCGACTTCATGTTCCGCGAGCCCCTGGTACCTGCTCCGTTCGCGTGGACGCAGGAATCGGAGCGGGCGCCGGCGACAGCCGCCGGATCACCACGAGCGACACCGGCGTCCAGTCCGCAGGGCGATCTAACACGATATCGGCGTGGCGTCATCGTCTGTGGTCCCGGTGCGTTCGTCTGGCACGAGTTTCTAGGCGAGCTGGCAAACCGCACCGGCTTCCCGATCCTCGCTGACCCGCTGTCGGAGTTGCGCGGCCATCCGCTGCAGCCTGCTGCCGTCGTTGCCAGCTACGACCTTTTCCTGCGAGATCAGGCCGTCCAGGACTACGTGAAGCCGGACTTTATCCTCCGTCTCGGCGCTCCACCGACATCCAAGCCTCTCGCCGGTTACCTGATGAGGCATCGTGAGGTGCCACAGGTTGTCGTGGCTGAGCCCGGCACCTGGCCCGACCCTGATCTGACTGCCAACCAGATCGAGTACTGCGAGGACGCTTCAGAGCTGTTCAGGAGCCTCCTGGAAGTGACGCCGGCAAGCAAACTGGCATCGGAGTGGATGCAGGTTTGGCAGCGTCTCGATGAGATGACGCAGGGCGCAGTTCGTGCGGTCCTGGATGCCGATGAGCGCGTGTCGGAGCCCTCGGTCATCCTCGACCTCGCCTGCACGGTGGACCATCAGGCGATTGTCGCCGGCAATTCGATGCCCGTGCGGGACTTCGACTCATTCTTCTTTCCCGGACCCGGCAAACTGCTGACACGTTTCGTGGGAACACGCGGCGCAAGCGGCATCGATGGTGTCGTGTCCGTCGCGATGGGTGTTGCAGCGCGCACGGGCGTCCCGACCGTCCTCGTGATCGGCGACATCTCGTTCTACCACGACATGAACGGCCTGCTCGCGGCACGGCGGCACAACCTGAGCGCCACGATCGTGCTCGTGAACAACGACGGCGGCGGCATCTTCTCCTTCCTGCCCCAGCACGACCAGTCGGAGGACTTCGAGGCGCTGTTCGGCACCTCCCACGGCCTCGATTTTTCTCATGCCGGCGCCCTCTACGGCGTCGACTTCCAGCGCGTCGAGACCAGCCAGCAATACCGCGACGCTCTAAGAGCCTCCTTCGAGGCGCCCGGCGTCCAGGTTATCGAGGTGCGCACGGACCGGGAGGCAAACCTCAAGCTGCACCAGCGCATCGCGGACGCCGTCGCGCAGGCCGTAGCACCGCTGGCGGGAGACCGGCAATGAGGCGTGTGTTACCCCTCTTCCTGGCGCCCTCCCCGCTGGCGAAGAGGGGGAGCCCTGCCCGAAGCCATGCTTCGGTGTCTGATGCGATGCCTGGTGCCGCAGGCGTTCGATGGCCAAGAGCCGGGGTAGCGGGGGCGCAGCCCATGCGCGGGGGGCAATGGGGGGTGTCCCCCCACGAAATCCTTTTCTCCAATATTCCTGAGCGGAGCAGCGCGAGAGCGATGCGTAGCGGCTATCGCATTGAGTTGAGCTCAGTCGGGAAGAGACCTGTCTTGAGCACCGGGATTGATTCGCCTCGCTATCGCGATGGCTCGCAACGAGGGGAGATGCGTCGATGAGCCGTGTTGCCACCAACGGCATCTTCCTCAACGTCGAGGTCACCGGCGACGGCCCCATCGTCGTAATGCTGCACGGCTTTACGCGCGACGCCCGCGCCTGGGAGCCCGTCCTGCCTGCGCTCGATGGCTACCGCGTCGATCCGCGTGGACCTCATCGGCCACGGCAAGTCTGATGCGCCCGAAGACCCCTCGCGCTACACCATGGCGCACGCCGTCGAAGACCTCACAGCCCTACTCCACCATCTGAGCGTCGACCAGTACGCCCTCGTCGGCTACTCCCTGGGCGGCCGCGTCGGGCTGCATCTCGCGACCGCCGCGCCGGAGCGCCTGTGGGCGCTCGTCATCGAGAGCGCATCGCCCGGCATCGAGGACCCGGCGCAGCGAGCGGCCCGCGTCGAAAGCGACGAGAAGCTGGCGCAGTCAATCTTCACGGACGGCATCGAGGCCTTCGCCGACCGCTGGCAGGCGCAGGGGCTGTTCGCGTCGCAAGCATCGTTGCCGGAGGGCGTCCTGGCGGAGCAACGCCGTCAGCGCATCGAGAACTCGCCGCTCGGACTCGCGAACTCGCTGCGGGGCATGGGCGCCGGCGCGCAGGACTACATCCTCGACCGCCTCGAGGTTATCGAAGCGCCGTCGTTGTTCCTCGCCGGGGCGCTGGACACCCGATACGCCGCGCTGGCGCCCGTGCTCGCCTCGAAGGTGGCCAACTCGGAGCACGCTCATCATCCCGGACGCTGGGCACACGACCCACCTGGAGCAGCCCGAAACATGGTCGAGGCTGGTGGGCGCGTTTCTCGACAAGCACTCGCCGGGGGCCGAAGCATGACCGTTATTGCTGCCACCGAAGCCCCGGCGAATGTCGTTGCGAGGCACGCGGCAGCAGGCCGTGGCAATCCTTCAGGGTCTGCACCTGAGACGGACGACTCGGAGCGAATGAGAGCCTGCAAGATTGCCGCGTCGGCCTGGACGCCTCCTCGCAACGACAACCAGGTAGGCGTCTCCGGCCGCCCCATCGATTTCCCCATAATTGTTCACACTCCTGAGGAGGACTCATGACTATCGATTGGCAGAAGAGCGGCGACTACACCGACGTGATCTACGAGACGGCGGAGGGCATCGCCAAGATCACGATCAACCGGCCCGAGGTACACAATGCCTTCCGGCCCCTGACGATCACGGAGCTGCAGGACGCCTTCCGAGTCGCCCACCAGGACGACGAAGTCGGCGTGATCATCCTCACGGGCGCCGGTGGCAAGGCGTTCTGCTCCGGCGGCGACCAGAAGATCCGCGGCGACGGCGGCTACATCGGCGATGACGGCGTGCCGCGCCTCAACGTGCTGGAGCTGCAGCGCCAGATCCGCACGCTGCCCAAGCCCGTCGTGGCGATGGTCGCGGGATACGCCATTGGCGGCGGCCACGTGCTGCACGTGATCTGCGACCTTACGATTGCGGCCGAGAACGCCGTGTTCGGTCAGACCGGCCCGAAGGTCGGCAGCTTCGATGCGGGCTACGGCGCGACGCTGCTGGCGCGCATCGTCGGCCACAAGAAGGCGCGGGAGATCTGGTACCTCTGCCGCCAGTACAACGCCCAGCAGGCGCTCGATATGGGCCTCGTGAACACCGTCGTGCCCCTCGACAAGCTGGAGGAGGAGACGGTGCAGTGGTGTCGCGAGATGCTCGCGATGTCGCCGACGGCCCTGCGCTTCCTCAAGGCCTCCTTCAACGCCGACACCGATGGCCTCG
>CAVSWS010000039.1:0-104302 GCA_963731765.1 uncultured Chloroflexia bacterium
GAGTCTGTACCCTTAAGGCCGTATGCGATTGGTAATCCAGCGGGTATCACAGGCTTCCGTCACCGTCGACGGCGACGAAATCAGCGCGATTGGCAACGGGCTGCTCATCCTGCTCGGCATTCGTGATGGCGACAACGAGGAGACGGCGCAGAAGCTGGCGGACAAGACGGCGGAGTTGCGCATCTTCACGGACGAGGGCGGGCGATTCAATCGATCGCTGCTGGACGTAGGCGGCGAGGCGCTGGTGGTGAGCCAGTTCACGCTCTATGGCGACACGCGTCGGGGGCGGCGCCCCAGCTTCAACGACGCAGCCAAGCCCAGCGTCGCGGAGCCCCTGGTCTCGGCCTACGTGTGGGCCCTGGCCGCCCACGGCATCCGAGTCGGCAAAGGTCGCTTCGGGGCGCACATGCAGGTGTCGTTGCTCAACGACGGCCCCGTGACCATCATCATCGATAGCGACGAGTTAGAGGCGCCGAGGCGGGGCAAAGAAGCCGAGAAATGAGCCGGCCGGGCCCACGATCCTGCTGGTTGAACCCGCAGCTACGACTTCGGGTCCAGCATTCCCTCAACCGGCCACACGATGCTCTCGCCCGACGTCGTGAGGTCTTGCAGGCGGTCTGCGGTGGCTTCGATGCTCATGCTGGAGCTGTCGATGACGCTGCCGGGCATGTCTTTCTCGGCCTCGAACTCCCTGTACAGGAGGTCGAGGCGCTCCGCGGGCACGCGGTCGGCGTGACGAGCCTGATTGCGCTCCCGGCAAACGTCGTGGCTCGGAAGCAGGCGTACGTAGTGAATCGGCGCACCGGACTCCTTCAACTCCTCCAGATACAAGTCGAGCTGCTCGTGGCCCGGCACGATGTCATCGATGATCACGGCGAAGTGCTCTGCCATGAAGTTGCGGGCAAGGGCGCAGGCGTTCCGGATCGCCAGCGCCTGCTGTCGCTCGAACCCGGGCTTTCCCGGCGCGCGATAGCCCGTCGGCGTGACGAAGTGTCGCAGGCCGTCGACCGGGATGTGCGCCACGCGGTCGTATCGGTCCGCCAGCGCCGTCGCGACGCTCGACTTTCCCGCGGCGGGCGGCCCGGTGAGGATGAGGATCTGCGCCATCAGGCCGTCTCGATGTTAAGGCTTATGTCGAGTGCCCTTGCGGAGTGGGTCAGGGCACCGGAAGAGATGATGTCGACGCCGCTTTCGGCGATCTCGCGGGCGTTGTGCACCGTGATGCCGCCCGAAGCCTCGGTGAGCGCCCGGCCGGCGATCATCCGCACGCAGCGGGCCATCTCCGGCGGCGTCATGTTGTCGAGCAGAATCACGTCGGCACCGGCCTCGACCGCTTCCTGCGCCTCCTCGAAGCTCATGACCTCGATCTCGATGCGCAGAGTGTGAGGCACGTCGGCACGAGCAGCGCCGATGACGTCTGCCAGTGTGAGGCCTCGCGAGCGCCCGGCGGCGATGTGATTGTCTTTTATCAGCACGCCGTCCGTCAGGTTGAAGCGATGGTTGTGCCCGCCACCGACGCGCACGGCGTAACGTTCCAGCGCTCGCAGGCCCGGCGTGGTCTTGCGCGTGTCAACCACGCGGGTGGGCAGACCGGCGACGGCATGGGCGAGCTGACGGGTCAGCGTGGCCGTGCCGGAGAGGCGCTGCAGGAAGTTGAGGGCGATGCGCTCCGCCGACAGGATGGACGCCAGGGGCCCCTCGATGCGGGCGATGATGCTGCCATACTCCATCGGCGCCCCGTCCTCCAGCGCCGCGTGCAGCTCGATGCTCGGGTCGACCGCATCGAAGGCGGCACGGACCAGCGGCATGCCGGCGAGGACACCCGTGTCCTTTGAGAGGAACTCGCCGCGACCCCGCTGGTCAGGGGGCACGGTGCTGAGGGTCGTAACGTCCTGGAAGGCGCCGTCCTCCTCGAGGGCGGCCCGTACAACGCGTCGAACAAGCTCCATGTCCAGCGTGGCGTCGCTCAAGTTGGCTCCTTGCATGTTACGACACTGCAGGATGAATCCTGCAGTTACTTGTTGGCCGTCAGTATCCCTGCTTACGCATCGTTGCGGAAGACGATGTGCTTGAGCCAGGCGTCGTCCGTGTGCGGGAAGTCGGTGCGGTAGTGGGCACCACGGCTCTCCTGGCGGATAAGCGCCGCCTCGGCCGCCAGGCGACCTGCCGTCAACAGGTTTGCAAGCTCCTGCGCCGGACGGTCGGTCGGGGCGGGCATGCTGCGCTGCCACAGCGCGAGGGTCAGGGCTGCTTCCGCCAGGCCACTACCATCGCGCACGATGCCGACCTTGTCCCACATCAGCGTCTGCAGATTGGCGAGGCTCAGTCCCTGCTCCGCGAAAGGCAGAGCGCGGGCTGGCGCGCCCACCCGGGGTAGGGAAATGCCTTCCGGGTTGTAGATAGCGGACTTGCGCGCATCGCCCAGCGTGTCGGGCAAACGGATGGCGGTACGGTCCGGAGTTGTCGGGTGGCGATCGGGTTCCAGCGTCCGATTGATCACCCGCTTGGCGAACACGATCGTCTCGAGGAGGGAGTTGCTCGCGAGGCGGTTGGCGCCGTGCACGCCGGTACAGGCCGTTTCGCCCGCTGCGTAAAGGTTGCGGATGTTCGTCTCGCCCCAGGAGTTCGTACGCACGCCGCCCATCATGTAGTGGGCCGCGGGAGAGACCGGGATGCGCTCCTTCGTGATGTCGAGGCCGTACTTGGCGCAATAGCTCATGATCTGGGGAAAACGGGCCGCCGTGCGAGCGGGCGGCAGATGCGTGACATCCAGGAACACCCGGTCCGACTCCGTGCGAGCCATCTCGGTGAGGATGGCGCGGGCTACGACGTCGCGAGGCGCCAGCTCGGCGCGCTCGTCGTAGTTGGGCATGAAGCGCTCGTCGTTGACGTTGACCAGCAGCGCGCCTTCACCGCGGACGGCCTCCGAGATCAGGAACACGGGCACGCCGGGTAATCGCAACGCCGTGGGATGAAACTGGATGAACTCCATGTCCGTGATCTCGGCGCCGGCTCGATAGCCGAGGCCGACGCCGTCAGCCGTGGCGACAGGCGGGTTAGTGCTGACACGGTAGAGCTGGCCGCATCCTCCGGTCGCGAGGAGAAGGTGGTCGCAGCCAAACTCCTCCGTCGTGTTGTTGCGTGCATCGAGAGCGATGACTCCGACCGCCACGCCGTCCTCCACGATGACGTCGACTGCCTGACTGTGCTCCAGGATGGTGACTGAGGAATGGCGCGCCAGCTCGCTCAGCGTCAGCTCGATGTGGGCACCGGTGGAGTCGCCGCCGGCGTGAATGATGCGGTCGCGCGAATGAGCAGCCTCCCGGCCTAGCGCCACCATGCCGTCGACGCTGTCGAAGGGCACGCCGAAGCGTACGAGGTCGGCGATGCGGTCGGATGCCTCACTCGTGAGGATGTGCGCCGCCTCAGGGTCGACGAGGCCCGCCCCGGCACCGATGGTGTCCTCGTAATGCAGCTCGGCGCTATCGTCGGAGCCCACGGCCGCCGCGATGCCACCCTGGGCGTATTTCGTGTTCGCCTCGTCCACGCTGCCCTTGGTGAGCACAAGCACGCTGCCGTGCTCCTTCGCCATGAGCGCTGCGTAGAGTCCGGCGATACCCGAGCCGATGATGATGTAATCGAAGTGACGCGCCATTCTGCCTGCCTGCTCTGCTGGCTGGAGTCAGGGGCTCCGTCAGCGCATGGGACGGAGCCGAGGCTGCGTCCTTCACATGACACTTAGTGTCTCAATGACACTAAGTGCGGGTGCTCATCGTAACGCCGCGTCATGTATGCGTCAACGAAGCAGCGCCCCTTCCCTGCTCGCGACGTATTAGGATCAATGCATGGCATGGCTGAAACCTGAAACGGAGGAGATTCGGCGAGCGTTACGTCGATACGCGCCGCACCTGGCAGAAGAGCCTATCGAGTTCCTCAGCGAGGGCTGGGAGTTCTGGGCCTTCACGGCCGGCGACTACGTCCTGCGCTTCCCGCGGCCCGAGGTCGACCTTCACCGCCTGCCGGAGGGAACGACGAACTTTGACTCGCTGCACTTAGAAATGGCGCTGCTGCCGACGCTCGCTGAGGCGTTGTCGGCGCCAGTGCCGCACATTGATGTTTACGGCGAGGACCGGACCGAACGGCGCACCGTTCGCGGGCCATCGCATGCTCCCAGGAGAGCCGGTACTGTTCGCGAAACGGCCGCCAGGCCCCGGCTTCGGTCGCGAGTTCGGCCTGCTGCTGCGCGAGTTGCAGGCGTTCCCGGTTCAGCAAGCAGTCGAGCCGGGCGTTACCGTACCTGGACGGAGCGGCGGTGCGGAAGAAGCGCGGGCAAGTCACTACGAGACAGGTGATCCGGCACATGTTCCCGCTGGTGAGCTGCGAGGCGCGCACTTACCTGGAGCAGGGCTTCGAAGCCTACCTGAATGAGCCGGCACACTTCGAGTTCGAGCCGTCACTCGGCGCACCAGGACCTGGACATGAACTGCTTGATCGAGCCAGAACGGGAGCGCATTCGGGCGTGATCGACTGGGGCGGCGCGTCGTTGCGAATCCGGCGCTGGACCTCTGGCTGCCGCTGTACGGCTTCACACGGCTGGGATCGCGGACCAACTCCCTGCCTGCCTCGAAGCCGCTGGCATCGGACAACGACATGCTTGCCTGGATGCGCTCCGAGGCTGACTTCATCGACCTCAACTTCCCGCTGACGGACATCCTCTCAGGCCTTGACCGCAACAATCTCGGACCAGGTCGAGGACGGCATCCTCGCTCTAAACGCGAAGGTGCCGTTCGGCATCCAGTGCGCACCGTAGGAGCCAATGTGCAACCGATCATGACACAACCCTGTCGTCCCGCTAGCATTGGCCCAACGTACCGACCACACGACGACGGGGGATTCGACGATGGCGCTCTTTCTACGCGATGACGAAGTCACCCAGTGCGTCTCCATGGAAGAGATGCTGGAGACAATCGAGACGATGCAACGCCGCTTCGGTGAGGGTGAGGCGTTCAACCTGGCGCGGCGCAAGATCATCGCTCCAGGCGGGTTGCTGGCCGTCATGGGCGGGGCGCTGCTCTACGACGGTGTTCTCGGCGTGAAGACCTACACCGTCGTGAAGGGCAAGTACAGCTTCCATATCAGCCTCTACGACGCCGATACGGGCGGCCTGCTCTGCTACACCCAGGCGAACCGGCTGGGTCAGTTGCGGACCGGCGCCACCACCGGCGTCGCGGCGAAGTACCTGACGAAGCCCGACTCCGCCACGGTGGGCATCATCGGCACGGGCAACCAGGCCCTCACCCAGCTCGAAGCGTTGAAGAAGATGCGAGACATCAAACGCGTGAAGGCGTTCAGCCGCACGCCGGAGCGTCGTGAGGCCTTCGCTCGTGGCGCCTCAGACGCGCTCGGGATCGAAGTGAGCGCCGCCGACACCGCCGAAGCTGCCGTGCGCGACACCGACCTCGTGGTGTGCATCGCCGCCACCATGGAGCCGGTGGTGCAGGGGCAGTGGCTCTCGGGCGGCGCCACCCTCATCGCCGCGGGCCCGACGACGTGGCGGGCACGTGAGGTGGACGACAACGCCCTGACCCGAGCCGACCGCCTGATCATCGACTCCATCGAGCAGGCGCCGGGCGAATCGGGCGACCTCGCCAGTGCCGTCGACCGCGGCCTGCTGCAGTGGAGCCAGCTCGAGGAGCTGCGCCAGATCGTGGCGGGAAAGGCAAGCGGCCGCAGCGAACCGCGACGAGATCATCTACGTGAAGCTGCAAGGCACCGGCGTCGCCGACATCGCCGCGACAAAGCTGGCCTACGACAAGGCCCGCGCCCAGGGCCTGGGCACTGAGATGGACTTCTAGCGCCCCGAAGTTTATCCGGCGTAGTATCGCCGCTCTGCGGTATTGGCCGGCTCGACTTTGTTCAGCTGTCCAACTCCAGAACCCAGACGAGCTGAACTTCATCGGGATGAGCCGCGCCGTAGCTACCGCGAGTACGCGAAGCGACTCACGAGAAGAACGGCCCCAGTTGGCAGCCCATGGCAGGCGTAGAACCGGCAGGCGCCGACATTCACGTTCTCGCTGGAGGTGTCCCGATCTTGAGCAGTCGGCAGTCGCGTTTCCGGGCCCAATCGACGGCCGCGTCGAAGAGTAGGGCCCTGCCTACTCCCGACACGCCGGTGCTCCGGAGCGACACGAATATCCCACAAGGCCGCCACGTCCTTCCTGCCGTCCAGGAACCACACGTCGGCGGTGTCAAAGGCGAGTACCGCTCCGCCGGTTCGTCGTTCCCCTTCGTAGGCAGCCAGGATGCCCCAGCGGGAAATATCCCAGCGTTCGGCCCATCGTGACGGGCGACCATCTTCGTCAGCGTCGTACAGTCCTTCATATAGGGAGGCTACTGACCGGCATCCATGCGAGAGGCTGAATTCCCCTCAGCCCCTGCTCAACGAGATCCACACGCAATCGACCATCGACACGGAATGCTATCGAAATCGAGCCGTGGGCCTCCAGGTTTTCCGAGGTCTGCGGGCTCCTCAACGATTTCCAGCGTCATTGCCGTCAGCCTAAGGTAGGACCGCGATTGCCTCGATCTCGATCATGATCTCGGGCGTGGCGAGGGACTGGACGCCGAGAAGGGTACTGGCGGGCGGATTTTCGGCCGGCAGGTATTTCTGGCGGACGGTGGTGAGGAGGGGGCGATCGCGGAAGGCCTGGTATCCGACGATGAAGGTCGTCATCTTCGTGACGTCGGCGAAGGTGGCGCCGGCGCTGGCGAGGCACGCCTGGAGGTTCTGAAACGCCTGCTCGGCCTGCGCAGCGAGGTCGCCTGAGCCCACGACCTTGCCGTCGCGGTCCAGCGGCACCTGGCCGGAGATGAAGACGATGCGACTGCCCGTCGCCTCGACGACGTGGGTGTAGTTTCCGGGCTTCGAGACGGCATCGGGATTGGTGTATTTGTGGGGCATCTGGCAACTCCTTAGGGTTTCGGTCCGCTGGCCGGCCGCGTCATGATAAGGGCCGCATGCCGGAACCGGAACCCACTTCGAGCCGTATCCGCGTTCGCGATGCCCGCATCGACGAAGCCGGCGTGATCGCAGCGTTGATCCAGGCGTCATACGCGCAGTACGAGCCGGAGTACACACGCGAGGGCTGGCAGCGCTACTTCGGCATGCTTGGGGACGTCGAGAGCCACTTCGGGCGCGCCGAGGTGATCGTGGCGGAGCGCGAGGGCGTCGTGGTGGGCTGCGTGATGTTCTACGCGGACGGCGCTTTGTCGGGGCAGGGCCAGTGGCCGCCGGGTTGGGCCGGCATTCTGCGATTGGCCGTGCATCCAGGGTCAAGGGACCTCGGCATCGGGCGGGCGCTAACGCAGGAGTGCATCCGGCGCTGCCGTGACCGGCGGCATCGGGACGCTTGCCCTGCACGCGACGGCGTGGATGGCGGTCTCGCGCGGCATGTACGAGCGCATGGGCTTCGTGCGTGACGAGTCGTTCGACTTCGTCACGCGCTCAGGTGAGCTGGCGATGGGGTACCGGTTGGACCTCGATGCTCTCTAGCCAGGCGTTCACGGCGCGACGGCTCTCCAGCCTGATTCGAGCACGGTCAGCGTAAGCCGGGTCTGCGAAAAGGGCGGCGTAGTCGCGACGCCGGCGGCTGTATGTCTTGATCGACCACCAGACGATATTCTCGCGCGAGAAGAAGATGCTCCAGCGCTCGACATTGCCATTGCGCCAGTGCGGCCGCTTCGTGATCAGGCCTCGCAGCGTCCGCCAGAGCGTAACCTGCGGCCACACCTGCCAGCGAGGCAGGTCGAGCCAGACGATGGTGTCGCAGCGCTACATGCGATGCGCTCGTCGGGTTCTGGGGCGCCAAAGTTGCCATCGAAGGTCCAGGCAGGGCCCGGGCTGCGAGCTCCAGCGTCGAATAGCGCGCTCGATCCCTCGGCGATAGGCACCCAATCCGGACGCCAGATAATCGCGTCGTTACAGATATACGGAATGCCAAGCCGCTCGGCGAGGGCCTCAGCGACGTACGTCTTGCCGCAGCCGCTCGTACCTACAACGGCAATGCGATGACCGGGCTGAACAAATCCTCCCACCGCACGTCCAAATCAGTGATCGTCGTTCTTTTGGGCCAATTTTCGCTGGTCTGCCGCAGCGGCGGCAAATCATCGTGCCCCCATGTACGAGAGTCTGGGCCTCGTGCGAGACGAGCCATTCGACTTCGTTACACGCTCAGGTGAGCGTGCGATGGCTACTGGCTGGATACCGTCCTCTCATTGATCGTCATGCTGGTTGGGCCAGAGATGACTGTGAGGATCGATTGGTGGGAGATTCTTCGGCGTACCCAGGCGTTTACGCACGAGCATGAACGCGGCGAAGAACAGAGGCAGTGCAATGAGCACCACCAGGGGTGAGACCCCTGGTGGAATGTCAAAACCCACCGCCTACTTCACGCTGAGCATGCGGTCGAGGGCGATCTTGGCGTACTCCGCTGTCTCGGCGTCAACGGTGACCTGGTTGACGATGCGGCCTTCCGCCAGCTCCTCGAGCGTCCAGGCGAGGTACGCCGGGTGGATGCGGTACATCGTGCTGCAGGGGCAGACCACCGGGTCAAGGCAGAAGATCGTCTTGTCCGGGTTCTCGTGCGCCAGGCGGCTCACGAGGTTGATCTCGGTGCCGACGGCGAACTTGCTGCCCGGCGCGCCCTTGGCGATCGTCTGGACGATGAACTCGGTCGAGCCATTGGAGTCGGCGGCCTGCACGGTCTCGTAGCGGCACTCAGGGTGCACGACGACGTGGATGTCGGGGTACTTCGCTCGTGCCGCCTCAATCTGGCTCACGGTGAAGCGCTGGTGTACGGAGCAGTGCCCCTGCCAGAGCAGCACCCGAGAGCGCTCCAGCTGCTCGACGGTCATGCCGCCCAACGAGCCGTAGGGCTGGTTGTAATTCCACAGCGTCATCTGGTCCAGCGGGATGCCCATCTTGGCGCCGGTGTTGCGGCCCAGGTGCTGGTCAGGGAAGAAGAGCACCTTCTCGCCGCGCTCGAAGGCCCAGCGCAGGACGGCATCGGCGTTGCTCGAAGTGCAGACGATGCCGCCGTGCTTGCCGCAGAACGCCTTCAGCGAGGCGGCAGAGTTCATGTAGGTGACCGGGATGACCTTATCGGCGACACCGGCTTCTTCCAGCTCCTCCCAGGCGGCGTAAACGTCATCCGGGTCGGCCATGTCGGCCATGGAGCAGCCCGCGGCCATGTTGGGGAGCATCACCGTCTGGTGCGGCGCGCTGAGGATGTCGGCAGCTTCGGCCATGAAGTGCACGCCACAGAACACGATGTAGTCCGCTTCGGCGTGCTCGGCGGCCCACTGCGACAGCTTGAACGAGTCGGCCCGAAAGTCGGCGAACTGAATGATGTCTTCGCGCTGGTAGTGGTGGCCGAGCACGACAAGCTTCGAGCCGAGCTTTTTGCGCGCCTTCGCCACGCGGGCGACGAGTTCGTCAGCGCCGAGGTCCCAGTATTCCTTCGGGATGTCCTGCTGCCAGTACGCGAAGGAGCTCTCGCTGGAGAGGGGCTGCGTCTGAATGCCCGTATCGGTCTCGCAAGCGATGCCTGCAAGACCGGAAGTTACGTTGGTGAGGGTAATTATGTCGTCGGACATAGAGGCCATAGCCTGCTGCCTCCCTGTCTAGGTACTTAGTGTCACCGTGACACTTAACTTAGTGTCATTATGACACTTACTAGGGTTGCAATGCTATCAGCGACCAATACAGGTGTCAATCAATACCCCGTAGGGGTTAGGAAGGGCGCGGCAAATGCTTCATAGTCGATAGTGAAGCGAGGTGCAAACTCACGTGTCAATGCGAACCCGGCTGCTCTGCCTCGGCCTGCTAGCGATCGCCGTGATCGCAGTAGCAGGCTGCGGGCGCCTGAAAGAGCGGCGAGATGCCCGGCAGACGGCCACAGCGGCCGCCTCGGCGCCGCAAGCCACGACGGCACCTGTTACACCGACCGGGACCCCCGAAGCCGCGTCAGCCGCCATATCGCCGCAGCAGGACACGCTGGAGACCAGCGCGACTGCCTCACCGTCGCCAACACCTGCGCCAGGCAGCCTTACACCGCTGCAGCCGGCTCCTGACGCCACGTCGACAGCCAGCTGCCCATCCGGCGCCTCGGTCGGGCTCTCCGTGAACACGATGACCTCAGGCGGCATCCAGCGTAGCTACCGGCTGTACGTGCCGACATCCTATGACGGGTCCAGTCCCCTGCCACTGGTGCTGAACTTCCACGGCCTGGGCGGCTCAGCCAAGCAGCAGGAGGGCGCCTCCCACTTCATCGATATCGCCGAGCGCGAGGGTTTCGTGCTCGTGAGCCCGGACGGCACGAATCAACCGCGTCGCTGGTTTATCTACGGGCCGCTGGAGCGCGGTTATGTCGACGACTACGCCTTCGTCGACGACCTCATCGACCAGGTGAGCGCCTCGGTATGCATCGACCCATCACGCATCTATGCCACCGGCATGTCCAACGGCGCCGCCCTCTCGGCCCAGCTCGGTTGCAACAATGACCGCATCGCCGCCGTGGCACCCGTAGCCGGCGCCGTGTATTCGCCGCTGCTGTGCGGCGGCACGAAACCGGAGCCGATCATCGCCTTCCACGGCACGGATGACCCGCTGGTGCCGTTCAATGGAGGCACTGGTGGCCGTCTGAACGCCACGCTCCAACCCCTTCGCCAGACCATGCATGACTGGGCGGTACACAACAGCTGCGACCTCACACTGCAAACGCAGCGCGTCGCCTCTGACGTCACGCTGGAACGCTATACGAACTGCGACCAGGGCGCCGACGTGGAGCTCTACGTCATCGAAGGTGGCGGACACACGTGGCCGGGCTCAGACCGGCAGCCACGCATCCTGGGCAACACAACGCAGTCGATTGATGCATCGGAGCTGATCTGGCGCTTCTTCGCAGCGCACTGATGCTGGTTGTTGGTCTTCGGTTGTTGGTTTTCAGTGGTTAGCTACCAGGAGGCCGGCGTCCCCTTGGCTCCGTCATCCTGAGCGATAACGACAGATCTGGCAGGGCTTCATCGAAGCATCTCCTGCCATTCGCCGATGGCATTGCGTGGTGTGCGCCCGGCCAGCTCATGGGCGCCCGCGCGACAAAGACGAGATCACACTCACGCTGGATTGCAGCTAAAGGACGATGCGCGTCGAAGCGTCTGGAGCCTTCGTCCCGCGACTAAGAACTGCAGGACCAACAACCGATCACCAACCACCATCGACGGCCCTACAGCGTCATCGGCTGGCGCGAGGTGAACTCGAAGAGCTCCGCGGGGCGATGGGCGCCGCCGGAGTAGGTGCGGCCGGTGGGCCGGATGATGCCCTGCGAGAGCATGCGCCGGCGGAAGTTACGCTTATCGAATCGGCGACGGAAGATCGTCTCGTAGAGGGCCTGGAGGTCGCTCAGCGTGAATTCGAGGGGCATGAGGCTGTAGGCGACGTTGGTGTACTCGAGCTTGTTGCGCAGCCGGAGGATGGCGTTCTCGATCACGCTGTCGTTGTCGAAGGCGAGCTCCGGCAGCTCCCGGATCGAGAACCAGCGCGGCTCCCACACCGGCTCCTCGCGCAGGCGCACGCGCTTCAGGTCGATGAGTGCGAAGTGCGCCACGGCCACAGCACCACGCTCGTCGCCGAGGCCTGAGAAGGTGTAAAGCTGCTCCAGGTAGACGTCGTGCACGCCGGTCTCTTCTACCAGCTTGCGTGCCGCCGCTTCGCCCAGCGTCTCGTCCTGGTGCAGCAGACCGCCGGGGAGGGCCCACATGCCCTGGTAGGGCTCGCCGGAGCGATGGATGAGCAGCACACGCAGCTCTCCCTCGCTGACGGTGAGGATGACGACGAGAACGGCTACCCGCATACCTCCCGAGTATACGGGGCCGGTCTGGAGCGCGCTGTGACAGGGGTTGCGGCCCGCCCTATAACCTGTCGTCAGGCGAGGTCGAGATGATAACGGCGCATCAACACGTCGTGGGTGTAGCCGGCAGCCTCCCAGAACCCCGTCGCATAATCGTGATTGCCCTCGACAAGGGCAGTGATCCGGCCGCAGCCCTGCGAACGCAACCAGGCATGCGCTTCATCGACCAGCCGCGTGGCGACACCCCGGCGCTGAAAGCTTGGGAGCACGGCCAGGCGATACAGGTTTCCCCGCCAGCCGTCATTCGCAACGATGACGGTGCCGACGATGACGTCGCCGGCTTCCGCGAGAATCAGGCGCACAGCCGGGCCGTGCGAGAGCAACGCTGGCAGGTCCTGGGCGCTGGAACGCGACGACTCCTGGTACGCCTCATCCCACAACGCCAGGACAGCCTCGATGTCATCGCGGTTCGCGTCACGCAGGGACACGACAGGGCCGTTCATGGCGCCTATCGCTGGCGCTTGCGAGAACCGCCGCGGCGGATGAGGTCGTAGCTCATCGAGATGAGGGCCATCACCTGGTCGAGCGCGTCTTCGTCTTCGACGGCGACGGTGACCCAACCGTAGCGACCGACGTACGGCGCTACGGTGATGTGCGGCATCTGAACCAGGATCTCGGCGTCGTCCGGGGCCGCCTTCACTGTGACAGACGTGGTGCCGTCATCTGCGCCGAGGGCCGCGAACATCTTCGCCCCGATCTTGTAGACGATGTCGCCCCAGGGGTGGTCCTCCCACACATCAGCGAGGTCCAGGCAGTAGGCCCGGATGTCCTCCGCGTAAGGCGTGTTGGGTAGCTCTACGCGGGTGTCGTCGGGTTCGTTCATCATTCGACTTTACGTCTGTGCGCCACGGTTCGCATAGGCTTCAAGTTGTTCGGCGTGCTCATAGCAGTGGGTTGCAGCCCGGCGCAGCCAATCCTCGGCAGTCAGAGATTGCCCATCGTTTTGCTCGACGAGCCGCAGCCAGTCATCCTCTGCAAGGCCGTCCAGCAGCTCCAGGTTTGCGTCCGCCGAGGCCTTCAGGAGGGCGAGCGACGTATCGAGCGGGCGCTGGTATTGCAGCCTTGCGGCGAACCCCTCCTCGTAGAACGCGGGCAGATGGACGGCGCCCTCGGCCAGGAGGAAGCGCAGACGAGCGCTACGGATAACTTCCGTGTCGGCCAGGTGGTGGACGAGCTGCCGCGGTGTCCACTCACCCGGCGGCGCCACGTCCAGACCGTAGCTGCCGATGTGGAACAACGCGATCTGCAACGTCTCGAAGCTGCCGGCGTATCGCTCGATGAGCTGTTGGCGTTCTTCCGGTGTCATGGCTCAAGCCCTTCCTTTGACTCGTGCCCTCGCTTGATCGAGCTGGCCGATGTGGTCCGAAGTATGGACGTGGTGGGAATAGACGGCCCATTGCAGCCAGGTGAACGGGCCGTACTCGAGGTGATCGGCCGTGAGTTCTCGTCCCAGGGACTCATCGGCGGCGTCCAGCACAGCGATGATGGCCTGCATGCCGTCCACGTACTCCTTGCGCAGCGATTCGAAGCTGCGGGGCGTGTCGGACGTTTGCCCGGGAGTGACGGGCGGGTTGACCCATTCGTGGCCACCTGACATCGCTTTCAGACGGGAAAGGCTGCGAGCGAGGCTGCTGTTGAGATGCGCCAGGACCTGCGCTGGCGTCCACTCTCCCTCCAGCGTAACGCGGCTGCCCTCCTCTTCGGTCAGGCCCTCCGTTGCAACTGTGATGCTATCCGCATCGGCACGAACGAGGCGGCGGACATGGTCCAAACCCTGGGCCGCCTGCTCAGCCACGTAAGCCCGCACGGCGTCCCGGCCGGCATCCAGACGTACGACTGTCATGCCGGCCTCCAGTAGCGACAGTCGCATGAGCGGCCGAACAACCCATCCCCGGCTTGCCTTCTCGTTGGTTCGTTCGTCATCGAGTGCCTCCTGCGACAGCCCGAATGGACTTGCGGGGGAGCGGGGTTACAAAAGAAGGGGCAGTGCGTCGGCCGCCGTGGTGCCCTGCAGCGACCAGGCGGTGGCTCTATCGATGTGGACGGTGACGACCTCACCGACAGCCGTTTCGCCGACAAAGTGAACGAGCTTGTTGCTGCGGGTGCGACCGTACCAGCGAGACTCCCGCCGGCCTTCGACGAGCACTTCCTGATCGGTGCCTTCGAGGCGCAGGTTGAGCTCGGTCGAGATGCGCTCCTCGACCTCTTCTACGGCCTGGAGGCGCTGTTTTTTGACTTCCGGAGGTACATCGTCCTCCATCTTGCGGGCCGCGATTGTGCCGGGACGGGGCGAGTACATGGCAACGTGTACCTTGTCGAAGCGCACCTCTTCCAGCAGTTGCAGCGTGTCGTTGAACTCCTGCTCCGTCTCGCCGCAAAAGCCCACGATGATGTCGGTGGTGATCGAAGCATCGGGCATCATCGAGCGGATGAGGTCGACCTTCTCATGGAACTCGGCCAGCGTGTAGCCGCGGCGCATGCGCTCCAGCACGGGGTCCGAGCCGTGCTGCACGGGGATGTTGAAGAACTCCGTAACCTTCGGGAGGTCGCGCACGGCCTCGATGATCTTCGGGGTCATGTTCTTGGGGTAAGACGTCAGGAAGCGGATGCGCTCCAGGTTCGGCAGGTCGTGCATCGCCGCCATGAGGTCGCCGAGGTCGGGGCGCTGGTCCGAGAAATCGAGGCCGTACGCCTCGACGGTCTGGCCCAGCAGGGTCACCTCGCGCACACCGCCGTGCACCAGGTGCGCAACCTCCTGCACGATCTCGTCCATGGGGCGGCTGGTCTCGCGACCGCGGCGATACGGCACGATGCAGTAGGTGCAGAACTTGTCGCAGCCGTGGATGATCGGCACGTAGGCGGTCGGCCCCGTGGGCGTGGGGAAGGACGAAGGCCAGAACTCGCCGCCGGTGTCGTCGGCGATGCCGAGGCTCTCGAAGATGCCTTCGAAGGCCTGAGGTCGCGCAAAGTGGTCGACGTACGGGAAGCGCTTGCGCAGGTCGTCGTCCTTGGGGCCGACCATGCAGCCCATGACGACGATCTTGAAGTCGGCCTGCCCCTTGCGCTTCATGGCAGCAAGGCGGCCGAGATGGCTAATCGCGCGCTGCTCAGACTTGTCGCGCACCACGCACGTGTTCAGTACGACGAGGTCGGCGTCCGTCGGCTCATCGATTGCCTGCCAGCCGAATCGGTCGAGGCCCGCCGCCAGTTTGGCGGAGTCCGCGACGTTCATCTGACAGCCTTCGGTCCAGATGTGATACTTCTGAGTCATTAGGGATGATTTTAGCCTGAGGTGGTAGGGCCAGTCACGAAAGATTCGTAGCGGCTAGCGGCGGCGGTCCCAGAAGCCCCGTCCCACCAGCCACTCCATCATGCTCGGCGGGTCGTACTCGTCGGGATCGCGCGGCTTTCGCTTGCCCGTGGCGAACTGATACAGCTTGAACACACCGAAGCCAATGCCGGTGAGCGCGAACAGGCCCATGCCTGCTTGCAACATCAGAGGCGAATGCATAACGAAAGCGGCGACCATCAGCCCGAAGGCGAGCAGCACCAGGCCGGCGGCCACGAATTCCTCCGGCGGCGCTGTATCGGACTCCCGCTCATGGCTGGAACGCATGAGGTCAGGGCCCTCGAGACTTCCACCGAAGCCACGCGCGGCGGGTCGAACCGGCCGCGGTTCATAGTCCTCGAGGCGGGCGTTACAGGCAGGGCAGCGCGGATCCGCGCCCAACACCTCGTAGCTGGCCCCGCACTTACCGCAGCCAACTATGTTCCGGCGGCGCTGACGTCGTGACATAGCCCAAGTATAGCGGGGCATCCCGACGATTACTGGACAACGACGCTATTCGCCGCCGTTACGCCTGATCAAGCGTCGCAATGACGAGAGCACCACCGATTTGTGCTCGTGAGCAGGAGCGGGCGGAGGGTGCCGGCGTTGTCCAGCCCCGATCGCTCGCACCTCGTCCTCGGCACCGACGACGATCATGATCTCGCCCGTCTGCAAGACGCGAGAGCGAGGAGGCCCCACGATAAGCCTGCCCGTGGCGTCACGGATCGCGAGGACCACGACCTCACCGCTGCCGGCCAGAACCTCTCCGAGTTCTCGCCCGGCGAACTCCGCGTCTTGATCTACGGCGACCTCTGCCAGCACGCGCTCTCCGAACGGATCGCCGGAAAACAGGTCGACGAAGTCAGTCACGAAGGGCTGGAGCGCCGCGAACGCCATGCGCCGGCCACCCATGCTGTAAGGAGAGATCACTCGGTCGGCGCCGGCCTGTTGTAGCTTCGATTCGACGTTAGGCGATCGCAGGCGGGCTACAACGAAGGTTTCGGGACGGAGGCTCTTGGTGGTCAGAGTGATGTAGGTGTTGACGGAGTCGGAGTCAGACGCCGCGAAAAGCGTATTGCAGCGCAATAAACCTGCTTCGATCAGCGTCTCGTCAGTCGTAGCGTCGCCCAGGACGGTGAGGAGGCCGGCGTTGCGAGCGCGCTGGATCGCTGCGTCGTTATCGTCAACCACGACGAGCGGCAGGTTGCGCTCAGCCAGCTCGCGCACTACCTCCTCGCCCACGCGCCCGTAGCCGCAGACGATGTAGTGGTTTTCGAGCTCCTGTACCGCCAATCGAAGCCGCCTCAGGTCGAGTACTTGCCGGAAGTCGCCCTCGATTATCGCCGCAACCATGGCTGTGAGGATATAGAAGGCCACACCGACGCCGAACAGCACGACGAACAGGGTGAAGATGCGTCCTTCGGTCGAAAGAGGATGCACCTCGCTGAAGCCCACCGTTGTGACGGCCGTAACGGCCATGTAGAGGGCATCGAGGAAGCTCCAGCCTTCGATCAGCATATAGCCGGCTGTAGCAATCCCCAGGATCACGCCAAACAGCACCAGACCCGCAGTGACGCGGTTGTTCATCAATTCGCGCAATAAGCTGCCTCTCATCCCGTCCGGCCCGATTATAGGTGGCGAGACAGGCCCGTCCGTCAGGTACAAAGAGACCGTTCTCGTGAGAACGGTCTCTTTGCGGTCCATGAACGTGCAGGTCTGTCTGCTATTTTGCGAGGCTCTTTCGCTTGTTACGCACGTAATCGACGAGGATGTATTCGCCCAGGGCGTCCGGCGTCGTGTAAAAGACGCGGCCCTTGTTCATCTTCGCCATCTGGTTGACGAACTCCTTGAGGTAGTAGCTGCGGTCCAGCATGAAGGTGTTGATCGTTATCTTCTTCTGGGTGCAGCGCTTGACCTCTTTGAGGGTCTCGCGAATCGTGATCGGGCTCGGCGGATAGGCGAAGTAGCTCCGGCCGCGCTCGATGTGCGCCGTCGGCTCGCCGTCCGAGATCATGATGATCTGGCGGGTGCCCGTCTTGTGCTTTGCCAGCAGGTTCTGCGCCAGCATGAGGGCGTGGTGCATGTTCGTGCCCAGGACGGACTCGTCCCAGCGTACGTACGGTAGCTGGTCCGGCTTGAGCTCCCGCGCGTAGGCCGAAAAGCCCACAAGGTAGAGGGAGTCTCGCGCGAACTGCGAGGAGATAAGGTTCTGCAGGGCGAGAGCGACCTTCTTCGCCGCCTGGAAGCTGCCCCGCAGCGCCATCGACCACGAGAGGTCGACCATGAGCACCGTGGCGGTCTGGGTGAGCTGCTCTGAGCGCCAGACTTCGAAGTCGCCCTGCTCCAGATGGATGGGCAGATTGGCTCCCTCGCGACGCACCGCGTTCATGATCGTCTTCTCCAGGTGGAGGTGGAACGGATCGCCGAACTCATACGGCTTCGTGTCCTCCGCCCGGTCGACACCCTGGCCGGCGTCTTCGACGCGGTGCTTGCCGAGGCTTTCCTTCTTGAGCTGGGCGTAGATCTCGCCCAGTGCCGCCTGTCCGATCTTGCGCGTGCCTCGCGGCGTCAGCTCCCAGGAATTGCCGCGCTTGCGGATGTAGCCGGCGTTTTCCAGGATCTCGAGGAACTTCTTCAGTTCCTCCAGCGTTTCGGCCGCTTCATCGCCGAGAAGCTCTTTCAGCTTCTCCATGTCGATGTCTTCGATGTCGCCGCCGTACTGGGTCCGCTCGAGCTGGCGCTCCAGCTCGTCCATGTCCTGCATGTCGCCCATGAGCTTCATCGCCTCGGTGAGGTCGATGGGCTCGTCGCCGCGGAAGGGGTACTGGTTTCGCAGGTCGCGCTGGGGGTACAGGAACTCCAGGTTCGCGGCAAGCTCTGCCATCTCGTCCCGTAGCTCCGGGTCGGCAATCTTGTCCATGAGCAGGTCTTGGAGCTGCTGCCGCATGTCGGATGGCAGGGAGTCGAGCAGGTTCTGCATCTGTGCCACCTGGCGCTGCATCTGCTCGATCAGCTCCTCGAGGCTCTGCGGCGGGTTCGGCCCGAAGAGGTCACCGTACTGCTGCATGAAGTTGTCGAAGTCGGGCTCTCCGCCCTGCATCTTCTCCTGCATCATCTGGTTCAGGTCGCGCATCATCTGCTTCATGCGCTCCATGTCTTCGGGCGTCATGTTGGAGATTTGCTGCTGCAGGTCCTTGAAGAAGGTCTCCGTCATGGCCTGCTTCAGCATGTCCATGAGCTCCTGGAACTCGGACTGCGCTTCCGGGTCCATGAACTCGTAGTTCTGGAGCTCCTTCATCTGGCCGGGCAGGTCGTTCGGCAGCCCTTCGAGGAAGTTGCGCTTGCGCTCGACGATATTCTTGAGCATCTCGGCGAACTCGTTCTGGTCGCCGCTCTGCTGGCCGGACTGGCCCTGCTGACCTCGCTGGCCACCTGACTGCTGCGAGCCTTGCTGACCCCGCTGCGAGCGAGTGCCGGACTGCTGCATGCCCTGCTGACCTTCACCGGACTCACCCGATTCGCCAGGCTCGCCTTCGCCGCTCTCGCCGCCTTGCTGGTCAGAAGGATCCATGTCGCCCTGTTCGCCGGACTCCTGATCGCCGCCCATGCTTTCGCTCAGGCGCTGCTCCAGGGTGCTGCGCTCCTTGTCGAGGAGCTCTTCCAGGCGGTTCTGAATGTCCTCGAAGGCGGAGGACAGGTTGAACTTGTCGAGGTTCTGGCGCCGCTGTTGCCGGAGCTGCTGCAAGAGGTCTCGCAGGCCTTGGGTGCGGTCGCCCTGCTGGTCGCGCATTCCGCGCTGCATGAGGTTTCGGAGGGCGTGTTGAAGATCTCCGAAGTTCATCAGGTCGTCGGTCAGTGCATTGAGCACGTCATCCGGATCGAGCGGGGGGATTTCTTGTGTGCCGTCCCACTCCGAGTATCGATACCTGATTACCATTTGAATCCCCTGACCGGGGCCATGGATCTAGCCTCTGTACTGTACGGCCGACCCCACCCTGTCTTTGTTAAGTCGCTTGTTGAGATGCAGGCCTTCGAGGATGAACTCGACGACCGATGCGGTGACGGCTGCCGAAGCCTTGGGCTCGGCCTTGGCCACCTGCTCTGCGAGTCCGTCGACGTCCTTGACGACCTTGTCGTAGTTGGAGGACGGCATCATGTCGCCTACTTCGATCGAGATGCCCGACTTGAACCGCGTGACGATTTCATCGAAGTCGGAGACGCTGTAGTAGCGGTTGAACACGGCCAGGACAGCTCCCTGGATCAGCTTCTCCAGGATCTGCTCTTCCTTACCGTCTTCCACGGTCTCGAACTCCACCTTGCCCTGGATCGCCGGGATGACGTACTGGAGGTCGGAGACGCGCGGCACCACTTCGGTCTCGCCGGTCTTGATAGCGCGGCGCTGGGCATTGGCCAGCAGGCTCTCGTAGTCGGCGATCGAGGCACGAACGGAGACGCCGGAGCGCTGGTTGATGTCCGGGCTTCGCCGGGCCAGACGCGTAATCTCGACGACGACTTCCTTCATGAACTGCGGGACGTTGATTTTGAACTCATCGTCCTCGAAGTGCATGCGCTCCTGGTCCATGATGCCGATTTCGTGCTCGGCAGCACGCGGGTAGTGCGTGCGGATCTGGACGCCATAGCGGTCCTTGAGCGGTGTGATGATGCGACCGCGGTTGGTGTAGTCCTCCGGGTTCGCGCTGGAGACGAGGAATACGTCCAGGTTGAGGCGGATCTGGTAGCCGCGGATCTGGATGTCGCGCTCTTCCATGATGTTGAACAGACCGACCTGGATGCGCTCGGCAAGGTCGGGCAGCTCGTTCAGGGCGAAGATGCCGCGGTTGGTGCGCGGGATCATCCCATAGTGAATCGTCAGCTCGTCGGAGAGGTAGCGACCCTCGGCTACGCGAATCGGGTCGACTTCGCCGATGAGGTCGGCAATGGTTATGTCGGGCGTGGCGAGCTTCTCACCGTAACGCCGGTCGCGACTGACCCATTCGATTGGGGTTGCCTCGCCCATCTCAGCCACGAGGTCCTTGGCGTACTTCGAGATCGGGTTGTACGGATCGTCATTGATCTCGCTGCCGAAGACGATCGGCATGCTCTCGTCCAGCAGGCCGGTGAGGGAGCGGATGAGGCGAGATTTCGCCTGGCCGCGCTCACCGAGGAAAATAACGTCCTGGCCGGAGAGGATGGCGTTCTGGAGCTGGGGGATCACCGTCTCTTCGTAACCGATGATGCCGGGGAACAGCTCCTCGCCTTTGCGCATCTTCCCGATCAGATTACTTCGCATCTCTTGCTTAACGGTCTTGACCTTGAAGCCGGAGCTGCGCAGCTCACCTAGCGTCGATGGTTTGGCTGCCACGTTCCCTCACTCTCTGAGCATGAGCCCCACTGCTGTAGCTGGGCTTTCCGAATCTGTTCGACTCATATAGGGCTACACACGCATTATACGCGGCCCCTTTGCCTTTACCAGTTGCGGCAAGGTCTCCGGAGGCCGTGCCACTTTACAGAAGCGTTAACATATCGGTACCTCGTCCCACGGTAACAGGATGCTGCAAGGATGCAAGACACCGACCCTCCGGGCGCGATTCGACCGGAACTCCTGGAACGGCTGAAGGCTCTCGACACCGACCTGGGCAGCCCGGGTAGCCTGGCAGAGCTGGCGTATCGACGCGCCAGGGAAGCACTCGAGAAAGCGCTGGAAGAAGCGCGCACAATACGCCTGCAGGCCCTCGACGATGCGCGCCGCACGCGCGATGAGGAGACGACAGCCCTGCAGCAGGCGTTGCAGTCGCAGCGACAGACCGCCGAGACGGAGATCGAGGCACTCTTCCGCAGAGCTGAGATCGAGGCAGAGCGCATTCGCAACCAGGCGAACCGAGACGCTGAAGCCATTGTGCACACCGCCGAGGCCGAGGCGAAGCAGACCCTCGCATCTGCCGCCGACGCGCTGGATGAGGCACGCACCCTGCGCGCCGCAGCCCAGGCACGCCAACGCGCCATGGACGACCTCGAGGCCCAGTTCAACCAGGACGTGGCCCAGATCGCCGAGCGCCTCGGCGTCACGGAAAAGCCACCGAAAGGCTGGTGGCGTCGCATCACGCACCACGCCGACGGCACGCCGAAGCGCTAGCGGGCGAGCTACGAGCTACGAGCTACGAGCTACGAGCTACGAGTAGATGATGCCGTAGCCGGGGCATTCCAGCCTCGGCGCCTTCGAGCGCATCTGGCTTTCGGTCAGCCGAGTCACCCTGGCCCACACGAGGCAGCCCATGCGCATGTGCCTTGTAGGGGCGGTTCGCGAACCGCCCTTCAGGGCACCGTACAGGACACGACTTCTCGGACTCGGCACGGCTCGCCGCAGATCGAAGCCGGAGCATTGTGAAAACGTATGGCTATGGATGGATGGTGGGCGGTACTGGACTCGAACCAGTGACCTCAGCGATGTCAACGCTGCGCTCTAACCAACTGAGCTAACCGCCCCGAGGAGGTAACGATGATGCTAGCAAGCGCCCTATTGAGCGTCAAACCTGATCGTTAGGCCGCTTGGGGAGCCGAGGCCTCGCTGCTATACTCGGGGCAATCGAATACAGGCGTAGACGAGGACGAGTAATCGCGTCACGAGGCGACCAGAGAACGGGAGCAAGGCTGGAACTCCCCCGCCATCGAGCACGACGAAAACCCCCTCGGAGCCGGACCCCCAAAGTGCACTAGCCGAGGCTTTCCCGCCTCGCGGGCATGAGTAGACGGTCCCGTACCGCCGGCGATAACGGCAGCCATGAGTCCTCTCGATGCGCTCGGGAGGAGAACCAGGGTGGAACCACGGCGAGCCCACCGTCCCTGTGACGGATGGGCTCTTTTTGATCGTGGCCCCTGTAGTGCATGGCGGCCGGGAGACGAGATGAGATTCAGAGGTGTCACGCGGGCGCCGTCGTGGTTCGACCAAGGTCGATCGACGCGGCGCCTCGTAACCACGGCGTCGCTGGCGGCGTAACGCGTCCGTGGTGTTCGCCGGCATCGTTTGCTGCCTACGACGACGCAAGGCTTGCTGCCAGGACCACTTACCAGAACGAACAACTAAGAACTGACAATTCAAAGAGGAGACACCGCAATGGTTTCTGATTCCGGACAGATCAAGGGCATGGATGAGCTGCTCTACCGCCAGCGGCACTCCGCCGCCCACATCATGGCGGAGGCCGTGCTGGAGATGTTCCCGGAGGCGAAGTACGCCATCGGGCCGCCGATCGAGAACGGCTTTTACTACGACTTCGACCTGCCGCGCCCGTTGACGCCCGAGGACCTGGAGCAGATCGACAAGCTAATGCGCGAGTCGATCAAGGCGGACAAGGCCTTCGTGCGTAGCGACTCGCCTCGTGACGACGCGAAGAACTTCTTCAAGGACCAGCCGTACAAGCTGGAGCTGATCGATGGCATCGACGCGCCGACCGTGGGCATCTGCAAACACGGCAACTTCACGGACCTGTGCGGCTACCCCCACGTCGAGAGCACGGGCAAGGTCGGCGCCTTCAAGCTGATGAGCGTGGCGGGTGCCTACTGGCGAGGCGATGAGCACAACCAGATGCTGCAGCGCATCTACGGCGTCATGTTCCCAACCCAGGCCGAGTTGGACGATTACCTGCGCCGCCTGGAAGAAGCAGAACGGCGCGACCATCGTCGCCTCGGCCGTGAGCTTGAGCTCTTCTTCGTGGACCCGATTGCGCCCGGCAGCCCGTTCTTCCTTCCGAAGGGCGCCATCGTCTACAACCTGGCGACAGCCCTGATGCGGGATATGTACACGCGCTACGGCTACCAGGAGGTAATCACGCCCCAGATCTTCTCCGTCGACCTCTGGAAGCGCTCTGGACATTATGACAACTACAAGGACGGCATGTATTTCATCGAAGAGGACGACCAGGAGCTGGGCGTCAAGCCGATGAATTGCCCCGGCCACTGCATCATGTTCGGCGCCCAGGTGCACTCGTATCGAGAGTTACCGCTTCGCTACGCCGACTTCGGCCGTCTGCACCGCTTCGAGCGCTCCGGTACGCTGCACGGCCTCACGCGAGTGCGCTCCTTCTCCCAGGACGACGCCCACATCTACTGCACCATCGACCAGATCGGCGGCGAGATCCAGAGCCTGATCGCCATGATGCGTGAGGCCTACTCCGCGTTCGGGCTGGGCGAGCCGCGGTTTACGCTCTCGCTGCGACCCGAGAAGCGCATCGGCAATGACGAGGTATGGGACCGGGCCGAAGGGGCCCTGCGTGACGCACTCGAGGCCTCGAACGTGCTATTCACGGAGGTGGAGGGCGAAGGCGCCTTCTACGGGCCCAAGATTGACCTGTTCATGGACGACGTGCTGGGCCGCGAATGGCAAATTTCGACCTTCCAGCTCGACTTTAACCTGCCCGAACGCTTCGACCTCACATACGCGGCCGAAGACGGGACGCTCCAGCGGCCCGTGATGATCCACCGCGCCATCCTGGGTTCAATCGAGCGGTTCATGGGAATCCTCATCGAGCATCACGCCGGTGCCTTCCCGACCTGGCTCGCGCCCGTCCAGGCGACGCTGATCCCGATCGCGGACCGCCACGTCGAGTACTGCCAGGGCGTGGCGCGGGAGCTACGCGACGCCGGCCTGCGCATCGAGGTGGACGAGCGCTCCGAGCGCATGCAGGCGAAGATCCGCGATGCCCAGATGCAGAAGGTGCCCTACATGCTCATCGCCGGCGACCGGGACATCGAGGCCGGCGCCGTCTCCGTGCGCACGCGGGGCAACGAAGACCTCGGCGGTATGCCCGTGCAAGCATTCAAAGAACGGATTATGGCGGAGGTGAAGCTGTAGCAGGCAGCAGGTCGGCGAAAACGAAGCCGTCGCGCTGAACGACCTCGCCGGGCCGAACCTCGACTTCGTGTGCGAGCATCGGCCCGGCAAACACAAACGTATGGAACTCGCCGTTCTCGCCGCAAGGGTCCACCGAACCTGGCAAGTCATGGAGGAAACTTGCATCCCACTCGCGACCGGCGAAGGATGCGTCGAGCAATCTCGGGTCGACGCAGGTAACCCAGGCACGCAGGCCACTGGCTTGCATATGGCGTGCCAGGTCGGCAGTCGGCAGACCCCAAAGCGGAAACAGCGTCCCGAGACCGCTGCCTGCCATCATGCGCTCTCGATAAGCCCGAATGTCTTCCAGGAACAAGTCGCCGAACGCGACGTGCGTGACGCCCTCGCGGCGCGCCTTTTCGACCTGGACAGCCATGATCCGCTCATATTCCTGATTGCTGCACGGGTTGGGAATCGCGACAGGCCACAGTGGAACGCCCGCTGACTCGGCCTGGTGCCGCAGGAGTTCGTGGCGAACCGAATGCATTGCCACGCGGTCGTACTCTCCATTGAACGTCGTGAGCAGCCCGACAACCTGGCTATCCGGTTCGCTTCGCAGCCTATGCAGCGACCAGGCGCTGTCCTTGCCGCTGGACCAGGAAAGAAGGATGCGTCGCGACGCCATGCACCAAGTTTAGGCCTCCGGCAACCGCGACATCGACGCCCGACGCAGTCTCGGTGACGTGCGCCCGATAGCCGGGACCTCAAGGTCTAGGGGCCGCTGCAACTCAAAGGAAGCCATCGGACAGCTTGCGGCGGATGAGAAACGCGACAAAGGTCGCCACCAGGGGAAGGGCCGCGACGAGGAGGGCCCAACCGTCCAGCAGCGACCAGATGGCGAGGCTCAGGCTCAGGTAAAGGCTGCCACCCAGCAATGGGATGCCCAGGAGAGTCCAACCGTGCGTGCGCTCGGTGAACTTCTCGAAGTCCTGGTAAGGAAACTGCAGGTGGTGGTAGGCAACCGGCATGATGAAGACAAGCGTGGCGGTCGCCACGAGGACGATCGCGACGGAGTACAGCGATTCTTCCAGGGTGGAGTCGGTGAACTTGCCGGTTGAGCTGAGCAGGAAGCCAAAAAGCAGGACCGAGACGGTGGTGAGGAGCGCAAGCTCGTTGAGGATGGTGCGGTAGTTCTCTACCAGCCGGTCCTCGGCTTGCGGCTTCTGCCCAACGTCCCGGTCCTTCATTCGTTAACTCCCCGGGCGAGGCTGGCCAATTACGTCATATATGCGTGTGACCCCGTCGCCCGAAGCCCGCAATCGCCCCCACGAGCAGGACAAGCAGCAGGCCCAGTAAGAATACCTTGGCGACAAAGATCCCGAGGCCGCCGAACAAGAGGATGAGCAGAAGAATCACCAACAGTGCCGTTAACACTTCTGGACTCCTTTCGGAGAGGGAGCTAGCCTCTCGACTGGCCTCATTCTGGCTGTTAGACCTCCTATTCAGCGTCAACGACTCGCAAAGCACCGTTACAGAAGCCTCAAGAGCCCTCGGAACGAAGAATGATTCTCAACCGATAGACAAAGAGGAGACCGGTACGCGCGTACCGGTCTCCTCTCGTTTGCTCCGGAGCGCAGGCTAGTGCTTTAGACCGGCACTACCTGTGTTGGGGGGATTGATGCTACCGCTGATCGGCTGCGGCGTCGGGGTCTTCGTGGGTGTGGACGTCGCGACCGCGACCGGTGTAGACGTAGTCGTCACCGTTGGCGTAGCAGTTGCGGTCGCCGTCCCCGTTGCCGTAGCGGTCGGCGTTGGCGTTTCGTTCTGCTCGTTCATGAACGTACAGATCACCGTCTTGTAGTCGTTATCCGGCAGGTCAAAGCTGACCGCGACCGTGCCGGATTCGACACTCGTGTCGATGGAGATGCCGTCGACGTCGCCGCCCTCGCAGTTGATGTCGTTGAGAGTCCAGCCGTCCGTCTCACTCTCGGCCACCGTGTAGGTGTCGTTGTTGCTCACCTCGAAGAGCTGCGACTCACCGCTGGCCAGAGTGAAGTTGTCGAGGTCTGATTCGAAGTCGAACTCCTGATTAGAGTCGGATGGGTCGGCCAGTTTGGCGATGACCAGACAGCTTGTATTGTCCGGACACGTCTGCTGGGCGTGCGCCGTTGATGCCAATCCACTGCTCGCAACGGCGATAAGGCCGACAAGCAGCGTAAGCCCGGCAGCGACGATACCGCCGCCGGCATAAAGGTTACGCATGAGTTCCTCCTTGCGTTTGGTGCGTCCGGGGTTCGGTGTGACGCGGGAAGCCTGTGGACGCACATGATGTCTCCGGAGATGGGGGCATCCACGCGACGCCCCATTGTTATGGCGAGTAGTTAAGACCGACATAAAGACGGCGAGCGATACAGGTAACAGGCGCCTATCAAGACACGTCAGTCCCGAAGGGGATGAGTGGCTGTTCAATGGCTCAATTGCTGCCTACGGTGGCCTGTGCTACAAACGTGAGGGTGCGTTGGCGATTTTGCCGGGGCGCCCTGGAGGATGTCCTTGCTAAAAAAGATCCTGATTGCCAACCGCGGCGAGATCGCAGTGCGTGTGATGCGGACGTGCCGCGACATGGGCATTCGCAGCGTCGCCGTGTATTCGGAGGCTGATGCCAGCGCCCTGCATGCTCGCTACGCCGACGAGGCTTATTGCATCGGTCCGGCGCCGGCCAACGAGAGCTACCTCAACGCTGCAAAGATCATCGAGACGGCCGTCGCTTGCGGCGCCGATGCGATCCACCCGGGCTACGGCTTCCTCTCCGAACAGTCCGACTTCGCCCGCGCCTGTGCCCAGGCCGGCATCGTGTTCATCGGCCCTTCGCCGGACACGCTGCACATGCTGGGCGACAAGGTGCAGGCCCGGATCATCGCCCAGCGCGCCGGGGTGCCTTCCGTGCCCGGCAGCGAGGGACGCGTCAGCCCCATCGAAGCACTGGACCTGGCACCCCAGATCGGATTCCCGCTGCTAATCAAGGCGGCGGCCGGCGGCGGCGGCAAAGGCATCCGGCTGGTCGAGAAGCAGGCAGACCTCGAGGCGTCGCTGCGCATGGCCGGTGCCGAAGCGCTCGCCAGCTTCAACGACGACGGCCTGTACCTGGAGCGCTACCTCGACCCCGTGCGCCACATCGAGGTCCAGATCCTCGCCGACCGACATGGCAACGTGGTGCACCTGGGCGAGCGCGAATGCTCTGTTCAACGCCGCAGCCAGAAGGTGCTGGAGGAGTCACCCTCAGTCGCGGTCAATCCCGAGACGCGCAGGCGGCTGGGCGAAGCGGCCATCGCCATCGCCCGGGAGTCCGACTACGAGAACGCCGGCACCATCGAATTCCTCATGGACAGGAACGGTGAGTTTTTCTTTATCGAAGGGAACGCGCGACTGCAGGTGGAGCACCCGGTGACCGAGCTCGTGACAGGGCTCGACCTGGTACAGGAGCAGATCCTCATCGCTTCCGGCGAGAAGCTGTCCTTCACGCAGGAGGACATCGAGCTACGAGGCTGGGCCATCGAGTGCCGCATCACCGCGGAGGATGCCACCAACGGCTTCCTGCCCAGCCTGGGGCACGTCAGTCACGTCTCGGAGCCTTCGGGACCTGGTATCCGCGTCGACAGCAGCCTTTTCTCCGGCATCGACGTCGGCCCGCACTACGACTCGCTGGTTTCCAAGCTGTGCGTCTGGGGCGCGGACCGGGCTCAGGCCCTTGCCCGCCTGCAGCGCGCCATCGACGAGTACCAGATCACCGGCGTCAAGACGACCCTGCCGTTTCACCGTCAGCTCATCACCCACCCGGAGTTCGTGGCAGGCCATCTGGAGACTCGCTTCCTGGAACGCAACACGCTGGGCGGCGACAAGCCGGCGTCGCAGGACGAAGCGCTGCTGGCGAGCGCGTTGCTCTCCCACGTACGACGAGACAACAGCAAGGCGACAACGACGACAACGACCAGGACGAACACCTGGCGCGAGAGGGCCAAGGGCGGCACGGTCGTCCGAGGCAAGGGGGCTTCGTGGCGCGATACTTTCTAAGGCTGGGTGACCGCGAGGTCGAAGCAGAGCTGGAGGAGACGCCGGACGGCCTGCGCGTCAACCTCGACAACGAATGGCACAACGTCCGCTTGCAGCGCCTCGGTGATGGGCCGCGTTACGTCCTGGTCATGGACGACCGGCTCATCGAGGTGCTTGTCTCGGAAAGCCCCCAGGCTTTCGACGTGCAGATCGGCGGTCACACCTACGAAGTCGAAACCGTGCGTCGCCGGCAGGGCGCCCGACGCGAAGAAGCCGACCAGTTCGTCGGTGGGCGCTGGATTTTGCGTGCACCCCTTACCGGCGTTGTCACTGAGGTCCGCGTGTCGCCGGGCGACGTTGTGGCGCAGGGCGCCGTGCTGATGGTCGTCGAAGCGATGAAGATGCTGAACGAGCTGCGAGCGCGCGTGCCTGGCGTGATCGGAGCCGTCAACGGCGAACAGGGTGACCGCGTAGAGATCGGTACGGCCCTCGTCGAGGTGCAGGAGCAGAGCCAGGCTTAGGCCACTCCGGCGTCATATCTCACGCGCCTCGCCCGGGTCTGCAATCGCGAAGAGCCGGAACAGGAACAGCAGCGATGGCACCAGAATCAAGCTGCCAATCGGCAGGGCGATGAGGAACGCCTCCAGCGTCGCGTGGCCCGCGGCGGCATCCTCGATGCGCAGGTCCGGCAAGATGAGGTAAGGGTACTGAGTCGCGGCCCACGCCCCCAGCACGGCAACCACCGTCGCACCCGCCAGAACGGGCGCCAGCCTGTCGAGGTGGCTCGCCAGCGCGAACAAGGACGCGAGTCCAAGCAGTACAGCAATAACGATAGCCGCGAGTAGCGCGAGGCTCGTCGAGGCGGTCGCTAAACGCCGTCGCGTCCCACATCGCGACCGGGATCGCAATCGTGGTCGCGGCGCCGAGAAACACGCTGCCTGCCAGGGCGCTGCGCCGGAAGTCGTCGCGCAGGTCGCCTACTGGTCGCAGGAGCATGTAAGCCGGTGTGAGGAACGACGTGATGCCGAGCGCGATGAACCCGCAGACGATGGGGAACGGCCGCAACCACGTGTCGAAGATGCCGGTCTCCCGCACGTTCGGGTCGAGATGCCCGCCGGCGACGGCACCGACGGCCACACCCATGGCAAACGGCGTCGCGATGCTGGCGATCGAGAACACGAGACCGGTCGCCGGCAGTTCGTTCTCATGCGATGTGCCGTAATGGCGGAAGGCGAAGGCGGCACCCCGGAACACGATGCCGAGCAGGGCAACCACTAGAGGCAGATACAGCCCCGTGAAGATGGCCCCGAACACGGAGGGAAAGGCCGTCCAGAGCACGACAAGCACGAGGATGAGCCAGACGTGGTTTGTCTCCCATACCGGGCCCATCGCGTCGAACATCGCCTCGCGCTGCTTCTCACGATTGCGGCCGAAGGCAAACGCCATCCAGAAACCGGCGCCGAAGTCGGCGCCGCCGAAGACGGCATAGGCCGCGAGGCCAGCGAAGAGCACGATTGCGCTGAGCAGCTCAAGTGACACCGGGCACTCCAAACGGGCGGCGCATCCTCTGCACAAGGTCAGGCAGCAAGAGCAGCAATAACAGACCGATGGTCAGCGCTACGTACACCATGGAGAACACAATCAGCAGCACGACAACGCCCTCCTGCGGCGTCGCAGCTTCATCGACGCGCATGATCTGGAACACGATCCAGGGCTGTCTGCCAAACTCCGTGACGAACCAGCCCGCCTCGATCGCCAGAAAGCCCATCGGCAGCGTCGAAGCGACCAACAAGAGCATGTTGCGACCGTACGAGAAGCCGCGTTTGAGGACGCGCCAACCGAAGAACACAGCCGCGACGAACAGCATGAAGAAGCCGAGACCAACCATCACCTGAAACGGCAGGTGGACCAATCGCGCGTCCGGCTGCTCGTCACGGGGGAAGGCATCGAGGCCCTTCACCTCAGCGTTGAAGTTGCGATAGGCGAGGAAACTGCCCATCTTCGGGATCTCGATGGCGTAGTCGGTGGTGCGGGACGATGGATTCGGGATGCCGCCGATGCGCAGGGGCGCGCCCTTCTCCGTCTGGTACTGTCCCTCCATCGCCGCGAATTTGACCGGCTGGTTCTCGGCCACGAAGCGGGCGCTGAAGTCGCCGCTGACGATCTGCAGCGGAATCGCGATGCCACCGACGGCCAGCGTCAGTAGCAAGGCGCGGCGGTTGTAATCGGAGAAATGGCCTCGCAGCATGGCGATGGCGTAGAAACCTGCGAAGGCAAACCCGGTCGCAACGTAGGACGCCATGGTGCCATGGAACACCTCGTAAGGCATTGCCGCGTTGAACATAGCGTCCAGCACGTGGACGTTGGCTATTTTGCCGTCCACCAGGTCGAAGCCATCGGGCTGGTTCATCCAGGCGTTGGCGCTGATCACGAAGACGGCGGAGATGGCCGAGCTGATCATGATCGGGATGGTTACGAGCCAGTGGGTGCGACGCGAGAGGCGGTTCCAGCCGAACATGTAGATGCCCAGGAAGATCGCCTCGGTGAAGAACGCAAAGCCTTCCAGTGCGAAGGGGAAACCGAACACCTCGCCCCATCGCTCCATGAAGGGCGACCAGAGCAGGCCGAACTCGAAGGAGAGGATGGTGCCCGAGACGGCGCCAATCGCGAACAGCACGGCAGCAACCCGAGTCCAGTTGCGCGCCATCTCTCGGTAAGTGTCATTGCCGGTATGGAGCGAAATGCCCTCGGCAAGGAAGAGAAGAAACGGCAGGCCGATGCCGATCGCGGTGAAAGCGATGTGGAAGGCCAGCGATAGGCCCATGAGGCTGCGGGCCGCCGTGACGGTATCCATCTTCCCTCTGACCTGATTCTATGCCGTAACCGACCAGTTGCAGAGGAGAAAGTTCCGATGCTGCGTATGGATGAAAGTGCAGAATCTTTGTCCTAACAGGGCTTGACATCTCAGCACGCCCGTTCTAATTTAGAACAAACTTGCTGGAGGAAGAACTGTGGAGAACCTGATTATCGCTACCTTCGTCATTGTTTCGTCCGCCTACCTGCTCTGGCAGTTCTGGGAGCGCGGACTGCTGGACGACCGGTAGCATTACCGCTCCTGCACGGAGGTTGCCATGATCGATGCTAGAATCGGCCTGAGTACCGAGGCGCCGCTGGCCGGCTCCCGACGGCTCAGCCGCCATGACCCCGACACTCATACACATCCTGCTGCCGTTCGTTCTAACCTCCGCCCTCGACGTGCTCGAGTGGCTGGTGAAGCTTCCGGTCGAGATCTTTCATGGCTACGGCTCGCTCCTCCGGTGGGCTGCAGACTCCGTCCAGACGCTCTTTGAGCAATATGGCTACTGGGTCGTCTTCCTAGGCACGCTAACCGAGAACACGCTGCTCCTCGGTCTCATCGTGCCCGGGGCCCTCGTTGTTATCCTCGCGGGCCTCGCGGCGCATGACGGCACAATCTCCGTTCCGCTCTCGATTGTCTTCGGCATCCTGGGGACCATCATCGGCGACACGCTGAGCTACTTCATGGGGCGCTATGGCTGGTCGCGCTTCGGTCACCTGAAGATGCTCTCCGACCTCAGCGAGAAGGTGCGAGAGCCTCTCATGCGCAGGGGCGTCTGGTTCGTGCTGTTCTATCACTTCGCCGGCTACACCCGCGTCATCGGACCCACGGCAGCGGGCCTCCTGCGCATGCCTTACTCCCGCTGGGCCATGGCCGATTACGGTGGCGCCGTGCTGTGGGTGTTCGGCTACTTCGGCATCGGCTACGGGCTTGGTGTCGCCGGCCTGTCGCTGGACTCGACTGACCGCTGGTTCCGAGTCGCCGAATGGGTACTTCTGGTCGCGATGGTCATCTGGGTAAACATGATGATCAAGACGCGCACGGACTTCTTCGGCGAGCGCAAAGACAGAGCGGCTACGGATCCGGATCTGGCCCCGGACGATCTGCCGATGGACGCCGAAGAGAGCGAACCTTCGCGCTAGTCGGCGCCCTTTCGCTTCCTGGGCGGCTTTCACAACATCAGGTAATTCGACGGCACGTTGGCGCGCTGAGCGATGAGCACCTATCGACGGTCCCGTAAGAGCTGTTGCAGCCTTTGCGCACCCATCCATATCGGCACCAACTGCAGGCTGACCTCAAGCTAATGGCAGCCATAGCGCCCAGATCCGAAGTGAACACGAGGGATGCCCATAGCGGGAGTAGCAGGTAGCTCGACGCTGTCCATTTGAGAACATGCCCTGATATCGCTCTTCTACCGTAGCAACGGCGGGAGCGGTAACGAAAGCCTGACGCGCTTACAGGTTCGACAACGAGCGCGGGAGCTCCGTCTCCCCCATGAGGTGAAGGTCGACGCAGCGGGCAGCCTCACGGCCCTCCGAGAGCGCCCACACGACCAGCGATTGGCCACGCGCCGCATCGCCGGCCGCGAACACGCCCTCAACGCTCGACATCTTGTTGGCGTCCGTCTTGACGTTGCCCCGCGGGTCCAGCTCGACGCCGAGGCTCTCGAGCAGGCCGTTGCGCTCCGGGTGCAGGAAACCAAGGGCCAGCAGTACGAGGTCGGCGTCCACGTCGAACTCCGTACCGGGCACTTCGACCATCTGCATGCGTCCCGTCTCGTCCGGCTTCCACTCCAGGTTCACGGCGTGAAGCTTCTCCACGTGGCCGTTGCTGCCCGAGAAGCCCTTGGTGCCGATGCTGTAGTCCAGCGAGCCGCCCTCTTCCAGCGCGTAGGAGCGACGGAGGATGATCGGCCACTGCGGCCAGGGATTATTGTCGCGCCGTGCCTCCGGCGGCTCCGGGATGATATCGAACTGGCGCACAATCTCAGCTCCCTGACGGTGCGAGGTCGCCAGGCAGTCAGCACCCGTGTCACCACCACCGAGGATGATGACGCGCTTGCCCTCGGCCGAAATGCGCTCTTCGTCGCTGAAGGTCTCTCCGGACAGGAGCTTGTTCTGCTGCGTGAGGAAGTCCATGGCAAAGTGGACGCCCTTGAGCTCCCGGCCCGAAACGGCGAGGTCGCGCGGGACGGTCGAGCCGATGCAAAGCAGCACCGCATCGTGGTCGTTCTTGAGGTCTTCGACGGAATAGTTGCGGCCCACGTACACGCCGGTGCGGAACTCGATGCCCTCATCGCGCATCTGCTGCACGCGGCGTTCGACCAGCATCTTCTCCAGCTTGAAGTCCGGAATGCCCAGACGCAGAAGACCACCGAGATAGTTCTCACGCTCGAATACGGTGACGGTGTGACCGGCGCGGTTGAGTTGCTGGGCCGCGGCGAGGCCTGAAGGCCCTGAACCGATGACGGCAACTCGCTTGCCGGTTCGCGTCGTGGGCGGCTGCGGCTTGATCCAGCCTTCCTCCCAGCCACGGTCGGCGATCGCCTTTTCGATGTACTCGATCGTCACCGGGTCAGTGTTGATCGAGAGGGTGCAGGCGGCCTCGCATGGAGCGGGGCAGATACGTCCCGTGAACTCCGGGAAGTTGTTGGTTGACTGGAGGGTCGCCAGCGCCCGTTCCCATTGTCCCTTGTACACGTAGTCGTTGAAGTCCGGGATGATATTGCCTAGCGGGCAGCCCTTGTGGCAGAACGGGATGCCGCAGTCCATGCAGCGCGCCCCCTGGCCACGAGCATCCTCCTCCGTCCAGTGCAGGACGAATTCGTTGTAGTGCTTGACCCGTTCTCCCGTGGCCTCACGCGGTGGCGGTTGGCGCGAAATATCCCTAAAACCAGTCGGTTCGCCCAAATCGGAGTCCTCTAGCCTGCTACGGAATCGAGCGCCGCCGCCTCACGGCTCTTGCGCTCCGCCAGTACGCGCTTGTAGTCGCGCGGCATTACTTTCACGAACTTCGGCAGCATCGTGCTCCAGTTGTCGAGCACACGTGCGGCGTTGGCGCTGCCGGTGTATTTGCGGTGGGCCTCGAGGAGGTTACGCAGGTCGATCTCGTCTTCCTCCGACACAACCTTCTCCAGGTCCACCATTTCTTGATTGCAGAGGGCGGCGAACAGGCCGTTCTCGTCCAAAACAAACGCCTCGCCACCACTCATACCCGCGGCGAAATTGCGTCCCGTGGGGCCCAGCACGACGACTCTGCCGCCGGTCATGTACTCGCAGCCGTGGTCGCCGACGCCTTCGATGACCGCTTCGGCGCCGCTATTGCGCACGGCGAAGCGCTCGCCGGCCATGCCCCGGATGTAGACCTGGCCTCCGGTCGCTCCGTAGAGCGCCGTGTTGCCAATAACGATGTTCTCTTCGGCCACAAACGTGCTGGCCGCCGGCGGCTCAACGATGATCTTGCCGCCGGAAAGGCCTTTGCCAAAGTAGTCGTTGGCATCGCCTTCGATCGTGAGGTTCACGCCCGCGGCAAGGAACGCCCCGAAACTCTGCCCGGCCGAGCCGGTGAACTTCACCTGCAGCGTGTCCTCCGGTAGACCGTCCTCGCCATAGCGACGCGCGATGGCGTTGCTCAGCATGGCGCCGACGGTGCGGTTCGAGTTCTGGATTGGCAGCTCGAAGCTCACCGGCTCCTTGTTCTCGATAGCCGCCTTGCTCATCTCGATCAGCTTGTGGTCGAGCGCACGGTCGAGGCGGTGGTCCTGCGATTCCTTACAGTAGGTCGCGATTCCGGACGGCACGTTCGGGCGATGCAGCAGGTGCTCGAAGTCGAGCCCCTGCGCCTTCCAGTGCTCGACGGCCTTGCGGCCATCCAGCTTGTCGACGCGGCCGACCATCTCGTTCACCGTGCGGAAGCCGAGCTGAGCCATGATCGCCCGCAGCTCGTCGGCGACGAAGAAGAAGTAGTTGATGACGTGCTCAGGCTGGCCGGCAAAGCGCGCGACCAGTTCGGGGTCCTGCGTCGCGATGCCCACAGAGCATGTGTTGAGGTGGCACTTCCGCAGCATGATGCAGCCCATGACCACCAGCGGCGCCTGTGCGAAGCCGAACTCCTCGGCGCCAAGCAGGCAGGCGATGGCGACATCGCGGCCGGTCTTTAGCTGGCCGTCCGTCTGCACGACGATACGGCCGCGCAGGTCGTTGCCGACCAGCACCTGCTGCGTCTCGGCCACACCGAGCTCCCAGGGCAGGCCGGCGTTCTTGATCGACGACTCCGGAGAGGCACCGGTACCACCGCTGTCGCCCGAGATGAGGACGACGTCGCCATGGCCCTTCGAAACGCCGGCCGCAATCGTACCGACACCGAACTCAGAGACGAGCTTGACGTGGATGCGTGCCTCCGGGTTGGCGTTCTTGAGGTCATGGATCAGCTGCGCCAGGTCCTCGATGGAGTAGATGTCGTGGTGCGGTGGCGGCGAAATCAGCTCGACGCCAGGCGTGGTGTGACGCACCCAGCCGATGTACTCATCGACCTTGTGGCCGGGCAGCTGACCGCCCTCGCCGGGCTTGGAGCCCTGGGCCATTTTGATCTGCAGGTCCGCCGCGTGCGCCAGGTAGTTGATCGTGACGCCGAAGCGGCCGGATGCGACCTGCTTGATGGCGCTGTTACGAGAATCGCCGTTGGCGTCCGGTGTGTAGCGGTGGTAGTCCTCGCCGCCCTCACCCGTGTTGCTGCGCGCGCCGATGCGGTTCATCGCGATCGCCATCGCCTCGTGGGCGTTACGGCTGATCGAACCGAGCGACATGGCGCCTGTCGCGAAGCGCTTGACGATGTCGGCCGCCGGCTCCACCTCGTCGATTGGAATGGAGTCGCTCGGCTTGAAGTCGAGCAGGCCGCGGATGGTGCAGAGACGTCGCGTCTCCTCGTTCATCAGCTTGCTGAACTGCTGGAAGGACTCGAAATTGTTGGAGCGCGTCGAGTGTTGCAGCAGCGAAATGGTGTCCGGGTTGTACATGTGGTACTCACCGTCGCGACGCCACTGGTAGTAGCCACCGGGCTTGAGCTCCAGCATGCCGGGCGTCTCGCGCACCGGGTAGGCGTAGCGGTGACGTGCCAGGGTCTCGCGCTCGATCTCATCGATGCCGATACCGCCGATGCGGGACGCCGTCCAGGTGAAGTACTTATCGATGAAGCCCTGGTTGAGACCGACGGCCTCGAAAATCTGAGCGCCACGGTAGCTCTGGAGGGTGGAGATGCCCATCTTGGACATCACCTTGAGGACGCCCTTGTGCAGCGCCTTGACGTAGTTCTTCTCAGCGGTGTGGAAGTCGACCGGATTGAGCATCGTGCCGCGCTCGCACAGCTCTTCCAGCGTCTCGAGCGCGAGGTACGGGTTGACCGCGCCGGCACCGTAGCCGATGAGCACGGCCATGTGGTGAACTTCGCGCGGCTCACCGGACTCGACGACAAGGCCGACCTTGATACGCGTGCCTTCACGGATCAGATGGTGGTGCACGGCGCCGGTGGCGAGCAGGCTCGGGATGGCAGCGTGGTCTCGGTCGACGCCGCGGTCCGACAGGATCAGCAGCGTGGCGCCGGCTTCGATGGCCTTCGAGGCTTCGTCGCAGAGACGCTGCACCGCGTCGCGCATGGCGCCCTCGCCAGCCGAAGGGTCGAACAGGGTCGAAAGCGTCTCGGAGCGCAGGCTGCCCTGGTTAAGCTCGCGGATCTTCGCCAGCTCGCCGTTGGTAAGGAAGGGCTCCTTGAGGCGCAGCTGGTGGGCGTGCTCCGGCGTCTCCTGGAACAGGTTCTTCTCCGGACCGATGAACGTCTCGAGCGAGGTCACCAGCTCTTCGCGAATCGCGTCGAGCGGCGGGTTGGAGACCTGGGCGAACAGCTGCTTGAAGTACTGGAACAACAACGGGTTCATGTCCGACAGGACAGCGATCGGCGCGTCGTTACCCATCGAGCCGATGGGCTCGCCGCCGTTGGTGGCCATCGGCTCCAGGACCATCTCGAGATCCTCGCTGGTGTAGCCGAACGCCCGCTGGCGCTCGACGAGGGTCTCGACTTCAAGGCCGGGCACGTCGCTCGCCTCAGGTAGCTTCGTTATGTCGACTTTCTGCTCACTCAGCCACTGGCCGTACGGCTTGCCGTTGACCAGCTTGCCCTTGACCTCCTCGTCCTCGATCAGGCGGCCCTGGCGGAAGTCGAGCAGGAACATGCGGCCGGGCTGGATGCGGCGCTTGTAGCGCACCTTCTCCGGCGGCATGTTGAGCACCCCCGTCTCAGATGCCATGACGAGGACGTCGTCGGTGGTAACGAGATAGCGGCAGGGGCGAAGGCCGTTGCGGTCCAGGATGCCGCAGATCTGCGAGCCGTCTGATGCCAGGATCAGGGCCGGGCCGTCCCATGGCTCCATCATCGAAGAGTGATACTCGTAAAAGGCGCGCTTCTCCGGCGACATGGAGACGTGATCCGCCCAGGCCTCCGGGATCAGCATGAGCATGGCGTGCGGCAAGGTACGGCCGGTCGCTAGCAGCAGCTCCAGCGCGTTGTCGAAGGTCGCGGTGTCGCTCTGGCCGCTCGTGGCGATGATCGGCAGCAGCTTCTTCACGTCGTCGCCCAACTCGTCTGACTGGAACGAGGTCTGGCGCGAGGTCATCCAGTTGATGTTGCCCCGTAGCGTGTTGATCTCACCGTTGTGCACGACGTAGCGGTACGGGTGGGCGAGCTTCCAGGTGCCGAGCGTGTTGGTGCTGAACCGCGAGTGCACCATGGCGAACGCCGAGACCATCGATTCGTGGCTCAGGTCGTGATAGAAGGGCTCAACCTGGGTTGAAATCAGCAGGCCCTTATAGACGATGGTGCGCGAGGAGAGGCTGCAGACGTAGAAGTCGTCCTTGTCGTTGATGTCCGTCGCCTGGATGGCGTTGTAGATCACCTTGCGCAGGACGAAGAGCTTGAGCTCGAACTTGTGCTCGTCGTGCATGTCGCGAGGCCGCTGCACGAAGAATTGGCGAATGCGGGGCATCACCTGCGCTGCCAGGGTGCCGATGGCGCTGTCGTTGACCGGCACATCGCGCCAGCCCAGGAAGCGCATGCCCTCGGCGGCGGTGCTGCTCTCGATGATGTTCTCGCAGCGCTCACGGGCGTGGTGCTCTCGCGGCAGGAAGACCATGCCGACGGCGTATTCGCCCGCGTGCGGCAGGTCGATGTCGAGCTTGGCGCACTCGCGACGGAAGAACTCGTGCGGCATCTGGATCATGATGCCGGCGCCATCGCCCGTCTCAGCGTCGGCACCCGCGGCACCGCGGTGCTCCAGGTTGATCAGGACCTCGATTCCCTGCTCGATGATCTCGTGCGACTTGATGCCCTTGATGTTGGCGACAAGGCCTACACCACACGCATCGTGCTCCTGAGAAGGGTCGTAAAGGCCCTGCTTGGTCATTCGGGGGAGATCGGGAAATCGATAGCTCTGGCTCATATGAGTCTTCTAAATCCTGCTGCTGTTAGGGGTTGGATAGCCCACAAACGGGGCCTTGGCGGAGTCCCGTCAATTAAGCAAACCGGCCCATCTGAGGGGCCGGCAGCTTAGGCGGATAATAATCACCTATCGGGCAACGCGCAATACTTTACGTTCGCTTATCAATAGGCGGGGCGGGGCTACCAGATGCCCAGTTGCATCCTGATCTCGTCGCTCGCCATCGTGCGCGGATCCCACGGCGGCGAGAAGGTGATTTCGACATTCACGTCGCGCACACCCTCGAGCTCCATCACGGCATCCTGAATCTGAGCGATGAGCAGCGGGCCCCAGCGGGCAAGCCGGCGTCGTCAAAGTAAAGATCACGTCGACGACGTTGTCCTCGTCGATCTTGACGTCGTACACGAGGCCCAGATCGACGATACCCATGCGCAACTCCGGGTCCTGCACCGGTATTAGCTTCTCCATCACGTCTTCCGGCGTGATCGTGGTGCTCTGCGTCATCTCTGTCCTCCGTCCGTATTCTCGCGTCCGTTCGTGCGGCAGGTGATTCCTGCGGTACAACTCGGACCCTAGTTCTCGTTCTTCTCGAGTCCTTCTTCAAGCACACGCCAGGCTAGCGTCGCGCACTTCACCCTTACGGGGAATTTCGCGACACCCTGGAAGGCCTCCAGGTCGCCCAGCTCCTCCGGAGGCGTCTCCTCCGGGTCGGTCATCATCTTCGTGAAGGCACTCACCAGCTCCCGAGCTTCCGCCCGTGTGCGGCCCTTCACGATGTCCGTCATCATCGAGCTAGACGCCTGACTGATAGAGCAACCCCGGCCCTTGAACGCCACGTCCTCGATCACACCGGCATCGTCAACCACGAGGTCGAGCTCGATCTCATCGCCGCACAAAGGGTTGTAGCCCTCCACGCGGGCAGTCGGAGTCCGCCAGCTCGCCCTTGTTGTGAGGGTGGCGGTAGTGATCGAGGATGAGGTCTCGATACAGGTCGTCCAGTACAGGTTCCGGGTAGTTCATCGTCATCGTTATCTTATCGAGTCGCCGGCGCTGGCTGCACGGTGAAGTACTTGCCGGCCTCTTCGACCGCGTGCACCAGCACGTCGACCTCTTCCTTCGTGTTGTAGAGATAGAAGCTCGCGCGGGCTGTCGCGGCGCAGTCGAGGCGGCGCATGAGGGGCTGGGCGCAGTGGTGGCTCGCCCGTACAGCGACGCCGTACTGGTCCAGAAGCTGGCTCAGGTCGTGCGGATGGATGTCGCCGTAGTTGAACGACACGACTCCGACGCGCGATTCGACGTCCATGGGGCCGTAGATCGTCACGCCCGGGATGCTGCTCAGGCGCTCCAGCGCGTAGCCGGTGACTTCCTTCTCGTGCGCCCGGATGTCTTCCATGCCGAGCGACTCCAGGTAGTCGATAGCCGCACCGAAGGCGATCACATCCGCGATATCCGGCGTGCCGGCCTCGAACTTGTGTGGCAGGTCGGCCCACGTCGATTCTTCCGGCCGTACGCGCGAGATCATCGAACCACCACCCATGAAGGGGTCCATGGCGTCGAGGAGCTCCGGACGGGCCCAGAGCACGCCTGCACCGGTCGGTCCACACATCTTGTGCCCGGAGAAGGCCAGGAAGTCGCAGTCAAGCGCTTCGACGTCGACAGGCATATGCGGCACGCTCTGAGCGCCATCGACGAGCACCAGCGCGCCATGGCGGTGGGCCCGCTCCGTCACGTACTCGATGGGGTTGATGCCGAGCACGTTGGAAGCGTGGGCCAGCGCCACAAGCTTGGTCTTGGGGCCGATGAGGTTATCGAGGTCGTCGAGGCGGATACGGCCCTCATCGTCGATGTCGGCGAAGCGCAGGACGGCGCCCGTGTCGCGGGCCAGGAGCTGCCAGGGGATCATGTTGCTGTGGTGCTCCGCGATGCTCAGGACGATCTCGTCGCCGGGCTGCACGAACTTGCGGCCCCAGGCGTACGCGACGAGATTGATTGCCTCGGTCGTGTTGCGCACGAAGACGATGGCCTCGTCACCGTACTGCGAGTGGATAAAGCGCGAGACTTTGGGTCGCACGGCCTCGTACAGGGTCGTCGCCTCTTCCGCCAGGGTGTGAATACCGCGGTGGATGTTGGCGTTGTGGTTCTCGTAGTAGTCGACCAGGGCGTCGATGACCTGGTGCGGCTTCTGGGTGGTCGCTGCGTTATCGAGATAGACCAGCGGCTTGCCGTGGACCTGTCGCTCCAGGATAGGAAAGTCCTTGCGAACGGCTTCGACGTTGTACATGTCTTGTTACCTGTCCTGACTTCGGCATCCGCCGACGCCTTTGAGGCCTGCGGCCTCGAACTCCTCCTTGCCGCTTCGCAGCAAGGACTTTAGAAGAAGCGGTTCCTGAGGGGACACCCCTCAGACTCCCCGCCCAAGGGCTGCAGCCCGGCTACCCCTACGTCCAAGAAATACCGTATGCCTCTCGTCACCGCGGTCACTCAGTCCACCTCAACCTTGATGTCCTCTCCGTCGACCTCGACGGAGTAGGTGCGCACGGGTTTCACGGCAGGGAGGGCGCGGACGGCGCCCGTTTTCAGGTCGAAGCGCGCGCCGTGGCGGGGGCATTCGACGGTGCCGTTTGCCAGCTTTCCTTCACCCAGCGGGCCGCCGTCGTGCGTGCACAGGTTATCGATGGCGTAGAAGTGCTCGCCGTCCAGGTTGGCGACGCAGAGGCTGCGACCGCCCACGTTGAACACCTGCACGGTACCGGCCGGGATGTCCGACTTGGTGCCGACTGTCTCTTTCGCCATCAGCCCGCAACTCCAATCTTGGCCCGGATTGTCTCCATGATCGTCTCGTGGTCCACCGAAGCCGGTAGCCTATCGATTAGCTCTGCAAAGAACGCTTCCACCAGCAGCTCCTGAGCCACCTGGGGCGGGATTCCCTTGGACTCCAGGTAGAAGCGCTGGTCCTCGTCCAGCGGCCCGGCTGTGGCGCCGTGGCTGCACTGCAGAACGTCATACGCTTCGATTTCCAGTACGGGAATCGGCGCCGCTTTGGCGTGCTCGCTGAGGAGGAGGTTGCGGCTGGTCTGGTGCGCCTCGCTGAGCGCAGCCGTCTTCTGGATGTGTACTGTGCCCGTCCACACGGTGCTCGATTCGCCGTCGAGCGCCGCTTTGAACGCGAGGTCGCTGGACGTGCGCGGCGCGATGTGGTCCTGCATCGTCATGTAGTCGAAGTGCTGCTTGCCGTCGCCGAAAGTGAGGCCAATAAGCTCAGCGTGAGCGCCTTCACCCTCCAGCGTCACCTCCAGCTTCGACTTGCTCAGTCGCGAGCCGACGCCAATCAGCGCCGCCGAAAGCTGTGCACCTCGCTCGAGGCGAGCGCGGATGGTCGAGAAGGCATAGACGCCATCGCTGCCCAGGCTCTGCATATCGACGTACTTCACGCGCGCGTCCGGCCTGCAAATGATCTCGACAGCGCCGTTTACCAATGAGTAGCCGCTGGGCGCTGCGCCACTCGTCTCCTGCACCACGGTGACGTCGCTATTGCTCTCGGCGACGATGAGGAGGTGGGGGTAAGAGGGAGCGCCATTGTGTTTGACGAGGAGTCGCAGCGGCACCTCGACTTCGACGCCACGTGGGACGTAGATAAGCGCGCCGTTCTGCCAGGCTGCAGCCTGCAGCGACCCGAGCTTCCACTCTGTCGGCAGAACAAGGCTGTGCAGGTGCTCCTTGACGATCGCCTCGTGTGAATTCGCGGCTTCGTGCAGGTCGATGAACACGGCCTTGCCGGGCTCGCCGGAACGCTCGATGGTCGATGCGACGGTCTGCGACAGCGCTTCGGCGAAATCGAAGCCGCTGATGTCGGTACGACGCCACTCTTCAGCGCGAGGGTCGGGCATCGTCATGGCATCAAAGGCGCGCAGAGCCGCGAGGCGGCGCTCCAGCAGCCAGTCGGGCTCCTGGTGGCGGCTTGCGATCTCTCGCACCGTAGCTTCGGTCATGGTTGGCGCATTAACGCTTGTCGTCATTCCTGCCTCATGGTTCGTTGCCCCAGTTATCGTTGCGATGACGCAGGGCGCGTATGTGATTTAGCTCTCCGGCGTGGTACAGGTCGTGCTGGATGACCTGGGTGATCAGCCAGCGCGTCTCGTGCTCGGTGCCCCAGGGATCCGGACGAAGCACCTGGAGCTCCGCGTCGTCTGGCAGCGTCGCGACATGATCCCGAAGCTGCTGCTGACCTTCCGTGAGCCAGCGGACGACCTCGTCACGGGGTGTCGTCTCTTCGATGGTGGGGACCGAGCCGGGCCGGTCCCAATGCATCGACCCGTCCCCAAACACCTGGCTGTCGTAGGCGTACTTCGTCATTCCCGCGTGCTGGACGATCTCGAAGATCGACCGCTCGCCTCCTTGGGGGACCCAGAGCCAGTCGTCATCCGTGACGTCGCCCAGGTTGACGAGGAACGAGTGCCAGGTCCCGAAGGACGTGTCAGCGGTGAATGCTCGGTCCATCATGTAGAGAAGCTGCTCGATCCCGGACCTGCTCATAATCTTGCAGGGAGACGTAAGGGCGGTCCGTGAACCGCCCTTACAGCGTCCCGTACTCAGTCTCTTAGTCCACTCAACTATCCGACGGAGCCCTCCATCTGCAGCTCAATCAACCGGTTGAGCTCGATGGCGTACTCCATGGGGAGTTCCTTGACGATGGGCTCTACGAAGCCGTTGACGATCATCTTCGTCGCTTCCGTTTCGCCGATGCCGCGGCTCTGCAGGTAGAAGAGTTGCTCCTCACCCACCTTGCTCACCGTCGCCTCGTGGCCGATAGTCACCTGCTCCTCGTCGATCTCCATCACCGGGTAGGTGTCAGAGCGGGAGTCCTCGTCCAACAGCAGCGCGTCGCAGCGCACGGTGGACTTCGCGTTCTCGGCGCCCGGGTACACCTTCAGCAGACCGCGGTAGCTCGTGCGGCCGCCGCCCTTGCTGATCGACTTGGAGATGATCGTCGAGGTCGTGTTGGGCGCGACGTGAACGATCTTGCCGCCGGCGTCCTGGTGCTGTCCGGGGCCGGCGAAGGCCAGCGAGAGGATCTCGCCGTGAGCGCCAGGCTCCATCAGGTAGACGCTGGGGTACTTCATCGTGATCTTGGAGCCGAGGTTGCCATCGACCCACTCCATCACGGCGTTCTCGTAAGCAGCGGCCCGCTTCGTCACCAGGTTGTAGACGTTGGTGGACCAGTTCTGGATCGTCGTGTAGCGCACGCGGGCGTTCTTCTTGACGATGATCTCGACGACGGCGCTGTGCAGCGAGTCGTTGCTATAGGTCGGCGCCGTGCAGCCCTCCACGTAGTGAACGTAGGAGCCTTCCTCGGCAATGATCAGCGTGCGCTCGAACTGGCCCATGTTCTCCGTGTTGATGCGGAAGTAGGCCTGGAGCGGAATATCAACCTTCACGCCGGCAGGTACGTAGACGAAGCTACCGCCCGACCATACGGCCGAGTTCAGCGCGGCGAACTTGTTGTCGCCGGGCGGCACGATGGTACCGAAGTACTCCTGGACGATCTCGGGGTGCTCGCGCAGGCCCGTGTCCATGTCGGTGAATATGACGCCGAGCTTCTCGAGGTCCTCACGGATCTTGTGGTAGACGACCTCGGAGTCGTACTGGGCGCCGACGCCGGCGAGGAACTTGCGCTCCGCCTCGGGGATGCCGAGCTTATCGAACGTGCGCTTGATCTCTTCGGGGACTTCCTCCCACGTCTTGCCCTGGCCTTCCATGGGCTTCACGTAGTAGTAGATGTCCTGGAAGTCCAGGTCGTAATTCTGGATGCTGCCGCCCCAGAAGCCTTCCGGCATCGGCTTGGCCTCGAACTGCTCCAGGGAGTCCAGGCGGAACTTGCGCATCCACTCTGGCTCACCCTTCAAGTCTGAGATCTGAGCGACGACGTCCTTGCTCAAGCCCTTCTTGATTTCGTTGATCGGCTTGTTGTCAGCGTCATGCCAGCCGTACTTGTAGCCGGTGACGATGTCGCTTGGGTTCTGTGTCGTCGTCATACGCTTGCACCTTCCTCCGCGTCGACCGCGTTGGTAATCCAGTCGTAGCCCTTTTCCTCCAGCTCAGCCGCGAGGTCGCGACCGCCGGAGCGCACGATGCGTCCCTTGTACAGGACGTGAATGTGGTCGGGCGTTACGTAGTTCAGTATGCGCTGGTAGTGAGTAATGAGCAGGATGCCCATTTCGTCGTTACGCAGCGCGTTGATGCCTTCCGAAACCGTACGAAGAGCATCGATGTCGAGCCCCGAGTCGGTCTCGTCCATCACCGCCATCGCCGGCCGCAGCAGACTCATTTGCAGCACTTCGGCCCGCTTCTTCTCGCCGCCGGAGAACCCTTCATTGACGTAGCGTCGGGCGAAGGACTCGTCCATCTTGAGGACACCCATGGCTTCCTGCAGCCGCTGGCGGAACTCCCGCACCGGGACGTCCTGACCCTGCACGGCCTTCAGCGCGGCGCGCAGGAAGTTGACCATCGTCACGCCGGGAATCGAAGTCGGGTACTGCATCGCGAGGAACATGCCCTTGCGAGCGCGCTCGTCCGGCGGCAGGTTTGTGACGTCCTCGCCTTTGAGGAGGATCTGGCCGCCCGTCACCACGTAGCGTGGGTGGCCCATCAAGGTATTGGCCAGCGTGCTCTTGCCGGAGCCGTTCGGCCCCATGATGGCGTGTACTTCTCCTGCTGGCACCGTGAGGCTCAGGCCGTTCAAGAATCTGCTTGCCTTCGACGGTGACTTCGAGGTCTTTGACCTCCAGCACTGCCCCGTTGCTCGTCATCCGTTCTCCTTAACCGATTCTGCTATGTCTTGTTCATCGAGAAGCGTAACGGGCTGCGGCCGCACGATGTACTCGCACATAGGCGCGCCATCCACGATGCGCAGGGTCTGCTCGACCTCGGCGCCAATCAGCAACTCGATGCTCCGCTTGTCGGACTTGCACGCGGCGTCGCTCAGCTCGGCCAGGCGCAGGTACGGGCACTCCTCGTTAACAATCTGATACGTGCCGTTGTCCAGCTTCTCCCAGCTATCGACGATGCCCTCGCGCTCGAGTGCCTTGCTGGCCTCATCGATGCGCTGGCCCAGCGTGGCGCCGTGCACCTCGCCCACGTGGTCGGCCGCCATCTCCGTAGCGATGCCGCTGAACACCTGCTCCAGCACCTGGTGTCCGTCCGCGCCGCTAACCTGCGAGGCGTCCAGCTTTTCCAGATGCTTGAACAGACGCGTCAGCATCTGCAGATAGGTTCGACCCGCCAGCTCCTCGCCTCGCTCTGTCGTGTAGAACAGCAGCGTGGGCCGGCCGACACCATGGCGTTCCTGCTTTACGTCAACCAGACCGTCTGCACGCAATCCGTCCAGATGGCGGCGCACCGCCTGCTGGCTCAGGTGCAACGAATCGGCAAGCTGAGCGACGGTCGTCTCGCGACGGCCGCGCACGTAGCGCAGTATTTGTTCCCTGGTGCTTTCCACGTCCTTACCGTAGCTAACGCCAAGGACCTTTGTCAACAATAAGCAACTTTTTATGCGCTTATGTTGGTTAATTCACATGCAGAGCCAAATCCAGGGGCGCTATCGATGAAATTACCCACCCCGGCGACGCTGCCGGCTGGCATACGACCGAATGGCACGCAGGAAGTCGATCTTGCGGAACTCCGGCCAGTAGACGTCGCAGAAGTAGTACTCGCTGTAGGCGCTCTGCCAGAGCAGGAAGCCCGAAAGGCGAAGCTCTCCGGACGTGCGAATGATCAGGTCCGGGTCCGGTACATCGGCCGCGTACATGTAGCGACCGATTTCATCCGGCTCCAGACCCTCCGCGATGCCTTCGAGCGAGTCGCCGCGACGCACGCGGTCGGCGATCATGCGCTTGACCGCGTCTGTGATCTCCTCGCGGCCGCCGTAGCCGATGGCAATCATGAGGTCATATGGGCCGTTGTCGGCGGTCTCCGTCTCGACACGGGCAATGGCGTCCTGCGTCTCCTGCGGCAGCAAGTCGAGGCGGCCGACAGCCCGGATGCGGCGCTGGGAGTTGCGGTGCTCCGCCTTCCCGAGCGCAGCCACTTTGTCTTCGACGATCTGGAAGATGCTGTGCATCTCTTCCGGGCTGCGCTTGAAGTTATCGACGGAGAGCACCCAAACGGTGATGCACGGCACACCAAGTGCATCGCACCACCGCACGAGCTCCTCGGCCTTGTCGGCGCCGGCGCGGTGGCCCGCACCGATATCGAGCATGCCGCGCTTCTTGGCGAAGCGGCGGTTGCCGTCCAGGACTACGCCGACGTGCTTTGGCATGCTACCGTGCCGCACCTCCGATTCGAGGCGCCGCTCATAGAACTTATAGAGCAGGTCCGTCAGGAACACCCGTCTCCTCCCATCCGCCCGCCAACACCAGATCGACCGCGCCGAGGCGCACGACACACCTATGATACGCAGTGCGCCCTGCAGACTGCACGTGAACGATGGGCCACGCGATTACGAAGTGGTTTCAGAATCGGAGAACGTACCCTTTGAGGTCGGGATTCAGCTCTCGGCCGATCAAAGGGGACACCACTCGGAGTTGGTTGGAGATTAGATGCGCGCCTAGAAGATGGCGCAGCCGTGGTTGCCCTTCCAGCCGTACTCGACCTTGCCGTCGGGCTGGATGATCACGGGCACGTTGACGGAGTACTTCAGCACCTCGTCGTAGTACTGCTTGCTCTTCATCACGTTGCGCTCTTCGAAGTCGACGCCGTCGGCCGTGAGGTCGGCCAGCGCGTTATCACAGGCGCTGCAGTTGGGGGTGGTGTAGATGATGAGCTTTTCTGGCACGGTTGATAGTCCTCACTGCTTCGGTCTTTACGGGCGATATTCTACACCGCAAGGACGCGGCGAGTGCTCTCGAATGCCGACCGTGCTGCGACGTCCACGGGCAGCGAGGCCTGGAGAGCAGACATGACCTCGACCGCCCACGGCGCTTGTACGCCCATCTGACGCACGACACTGACGAATCGCCCAAGGTCGAAATCCCCTTCGCCGGGAAGGCGCCGGCCATGGCGCGTCTCCTCGCGGATCTCGCCAATGGGCACGGCCGGACCGTCGTTTATCTGTAGGCCAACGATGCGCTCGGAAGGAATCGCTTTCAGAGCGTCGAAATCCGGGTTGCCGCGGAAGAAGTGCCAGCTATCGAGCAGGATGCCTGCGTTCGGTGCCCCGGAGCGCCTCAACCACCCGCCAAGCCGTCTCCGCGTCCGGAATGCCCGACCAGGGCAGAAATTCGATTGCCACAACGAGATTATGTCGATTGGCGCGCTCGCACAGCGCCCCGAAGCGTTCGGCCATGCGCTCGACAGGCACCGGCTTCTCACGAGATTCAGAGCAGCCAACGTTGAGTTGGCGAGCACCCACTGCATCGGCGAGTTGGAAGAGCCACGCCTCTGCTTCTTGCGCCACTGACAGAACATGCGCGTCATCCGACGACCATCCGGAGAGAAACTCGATCTCGTCCACGGCGATGCCGTGGCGCTCGATGACATGGCGCACCTCGTTATCTGTGACGCCACGCGCCCGCATCGCGCGGTAGTCCTCGAAGTGCATGCCGATGCCCCAGAATCCGGCCGAGGCGGCAGCCCTCACGCGCTCCTCCAGCGACCAGCGGGCAGGGTGACCAAACGGAGCACCAGCCAGGGTCCAGTAGGACGCAACCAGACGGTCGGTCACTGTAAAGACGCCAGATCGAAGTCGGAGGCCAACGGGTTCAGGATGCGCACACCATCAAGATATTGCCTGTCCTGACCGTCCTCGCTGAGCAGGAATGGGACGCCGTTCAACCGCGCCGTCGCCCAGATCAGCGCATCGTAGTAGCTGAGCTTGTGCTCTCGTACACCACGCATTGCCTCGAGCACATGCATCGGCCGCACGTCGAACACGCGCCAAGAGCGCAGATAGTTCAACACGCTCCTCTCAGCTACATCTTGCGGCAGGTTGAGACTGCGAGGCCGTGTCATCGTGCTGTACAGCTCGCTCAGCACCTGCGTGCTAATGGCAGCTGTGCCGGCCGCATAAAGCGTCGCGAGCACTTCCTGGGCCCGCTCGCGGCGGCCGTCCTCCCTGACATCGTAGGCGTAGGCGATGACGTTAGTGTCGACGAAGAATCTTACCGAGGCGTTCCTCATAAACCTCTTCGCGATCAAACCGCCATGCCGCGCCGCCGGCACTTCCCAACTCTTTATCACCTAGAGAGCGCATGAAGGCCAGCTCCTGCTGCCAGGCGCTGTCTTCTAGAAGCCCTTGTGCCGAAGCCAGGGTGTCCGTTTCGTCTTTGCTGGTTGTGTAACGGTCCATAAGTGCCGTCTCCCGCAAACGCTTGTTGCTCTCTGGAGCTTCTGCTGTGTAGGTGACGTTATCTGTCAGATGATTGAGCGCCATCCGCACCAGCTCTGCTTCCGTGACGCCGGTGCTTTTGGCAAGCTGTTTGAGCGTAGCGTCTTGCTCGTCCGTTATGTAGAATTGCTTTCTGACCATCTTCATGCTGTATACATCACCGTATACACCACACTACACGCTCGCATCCTCATTTTCAATCACCCGGAAGTCATTTTCGTCCAGCCCTTCGTTGCTGGATGTTGCGACCTCCACGGGAAGAAAGTCGCCGCGGCGGTGGGCCTCGTAGATGGCGAAGAGGTCCTTCTTGTGCGGGCGCTTGCGGCCTATGGGGCAGCGCTCATAGTCGCCGTAGGGTTCGTCGCAGTAGCCCATGCGCTGCTCGCCGCACTTGGGCTGCAGGTACTTACCGAATTCCGGTAGCTGCCGCATTACCTCGGCCCGCATCAACGCGACCACCTTGCGGAACTCCCACTGCGCTCGTGTGCAAAGGCGCAGGTCGGCGATGTGCAGCAGCTCCAGGAAGTTCACCGTTACTTTGAAGTTTGTGTTCGTAGCGTTGGGCAGCACGAAGCGCGCATCCTCTGCCGGCACGCCCGCCTTAACGAGGCGATCGTACAGCGCGGCGAGGTTGTCGAATTCGGCGTTGAAGTCCTCTTCCAGACCGGCCTTCTTGACGGACTCGGGGACCGTGTAGGGGAACTCACCATCCTTGAAGGTGACGTAGCGCTGACTCTGCTGCTCGAAGCTGATGCCGATGTGGTGGCGGACGAACTGGTGGCTGAAAGCCCGCGTCACGCCCGAGATGCCGAACACGAACCACACCTGCTCCAGCGGCGAGGCATGACCCGTCTCGAGGCGCTGGCGGATGAACTCCTCCATCTGCTCACGGGTGATGCGCTCGTCCTCGATGCGCTGCTCGATCTGAATCGGCGTCAGGGCAGAATAGGCGACCCGATACGCCAGGTACAGGGCGCGCACGGGGTCCTGCGTATGGTCGATGAGCTTGACTTCGATGCCGCGACCGGGGGGCTTGCGTTCCGTCGATTCCACCTGTGCCTCCTACCAGCCACGTTGCATGTCGTAGCCGCCGCGTCGCCGCCTGCCCTGCCAGCGGTCCGGCATCGGGATGGCGATGAGGTGACGGTCGGGATGAGGTTCCCACAGCCCACAGTCGGTCGGCAGGTCGTGCAGGAAAGGACCGATGCACTTCTGCCCCTCGCGCGCGGGATGGCCACACAGCGTCTCCGGCTCCATGCTGCGACCGGATGGCCTGATCAGGTGGACGCAATGGATAGCGAGGTGCTCCGAATCGTCGCGAGGGGCTGTCATCGCCCTCATTCTAATGCGATGGCAGGACTGGCAACACGCCAAACAAGGCCTAGAGCCGGACGAATGACCCACCCTGCATGAGCAGCATGACGATGGCTGCCAGCGATAGGAAGGGCGCGTACGGCACGGCCTGTCGCCGGCTGACGATGCCCGCAACGAGCATGATGCCCATGACCACCGCCGCCGCGATAACGCCGTAAATCAGGGCCTGGTACGCCACCTGCAGTCCCAGAGCAGCCCCGATCAGCACCGCGAGCTTTACATCCCCCAGGCCGATACCGCCACGCGTGATCACGGCGAGAATGAAGAACACCCCGCCACCGACCAGCGCCGCCAGAATGGCATCGCCGATGCGGCCGTCAGGCATGAGGAGTGCCGCAGCGAGCACGGCGACCGTTCCTGGATACGTGATCGCATTGGGCACCCGGAATCGCAGCATGTCGGTCGCGGTTATGACCAGTAGAGCTGCAACGACCATCGACACGACGGCGGCCTGCACCGGGTCAAAGCGGGCGGCCGCGACAGCCATCAGTACCGGCAGGCCCAACAGCGTGGCCCAACGTACCCGCGCAGGCCACGCGCCCTGCTGCCACGGCAATGCACTCGCGTCTGCCTCATCGACGAGGTCTTCTTCGAAGCTCGTCAGATCCATGACAAGTCGATTGGCCAGAAACACGAGTGGCAGGCCGGCGAGAAAGAACAGAACGGGTGTCATCAAGGACATTATCGGCTAGAGCGCCCGACAGGATCAGAGTGTCGTGATCGGTCGAGACTGCAAGAGGTAAAGGACGTCGCTCGCCAGGGCCCACTCGACGTCCTGGGGCGAACCGTAGTGTTCCTCGACGCGCGCCGCTAACCGGGCGACTTCCTGCACCTGCTCGTCCGTCAACGATGGTTGCTCGCGCTTCTCCGGTTCGACCGGGGCATCGATGGTGCCATCGCCATGGGGATGGGTCGCGATGTCCTTGGGATAGATCTCGCGCTCCTCAATCTGCCACGTGCCCTTGGCCACCATGAAGGAGTCCGGCGTCACGCGCCCCGAGACGATGGCTTCACCCAGGCCCCAGCTCGAGTTGATCACGACCGTGTCGCGCGAGCCAGTAACCGGATGGGCCGTAAAGGCGATGCCGGAGCTCTCGGCCGGGACGAGACCCATCACCACCACGGCCATCGACTCGTCATGGCCACCGCCGTGTCGCGCCCGGTAGCCTACGGCGCGTTCCGCCCAAAGCGAAACGTAGCATCGGTGCAGGCGGTCCAGGATGTCGTTCTCGCCACGCACGTTGAGGTAAGTCTCATACAGGCCCGCAAACGACGCCGCGCTGCCGTCCTCGGAGATGGCCGAGGAGCGCACGGCGCATGGCATGTCTTGCTGCGCCATCAGGGCGGCATAGGCCTCGGACACGGCGGCTCGCAGATCCTCCGGCAGCGGTACTTCGCCGACCAGTGTCTCGATCTCGCGCGCTGCTTCGGCGATGGAGCCGGTCTGGGCCGGATCGATCGCTTTCATGATTGCTTCGATTCTCGCGTCCAGGCCGTTGTGCTCTGAGAAGTGGCGGTAGGCCTCCGCCGTCACACAGAAGCCCAATGGCACGTTGAAGCGGGCGTTGGCCAGGTTGGAGAGGGATGCGCCTTTGCCACCTACCTGCTCGCGCGCAAGGACGCCCTGGTTCATCCAGGCGATGTAGGTCATACCTAGTTCGTGTAGCGCTTGAGGACCAGACAGGTGTTCTGGCCCCCGAGACCAAAGGCGTTCGACATCGCGACGTCGACGTTGGCCTTACGCGCCTTCAGCGGCACGTAGTCCAGGTCGCAGGCCGGGTCGGGCGTCTCGTAGTTGATCGTTGGGGCGATGATCTGGTCGCGGATCGTCAGTACGCCGACGCCCGCCTCGACAGCCCCCGCGGCTGCCGCCAGGTGACCGGTCATCGACTTCGTGGAGCTGACGGCGATGCCGTAGGCACGCTCGCCGAACACCTTCTTGATCGCGGCCGTCTCGGTCTTGTCGTTGAGCTGTGTAGACGTGCCGTGGGCATTGATGTAGTTCACGTCGTCCATGGTCAGGGCCGCGTTCTGCAGGGCGCGGCTCATGGCCAGCGCCTGACCGTCCGCGTCCGGCGCCGTGTCGTCTGTCGCGTCGAAGGACCAGGCTGCACCCGCGAGCTCGCAGATGATCGGAGCGCCGCGACGCCGGGCGAATTCCTCGGTCTCAAGCACCAGCAGGCCGGCGCCTTCGCCCAGAACGAAACCGCTGCGGTTGGCATCGAATGGTCGGGATGCCTGGGTCGGGTTGTGGTTCCACGTCTTCGTGAGCGCACCGAGGCCGGCCAGCGAGGACACCACGACGCGGCCGATCATTGCCTCTGCGCCCCCTGCGATCATGCAGTCGGCGTACCCGAGACGCAGCAGGTTGAGGGCCTGGCCGATGGCGTCGCCACCGGACGCGCAGGCGCTGTTCACACTGGAGTTGGGTCCGCGTACTTCAAGCAGGCGGCCTACGCGCACGGCCGAGCTGTACTGTCCTACCCGCGGCACGGTCAAAGGGTCGACGCGACCGATGCCGCGCGACTCCGCCACGAGCTCCTGTTCGCCGATGAGCTGCAGGGCGCCGCTACTGGCGATGATCACGCCGATGGCGTCCCGGTTCGTGTCGTTGATAACGAGGTTCGCCGACTTGACGGCATCGCGCGCTGCCACGACCGCCATCTGGGTGTGGCGGCCCGAACGTCTCGCCGTGCGCCGGTCCATGAGGTCTTCCGGCACAAAATTCTTCACCTCGCCGGACACCTGAACATCACAGTCCGTCGCATCGAACTGCGTAATTGGTCCCGTACCGGATGTGCCGGCCAGCATCGCCGACCAGCTGGAGGCCGCATCGAGACCCAACGGCGTCACCATTCCGACACCTGTAACGACAACCTTGGGAAAATCAGCCATTCACAGCTCGCTTAATTGTTAGCAACTCTAGCAGGTGATCATGGGCCATGGAGCCGCTCTACTCAAGTCCCATACCAACGCTGGACAGAACGAATCTGGCGTCGGTGCCGTAATCATTGGAACACACCCGGGAACATACGCGCCTCGACAGCCGTCCAAGACCTGTCCCCGGATGGACCGCGATGGGCCTCTCCGCGGGTTATTCCAGCCCCTCTGCCTTGTAGCGACGCCCAAGCTCCGCGTAGTGCTCCGCCGTCTTCTTGAAGCGCTCGGCCTGCGACTCCGAGACCGGGCCTCGTTCCTTCGCCGGCACGCCGACCATGATCACGTTCGCCGCCACCTTGCTGCCATCGACCAGCACGGCGCCGGCGGCGATCACGCTGCCATCGCCGATCTCCGTGGAGTTGGACACAGTGGCGCCATTGGCAATCGTTACGTTGTTGCCGACGATGTCGGCGTGGCAGAGGACGTTATGCCCCATGACGACGTTATCGCCGATGCGGGCGCCGCGGCCGTCGCAGTGGATTGTCGTGTTGTCCTGGACGCACGTGTTCTGACCGATGACGATCGGAATATCGGCGTCGCCGCGAATCACCGCGCCGGGCCAGACGCTGCTGCCGGCGCCGATCTCGACGTTGCCGACGACGTAAGCGGCTTCGCTTACGAAGGCTTCTGGGTGAATCTTGGGCGTCTTGCCATTGAAGCTACGGATCAAGGGAAGTGTCCTGTTCTAGAAGGTCAGCACGAGGTCCGAAGCGACTCGCGCGTCAAGTGAGGTTTCGAGTGCAGCGTACAGAGGGCCGAGTACACGCGCTACGCCGCGGGCATCCGCGCATGGCGAGTTATGCGCGGACGCCTTGCGAATTTGCGCAGGGGAGTCCCTGCCCAGGCGAAAGACCGGTTCTGAATCCGCACTCAGCGCTGTTAGAAGTGCAGCTCGCCCTTCGTGTGCTGGTAGATCGGCGCCAGGGTGCGGTCTTCCTCGACCAGCGTCAGGCGATCGAGCTCGGCGAGGTCCTCTGGCGTGAACTTCACGTCGAGGCACTTGACGTTTTCGACCACGTGCTCCGGGCGGTCTGCGCCGGCGATGACGGTTGCCATGGCCGGGCGCGAGAGCAGGAAGGCAATCGACATCTGGGGCAAAGACCAGCCGCGCTTGGCACAGAAGTCGATCAGGCGCTCCTGCACCGTCCAGTTACGGTCGGAGTCCCAGGCCTTGAAGGTCGGGCGGATGGCGGCGCGAGAGCCCGGCTCCGGCGTGACATCGCGACGGAACACACCACCGAGTAGCCCGCCGGCCAGAGGGAAGTACGGGATCATGGCGAGCCCGGTCTTCACGCAGTACGGCTCCATGCGCTTCTCGATGTCGCGATAGAGGATGTTGTAGAAGTCCTGTGCGGAGGCGAACTCCGTCAGGCCGTTGGCGCGGGCGAAGCCCTGGGCCTGCTCGATCTCCCACTCCATCATGTTGCTGCAGCCGATGTAGCGCACCTTGCCGGAGCGCACGAGGTCGTCGAGCGTCTGCATTGTCTCGCCGATGGGCACGCTGCGGTCCGGGCTGTGGATCTGGTACACGTCGATGTAGTCGGTCTGCAGGCGGCGCAGACTGTCCTCAACGGCCTTCATGATGTGCTTGCGCGAGGTGCCGGTGTCGTTGGGACCCGGTCCCGCCTTGTTCCCGAATTTCGTGGCGACGATCACGTCGTCGCGACGGCCCACCAGGGCAGCGCCGAGGTATTCCTCGGAGCGGCCGGCGAAGTAAGTGTTAGCGGTGTCGAAGTAGGTGATGCCGCTGTCGATGGCGGCGCTGACGATGTTCGCGGCGCCGGCCTTGTCGACCTCGTTGCCAAACGGGTTACAGCCGAGGCCAAGGGCGGAAACCCTGAGGCCGGACTTGCCGAGCTGTCGATACTCCAAGACGTTCCTCCTCTGTGATTGCGCGGCCAAGAATAGCATCCTCCCTGCCCTATCCGGCCACTAACAGATGACGGACAGCAGATAACAGAAGGGCGCCAGGCAAGCGTGTTATCTCCTCTCTGTTATCTGTTACCGTCCCCGTCATGCAGGTATACCTACGAGTCTCCCCCTACGCTCCTGTTAACGACGTCATCGCGTTCACGCGGGAGGTCGAACAGGCCGGCTTCGACGGCATCGGCTACCTCGATTCGCAGATGATCAACCGGGACCTGTTCGTGACCATGGGCCTCGCCGCCGCCGCCACGAGCCGCATCAAACTGATCACCGCGGTCACCAACCCTGTGACGCGACACGTCTCCGTGATCGCGAACGCAGCAACGACTGTGGACGACGTGGCGCCAGGCCGGGTGCAGGTCTGGATCGGTCGCGGCTCCAGCGCGGTGAATCTCGCCGCACTGCCAGAGGCCACGACGAAGCAGATGCGCGAGTCGATCACACAACTGCGGGCGCTGATCGCGGGCGAATGGAATGCCATTCCCGGCGTCGAAAGCCGCATGCGAACGGGCGGTCGCCGGATCCCGGTTTACCTCGCGGCGGCGGGCCCGCGCACGACGCGGTTGGCCGGCGAAGTGGCAGACGGCTTGCTCATGGCCGGCTCGATGGAACCGCGGCGCTGGCAGCAGGCACGAGACCTGGTCACCGAAGGCGCGAAGGCAGCCGGCCGCAACCCGGCGCAGCTCGGTCTGTGCGTGAGTGTGCTGACCTGTCTCCGGCCTACGCGCGAGGAAGCGCTGCGAGACGCAGGACCGCTGCTCGTGCTGCGATTGGACCAGCCGGAATGGCTCGCCGCCCACGGGATCGACGCAGGAGGTATCGGGACGCCGCAGGCGCTGAAGGAGCTCTACCCGGACCCGATGCACACGGAGGACCAGAGCGCTGCCATCGCTGCGGCAGAAACGGTGCCGGTGGCGCTGCGGCAGCAGATCGCGGACGTTGTCGGCATCATCGGGACGCCGGACGACGCCATCGAGTCGCTGCAACGGCTGGCGGCAGCCGGCATCTCGGAGGTCTTCCTGCGCACGGTGGACACGCTGGCGTTTCCAAGCGGCGAGGTCAAGGCCTACGGCGCCGGTATCGCTGAGGCGGTCCGTAAGCTGTAGCGGCCCGGCATGCCGGACCGCTACAGAGAATCTCCTCGCGGCTTCGGTTAGCCCGCCGGCGATTCCACTGTCTGACCGACCGGCACGTCGAAGCGCTCACGCAGCTCCTTCGTGCCCTCCCACCAGTCGACGCTGCGCGGCAGGATGATCAAGCCGGAGCGCTGGTGGTACGCCTTCGGGTTGTCGACGCCCGGCGGTGTCACGCCCTGCTCCTGCAGTGCCTTCGCCGCCGCGATGTAGCGTCGGCGGGTGCGAATGATCATCTGGTCGGTAGTGCCCAGGTGCTCGTTCGTGCGGTCCATGATCGGGCCCATCGTTTCGGTCATCGCCATGTCTTGCTGGCGGATGCCCGGGATGCCCGTATAGCTATCGCCCCGTTTCTGGGCCTCGCGGTCGATCTTGAAGTCGTTCTGCAGGTTCTGCTCGATGCGGAATCGCTCAAACCAGCCGGTGCCGTTCGGGATGTACTCCCGGCCGAACGTGCCCTGCGCCGCGACTGCCGGCGCGCGCACACCTACCGACCACTCCAGCGTGTTGTAGTCGTCCATCGGCACGTAAGCGAGAAAACGCGCGTCCTCACCGAGGTTGCTGGCGCCAGGCGGCATGGCGTAGAACGGGAACAACAGGTGGCCGACGCGCCAGTAGGAGGTGTCCTCCTCGGCCGGGCGGTACATGCCGTAGGACGTGCCGTGGTCCGTCTCCCGCACGCTGAAGTCGCCGTGCATGGACTGCCGCGTGTAGTACGCGAAGGTGCCCGGCTCCGCGACGCGCACCCGGTTCGGCGCGCTGTGCAGGAAAGCGGCGTGGATCGTGTCCAGCTCGCCCTCGATGCCCTGCATCCAGTTGTTGGCGCGATAGAGCACGCTGATCGAGTACTCCTCGTGCATGTTGCCTTCGAGCTCCGGCAGGGGCGGCGGCTCTTCGCGCGGGCCCATGTAGGCCCAGATCACGCCGTAGCGCTCCCGGCACGGATAAGCCTTCGCGTGAACCTTGCTACGGAAGTTGCTCTCGGCCGGCTCGGAAGGCATGTCGACGCAGGATCCGGTCACGTCGAACTTCCAGCCGTGGTAGACGCAGCGCAGGCCCTCTTCCTCGTTACGCCCAAAGAACATCGAAGCGCCGCGGTGGGGGCAGGCGTTCTGCATCAGCCCGACCGCGCCCGAGGTGACTCGGAACGCGATCAGCTCTTCGCCGAGGAGCTTGATGCGCACCGGCGGGCAATCCGGGCTCGGGAGCTCGTCGGCGCGCACGGCTGGTATCCAGTACTGCCGCATCATCTCGCCCATAGGCGTGCCGGGGCCGACGCGCGACAGGAGCTCGTTGTCTTGCTGACTGAGCATGTCCTTCTCCCTTCGGAATTTCGACACCCCCGCTAGGGCAGGGGGCTGCGCCGATTCTGTCGCGCTACGCCTGTGCCTTGACCGCGATGGGCTGCTTGCGGTGGTCCGCGTAGTCCGCCTGCCAGATCGGCACCATCTCCGGCTGGTCCGTGACGATGTCGACCGGACGCACGCGGAACAGCGAGGCGTCCTTGAGGATCGGCGGCTCGATGCCTTCCTGCAGCTGTCGCGCCATCTTCATCAGGGCTCGGCGCATGTAGATCACGGCAAGGTCGGTCGTGCCGAGGTGCTCGGCCGTACGGTCCATGATCTTGCCCATCGTGTCGGTGACCATGGCGTCCTGGATGCGATTGCCGCGCAGGCCCGTGTAGTTATGCGTCTTCTGCATCTCGCGGTCGATCAGGTAATCGTTGTCGGAGTTCGCCTTCTGGCGCCACGTGCCCGGAATGAGTTCGACGTACTCGTTGTCGGGCGAGCCGGCGGCCGCGCGATACCCTGGCGGCGAGACCGTGAACCACCAGCAGGTCTCGTCGTCGCGCGGCACCACGAAGATGCCGGAGCCGTCCCATGTCGCCGAAGGGATCGAAGTGAAGGTCGGCAGCACGAAGGGCGTCATGCGCCAGTAGAAGCGACCTTCCGGGTTGTCCCTCGTGTTGCGACGGCCGCCGTAAATGAACCCGAAGTCCGTCTCCTGGATCTGGAGCAGCGGGCCTTCGTCAGGGTTGATGCCGCGGTTCATGCCCACGCTAGAGAAGGTGCGGTGCAGGAAGCCGATGTGAGCCGTATCGATGTTGCCTTCGACGCTCTGGGTGTAGTTGGCATCCTGCTGCCACTTGTAGACCTTGAGGTTGGGCAGGTCGCGCGTCGTCCACTCGTATACCGGCAGGCCGGGCTGCTTCTCCGGCGGCCCCATGTAGATCCAGATGATGCCGGCGTGCTCGGCGCCTGCATAGGCGCGGATGCGCACCTTGTTCTTGAAGTTGCTCTCGGCCGGTTCAGACGGCATGTCGACGCAGGCGCCGCTGACATCGAACTTCCAGCCGTGGTAGACGCAGCGCAGCCCTTCTTCCTCGTTGCGACCGAAGAACATCGAGGCGCCGCGGTGGGGGCATGCCTGCGCGAAGAACCCGACCTTGCCTGCCGTATCCCGGAAGGCGACGAGGTCCTCGCCAAGGACGCGGATGCGCACGGGCGGGCAGTCCCCCTCCGGAAGCTCTTCCGGCAGCATCACTGGCTGCCAGAAGCGACGAAACAGGTCGCCCATGGCAGTGCCGGGACCGGTGCGGGTAAGAAGCTCGTTGTCCTGGGCGCTGAGCATCGATAGTCCTCCTGAGGGTGGTGGTTGCGAGTCAGTCGTATCTTAACGTAAACGAGAGGGCGCGCCACGGCAACCGGTCACGGACATCCGCGCCACGATATTCGCAGAATCCCTCGGCGTCCTATCGCCTCGTTGGATGCGAGGAGGGCCATGTGAACTCGAAGACCCATTCCTCGCCGTCGACAGGGTCTATCTGGCTACCGACACGCATAAATCCAAGCTTTGCGGCCATGCGGAGAGACGGTTCGTTCCCAGGCGAGACACTGACTACAAAGGTCTCGATGCCGTGGTGCTGATTGGCCCATGACATCATCCCCATCGCTGCTTCGGAGGCATACCCGTGTCGGCGGAACTGAGGGAAGATCCTGTATCCGAGTTCGGCGCGGCCAAGCTCATCCGGCCGGCCATGAAAGTTGATTATCCCGACTACCCGTTGTTCTTCGTTGACGATAGCCCGCAAGAGCCACTCCGCCGTGTCCGGCTCCTCGTCCATTTGCGCCAGTCGCGTTTCCAAACGTCGTCGGGTCTCACTGTCGGGCCAGTTATGCGGCAATGACGCACCGAGGATCGCCGCAGCCTCGGCGTCGCGCCCTTCCAGCGACGCTTTCATAAACGACGGCGACATCCAGACCAACCGAAGTCGCGTCGTTTCGATCGCTAGATAGGCACCCGGCAAGCTGTCGTCGCACATGGCAATCACGTCGAGAGAGTCTAGCGCTACGAAGTGCTCCAAACGCTGCACTGGGATGCCTATGATGGGCACAAAGAAGACGGAGGTACTCATGGACGCAGCAGTGAAGGAAGCCCTCAGCAAGGGCGGCACAATCGACATCACCACGACCGGTCGCAAGTCCGGGGAGCCGCGGCGCATCGAGATTGCGTTCCATGCCATCAACGGCCACGTGTACATCTCCGGCTACCCGCGTCCTCAGAAGCGACGCTGGCTGATGAACCTGGAGGCCCATCCCGACTTCACTTTCCACCTCAAGGAGAGCGTCAAGGCCGACCTTCCCGCCACGGCACGTCCCATTAACGACCCGACGGAGCGGCGTAACGTCCTCGCCGAGGTCTCGAAGAACTGGGGTCGAGACGACCTCGACACGATGGTTGAGCAGTCGCCTCTCGTCGAGGTGACGTTCCGGGAGTAGTGTCTGCTCTCCGGCGGGTCGCAAGAGACGGGCGCATCTCCTAGGTGGATTCGGGAAGCAAGGGCGTCGCGCTTTGGCGCCGGTGCCCCCAGATGCTGGGCGCACGATGGAGTTGCGCTCCCCAGACGGAGTCATCGATCTCCCTCGCCCCGAAGCCATACTCGACCTCGAAGCCGGATGGAGTCTCCATATAGAACGACACCATATGGTCGTTCGTGTGGCGGCCCAGGCTCATCGCGATTGGGACACGCCTATCCTGGCAGAGGTAGTGGGTGATGCCGACATCGTCCAGGCTGCGCAGCTGGAGCATGAAGTGCATTAGACGCTTTGGAGACTCCCACTGGAAGAAAGCGACCGAGTGGTGACGCGGGTTGCAATGGAGAAACACGACGCGTTCTTCTTCCTTGGACGTGTCTTCATACTCGATGAAATCACTGATCAGGAGACCCAGACCGTCCCGATAGAAGTTGAGACTGGCATGGTAGTCGGTCACGGCGATCACGTAGTGACCTAGTCCCATACTGCCAGTCTCAAAACCGCCGATCGCGCGTGGAGATTGGAAGGGGCGCTCGAATTCGATCAGCGGGCCATAGTAGACCTCATTCGCAATGCCGTCAGGGTCCTGCACCTTTATCAGACCCATCACTCGACGCTCCCTCGCCTCCGCTGCGCTCGCCCAGGCGACTTTGACCCCCTGCGACTCAAGCTGAGCAGCAATCTGCCTCAAAGAAGGTTCATCCTGCGTCTCCCAACCCGCATAGAGGATGTCGTCGGAGCCATTCGGGTGGAGGGCAAATCGGTGGTGGTTCTCATCCATCCGCAAATAGAGCGTGCCATCAGGATCCGTACCGGCGGACTGAAGGCCAAGGACGTTAGTTGCGAAATCCTGCCACGCAGCGATGTCGCTGACGCCGATCCCGAGATATCCAAGTTGTGTGACTCTACTCATCCTCGCGTTGCCTCTCCTGGATTTGGAACGAATTATCATGAAGCAGCCTATCAGGGGCTACGATCACTGTGACAGGAAGCCCGCTAGTATCAGACGCCAGAGCATCCTGGCATTCCCTAGAAAGCCCTCACAATGAAACTCGGCATCAACCTGCCCACCCGGCGTGCCAACGGCGAAGCTCAGACCGCCCAGGAGATCATGGCCCGCGCCGCCATGCTGGAGCGTCTCGGCTACGACGCCATCTACATGGGCGAATCCATCGGCCGCAACGAGTTCGCCGGCTACGACTCCATGGCGCTGATTGCGGCGGCCGCCGCCGGTACGACGCGCGTCGAAATCGGCACATGCGTCGTCCAGGTGCCGCATCGCTCGCCCGTCGAGCTCGCGGTTCGCCTGCAGACCCTGTACGGGCTCAGCGGCGGCCGCTTCGTCGCAGGCCTCGGCTCCGGCTCGACGCCGAAGGACTTCGAGGCCACCGGCACCAGCTTCGCCGACCGCTTCAAACTCCTGCGCGACAACACCGCAAAAATCAAGCGCCTGCTCAACGGCGAGACCGTAGACAACGTCAACATCCACCCCTGGCCCAACGTGCAGGGCAAGGTACCGATCGTCCTCGCCGCCGGCATCAGCGACCGGTGGATCAAGCGCGCTGCCGAGCAGTACGAGGGCTGGATGGCGTCCGGCTTCAGCGGCCTCGCCTTCCTGCGCCAGGGCGCGCAGCGTTATCGAGACCTCGGCGGCACGGGCCGGCTGATCTGCGCCACGGTGAACGTCAACCTGCGCGCGCCGTACGAAGAGCTGGACGAATCGGGGCGCTTCAACCTGATCTGCCCGCCCGAGGAGGCTGCCGCCCGTCTGCAGCGACTGGCCGATTGCGGCTACGACACGATCATCGTGACCCGCCTTGACTACGCCAACGAGGACTGGCCGGAAGCCGATTTGGCGGAGCTCCGCTCACTGCTGCCTCGCGATTAGCCGGGCTCAGCAACGAGCAATTGCCCTTCTGCCTGATTGCCTGACTGCTCGATTGCAGGCACCATCACGACACACGAAGCTGACCCCATCGGTGGGATGTAGCCCCTCGGAGGCACGACATGATTAAGGTCGCGGCGCCGGCCCTGAAGAACCCGGACAACCGCACGATGGCGGAGTTTCAGAACTACTGGGCCGAGAGCCACGGCCCGTTGTTCTCGAACACCAAGCACCTCCGTCGTTATGTCCAGCATCTCACCTTGCCCGAGGCCCACAACGGCGAGCCGAAGCCCACCTACGATGGCGTCTCGCTCTTCTGGTACGACGACCTTGAGACGCAGCTCAATCCGCCTCAGGACGCCCAGGCCGTGGCGCTTCGGAATGCCGTCCGCTCGGACGATGCGCAGCTGTTCGACCGTATCCCGGGCTGGCCCACGCATCACAAGCGCGCCTCCGTTGCCGCCGAGGAGATCGTGATCAAGGACGGTCCGACAACACCGTCGATGGTGAAGACGATTACTTTCGCCTCCCGCTTGCCCGGCCTGACGCTCGACGAATTCTTTGGCCACTGGCGAGACGTGCACGGTTCCCTGTGCGCTCGTATCCCGGCCGTTCGCCGTTATGTACAGAACCACGGCATCCGAGAGGCTTACTCGAAGCGCGACATGACGCACGACGGCTGGGCCGAGATCTGGTTCGACAGCCTGGAGGCGATGTGGCAGGCCCAGCAGTCGCCCGAGTGGGCCGAGCTGCGCGCCGACGGCGACACCCTGTTCACTCGCGTGATGGGAGTCGGCGTGGCGCAGGAGTTGGTACAGAAGGAAATCGACGTCCCGGTACGCCACTGGGGTGCCATCGAGATGAGCGAAGACGAGATCCGCGACAAGCTACGGGAGCAGGGCTATACCTCCCTGGCGTCGGACCGGGACGGCCCCCGCAAGCTCAAGGCCGCGGACGAGGCGGGCGCTCTGTGCGTCTGGACCTGGGAGCACATCGTCACCATCGACGAGTCAGCACTGGACATCCGGCCGGAGCGGAGGTAGCGGCTGATGAGTGCCGAGCAGTTCAAAACGCTGCTGCAGTACAACCGGTGGGCGAATCGTCTTGTCCTGGATAAGACTGCCCTCGTCTCACCGGAGGACTACTTTGCACCGGTGCCGGGGCTCAGCTTCGGGAACCTGCATGCAACGCTGGTGCATGCCCTCGTGGCCGAGATTATCTGGCTGGCTCGATGGCGAGGTGAGCTGCCACCAGCGGAGATCAAGGACGTTAGTCTCTCCGACCGCCTCGCTGTCGAGTTCATTGGATCGTTCGATGCCCTGGTGACGCTGTGGCAGTCCGAGGACGCGAAGCTCGTGCAGTTCATCGAGGCGCTGACAGACGGGAAAGTCGATCGACCACTGACCTATCAGACGCTGACCGGCGAGCCTTACGAGCAACCGTTATGGGAGCTCATGGCCCATTTCGTGAACCACGGAACCCAGTTCCGCTCCGAAGCATCGGTACGTCTGTCGCAGCTCGGCCTTTCGCCCGGCAACCTCGATCTGGTCATCTTTCTGCGGCAGCGCTAGACAATCGATGCCGTGCGCGATGCCCGCTCAGCAGTCGAACACCGACCAGCAGATGGCGTTACGCAACCGCTGGTCGTCGAGGACGAGCTCGCGAATTGCCTCCGGGAGCTGGTCGCGCTGCCATCGGCACTCGAGTCGCCCTGCGATAACGCCGTCTCGCTTCGGAACGTCAGCACGCACGGCCTTGATCGCGTAGGCAGCTGCACCGAGCTCGTGCGCGGCCACGTGTGCGACGGCCGCGGCCTGGCCCGCAGCGTAGGCGGCAAACCGCGCCGGCCCAGTCAGATCTCGGGCCGCGCCCATTGCCTGCCCACCCGCCGCGCGAGCCTGCATCATCTTGACTTCGCCACGCACCCACGCCCGAGCATGCTCTATCGCCTGGCGCGGTCTCGGGTCGTCGGGGCGAGCCGCCTCGAAGCGATCGAGGACGTGCTCCGCACAGGATGCCGCCCACAGGGCCAGGAGCCGGTGGTCCGTATCTGTGAGGGTTCCGCCACGGCGGATTGTGGTGAAGCGCGGATCGCGAACCCTGGGGAGGATCACATGCGAGCCCCTCTGGTCGCGTCTGACCAGCCGAATCTAATCGACGCGCCCGATGACGAACTTCAGATAGTCACCCTCGGGGAAGGCGTCGAGCACGGGGTGGTCGAACGCGGCGCCGTGTACCGATTCGAGGCGCCAGCGACGCCCCGCCTGGCGTACGCCTGACTCGATGCTGGCGATGAAGGCCTCGCGCCCGAAGTGGCTGGAGCACGATGCGGCGCAGAGCAGCCCGCCCGGCGCCACGACTGCTGCCGCGAGCCGGTGCAGGCGTGCGTAGGCCTGTCGCGCCGCCGTAACCGCGTCCTTTCGCGGCGCAAAGCTGGGCGGGTCCGAGACCACAATGTCCCATCGTTCACCGGTTTTCGCGGCTTCGGTGAGGAACTCGAAGGCATCGCGGGCATGAAAGCCGGCGCTCTCCAGCGGCAGACCATTCGCCTCGAAGTTGCGCCGGGCAGTCTCGATGGCGGGCGCGGCGACATCGACCGTGTCGGTGCGATTCGCCCCGGCGAGTGCGGCGTGCACCGAGAATCCACCCGTGTAACCGAAGAGGTTGAGCACGGACTTGCCCTCTGCCAGCGCGGCAACACGCAGGCGGTTTTCGCGCTGGTCCAGGAACAGGCCACCCTTCTGGGCGTGCACGAGGTCGACGATAAAAGTGGCGCCGTTCTCCAGCACGCGGCGCTCGTCCGGCGGACCAGAAGCGCGGTCTCCGCGGTCGACTACCTCGCTTATTTCGAGACGCCCCTCAGCGGCCTGACGTAGCCGCGCATCGATCGGCTCGTAGAAGGCTCTGGCGCCCTCGCCGTCGAAACGCACGACGGCCGTATCGGCAGTAGAAGTCGATGTGGATGCCGGGGAGCAGGTCTGCCTCACCGTGGACCCAGCGAAAGGCGTTCGTGGTCTTGAAGTCGAGCCGAGCCAGCCGGCGGTCGAGCGCGTTATGCAGGCGCTCCGAGACCAGCGACTGCGCATCGGCGAACTGGTGCCCAGGCCCACCGGACTCGAAAATGCGCACGGCGATCGGAGATTCGGCGTCCCAGAAGCCCCGCGCGATCGGCCTGCGGTCACGCGTCTGCACCTCGACCACGTCCCCGCTATTCAGGCCGTCAACAGGCTGGAGGGCGTCTCGATACAGCCAGGGGTGCCCCTGACGGATCGAGCGGACGAGGTCCTTTCGCAGCACAACGACGGGTAACCGGTCTGCGCCACGGCCGTAGCGTCTTCGGGAGGTGGGGGTGGTTTCGGGGGCCATCCCATCAAGGATAGCCCGTGACTCGCAGTGTCGCCCTAGTTGGCGGGCGCCGGGTCTTCGACCACGCGGATATGCGGCCGCATCTGGGCGTACACCTCCGGCCCGAATCCTTTCAGGCCGTGCAATTCCCGCGCGTGGTTGGCGCAATGCTCGACAACCTGTTCGATTGAATCGGCAGTTGTGGAGAAGTCACAGTCGGGGATGCCAGCTTCCAGACAGGAAAGGTAGTAGTACTTTGCCATTGTTCAACCTCACGATCTGCGTGTCGCGCGCCCACTGTAACACTTCGAACAAAGCGCCTCTGGCCGCCTCTAGAAGTGCCGGCCGTAGCTCCCATCGATCACGACGTCAACCAGCGATGGGCCTGTGTGCGCCATCGCCTCTCGCAGCGCCGGGCCCACGTCGCCGGGCTCTGTCACACGCCGGGCCGGGATGTCCCACACCTGCGCCTGGCGCGCGAGGTCGATGGCCGGCTCGCCGAAGTTGAGGCCGAGGTACTGGCTCTGACGCTCGGAGGCGCCCAGGTAGCGCACCATGCCCTGCTTGAGGATGCGGTAGCTGGCGTTGTTGAACACGACGTACGTGACGTCGATGTTGTACTTCACGGCCGTCCAGAGGCCCTGGATGCTGTACATGCTGTCGCCCTCGCGCAGGAGGCCGATGACGGGGCGGTCCGGGTTCGCCAGCTTGACGCCGAGCGTTCCCGGCAGCGGGAAGCCCAGCGCCGCGTTGCCCTCGAAGAAGGAGCCGGGCTGCGTCATCTCGATCAGCTGGCCGATGGGCCCGCGGCCGGAGGTACCGCCGGAGCCGACGTACACGGCATCGGAGGGGGCAGCGTCGCGGATCTCAGCCGCGAGGCGCATTGGGCTGATCGGGCTGCTGTCCCACTGCTCCGTGAGCTGGTCGCGAGCCGCCCGGCGCATGCCGGCGATGCGCTCCTTGATCGCCGTCACGCGCTTCTGGGCCTCGGAAGCCTGCGCCGGCGTCTGCAGCGACTCCAGCGCCTCGTGCACGTCCTTGGCGCCCCAGTACGGGTCGGCGAGCACGGTCTCCGTCGCCGGATAGTTCTTCGCCAGCTCCCACGTGTCGATGTCGATCTGGACGAAGGCGCAGCCCTCCGGCAAGGGCGAACCGCCCTCGTACCACAGGGGCATGAATGGGTCGCCGCAGCCGATCGCGACGATGACGTCATATGGCGCGAGGCTCTCGCGCACACCGCCCAGGAAGCCGGCCGGCCCCGCAAACAGGGGATGATTGGTCGGGAAGTTCCAGACGCGCGAGGCCGACTGCATAACCGGCGCACCCGCCAGCTCCGCCAGCGCCGCCACTTCTGTGTGGGCGTTGCTCATCGCCAGGTGGTCGCCCACCAGCAGCAACGGGTTCGAGGCTTCCGCCAGCAGCCTGGCGACCCGATGCGCCGCGGCGGGATCGGGTCGGGCACTCCAGCTGGTGTGGGTCGTGGGCGTGATGGGCTCCGTCACCTCGCCGTCCATGAGGTTCTGGGGCATGCTGACGACAACGGGTCCCCAGGGCGGCTCGCCGGCGACCTTGAAGGCGCGGCGCATGATCATCGGCACGTCTTCCGGCCGGATCACCTCTCCGGCCCACTTCACCCATGGCTTGGCGAACTCCACGAGGTTCGCAGAGAGCAGCGGCTCCGTCGCCAGGAAGCGCGTGTCTTGCTGCCCGACGATGACGACCATGGGCGCGCCACTTTTCTTGGCGTTGTAGATCATGCTCATCGCATTGGCGAGGCCGGGCGCGATGTGTACGTTGACCACGGCGGGCTTGCCTGTCGCGCGGCCGTAGCCGTCGGCCATCGCCATCGGCACGGTCTCGTGCAGGCCCATGACGTACTGGATCTGCGGGTAGTCCTGCAGGGCGTCCGTAAAGAAGAGCTCCGTGGAGCCGGGATTCGCGAAGACGTGCTTGACGCCCTCAGCGAGGAACTGCTCCATGAGGGCGTGCTTGGCGATTAGGGGCATGAAAAACCTCCGAGCTTCCGATGCGATGTCCGGCGAATGATAAGCCCCTCGGCCCCTCCGGAACACGGCTCGCCACCCGGGAGCACGTCGCTCTACGTCGCACCACAGCTTCCAGTACAGTTCAAGCGACAAACGAAGTGGCCAACAGCCAGAAAGGACCACACCGTGGCACGACTTCAACCTCGCCTCCAGCGCGACGACCTCCCGGAAGACAAGCGCTTCGTGCATGACTACCTGGTGGAGACACGTGGGCGCGTCAGTCCGGGGTTTGCGCCTATCCTCAACAACCCGGACGTCGCCTACCGAATCGCCTTCCTTGGCAGCCACATCCGCTTCGAGTCGGAGCTTCCGGACAACATCCGGGAACTGGTCGCCCTCGTCGCCTCCGTAGAGCTCGAAGGCGTGTACGAGCAGGGCCTGCACACTCGTGACGCCCTGCCTGCCGGCGTCTCGCAGGCGACAATCGATGCGGCGAACGCGAAGGCTGAGATCACTACGGCTACGCCGGACGAGGCACTGGCCGTGAAGTTAACGCGCGAGCTCACCCGCACGCGCCACATCACCGACGAGACGTTTGCGGAGGCTGAGAACCGCTTCGGCGCGTCCGGCGTCGTCGAGCTGATTGCGACGGCGGCGTATTACAGCATGCTGGCCTACGTGCATAACGCGCTGCTTGTCGGACGCTAGGCCAGTGGAGCGTATAGAGCGCGTTATCGCGGCGATAGTTGAACTGAAAAACAATCGATACCTAAAGCCTGAGACGTTCCCTTGAGAACCTTGACACTCACGTTAAGTGCGATAGGCTAGAGGCCAGTCTGCTAATTGGGTCTCACTATGCGTGGGACTGAATTTGCTAATAGAATGACCGACGATAGTTTCCAGGGGAAAGGAACGCATGAAGCGTAGCACCGACCGCATTCTCACCAGCCACGCAGGCAGCCTGCACCGTCCCGATGACCTGCGAGAGATCATGGCGAAACGTCAAGACGGAGAGCCGTTCGACGATGCCCTGACCAAACGCGTCAAAGAGGCCGAGAACGAGGTCGTGCGTCTCCAGGTCGAAAACGGCATCGACGTCGTCAACGACGGTGAGTACACCAAGCGAAGCTGGCAGACCTACTCCCGCGGCCGTCTCGGCGGCCTCGAATTCCGCGAGCTGCGTGCGGGTGAGGACCCGAACTACGGTGCCATCACCAACCGCGAGTCGAAAGTCTTTCCCGAGTTCTTCGAACTGGGCCTGGGTGGTTTCGGTCAGGCATCGCGACCGGCGAACGCACCGCGGCCGCCGGCGCAAGGGGTGTTCTGTGTCGGCCCCCTGACCTACATCGGCCAGGAGGAGTACAAGCGCGACATCCAGTGGATCAAGGAAGCAGCGCAGGGCCTCGAAATCAAGGACCTCGTCCTGACCGCCCTCGCACCCGCCACGATCGAGCACTGGATGCGCAACTCCTACTACAAGACGCAAGAAGAAATGCTCTTCGCCATCGCCGACGCGATGCACGAGGAGTACAAGGCGATCACCGACGCCGGCATCGTCCTGCAGCTCGACGACCCGGACCTGCCGGACGGCTACCACGTGCACGCGGACATGAGCGTCGAGGAGTACAAGCGCTTCGCCGACATTCGCGCCGAGGCGATTAACCACGCCATCCGCGACTGCCCGGAAGACCTCGTTCGCCTGCACATCTGCTGGGGCTCTTCGCACCACCCGCACACGCAGGACATCCCCCTCGATGACATCATCGACATCGTCTACAAGGTCAAGGCGCAGTGCTACTCGATCGAAGCGGCGAACCCGCAGCATGAGCACGAGTGGACCGTGTTCAAGGACCACCCGCTGCCGGACGGCAAGATCCTCATGCCCGGCGTCGTCGGTCACTGCGCGCGAGAGTTCGTGGAGCACCCGGAGACCGTCGCCCAGCGCCTGGAGCGCTATGCGGACGTCGTCGGCAAAGAGAACGTCATCGCGGGCACGGACTGCGGCCTGCAGCGCGTAGCCCACTCGTCCATCCAGTGGGCGAAGTTCCGGGCAATGCGCGAAGGCGCCGACATCGCCTCGAAGAGACTATGGAGTAAAAACTAGGGAGTCCCTTTTTTACTTGATAAGCGTCATAATCAGCACAACTAACATCGATGTTACCGGGAGGTAAATAGTTTGCTCAGTACCAAAGACAATGAATTGCTGTGTAGGGTTGGCCCTGGCACGCCCATGGGTAACCTTATGCGCCAATACTGGATGCCGGCGATCCGCTCGGACGAGCTTCCGACGCCGGATTGCGCTCCTGTAAGGATCAAGCTCCTCGGCGAAGAGCTCATCGGCTACCGCACCACATCCGGTGCTATCGGCCTCATGCAGAACGCCTGCCCCCACCGCGGCGCCAGCATGTTCTTCGGGCGCAACGAAGAAGAGGGCCTGCGCTGCGTCTACCACGGCTGGAAGTTCGACGTCACGGGCTCGTGCGTCGACATGCCGTCGGAGCCGGCCGAGAGCAACTTCCGCAGCAAGGTGCACGCGAAGGCGTACCCGACCCGCGAGCGCGGCGGCATCATCTGGGCCTACATGGGCCCGCGTGAAGAGCCTCCCCCGCTTCCGGCCATCGAGGCCAACATGCTTTCGCAAGGCGCCGACCACGTGAGCGTGCTGTTCCGTGACTGCAACTGGATGCAGGGTCTTGAAGGCGAGATGGACACCGTCCACGCCGCCTTCCTGCACTACGGCTCCACGAAGTTCGAGGACACGACGCCCGGCACGTTCGACCACTACCACTACCGCGAGCGAGCTGCGAAGTTTGCCACGGTGGAAACAGACTACGGCACGGCGAACGGCGCCTTCCGGCCCGCCGAAGAGGACAGCTACTACTGGCGTGTCACCCAGATCCTGTTCCCCTTCTACCACATGATCCCGGGCGGCAACCTGGGCGATGGTGTCAAGATCGGCGCCTACGTTCCCATGGATGACTACCACCACCTGCAGTGGGAAATCGGCGTCTTCAAGCCGAACGGCGAGGCCCTGGGCCGCTCCGTAGCTCGCGGCAACCCGGGCATGGACGCACCGCTCGGTTCCCGCCGCCTGCCCAACGGCACCGGCTGGTACGACCGCTTCCGCAGCGACCAGAACCTGGACAACGACTTCAAGATCGACCGCGAAGCTCAGCGCAACGGCGAGAGCTACACCGGCATCGCCGGTATCCGTATTCAGGACTGCGCCGTAACCGAGACGATGGGCAAGATTAACAACCGCACCACGGAGCACCTCGGCACCACGGACCAGTTCATCATCCGCACGCGTCGCAAGCTCATGGCGATGGCTCGGGCACTCGAGGAGCACGGCGAAACTCCAATCGGCGTTGACACGCCTGAGGTGTACCGCCAGCGCTCCGGTGAAATGGTTCTACCTCGCTCGGTGGACTGGTGGACCGGCTACCAGCAGAAGCGGGAGCAGTGGGAGAAGGTTAACGTCAAAGAAACAGCAGCCAGCAACGCTTAACAGCAGGCTTGTTAGTAGAGAAAAGAGGTAGATCATGGCGAAGGTAGTCGGAGGGTTTGGGTCTTCTCACAGTCCGCTGATGAGCCTGAAGACCGGGGAACTCTGGGAGTCCCAGGCTCAGAATGACCCCCGCAACAACGGTCTCGTTCAGATGCCGGAAGGCAAGCGCGTCTCCTACGACGAGCTGCTCTCCAACGCTGACCCGGCCATCGCAACTCTCGTAAACCGTGAGGTCTTCGAGGAGCGCATTGATAACTTGCAGGTCGGCCTGGACGAGCTCCAGCGCCGCTTCGTCGAGACGAACCCGGACGTCGTTGTCATGATCGGTGACGACCAGGACGAGTTCTTCTTCGACGACAACATGCCGATGATCAACGTCTACTGGGGCGAGAGCATCCGCCTGGTGCCGCGCATCCCGCGTGAGGGCGCCAGCCCGGCTCAGATCGTCTCGGCCAAGGCGTACGGCGAAGATGACAAGGACTACCCGGTCCACAAGGACCTCGGTCTGCACATCATCGACTCGCTGGTCAACCAGGACTTCGACGTATCTCACTCCCAGTACATGAAGGAGGAGTACGGCGGCAGCATTGGTCCGGCCAACTGGTACCTGGACTCGAAGCGGACGACCAAGCCGCGCCGCTTCGGCCTGCCTCACGCGTTCGCCTTCCCGATCGTGCGCTGGTTCGGTGGCAACGAGCCCCCGATCGTGCCGATCACGATCAACACGTGCTACCCGCCGAACTGGATCAGCGCCCGCCGCGCCTACGACCTGGGCGTCGCGGTCCGCAAGGCCATCGACGCGTGGGACACGGACCTGACGGTTGCTTTCGCGACCTCGGGCGGCCTCAGCCACTTCGTGGTTGACGAGGACTTCGACCGCATCGCGCTCAAGGGCCTCGAGACGGCAGACCCGGAGATTCTCCGCACGCTGCCTCGCCACCGCCTGCAGTCGGCCACCACGGAGACCCTGAACTGGGTCTGCACGGCCGGCGCCATGCAGGTACCGATGGAGACGATCGCCTACGAGCCCGGCTACCGCACCCCGGCCGGCACGGGCTGTGGCTGCGCCGTCGGCCACTGGGCGGTGTAACGAGCTTCACGGCTCGCTGTTAGCGAACAGCTTTCAGCACGCAACTCTTAAAGGGAGGTTCTCCGATAGTCGGAGGGCCTCCCTTCTTTGTGTTCCGGTTCGCACGACGGTCATCACGCCGTAGCACCCCAGCATGCTGGGGTGCTACGGCAATCTATGGGTCTTTGAACTACGTGCGTCCGGCGGAGGCCGCACAACGCGCCTGCACTCCGCGCTCTCCCTGGCCCCCTACACGGCGCCGAGGAGCATGCGGCGGTGCAGAGCGCTGACGATCTCATCGACAGCCGCGGAGGCCCAGATGCGGAAATAAGCCGAGTCCTGCAGCTCCTGGAACTCGCGAGCGGTGCGTTCTCGCGTCTGCTCCGGCGTCTCGCCCTCCTTCGGTACGCTCATGTGTCCCCGGATGCGGTCCTTGTGGTAGATCGCCGGGTACTCCGTGTAGTGGTAGAGGTAGTCGAAGTCCCTGGTGAAGAACGCGGCGACCGGGATCGATTGCCACGTATCGCCGTCCTTGTGATTGAGGAATTGCGACATCAGGTCGGCATTGCTGTCCGGCGCCGCAGCGAGGTTGGGCACGTGCGCTTCGGAGAACTTCTGACCGTCGCGGCGGAAGATACGCAGCTCCATGCCGGTCACAGCGGCGATGCGCGCGAAGGTCGGCACGTCGCGGCGGCAGTCGGACGACCAGTCCTCGGAGAGCACCAGCATCTTGGCAGGGCCGTGACGCATGCTGGCGAGCCGGGTCAGCGCCTCGATCTGATACTCGGTCAGGCGGGAGTTGCGAAACGCCTCGGCGAAAAAGTGGCTGAAGTCGCGCCGCGCGGCACCCCCGGTGGCCTCGCGCTGCAGGTTCTCCGGCGTTCCGATGTAGGCAACGTACTGGTCGAAGGTCATCCCCTCCGCGAAGCGCTCCGGTGTGACGGTTGGCGACATGTTCTCTCGTCCTTCTATAGCAGCGTGCGACCGCCATCGATCGCGAAAGTCTGGCCGGTAACGTAGCTCGCGGCTTCAGACGCCAGGTAGACGGCCAGCAAGCCCACCTCTCGCGGGTGTCCCACCCGGCCCAACGGAATGCTTGACTCCGCGTCGGCGTTGCGCTTCGCCAGGTCTGCGTCCGACATATCGTAGGCATCAGGGAACGTGCCGGGCGCAATGGCGTTGACGCGCACGCGGTACGGCGCCCACTCAAGGGCCAGCGACTCGGTGAAGCGCGTCAGGCCTGCCTTGCCCGAAGCATAAGCGACCATGGCAGCGCTGGGCCGGATCGCGGCAAAGGAGCTGATGTTGATCACGTTGGCGTCGGCGCCCTTCTCGATCAGGTGCGGCCCGAACACGTGGCAGCCGACATAGGCCTGGGTCAGGTTGACGTCGACCACGTGGTGCCACTCTTTCTCGTCCAGCACGTGCATCGACGAGCCCGGCATGGCGGAGATGGAGCCGCGGATGGCGTCGCCGAGACAGTTGACGAGGACGTCGACGCCGCCAAGCTCCGCGAAGGCTTTGTCGCGCAGCTTCTCCATGTCGGCGACCTTCGTGGCGTCGGCAGCCCATCCGAAGCCCTTGCGTCCCATCTTGCGCACCTCTTCAGCCACGCTGACGGCGGTGTCGCCGCCGAGTGAGGTAACGCCGACATCGCATCCGGCCTCGGCCATGGCAAACGCGATGCCCTTACCGATGCCGCGACCGGCGCCCGTGATGAGCACCTTCTTACCGGTGAGATCGAAATCGTTGAGCATGAGTCCTCCTGCTGGTGAAGCAATCCTACAGCTACGCGCGGCTGCTTTCAGCCTTCACCTTGAGACAGGGACGGAACAGCCTGCTTCTATGCAAATTACCTATGGACAACATGGCGCCACTCCCACATCATTAAGCCTTGAAACGCCTACAGGCGATCGGCACGCTATTCATCGGAACGCTCGGAGGTCGCACATGCTCAGCAAGCAGGACAACGAAATCCTCTGTCGTGTTGGCCCTGGTAGCCCCATGGGCACGCTCATGCGTCAGTACTGGGTCCCTGTCTTTATGTCGAGTGAGCTCGATACGCCCGACTGCCCGCCGCAACGCGTACGCATCCTCGGCGAAGACCTCATCGGCTTCCGGGCCACGTCCGGTGAGGTCGGCCTGATCCAGAACGCTTGCCCACACCGTGGCGCATCGATGTTCTTCGGCCGCAACGAGGAAGAAGGCCTGCGCTGTGTGTACCACGGCTGGAAGTTCGACGTCACCGGCGCATGCGTCGATATGCCGTCGGAGCCGGCCGAGAGCAACTTCAAAACCAAGGTGCGCACGCGTGCTTATCCGACTCGCGAGCGCAATGGCGTGATCTGGGCTTACATGGGCACGCGCGAGCGTACCGACTTGCCGCCCCTGCCCGACATCGAGCCCAACATGATCTCGGATCAGCCGACCTACATCCAGAAGGCGCTGCGGGACTGCAACTGGATGCAGGGCCTGGAAGGCGACATCGACACCAGTCACCTCGCTTACCTGCACCTCGGCGCCGTCGACCCGTCGAAGGCCACGCCGAAGTCGTTCGACTACTACACGGTGGCAGACCGAGCGCCCCGCTACGATGTCCTGGACACCGAGTTCGGCACGTCTTACGGCGCCTACCGTCCGGCAGAGCCCGACACTTACTACTGGCGCGTGGCTCACTTCCTCTTCCCCTTCTACACCATGATCCCCACGGGCGTACTGGGCATGCAGATCCTCGTGCGCGCCTGGATACCGGTCGATGACGAACACATGATGTTCTGGAGCTTCAGCGTGCCCAGCAGCCGACAGGGTGGACTCGGCCAGGGTAACCGCAGTGCCGCGGCCGGGGCTGGCGGCGCCATCGAGGCGAAGGCGCTCGCAAGCAGTAACCCGGACGACGCGCCGCAGGAAAGCACACCGCCACCACCGGCGTTCGACTACCTGCCGGAAACCTCGGGCTGGCTTGGCAAGTTCCGCCTGACGCAGCACGCCGGCAACGACTACGGCATCGACCGCGAGGCCCAGCGCACGACCTCGTACACAGGCATCCCGGGCATTCACCAGCAGGACCAGGCGATTACGGAGAGCATGGGCACGATCTATCCGCGCACTTCCGAGCACCTGGGCACCAGCGACGCCATGGTGATCCGCACGCGCCGGCGCCTGATCAACGCCGCGAAGGCACTGGCCAACGAAGGCACACTGCCGCCCGGCGTCGACGACCCGACCATCTACCGCTACCGCTCCGGTGGCGTCATTCTGCCCCGTTCTACGGACTGGCAGGCTGCCACGAAGGAGTTGCAGAAGGCCTTCGTCAGCCACCGGCCGGAAGCCCTATACGAGCCGGCGGTGAGCTAGTCTCTTATCCTTCGGGCAACGCAAACAGGCCAGTCGCCTCCGGTGACTGGCCTTTTTCTCTGATGCGGCCTCTTTAGATGAACCCGTAATGTGGTTCACAGAAGCGTCTTTTTCCTGTAACCACACGGAAACTTTTGCGGGATAAGGTGACTTCAGTAACCCGAAAGCGAGGTCGAAAGCGTTGAAGCACATGTTCCTTCCCCTCCCCATCGAAACCGTTCGCAGTGCATGGGAAGATTGGCGTGCTTCGAATACGAACGCCGAAGAGGACGTTCGTCTGCTTGAGACCAGCGGAGGCTGCTTCCTGGTCACCAGCACCGGCCGCCCGCCGCGTGTGTTCATCGACCTGCTGAAGTCGTTCCTTTCGCAGAAGGCGACGCCTTTGGCACGCGCCAGCTAGCAGCCCCACCCGGACCAAGCGAACAAGCGCCGGTCGAGCTTTCGACCGGCGCTTTCTTTCTTGTCTCCGAGACCGCTTAGCCCAGCTGGGGCGCCGGTAGCAGTCCCAGCGTGCTCTCGCTCCAGGCGCCCACCTGCATGAGGTGGTAGTCCTGGCCCTGGGGAGCAACCATCTGCAGGCCCAGTGGCAGGCCCTCCGGCGATAGCCCACCGTTTACCGTGATCGCGGGCACACCCAGGAAGCTCCAGCACTGCAGCAGCGTCGCGTCGCCGGTCGATTCGAGACCGCGAGGCGCGGCACCCGGTGCGCAGGCCATCAGCAGCGCGTCGATGCCCTCGGCCGCCATTAGCGCTTCGATCTCCTGGTTGAGCCACGTGCGTATGCGGCGGGCCTGGATGTAGTACGTCGCCGGCAGGAGCTCCGCCGCACGACGTGTGGCGGCCCGGCCGGTGGTCGCCGGAGGCTGCCCGGCGAGTCGCGTCGCTGCCTCGGCGCCGATCATCGAGATGGCGGTCCACGCCAGGTCGTAGTCGGCGGGCAGCATGATGTCTTTCACAGTGGCACCGGCCGAAGCCATGGTCGCCGCCGACTTTTCGATCGCGTCCTGCATCTCCGGCTGCGTCTTCTCCGGGAAGAAGTTGCGCACGATACCGATGCTCGGCGGCGCGAAACCGCCCATGCTGAGCTCGGCAGACATTGGCTGGAACTTGTTGGTCGTCTCGTCCGAGGGGTCGTAGCCGGTGATCGCCGACATGACCAGCGCCATGTCCGCCATGTTCAGGCCGATGAGCCCCGGGTGGTCGCGAGAGAAGCCAGATGCCCACATGCCGCTCCGGCTCAGGCGGCCGTACGACGGCTTGAGACCACTGACGCCGCAGTACGCCGCCGGGCGCAGATTGGAGCCCGACGTCTGCTCGCCGATCGAGATCGGGACGACGCGGGCGCCCACGGAAGCGCCACAGCCGCTGCTGGTGCCGCCGGCCGTGTGCTCCAGGTTCCAGGGATTGCGCGTTGGTGGCATCTTGCCGTTAACCGGGGTGTGGGTCTTGCCCACGATGATCGCGCCCGCGTCTCGTAGCCTCGCGACGACCGTAGCGTCCTCCGGCTCAATCGGGGCGTCATCGCCCTTCATCAGGTTGGGCATGCCTTTGACGTTGAACCACTCCTTGATCGTCACGGGCACGCCGTGCAGAGGCCCGCGCAGCTTGCCCGCCGCGGCCTCTTCGGTCAGCACCGCTGCCTGAGCTCGCACATCGTCGGGATCCAGCTGACTAAAGGCGTGAATCTTGTCCTCGGTCACGTCGATGCGGGCCAGAACGGACTCGGCGACGTCGGTGGGTGTGAGCTCCCCGCTGGCCACGGCGTCCGCGATCTCGCGCACTCCGAAGTCGAGCGACAGAGCCTTCGATTGAACGGCCATGTTCTCTCCTCATGAAACGGCGCGCCCCAGCGGACTCGCCGGCGGTCAGAATCGGCCATCTCGAGCGGTTGAGTTCGCAGGAGGCGTGAGCAGCCACGCGTACGAGCGCGGCCCTACGCTCGGGAATCAGCCATGAGAAAGATCGCAGGCTTGTGTTTCCCGGCGATGTCGAGTCGCCAAGCCCGGCGTTAAGCAGTTATTGCCGCTTTGCGCGGCCCGACGCGGAGTGGATCCTTGGAAGTGTCGCCGGTGGCTACGTCACCTGCGTGTACACGTCGACGAGGGCGACTCGCCCGTTAGCGACGACCTCGTGCTTCGCGCGTTCGAGGGCGCCTCGGAGGTCCTCAACGCGTTCGATTGGCCCCTCCGCCCACGCACCCATGGAGCGCGCCATGGCGGCGAAGTCGACCACCGGGTCATCGATATCGATGCCGATCGTCTTGTTTTCCTCCGGCCGGTTGCGCACACGCGCCATCATGCCCTGGTGCCCCAGGTCGTTGCCGTAGGTGCGGTTGTTGTACATGACAATGAGGATCGGGATGTGGTGGTGGACGGCCGTCCAGATCGCGGCGGGCGTGAACAGGAAGTCGCCGTCGGACTGAATATCGATCGTCAGACGGCCCTGCGCCCGGTTCGCCAGCGCCACGCCGATGGCGTGCCCGAGGCCCTGGCCCAGCCCGGCGCCGCCCCGGCCGTCTCGATTGCGGTACGGCGCATCGAAGTCCCACAGGCGGTCGAGCCAGCCCCGCAGGTCGCCGTTGCCGATCACCCAATCGTCGTCTTTCACGACCTCCCACAGCTCCGCCGCCAGCGTCGATAGCGCCACGGGCTGCTCCGTCGCCTGTCGATGCGCCGTCGCGATCGCCTCTTCGCGCAGCTCGGCGCGTCGAGCCGTGAGCGCCGACCTCCGCGCCTCCACCTCGTCCGAGTTCGCCTCGGCCGTCCGCGATGCCACGATGGCAGCGAGTGCCGGCAGGGCCAGCGCCACATCGGCGGCGACCGATAGCGTGGTGGGATAGAGGCGACCGTGATCGTCGGCCCAGCTCTTCACCGTCAACTGGCGTAACGAGACATCGACCAGCTTCGCGTCCGGGCGCAGGATGTCCTCGTTCGTGCGAGTGGCCCAGTTCTGGCGCGTCAGCATCTGCTCCAGGTCGTAGACGTCGAAGGCCACGACCACATCCGCTGCGGCGAGGAGGTCGTTCTTGTCCTCCACGGCGTAGAGGGGGTGCTGGCTCGGGAAGCTGTAGCCGTCGCCGCCGCTCACGACGGGCACGGCCAGCGACTCTGCCAGCCGCACCAGCGCCTCGACGGCTGCCTCGGAACGCCCGAGGGAATTCGCCAGGATAACGGGATTGCGGGCGCTCGAGCAGCATGTCGGCTGTACGTACGAGAGCATCGCTATCGCCCGCGAGCGCCGTCGGGATGGGGTAGCGCGAGAAGTCCGGGAACTCGAAGGGGGCATCGAGCTTCTGCTCTTGCACGTCGGTGTCGAAGCAGACGTAGACAGGCCCCTTCGGCTCGGAAGCGCACAGGTTGTAAGCCCGGATCAACGATTCGACGGACGCGGCGACGCTGGCGGGCTGATCGTCCCACTTCACGAAGTCGCGCACGGCCGTGCCCTGGACGTTGGCGGTGTGGATCCAGTCGATCCACGGCCGTCGGTGGTCAGCATCGACAGGACCGGTGCCGCCCAGCACAAGCACGGCATCTCGGCCCAGCCACGCGTTGAACATCGCCATCGAAGCGTGCAGCAGGCCCACGATATCGTGCACAAAGGCCGCCATCGGCTTGCCGGCAGCCCGACCGTAGCCGTGGGCGATCGCGATGGCGATCTCCTCGTGGTTGCAGATAATCATCTCCGGCCGGGTATTGCCGAGGTAGTTGACGAAGGAGTCGTGCACACCCCGGAAGCTGGCGCCGGGATTGAGCGCCACGTACTCGATGCCCAGCCGCCGTAGCGTCTCAGCAATTACGTCCGATCCCCACTCTGGTTCCGTCATGTGCGCCTCCCGTCTCACTGCCCGTCGTCAGGGCTTCGGGATTATAGGCGCAGAAATGAAGCAATCCGACGCTACGTCGAAGGCAATTTGCGTGCCCGGACGAGCAGGAACATCGGGCGGCGCAGCTCCTCGGCGTCCTGGGGATGGGCTCGCAGCCACGCCTCGGTGGGCCACGACTCCTCGATACGTTCGATGGCAAACCCCGCCTCGATCAGGCCGTTGAGGATGGTCGAGAGCATGCGATGGTAGCGATGCACGCCGCCGATGAACCAGGTGCGCTCTCGCAGGCCCTCGACGGCGTAGTCGTCCACGGCCCAGCCCAACGAGCGGCCATCGTCGTCGCTCACCCAGCCCTCGTCCGTGCTGCGCGCGGCGTAGATCGGGTGCTCCGTCGAGAACACGAGCTGGCCATCGACGGCCAGCCAGCGTGCGATGCGACCGACCAGGCCGGCGTAGTCGCTGACGTAGTGAAACGCCAGGGAACTAACGACGAGGTCGAATGCGCCCGCGGAGTAGTCGGCGTCCTCCATCGAGACGCGCTCGTAGGTGACGCGGCGGTGCGAGCGCTGCGCCCGCGCGACCGCCAGCATGCGCTCCGAGGCATCGTTCGCGGTAACGTGCGTCGCGCCCGCTTCGGCCAGGTAGTAGGCGAGCTGCCCTCCGCCACAACCGATGTCGAGCACGCGTTTGCCGCGCACGTCGCCCATCATCTCGGTCAGCGGCCCGTGCTCCATCGCGGCGCCCCATTCGGCGTTGAAGCGGGGTAGCTGCGTGTAGCCCGCGAAGAACTGCGGCTCGTCGTAGATGTTCTGGGGATCGTGCTGACTCTCGATGCTCCGAGTATAGGTCAGCCCAGCGATACCACCGGTGCTGGGAGCATGCTGGCCTAGCCGAAGTTGTGCACCCGCTTCTCAGCGTACTGGATGGCGCCGAGCTGCTCGAAACGCTCGGCGATGACGTTGACGGAGCGCTCCTGGCGTTCGATGTGGCCGTGGACGATGAGGGCCGGGGCGCTCTCGATCAGGGGACGCCATCGCCTGTCTCGCACCAGCTTCGGCGACGTGATGATGTTCATCAGGCCGTGGTCGTCCTCCAGGGTGTGGAAGACGAAGCCCTTCGCGGTCTCCGGCGACTGACGCACGGCGACCAGGCCTGCGACCGTCACGCGCGCGCCCTGCTCCAGGTCGTCGAGGCGATTGCTGGGCGTGATGCCTTCGTGCAGGCCGTCGCGCACGAGGTCCATCATGCGGCCACGCACGGCGATGCCCACGAGGTGGAAGTCGGCGACGACGCGCTCTTCGTCCGTCATCTCACGCAGCTGTGGCGTGGTCTCGGCCGGCAGCAGGGCTAGGGGAAGCTGGGCGCCGAGGGGCTGATAGAACGTGCCGAGCTGCCAGAGCAGCGACCGTTCGTGCAGGCCGGTCCAGGCAAACGCCCCGACCTGGATCAGGTTCTCGATTGCCTCCCGCGACAGCCGTGTGCGGCGCCAGAAGTCCCACAGAGAGCGATAGGGGCCGTTCACCCGCTCCGCTTCGACCCGGCTCCAGGCCGCCTGTGCCAGGCCTTTGACGTAGCGGTAGCCCAGTCGCACCGCGCCTTTGGAAGGCAGCGCGTAGTCGTCTTCGAGGCTGCAGTCGACCTCGCTGCGGTTGACGTCGAGAGGGCGGATCTCGATGTCGTGACGGCGGGCGTCGTTGGCGATGACCTCCGGCGTGTAGAAGCCCATCGGCTGCTCGTTGAGCAGGGCGCAGTAGAACTCGGCCGGGTAGTAGCGCTTGAGCCAGGCGACCTGGAAGGCTGTCACCGCCATCGCCGCCGCGTGCGACTTGGGGAAGCCGAAGGAGGCGAAGGCGAGGATCTTGTCGTAAATCGTCGTGGCTGTCGTGGCATCGACACCGTTGCGGGCGGCGCCGGACATGAAGTCGCGCCGGTGCTTCTCCATCTCCTCACGGGAGCGCTTGCGGCTCATGGCGCGCCGGAGCTGGTCGGCCTGAAGACTGCTGAAGCCCGCGACCTTCATCGTGGCCTGGATTACCTGCTCCTGGAACACGAAGACGCCCTTGGTCTCTGCGAGGACAGACTCCAGGGAGGGGTGGTCGTACGTCACCTCTTCGAGGCCGAGGCAGCGGGCGATGTAGGGATGCACGGCACCACCCTGGATGGGGCCGGGACGGATGAGGGCGACCTGGATGATCAGGTCGTGGATGCAGGAGACGTTGATACGCAGGAGCACCTGGATCTGGGCCCGGCTCTGGATCTGGACAATGCCGAGCACGTCGCCGGCCTGGATCATCTCGTAGACCTGCTGGTCGGTAAGGTCGATGTCGACCTTGGGCTCAACGATTCGGCCGTAGCGCTCCCGGATGTAGCGCAGGCCCCGATTGAGCTGATCGAGGCTGGGATAGCCAAGAAAGTCGAGCTTGATGAAGCCGGCGTCCGCCACGGAGTCTTTGTCCCACTGGCAGATGAAGCGCCCCTCCATCGCCGTCGCTTCCAGGGGCACCTGCTCATCCATGCGGGTAGAAGAGATGATGATGCCGCCAGAGTGCTGGCTGAGATGCCGGGGCAGGCCGACGATCTGCTCCACCAAGGTCATGAACTCCTGCCAAATGGGGAACTGCTGGCGGTGGGCGAACTCCGGCATCTGCGACATCTCGTATCGCAGGCCCTGGGCGAACCGGCTGTGCATGCGCTTGGCGATGTGGTCGATCTGACTCTCAGGCAGCCCCAGTGCCTTGCCGACGTCACGGATAGCGCTGGCCCAGCGGTACTCGATGAAGTTGCAGACCATGGCGGCGCGCTCGGTCGTGTAGGTCTCGAAGACGTGCTTGAACATGCGGTCGCGGGCGTCACGGCCGAAATCGAGGTCAACGTCCGGCACGTCCGACTCGGGGCGGTCCTCACTGAGGAAGCGCTCGACGGCGAGGTCATACACGATAGGGTCGATGCCGGAGAGGCCGAGGAGGAAGCACACCAGCGAGCCCACCGAAGAGCCGCGGCCGCGCACGGGCAGGTCGTTCTCGTGAGCGAAGCGCAGGATGTCCCACAAACGCAGGAAGAACCCGGCGCGACGGCTGGACTTGATCAGGGCCAGCTCCTTATCGAGGCGCTCTCTGACGTTCTCCGGCAGGCCGCCCATCACGGTGCCGTAATGCGTCTTCGCTAGCTCGTAGGCCTTGTCGTGCAAGAACTCATCGGCGGTGCGGCCGTCACCGAAGTCGTAGTCCGGGAACTCGTAGGTCAGGTCGCGCGTCAGGTCGAACTTGCTGCAGCGCTCGGCGATGCGAGCCGTGTTCTCGATCGCCTCCGGCAGCTCGGCAAAGAGGCGCTCCATCTCGGCCGGTGGTTTGAGGTAGAACTGGGCATTGGCGCGCAGGTAGGGTCGCGCTTCCTCCAGGTTCGTGAGGTGCTGCACTGCGGTGAGGACGTCGTGCAGGCGGTGCTGCTCCGGCACGGCGTAGTGCACGTTGTTGGTCGCCACGATGCCGATGCCGAGGTCACGCGCCAGGGCAACGAGACGCTCGTTGCGGGTCTGGTCCTCGTAGACCAGGTTGTCCTGCAGCTCGATGAAGTAGTTCGCAGCACCGAAGACGTCCCGATAGCGGGACGCGGCGTCTCGAGCGGCCTGAACGTCCCCTCGTTCGGCCAGCGACGCCACTTCACCCTTGCGACAGCCCGAGAGCGCGATCAGGCCCTCGGCGTGCTCTGCCAGCCACTCGAAGCGCACGCGGGGCTCTCCACGCGGCGACGAGAGGTTGGCGCGACTGAGCAGGCGCGAGAGGTTGGCGTAGCCCCGCGGCGTCTCTGCAAGCAGGGTGAGGTGATAAACCGGGACTTCGATGCCGCGGGTTTCGCGCCGCGGTGGGAGGACCTTCTTGTGGGATACGAGGGTATGGGTACCGCGGGATGTGGGGGACTGAGTACTGCGGGATGAATCCCGCAGCCTGGTCCCGTAGCCAGGTTCCGGTGGAGTCAGGGCGCCGTCCGAGAGCGTAATCTCGGCACCGATGATCGCCTGGAAGCCGTGCTCCTTGCCGGCCTGGGCGAAGAGCATGGCACCGGCGAGGCTGTTGTGGTCGGTGAGAGCGAGGGCGCGATAACCCAGGCCGATCGCCGTCGCGACCAGCTCCTCGGGGCGAGAAGGTCCCTCGTGCAGGGAGAAGGCGCTGTGGCAGTGCAGCTCCACGTAGCGGCCCTGGCCGGTCGATGTTTCGGCCAGCGCTGCCGCGGTCCGATGCGCATGAGCACGCACCGGTGATGGCCAACCGCCCTGCATCAGGCTTTCGGGAATAGGGTTGCGGTAGGGTCGCATCAGTACTCCTGGCGCCCCCAGGTGCCGGCGATGAGATCGTGGTAGACCGTGAGGGCGGGACCGTCTTCCGGCGCGACGCGGTAGTAGAGACGGCTCACCGGTTCGGCGCGCCACCAGTGCTGATCGATGCGCCAGGGACGCCGTACGGGGGTAACGTCCTGCCACACACCGTGCAGCAGGACGCTTGCCGGCACGCCGTCGTCCCCGGCCCTGACGTCGACCGCCTGAGGCGACTTCAGACGTCGGATTCGACGAGGATCTGGCGTTCTTCCGGAATGACGGACCATGGCTCTACATCCACACATCGATAAACGGGCGAGTACCCGTAACGCGTTTTGAGTTGCCGAATTGCCTCCTCCAGCTGTCGTTGTTGGCGTTGCTTCTGTCCCAGCAGGAGCTGCTTGCCCGTCTCACCGGTGAGGCTGCTCAGGCGCAGAGACAGGCTGCGGATCGCCTGAGGTGGTGGGAAGTTGGTGAGGGCGCTGCGTAGCAGGAAGGTCAGGCGCTCGTGCTCGCTCACGGCCTCCCGGAAGACGAGACGATGCTCCCAGCCCCTGCCCGATTCGAGCTCGGCCTGCAGGATCAGCTCTCGGGCGGACCGCCCGGCGAGAGCGGGTCGCATGCGGGAGAGCAGCTGCCCCGTGATGGCGATCATGACGTCGATGCCGGCGACGGAGGACTCGAGCACCGCCGTGGCTTGCAGCGTCTCCGGCAATCGACGCGGTCTCAGCCGCTCCTTATCGATACCGTTGGCCAGCTGCCAGAGTCGCTCCCCGGCGAACCCGAACTGACCCATGAGCTCCGGGACGGTGAGCTCGGCAACGTCGCCGATGCGCTCCAGACCAAGGAGCTGGAGGCGGGAGATTACCTCCGGCTCCACCGGCAGCATCTGGATGCTCAGGGGCGCGAGGAAGTCTCGTTCGCGGCCGGCGGGAATGACGCGAGTCTCTCGCGATCCGCACGTCGTGCCAGCAGCGAAGGCAGCGAACTTGCCGGCTGCCATTCCGAGACGAGGCTCCAGGCCCGAGGCGTTTCTAACCACCTCGATGAGGTGCGCGGCCAGAGCTTCGGAGTCGGCGTAGTGAGCGTCGAGGCCTTCGACGTTGACATACGCGCGTCCTAGCTCTTCGTCCTCGACCTCGGGGCTAACTTCGCCCAGTGCGGCGAGGACGGACTCCCAGATTGCTCTGTACAGCACGGGGTCCGGCGGTACGACCACGGCCTCCGGGCAGCGGCTCAGCGCCTGGCGGATCGTCGTACCGTAATGTACGCCCTGCTCCCGAGCGCTCTCGGAGCAATCGAGGACGCGCTTTGGTTGCTCCGCGTCGCCCACGATGAGGGGCTGCCGGGCCAGCCGAGGCTGCCGCTGCATCTCTACAGCGCAGGGAAAGCGGGAGATAGCTACGAACGCGATCCGCACAGAGTTGCCCCATCACTCCGGGCGGGATCGGAGTATCCGAGGCCATTATAGCACGCTTGTTCTGATACTGGTTGTAGCTGCGTCAGAGGTCGCAGAACGTCACGCTCGACGCGACGAATAGAAGTGGAGGCCTTTGCCCTCGGCCAGGAGGGACGCCTCCTTCACCGCCTCCGACAGCGTGGGGTGAGCCAGGACCAGCGCCGACAACTCCTCCGTCGTCGCTTCCATACTCAGGGCGAGCGAGCCGATACCCAGGACCTCCGTGGCGTTCTCGCCGACGATGTGGCAGCCCAGGATCGCGCCCGTCGATTCGTCGACAACCAGCTTCACGAAGCCATCCGTCGCGCCTATCGCAGTGGCTTTGCCGAGCGCGCCCAACGGGAATCGCCGCGCATTGACGTTGTAACCTCGCTCTCGCGCCTGAGCCTCGGTCAGGCCCACCGCGCCGACCTGGGGCTGGCAGTAGACGGCCCTCGGCATCTGGTCGTAGTTCAAAGGCTGCGGCTGTAGACCGGCGATCTTCTCGACCGCCGTGACGCCCTGGTGCGACGCAACATGAGCGAGCAGCATGCGGCCGGTCACGTCACCGATGGCGTAGACGCTCGGGACGTTGGTGGCGCCGAAGTCATCGATCTTGATCCAGCCCCGATCGAGCTCAACGCCCGCCGATTCCAGGCCCAGGCCGTCCGTATTCGGGCTGAAGCCTACACCGACCAGCACACGCTCGGCCGACAGCTCTTCGAGATCATCGCCGGTACGCGCCGTCACGGTCACGCCGGCGTCTCCGACGTTCACGCTCTCTACGATCGTGCCGGTCTTCACGGTGATGCCTTTGGCACCGAACGAACGCCGCAGCTGACGACCTACGTCGTCGTCCTCCAGGGGCAGGAGTCGCGACGCCATCTCGAGAATCGTGACTTCGACGCCGTACGAGGCATAGAAGTAGGCGAACTCGACGCCGATGGGCCCGCCACCGATCACGATCAGGGACTGAGGCTTCTCTCGCAGCGCCAGCGCCTCGCGGCTCGTCAGGACGCGCTCGCCGTCAACGGCCAGCCCCGGCAAGGAGCGGGCTTTTGCACCCGTGGCGACGATGAGGTTGGCGACTTCCAGGCTCCGGTTCTCCGGCGCAATCACGACCGTGTTGGGCCCGGTGAGCCGCGCGGTGCCGTGGATGACTTCGACGCCGTTTTGCTTGAGAAGGGTCTGCACGCCCCCCACGACCTTCTCGACGATCTCGCGGCTGTGATCGACCGCGGCCCCGAGATCGGCCGTGAGGTTGTCGAAGCTGATGCCGAGAGCACTGGCATCACCAAAGGCGCTCAGCAGGTCGGCGCAGTGCAACAGGGCTTTGCTGGGAATGCAGCCCCAGTTCAGGCATAGGCCGCCGACCTGCTCCTTCTCAATGAGCGCGGTCTTGAGGCCAAGCTGAGTTGCGCGGATGGCGGCAACATACCCACCGGGGCCGGCGCCGATGATCGCGACGTCGTAGTCAGGCAAACGGCACTCCTAACCCAGGCCGGCTTTGGCAGCACGCGACTGCTCGCCGGCGTGGTAGGAGCTGCGCACAAAGGGACCGGCTTCGACGTGCTTGAAGCCAAGGCGGGCGCCGATCTCACGGATCGCTCCGTATTCGTCCGGATGCCAGTAGCGTTGGACCGGCAGGTGACGCTTGTCCGGTTGCAGATACTGGCCCACGGTCAGGAGGTCGACGTCGTGCTCCCGCAGGTCTGACATCGTCTCTTCGATTTCCTCAAGCGTCTCGCCGAGGCCGACCATAATGCCGGACTTGGTCGTCATCTCAGGGTCGATGACCTTGATCTGGCTCAGCATCGCCAGTGACCGTTCGTAAACCGCCTTCGGACGCACCTGGCGATAGAGCCTCGGCACGGTCTCGATGTTGTGGTTGTAGACGATGGGCTTCGCTTCGACGACGGTACGTAGTGCGTCCCAATTGCCCTCGAAGTCGGGTGTCAGGATCTCGACCTGGCAATGGGGTGTGCGATGGCGGATTGCCCGGATCGTGTTGGCCCAGATCTCGGCACCGCCGTCTTCGAGGTCGTCCCGATTTACCGACGTGATCACGGCGTAGTCGAGGCCCAGCAGCTCCACCGTCTTGGCCAGGCGCACCGGCTCGAGGATATCGACGGTGCCGGGGCGGCCCGAGTTGACGGAGCAGAAGCCGCAGGAGCGCGTGCACGTGTCGCCGAGGATGATGAATGTGGCCTCGCCTGCGTTGAAGCACTCGCCCATGTTGGGGCAGTTCGCTTCCTCGCAGACGGAATGTAGTTCGTTCTTGCGCAGCAGCGACTTGATCTGCGTGTAGCGCTCGCCGGTGTGGAAGCGCACCTTCAGCCAGTCCGGCTTGCGTGTGTAGGGAGTTGCTGTCATCGGAGGGCTCCGATCTTCTGGTTCGAGGTCTGTTCTTCGACCCGATACCCGAATACCTGCGCAAACTCATCGGCGAGTGCATGCTCGACTTCGGCGTAAGGCGGCGCTGCGTCCAGTAGCCGCGTCATCGAGGTCACGGTGGTGCCTTCGAGACCACACGGGACGATTGCGTCGAAGTACGTGAGGTCCGTATCGACGTTGAGCGCGAATCCGTGCAATGTGACGCCACCTTCCACGCGCACACCGATGGCCGCGATCTTGCCGTCGTCCGTCCAGACGCCGGGCCGGCCTTCGACCCGATAGCCGGTGATCCCGAAGCGCTGCAGCGTCAGGATCAGCGTCTCTTCGAGGCGGCAGACGTAGTCGACCGGACCCAGCTCGAGCCGGCGCAGGTTAACGATGGGATAGCCGACAATTTGCCCGGGGCCATGAAACGTTATGTCACCACCCCGGTTGGTTTCGACCACTTCAGCGCCCGACGCCTGCAGCGCCTCGGCACTCACGAGCAGGTGCTCGGGCCGTACACGCCGCCCGAATGTGTACACGGGCGAATGCTGTAACAGGGCGAGGACGTCGGAGGCGCCCTGCCTCACCTCGGCCGCGGTATCGAGCTGCCACTGCCACGCCTGCTCATAGCCCGTCAGCGGCATGCGAACGACTCGGAGGTTCTGCCTGCTCATGCCTTCGCCGCGCTCAGCTTTGCGTCACCGCCCCAGCGCAGGATGGGGTGGCGGGCCGCGGTCGCTTCATCCAGGCGGCGCACCGGAGTGAACTCGGGCGCGTTGATCACGGCGTCTGGATCCGTCGCTGCTTCCTCCGCTATCGCAAGCATCGCATCGCAGAAGGCGTCGATGGTTTCCTTCGACTCCGATTCCGTGGGCTCGATGAGCATCGCCTCTTCCACCGTCAGCGGGAAGTAGACCGTCGGCGCGTAGTAGCCGTGATCGAGCAGACGCTTTGCCATGTCCAGAGTCTTCACACCGTGCCGTTTCTGGCGCCGTCCGCTCAGGAGTGCTTCGTGCATGCACGTACGATCATAGGGCAGATCGAAGGCACCCCGCAGGCGCGATAGCAGGTAGTTCGCGTTCAGCACGGCGCTGTCGGAGACCTCACGCAGACCTTCGTAGCCCAGGGCGCGAATGTAGGCGTAGGCACGAACGAGGACGCCAAAATTGCCCCAGAATGCCGACAGGGCGCCGATGCTCTGCTCCGGATTTCGGAGACTGTAGCGACCGGACTCGTCGCGATGTGCAATCGGCGACGGCAGGAACGACTCGAGACCCTCGCGCACCGCGACCGGCCCGGCGCCGGGACCGCCGCCACCGTGAGGTGTGCTGAAGGTCTTGTGCAGGTTGAAGTGCATGATGTCGAAGCCCAGACTCCCCGGTGTCGCACGACCGGCGATCGCATTCATGTTCGCGCCATCGAGGTAGAGCAGCGCGCCGCAGTCGTGCACCATCTGGGCGATCTTCTCGATCTGACGGTCGAAAAGGCCGAAGGTGCTCGGCAGGGTGAGCATGAATGCCGCGACGTCCGGGCCCAGTTCGGTCGCCAGCTCGTCCAGATCGATGTCGCCATCTGCGTTAGAGGCTACCTGTCGCACCGAGTAGCCCGCCATGGCCGCCGTCGAGGGATTGGTGCCATGCGCCGAGTCCGGCAGGACGACCTTCGTTCGCTGAGCTCCCTCGCCTCGGGACTCGTGATAGGCCTTCGTCATCAGGATGCCGGTGAGCTCGCCCTGGGCCCCGGCGGCCGGTGCGAGGCTGACCGCGGGCAGGCCGGAAATGCGCTGCAGGACGGTCTGGAGCTCGAACATGAGGCGTAGGGCGCCCTGACGGTCGTCGTCGTCCTGCAGTGGGTGCAGGTCCGCAAAGCCGGGCAGTCGCGCGACCTGTTCGTTGACGCGCGGGTTGTACTTCATGGTGCAGGAGCCCAGCGGGAAGAAGGTTGTGTCGATTGCGTAGTTCATCTGCGAGAGGCGCGTGAAGTGGCGTACAACCTCTAGCTGCGACACTTGCGGTAGATCGAGCGTCTCCCGCATTAACGCGGCGTCGAGCGGCGCTTCCGGTACATCGGAAGCAGGCATGTCGAGCGCCCGTCTGCCGGGTTGTGAGACCTCCCACAGCAGCTTCTCGTCTGCGTTACTCGGGTTCAGGGTCATGCGGTCCATCCTTGCCAGCTCGAAAGAACACCGGCGAGCCTGTCGATCTCATCGGCCGTGTTCGTCTCGCTGCAGCAGAGGATCATCCGCGCCTCGTCAGGCGTGGTGGCATCGATGCCGCCAACGATACCTGCCTCGCGCAACCGGGCATTGATCTCGCTGACCGGCCGAGGGCATCGCAGCAAGAACTCCTGGAAAAACGGCGCCTCCGGATAGACGAGGCTGAACCCCTCGATGGCGGAGAGCTTATCGGCGGCATAGTGAGCACGGTCGTAGCAAAGGCGGGCGGTTTGCCGCAGCCCCTCCGGGCCGAGCAGGCTGACGTAGACCGTGACGGCCAGGGCAAGAAGCTGCTCGCTGGTGCAGATGTTGGAGGAGGCGCGCTCCCGGCGGATGTGCTGCTCGCGGGCCTGCAGCGTCAGGACGAAGGCTCTGCGGCCGTCGCGGTCGGTCGTCTGTCCCACGATGCGACCCGGCATCTGGCGCACGTGCTCGAACTTCGTCGTGAACAGGCCCACGTAGGGGCCGCCGAAGCTCAGAGGCAGGCCCAACGATTGGCCCTCCCCCACCGCGATGTCCGCACCGAGCTCACCGGGCGGCTTCAGCAAGGCAAGGCTCATGGGGTCGGCGCTCACGACCAGCAGTGCGCCGTTGTCGTGCGCCAGCTGCGCAAACGAGTCGTCTGTCAGGGCGATGCGTCCGAAGTAGTCGGGAGACTGGATGGCCAGACAGGCGTGGTCCGACGTCAGGCCGGTGCCATCTTCCGCGATGAGGTCCACGCTGATGCCCTGAGGCAACGTGTAGGTGCGCAGGACATCCAGGTAGCGCGGGTTGATCGCCCTACTGGCCGCGATGCGTTCGCGACGCGTAATGCGGCAGGCCATGAGGCAGGCTTCGGCGAGCGCACTGGCGCCGTCGTAGAGACCGGCGTTCGCCACCTCCATGCTGTAGAGCGAGGCAACTTCGGACTGGAACTCGAAGGCTGCCATCAGCGTGCCCTGTGAAGCCTCCGGCTGGTACGGCGTGTAGGAGGTGAGGAACTCGCCGCGGCGGAGGATGTCGTCGACCACGGCCGGGGTGAACCGGCGGTAGGCGCCGCCGCCCCGGAAGAAGGCAACGTTGCCGGCCGGCGTGCTCTCCCGCGACAGCTCGTTCATCAACCGCGATAGCTCGATCTCGGCAAGCGGCCGGCTGAACGCGCCGAGGTCGGCGGCCTCTGCGGAGGCAGGTATGTCATGGAAGAGATCGTCGATGGTCTCTACACCGATGGCGGCGAGCATCTCGCTGCGATCGGCATCGGTCGTGGGTACGTAGGCACGGCTCATGCGCTACTCCCCTCGCAGGCGGGCGATGAGCTCGCGATAGGCGGTGGCGTCCATCAGCTCCTCGGACTGGGGTTCCGTCAGGCGCAGGTTGACGAGCCAGCCATCGCCGTAGGGGTCTTCGTTGACCAGCTCCGGCTTGTCCTCAAGCGCCTGATTCTTCGAGGTCACCTCACCGGCGGCCGGCGAGAAGATCTCGCTCGCAACCTTGACGGATTCGACCTCGCCGAGCTTGCCCATGAAGGCGATCTGCGTGCCCGCCGTCCGGCAGGTCGACGAAGACGATGTCGCCCAGTTCCTCCTGCGCGTAGGAGGTGAGACCGACTCGGGCGCTCTCCCCTTCGACGAGCAGCCATTCATGCTCCGATGTGTAGAAACGGTCCTCCGGGACGTCGGTGTCTTGGTTGGCCAAGCCAGTCTCCTCCTGTTGTCCGGTAACTACGACCGGCTAGCGCTGCGATAAAAGGGGCGCTTGACGACGTGACATGGGATACGCCGACCCCGCACGTCCACTGCCAATTCTGTACCCGGCTCAGTCATTTCGAGCGGCAGGCAGGCCATCGCGATACTCCGATCGAGTGTCGGAGAGAAGCCACCGCTGCTGGTCTGGGAAACCTGCGTGTCTCCTCGGAAGATCGGCTGGTGGCTGCGGATCACACCGGCGCCATCGCTCAACAGGCATGTCAGGCGTCGTTCCTCCGTATCTCGCAGCATCTTCAGCGCGTCGCTGCCTGTGAAGTCGTGGTCGAGGCTGAGCGCCCAGCCGAGGCCCACCTCCCAGGGCGACGTGCTCTCGTCCATGTCGAGACCGTACAGCGGCAGAGACGCCTCCAGTCGCAGTGTGTCGCGCGCGGCGAGACCGCAGGGAACGATCCCGCTGTTAACGAGCGCATCAAAGAACCCGCGCCCGGCATCGATCGACGTCATGACCTCGAAGCCGTCTTCTCCGGTGTAACCCGTCCTGGCCGCGAAGTACGTTCCGCTCGCCACGCTGACTTCGGCACACCCCCGGGAAGGTAGCTCGAGCAGCTCAGACGACAGGAGTTGCGCCACACGATCGGGCGCTTCCGGACCCTGCACGGCAAAAAGAACGGTCTCCGACTGCAGGTCACGCAGGTTCCCGGGCTCGATGACGCCCGCGAGGACACCACCTATGACGGACTTGTTCGCAGCGTTGCAGATCACCAGGAACTTCGCTTCAGACGGCCGGTAAACCATCAGATCATCAAGGATGCCACCGCCTTCGTTGCAGGCGAGCGCATAAGTACTGCGCCCCGGTTGCAGCCGAGAAAAGTCGCGGCTGAAGACGGAAGAGAGGGCAGATGCCGCCGTATCGCCAGTCACCTCGAAGCGCCCCATGTGGGTGATGTCGAACACCCCGGCCGTATGGCGCACCGCCCGCACTTCCTCCACGGCGCCCCCGTACCAGAGCGGCATCTCCCAGCCGGCGAATTCACCAAAGCGAGCGCCGAGACCGGCGTGGACATCCTTGAGAGGCAGGGACTTCAGGGAGTTGGCAGGCAATTAGTTCCTCACTTCTTCCAACAGTCTCTCACCTCCAGGCCCGCCTGGGGCCAGGAGTTCGACGAGTGCGACCGTGACGGACGAATAGACCATACGCAGTCTCATACGTTGTGATCAACCCACTATCACGAAGACGTGACTCTTGTCTCCACACCACAATCACCCGAACCGTGTCGCGGGCGGGTGCCGACGCTGGTGCCGAAGGCACTATGGCTGGCCGTAGAGGTCCGGGTCGCCCCGATGAGACAAGGACCGCAAAGGACGTTGTCCTGGAACAGGCGGGGCGGGTAGCATGCGGCAGACGTCGAATACGGCGTCCACGCTATTCATCAACGAGGAGACCGGGATGAGCGACACCACGACCCTGACGCTGGACGAGGTACATCGGTTGATAAGCGAGGCGGGCCCGGGCGCCGCCAACGTCACACCTCCCGAGGTGATGGCGTACTACCAGGACCAGATTCATTCGAAGTCACGTGATGAGCTGCAGGTCTGGCCTGACGTGTCGTACGGCCCGGATCCGCGCCACGACATGGATATCTATGCGCCGAAGGACCGACCCGCTACCGGCCTACCGGTGGTGATGTTCTTCTTCGGTGGAGGATTCATCGAAGGCAGCAAGAACCGTGATGGGCAATGGGTGTCCGGCAACGTGGCGGCCCACTTCGCACGCCATCAGATGATCGGCATCACTGCGAACTATCGGCTGGCACCGGGATCCCAGTGGCCCTCAGGGTCTCAGGACGTGGCACGGGCGGTCGACTGGGTACGAGAGCATATCGGCGAGTACGGCGGCGACGCCAACCGAATCGCGCTCATGGGCCACTCCTCAGGCGCCAGCCACGTCGCTTCCTATGCGCTTCGCGACGACCTCTGTCCGGCTGAGGGCCAGGTCATCAAGGCGGCGATTCTGCTTTCAGGGGCCTACGCGCCAAACCCCGCTGTGCCGGACGCGCGACAGGCCGCCTATTACGGCGAGGACACATCGAAGTACGGACAGATGGGCAGCCTCGGCAACGTAAAGAGCAACGTACCCGTGTTCATCCTGGTGGCGGAGAACGACGTTTTCAACTTCCAGGTCGCGGCAACAAAGCTGATCGAGGAAGTAACCCTGCATCAGGGCAAGGCGCCGTGGTTCCGCATGCTGCACGGGCACAACCACTCGACGTCGCTGTACAGCATCGACACGGACGACCCGAGCGTGGGCCCTGAGCTAATCGAGTTCGTGCGGCGGTACGTCTAGCAGCTAACGGCGCCCTTCATGATGCCGCCTTGGCGTTGCGCTCAGGCGCCGACGTAGGCCGCGAGATGCTCGCCGGTCAGCGTCGACTTCGCCGCGACGAGCTCGGCCGGGGTGCCTTCGAAGACGATGCGACCGCCGTCGTGGCCGGCGCCAGGTCCGAGGTCGATGATCCAGTCGGCGTGCGCCATGACGGCCTGGTGGTGCTCGATGACGATGACCGACTTGCCAGCGTCAACCAGGCGGTCGAGAAGGCCGAGTAACTGCTCGATGTCGGCGAGGTGCAGGCCGGCGGTCGGTTCGTCCAGTACATAGACGCCGCCCTTCTCGCCCATATGCGTCGCGAGCTTGAGGCGCTGACGCTCGCCACCAGACAGCGTCGTGAGCGGTTGGCCGAGCCGGAGGTAGCCGAGGCCCACGTCAGCCATGCGCCGCAGAATGGCGTGCGCGGCAGGCGTACGCGCTTCACCATCGCTGAAAAACGTCTCGGCTTCGGTCACGGACAGGTCGAGCACCTCCGCGATGTTGAGCCCTCGTCCTGAGCCTGACGAAGGCGGCACCGAGCCGGTAGTCCAGGACCGACGCCTGGAACCGCTTGCCCTCGCACTCCTCGCAGACCGTGGTGACGCCGGCCATCATGCCCAGGTCCGTGTAGATCACGCCGGCGCCGTTGCAGGTGGGGCAGGCGCCTTCGGAGTTGGCGCTGAAGAGCGCGGCTTTGACGCCGTTGGCTTTTGCGAAGGCCGTGCGGATCGGGTCCAGCAGTCCGGTGTAGGTCGCCGGGTTGCTACGTCGCGAACCGCGGATCGCGGTCTGGTCGACGGACACCACGCCTTCACGGCCGGACACCGAGCCGTGGACAAGGGAGCTCTTGCCCGACCCTGCCACGCCCGTTATGACCACGAGGACGCCCAGCGGGATATCGACGTCGACGTTCTGCAGGTTGTGCGCGCTGGCGCCACGCACTTGCATCTCGCCGGAAGGCTTCCGCACCGATGGCTTCAGAGTAGCTCGGTCGTGCAGGTGATGGCCTGTGACTGTATCGCTGGCCCGCAGCCCGTCGATGCTGCCCTCATAGACCACCTCGCCACCACCTGTACCAGCGCCGGGACCGAGGTCGACGATATGGTCAGCGATCTCGATCACCTCCGGCTTGTGCTCGACCACGAGGACGGTGTTTCCCTTGTCGCGCAACCGCAGCAGCAGGTCGTTCATCCGCCGGATGTCGTGGGGGTGCAGGCCGATGGTCGGTTCGTCGAAGACGTAGGTCACGTCGGTCAGCGCCGACCCGAGGTGCCGGATCATCTTTGTTCGCTGCGCCTCGCCGCCCGAGAGCGTGCCCGCCGGCCGGTCCAGGCTGAGGTAGCCCAGCCCGATCTCGACGAACGAGTCGAGCGTCTCGCCCAACGCCGACAGCAGTGGCGCGACCGACGGCTCGTTCAGTCCGCGCACCCACTCGGCCAGGTCGTTGATCTGCATCGCACAGGCGTCGGCGATGTTGATGCCGTTGATTTTCGATGACCGGGCGCCTTCACTGAGCCGGGTTCCACCACACTCGGGGCACGCCGTGAACGTCACGGCTCGCTCGACGAATGCGCGGATGTGGGGCTGCAGCGAGTCGACGTCCTTCGACAGAAAGGACTTCTGAATCTTGGGAATGAGGCCCTCATAGGTGAGGTTCACGTTCTCGATCTTCACCTTGACCGGTTCCCTGTACAGGAAGTCGTTTCGTTCCTTCTCGGTGAAGTCGCGAATCGGTTTGTCCGGGTCGAGGAAGCCGGACTTGGTGAAGATGCCCACGGTCCACCAGCTGTCGACCTTGTAGCCGGGGACGGTGATCGCGCCTTCGTTGAGCGATTTGGACTCATCGAAGAGCTGGGACAAATCGATGTCGGAGACCTGCCCCATCCCCTCGCACCGCGGACACATGCCGCCGGTCAGCGTGAACTCGCGCTTCTCGGCCTTGGCAGAGCCAACCCGGATAGAGCCGACACCATGGACCGACGGAATGTTGAAGGCAAAGGCCTGAGGTGAGCCGATGTGCGGCTGGCCGAGCCGGCTGAAGAGGATGCGCAGCATGGCGTTCGCGTCGGTCGCTGTGCCAACGGTCGAGCGAACGTTGGCGCCCATGCGCTCCTGGTCGACGATGATCGCGGTCGTCAGGCCTTCGAGCACGTCGACATCCGGACGAGCCAGCGTCGGCATGAAGCCCTGCAGGAAGGCGCTATAGGTCTCGTTGATCATCCGCTGCGACTCCGCCGCGATCGTGCTGAACACCAGCGAGCTCTTGCCCGAACCTGAGACGCCTGTGAACACCGTCAGCCGGCGCTTCGGGATCTCGACATTGACGTCCTTGAGGTTGTTCTCACGCGCACCATGCACGCGGATCAGGTCGTGACTATCGGCTACGTGTTGCACCGGCGATTGCGTGTCCTTCCTCGTGTCCAGCTCTCAGGCTCTCTTCTCTCAACCCGCAGCTTGCTTCACGAGCGCGGCGATGCGCTGCTCATCGGCGTCGGTCAGCCTGGTTAATGCATAGGACGTCGGCCACATGGCACCCTCATCGAGGTTCGCCGCCTCCTCGAAACCGAGGGTCGCATACCGCGACTTGAACTTCGCGGCGCTCTTGAAGAAACAGACCACCTTGCCGTCCTTCGTATACGCCGGCATCCCGTACCATGTTCTGGACCCGAGATGAGGCGCGGCGGTTTTGACGATGGCGTGGATTCGCTCCGCCATCACGCGGTCCGCGTCCGGCATCTCGGCGATTTTCGCGAGGACATCCGTTTCACCGTCCGTCTTGCTGCCAGACTTCAGCTCCCGTGCTCGCTCCTGCATCGCGGCGCGTTCATCGTCAGTGAATCCATCACCTTTGTTGCCGGTTCGACTCCTGGCGTTTTGCGTCGTCGTCTTTGCGGGTTTCTTCTCAGCCATAATGTCCTCTTTCATCGGTACGCCCGACCCGGCATCGCCATGCTCGAACGGCGCACTTCGATTCTCCGCCGCTGGCCGGATCGGGACAACGGTCGCGACGCGTATCGCTCCTCGTCTCGCGGCGGGCTATCTCACTCCTACCAGTATGGCTCGGCGGGCCGAACCTCAACCGCGCCTCCGAGGCGGGCAGCGGGAACCCGGCCTGCCAGCTCGATTGCCGCATCGACGGACTCCGCTTCGAAGACCATGTAGCCCGCGACAGCGCCCATGCTGTCAATAAACGGGCCCGAGCTGGCAATGGTCTTCCCGTCCTTGACCCGCACAGTCGTTGCCTGCTCCGGTAGACCAAGGGGAAGCCCGACGGTGACGCCTGCGGTGTGGTTGATGACTGCGTAGTCCGCGTAGACCGCCTTCTGTTCATCCTCTGATAGGGTCGCCCACGCTTCGGGCGAGGTCGGAAGCGGGGTCGTGCCTTGATAGATAAGAAGCACGTATTTCATAACTGTTCTCCTTCGACTCTACGTTCGCTGATGAGCGGCGAATGCTGCTTGCTCTGTCCCTGTTGTGCACTGAGTCCGGACACGCTGGAGCTCGACCGGGTGTTACCCCTGCCAGGTCAGCTGAGTGAGCTGAATTCGGTTGCCGCAAGTGTCGTCAAGCATCGCGATGATCGAGCCTGTGACCGGAGTTGGCGGCATGGTGAAGTCTGCCCCAAGAGCCTTGATGCGCTCGTAGTCCGCCTGCACGTCGTCGGTGTAGAACATGGCGGCCGGCTGACCCTGCTCGAAGATGGCCTGCTGGAACGTCGCGGCGGCCGGATTGTCGTTGAGTGCGAGCTGCAGCTCGGCGCCATCGGGCTCATCGGGCGAGGTAACGGTCAGCCAGCGAAACGGGCCCTGGGAGAAGTCGGCCTTCTTAACGAACCCGAGCACTTCGGTGTAGAAGCGTAGGGCCTTCTCCTGGTCGTCCACGTAGATGCTCGTGAGCTTGATTTTCATGTTGATATCCCTTCTGTCACATTAGCCTCGTGTGGCTCGTCACTCTTATGACGAATCCAGACTGGAGAATGTGACCGATGGACGGCGAATGGCTGGCAGAACGCTTCGAGACCGACCGCACACGATTGCAGGCGGTGGCACTTCGTCTGCTCGGCTCAGCCAGCGAGGCGGATGACGCGGTGCAGGAGGCCTGGCTGCGGTTGAGCCGGTCCGACACAAGCGAGGTGGAGAACCTCAGCGCCTGGCTGACAACAGTCGTGTCGCGTGTGTGTCTGGACATGCTACGGTCGCGCCGCTCTCGCCATGAGGAGCCCCTGGCCCGGGAGGGCGAGTCGATTCCGGACGCTGCCGATCCCGAGCGAGAAGCAATGCTCGCGGAGTCGGTCGGGCTGGCGATGCAGACCGTGCTTCAGCGGTTGGCGCCGGCCGAGCGAGTGGCTTTCGTCCTGCACGACGTGTTCGGCGTGTCGTTCGATGAGATCGCCGAAATCGTCGACCGCTCGCCTGTCGCGGCTCGCCAGCTCGCCAGCCGTGGCCGGCGTCGGGTACAAGGCGCCTCGGATGAAGGGCATGCGGCGGATGCGGAGCGACATCGGGAGATCGTGGCAGCGTTCTTCAAGGCTTCGCGTGCCGGCGATCTCCAGGGGCTGCTGGCGGTGCTCGCTCCGGAAGTGGTGTTGCGGCCCGACGAGACCGCGCTGCGGATGGGCGCGCGAAACGGCTGGATTACGTCGGAGCTCCACGGCGCCAGCGCGGTGGCGGAGCAGTTCAACGGCCAGGCGCAGGCCGCGCAGCTGGCGCTCATCGATGGTGTGCCCGGTGCCGCCTGGGTCGGCGGCGGCGTCCCGCGAGTGGCGTTTGCGTTCACGTTCCGAGACGCCAAGGTGGTCGAGATCGAGCTGGTGGCCGATGCAGAGCGGCTCAGTCAGATGACCATCGAGATTCTCTCGTAGCGCCGATGCGCCCTGATCCGCTAACAGCGCCTACAAGTCCGCGTCACCCCTGAACACCTACTTGGTTGGCCAGGTCCGTCGTACCGGTTATTGGCCCTGCAACCGAGCACGGCCGTGAGTTGGCTATGCGGAGGACGTGAGAGATCAGCGCCAGAAACCACCTTTGGCGACAAACGCTTCGATACGTGACACTTGATTCTTGCTCCGACGCTTCGTTAGAAGGTGCGTCGACTTGCCCTCGACCTAACCGACCTCGTGTGGCGCGTCAGCCGCCGGCTCTCACGACCGGCGTGCCGCGGAAGCAGCCGATCGTGTACGGATACTCGAGCGTGGCGTCGTAGTGGTAGATGTTGGTCGGCTGGCCGTTCCACATCACCACACTCGTGCGGCCGTGGCAGGCATCGAGGTCCGCATTAGTCGGCAGATCGCCCTGGGCGTCCCGCTCCACGTAGATGCCGTAACCGTCGAGGGCGTAGCCGACGAGGACCGAGTTGCCGGTGGCCTGCGCCAGGATGCATGAGGGCACGTCGTGGTAGTGATACCGGTCGTGTCCGTCAGGATGACCGTTGCACTCGTCCTGGGTCTCATGCGCGACAGCATCACGGCCGGCGTCATCCAGCGCGTTATACAGCAGCACCCCGTCTGTCAGCACACCGATTGGACCCAGCCCGGTGCACGCCGGCGCTTCCGCCATGGCGGGATTGAGCGGCAGTGTGTAGGTGATTGACTGCGAGGCGATGTGATTGGGATTGGTGTCGTATTGATGAGCCGGATCGCTGGGTGCGATAGGAAAGACGCCCGTAAAGAGGTCCTCTGGCAAATCATCGGTAGTCAGGACGCGCTGATTGCCGCTCACCGTCTCGGTGAAGCTGGCTGAGGGCCAGGTCACCTCACCCTGCACGGCGATTTTTGCCTGAAGATTCCAGGTGCCCCGGTTTGCATCGATCCAATCGCCGGTGTGCTGGGCGCCGCCGGCGCGGAAGTTCGTCGAGCACGAGTCGACAAATCCAACCTGGGGTGAAGTCGAAACCTTGCCGTCGCCCAACGGGAGAGCCGTCGTGTCGACGGTCGACTTCCAGACGTTCGCTTCTGACTGGTCGGGCCTGCTGGTAGCTTCGACGGCGACGCTGGTTGGTTCGGTGACAACGCTGCCTGCCGGCGTCGCAGTGGGTGCCTCAACCTTGCCGCCGCTCTGGCCGCATCCCGAACCGAGGACAACGACCGCGGTAGTGAGTACGAGAGTGCCGATTGTCACCAGCACCCGATGATGCGGCCGCCAGGACGAGCTTCGCTTCATTCGTATCCAAGATACAGCTTGGCGTCGTAGACGCCAGGAGCCCGGAGGCGACGTGTGACGGTGCTTCGACGGGCTCAGACGAAAGCAGACCCCTGCACCCAGCCTGCCAGCACGATTCGGACGCCTGAAGTCAGGGGCGCCACCGTGTGCAGTGTATGGGCCGGGAAGAACACCGCGTCGCCGATATCGAGGTCGTAAGGCTCGTTCTCCGCGATCGTCAGTGTGCCGCCCTCGAAATCGCTTCGAGGTACCAGTTGGATGATGCCGGTCAACTTGGTGGCGTCAGCCAGGCGATAGTCGGCGTCGACATGGGGTCTTATCCAGTCCCCGGTTTCGTAACGCAGAACCGACATAGGGGAGTAAATGCCGGAGAGCGATAGGTGCCAGTTTTCCGCGTTGATCCGCGCTGCTTCTTCAGCGAATCGAGCAAACACAGGTTCGTCATCTTCAGGGGTCAGCCAGCAGCCATGCGCCGAAAAGGTGGCCTCGTCGTGGCGGCTCTTGTCGATGCGTTCGAAGCCCTTCTCGCCGGCCAGCGCGATCAGGCGTTGACAGTGATCGACAGGAAGGAAGCGCTTCAGCATCACAGCCGCAGGCATCCGGTTCGCGATGAGCGGAATCGGGTAAACCAGCCGGTGTTCCTTAAACCCTTCGTCCATTCGACGTACGACCTGACTAGAAATCAATGACGATGCTGAGCCCAGTATTGCACGTCGAGACGAGGAACTCAGAAGTGGAGCTGAGCCCGCACCGGATCTAGCTCACTGCATGGCTGAACCCAATCGCGCAGAGAGCGAAACGTCTGTGCCGAAGCCCTCTCACGGCTCGCGGTGGAAGGTACACTTCAGGCCGACAGGACTCGCATCCTACGACGAGTCTGCTGGATGAGGGAGAACATGGAGCTAGCTGACATCAACAGAGTGGGTATCGTCGGGGCGGGCACCATGGGCCATGGCATCGCCATCAACTTCGCCCTTGCAGGCTATCCGACGATGATTAGCGATTTGAGTGACGAAATCCTCAGGCAGTCGACCGGCAGGATACGAGCAGCCCTGGATATGTTCGTTGAGGGGCAGCTTGTCACCCGGAAGCGCGCCGATGAAGCCACGGCGCTCATTCAGCCCACGAGCCTTGAAGACCTCGCGACGAATAGCGATTTCGTTACCGAAGCCATCGTCGATCGGTCTTCAGATAAGCGGGAGATGTTCAATCGTCTCGACGCCCTCTGCCCGGCTCATACGATTCTCGCAAGCAACACCTCGAGTCTCGTCCTCAGCGATTTCGGGTCGGATGCCAAGCGCCAGGACAAGCTGGTGCTGACACACTACTTCGCGCCGCCCCATATCGTGCCCGGGGTTGAGGTAGCGAAGGGGCCGGGAACGACGGACGAGACCTATAACCTGACCTGCGACCTCATGACCGCCACGCGCAAGATACCGATCCGCTTACAGAAGGAGCGACCCGGGTACCTTCTAAACCGGATTCAACGCGCCATGAGTCAGGAAGCGATGAGTTTGTGGGCCGAAGGGATGGCGAGCGCCGAGGACATCGAGCTCGGCGTGATCACGACTTTCGGATTTCGGATGCCGCACGAAGGGCCGATGAAGCACTATGACCTCGCCGGCATCTGGCGCTGGCCGGAGGACGTCCGCAATCCCGCGGGCAACCCAAACGAACGACTGCGCCAGCGCCTGTCTGAGGGCACACCGTGGTTCGTCGACCCCGCCCATTTCGACGAAGCCGTCGAAGAGCGGGACCGCGAATACATCGGTCGACTGCGGGCGTTGTACTGGCCAGACACGCTCGATTAATATCGTCGCCCACGGCAGTCCTGATCCTTGCGGGCACCTTCCCCCGGCAACCGATAATGAACAACCTCAGATTGGCCGTTGGGAGGAGCGTTTGTTATGAGTGAACGAGGGGCCTGGATACCGTGGGCCGGTGCTCCAGAAAACTATCGACTTAGCATCGCAGACCTCGTGGCGAATGGGACTCTGGATGCCAACGTGGCCGGCACACTCTGGGCTGCAGTCGCGGAGAACCTCTCCTTTCTGACCGTTGCCGTACCCAGGAACGCTGGAAAGACAACAGTTGCCTCCGCCATGCTGGCGCTCAGGAAGCCCGAAACCCCTCTGCACTTCGCGTACGGCGAGGCTGATGAGTTGGAACGCTTGCGTCTGCAAAAGGCCGGCGGCTATGTCGTTGTTGGCGAGTTCAGCCCCTGGCGCATGCCGAGTTACATCTGGGGAGACTCCGTACGCCGAGTATTCGAGACACTTCGGCACGGCTATTCACTGCAGACGTCGCTGCATGCCCCCGGCGTCGAGCCCGCCATCAGAGTGATTACGGAGGAGAATGGAATCAACGACGCGGACGCAAGCCACCTCAAGCTCGTTGTTTACGTGGAGGTCGCGAAGTCCGGTGTCCGGCGCATCTCGGAGGTCTTCGAGGTAGACGAGGTCATCGGCGGCAGGCCCATCGGGCGTCCGCTGTTTCGCTGGGACCGAGAGCGCGACCAGTTCGACAATCTCAACGAGCCCGCGAACTTCGGGACAGATCGATCGCTCCTACAACGGCGGCGGGAAGGCATCGCAGAGCTTGTCGCCGAGGGGAGAACGTCGATAACGGATGTGGAGGCGCTGAGGACCGCTGTCGACGGATGACGCGAAGCAGCGCGCTCGCCTACGCATCTCTCTTCGTGACCCCTCCGTCCACGATGCTCAAGGCCACGGCTTCGGCAACCTTGATGCCGTCGACCGCTGCTGAAAGGATGCCGCCCGCATAGCCCGCGCCCTCACCTGCCGGATACAGGCCGCGAGTATTGATGCTCTGCAGATCGTCGTCGTTGCGCCTGATCCGTATGGGCGACGAGGTACGTGTTTCGACGCCGGTCAGGACGGCATCCGGCAGATCGAATCCCTTGATCTGCCTGGCGAAGGCCGGGAGCGCTTCGCGGATCGCCTCGATTGCGTAAGCAGGCAGCGAGGCACTCAGGTCGCAGAGATGCACGCCGGGTGTGTAGGAGGGAAGGACCTTGCCGAAGTTCTCTGAAGCCCTGCCCGCCAGGAAGTCGCCGACCAGTTGCCCGGGAGCTCTGTAAGTCTCACCGCCGAGCGCATAAGCGTTGGATTCCCAGTACCTTTGCAGCTCGATACCTGCCAGCGGGTTTTCCGGGACCGCTCGGATCGTCCTCAAAGTCTTCCGGCGTGATACCGACCACGATGCCGCTGTTGGCGTTGCGTTCGTCATGCGAGTACTGACTCATGCCGTTCGTCACGACGCGACCGGGCTCCGAGGCAGCGGCCACCACAGTACCGCCCGGGCACATGCAGAAGCTGTAGACCGAGCGGCCGTTGCTCGCATGGTGCGCCAGCCGGTAGTCGGCGGCGCCGAGCAGCGGATTGCCCGCATTGTCACCGTAGCGGCTGCGGTCGATCAGCGACTGAGGATGCTCGATTCGAAAGCCGATGGAGAACGGCTTCGGTTCCACGTAAACGCCTCGCTCGTGGAGCATCTGGAAGGTGTCGCGGGCGCTGTGCCCGACCGCCAGCACCAGGTGATCCGTAGCGATACGTTCACCACTCGCGAGAATCACCGCTTGCACGCGACCATCGGCGATCTCGATGTCGTCGACTCGACTTTCAAACCGGATCTCACCGCCAAGGGACTGAATGGCCGCCCGCATCTTTTCGACCATGCTCACGAGTCGAAAGGTGCCGATGTGAGGTCTGCTGTCCCAGAGAATCTCCGCAGGCGCGCCCGCTTTGACGAACTCCTGCAGCACCTTTCTGCCGTAGTGCCTGGGATCCTTGATCTGGCTATACAGCTTGCCGTCCGAAAATGTCCCGGCGCCACCCTCACCGAACTGCACGTTGGATTCCGGGTTGAAATCGCCGCCACGCCAGAACCCGAACGTATCCTTCGTTCGCTCGCGTACCGTCTTGCCGCGCTCCAGCACCAACGGTCGAAAGCCGCTCTGCGCCAGGATCAGCGCGGCAAACAGCCCGGCCGGCCCCATCCCGATAATCACGGGGCGCGAGGATGATTCCGGTGGCGCCGACGCAACGAAGTGGTAGCTGCTGTCCGGCGTCTCGGACACATGCGAATGACCCTTCAGACGGCGCAAAGTTGCCGCTTCATCGCTTATCGTCACATCCAGAATGTAGGTGAACAGGATGGCGGCCGGCTGACGGGCATCGATGCTGCGCTTGAAGATGGCGTAGCTCAACAGATCGTCATCGGATACGCCGAGCCGGTCCAGGATCGCGCTCCGGATCTCATCCTCGGCATGACCGATCGGCAGTTTGACTTCGCTCAATCGCAACATAGGGCTGATGACATTCTCGACCAAGCGGCCTCGTAGTCAAAGTTTGAGCCCCACGCAGCACCCTCACCAGCGTTGGGCACTCTGAGCAGGCCACTTTTCAGCACTGGCACCGTCCGTGCTTAACCATCACTGCTTCGCTTCGACCGAAGCGGCGCGCCGCCAAAGCTGAGACTCCGCCTCTTGCCAAACCCAGGCCCAACTGCCTGCGGCACTGGGTCATAAGTGCGCGGTTCAACCTTCACTCCGAGATTGTTGGTATCGTTCCCAAAGCCGATGCCGACAGTTACTCGGATGATTGAGTCGCGATGGGCTGTAGCCAACGTTTCGACCGGCCGCAAGCTATCGGTCACATTGGCCGGTGAACCCTGCAGGCTGTC
>CAVSWS010000040.1:0-98257 GCA_963731765.1 uncultured Chloroflexia bacterium
TGCACACGATGGTGATCTCGAACGAGCGCAACCATGAGTACATGGTGGCGACGATCGAGATGATGTTCGACGTGATCCGGCGGGTGAGCGGCGAGCTGGGTATCCGGTTCGAGTTCATCAACATCGGCGGCGGCATCGGCATTCCCTACCGGCCCGAAGACGACGCCTTCGACCTCGAAGGGCTGGCGAGCAAGGCGACGCAGCTGTTTGAGGACTTCGAGCGCGAGAACGGCTATGCGCCGCGGCTGCTAATGGAGTGCGGCCGATTCATTACGGGCCCTTACGGCGTGCTGGCGACCCAGGTGCTCAACGTGATGTCGAAGTACCGCGACTACGTGGGTGTCGATGCGTGCATGTCGTCCCTCATGCGCCCGGCGATGTACGACGCCTACCACCACATCACGGCCATCGGCCGCGACGGGCGCGAGAAGCAGGGCGTCTCCGGGCTCGTCGACGTTGTGGGGTCCCTGTGCGAGAACAACGACAAGTTCGCCAAGCAGCGACCGCTCCCGGCCGTAGAGGACGGCGACTACCTGCTGATCCACGACACCGGCGCGCACGGCCTGGCGATGGGGTTCCAGTACAACGGCCGCCTGCGCCCGAAGGAGCTCCTCCTGCGCCGAGACGGCTCCGTGGAGCTGATCCGGCGCGCCGAGACGCTGGAGGACTACCTGCGCACGCAGGTGAACTTCGAGCCGAAGGTGTGGCGGGGTGAGTAGAAAGTGACCGCTTTCAACTTTCAACGGTCATGGTGTGGGCCGGCCGAATCCAGGGCTAAGGCTGCGCGAAGAGACGTGGGCCTCCCTTTAGCGAGAATGCACTTCTTGTCATTCTGACGCAAGGAAGAATCCAGCAAATCAGTCTGGCTTCTCGAAGCGCGAAGGCCTGTGCAACGCAATGCCCGCTGAGACACTTCGAGCTACTCATGTAGCAATCGACGCCTGATGGAGCCGCGTTTCGAAGAGCTCTGCTGGTTGGCTGGATTCTTCCTTGCGTCAGAATGACAATATTCGCTCTGCAGCCACCGGAACGTAGAACGTCGACTGCGAGCTGCGTTGCTGATTTAGGATTCTGCGGTGGTGCGCTCCTACTACGTCTACATCCTCACAAACCGGTCCGGAACGCTATACGTTGGAGTCACAAACGACCTTCAGCGCCGACTCGCAGAGCATCGCAGTGCCAAGGCATCGTCCTTCACCGGTCGTTACAAGCTGGACCGGCTGGTGTACTTCGAAGAGACGGGCGATGTGCGGGCGGCGATTGAGCGTGAGAAGCAGCTCAAGGGCTGGACGCGCCAACGCAAGATCGCGCTCATCGCCGAGATGAATCCGCGCTGGCATGACCTGAGCGAGGAGTGGGTTTAGTCCTGTCCAGCAAGCTGACGTGAAGCATGAGGTGATGAGATAGACTCAATCCGATACTGAAGCTGCTCAGAAGGACTGACTCCATATGAACGAAAATCCTCTCACCCTCGCATCCGACATCGTCGACAAGGCGCGGCGGCTGGGCGCCGATGAGGTCGATGCGTACATCGTGTCGTCGACGGAGTCGTCGGTGCAGGTGCGGCGGGGCGCGGTCGAGCGGGTGATCGATGCCGGGTCGCACGCCGTCGGGTTGCGCGTGATCAAGGACAAGCGCACGGCGATTTGCTCGACAGCGGACCTGACGCCTCAGGCTATCGATGAGCTGGTGCGCGACGCGATCGAGCTGGCTTCGATCTCGGAGCCGGACGAGTACGCCGGTCTGCCGGACCGCGCCGATCTCGCCTCGGGTAATCTGCCCAGCCTCGGCATGTACGACGAGGCAATCGAGACGCTGACGACGGAGGAGATGCGCGACTACGCCCTGCGCATGGAGGCGGCGATGTTCGATCAGGACTCGCGCGTGACGAACTCGGACGGCGCGGAGATGGGCATCACGCGGGGGCAGGTGGCGCTGGCGAACAGCCTTGGCTTCGCGGGCAGCTACGTCGGCACGCAGGCAGCGCTCTCTATCGAGGCGATCTGCGACGACGCCGACGGCAAGAAGCGCAACGACTACTGGTTCAGCGCCGAACGCGCTCTGCATCGCCTCGAAACGCCGGAAGAGGTGGGGCGAAAGGCAGCCCAGCGCGCCATCGCCAAAATCGGCGCGCGCAAGGTGGGGACGACCTCCGTGCCCGTCGTCTGGGAGGCGACGGTTGCCCACGACTTGCTGCGCATCCTGAGCAACGCTGCTTCGGGCGAGGCGCTGTACCGGCGCTCGACCTTCCTGGCGGACCTCGAAGGGCAGCAGGTGGCATCGAACCTGCTCAGCCTGGTCGACGACCCGCTGCTGGACGGGCGGCTCGGCTCTCGGCCCTTCGACGGCGAAGGCGTGACTTCGCGAACGCTGCCGCTGTTCGAAGCCGGCGTGTTCAGGAACTTCCTGTTCGACGCCTACAACGCTCGACGCGTCGGACGCCGCACGACCGGCGCCGCCCAGCGTGGCGTAACGTCATCGCCGGTGCCGGGCAGCAGCAACCTCGTCATGGCGCCCGGCGCGTCGAGCCTCGAATCGCTTTACAGCGACATCGAGTCGGGGCTGCTGCTGACGGACCTTATGGGCTTCGGGGTCAACGTGACGACGGGCGACTTCTCCCGGGGCGCCCAGGGGTTCTGGATCGAGAACGGCAAGCTGGCGTATCCGGTGACGGAGATTAACCTTTCGGGCAACCTCAAGACGATGCTTGCAAGCATCGACGCCGTCGGGGACGACCTGCTGTGGCGCGGCGCGAGCGCGGCACCCAGCTTCCGGATGTCGAAGCTGACGGTGTCGGGGCTGTAACGGCGGAAGAGCAAGGGACTGACGCCCGACGCTCACTCAGGGCCAGGCTTCAGTTAGCATCTCGTATCCAGCGCCATGCTCCCGGTTCTCGAAGTGCGCAAGGCAGCCTCGCCGGCATTTGAATCGCCGATCAGGGCGCTTCGAGGCGCCGCACAGGCGGGCTAGATTCTTCGCTGTCGCTCAGAATGACAACCGAGGCTAATCGTGTGAAATCACGGTCGCCTGGAGTACTGCTTTGGCATACTCATCCGTCTGTGACACCGGACGGTTTGGGGAAAGGAAACGGGGCAAGGTGACCTTGCCCCGTTTCTCCTGACTCTTCTTCGCTATCAGCTAGCCGGCTGAAGTCTCCTCGTTCGACTGGGCGATGCGGCGGCGCTCGACAGCCTCCGAGAGCTCCTCGAGGATGGAGGTGCTGTCGTCCCAGGCGATGCAGGCGTCCGTAATGCTGACGCCGTATGCCAGGGGCTCGCCGGGGACGAGGTCCTGGCGGCCGCCCTTGAGGTGGCTCTCGACCATGACACCGAAGATACGGGAGTCGCCGGCCGACATCTGGGCCGCGACGCTGTGGCTGACGTCCAGCTGCTTCTGGTGCTGCTTGCTGCTGTTGCTGTGGCTGAAGTCGATCATGAGCCGGGCCGGTAGGCCGGCGTCACCGAGCTGCTCGGCTGCCGCAGCAACAGCGGCCGCGTCGTAGTTCGGCTCCTTGCCGCCACGGAGGATGATGTGGCAGTCCTCATTGCCCTTGGTTTCGACGATTGCGGAGACCCCACCTTTGGTCACTGACAGAAAACTGTGCGGTGCGGCAGCGGCTCTCAGGGCATCGACGGCGATCTTTACGTTGCCGTCCGTGCCGTTCTTGAAGCCGACCGGGCAGGACAGACCGGACGCGAGCTCGCGATGGATCTGGCTCTCCGTGGTGCGGGCACCGATGGCACCCCACGACACGAGGTCGGCGATGTACTGCGGCGTGATCATGTCGAGGTACTCGGTGCCGGCAGGCATACCGGCGTCGGCGAGGTCGAGCAGCAACTCGCGGGCCATACGCAGGCCTTTGTTGATCTGGTAGCTGCCGTCGAGGTCTGGGTCGTTGATCAGGCCCTTCCAACCGACGGTGGTCCGAGGCTTCTCGAAGTAGACCCGCATAATCACGAGCAGGTTCTGGGCGTACTTTTCGCGGGCTTCGGCGAGGAGGCCGGCGTACTCCTTGGCGGCCTTGACGTCGTGAATCGAGCAGGGGCCCATGATCACTACGAGGCGATCGTCCTGGCCGTGGAGGATGCGGTGGATGTCCCGGCGAGCCGTAAAGACGGTGCGAGCCGCGGTCTGCGTGATGGGAAACTCACGCGCCAGGTGAGCCGGCGGGCTCAGCTCGCGAATGGCCTCGATGCGGAGGTCATCCGTTTCGTAACGTTCCGTCTCTGTGTCGGGAGCATCGTAAATCTGCATAGCAATCCAAGTCTGCTGAATTGGCGCACTTATGGCAACACTCTGCCATGCGCCTTACCCGGGGGCCTCAGTGCTGCGGGGTCGCCATCGTACCAAAACCGCCGTTAGAACGCACAGGTTACTGAACCAAAGACGGTGTTAGCCGGTCTTCACTTTGTCGGCCATCTCCTTCAGCTTCAGGACGGTGTTCCAGTTGCGCGCGGTGAGCGGCACTTTCAGGAGCTTGTCGAGCGACTTCGCCACCTCCGAGGTGCCGAAGCCGTCGGGCGTATGGAGGTAGAGAACGTCGTCCCGCAGCTCTATCCCCTCCGTGGTCGAGAGCGCTCGCAGGGCGTCGAGCGCGGTAGACGCAGGGGTTGCATCGAGGAGCACTGCGTGGAGCCTGCGTCCCTCCTCGAAGACGCCGGCGAAGGGGTTCTCCGTCGATAAGGCGGCGCCAGGCTTCGAGCGAACGGATGGTGGGCCGGGAGGAGAAGCCAAACGCCTCGTCGAATACCGACTCGACCGTCCGGGCGACCGCCGCCGCATCGAGGTCTGAGGTGAGCACGACGTTGCCGCTCTGGATATAGGTCGAGACATTGCCGAATCCAGCATTCGTGAGCACGGTGCGCAGAGTTTCCATGCGGACGATTTTGTTGCCGCCGACGTTGATGCCTCGAAACAGCAGGATGTAGACGCTCTGGCTCATTTCACCTCTTCTCGAGTGTTCTGAGCGTCAAGCGTACCGCCATGACTGAAGGCTTTCTGGAATCTGCGAAGGTAAACGTCCTGTAAAACCGATGTCGAAACCATTGTCGCCATCGGGCATCCATCGTAAATTTCCGATGGATGGTACAGGACATCAAGTTTCTCAATCTGGACTCAGAGCGGCTTTCTGCGATGCTGAAGGCGCTCTCCAATCCGGTGCGTCTCGAGATTGTGCAAATCCTCTCGGATAGCGGCGACGCGAGCTGCGTGGACTTCACGCGTCACGCCGGCCTGGCGCAATCGACCGTGTCAGAACACCTCAAGGTGCTCAAGGACGCCGGCCTGATCAAGCAATGCGGACCCGGACCAAGGTCGGGCTACTGCATCGACAAAGAGGGCCTGATCTGGATGAAGCAGGCCCTGGTGGCGCTGTAGGCCTCACCCACCTCGACAGGAGAAGACTCCCATGGCAGCAGAAAACCAGCTCAGAGCACCCGTGGAAATCTCGATTCTGCGCCAGCTTTCGACGCTGGACCGTTTCCTGCCCGTCTGGATCGGGATCGCCATGGTGGTGGGTCTGGCGCTGGGTCGCCTGATCCCCGGACTGAATGGCGAGCTCGATAAGATAAAGGTCGCGGGCACGTCACTGCCGATCGCTATCGGCCTGCTGGGCATGATGTACCCGGTCCTGGCGAAGGTGCGCTACAACCGCCTCGGCGACGTCACGGCAGACAAACCGATGGTGAAATCGTCGCTGCTGTTGAACTGGATCGTGGGTCCGGCGCTGATGTTTGCCCTGGCCTGGATCTTCCTCTCGGACCTGCCGGAATTTCGTACCGGCATCATCCTGGTCGGGCTGGCGCGCTGCATCGCGATGGTGCTGATCTGGAACTCGCTGGCGTGTGGCGATAACGAGGCCGCAGCCGTCCTCGTTGTGCTCAACTCGGTCTTCCAGGTGCTGGCCTATTCGTTACTGGGGTACTTCTACCTGGAGCTATTGCCGAGCTGGCTGGGTCTGGAGCAGACCGCGGTCGACTTCCACCTCTGGGACATCGCGCAGTCCGTGCTGATCTTCCTCGGCATCCCGCTGGCTGCCGGGTTCATTACGAGTGTGGCAGGCCGCAACAGTCGCGGCGACGCCTGGTACGAGCGCGAGTTCCTGCCGCGCATCGGCCCGTTCGCGCTGTACAGCCTGCTGTTCACGATCGTGATCCTGTTCGCCATCCAGGGCGATTCGATAACGTCTCAGCCCCTGGACGTGGCACGCATTGCAGTGCCGCTGCTGTGCTACTTCGCCATCATGTGGAGCACCGCGTTTGCATGGGGTCGACTACAGGGCCTGGGCTACGAACGCACGGCGACGCTGGCGTTCACGGCCGCCGGTAACAACTTCGAGCTGGCGATTGCGGTCGCCATCGGCACATTCGGTGTCACCTCGGGCCAGGCGCTCGCGGGCGTCGTGGGCCCCCTGATCGAGGTGCCGGTGCTTGTGGCGCTGGTTTACGTGGCGTTGTGGGCCCGCGGCCGGTTCTTTGCGACATCCGCGAACACGGGTGTGTCCACTGCCTGACCACCTGAGCTTCAAATTGCGTGCGACCACCAGGGAGATTTCACGATGACCACACGAGTGCTGTTCCTCTGCACCGGCAACTCCGCCCGAAGCGTGATTGCCGAAGCGCTGCTGAAAAAGATGGGTGGAGACGACTTCGAGGTTTACAGCGCGGGGACTGACCCGAAGGGCATCAATCCCTTTACAACGAAGGTGCTGGAGTTTGAACACGTCGACATGTCCGGCTTCCGGTCCAAGAGCATGGACGAGTTCATCGGCCAGCAGTTCGATTACGTGATCACGGTATGCGACCAGGCGGCCGAGCGGTGCCCCGTCTTTCCCGGCGACCCGACGCGCATCCACTGGAGCTTCACGGACCCGGCTGCCGTAGAGGGTGACGACCTCGCCAAGCTCGCGGCATTCCAGGAGACGCTTCGGGGTATGCGACGTCGCATCGAGCCGTTCATGATCGTCGCGCGCAACGCCGCACAGACCGCCAGCCGCAACTAGCGAGCGCTTGCAGACGGCATGCGGGCTGCATCAATCGCATCGATTGCGCTAACCTACGCTCATGCCCAAGACAGAATCCTTCGATATCACCACTGGCGTTGACCTCCAGGAGGTCGATAACGCGCTCAACCAGGCGCGCAAGGAGCTGACCAACCGCTACGACTTCAAGGGCGTCCTGATCGAAATCGAGTACGACCGTGCGGCACCGCGAATCACGCTGCACACCGCGGACGACTACAAGCTTGAGGCGATGTGGCAGGTGATGGAGCAGCGTTTCCGCTCCCGGGATGTGCCCCTGAAGAACCTCGTGCGCGGCAAGGTCGACGATGCTTCCGGCGGCACGGTGCGGCAGGAGGTCAAGATAACCCAGAGCATCGACGGCGACACGGCGAAGAAGATCTCGAAGTACATCAAGGACGCCGGCTACAAGAAGGTGCAATCGCAGATCCAGGGCGACGCGGTGCGCGTTTCAGCCCCCTCCCGCGACGAGCTGCAGGCTGTGATCCAGGACCTCAAGGGTGAGGACTGGGGCATGGAGCTCAACTTCGGCAATTACCGCTAGCCAGTCGCTCCGAGGCCCGAGCAGGATCTGGCAGACTGCTGACACAACCCTGTCAGGACGGCCTCGCTATGATCGGGGCATGAAAGCAACGACCGCGGACGAAGCCCAGCGCCTCGAGGAGATCCCGAACGTCGGCAAGCGTATCGCCGATGACCTGCGGCAACTGGGGATGGAGACGCCCTTGCAGTTGTGCGGCAAGGACCCATACGAGATGTACGAGCGGCTGTGCGCGCAGACGGGCGTCCGTCAGGACCCTTGCCTGCTCGACACGTTTATCGCCGCGGTGCGCTTTATGGACGGCGGGCCGGCGCTGCCCTGGTGGGCGTTCACGGCCGAACGCAAGCAGGCGCTGGCGACCAAGAAGTAGCCCCGCGCTCAGGTCTCGTCCGCGGCGCTCTTCTCGCCCAGGTCTTGAGCGAATCGCAGGTAGTAGCCGTCTGGATCGAGGACTTGAAACTCGCGGGTGCCGGCGAGCATTCCACCCGCGATGTTCCGCCAGTAGTTAGCGCCAGCCTTCCTCAAAGGGTAGTTGCGCGCTGCCAGCGATTCGATGAGTTCATCAATATTTCGGGAATGGATCTGGAAGTTGATGCCTCTGCCGTAGGGATGTTCCAGAGCAGCCGTGTGCGTATCGGTTGGTTCGCACTGCTGGAGCATGAGCTGGCTACCCTGGTAGGAGAGGAAGGCGAAGCGCGGCGCCTGCCTTGTGTATTCGACTTTGAAGCCGAGGATGTCCACGTAGAACTCCAGGCTGCGCTGGAAGTCCGAAACGTAGATCTCCGGTATCAGGTCGTTGAACTGAAACGGCATGGTCAAACCTCCCTATGGGCTCGGTCCGAACGCAGTAGCGCCCCAGCATGCTGGGGCGCTACATCATGAGGTTACGGTCCGCGGCGTTCTAGGCGCCGACGAAGTTGAGCAGGGCCTGGCGCTTCTCGACGCGCACGGCGTGGAGGGCGCGCTCGATGGCCGCCGGCACCTCGGCCGGGTCCTCGACGCGCTCGCCGTAGCCGCCGGCAGACTGGCACACCATCTCGAAGTCCAGCGACGGGGAGAGGTCGCTGAACGGCCGCTGCGTCGTGCGCTCCTGCCAGCCGTCCGGGTAGACACCGCGGGTGGCGTTCTGCACGGCGTTCCAGCGCTGGTTGTTCCACACCACGTAGAGCACCGGCAGGTTCATCTTGCGCGATACCCAGTGCCCCGCTTCCGGCACGCCGAACATGTACGAGCCGTCACCGACCGTGGCGATCACGGTCTTCTCCGGCATCGCGAGCTTGGCGCCCAGGCCGGCACCGACGCCCCAGCCCAGCACACCGGCAGTCGAGACGCCGTAGAACTGGTCCGGCTGGTCGAACTCGAACTGCGACACGTCGAGGCCGAGCTCCGACACAATCGTCGTGTCGGCGTCGCGCTGCTGCTCGAAGCAGTAGGAGACCCACGCCTTGTTCAGCGGTCGCTCCTCCTTGCCGGCGAGGGCGCGGTCGCGGGCTGCCTGACGCACCTTGTCGTGGTTGGCGCTCCAGCGCTCGCCCCGGGCGGCAATCGCCGCGGCGTCGAGCGACTCGCCGGCGATGGCGCTGGTCAGGGCCTGCAGCGTGTACTTCGGCGAGCCCGTGAGGTTGACGTGCACCGGGAAGCTGCGCAGCGGGAAGTTCGTGAACAGGGGGTCGAAGCCGATGCCGACGACCGTGGCGTTCTCGTTCGGGCCGGCGCCGCTGGACGGCATCCAGGGCACGTCCTGCTCGACGACGAGGATGAGGTCGGCTTCGTTCAGGGCCGGACCGGGCATTCCGCCCTGGTGCAGGCGGTGGCTCACCGGGAAGTTCATGTAGGTGCCGCCGGCGAACACGGGGATGTTCAGCTGCTCCGCCAGCTTCACCAGCTCCGGCACCGCCTCCGGGTCTCGGCCCAGGGCTGCCGTGATCACGATGGGGTTCTTCGCCTTGGCCAGGAGGCCGGCGACTTCCTTGATCGAGTCGGGCGCCGCCATGCCCACGTTGGGCTGCATGCGCGGCCGCTCCGAGTACTCGAAGTTCTCGATCTCCTGCGCCAGCACCTCGCGCGGCAGGCTGAGGTATACCGGGCCTTTCGGTTCGGACTGGGTAATCGCCAGCGCGCGGTCGACGACGCCTTCGAGGTCGACGCCGTCGCGCAGCTCGTAGTCCCACTTCACCCACTCGCGCACCATGCTGCCCTGGTCGCGTGACTCCTGGGCCCAGTGGATGCCGCCGTTGCGGGAGCCCTTGCGCCCGGTCTCGGTGAGGGGCGTGCGGCCGGCGGAGAACAGCATCGGCACCTGGTTGCTGCGGGCGTTGATCAGGCCGCCGGTGGCGTTCGCCGTACCGGGGATGGTGTGCACCATGACGACCTGGGGCTTGCCCTTCACCATGGCGTAACCGGCCGCCATCGCCATGGCCGTGATCTCGTGCGGCACGGTCACCGGCTTCGGCACCGGCAGCTCCAGCTCAAGCCGCTTGGCGTAGGCATCGACGATGGGGCCGAAGTCGGTCCCTCCGTTGCCAAAGAAGTAGTCGACACCTCTCGCTGCCAGTAGCTCGATGTACGCCTCTGCGGTGGACTCAGCCTGGGACTGCTTCATCACGAACCCCTTTACTTGCGCGTGTTCAGGATATGCGGCGTCATTCTATACGACGTAAGGGGGGCTCCGCCTAGGAGATTACGCCTGCGAATTACCAGAGGTTGAAGAAATTTCTCTCTCCGATTCGGATGCCCGGCCCCATCGCCGGATTTGAGCGATGTCGCCAATCCAACTGAACCAGAGCCATCATCGTGGATGCCGAGCTGGTTCAGCTAACCGATTTGCTACTCGGCGCAGCAGTGGACACTCTCGAAGCATCGGGTCGGAGTCCCAAGACCGGGAGGCTCAAATTGAGCAGATCCGTTGCGCAAGTCCTGGCTGAAACTCTGGCAGTGCCCTGGTTTCAGCAGGTGCCAGTTCATCGGCGCTTTTCTGTCAGCCTCTATCCAGACGAGTTCAACCTTGCATATCCGGCGGCACTGCTAAAGGTCGCGCGAGATCCGGTGGTTGCCGGGCCTCGGCTGCCTGGATTCGATCTAACTCATTGAGTCACCAGTTCACGGACACGCTATGGGCCATTCGGCCCTCTAAAGAGGGGCCATTCGCTGTCTCGGGCCGGGACTTTCGGTACGTGTGACACGATACTGGGGAGGCCTATCCTGAACCTACAGTAGACCCAGGGACGGGAAGCAACAAAGGCATGGACGCCTGCTGATAGGAGTCCATTCCCTTGTTTGCCACCGTTCTCTCGCCGGCCACTGAGTCCGTCTCCACGCGCGAAGCGCCGCAGCAGACACGAGAGCAGCTCATCGAGCGGCATCTCCCTCTGGTCACGTTCACCGTCAAGCGGATGTCGGAGTTCCTTAGCGCCGGCATCATGGAACGCGAGGACGCCATTGGCTACGGCGTCAAGGGCCTGATCAGCGCCGTCGACCACTACGACGAGAGCAAGGGAACGACCTTCTCCACCTACGCCGTCATGCGCATCCGCGGCGCTATCATCGATGCCGCTCGCACAATGGACCTTCTGCCTCGAACGCAGCGCCAGCGCATTCGTGAAGTGGAGCAGGTCAGCTGGGACCTGGCGACCATGCTCGGCCGCTGGCCCACGCTCAAGGAAATTTCGTTGAAGACGAGCCTGCCGATTGAAGAAGTGAAGCTGCTGCAGAGCCAGCGCGGCATGCAGGTCCAGTCCATGGAGCAGGCAATGTCCGGTCGAGACGAGGAGTACGAGTGGCAGCTGGAAGACCCGGATGAGACCGTCGACCCGGCCGCCGTCGTCGACCGCAAGGCGATCAGCAAGGTGCTTGGCGCGGCGATGAACTCGCTGGAGAAGCGTGACCGCGAGATCCTGGACATGCACTACAACCGGGACATGCCGTTCCGGGTCATCGGCTCACAGCTCAATATCTCGGAGTCGCGCGTAAGCCAGCTTCACCACCGCATCCTGTCGCGGCTGCGCTCGCACTTCGAAACCGTAGATGCCGCGTAGGCTTACGCGCTGTCGCTATCGTCGAGGCGCACGTCGCCGGGCTGACCGCCGCCGCTCTGAGGCTCGGTGACTGGCGACGCGGCAGTCGCACCATCGTTTAGCGATTGAGGTGGCGTCGCGTTGGCGACAGCCATGTGCAAGGTGCGCTGCGGGAATGGGATCTCGATACCTTCTGCGTCGAACGCTTTTTTCAACCGTAACCTGAGCTCGCCCATGATGCCCCACTGCTCGATGGGCGCCGTCTCACCGATGATCTTGAGGTCAATCGATGAGTCACCAAAGTTATCGACGCGCAGAACGTGGGGCGGGTCCGTGATCTTGCTGCTGTAGTCCGGGTCGTCGGCCAGCTCCTTGCCGACTCGATTGATCACCTGGATGACGTGGTCGAGGTTCGAGTCGTAGGCCACACCGACGTTGAGGTTGACGCGCGAGTAGCTCTTGGTCCAGTTGCTAGTTATGTCGACCTGGCCGTGCCCTACCGAGTGGACAGTGCCATCGAGGTCACGAAGAATCGTGCGGCGGAGGTTCAGGTCCTCGACGACGCCCGTGATGCTGGCGATTGTGACGACGTCGCCGACGCCGTACTGGTTCTCTATCAGAATGAACATGCCGTTGATGATGTCCTTGACCAGGTTCTGAGCGCCGAAACCCACGGCCAGACCGAAGAGACCAAGACCAGCGATCAGGGCAGCGGCATTGATGCCGAACTCGGGCAGGATGGTCACAACGACGAGGGCCATGACCACCATGAGCAAGGTGCGATATGTGACGCTGGATAGCGTCTTGATGCGTTTCTTGACCTCGATCTCCGCCTCGCCTGCCATCTGCTCGCGGATGGCGATGCCGATGATCGGCGTCATGGCGTGCTCCATGATGCGTACGAAGATGAACGCGCCGATGACGATGACAGCGATGCGTGCTGCGCCCTCAGCGACGGCGTCTTGATTGAACGAGATCAGAAAGACCAGGTCGGGAATAACGATACCTTCTTTAATGGATGGTAGCCCCAAGTATAGAGATCAACACGATGCGATCCATTCTTTCGGGATCGAATCTGCACTGTCTCCAGAATGGGTGCTTGTGTAGAATCGCGAGGTGGAGGAACCGAAACTATGAATGACGTCGAGTACCAGTCCCTCATCGATCGGGACGTCGCCCACCTGCTGCACCCGCAGTACCTCTCGGGCGACCAGCGCAAGGCCATCATCTTCGAGAAGGGTGAGGGAGCCGTGCTGACCGATGTACGAGGACGCGAGTACATCGACGGCCTGTCGTCCCTCTGGAACGTCGCCGTGGGGCACGGCCGCAGGGAGCTCGGCGAGGCCGCCGCGGAGCAGATGAGCAAGCTCGCCTTCGCCAACGGCTACACCGGCTACAGCAACGTCCCCGCCATCGAGCTGGCGGAGAAGCTGATCAACCTGAGCTACTCCAACATGGGCTCCGTGTTCTTCGCGAACTCCGGCTCTGAGGCCAACGAGGTCGCGTTCAAGCTGGCGCGGTTCTACTGGTTCCTCAAGGGGAACATGGACAAGGTCAAGATCTTCGCCCGTCGCCAGGCCTACCACGGCGGCACGTTGGCGACCACCGCCGCCACGGGCCTGCCGCCCTTCTGGCGCGGCTTCGGTCCCCTGGACCCGACGTTTCTGCGAACGCCCTGCAACCACCCCTTCACCTCCTGCACGGCCGACTGCGCCCTGCAGTTCGAAGACGCGATCAAGTCGGAAGGCGCGGACACGGTTGCGGCGATCATTGCCGAGCCTGTGCAGGGCGCCGGTGGCGTGATCCCGCCCGGCGACGACTATTTCCCCACGCTGCGGGAAGTCTGCAACCGCCAGAACGTGCTGCTGATTTCGGACGAAGTGATTACGGGATTCGGGCGCACGGGTCGCTGGTTCGCGCTGCGACACTGGAACGTCCAGCCGGACATCGTGACGTTCGCCAAGGCTGTGACGAGCGCTTACGTGCCCCTCTCCGGCGCCATCGTCTCGAGGGATATCCGCGAGGCCATCGTCCAGTCTGAGGCAGACCGCTTCATGCACGGCTTCACGAACTCGGCCCACCCGGCCGCGTGTGCCGTCGCGTTGCGCAACCTGCAGATCTTCGACGACGAGAACCTGGTTGAGAACGCAGCGTCGATGGGCGAGTACCTGCACAAGGGACTGCGCACGCTTCTCGACGAAGACGGGGTTGGCGACGTGCGAGGCAAGGGCTTCATCGCCGGCGTCCAGATCGTCGAGGACAAGGAGAAGATGAAGCCGTTCGCGGTCGAGCTCAACGTGGGGCCGCGACTGGTCGGCGCCGCGAAGGAGCGAGGGCTGATCTCGCGCAACCTGGCGGACAACTACCTCCTGGCTCCGCCGCTGGTGACGACGCCGGAGCAGGTGGACCAGATCGTCGAGATCCTGCGGGAATCGATTCGCGAGACCGTCGCCTGGGCCCGGCGGAATAAGCCGAGCCTCTAGACGAGACTCAATTTTCGGAAAATCGGTGCGTGAGACATTTCACGACAGTTACAGATCACGAATGCGGGCTTCAGGGCCCGCATTCTGTCTGTTTCTGACCTTTACGATATTTGCATGCAGAAGGCGCTCAGTATCCGAACACTCGTAGGTATCGTCATTTTTGTTCTCGCCCTCGGCGTTGCGGCGCCGGTGGCCGCGGCGCCGCCCGGTGCGGCAACAGGGCTCTCATTCCAGAAGGCGGGCTGTCAGGCTGACGGTACCGTCTCCGGGAGCCTGATCTGGACTGCATCAGGCCAGGGAAGCCAGTACGTCCAACTCGCCGTCGATAGCGGTTTCGCGAACGCCAGCACGGGCGGCCCGTACGCAGGCAATGCACAGGAAGCCGGGCTGACTTCGCTGGTCCCGGGCCAGACGTACTATGCGCGCGTTCTCACCGTCATCGGCGGGCAGACGCTGGCGTCGGACCCACTGACCATCACGGTCGGCTCGTGTGCACCGGGCACGCCGGGGCAACCTCAGGGGTCCTTCAATCTCACGCTGACGAACATCAACAGCGGCAAGTGCCTGGACCTCACGGGGTCCTCCCAGAGCAACTTCGCCAAGGCCGAACAGTGGACGTGCTCTGGAATCTCGAACCAGACACTGCAAGCCGTCCCCCAGGCGAACGGCTACTACCAGCTGCGGTTTGCTCACAGCGGCAAGTGCCTGGAGGTGATGTACTGGTCGGTCGACAATGGTGCACGCCTGGGGCAGTTCGATTGTCACGGCGGCGATAACCAGCTCTGGACCGGCGACTTCACGAACGGCGCCGTGACGACCATCCGAAGCAAGTTCACCCAGAAATGCATCGATGTCTACGACTGGAGCCGCAACGACGGCGATCGCGTCGTGCAGTGGGACTGTCACGGTGGCGCCAACCAGCAGTGGACGGTGAAGCGCCAGACGTCCAGCATGCCAAGCGGCAGCGGTCCGATCATCGCCATCACGATCGACACGGATGGTATCCGCGGCTACATGCCCCAGATCCTCGATATCCTGGACCAGTACGGCGTCAAGGCAAGCTTTGGCGTCACCGGCGAGTTCGCGCAGGCCAACCCGGACCTGGTGCAGCGAATGGTCGCCTCCGGTCATACGGTGATGAACCACTCCTGGGACCACCCGGACTTCAACACGATCTCGACGAGCCAACGAATCAATGAGCTGCAGAGCACCGACGACGTGATCCGCAGCGTTAGCGGTGTCTCGACCAAGCCCTACTTCCGTCCTCCCTATGGGGACGTGAATGCTTCCGTCCGCGCCGACGTTGCGAGCGCGGGCTTTACGCAAGTCGTGCTTTGGAACATCGATCCGCAGGGATGGCGCGGGTATTCGGCGGATGTGATCGAGAACAACATCCTGACGAACGCGAAGAACGGCTCGGTCGTCCTCATGCACGGGTTCGACTACGGCGACTACGCCGCGCTGGGCCCGGTAATCGCCACGCTGCAACAGCGGGGATTCCGTTTCGTGACAATCGCTCAGCTGTATCAGTAAGCACGCAGAGTCAGACACAGAGGAGCCGAGGTGCTTCACCTCGGCTCCTCTGCATTTAGCATCCGCGGACTATCCAGCTATACCGTCAGCCGAACGGGGAATCGCGACGCTAGTCGTCGTCCTCCTCATCATCGTCGTCATCGCCGCCGCTGAGGGCGTGCGCGATGGCATCGAGGGAGATGGCTCCGGGGCCGGCGAGGAAGAGTGCGAGGGCCGACGACCACAGTGCGGCGGGGAATTCCCACCCGCCACCACCGAAGAAGCCTTTCTCCCAATGCACCTTGCGGATGGCCACGCCGAGGTTCGCCATGATCAGGAGGGCGGCGAGACGCGTCTTGAACCCCATGAGCAGCGCGAGACCGCCGCCGAATTCCGCCAGTCCGGAGCCGTACGCCGCGACTTCCGGGTTCGGTACCTCCAGGCTTTCCAGCGTTCGGGCGAAGTTGGTGGGGCCACCCTGTTCGACCGTGGGCGGATAATTCTCCCCTAACGTCTTCGCAATGGGCTCCGGGAGCTCACGCGGCTTACCGCCAAACAGCTTGGGGTAGCCGTGCGCCATCATCGTGAGTCCCGTGCTGGTTCGCAGTACCAGTAATCCAAGGTCCTTCATCATGTCGTCACAGTAGAGCGCCAGGTGTATCGGCGGCGAGGGGTGTCATCCTCGCCGCCTTTCAGTTCAATCGCTCCTTGGCCTAAATTCGCTAGGCGTAACGGAACACGGCCGCGACGCCCGTTGGCTCCGGCGCAGAATCAGGCTCCACGGCGTAGACAGTGCCGTCGGCGGACAACGTTCGCGCAGCGATCAGGTCGAGCAGGTCGTAGTCGCCCTTTTCCTGGCTGTCGTGCATCTCGACCTTGTAGGCATCTGCGTCGACGCGACCCCAGATGCGCAAATTGAGGGTGACGAAGACCGTGTCGTTCTTGCCACTGACGGCCGCGAGGGCCGCCTCGGACACATCGCTGGTGGTCTGGCCCGTACCGGCGAGCTGACGATAGCGGCCGATGGCCTGATCGCGCGCCTGGTCAATCTGCGGCCGCAGGAGGTCCCATGCACCGGCGCGCAGATCGTCTTCGTGCACGCGGTCCGGGCTGCCCGAAACGTGGGCCTGTGCCAAGCCGTTGTACTTGTTCGCCTCGTGGTAAAGCGGGGCCAGGTAGTCGACGCAGGCGAGGACCAATGGGCCGCCGTGCCGCTTCATGTAAGGCGCAAGTGCGCTATCCACCAGGTGGAAGTAGCGCAGCAGCTCGTCCTTGTGGTCCGGGACGGTACCACCGGCACCGTGCATCATCGCCGTGTCGCCACTGGCGCCGGCGTAGAAGGAATGGAACTGGTTCTGCTTTTCGGGGTCGTCCGACCACAGCGCCTCGGCGATGCCATCCGGCATACCCTCGACCTTGACCTCCGTCTGCGATACAGCAGTGCAGGCAAGGAGATGCGTGCGATTGGCGCTGATCGCCAGGACGTGAAAGGAGGCACCGGCGGAGAGCAGGGGGAGAAGCGGCTTGATGTGGAATCGTGGCTCTACGAGGACCAGCTCCGGCAGCGTCTGTGGTACCTGGAACTGGTGGAGGCCAGCTTCACTGAGGAAGACAGCCAGACCATTCGCCTGGTGCTGCCAGAAGTCGTGGTCGTTCTCCAGGGCAGCGACCGGCGCGAGCATGTCTCTGGCCTCAGTCGATCGCACGCCGGATTCGACGAGGGCCTCTTCCGCCCTGGTGACGAGGTTCTTGAAGCGAATCGGGTTCTCGCGCGTCTCCGGGCCAGCACGATGGGTCGGCATGTAGAGCGAGACGTGAGGACCCTCCCGCTCTTCCATCAAGGCAATCAGATCTTGTTTTGTGGGAATGTCCATGGCTCCCTCTTTCTATCTACTCCCATTCTCGACGGGAAGGTGAGGCGATCTCATGAGCCAAACAGACCCAATCATGACAGTCGCGTTGCGTCACAGGGGCGGGCGTCGCAGATGCCAGTCAGTCCTCTGCTGATAGGCGTGAGCGGCGCGCAGCACCAGCCCCTCCTCCCAGGATCGCCCCGATAGCTGCAGGCCGATGGGCAAGCCTGAGCCCGAGAAGCCGCAGGGCAGCGAGATCACCGGCACGCCGAGCGTGTTGAAGGGCGCCGTGTGTCGAGCCAGAATGCGCCCGGGACCGGCCGGCTCCACGTCCGCGATGTTGAGCGCGACGACCGGCGACGTCGGGGTGAGGATGAGGTCGACCTCACGCATGAGCAGGCCGACGCGATGCTTGAATTCCATCTGGCGCCAGCGAGCGCGGGCGTAGTCGAGGCCGGTGATGCTCATCGCCGACTGTACACGCTGCCGAGGCAGCTCGCTGAGCTCCTCGGGACGCTCACGCAGGCGCTCTTCGTGAAAGGCGCCGGTCTCAGCCGTGAAGGCCTGGTTGTCCTGGTGATAATCGGGGTCCGGAAACTCGACCTCCGTAACAGTGGCGCCTAGCGACTCGAATACCGGAACGGTCGCGCGTACCGCCGCGAGGACTTCGGGGTCGACGACGTCCTCATCGAAGAAGAAGTTGCGCGGGACGCCGATGCGCATGCCCTCGAGCGGTCGCGGGGTCGCCGACGCCGGCTCGAGGTAGGCAGCGTAGTCCGGCACCGGCACGTCGGCCGTGGTGGGGTCGCGCTCATCGAAGCCTGCGATGGCGTTGAGGATGAGGGCGCAGTCTTCGGCGTCGCGCGCCATGGGGCCGGCGTGGTCGAGCGACCACACGAGGGGGATGACGCCTCGCAGGCTGACCCGGCCCCACGTGGGCTTGAGGCCGGTGATGCCGCAAAGCGAGGCCGGCATGCGGATGCTGCCCCGCGTATCGGAGCCCAGGGAGCCGTAGCAGTAGCCCGCCGCCAGGGCGAGGCCGGAACCGCCGGAGGAGCCACCGGTGACCTTGGTCTGGTCCCACGGGTTCTTCGGCGTGGGGAAGAAGTAGTTGACGTTGGTGCCGCCCATGGCCCACTCGTGCAGATTGAGCTTGCCGAGCATGACGGCACCGGCCTGCTTCAGCCTGGCGACGGCCTCCGCGTCCTCCTCCGGCACGTTCTCAGTCACGAGCACCGAGCCGGCCGTGGTACGCACGCCTGCCGTCTCGTACAGGTCTTTGATGGCGAACGGGACGCCGTGCAGGGGTCCGAGGCTGCGTCCGGCGGCGATTTCGTCTGTCGCGAGCTTTGCTTCCTGACGCGCCGTCTCGAAGGTAGGCGTGAGGTAAGCGTGCAGGTTGTCGTCCAGCGCTTCGGCGCGGGCGATGCAGGCTTCGGTGAGCTCCAGAGGCGAGGCTTCGCGGGCGGCGATAAGGTTCGCGGCCTGGCGAATCGAGAGGTAGATGAGGTCTTTAGCATCCATGGGCGGCTCCTTCGGCAGCAACTGGAGGGCGGTTTCTTGACAGAGGGTCTAAGATTCTCGCCCATGACAGACGTGTTAGACGAGGCCCTGCAGGCGATCGGCCGCACCGCTCCCGAATTCGCGAACGGCAACAGCAACCACGCGCCCATGGTGGCCGAGACGTTGATGGCACTCGACCGCCCCGACGCGGTGCTCTCGTGGGTTGAAGCTTACTGCCGCGAGCTGGGTGAGCGGCCCGCCGAGCGTCCTTCTATCGACGGCGACTGGCGTCAAGACCTCGGCAAGTCGGAGGAATGGGCGGCCTGGGTGGCGCTATTTCGCCAGGAGCTGCAGGAGCTGCACTGGACCGAGGTGGTGGAGGCGTGGACCGTGCGTCTGGCGCCCGGTCTCTCCGGTGCGGCGATGCACGGCCTGCTGCGGACGGCTCATGCCGTCAGGGCGCTCGGGCAGGTCGAATCGCAGCCTCGACTCGATGAGCTGGCGGACGCGCTGGCGTACTGGGCCGCCAGCTATCACGCCTTCGGCTCGGTGCCTACCGGCCTGCAGCACTTCGACCTCGATGCCGCCCTGAGCCGCGTGCCCGACCTCGACGTCGACACGTCCGGCAACATCGACGATGCGTTGCGCCAGCTGGACAGGTCACGTGAGTTCGCGCCCGTAATCAACCTGCTGGGCACGAGTTCCGATCCGCTACAGGACCTCTCGAGGCTGACCCAGCGATTCGCCGCGCTGTACATCCGCAACGCGACGGACCCGGCGCGAACCTTCGCAGTGGTGCATGCGGTCACGGGCCCCTCGGCGCTGCGATTGCTGTCGCCCCACGTGTCGAAGTCGACGCTGGAGCTGCTGCTGCTCTATGCGTGGCAGGCGGACGGAGCGATCTACGGCATCTGGGCGCGGGATCGCGATGATCCCGAGCTCGGCGACGACCCAGCTGATAAGCAGGGCCTGATCGACGCCGCCGTGAGCAACGGTGCCGCACATGCGATCAAGCTTGTCGAGGTGTGTCTGCGGGAGCATCATCGCAACCCGGCGCCCGTGTATCTGGCAGCCGCGGCGGATGCGGCGAGCGGCTAACGGGATAGCTTCAGCGGCTCTGCGGTGGCGCTCGAGCAGTGCGGTGATGAGTCCCGCAACTTGCGTTTTGGGCCGCACAAGTCACTGCGGGATGAATCCCGCAGCTTGTGTTTCAGCTATTCGTCGCGGAGCTGCTTGAGGATGTCGACGTTCTTCTGGTCGGGGCCCTTGGCTTCGCCGAAGCCGGGGACTTCGAGCAGGAACGGCACGTCCTTGAAGGCGCGGTGGTGGACGATGCGCTTGAAGCCCTCGACGCCGATGTGGCCATCGCCGATGTTTTCGTGGCGGTCGCGGCCGGAGCCGAGCTCGACCTTCGAGTCGTTGGCGTGGACGGCGACGAGCTGCTCCAGACCCACTTCGTCCTCGAACTCGCTCATCGCCAGCTCCAGACCCTCGGCGGTCGAGAAGTCGTAGCCGGCCGCGTAGGAGTGCTGCGTGTCGATGCAGACTTTCACGCGCGGGCTGCCCACCTCGCGAATGATGCGCCCAAGGTCGGCCCAGTTCGAACCGATGTTGCCGCCAGCGCCCGCCGAGTTCTCAAGGATCAGTAGCGAGTCGTCCGGAGTCGCTTCGAGCACGTCCTGGCAGGCCTTGCAAATCTGGGCGAATACGGCATCGAGGCCCTGGCCCTTGTGCGATCCGAGGTGAAAAATCACGCCTCGCATGCCGAGCTGGGAGCAGCTTGTGAGGGCCGACTTGAGTGAGCCGATGCCGCGATTGAGGTTCGGAATGTCGTCCGTCGCGAGGTTAATCAGGTAAACGCCGTGGATGAAGACGTCCTTCGCGTCGATCGGGCTGGTCTCTGCCCGGTCACGGAAGGCCTGGATCTGGTTCTCGTCGAACTTGCTGGAGCGCCACTGCTGGGGCGGGGTGAGAAACACCTGAATCGCCTCGGCGCCGATGGCTTCGGCACGGTCGAAACAGTTGGCCGGGCCGCCGGCTGCCGAGACGTGTGCACCAATCTTCATGTGTGCAAGCTACGGCTTCGGGCCTCAAGCTGCAAGCGTGGGCAGACTCAAAGCGCGGTGGTTTAACGTTGGCGTCGGGCGGAGCTAGGCTGCGTCAGCCGTGACATGAGAGGCTGTCGGAGGTGCCGGCGCACCGGAGGTCTTGAGGCGCGCCATGACTTGAGTGAATACGGCGACCACGTGCGAATCGAAGTGAGTGCCGGAGGAGCGGTGTAGCTCTTTGACGGCGTCTTCGTGACTCACCGCGGGCTGATAGACGCGTCCGGAGGTCATGGCATCGTAGGCGTCTGCGACGGACACAATGCGCGCATGCAGTGGGATGTTCTCCCCGGCGAGGCCGAGGGGGTAGCCGGAACCATCGACGCGTTCGTGGTGCAGGTAGATGGCTTCGGCAGCGGGTTCCAGGGCTTTAACGCTGCGGGCGATGTCGTAGCCGCGGGTGGCGTGCTGCTGGATGACGGCGAACTCCTCGTCCGTGAGCTTGCTGGGCTTCGTCAGGATGCGGTCCGGCACGCCAATCTTGCCGACATCGTGCATCTGAGCACCGAGGGCAAGCCGGCGCAGCTCGAGGGTCGACAGACCCATCTCCTTGCCAATCATCACCGCAAAGCTGGCGACACGACGGACGTGACCGAGGGTGTAGAGGTCTTTCCATTCGATGGCATCGACCAGCTCGGCGATGGGCTGAGCGTGGCCGTGGTTGAGCTGAGTCACGGCATCGCGCATGGCGAGAGCGTCGGCGATGACGCGGATGTTGCCGGCGCGTCGCACCTCCATGGCCCAGGCGCCGAACAGCATCACGAAGGCCGAAGCATAGAGGCCGTGGTAGAGCCACCAGCTGTAGTGCCAGTAGCGCCCGAAAGTCATCGAGGCCTGTACCTCGACCAGCAGGACAACGACGCAGACCATGGCCCACTGGCTGGGCTGTCGTGCGAAGAGAAAGGCCTGGAGGTATCGGTATGCGGCGAAGAGCAGCAGCGACATCGTGAAGTACCGTGACGCCCAGCTGCACCTCCCGCAGGTCGTAGGGCACCCAGGAGAGCCAGTCCGGTGAAGCGATTGCCAGGCCCATGTAGACGCCCAATGCCAGGGCGATGACACCGAAGAGGGGCAGGCTGTAGCGCTTAACCAGGTCTTCGACCACGGTGGGGAGCGTCGCGACGCTCAAAGCGACGAAGATGGCGCCCAGTAGCACGCTGAGCCAGCTACTGACGCTCAGCTCCGCGTGCGCCTCGGAGTGGATGTGGCCGGGCGTCATGAGGCCGTGGACCGCGAAGACGGAGGCGATGCACATAAAGGCGAGGCCGAGGAAGAGGAGGCGAGTCTCCTTCATGGACTGAATGAGGCTCACGACGACGCCGAATGCGACCGCTGCCGCCAGCGTCACTCCGGAGACGATATAGAAGTGGAAGTTGTTAGTGCCGAAGGAATGGTCCCAGGACGGCACCTTCAGCAATACGACGAGAGCAATGGCGGGAGAGATAAGCAGAGGCCCCCAGAAGGCCCACCAACGCCGACTCAACCCCATGTTCCAGCACCCCGAAACGGCTTCATCACATTCAGTTATCGGCAATGTGAATCGGGTCAGAAGGGGATTCGCTTATAGACCTAGCGATTCGGCGACCATCTGGTTCACCAGCTCGCCGTTCCGGGTCATCAATCCCTTTGCCAGGCTGCCGTCTGAAGCGATTGCGGCCTCAGAACCCAATCCCGCGATCTTGAGGATGTAAGAGACTGTCGCGGCGGTGAGGGCGAGGGTCGAAGAGTGCGGCACGGCGCCGGGCATGTTGGGTACGCAGTAGTGCACGACGCCCCCTTCGACGAAGACGGGATCGCTGTGCGACGTGGGCCGCGACGTCTCGAAGCTACCGCCCTGGTCGATTGAGACGTCGACCATGACCGCGCCTTCGCCGAGCAGCCGGAGCGCGTCGCGGCTCACGAGCTTCGGCGCGGCGGCACCGCCAGGTATGAGCACGCCGCTGACGACGAGGTCGGCGCCGGTGATAGCCCGCTCGATGTTGCCCTCGGTGGACGGCAGGGTAACGAGACGATGGGGCCAGCGGTCTTCGAGGCGTCGGAGGTCCGCCAGGCGCTCGGAGACAACCGTGACCTGGGCTCCAAGCGCGAGCGCCACGTCGCAGGCGTTGCCCGAGACGGTGCCGGCACCGAGGATCACGACCCGTGCAGGACGGGAGCCCGGCAGCCCGGAGAGCAGCTTGCCCCGCCCGGGTCCCGGGTGCTGCAGCCATCGCTGCCCTACCAGGGTGGCCATGCGACCGGCGATCTGGCTCATCGGGATCAACAACGGGAGGGAACCGTCCGGGAGCTGCACGGTCTCGTAGGCAATGCTGGTGGTGCCGGCGGCGAGGAGCGCTTCGGTGGCTTCCCGCGCCGCCGCGAGATGCAGGTAGGTGAACAGCGTCTGGCCGCTGCGGAGCATGGGAAACTCCGGCGCCAGAGGCTCCTTCACCTTTATGACAAGTTCGGCGGTGCCCCACACGTCAGCGGCGGAGGATACAACTTCGGCGCCGTGCTGCTGGTAGACCGCATCCGAGAAGCCGCTGCCCGCGCCAGCGCCCGTCTCGACGAGGACGCGATGGCCCTGGCGCACGAGGTCATCGACACCTTCCGGTGCCAGACCGACGCGGTACTCCTCGTCCTTGATCTCGCGGACGGTGCCTACGATCACTGGTCCAGGCCCATGGGCCCGCGCCATTGCTCCGCGGCGAAGTCGCGCAGGCGCTCGGCGAAGCTGGTGAGACGCGCCTGCACCAGCCCGTTGATCGAATCGGGCGGGTAGGCGCCGTCAGGGCCTCGCTCGCCGGCAGGGACGCCCGTGAGGAGCTCCAGCGCCTCGTCTACAGTCGTCACGGAGTAGACCTTGAATCGACCTGCCCGCACCGCTTCGACGACGTCCTCGCGAAGCATGAGGTGCTGCACGTTGCTCGCTGGAATAATGACGCCCTGGTCGCCAGTCAGGCCTCGCTCGTTGCACACGTCGTAGAAGCCCTCGATCTTGTGATTGGCCCCACCGATGGCCTGTACCTCACCGCGCTGGTCCATGGAGCCTGTGATGGCAAACGACTGCTTCAGAGGAACGCCGGAGAGCCTCGAGAGGAGCGCACAGGTCTCGGCGCAGGTGGCGCTGTCGCCCTCCAGGAGGCCGTAGCTCTGCTCAAAGGAGAGGCGGGCCGAAAGCGTGAGGGGCGCCTCGGCGGCGTAGCGGTCGACGAGGAAGCCCGTTAGCGTGAGGACCGCCTTGGAGTGAATCGGACCGCTGAGATGGGCCTCCCGCTGCAGATCGACGATGCCTTCCCGTCCGACGCCCACGGTGGCCGTGATGCGCGCGGGCTGCCCGAAGGCCGTGTCACCCAGGTCGATAACGGAAAGGCCGTTGACCTGGCCCACCTCTTCGCCTTCGGTATCGACCACGACGATCTCTTTGCGGATGGCTTCGCGGCTGTTGTCCTCGATGAGGTTGACTCGCTCGTTGCGGGCGGCGATGGCCTGGCTGATGTGCTCGGCCGTGATCACCGGTGATGCGCTCTGCCGGGCCCAGTACGCTCCCTCGCGCACGATGTCCGAAATGACGCCGAAGAGGACAGAGAGCTTGTTGTGGTCGTCGGCGAGGCGCATACCCTCCTCCACGACGCGCGCGACCCCGCTGCGGTCCACGGGTGGGAGGTTCTCTCGCTGCGTTACCGCCGCGAGGAGGGCGGCGTAGTCCGTCTGATGCTCCGGCGTGCGGTCGATGCGCAAATCGAAGTTCGCCTTGACCTTGAAGAGCTCACGAAAGTCCGGGTCCATTGTGTAAAGCGCGCGATAGACGCTCTCACGGGCGATGCCAATGATCTTGCCGGTCCATGGGATGGGCTGAGGGCGCAGGGACTTCGTCTCGACCATACCAATGCGATCGCCCAGTTCCTCGATAGTGATCTCACCCGTGTGGAGCACGCGCTTGAGCTCATTCCATGACAGGGGGTAGAGCAGAAGATCATCGAAGTCGAAGACGAGATAGCCGCCGTTTGCCCGGTGCATCGAGCCGGGGCGGATCATTGTGAAATCCGTGGTCAGAGCGCCGAACACTGCTTCTTTCTCGATGCTGCCGAAGAGGTGCTGGGGCGTCGGATTGGACTCGTAGACGACCGGCGCGCACTCCATGTCGGAACAATCGACGAGCAGGTTGACTTGATAGCGTCTGAACGGCAGCGACGGGTCTCGAGTTGGCGGCATCCCCGGCGTGGGCGGTGTTGGCAGGAAGGCCGTAATTTTGTCGACCATGTCCTTGCGCATTGCCAGCATGTGCTGGATGACTTCCGGATAGTCCTGGTAGTCCTCGAAGAAGCGCTGCACGAGCATGTCCACGACGTTCATGGCGACGGTGCGTTGCAGATCGGCCATGCGCTCTGCTGCTTCCATCTCCTCGCTCTGACCCTGCTTCGCCAGGGGCTTGAGCTCCTCCATGAGCTCATCGCGGCGATTCATCAGGTCGGCGCGCGATTCGGCAGGCAGGGCTGCGAACGCCTCATCATTCATCGGTTCGCCGTTGAGCAAGGGGACCAGGAAGAAGCCTTCGAAGTTGCCCTGGAGGAGGAAGCCTGCCTTACGCGCGCGCTCAGCCAGCGAGACGAAGAGCTCCTGGCGCTGTCGCTGCACGAGGCCGGTGATCTCGTCACGCCGGCGCACGTAGTCATCGGAGGCGAAGGTGCGCGGGATGAGGTCGCGCGCCTCGTCGATCATCCCTGCTATCGACCGGGCGAAAACTGCGCCCTTCCCCGGAGGCAGACGGAGGGCTACAGGCTTGTAGGAGTCCGTGAAGTTGTTGACGTAGACCCACTCGTCCGGTCCCGGCTTACCGGCCGCGACATCCTGCAGGTGCTCACGGATCGCCGTGCTGCGACCCGTGCCCGGTTCGCCGGTGACGACTATGTTGAAGCCCTGGCTGTCCATACCGAGGCCGAACTTGATCGCCTCGATGGCACGGGTCTGGCCGATGAGCCCTACATGGGGCGTCACCTCGGCGGTGGTCGCGAAGGAGAAGCTGTCCGGGTCACACTTCGGACGTAGCTGTTCGATTGGCACTTCCGGCACGCTGAATCCTCCCGTGCTGCCTGTTTTGCCCCGACTGATGGAGGCACGCGCCGAATTCGGGCGCCCGCTATTTTATCGACTGCCTGAGCGCCGTCATGAAACGCTCGGGTTCTTCCAGGCTCACGGCGAGCCGGTCGCAGGGGAACTTCATGAACGGCAGCAGGCCTGCGACCTTCATCCGCCGGCTAAACCTGATCTCGACTACTCCCTGGAAGCTCGCTACCAGCCCTACCAGGCCGACGAAGTTGCCTCGCCAGCCGAGGCCGTAGTACCAGGGCCAGCGCGTCGGCGTCACCGACTCCACTTCGGCTAAGGGAAAGGTCTCGTTGAAGAACCAGCCAAAACGAGCGCGAAGCTGATCGCCTTCGATGGCCACGTAGCTATTGGAGTCTCGGGTGAATCCAACCAGCCAGAGCAGGGGCAAGAGAAGCGTCGCCCGCCGAATGAGGAAGCGCTCGTCCATCGAATGACGGCTTCTTGGTCCTAGGCCGAAACCGGCGCGGCCTGCAACGCTGCAACCGATTCGGCGAGAGCCGTGAGCTCGGCCAGTCGCGGCGTGAGGGCAGACGAGACGCCACGAGGCTCCCAACCGTTCAGGCGCCCCGGATGGCCGTAGTCCGTCTGCTCGAAGCGCGCGCTGCCCCGTGGCGTCTCAATCGTGACGATTCGCCAGAGCATGGCGTTCGGGGTGCCGTGCAGGGCATCGTAAGGCGGGTAGACCCTCTGCTCACAGGTGACGTTGATGATGCTGGATTCGGGTTCTGACATCCTGCTCCTCCAATGCGGCCATATTTGCCGAGTGACCGAATCGTAGCGGTTCCCGGGGGCACGAAAAAGCCGCCGAGGTTTCGGCGGCTCTCAGCGTACGTAGAGCGGGGTGGAGCTTATCGGCGGCTGCTCCAGAACGGCTGCGTGCCCTTCTCCTCTGTGTAGAGCATGTATCCTCCGGCGGCCAACGCAAGGACGGCGAGGAAGCCCAGGAAGAAGCCGTAGGAGAGGTGGCTGGACTCGTTGAGGAATTTGATAATCACGAGCACCAGGGCCGCTATGCCTGCACCAGCATAGGCCTGACCCCACGTAACACTGCCGCCGAGGTCAGGGAGCTGGATGGTCGAGAACTTTGGCGCCAGAACCGCGGCCGCCATCACGATCCCGATGAGCACTGCCAGGATCGAGAAGAGCGACCCGGGCGCATCCCACCCATTCGCACTGGCGCTGGCAGAGAAGCCACCAAAACTCGCCGTGACCTTGTACCAGGGCAGAAACGACGCGATAAGAAGGACGATGCCGCCTCCCGCGATCAGCTTCTCGCCGGTGCTCATCTCGTTGATCTTTTCCATGTGTCAGCTCCTCCTACGACGAGTCGGTCGCCGAATGGACACAGAAATAACATGTCCGCCGTGGGATTACAACGCCTTTCCGAAGAGAACTGGTAAAAGGCGCAAACTTATTTACAAATTCGCCGGAGGCATCACGTCGTTGTAATAGCGCTGCATTGAGCTCGCCGCGAACCCTTGTCGCGGCCGACTACCCTCGAGTGCGCAGGAAGACAGGGAAGTCGAGGTCGCCGGGGGAACGCCCGACCATGGTCAGGGCTTCTGCTGCTTCGGCGCCGTGCTGCTTGGCGTGCGTGTCGATCATGGTGCGCAGCTCCCACAGCTTCCATGTGCGGTCGACGCCGTCACGGCCGCGCATGACGTACTCGCGCTCCGGGTCGTCGGCGGTCGCCATGTAGGCCCGCCAGGCGGTCTCGGAGTCGCTCCAGCTGCTGCTTGAGCTGGCTCATCGTTTTGATTGTGTGATGGCCGGGGGCCGTCTCGCGGTCGATCGGGCGCTCATGCATGCGCTCGAACCAGATGTACTCGGCGCCCAGGCAGTGCGCGAGGATGGCGAGGATGTTGCCGTAGGTGAAGCCGTTGGGCTTCGTGAGGTCCTCGTCGGTCATGCCTTCGGTGGCGGCGAGCAGGCCATCTCGGCACCAGTACTGGTAGTCGAGCATCAGGCGGAAGTAGTCGGCGTTCATCAAGATTGGTCTTTCTAGCGCAATAGGTGCGGCCTGTGGCGATTACCGAGGCCGCTCCGAACCTTGAGCTGCGCATCGCTGTCGCGCTGCTCCGCACGAATATTAAAGGAAACAGAATGGGGGACACCCCCCTTGCCCCCCGCGCATGGACTTCGTCCCCGCTACCCTCAAGTTCAAAGCGCTAAGCATGGTGCCGTGCAGCGGGACCTGAGGGCACAGGCATATCCATCGCCGTCGATAGGGGCAAGAAGCAGCGAGCGGTGTCACTGCGGGGGCTCGTACAATAGCGCAATGCCCAGAGCCCACCGCTCCGACGCCTCCCAGGCGGGCTTCTTCCCGGAGCCCGCAGCCGCATCGAGCCCCCTGGAAGAGGAGCCGGCCGGCGCGCCGCTGGCTGCCCGCATGCGACCGCGCAGCCTGGACGACTACGTGGGCCAGGAGCACATCGTCGGGCCGGGGAAGCTGCTGCGGCGGCTGCTGGATGCCGGCCAGCTGCCTTCGCTGATCCTCTGGGGACCGCCGGGCGTGGGCAAGACGACGCTGGCCCGGATCATCGCCTCGCAGGCGAACGCGACGTTCGTGGCGATTTCGGCGGTGAGCGCCGGGGTTGCCGACCTGCGAAAGGTCGTGGCTGAGGCGCGAGCGCGCAAGCCGGAGCAGACGGTCCTGTTCATCGATGAGATCCACCGCTTCAACAAGGCGCAGCAGGACGCGGTGCTGCCGGTGGTGGAAGACGGGACCGTGACGCTGATCGGCGCCACGACGGAAAACCCGAGCTTCGAGGTGATCGGACCGCTGCTGTCGCGCAGCCGCGTGTTTGCCCTGCGGTCGCTGGACGACGCCGACCTGGCGCGGCTGATCAGGCGGGCACTCGCCGATACCGAACGCGGCCTCGGCGGGCTGAACGTCGAAATGGATGACGATGCTGTCGAAGCGCTGGCAGCGTCGGTAGGCGGAGACGCACGGATTGCCCTGAACGCCCTCGAGGCGGCGGTGATGTCTGTCGCGCCGGCGGAGAGGGGGAGCGCGGACGAGGCCGTCGCCGTCCGTCACGTGACGCGGGCCGATGTGGAAGAGGCGCTGCAGCATCGCACGTATCTCTACGACCGCCAGGGGGATGCCCATTACGACACGATCAGCGCGTTCATCAAGAGCCTGCGAGGTTCGGACCCGGACGCAGCGCTGTACTGGCTGGCGCGGATGATCCAGGCGGGCGAGGACCCCCTGTTCATCGTGCGGCGCATGGTGATCCTGGCCTCGGAGGACGTGGGGCTGGCCGACCCGCAGGCGATGGTCGTCGCGTCGGCGTGTCAGCAGGCCGTGCACTTCATCGGCATGCCGGAGGGCTTCTATCCCCTGGCAGAGACGGCGTTGTATTTAGCGCTGGCGCCGAAGAGCAACAGCGTGGGCACGAGCTACGGCCGCGCCCTGGCCGACGTGGAGGCGACGCGCAACGACCCGGTACCGATGCACCTGCGCAACGCGGTCACGGGGCTAATGCGGGGCATGGGCTACGGGCAGGGCTACAAGTACGCGCACGACTACGAGGGCGGCGTCGCGCCGGAGCAGACGTACCTACCGGAGCGCGTGAAGGGGCATCGTTACTACGAGTCGAAGGGCATCGGGTGGGAGAAGGACCGTCGGGGTTAGCGTGGGGCCGGACGGCTACGCGGGCTCAGAACTGGCTAGCGGGGCTCGATGCGCGTCAGGCCCTCGACGCGATCGAGGCCACGGTCGAAGCTGTAGACCTCGGACGGTGACTGCTCCAGAGCTGCAGCGGCGATGAGGGCATCGGCAAAGCTGATGGCTCGAATTGCGGCGAAGAGCTCCAAGGCATGGATGCAACGTGCCTTGTGCTCCATCCTGAACCCGGAAATCGTGAGTAGAGACAGCAGACGCTCGACGATCAGATCTCGCGGCAGGTCGTACATTGTCCGGGAGGCCAGAACGTAGACCACCTCGGCGACTGTCGCATCCAGTAACTCAACCTCTTCTTCGCCGTCCTCGATGCGTCCAAACAGCGCTGCGGCGGCAGCCGCCATCTCGGGCTGGTCCTGAGTCAGGACGCGAACGATCAAATTTGCATCGAGGATGCTTCACCGGCGCTCTTCGACCTCGCGTCGCATCGACTCAATGACTTGCCGAGCCACATCCTCGTGGGCGATTTCCTGCATCTCCTCCCACGTCATGGGCGTCTTGAGCTTGATGGGCGGAATATCGGAAACCATTTCGGCGATGGAAGAGTATCGCGGCTTCTTCAGCACGACGGCGCCGTCCTCGATTCGAAAGATAACCTTTCCCCGATTCGAGATGCCGAGGGCTTTGCGAACCTCTTCCGGAATCGTGACCTGACCACGCTCCGTGATGCTGGCCCAGACTTCGTGTGGCGGCTTAGACACTGCATTACTCCTGCTGCATTACATCGTATCCGGCCCCGGACAATGCAGGCTTACTCAGCCGTCAGGTATCGGGCGTCGGCGAAGCCTTCTCGGCCATCGAGCAGGCGTACCCGCAGCCAGCGCTGGGCGCCGACCGTCACGTCGACATGGAGGTCGTAGACCAGCGTGCCGTCGACGGCGCAGGTGAGCTCCTGGGCCTGGACGTCGGTCCCGACGCGCACTGAGACGCATGGGGTGCCGGTGGTCACGCGCAAGAACGGGCCCTCGACGGCACCGGCCAGGCTATTGCGGCCAAGAGGCCGATCGCCGTTGCCGAAGGGTGGATCCAGCAAGGGACCGTGGATGGGTGTCAAAACGCCCTTTGCGAGGTCGATGAAGCCGATGGTCTGCGCGGCGGAACCTGGGCCATCCGTCATATCACCGATGAGAGCACCGGACCGCAAGCGTTCCAGGGCGAGAGCGAAGGCGTCGGAGCGAAATCCTGCGAGCTTGCCATCAGGGCCAACCGTCGTGATATTCCAGCCGACGAAATTACGCGCCGGATTGGAATCGCCTTCCTCCCAGGTCACGGGTGGGTCTGAGGCGTCGCCGGTAGCTATCGCCGTCACTCGGGAGCCCGGCTCGACCTGGGCGATCTTGTCGCCCTGCCCGTCGAGAACCGTACTGCCACCGTCGAGCGCCCAATGCAACGCACCGCTGGAATGCGAGTCGTAGATCAGATATTCGGCGCCAGCCGGTGGTGTGATGGCGTCGCCGTTGAAGTAGCGCAGCTTTCCGCCGCCCAGGGTGTCGACGATGATCCCCTGCTCGGTGACCGCTTCGACGAAGATCGCGTCACCCGGATCGGTGGTCGTCAGCACCTGCCAGGTCACGCCACCATTCCGTGATTCGTAAAGCGTGACAGGCGAATTTGCGAGCGCCTTGCTTTCGCACTCGGTACAGATGGTCACGACGATCTGGGACAGATCGGGGCGGAGGGCAAAGCTCGTTATCCGGGAATCATCCGAACCGCTGTAGCCTGCGTCGATGAGCTTTTCGACGTGAGTGTCACCGCTGTTGCGCCAGACGCGGTAGAGCGCGTCGGTGGGGCCGTCGCACTGGATGCATCCCGTCTCGATCACGGTCATGAGGTTCTCGGGGAAGTCGATGGCGTCGGCGGTCTTGAAGTCGCCGTAAATCTGGTAGCCGCTGTAGACGAGCTCGGGCTTCTGGGTTGGCTCGGTCGCGGGTGATTGGGCAGTCGGAGAGGCGGGTGCCTTAGTTGGGCTGGGCGAGAGCGCAGACGTGGGCGTGGTTTCGGGAATAGACGTGGCCGTAGCAATTCCGCCCGCTGCCGTTGGCGTCGCGCCCTCCGGGCTCGAGCCGCCGCTGCAGCCTGCGAAGGCAAGACTTACCAGACCAAGCAGCAGCAAGAGTGCGAGAGGACGGAATCCAGGGTGAAGGGTTGCGGGTAATGGCATGCGATCCATTGTGAGGCCTGAGAAGCGGCGTACAGACAAGGGCCATCCGGTAAGTGCTTGATAACAAGCCCGGCCCTATACTGTCAGCCGTGGATAAGAGACCCCTTGAAGGCAAGATTGCGCTGGTTACCGGCGGCAGCCGCGGCATTGGCCGAGCGATCGCGGAGAAGCTGGGACGCCAGGGCGCACAGGTAATCATCAACTACGTCCGTCGTGAGGCCGACGCCGAGCATGCCGTGAGCGAGATGGCCGAATCTGGCATCAGTGCGAGCGCTTTGCGAGGCAACATGGGCGACATGGACGACATTCGCGCCGTGTTCCAGCAGATCAAGGAGCAGCACGAAGGCCTCGACATTCTGGTGAACAGCGCGGCGCGTGGCCTGGAGCGGCCTCGAAACGCCATCGCCTCTCTGCCAAACCACCTGCGGAGCACGTTCGAGACCAACGTCCTCGGGACCGTGGTTTGCGGCCAAGGAAGCGATGCCGCTGATGGAGGCCCGGGGTGGCGGCGCGATCATCAACCTCACGAGCCTGGGTGCGAGACGCTATACGCCCGCCTACGCCGCGGTGGGCGTGACGAAGGGCGCGCTCGACACGCTAACCATGTACCTGGCCGTTGAGCTGGCCCCGAAAGGCATCCGAGTGAACGGCGTGTGTCCGAGCTGGGTGGAAGAGACCAGCGGCGTGGCGGCGATGTCGCCCGAGTATGGCGAGAGCCTGCGCAAGAGCATGCCCATCGGGCGCCATGTCGTGCCGGCGGACGTCGCGAACCTCGTCGCGTTCCTGTGCAGCCCGGAGTCGGAGATGATCGTGGGTCAGACGATCATTCTCGATGGCGGCATCAGCCTGATCGGCGTGCTTCAGGCGTAGGTCAGGGTGTCGAAGAACTTCACCGCGGGTTGAAACCCGCGGCATCGCCCAAGGCGCCGGATTCATCTCGGTGGTGTTCAGCGTCAGCTTGCCGCGCTGTTCTCAACACACACTGCTAAACCGGTCTTTCGAGGCGAATGCGGGCATCAAGTGCGACGACGCCGTGGCCTGCCGGTCGCGCGATCACGGGGTTGAGGTCCAGCTCGGCGATCTCCGGAAGGTCTTCAACCATCTGCGAGATGCGCAGCAGCAGATCACGCAGTGCCGGCAGGTCGGCTGGCGGGCTGCCTCGATAGCCCGCGAGCAGGCGGGCCGCTTTGACGGAGCCCAGGAGCTCGTCGGCGTCGATGTCGGTGAGGGGGTGGAGACGAAACGCCACGTCGCCCATGACCTCAGCGATGGTGCCACCGAGGCCGAAGGCGACGAGCGGGCCGAACAGCGGGTCGTTCACCAACCCCACGAGGCACTCGACACCGCCTGTGACCATCTCCTGGACCAGGACGCCCTCGAAGGCGTCTCCGAGGCCGTGCGACTGAAGGGAGGCCTCCATCGTGCGGTACGCACCGGCGGCAGCCTCAGGCGTTCGGACATCAAGCAGCACGCCGCCAACGTCCGACTTGTGCAGCACCGTCTTCGAGACAAGCTTGAGGGCCACGGGCGCATCGATCTGGCGGCAGGCATCCGCGGCCTCCTCGGGCGAATGGGCAACGACGCTGCGAGGGAGGGGCAATCCATACGCCGTCAGCAGGTCGCGTATCTCCTGCGGCTCCAGCCACGGCGACTGCTCCCGAGCCAGCGCAGAGCGCACGATGGCCCGGGCCTTTTCTGTGTCGAGGTCATCGAAGTCGGGCAGGTTGCCGGCGGGGCGGCGCAGCCAGGCGGCGCGCTCGGCGGCGTGACCGAGGGCGCGGGCGGCGGTTTCGGGAAACCGGAAGACGGGCACGCTGCTGGCAGGCTCCGGCATTGTGCCCGGCCACTCGTAACCGGCGAAGCAGGCCAGGATCGGCTTCGTCGTGCCTGCCTGTTCCGCGGCAACCAGGGCGTTCGCGGCGTCTTCGAGACTGTTTGTCGCCAACGGGATGAACTGGGCGATGACGGCGTCGATACCGGGGTCGTCGAGTACGAGGCGCAGGGCTTCGCGGTAGGTTTCGGCGGAGCTGGACGCCCCGATGTCGAGGGGGTTGCCGGGGTGCATGGCGGGCGAGAGGATCTCGCGCAGGCGGCTCGTTGTTGCCTCTGACAGGGCCGGGAGCTCAAGGCCGTTCGCCTCGCAGGCATCGGCGCAGAGGATGCCGAGGCCGCCGGCGTTGGTGACGATGCCGACCCGGTTGCCCGCGGGCAGGGGCTGGCGCTCGAACAGGAGGGCGGCGTCGAACGATTCCTCAAGCGTCTCGCAGTGGGTGACGCCGGCCTGCTTGAACAGGGCCTCAACCGCGACGTTGGAGCCGGCGAGGGCGGCGGTGTGCGACTGAGCGGCGCGACGGCCGGCTTCGCCACGGCCACCCTTCACCGCCACGATGGGCTTGCTGCGGCCGACGCGACGCGCCACGCGGGCGAAGCGCTTCGGGTTGCCGAAGGATTCGAGATAGAGCACGACGACTCGCGTCTGTTCGTCCTCCTCCCAGTACTCCAGCAGGTCGTTGGAGGAGACGTCGGCCTTGTTGCCCATGGACACGAAGGCTGAGACGCCCATGTCGGTCTTGCGGGCCTGGTCCAGGATGGCGATGCCGAGTGCGCCGGACTGGGAAGCGATGGCGACGCCACCGGCCGGCGGCAGCAGCGGGGCGAACGTGGCGTTCATCGTCGTGCCATTGCGGGCGGAGAGGACGCCGAGGCAGTTCGGGCCTACGAGGCGAGCGCTGTGGGAACGCACGAGGTCGAGCAGCTCCTGCTGGTCTCGTTTGCCAGCCTCGCCGGCTTCGGCGAACCCGGAGGAGATGACTACCAAGCGCCCGGACACCGACTGCAAGGCAGTCACGCACGACGTCGAGCACGGCGGCGGGCGGCACGGCGATGACGGCCAGGTCGAGGTCATCGGCGATGTCGGTGATGCGGGGATAGGCGTGCACCGAGGCGACGGCGTGAGCGTTTGTGTTGACGGGATAGACGGCACCCGCGAAGCCGCCATCAATCAGGTTGCGGAAGATGGCGTGGCCGGGCGTGCCGGGGCGACGAGAGGCGCCAACGACGGCGATGTTTCGCGGGTGGAAGAGCGGCACCAGCGAGGCCTGTGCAGCCACGTGAAGTCGCGCATCCGAGCGCGCGACGGCGTCCGTCTCCGGATGGAGGGAGATCTCGAACTCCCACTCGCCCTGCGTTTCGAGGCGGCGGGACATCTCGAAGCCCAGGTTCTGGAACACGTCCAGCATGCGGTTGTTCGAGGTCATGACGAGAGCGAGGAAGCGCTCGATGCCTTCGCGGCGGGCATCCTCCGCGAGGCGCTCCAGCATGGCGGTGCCGATGCCGTGGCCCTGCTCCGCGTCGAGAACCGCAAGAGCGACCTCGGCGCGCCTGGGGTCGCGTAGCTGGTAGTAGGAGCCGATGGCCGCGATGGCACCGTCGAGCTCCGCGACGAGGGCGTGGCCGGACGTCGCCATGGCAACGAGGCTCGCACGTTACGCGCACCGCGGAGTGAAAGCGAAACGTCCGGCTCTCGACGGAGACGCTGTCGAAGAAGGCATCTACCGCTTCGCGGTCCTCAGGCGTGAGGGGGCGCAGAAGGACCTGTCGCCCGTCACGGAGCAGCGCGTAGGTGCGCAACGACGCCTCAGACACGGAGGGTGTCCCGAATCGCAACGAGGATAGGCCGGCGCATGAGCATCTCCATCAAGACCTGATGCCATGCTCGCACAGGCTCAGCCTTTCGTGGAGGGCCGAAGCGCCCGAAGGCTAGCGCGTGATGGCGCCCTCCGAAGCAGACGAGACGAGCCTGGCGTACTTGGCGAAGACGCCGGCGGTGTAGTGCGGCTCCGGCTCCTTCCACTCGGCCAGGCGGCGCTGCAGCTCCTCCTCGCTGATCTCGAGTCGCAGCTCGCGCGCCTCGACGTCGAAGGTGATCGTGTCGCCTTCGCGCACGGCGGCGATGGGGCCGCCGACAGCCGCCTCCGGGGCGACGTGACCGGCCATGAGGCCGTGGGTGGCGCCGGAGAAGCGGCCGTCCGTCAGGAGTGCCACGCTGTCGCCGAGGCCTTCGCCGACGAGGGCCGCCGTGACGCCAAGCATCTCGCGCATACCAGGGCCACCCTTCGGGCCTTCGTAGCGGATGACGACGACGTCGTTGGGATTGATCTTGTTGGCCGAGACCGCCGCGAAGGCGTCCTCCTCGCGCTCGAAAACGCGGGCGGGGCCGCTGTGAAGCATGCGCTCGTGGCCGGCGACCTTGAGGACGCAGCCTTCGGGCGCAAGGTTGCCCTTGAGGATGACGAGACCACCCGTGGCCTTTAGAGGTGCATCGATGGGGTGAACAACCTTCTGGCCGGGCGTCTCTTCGGCGGTGGCGACTTCCTCACCGATGGAGCGGCCCGTGACGGTCATCGGCTCCGGGTGGAGCAGGCCCGCCTGGAGGAGGCGGTTGGCGACGAGGCGAACACCGCCGGCCATGTAGAGGTCGTTGGCGGTGTACTGACCGCCGGGCTTCATGTCGCCGATGACGGGCGTGGTGCGGCTGATGCGGTCGAAGTCGTCGATGCTGAGCTCGACGCCGGCTTCGCGGGCGATGGCGAGCAGGTGGAGTACAGCGTTGGTCGAGCCGCCGGTGGCGAGCACGGAGGTGATGGCGTTCTCGAGGGAGGCCTTGGTGATGATGTCGCTGGGGCGCAGGTTGCGTCGCAGGAGCTCGACGGCCTGCTGACCGACGGCGAAGGCGACGTCGTCCTTCTTGGGGTCGACGGCGGGGACGGAAGCGCTATCGACGAGGGACATGCCCATCATCTCGACCGCCATGGCCATGGTGTTGGCGGTGTACTGACCGCCGCAGGCTCCCGCGCCAGGGCAGGCGACGTGAGCCAGGGCGTTGAGCTGCTCCTCCGTGATCTTGCCGGCGGCGTGCGCGCCCACCGCCTCGAAGACGTCGAGGACGGTGACGTCCTTGCCTTCGTAGACACCGGGCATGATGGAGCCGCCGTAGAGCTGAATCGAGGGGAGGTTGAGGCGAGCCAGCGCCATGAGCGTACCGGGCGTGGTCTTGTCGCAGGCTGCGATGGCAACGACGCCATCGAGGGAGTGGCCGCGGACGACGAGCTCGATGGAGTCGGCGATGACCTCGCGGCTGATGAGGGAGGCCTTCATGCCCTCGGTACCCATGGTGATGCCGTCGTTGACGGCGATGGTGTTGAACTCGAGGGGGGTGCCGCCGGCGGCACGGATGCCTTCCTTGACCTTGGCAGAGAGACGGCGGAGCTGGAAGTTGCAAGGACCGATCTCGGTCCAGGTGTTGGCGACGCCGATGAGCGGCTTCGAAAGGTCTTCATCGGTGAGGCCGGTGGCGTAGAGCATGGAGCGGGCGGCGGCACGGCCGGGTCCGTCCAGCAGGACATGGCTGGGTCCACGCAGGTCGTTCTGGTTGGTCATTTGGGCGGCTCCTCGGATTCGGAATGGCGGTGGAGAAATCGTAGGAGCAATCCGGCCATCGGGCAATCTCGGCCTTTCGGGCAGGGGGTCGGAGAGCGTTTGATTGTTTGATTGATTTTCGGCACGAAGTTTGTCGTTTCGTGTTTCCGTTGCTCCGGCTCACCAAGGGGCGTGAGCTTCGCCGGGGGCATGAGTGTACCGGAGCAGGGAGTGAGCGCCGAGCGTGCGTGGCGCCGACCGAGTTCGGATAAGTCAGAGAGGAAGGCCCGATCTGCGGGATGAAGCCCGCAGCCAAGTCCGTGGACCTCACGTGCGTCGGATGGACGCAATGAAGCCGGCACCCGTAGGTGCCGGCTTCCCAAACGTCCTCCCTCAGGGGTTAGACGTGGTCGTGCGTGTGTGGACGGTCGATGGGGCCACGCTCTACGTAGTCACGCTCTACGTAGCGGTCATGCGAGCCGAAGGGCGCAAAGCTGGCGAGGAAGAGCATGGAGACTGCGAGGCCAACGAGGCCGACGACGAAAAGGATGATGCCGATGCTCTGAATGTCGACTCCCTGAACCTGATAGTCGACGGCGAAGGCGAGTACCGCACCCGCGGCGATAAGCAGAAGACTGAATCCTGTGGACATCTATGAACCTCCTTGGGTCTGACAAACCACTTGAGTAGGTTCGCTCATCTGGTGTAGCGCGCGGCGTAGTCAAGCACGTAGGGAACGTGACAAAGGCATCACGCTCAGCGGGCGTTCAGGAGTGGATGTGCGAGTACACGTCGATGGGGTGTGACAAGGATGATGTTCGCCGGGTGAGGAGCATTTACGGCGAAACGGGCCGTCGGAGGGACCCACGCGAGTCGAGCGGTAGACCGACTGAGATGCCCCGGAGCTACGCCGGCAGCTTCAGGCGAATGGAAGCCGTAGAATCGAAGGATGAAGGCGCCTGTGATCATTGCGCACCGGACTTCGCCGGCTTATGCGCCGGAGAACAGCCTCGAGGGCATCGGAGTGAGCTTCGAGCAGGGGGCTGACGGGGTGGAGATCGACCTGCGCACGAGCCTGAACCTGGGCTCCTTTTTAATGCACGACAACTCGATGTGGCGCACCACCGGGTGGCCGTTGCCGATCGAGCTGACGCCATCGAGCGTCGTGGGGCGGCGTCGATTGCGCACGGGCTCCGGCGTCTACGGTGCGCAACCTCGCCCCCAGGCCCTCTCCTCGCGAGGAGAGGGGGGAGTGCCGGACGAAGCGGTTTCAGGCGCTACGACACTGCGGGATGAGTCCGGCAGCTACGGTCTGCTCGTGCCGACCCTGGAAGAAGCGATCGAGGCGGTGCCCGCGGACAAGCTGTTCGCGGTGGACGTGAAGACTCCGTGGTCGATATTCGACCTGGTGCGGGTGGTGAGGCGACGAGAGATGGAGTCGCGGACGCTGGTGTGGTGCTCGAGCGCGCTGGTGGTGCGGTACGCGGCCTCGAAGATGCCGGGTGTCGAGGTGGCGTACTACAAGGACTTCGAGGACGGGCCTAACAACATCGAGTTCGTGGGCAAGGCGGCGCGCATCGGGGCACAGGCGGTGTCGCTGGACTGGCGCGGCATCAGTCCGGAAGTCGTCTCGGCGGCGCACTGGCTGGGGCTCAAGGTGTACTCGTGGCACAAGGAGCATCCGATCACGCGCGAGAAGATCGAATCCGGGCTGGACGGCCTGATCACGGACTACCCGGCTCGCAGTCGCGAGCTTATTGCGGCGATGTAGGCATCCTGTCGGGACGGACCTGTGGTGCGTGCCTACGTCGTATGACGTCGGCGGCGCTCGACGGGTAGGCAGGGGACGGCGAGAGGGTCCTCATCGAGTCGGGGGCCGGTGGCTGCGCATCGCTGGCGCGCTGCTACGCCTGGGTTTTTAGTGAGACGTGGGGGGACACCCCCCAGGCCCCCCGCGCATGGGCTGCGCCCCCGCTACCCCTGCTCGCTTTGCTTCGCAATGCGGGGGCGCCCACGAACCGCTTCAGGGCTTTCGACCGCTTTGCCCTTCTATCGGCTGGAGGAACACCGAGCGCCCGGGTGAGGTCGGCCTCCCGCGCTGCGGGTGCTCCGTGTTCGCTGGAAGCTGTTTTCACATTGCTTGCCAAGGGTTTGAAAGCGAGCGCGGAGCAAAAGGCTTGATCCGATGGTGTTGTGGCCTTAGTATTCTTGACTAAGGCAATCCACTTTATCGACTAGCCCTGAGGCCGACCGTGACGAACGTGAAAACCTACGACGCAGCCACCTTGACACGCCTGAGCGCAGAGATGGAAGGCAAGGAACCGCAGGAGATCCTGCGATGGGCGACGAGCGAGTTTCAGCCGGGACTGACCATGGCGTGTAGCTTCGGCGGGCCCACCGGCATGGTGTTGCTGGATATGGTGATGAAGATCGACGCGTCCGTAGAGGTGTTCTACCTGGATACGGACTTCCTGTTCCCGCAGACGTACCAGCTGCGCGAGATGTGCGAGGCGCGCTACGGCTTCAAGCCAATCGGCTACAAGTCGCTGTTGACGCCGGAAGCGCAGTCGGCGCAGCACGGGGAGGCGCTGTGGGCGCGCGACCCGGACATGTGCTGCGAGCTGCGCAAGGTGGAGCCGAACAACCGGGCGCTGGACGGCAAGACGGCGTGGATCTCCGGCATGCGCCGCGACCAGGCGAAGACGCGAACGGACATCGGCATCGTCGAGTGGGACTCGAAGTTCAACCTGGTGAAGCTAAACCCGCTGGCGACCTGGGATGAGAAGCAGGTCTGGTCGTACATCGTCACGAACGGTGTGCCCTACAACGAGCTGCACGACCACGGCTACCCGAGCATCGGCTGCACGCACTGCACGAAGCCGGTGAAGGCCGGCGAGGACCCGCGGTCGGGTCGCTGGCAGGGCTTCGACAAGGAAGAGTGCGGCATCCAGGAAGGCACCGTGCAGATCCTCAGCGTGGCACGAGGCGTTACGGATGCTTGAGAGGCCCGCTGCCTCTAACCTCCAGGCTGCCACCTTTTTCACTGATCGCTTCGATGAGATTGCGCACCGGGGCGGGCAAATGACGTCCTCTGCGCGTGAGAATGCCGTACAGCAGCGGAGGCAAGCCGCCGCGTACGGGGCGCAAAGCCAATCGATCGCCCTCTCCCGCCACGGTGAAGCTCGGGACGAGGGCGATGCCCTGCCCGAGAGCAACGAACTCCTTGATCATGTGCCATCGCTCCAGCTCCATGGCCACGCGCAGCTCGCGGCCGGTACGGGCTATCGCCGCCTCGATGGCGGCGCGGGCAGAAGACTCGGGGGCGGCCATGAGCATGGGGTAGGGCGCCACGTCGGCGATGCTCACGATGCTGCGCTGAGCCAGGGGATGGTCGAGGGGGCAGATGAGGATGAGCTCGTCGTTGAGAACCGGCTCGAAGGTCAGGTAGGGGCTCGTGATCGGGCCGGACGTGATGCCGAAGTCGATCTCATCCGCGGCGACCATGTCCTCGGTCTGGCCACGGGTGCTGCTGTAGACAACAAGACGTACGTCGGGATGGCGCTCTCGATAGACCTGCAGGGCCGGGCCGGCGAGATGGAGCAAGAGCTCGTGACCGGCGGCGAGGCGCACTTCCTGGACGTCGCTGCCGAGGCGGTCGGACAGGCTGCCCTGGAGCTGGTCGATGCCCTCGACGAGAGGCTCGACGAGGTCGAAGAGGGCTTCGCCGGCCTCGGTGAGGGTGGCGCCGCGGGCGTGACGCAGGAAGAGCGGGCGGCCCATGAGCTGCTCGAGGCTTTTGATGTGAGTACTGATGCTCGGCTGGGTGGTCAGAAGCTGCTCGGCGGCGCGCGTGAAGCTGCGATAGACAGCGGCGTAGTAGAAGCTCCGGAGCTGGGCGAGATCGCCGGGGAAGAACTGCGAAGGGGTGGATAACTCGGGGCGAGCCATACGATTCAGCAATGTCTCCTATTCGGAATCATACACTACTCGGATACCTACTTGAGTCGACATAGTAAGCAAGGCGATGTGAGGCATCGCGATGGAGGGAAGTGTTAGTGAGTAACAAGGGTTTCACGATCTGGTTCACGGGCCTGTCCGGTGCGGGCAAGTCGACGCTGTCGGAGGCGCTGGCGCCGGTGCTGCGGGAACGCGGGCACAACGTCGAGATTCTCGACGGCGACATCGTGCGCACGAACCTGAGCAAGGGTCTGGGATTCAGCAAAGAAGACCGTGACACCAACATCCTGCGCATCGGCTTCGTGGCGCACCTGCTGAGCCGCAACGGCGTGGCCGTGATTACCGCCGCCATCTCCCCCTACCGCGACATCCGCGACCAGAACCGAGCGCTGATCGGCGACGGGTTCGTCGAGGTGTACGCGAAGTGCTCGATCGAAGAGCTGACGCGCCGCGACGTGAAGGGCCTGTACGAGAAGGCGCTGCGAGGCGAGATCCAGAACTTCACGGGCGTTTCCGACCCCTACGAGGAGCCGCACAACCCGGAGGTCGTTATCGACTCCGAGCTGGAGACGGTGGAGGAGAGCCTGAACAAGATCCTGAACCACCTCGAGGAAAAGGGATACATCGCTCCGGTGGCGTCGCGGGCGTAAAGGCGGCAGTACGTAACCTCGGCATGAATGCCGGGATTTGAGGTCCCCTCACCCTGGCCCTCTCCCCGAGGGGGAGAGGGAACTACCAAAGAGCGGCCCTTTCCTAAGGCAGAGGAAAGCTCGATAAGTAAGCAGCGCTCCGGGTTCGGGGCTTTCGATAAGGATGAAGACTGGAATGACTGACGGACTGATTGAGCCGCACGGCGGGATTCTTGTTGACCGGATTGCGACGAACCAGGATGCGCTCAACATGGCGGAGCAGGCAAAGAGCCTGCCCGTGATCAAGCTGGGCATGCGGCCGCTGTCCGACCTCGAGATGATCGCGGTGGGCGCCTTCAGTCCCCTGACCGGCTTCATGAACAGCGCCGACTACAAGGGCGTGGTGCACAACATGCACCTCGCGAGCGGGCTGCCGTGGTCGCTGCCGGTAACGCTTTCAGCCTCGAAGGAGGACGCGAAGGCGTACGAGGGCAAGCAGGTGGCGCTGGGTGACGAGGACGGCAACCTGCTGGCGATCATGGACGTCGAAGAGGCGTTCGAGTACGACAAGCAGGAAGAGGCGCGTCTGGCGTACGGCACGGAAGAGGACGCCCACCCGGGCGTGGCAGCCGTGTACGCGCAGGACGAAATGCTGATCGGCGGGCAGGTACGGCTGTTCGAGCGCCAGAAGCACACCGAGTTCCTGGAGCACCGCCGCGACCCGAAGGAGACGCGCGCCGCCTTCGCAGAGAAGGGCTGGAAGACGATCGTCGGCTTCCAGACGCGCAACCCGGTGCACCGGGCGCACGAGTACATCCAGAAGTGCGCTCTCGAGACCGTCGATGCCATCCTGCTGCACCCGCTGGTCGGCGCCACGAAGGGCGACGACATCCCGGCGGACGTGCGCATGAAGTGCTACGAGGTGCTGCTGAGCGACTACTACCCGGCCGAGCACGCGTTGCTTTCGGTGTACCCGGCGGCGATGCGCTACGCGGGTCCGCGCGAGGCGATCTTCCACGCCCTGGTGCGCAAGAACTACGGCTGCTCCCACTTCATCGTCGGTCGCGACCACGCCGGTGTCGGCTCTTACTACGGCACCTACGACGCACAGAAAATCTTCAGCCAGTTCGAGCCGGGTGAGCTGGGCATCACTCCGATGTTCTTCGAAAACAGCTTCTTCTGCAGGGCTTGCGGTTCCATGGGCACCGCGAAGACCTGTCCCCACGGCGACGACGACCACGTGAGCCTCTCCGGCACGAAGGTGCGCGAGATGCTCTCCCAGGGCCAGATGCCCCCTTCAGAGTTCACGCGACCCGAGGTCGCCCAGATCCTGATCGACTCTTACCGGAGTTAGCAAGGCAGCGCATTGATGTCCGAATCGGTACCTGAGGCGCGCCTGGCCGGCAGAAAGTCGACTTTGTTGACCGACGAAGTCGAGATTGTCGAAGCCGTGCCCTTGCGCTTTCGGATGCCGAAGATCCTGGGGCACACCGCGCTGGTCCTGCTTTCGCTCTGGCTGTTCATCGTCGCGCTGCAGCTGATCAAGAGCGGCGCGACCGGCCTGCGCCCCGTGCTGGACGCGGTGTCCGCCGACGGCATCGCCGGGCATTTCGGCTTCGGCTGGTTCGGGTCATACGTGGTGATGAGTGGGTCGCCCGTGGCCGCGGTGGCGATGAGCCTGTTCGCGGGCGGGGCGACGACCAACCTCGAGACGTTCGCGATGATCAACGGCACCCGGATGGGCGCTTCGCTGATCGTGCTGGTGGTGGGCTTCGTGTCTTATGTCACGGGGCGGCGCAACCCTGACGGCCTCTACGTCGGGGTGGTTGCGCTGCTGACGGCGATGACGCTGTGGGCGCCGGCGATGCCGATGGGCCTGCTGATCCTGGACAAGGGCTGGCTGGACGGGATTCAGATCAGCAGCCCGGGCGCGTTGACGTCGTTCGTGGGCACTGTATCGGACCCGGTGGTCAAGCCTCTGGTGGATACGCTGCCGCTGTTCGGGCTATTCGTGGCCGGCGTCGGGGCGCTGGTCATCGCGTTCACGAGCTTCGACCGGGCGATCCCGAGTCTCGAGACGCCGGGGCCGCGGTTCGAGCGCCTGTCACGCCTGCTGCACCAGCGGCTGGCGATGTTCGCGTTCGGCACACTCGTGACGCTGATCACGCTCTCGGTGTCGTTGTCGGTGACGATCCTGGTACCGCTGGCGCTGAAGGGCTACATCCGGCGCGACCGCGTGGTGCCTTACGTCATGGGCGCGAACGTGGCGACGTGGGTCGACACGCTGTTCGCCGCCCTGCTGCTCGACTCACCGCGGGCGTTCACGATCGTGCTGACGGAGATGGTGGTGGGCGGCATCGTCTCGCTGACAGTGCTGCTGGTGTTTTACGGGCCGTACACGCGCCTGATCCTCGGCATCGCGCATCGGGTGAGCAGCAGCAGGACTCACCTGATGGTGTTCATCGGCGTGCTGTTCATGATGCCGGTGGTCCTGCTGTTGTTTTGATGCGGGTGATATAATTGTTGACGTACTTACTAAACAAATCCCGGGCGCCTGTGGGCTCCCCTAGAGAGGCACGACTGTGAAGGTATCGATGAAGGGCGACTACGGTGTTCGCGCGCTGGTCGAGCTCGCGCATCGCTACGGTGATGGGCAGCAAATGCAGAGCGCTGCGATTGCCAGTGCGCAATCGATACCGGAGCCGTACCTCGACCAGCTGCTGACAACGCTGCGCCGCGCGGGGTTCATCCGCAGCGTGCGCGGTCCCCAGGGCGGCCACTCCCTGATCCGCGACCCGCACGAGCTTCGCCTGAGCGAAGTGATCGCAGCACTGGAGGGATCGCTGGCGCCGATAGCGTGCCTGGACGACCCGGAGGGATGTCGCAAGACGGCGAGTTGCAGCCTGCGACCGGTGTGGCAGGAGATCGAAGCTGCTACGATGCGCGTCCTGGACAGCATCACCATCGCCGACCTGGCGGAGCGCGAGCGGGCCGGCAGCAGCGCAAGATACGCGATCTAGAAGGGGGCGAAGTGCAGGCAAGAACGGAACAACGCATCGCAAACGGCGCCCTCGACCTGATCGGCGGCACACCGCTCGTGCGCCTGGAGAAGATCCGGCCGGCGGGCGGGGCAGAGATCCTGGCCAAGATGGAGGCGTTCAACCCCGGCGGCAGCGTGAAGGACCGCATTGCCCTCGCGATGGTCGAGGACGCGGAAGAGCGCGGACTGCTGAAGCCGGGCGGGACGATCGTGGAGCCGACGTCGGGCAACACCGGTATCGGCCTGGCAGTGGTGGCGGCGGCGAAGGGATACAAGCTGATCCTGACGATGCCGGACGACTACAGCGTTGAGCGCCGCAAGCTGGTGCAGCGTTTCGGCGTCCAGCTGATCCTGACGCCGGCGATCGAAGGCATGACGGGCGCAGTGTTCGCGGCGGAGGAGCTGGTGGCGAAGAACCCCAACTACTACATGCCGCAGCAGTTCGATAACCCGGCCAACCCGGCGGTGCACCGACGGACGACGGCGCAGGAGATCCTGCGAGACACGGACGGCCGCCTGGATGCGTTCGTTGCGGGCGTGGGCACGGGCGGCACGATCACCGGCGTCGGCGAGGTGTTGAAGGAGCGCATACCGGGTGTGCTGATCGTGGCGGTGGAGCCGTCGCGGTCGCCGGTGCTGGCGGGAGGCAAGCCGGGTCTACACGCGATCCAGGGCATCGGCGCGAGCTTCGTGCCCGGCGTGCTGAACCGCGATGTCTACGACGAGCTGATCGCCGTGAAGGACGACGAGGCGACGGAGATGGCGAAACGGATCACTCGTGAGGAGGGACTGCTGGTCGGCATCTCCTCCGGCGCCAACGTGTTCGCGGCGGTGAAAATCGCGCAACGGTTGGGTGCTGACAAGCGAGTGGTAACATTGCTTCCAGATACCGGGGAGAGGTATCTGAGCGTAAACTTCTAGAGTCAGGAACAAGGAATCAGGAACAGGGAACAAGAAGCATCGAAGCGCGAGTGCTGTGAACCGCGCGGCCACGTTTGCCAGAGCCTGCTTGCAGGTGGAGGCGCATCGAAAAGCGTGACCGGAGCCGTTATTTAGATGATTTCGCTGGCCGCAGTAGCGGCTACGTCCAAGAGAGATAGTGTGCGAGTATGGAGAGTGCGGGAGGAAAGCCCATGATCAGTGTCTATATCCCTACGCCCTTCCGAAGCTTCGTTGGTAATCGGACCAACGTGGAAGTGGAAGGCAACAACGTCGCCGAGGTGATCAAAGCCCTCGACGTCCGATTCCCCGGCTTCCGCAACCTGTGTTACGACTCCAAAGGCACGATCCCGACGCACATCAACATCTACGTCAACAACACGGAGATCAACGCCCTGGACGGCGAGGCGACGAAGCTTTCGACCGGCGACCAGGTGGCGGTGATCCCGGCACTCGCCGGTGGAGCCGACGTGGCAGAAGAGGAAAAGAAGCCTTCCGAGTACGCGCTGACGCCTGAGCGGGTGACGCGGTACTCGCGCCACATCATCATGAACCAGGTCGGCAGCCTGGGGCAGCGCAAGATCTTTGACGCCAAGGTGCTCATCGTGGGTGCCGGCGGCCTCGGGTCACCGGTGGCGTTGTATCTGGCCCTCGCGGGCGTCGGTACGCTGGGCCTCGTCGACTTCGACGTGGTCGACCTGTCGAACCTGCAGCGCCAGATCCTGCACCAGAACGACGACATCGGTAAGCGCAAGGTGGTATCGGCTCGGGAGACGCTGAACGCGTACAACCCGGACGTGAAGGTGATCACGCACGAGGAGCCGCTGCACTCCGAGAACGCGCTGGAAATCCTCAAGGACTACGACATCATCGTTAACGGCGCGGACAACTTCGCGGTGCGTTACCTGGTGAACGACGCGTGTGTGTTCCTGAAGAAGCCGCTGGTAGACGGTTCGATCCTGCTGTTCGACGGCCAGGCGACCGTGTACCTGCCGGGGCGGGGCTGCTACCGCTGCCTCTACCCGACGCCTCCCCCACCCGGGATGGTCCCCTCCTGCGCGGAGGCCGGCGTGCTCGGCGCGCTGTGCGGGACGGTAGGTTCCATCCAGGCCACGGAGGTGCTGAAGCTGATTCTCGGCATCGGCGAGAGCCTCAACGGGCGCCTGTTGCTCTACGATGCTCTGGCGATGGAGATGCGTCAGGTGAAGGTCCGCCGCGACCCGAACTGCGTGGTTTGTGGCGATAACCCCACGATTACGGAATTGATCGACTATGACGAGTTCTGCGGGACACCCCCCGCCTGGCAGGAGTAAAGAGTGCCCGTAGAGGTCCGCGTAACATCGGTTCTCCAGCGCGTCATCGGCGCAAAGTCCGTCGAGGCGGAAGGCAAGACGATCGCCGAGGTATTGCAGGGCATCGAAGCCCGGTACCCCGGCTTTCGGGAGCAGATCACCATGGAAGATGGCTCGCTGCACCGCTTCGTCAATATTTATGTCAACGACGAAGACATCCGGTTCATGCAGCAGCTGGAGACACCGGTGGCAACGGGCGACGTCGTATCGATCCTGCCCGCGCTGGCGGGCGGCGCTTAATACAAACGGAGGGAAGCTCGCGGTGATAAGCAAGCCCGCTCTACCCCTCCCCTTAACCCCCTCCCCGTCTGCGGAGAGGGGGAAGCACGTCTTCTCCGCGGAACCGGCCGGGAGTTCTCTCCACAGGTCGGGGCCGAGAGCCCGAGACGGCCAGAAGGTCAATAAGAATGGTTACTACCCCTCATCGCGTCATGCTGTATAGAAGCATGCTTGATCTAATCGGCAATACACCGCTGGTGGAGATGCCGAACCTGAGCCCTTCGCCCACGGTGCGCTTTTTCGCGAAGCTGGAGGGGCAGAACCCGACCGGCAGCGTGAAGGACCGCATCGCCAAGGCGATGATCGAGGCGGCGGAGCGAGACGGCAAGCTGACGCCGGGCTGCACGATCCTGGAGCCGACGTCCGGCAACACGGGCGTGTCGCTGGCCTTCGTGGCGAAGCTGAAGGGCTACAAAGTCAAGGTCGTGATGCCGGACAACATGAGCCCGGAGCGCACGTCGCTGCTGCGGGCCTACGGCGCCGAGATCGTGTACTCCGAAGGCGTCAAGGGCACCAACGGCTCGATTGTCGTGGCGCAGGAGATGGCGGAACAGGACCCGAGCCTGGTGATGCTGTACCAGTACGGCAACGACGCCAACCCCGGCGCGCACTACGAGAGCACGGGGCCGGAGATCCTGCGGGACCTGCCGGAGATCGACGTCTTCGTGGCGGGCCTGGGCACCGGCGGCACGCTGACGGGCACGGGTCGCTACTTGAAGGAAAAGAAGCCCAGCGTGAAGGTCGTGGCTTCGGCGCCGCACCCCGGCGACCGAGTGCAGGGGCTTCGCAGCCTGGACGAGGGGTTCATCCCGCCGGTGCTGGACCAGTCGCTGCTGGACGGTCGCATCGTGGTGGACTCGAAGAACTCGTTCGCGGCCACGAAGGAGCTTTTGGACAAGGAAGGCATCTTCGCGGGCATTTCGGGCGGCGCGACGCTACGGGCGGCTCAGCGCGTAGGGTCTCGCATGGACCGGGCGAACATCGTGCTGCTGCTGGCGGACGGCGGGTGGAAATACCTTTCGACCGACCTGTGGAACACGGAGTACGAGGACCTGGCGGACGACCTGGACGAGAAGACCTGGTGGTAACTGCGTTACGGCGCGGGCTGCCGGTCATTGCATGACAGCATGGGGCCTGCCGCCGGCGTGGATGAGGCGGCATCAGGCAGATAAGGCGCCCCTTCGAGTCAAGAGAGATAAAGAGACCGTGGTCAGTCGCCACGGTCTCTCTATTTTCCTCACTCCCTCTCCCTGAAGGGTGGGGGAACTACGTCGGGGCCTGGACGACGGGACAGTCGTTGAGGACGCGATGTGGGGCTAGACTGCGGGCGTGGATATGCAGCGGCCACGGGCGATCTTCTTCGACCTGGACGACACGATCATCGACGACAGCTCGAACATCGAGGAGGCGTGGCTGGCGGCAGTCGAGAGCGAGTCGCGGGCGTTCGGGGGTGTGGCGCCGGGTGAGGTCGTTGCCGTAGTGCACGAGGTGCGCGGCCGGTACTGGTCAGACCCGGAGCGGCACCGCGTGGGGCGAGCCGATTTGCGGTCGGCCAGTACGAATATCCTGGCAGAGTGTTTGCGACGGTTCGGCATAGATGACCTGGCCCTGGCGCGACGGATTGCCGGGCACTACCGCGATCTGCGAGAGAATGGCCGTAGCCTGCTTCCCGGTGCGATCGAATCGCTGGAGCGAGTGCGCGGCCTCGGTATCACCTCCGCGCTGCTGACGAACGGCGATTCCGCAGGGCAGCGGGCGAAGCTGGCGCAGTTCGACCTGGCGCGGCATTTCGACTACATCTGCATCGAGGGGGAGTTCGGCTGCGGCAAGCCGGATGAGCGCGTGTACGCCGGGGCGCTGAAGGCGTTGGGCTGCGAGCCGCGCACGACGTGGATGGTCGGCGACAACCTGGAGTGGGACGTGGCGGCGCCAATGCGGTTGGGCATCAGCGGCATCTGGCACGACCGGTTCAAAACGGGCCTACCGGAGGGCGCCAGCGTCACGCCGGACCGAGTGATCTTCGGCCTTTCGGAATTGCTGCCGGACTGAGCCGTCATCACGTGGCGCTTCAGATACTTCGCTCTTCACGGACTCATTGACAACGGGCATGAAAATGTCGTTATGACTCTATTAATTCCGGCATTGCTACCGATGCTGTAAGCGTGGGGCATCTTTCTTTTCGCACGGCCGCACGTATTGGAACTGTGACCATGGCAGGCATCCTGGTCAGCATGGTCGTCATTGTCCTCGCGACGCTGCTCTGGAGCCGGCAGGAGGTCTCCGACCTCGAGTCGCAGATCGAGATTAGCAGCGCGTACAACCAGACGGCGATGAACGCGTCGCTCTCGTCCATCTACTCGCAGCGTTATGGACAAAGCGGGGACCCGCAGGACCTGGCGCGACTACAAACTGCGCTGGTTGCGACGCTGCAGAGTGAGAACCGGATCAAGCAAATCGGTACGGACGAAGACCGTGCCTACCTGGCCAACCTGGAGAGCCAGTACGCCGCCGACCTCCTGAAGGCAAGCCAGACCCTGACGGCGATCTCGGCGGGCAACTTCGATCCCGGCGCGGTTGGCGATTCCGGGGCGCTGACGGAAATTACGCAAGCGCTCACGGACCGGGCGGATGTGCAGCGCCAGACGGCGCTCGCCAACCTCCATTCGGTCAGGTCGAGGACCGAAAGCCTCTCGGCTGGATCGATCCTGGTGCTGATGCTGGGCATGCCACTCGTCGTCGGGGCGTACGTCATGACGCGCCGGTATGAGCACAAGGAGACCGTGCGCGAAACGGAGCTCGAACGCTTGAAAGAGGCCGCTCTAACGGACGGGCTCACGGGCCTGGCAAACCATCGGGCGTTCCAGGAGGACCTGCGACGAGAGGTGGCGCGGTCGGCCCGCCAGACTCGCCCGATCACAATTGCCATGCTGGACGTGGACGACTTCAAGGAAGTGAACGACACCGAAGGTCACGCAAAGGGCGATGCGATGCTGGCGCAGCTTGCGGGTCTGATGGTGCACCTGCGCGGGCAGGACCGGCCCTATCGTGTCGGCGGGGACGAGTTCGCGCTGATCATGCCGGAGACAGACGAGACTGAGGCAGCGGCAGCGCTGGAGCGGCTGAGGGCGCTGATCGAAGCGAGCCTACCGAAGGCGACGATGAGCATCGGCTTCGCGAGCACGCACCTGGCGGTGTCGCCCGAGACGCTCAGGGACCACGCCGACCTTGCCCTGTACGAATCGAAGCGCCACGGCAAGAACCAGGTCACGGCTTTCACGGAGGGAATGATCCAGGGCATCGAGATGACGACATCGAGGGCACTGGCGCTAAGACGGGTACTGGACAGCGGCACGATCGAGATGTGGTACCAGCCCATATATCACTTCCAGACGAAGGAACTGCTCGCGTTCGAATCGCTACTGCGTCTACCCGACCGAACCAGAGATCGAGGGGCCGCAGGAGGCGTTCAAGATCGCGGAGGGCCTGGGCAAGGCGCGCGAGCTGGACATGCTCTGCGTCGCCGGAGCCCTGCGCTCCGCCGACGACCTTCCGGATGACGTGAAGCTGTTCATCAACCTGGACCCCGCCACACTGGCAAGCTCGCGATTTTCGATGCAAGAACTCGTGGACATCGTTGCGGCGTCCCGTTTCAAGCCGCAGCAGATCGTGTTCGAGGTCACGGAGCAGACCGTCGTACCGGTCGACTTGCTGAAGGCGCAGATCGACGCGATCCGCCAGGAGGGTTTCGGCGTAGCCCTGGACGACGTCGGTACGGGAAACGCCGGGCTGGAGCTGATGCGCCTGATCAAGTTCGATTATGTGAAGATCGACCGCTCCGTGATCATCGATGCGAGCGAGGGCGGCCAGGGGCGAGCCGTCATTCTGGCAATCGTGGCGTTCGCGCGTGAGACCAACTCCTTCATGATCGCTGAGGGTGTCGAGGATGCGTCGATCTTGCAGGGGATCCAGCTGGATGAGCCGGGCCTGCGAGAGTTCTGGGTGCGCGGCGTGCAGGGCTTCCTGCTGGGCGAGCCGCGTGCGTCAATCGAGAGCTTCCTCGATGTTGCCCATCGCCGGAAACACGCCGCCTAGCCGGAGGGTCAGGACGGATCGCCGGCTGCGACCCCGTCCGGAAGGTTGCCTTGGAAGCAGGCCGGCATCTCGAAGGATGCGAGCCGGCTCGGGGCTGGCAGGTCCGCCCGGGAAGGTGAGCAGGATGCCGACGGCGGGGATGCGCGTGTCGGTCTGCAGGCGTCGCATGTACTCTTCGACGCCCCAGTGCATGAGGACGCGACGAAGAATGGTCGCGTCGCCGGCGGGCCTTTCGTTGCGCTCGAGCTCGGCGCGCAGACGGTCGAGGGCGTCCCATGTCATCCAGACCATGAGCTTGCGGGGCGGGCCGTCGTCAAAGATGAGGTTGAGCTCGCCGCCGACACGGGCGCCGGAGGACGATGCAGGCGTGAAGGAGACGGCGCCGGGCTTCGACGACTGCACGGCGGTTGCGGATTGAGATGACTTCGTCCTGAAGAACCCCACGATGATCCTCCCCTGGGTGCTGCGAACTTCGAGGGAGTAATCCGGTTTCGAGGGCTAAAGGTTTCGGGTGAGAACGTCACTTTCCTGAAAAAGCGGGGATTGGTCGCAAGACAGGGCGCAACGTCTTCACGAGAGGTGCCTCACCGGCGCTCCGACACGCCGATGCCGCCTCACCCTGGCCCTCTCCCCCGGAGGGGCGAGGGAACTATGGCCTTACCCATCCCGCAATACGCCATTTCGACAGTCGGACGTCCATGACCCCAGGACGGCGGAGCCATCTTGTGCGAAAGCCCGCCGAGGCCCCAAAGCCCTCGGAGATGCCTCACCGGCGCTCCGATGCGCCGATGCCCCCTCACCCTAGCCCTCTCCCCCGGAGGGGCGAGGGAACTATGGCCTTGCTCCTCCGAGAAGAGGTCAGGGGACCAGCTTGTAGATGCCGCCGTGGGCGAGATCGAGGGCGTAGAGCTCGCCGGTGTTGTCCTGGGCGAGAGAGCTGACGTTGAGGTCGGTTTCGGCGATGGTCTCTTGTTCGGTGAGGATGCCTTTGTCCGCGCGAAGGGCGTAGATTTCGCCGCTGCAGTAGTCGGAGAAGACGTAGGCACCGCGGAGATCGGGGATGGCGCTGCCGCGGTAGACGAAGCCGCCGGTGACGGCGCAGGTGCCGCCGCTGCCCGTGGCGTAATCGAAGACGGGTGGCAGGAGTCCGGTCTTGTCGCAGCTGGAGCCGCCGCCGCGACAGTCGAAGCCTTCCATGATGTTCCAGCCGTAGTTGCCACCTCGCTGGACGAGATCGATTTCCTCGCGAGTGTTCTGGCCGACATCGCCGACCCAGAGCTGGCCCGTGTCGCGGTCGAAGGAGAAGCGCCAGGGGTTACGGAAACCGTAGGCCCAGATTTCGGGGCGAGCACTGCCGTGGTCGGCGAAGGGGTTGTCGGCGGGCACCGTGTAGGTCGCGTCGTTGCCGGAGACGTCGACGCGGAGGATGGTGGCGAGGAGGGTGCTGAGGTTCTGGCCGTTGCCGCTGGGATCGTTGCCGCTGCCGCCGTCGCCGAGGCCGATGTAGAGGTAGCCGTCCGGCCCGAAAGCGAGCTGACCACCGTTGTGGTTGGGGAAGGGCTGGTCCACTTTGAGAAGCTGCTGCTCGCTGATGGGATCGGCGCTGAGACCGTCGGCGGCGGCGTGGAAGCGGGAGACGACGGTCTGGCCGCCTCCGGTGTAGTCGAGGTAGAAGACGCGCGAGGTCTCGAAGTCTGGCGCGAGGGCCATGCCCAGCAGACCCATCTCGTTGCCACCGGAGTCGACGCGGTCGGTGATGTCGAGCCAGAGCGTCGACTTGCCGGTGGCGGCATCGATGCGCTGAACGCGGCCGGCCCGCTCCGTGACGTACCAGTTGCCATCGGTGTCCTGATACATGCCGGTCATGCCCTCGAAGCTCAGGGACGGGAAGACGCGCTGGAGGTGGATCTGCGGCAACGCAGGCGCGGGCGTGGCAGTAGGGATCGAGTCTCCATCGGGCACGCGAGCGGTGGGCGAGGCGGTCGCGTCGGGAGATGAGGGCGTGGTGGGCGAGACGGGTGGGGAGCCTTGAAAGGCATTGTCGTCGCCGCTACTACAGGCAGCCGTCAGCACCAGGAGCGCTGCGACGATTGGGAGGAGGAGGTAACGAAGCGCCGGTCGATGGGTCAGGAGCACCGATCCAAGGTATCAAGGCGGGCGTTCAAGAAGCCACAACGCTGGTAGAGTCGCGGCATGGCGAAAGCGCGGGGCTTCGACTACGCGATGCTGGCGATCGGCGTGCTGGCGGTGAGCACGGCGGCGATCATCATCCGGGAGGCCGATGCGCCATCGCTCGTGATCGCGGCGTACCGGCTGGTGCTGGCGTCGGTGCCGATGCTGGCGTTCTCGGCGTACAGGCGGGAAAGGTTGCTGCCGCATACGGGGGAGCGCATCGGCCTGACGCTGCTGGCGGGCGTGAGCCTGGCGCTGCACTTCGCGTTCTGGATCACGTCGGTGAAGGAGACGTCGGTCGTGACGTCCGTGGTGCTGGTGTCGATGGCGCCGCTGTTCGTGTCGGTGGCGTCGGGGCCGCTGCTGGGGGAGCGACCGGCGCGGGCGGTGTGGTACGGGCTGGCGATCACGGCGCTGGGTACGTTGATCATGGTGAGCGACGACTTCGGGGCGGGCGGCGACACGCTGCGAGGCGACCTGTATGCGCTGATCGGCGCCGGCTTCACGACGGTGTTCCTGCTGGTGGGGCGGCGGATGCTGGCGACGGAGGGTCGGTGGCTGCCTTACTCGACGGGGACGTACAGCGTGGCGGCGGTGACGCTGGTGGCCTTCGTGGCGATCGCGGGCGACCCGGTGACGGGCTTCGGGACGATGACGTATGTGTACATGGTGTTGCTGGCGCTGGTGCCGCAGATCATCGGGCACACGGCGCTGAACCGGTCGCTGGGCTACCTGCCGGCGTTCGCGGTGGCGCTGGCGATCCAGGGCGAGCCGGTGGCATCGACCGTGCTGGCGGCTGTGTTGCTGAACGAGATACCGACGGGGCTGGAGCTGGCCGGCGGCGCGCTGGTGCTGGCGGGCGTGTACATCGGCCTGCGGCCCAGCCGAGCGAAATCGATTGTGGCGCGAGCGCCGTAGGGACGACCCCTCGCCTTAATCCCTCCCCGTTTACGGAGAGGGACATCTCGCCGTACTGGGTATCGCGCGGCTGGCGGGCGGCTTGTGGTGTGGGGGACATCACGCTCAGGGGGTGGCCACCCAGATGGCGCCGTCTTCGAGCTTGACGGGGAAGTGGTGGATGGCGTCGGGGGCGACGCGGCAGGCGTTCATGGTGCGGTTGGGGACGTTGAGGAGGATGCCGTGGCCGGGGCAGACGATCTCCTCGCCGTCGAGCTCGCCGTTGGCGAGGGCCCAGGCCTGGTGGGGGCATCGGTTGCCGATGGCGTAGATTTGGCCATCGATGTTGGCGAGGCAGAGCACCTCTTCGCCAGCCTTGGCCTGGAGGAGCTGGCCCGGCGGCAGGTCATCGGCGTTGGCAACTCTCACGTAGTGTTCCGGCATCGATTCCCTCCTGGCGTCTCGGACTAGTTGAGGCCGACGAGCTTACGCAGCAGGTCCGGCGCGTCGTCAGGGGCCGCGTCGCCGGCCCACGCTACGTAGTGGTCGGGGCGGACGAGGACGAGATGGGACTCGTAGCGCTGACGGCCGCCGGCACGGGAATCGCGGATCACTCGCAGGGGGATGCAGTATTTGGCGGCGGCTTGCTCGATGGCTTCGACGTCCGCTTCGGGCGCATCGAGGGCGAGGAGGGCGAAGTCGCGGCCGAGCTCTTCGGGCAGGTATCGACCGCCCGAAAGGGCCTGAGGCGAGAGGTGGTGTCCGGGACGCGCCTTGAAGCTGAACTCGCCGTGGGCACTGCAGACGCCGTCGGGCGGGCCGGCGACGACGGACGAGCCTTCGTAGTGGGGCTCGTAAGTGAGGCCGCGGTTACCGCCGGTGTCCTCGAAGTCGGCCCAGGCCTTCTCGAACTCTTCGGGGTCCTTCTCAGGGCTGTAGCGCGCGAGGAATTCGCCTTCCTTCTCCATGCCGCGGGCGATGAAGTCTTCGCCGACCTCCCAGAAGACGGGGCGGCGCTCCTGGCTGTAGGAATCGAGGAGCATGTCGCCGCCCCAGCCCTGGAGCTTCGCTGCGAGCTTCCAGCCGAGGTTACGGATGTCTTCGAGGCCGTTGTTGAGACCGAAGCCCCCGAAGGGCGGATGGCTGTGGGCAGCATCGCCGGCGATGAAGACGCGGCCAACCTGGTAGTCCTTCGCTATCGAGACGCGCATGTCCCAGAAGCCCTTGTACTCGAACTCCGCTTCGACGTCGAAGCCGGCGCCGCGACTGAGCAGGGCCTGGAAGTCGAACGTGGAGGGATCGGCATCGTTGGGGACAGGGGCGAGCTGGAAGAACGACTCGCCGACGACGACGCGGCCGTGCATCATCGGGTAGCCCTTGTAGTCGGGATCGAGGACGCGGTAGGTGGAGCCGTGGGGGAAGCGCTCGAGGGCCTGATGGAACTGGGGCGACTTGAAGACGGAGAGCGCCATCTTCTGCTCGAAGTCGGTGCCGGCGCGCTCGATGCCGACCTGCTCCCGGACGATCGAGCGGGCGCCGTCGCAGCCGACCACGTAGTCGCCTTCGATGACCTGGTCCTCGTAGGGCCAGACGTGGTCCTCGACCGTGACCCGCACGCCGTTTTCGTCCTGCTCGACCTTGCGCGCCGACTTTTCGAACAGGAGCTTGACGGTCGGCAGCGTGGCCGCCTTTTTGCGCATGACGGCCTCGTGGCAGTACTGCGGCATGCGGTCGTTGTCCTCGAAGTAGTGAGGGCGGATGAAGTTGCGATTGCTGCGGGTGTTGGTGCGCTGCCCCCACCAGTACTCGCCCATGAGGTTCTTGTAGGCCGTGATGCCGCCGATGGGATAGCCCTTCGGCATGAGTCGGGCCTCTCGCACTTCATCGACGATGCCCCAGGTGTAGAAGTGCTCCAGGGTGCGGGGCATGAGGCTCTGGCCCTTCGGGATGTTGGCCAGCTCCTTGTGGCGCTCGATGACGACGCAGTCGATGCCGCGCAGGCCGAGCTCGAGCGAGAGGCCGACGCCTACGGGGCCGCCGCCCACGATGATTACTTGATGCCGCTCGGCCATTCGAGCCTCCCCCGTGATGCGTCTAACGCGGGCAATTTGGCATTCGCTGCCAGTGGAGGCAAGTTAGATGACGGGCGGGGGAATGTCTACCGGAGAGGGCTTCTGGTTGTTGGTGGTCGGTTGTTGGTTTTCGGTCCCGGAGAACTGAGCGAGGTCAGCGGCCGTCTAGATGTTCGTGTTTTCCAAGCGCGCGGCCCAGGCGTCGTTGCTGCCGAGGTTGGGGTTGCGGAGGCTGGTCACGGTGTAGCCGGCGACCTCATCCCAGCGGAAGTAGCCGACCTCGTTGTTGCCGAAGAAGCATCGCAGGACCTGCGACGAGGTGTTTTCGCCGGCGCTCTCGAGGCGGACGTAGTTGGCGTCCGGGATCGGGGCTTTCTCACCGTTCTTGAGGTAGACAACGACCATGGCAACACCTTTCGAGCTGCGGGTTGAAGACGGTTTCATGGGGATGATCGGCAGGTCGAGGGTGGAGATGAAGTCGGGGCGAGGCGCGACCGCGGGGCGATCGGGCAAGCGCCATTTACAAAGAGGCACTCCATCAGTGCGATGGAGTGCCTCTCATTCCGGGTGATCTGGCGGTGCTGGCGCTCTACGAACGCGGTTGCGAGGTGAGGATTTCGTCGATCATGCCGTATTCCTTCGCCTGCTGAGCGTCCATGTAGAAGTTGCGGTCGAAGTCGCGGCGGATGCGCTCGGGGTCCTGGCCGGTGTTCTTCGCGAGGATGTTGCGCAGGAGGTCGTTGAGGCGGATCGTCTCGCGGGCCTCGATCTCGATGTCGGAGGCCTGGCCCTGGACGCCGCCAAGCGCCTGGTGCATGTGGATGGTGGCGCTGGGCATGGCGTAGCGCTTGCCGGTGGTGCCGGAGCTGAGCAGCACGGTGGCCATGCTGGCGCAGACGCCGACGCAGTAGGTGGCGACATCGCAGCGGTTGAGGTTCATGGCATCGAGGATGGCGAGACCGGCGTGGACTTCGCCGCCGGGGGAGTTGATGTACATGGCGATGTCGCGGTCGGGGTCTTCTCGCTCCAGGTGCAGGAGCTGGGCGATGATGCTGTTCGCGACCTGGTCGAAGATCGGCGTGCCCAGGTAGATGATGCGCTCCTTGAGGAGCATCGAGTAGATGTCGTAAGTGCGCTCGCCGCGAGGCGTGACCTCGGTGACGGCCGGGATGATGTTCTGGGGGAGATGCTGGTTCATACGGTGTGCTCCTTCTGTGCTTCTCTATCAGACCACATCGCGGGGTGGGTCTGCACGAGAGTCATTAGGCGCGGCTCGTGGGATGAATTTGGGAGCCCTCCGCTATTGCGGGATGAATCCCGCAGCTTCTTCTGTTCGAGCAGTGGCTGGCGCAGCCTGGCGGCGGGCACCGGCAGTCCCGGGTTCGTCGCGGCAGGCTAGAATCAAGGCGCGATGGTGGACGACGCGGGGACCGGTGAAGTCTTCGAAGCGATCGACGAAGAGATCGAGGCGCTTCGGGCGGAGTCGGAGCGTCGCGGCTGGTTCCGGCTGGAGTACGGGATCTTCGGCGGGCTGGCGATTGTGTTGGCCGCGTACGCCGTCGCGTTCTTGCTCCTCGACGTCGACCTGGAGGGGCTGAAAGACTGGGGCTACCTCGGCATCTTCTTCATCTCGATGGCGGGGTCGGCGACGATCGTGCTGCCGACGCCGAGCACGGTGGCGATCTTCGGCGGCGGCATCGTGCTGGACCCGGTGCTGGGCATCCCGGCGCCGATCCTGGTCGGGCTTGTCGCCGGGTTGGGCGATGCCATCGGTGAGTTTTCCGGTTACGGCCTCGGGTACGCCGGGGCGGACGCGCTGCGGAACCGCGGGATGTACGTGCGGTTCGAGCGGTGGATGCGGCAGAACGGGATGCTGACGATATTCCTGCTTTGCACGTTCCCGAACCCGTTCTTCGACCTCGTGGGTGCCGCCGCGGGATCGACTCGAATGCCGGCGCGAAAGTTCTTCATCGCGACGCTGGGCGGGAAGATTGTGAAGGACCTGTTCCTGGCTTACGGCGGCACGTTTTCGGCGGGGGTTGTCGGAGGTTGGTTCTAGTGGGCAACCCCTCCCTTAATCCCTCCCCGGTTACGGAAAGGGGACATCCCGCCGTACTGGCTATCGTGGCGTTGGCGGGCGCCTCTGGGCCTGGGGGACCTCGCCCCGATCGCTGCGGCGACCACCCCTCTCTCTGGGTCGAGGGGACGCCTGCTACGACGTGGTTCAGGAGCATCTGAGAATGAGGGGCTAGCGTGACGGTTGGGGCGATTGTTGTGGCGGCGGGGAGCAGCACTCGGATGGGTGGTGGCGACAAGCTGCAGCTGGTTGTAGGCGGGCAGCCGGTGCTGTCGTACTCGATGGCGGTTTTCGATGGGCATGAGGGCATCGATGCAGTGGTGGTTGTTGCGTCGGAGGCTAACGTCGAGGCCGTAAGGACGATGGCATCGCAGTTTGCCAAGGTGCGCGTCGTGCTGGGCGGGATGCGGCGGCGCGATTCCGTGGCGTGCGGGCTCGAGGCGCTGGAGGGGTGCGAGATCGTGGTGGTGCACGATGGGGCACGGCCGCTGGTGACTCGCGAGCTCATCGATGCGGCGATCGAGGGGGCGAGAGAGACCGGGGCAGCACTGTGCGCCGTGCCGGTGTCGGACACGGTGAAGCGGGCCGAGGAGTCCGGGTTGGTGCGGGGGACGGTGTCTCGGGAGCACCTGTGGCTGGCGCAGACACCGCAGGCGTTCCGAGTGGATGTGCTGCGCCGGGCTCACGCCGCACACGACATCGACGCGACTGACGATGCAGCGCTGGTGGAGCTGATCGAGGAGCCGGTGCGGCTGGTGATGGGGAGCCGGGAGAATATCAAAGTCACAACACCTGACGACCTGCCGTTGATCGAAGCGCTTATGGCGGCGCGGCGCCGATATACTGAGCGCTAATGCAGACGAACAAACCGGTGCTCATCCTGATGGCAGGCCTACCGGGCTCCGGGAAGAGCACGCTGGCGCTCGCCGTGGGCCGGCGGCTGAACTGGCCGGTGATCGACAAGGACACGGTGAAGAGCGGGTTGCTGGACCTGGGCGCGGAGGAAGAACTCGCGGCGCAGGCATCCTACGTGCTGCTGCATGAGTTCGCGCGAGACCTGGTCGTCGGGCAAGGGCTCTCGGTGGTACTCGACACGCCTTCCTCTTACGAACGGGTGATCGAGACGTGCAGCAAGATTGCCGAGGAGGGGGACGGGGCACTTTGCATCGTCCTGTGCGAGGCGAGCGTCGACACACGGGCCGAGCGCCTGCGCACGCGGAATCGCCGTTCGTCCCACGTCGCGGCGGTCGACCCCGAGGCTGAGGCCGTGATCACGAAGCGATTCGAGAAGCTGCCGAAGACGGCGCTTCGATTGTCCACAGAGGGTCCTGCAGAGGACCTGATTGATGAAGTGGTGTACTTCGCCATGCAGGCCGGGAGTGAGGAAGAGGATCGGTGAGAGTCGGGCAAGGGTACGACGTGCATCCGTTCGATGACGGCAAGCCGCTGGTACTGGGCGGCGTCGTGTTCGAGGGCGAGCGCGGGCTGAAGGGCCACTCGGACGGCGACGCGCTGACGCACGCGGTGATCGACGCGCTGCTGGGCGCCGCGGCGCTGGGCGACATCGGCTCGCACTTCCCGAGCACAGACGAGAAGTATCGGGGCGCCGATAGCATCGAGCTGCTGAAGCGGGTGTGCCGTTTGATCGCGGCGAAGGGGTGTCGGATCGCCAACGTGGATACGATCGTGGTGGCAGAGAAGCCGCGAATGGCACCTCGGGTCGGGGATATGCAGTCGCGGCTGGCGTTCGCGATGGGGTTGGACCTGACGCAGGTGAGCGTGAAGGCGACGACGACGGACGGCCTGGGCGCTGTCGGGCGCGGCGAGGGGATCGCGGCGCAGGCGGTGGCGCTGATCGAGGAGTCGTAGGGGCTGAGACCCCTCCCTTAATCCCTCCCCGTTTACGGAGAGGGACATCTCGCTGTACCGGGAATTGTGGCGTTGGCAGGCGCCTTTGGGGCGGGGAAGCTTCACTCCGTTTGCTGCGGTCAGCCCTCCTCCCTGCGGGGCGAAAAGGGGAGCCTGCTACGAGCCGGTGATAAACCTATAGCAGGCCGCCGATTGCCCGATTGCCCGATTGGCCGTGAGGCTTCTGCCGGTCAGACTCGGTGGGGGCGCTGTATGTTATATTGCGCAGGTCTTATGAGTCCTAGCCGCCTTACCTGTATCTGTCGATAGGGCGTCCGTTCCTCGGGCTGAGGGCGGGCTCCCGCTTCAGAGAGGGCGTCGGGTCAGACGCCGATGCAGGTCCAGGAGGCAAGCCGAGTGTCCCTTCTCAAGAGCATCCATCGAGACATACGAGCAGCGTTGGATCGCGATCCGGCGGCGCACAGTGCTGTCGCGGTGGTGTTGAGCTACCCGGGGTTTCATGCTCGGCAGATGCACCGGCTGGCGCACTGGTTCTACGTGAACGGGGTGCCGGTGCTGCCGGGGGCGACGGCGTTCGTGAGCCGGTTGCTGACGGGCATCGAGATTCACCCGGCGGCGCAACTGGGCGAGGGGTTGTTCATCGACCACGGCATGGGCGTGGTGATCGGCGAGACGTCGATCATCGGCGATGATTGTCACCTGGCTCAGGGCGTCACGCTGGGCGGCACGAGCACGCGGCGGGAGAAGCGACACCCCACGTTGGGCAACAACGTCCTCATCGGGGCGGGCGCCATCGTGATGGGGAACGTCGAGATCGGCGACCACGTGCGGATCGGTGCCGGCTCTGTGGTGCTGACGAACGTGCCGCCGTTCGCGACCGTGGTGGGCAACCCGGGCAAGATCGTGGCGTACTACGAGCCGGGTAACGACACGCGCGTGAGGCTGCCGGACCCGGAGTGGGACCGCATCGAGGAGCTGAGCCAGCGGCTCGAGGAGCTGCGCGGGCAGGTCGCGGCACTGGAGGCCGAGCTGGCCGAGCACGGGCGTCGCGCCATCGAAAGCGCGCACGTTCTGCCGCCGGGCGCCTCTTAGACTGTCACGCAGGGGCTTGCTCGCCACGACATCGCATCGCCAATATGTTCAGGCAGCGATCGGTGAGAGCCGAGAGCGCGGCACCGAGCCAGACTAGCCGGAGGATCAGGTTTGCGTCTGCACAACACGTTGACGGCCAAGGTGGAGGAGTTCACGCCGCGAGAGGACAAGAACGTCCTCATGTACGTCTGCGGCATCACGCCCTACTCCGAGAGCCACATTGGCCACGCGATGTGCTACATCATCTTCGATGTGCTGCGGCGCTACCTGGAGTACCGCGGCTACACCGTGAAGCACGTCCAGAACTACACCGACATCGACGACAAGCTGATCGCTGCGGCGGAGCGCGAGGGCGTGCCGATGTCCGAGGTCGCCGAGCGCTACATCGGCGAGTTTCAGCGCGACTGCGAGATCCTGAACATCCAGCCGGCCCATATGTACCCGCGCGCCACGGAAGAGATCCCGGCGATCGTCGAGATGATCGAGGGGCTGATCGAGAAGGGCTACGCGTACATGGGGCCGAAGCGCGACGGCAACAGCGACGTGTACTTCCGGGTGGAGAAGAAAGAAGACTACGGCAAGCTGTCCAAGCGCAGCCTGGAGACGATGCTCTCCGGCGCGCGCATCGAGCCGCTCGAGGGCAAAGAGAACCCGATGGACTTCACGCTGTGGAAGGGCGCCAAGCCGGGAGAGCCTGCGTGGGACAGCCCGTGGGGCAAGGGACGGCCGGGCTGGCACATCGAGTGCTCGGCCATGTCGCTGCACCACCTGGGCGAGCAGATCGACCTGCACGGCGGCGGCCTCGACCTCGCCTTCCCGCACCACGAGAACGAGATCGCGCAGACGGAGGCGTACACGGGCAAGGCGCCGTTCTCCAAGTTCTGGGTGCACAACGGCTTCGTGCAGATGGGCGAGGAGAAGATGAGCAAGTCGCTCGGCAACGTGCTGAGCATGCGGGGCGCCATCGATGCCTACGGGCCGGACGGGCTGAGGCTATTCGTGCTGAGCAGCGGCTATCGCAGCCCCCTGACGTACAGCGAAGAGGCGATGGCGGCCGCGAAGGCCGGCGCCGACCGGCTGCGCAATGCCGTAACGGCGGCGGACAACGAGAACGGCGACAAGCTGGACGCATCGGGCTTCCGAGACCAGTTCGTAACGGCGATGGAGGACGACTTCAACACGTCGCAGGCGGTGGCGCTGCTGTTCAGCCTGGCGCGCGAGATCAACCGCGCTTCGACGGCAGGCGGGTCTGTCGCAGATGCGCAGGGGATACTGCGGGAGCTATCGGGCGTGCTGGGACTACAGCTGGACAAGGCAGGCGGCGGGCAGGACGCGATGGCGGCGGCGCCGTTCATCGACCTGCTGATTTCGCTGCGCAAGGACCTGCGTGCCGCGAAGCAGTACGAGCTGGCCGACCGGGTGCGGTCCGGCCTGGCCGAGCAGGGAATCACCCTCGAGGACGGACCGAACGGAACAGTCTGGAAGACGCAGTAGCCCGGCGCCCGGGACAAAGAGCCGACTAGACACAGTGGGCCGCGCTCGCGTGGCGATTGCGTTCGGGACCTTTCTCGCGGCGCTGCTGGTGGCCTGTGGCGGCGGGACAGGGGCCGACAAGACACCGACGCCGGCCATGACGGTCGCGTCCACCGCTCTCAGCACATCGCCTGTTGCCGAGGTCACTTCGACGCCACGACCGACCTCGACGCCGTATGCGGCAACGGAGCCGCCGGCGTCCGGCCGAGTGCGCACGACGTTCAGTGTGCGCTGCGACATGGGCGCGTTCGGGCCGGAGATCCACGTGGGCTATGACATCGCTATCGTGGACACGGACGAGCCGGCCGCGACGCTTACGGGCGTGAAGCTGTACATCGACGGGGTGCTGCAAGAGGACAACTCGCCGCTATCGACGAAGACGTTCGTGAAGCAGTCGACGTTTGGCGGCGTACCCCGCAAGGTGCATGCTGTCGAGCTGCACGTGGAGACGTGGGCGGCACCGCAGCCGAAAGACATCATTGAGTTCGCCGCCTGCCCGGCCGCACCGGGCAAGCCGGTGGCGTAGGTGGTATTCTAGGTAGACCAATGCAAGACGAAGTTTTCGACGAGATTGAGAAGGCGATCGAGAAGGGTCAGCCCCTCGTGATCGCTACCGTGGCCGCTTCTCGCGGGTCCACGCCACGCAAGCCGGGCGCCAAGATGGCCGTACGTGCCGATGGTACGTTCTGCGGCACGATCGGCGGCGGTTGTGGCGAGGCCGAAGTGTGGCAGGAAGCCATGAACGTGCACGAGAGCGGCAAGCCCCAGCTCGTTGTGGTGGACCTCACGGAATCGCCGGAAGGTGAAGACAAGATTTGCGGCGGTATCATGGAGGTCTTCGTCGAGCGGGTCGTCTAGGACCCATAGCGAGGCAGGGTCGCCGCTCGGGAGCGGCGTCGGGGGATTCTGCGTTTCGTTGACGCTCGGAGAATCCCGGTGCTATCGTCTAGACGTACTTTAGGGTGCAGGAGGTGCTCCCGATGTTTGCAGCAGCTGGACCGTTCGGCCTTGGGCCGGCGGAACTCGCAATTATTCTCGTTATCGTGGTGGTGATGTTTGGTGCCACGCGTTTGAAGGACCTTGGTGGCTCTCTGGGCCAGGGGATCAAGGAGTTTCGGGCCGCCGTCAAGGAAGACGAGGACGAGGCTCCCCATCCGGCGACCGCAGCCCAGACAGGAGCACCGGCAGCGCCAGTTGCTTCGAGCAACGGCGGGGCCGAGGTCGTGGCAGCGGTGAAGTGCCCGTCCTGCGGCAGCCTAAACGCCCAAACCGCCAAGTTCTGCAGCTCCTGTGGCGCGACTATCGCCGCACCGGTGTCCCAGAGCTAAGCGACAAAGCAGCAAGCTTGAGAAGCGGGCCGATCGGCCCGCTTCTTGATTTCTCGACGATCTCGCCTCTAATTCAGGTAATCTTCAGGGCATTTTCAACCCCGGCTCTTACCCTGTTTGCAGGTGCAATGATTGCGCTGTTGGAGGTGTGGGTGTGGATCTGGGACCAGCAGAACTGATCATCATTCTGGTCATCGTAGTGCTCGTATTCGGCACTACGCGGCTGAAGGACCTCGGTGGGTCGTTGGGCCAGGGCATCAAGGAGTTCCGGGCCGCAGTGAAGGAAGAGGACGAGGAAGCGCCATCAAGCGATGCGGCTCCAGCCTCGCTGTCAGCGGCTCAGCCTGTCGCGTCGAGCAACGGCGGCGCCGAGGTCGTTGCGGCGGTGAAGTGCCCGAGCTGCGGCAGCCTGCAAGCGCAGGGCTCCAAGTTCTGCGATTCGTGCGGGGCGGCGATCGCGGCGCCGGTGGCACAGAACTAGTCGAGACGAGGCAAGCGAATCGAGGGCGGGCTGGAAGGTCCGCCCTTGTTTGCGTGGGCCGGGGATGGCTGAGGGATATCGAGATGGTGATGCCGTCTGGGAGTCACCAGTCACGCAGAGTGTCGGGAGCTGGGGCGGCTCGGGACGCATCGAAGGCGCATGAGGGGCAGGAGGCGCTGCGTGGGATTGCCGCGGCCGCTCCTGGCGTCGGGCCTCGCAATGACGGGGTCATCTCTGAAGGGTGGGCTGCCAAACGGTAGTGGTTTGGCCATGCGGCGTCGGGATGCGGTGTTCGCTTTCCGGGGTAGGCCTTCTGTAGGCTGTAGGCTAAAGCAATGGTTAGAGCCGTCCTGTTCGACCTCTGGGAGACGCTGATTAACGACAAGCCCGAGCGGGCTCAGCCGCGACGCACGTGGCGGAGCAATGCGGTGTTCGAGGTGCTGCGGGAGTACGGACACGAAGCTCCACTGGACGCGGTGCAGGCCGCGCTCGATGCGTCGGGTGGGGTGCTGTCGCGGCTGCACGAAGAGGGCAAGGACGTCGGTCAGGGCGGTCGGGCCCGGGTATTCATGTCGCAGCTTGAGGCGGTGACGAACGCGGCGGCCCCGGAATCGGCGCTGGACGCGCTGGAAGCAATCATCACGTCCATGCCGCTGGAGATTGCGCCGATGCTGGCGCCGTTCGCCGTCGAAACGACGTCGGCGATCAAGCAGCGCGGGCTGGCGACGGGCCTCGTGTGCAACGCGGGCTTCACGACGACGCCTCACCTGCTGCCGATGCTGGAGCACTACGGGCTGAAGGCGCAGCTGGACGTGATGGTGTTCTCGGACGAAGAGGGTTACGCGAAGCCGGACCCGCGCATCTTCGCGAAGGCGCTGGACGCCATCGGCCTGGCTGCCCACGAGTGCGCCTTCGTGGGCGACAACCCGCACACGGACATCGCGGGGGCGCAGGCAGTCGGGCTATTCGCGGTGCAGGTCGGGCGCAAGGAACGAGACGGCGTGGTGCCCGATGCGCGCATCGACGACCTGAGCGAGCTGCTCGGGGTGCTTGACGGCCTGGGGTAGACGACTGCGCCGTTGCTGGTCGTTGGTTCTTAGTTTTTAGTCGTCGGTTGCCGGTTGCCTATAACCACATGCTGATTGCGCTCGTGCTCTAACCCCCTGAGGTGGGGTCACGGGTTCCTTCCGTCCCTGCTCCACTCTTTGTCACCTTGATCCATTCGCTTATTAGCTTGCGTTGGGTGTTAGTATGGCTGTACCCCCTGCCAGGGGGTAGGAGAAGAGCATGGAAACAACTCACACGCATCGAGTACCGGTGGATACGAGCGCGAAGCCGGACATTCTGCGGCGAATCGCGTATATCGAGGGACACCTCAACGGCGTGAGGCGCATGATTGAGGAAGACCAGTACTGCGTCGACGTGCTGAAGCAGACGTACGCCGTGCGCCGTGCCATCGAGAAGATGGAGAAGCTGATCCTGGAGCACCACCTGCAGGGCTGCGTGGTGGAGGGGATCAAGCAGGGGCGCGAGGACGAGGTGATCGGCGAGCTGATCGACCTGTACGAGCAGGCGGGAAAGTAACGGGGTTCGCATGACAACAGAGACTCCGAAGAAACCACAGACGGAGACGCTCACCATCGGCGTGGGCGGCATGACCTGCGCATCCTGCGTGGCGCGGGTGGAGCGAGCGCTGAAGAAGGTGCCGGGCGTCGACACAGCGACGGTAAACCTGGCGACAGAGAAGGCGACCGTGTCCTACGAGTGCGATATCGCACCGGTGGACACGCTGATGGGCGCGATCGAGGCGGCAGGGTACGACGCGCTGCGGGAATCGGTGGTGCTGGACGTGCTGAGCGAGCCGTTCGACGCCGAGGCGTTGCAGGCGGCGATGCTGTCCGTCCAGGGCGTGACCGAGGCGGACGTAAACACGGAGGCGCACCGGGTGAGCGTGAGCTTCCCGAAAGGCGCGGTGGACGCTCGGCAGCTGCGCAAGGCGGCTGAGATCGCGGGAATCGAGATCAAGGAGCGCGCGCCGGAGACGGACGGGCACGAACACGCGGCATCGGAGCAGGAGCAACGGCTGCTGGTGCGCAAGTGGGTGACGGCCGGTATCGCGGGCGTGCTGATGATGCTGGCGGTTACGGGGCCGGTGCTGGACCAGATCGACAGCCTGATCGGCGTGCAGGCACTGCTGGTGGGAATGTTCGTGGTGGCGCTGCCGATCCAGATCTGGGCCGGCTGGCAGTTCTACGTGTACGCCTGGAAGACGGGCAAGCACGGCGGGGCGGACATGAACACGCTGATCGCGCTGGGCACGTCGGCGGCGTTCCTCTACAGCACGGTTGCGACGTTCTTCCCGTCGTTGTTCAGCCAGGCCGTGGCGGCGCACGACATGGCGCTGGGAGACCGGCCGCCGGTGTACTTCGATACGGCGATGATCATCCTGGCGCTGATCCTGTTCGGGCGCTGGCTGGAGGCGCGCGCCAAGGGCAGCACGTCCGAGGCGATTACGCGGCTGATGAGTCTGGGCGCGCGGACGGCGCGGGTGGTACGAGACGGCCACGAGGCCGACATTCCGGTCGAGGAGGTGCTGCCGGGCGACGTGGTAGTCGTGCGGCCGGGAGAGAAGGTGCCGGTGGACGGCGTGATCGTCAGCGGGCACTCCGCCGTGGACGAATCGATGCTGACGGGTGAGAGCCTGCCGGTCGAAAAGGCGGAGGGCGAGCCCGTGTACGGGGCCACGCTGAACCGCATGGGCTCCTTCCACCTGCGGGCAACTCGCGTGGGGCGGGAGACGGCGCTGGCGCAGATCATCCGACTCGTGGAGGAGGCACAGGGCTCGAAGGCGCCGATCCAGCGCCTGGCCGACTACGTAGCTTCGATCTTTGTACCGGCGGTGATGGTCGTGGCGGCGGCGGCGTTCGTGATCTGGATGTTCGCTGGTCCGGACGGCGCCATCGTCTACGCCCTCCTGGCAGCGGTGGCGGTGCTGATCATCGCCTGCCCGTGTGCGCTCGGCCTGGCGACACCGACGGCGATCATGGTCGGGACGGGCCGTGGCGCCGAGATGGGCGTGTTGATCCGCAGCGGCGGGGCGCTGGAGACGGCGCACAAGCTGACGACCGTAATCCTGGACAAGACGGGCACGATCACCGAGGGCAAGCCGCGCGTGACCGACATCGTGACGTCGGGCATCGACGAGCAGGCGTTGCTGCGGCTGGCGGCTGCGGCGGAACGAGGCTCAGAGCACGCGCTGGGCGAAGCGATCGTGCGCGAATCGCAGGTGCGAGGGCTGGACTTACCGGACGTCAACGACTTCGAGGCGTTCGCGGGCAAGGGCGTACGGGCGATTGTCGAAGACCACGGCGTGATCATCGGCACCAAGGGATTCATGGCGGACCACAGGGTCAACCTGGGCATGCTGGCCGAGGGCGGCGCGGCGCTGCAGTCGCACGCGAAGACGGTGGTGTACGTCGCGGTGGACGGAAGGGCAGCTGGCGTGATCGCCATCGCCGACACGCTGAAGGAAGGCGCAGCGGAGGCGGTGTACGGCCTGAAGTCACAGGGCATCGAGGTCGTGCTGCTAACGGGCGACAACGAAGCAACGGCGCGGGCCATCGCCGAGGAGGTGGCGATCGACCATGTAATCGCCGAGGTGCTGCCGGACCAGAAGGCGGCGCACGTGAAGGCGCTGCAGGCGCAGGGCAAGGTCGTCGCCATGGTGGGCGACGGGATCAACGATGCACCGGCGCTGGCGCAGGCCGACATCGGCATCGCGATCGGCACCGGGGCCGACGTGGCGATGGAGGCCGCGGACGTGACGTTGATGAGCGGCGACCCGCGGGGCATTTCGACGGCAATCGCGCTGAGTAAGGCGACGATGCGCACGATCCGGCAGAACCTGTTCTGGGCGTTCGCCTACAACGTGGCGCTGATCCCGGTGGCGGCGGGCGTGCTGTACATCTTCTTCCACAACTCGGGCGTGCCGAGCGGGCTGAACTGGGCCCTGGGCGACTACGGCTTCCTGAACCCGATGCTCGCCGGGGCGGCGATGGCGATCAGCTCCGTGACCGTGATGACGAACTCGCTGCGGCTGAAGCGGGCGCGGCTGACGCCGTAAGGCGGAGTGCAGGGCGCCGGGTCGATGTTGCCGGAAGCCCCCTCACCCTCCTTACGAAACGGAGAGGGCAAGTCAATACGCTAACGGCCGCGAGCGCATGAGGAACGGTTGAGCGATTCGTGGGATTGCCACGGCCGCTCCTGGCGTCGGGCCTCGCAATGACCAGTTGTGGATTCGGGGCGTTTGGAGGCACATGTGATGGGCCAGGCGTTCCGAGGCGCTGTAGGGGCGGTTCGCGAACCGCCCCTACGAGAGGTTCGAGTGCGGGCGAGCGCATGAGGGGCAGATGAGCGGTTCGTGAGAGTGCCACGGCCGCTCCTGGCGTCGGGCCTCGCAATGACCAGTTGTGGATTCGGGGGACGGCGCGCGTGGGCTGCTCGGCGGTGCGAGGCGCTGTTAGGGCGGTTCGCGAACCGCCCCTACGAGAGGTTCCGCGTGCGGTATTGCACTGCACTGGGTTCCAGACTCGCGTAGACTAGAGCGAAGTTGAACAAAACATTTCGTGTCGCTCGCCTGCTGGGCATCCCGGTCGAAGTCAACGTCTCGTGGATCTTCACCATTGCGTTCGTAACCGGGTTCCTGGCCCTGAGCGTCTATCCCCAGATCATTCCGGTCGACTCGCCTAACCACGACAAGGAGTGGCTGCACTGGGTGATGGCGCTTTCGAGCGGGCTGATCTTCTTCGGGTCGATCCTGGTCCACGAGCTGGCGCACAGCGTGGTGGCGCAGCGGTACGGCATCCCGGTAAAGAGCATCACGCTGTTCATCTTCGGCGGCGTGTCGCAGATCGGCGGCGAGGCGAAGCGGCCGCGGCACGAGTTCTTCATGGCGATCGTGGGGCCGCTAACGAGCCTGATCCTGGCGGGGATTTTCTTCGGCCTCTGGTACGCCATCGGCGACAACGAGGACGGGCCGGTGAACATCGTCCTGGAGTGGCTGTTCCTGATGAACCTGATCATCGCGGCGTTCAACATGGCGCCGGGCTTCCCGATGGACGGCGGTCGCGTACTGCGGTCGTTGATCTGGGGCGTGAGCGGGAACATCTACCGCGCGACGCGGCTGGCGACGCTGGTGGGCCGCACGATGGGCTACAGCCTGATCATCATCGGCGCGCTCTCGTTCGTCGGGCTGTTCCAGGACTACATCAGCCCGTGGAGCGGCCTGTGGTTCTCATTGCTGGGTCTGTTCCTGGAGTCTTCGGCGCGACAGGCGTGGTTCCAGGCGAAGGCGCTGGAGGTGCTATCCAGCGTGACGGCAGAAGAGATCATGAATAGCGACCTGCCGACGACGGACTCCCAGGTTGCGCTGACGTACCTGGCGAACCGCAACGACGAGCACTACATCTACTTCGTCGAGAACGACGAGGAGCGCGTGGTGGGTGTGCTGACGGAGAAGGAAGTCGCCTCGGTCGCGGTGGACGAGCGGCGGGCAGCGACGGCCGGTCAGGTGATGAGCCGCACCGAAGATGTCGAGGTCGCGGCACCGAAAGAAGACGGCGCCACCTTGCTGCAGCGCATGGAATCAAGCGATACGTGGATGATGCCGGTGGTTTCGGAAGGCAACGTGGTGGGCGTGGTGAGCAAGCTTGCGCTGCTGCGGGTCCTGGCACGCAACTTCATGCCGCGAGAGCCTGCAACGGCGGGCCAGCAGTAGTCCGTGCCAGCAGCGCGCACCCTCGCATCGGTCTGGGCGGCCAAGGGGACCGCATTCGCGAGCCGGGCTCTCGGGCGTGGCGGCGGCACGGCGGCCAGCGGGCTGGTGGGAGCCTGGCTACAGCCGCGGCTGATCGGTGAACTGGCGTCGCAGCTCGGGCACGGCAGCGTCATCGTCACGGGTACCAACGGCAAGACGACCACGTCCCTACTGCTGAGCGATACGGCGCGCGCTGCGGGGCTGAAGCCGCTCGCGAACGCGTCCGGCTCCAACCTCGTGCGGGGATTGGCGTCGACACTGGCGCTGGCTACCGGACCGGACGGACAGCTGAGCGAGGCAGCGGAGCGACTGGGCGTTTTCGAGGTGGACGAGGCGACGGTGCCACTGGTGCTGCGCGACATTCATCCACGCGCCATCGTGTTCACCAACCTGTTTCGGGACCAGCTTGACCGCTACGGCGAAGTCGCGGCAGTCGCGGCGCTGTGGCGCGAGATGCTGAAGAGCGCGCCGGCGGAGCTGCACCTGGTACTGAACGCCGACGATCCGTCGGTGGCATCGCTGGGCGAGGGGCGCGAGCACGTGACGTTTTTCGGGGTGGAGGACCGCAAGCTCGACAGGGGCGCGCCGGACCACGCGTCGGACGCGCTGAGCTGCCTGTGCGGCGAGCGGCTGGAATACAGCGTGGCGTTCTTTGGCCACGTGGGCCACTGGCGCTGCCCAAGCTGCCAGCGCACTCGACCGAAGCCGGAGGTGGCGGCACGCCTCATCAACCTGAAGGACGGCCGGAACGCGCGGTTCCAGCTCGCCGTGGGCGACGAGCACAAGGGCATGGTCGACCTCGGGATCGGGGGGCTCTACAACGTGTACAACGCGCTGGCATCGGCTGCAGGGGCACGTGCGCTCGGCCTGCCCGCCTCGGCCAGCATTGAGGCAATCGAGGGCGTGGCGGCGGCGTTCGGGCGCCAGGAGGCGTTCGAGGTTGACGGACGGCGAGTCGAGGTGTTCCTGGGCAAGAACCCGGCCGGGCTGAACCAGGTGCTTTCGACGCTGCTGCTGGACGCATCGAGGCGGACGGCGCTGTTCGTGCTGAACGACGGCATCGCGGACGGCCGAGACATTTCGTGGGTGTGGGACGCAGACTTCGAGATGGCAGCGGACAAGCTGGCGCATGTCGTCACGAGCGGCACCCGGGCGGCAGAGATGGCGCTGCGATTGAAGTACGCGGAGTGGGACGAGAAGACGCTGGAGGTCGACCCGCAGATCGCGCGTGCCCTGGAGCGCGCCATCGCGCTGACGGCGCCGGGCGATTGCCTGACGGTGGTGCCGACCTACACGGCGATGCTGACGGTGCGAGAGCTGCTGGCGAAGCGGTCCGGCAAGGAGCCGTTTTGGAAATAAGCAGCACACCCGCAAGCCAGCCGACAAACAACGAGGCCGGTGGCCGGGTGCTGCGGCTGGGGCATCTGTATCCGTCGCTGATGAATATTTACGGCGACCGCGGGAACATCGTGTGTTTGACGCGGCGCTGCCGGCTACGAGGCATCGAGCTGGAGGTCGAGGCGCTAGAGGTGGGCGACCGGCTCCTGCCCGGCGGCTTCGACATGCTGTTCATGGGAGGCGCCCAGGACCGGGAGCAGACGCTGGTGGCGAAGGACCTGCTTGAAACCAAGGGTGCGCTGAAAGAGATGGTGCAGGACGGCGTCGTCTTCCTCGGCGTTTGCGGCGGGTATCAGCTCTCGGGGCGGTTCTATCGCGGCCTGGACGGGGTGGAGATACCGGGCGCCGGCGTGTTCGACCTGTTCACGCTGCACCCGGGAGCGGGCGCGAAACGCCTGATCGGCAACCTGACGGCCGAGTGGGAACACGGGACGCTGGCCGGCTTCGAGAACCATGGCGGTCGCACGTATCTCGGGGCGGGGGCGGAGCCGCTCGCGAAGGTGACGCGGGGCTTCGGCAACGACGGTCGCAGCGGCTACGAGGGCGCCCGATTCAAGAACGCGTTCGGCTGCTACCTGCACGGGCCGCTGCTGCCGAAGAACCCGGCCTTCGCGGACCACCTGATCTCGCTGGCGCTGCAACGTCGCTACGGAGATGGGACGCTGACGCCTATCGACGACGGGCTGGAGCAAATGTCGCACGAGGAGGCGATGCGGGCACGGTGAGTTGGCAATCGTCCGGCGTCAGTTGGGTTTGTCGGTGACCAGGGCTTCGTTGGATCGGTGGTTAGGCCTTAGTTAGTGGTTGTTGGTTGACGCTCCGCGGCCGGGTGCGTCCTCTCAGCCGAAGCACCTTGCACGGCGGCATCGCGGGTTGAGACCCGCGGCATAATGCGCCCCCTTCCGCAAACGCCGGAGCCGGGCACCAACTACTGAGACCCGACAACCAGCGACTAACAACCAGGCACCGAAGGCCAACGACCAGCCCCCATTTGCCCGTTTCGGAAGCAGACTCGTATCCTGAGATCGTCCTACCGGACTCTGGAGGGTTGTTCTGCGCCTAACCTTGATGGTCGCAGGCCTTGTAGCGATGTTTGCCCTGACGGTGGCTTGTGGTGGCGGTGGTGGTGACGAGGCCGGCTCTTCCGGTGGGAACAGCGCGATCGCCGTAGCTACGGTTACGCCTGCACCGCCGGCGACGGCAACCGCCACGCTGGAGCAGGCGCTAACGGGCTTCATCTACCCCATCGACGGGGGCTGCTTGCCGCAGGGCGATCAGCTGATGCCGAATGCGCCGCGGGAGTATCGCCTGGGCGTGCACGAGGGCGTCGACATGTACGGCGTCGACAACTGCACGGACATCACGGTGGGTACGCCGGCACGCGCTGCCAAGGCTGGCACGATCATCCGCATCGACCACGACTACGTCGACCCGACGGCTGCGGAGATGGACGGGCTGCTATCGGACCCCGACAACGAGAAGGCGCTGAACGCGTTCCGAGGGCGCCAGGTGTGGATCGACCACGGGAGCGGCGTCGTCACGCGCTACTGCCACCTGAGCGGCGTCGTAGAGACGTTGCAGGTGGGCGACCACGTGGACCAGGGCACGACGGTGGGCTTTGTGGGCGAGAGCGGGACGCCCGAATCGATAACGAACCCCGGGACGGAATACCACCTACACTGGGAGGTGCGGATCGGCGACGGCTTCCTCGGCAAGGGCGAGCCGCCGGAGCAAGTAAGGTCCGAGTACCTTGCGCTGTTCAATCCTTAGGCCGTGAGCATGGACGAGCACAACGAAATCGATTCCCGTCCCCAGAGCCGTCGCGAATGGCACGGCTACCTGCGCAGCCTGGTGCTGCCGCTCGGGCTAGTCGTGATCATCGTGGCGGGGCTGCTGTACGTGCAGTCGAGCCGGGGCGGGCATGCGCAGGAGGACGGCTTCGGCATCGTCGCGCTACCGGCAGAGCGCAACAGCACGGGCAAGAGCCCCAGCGCGACGGAGGGGCGAGCGGCGCCGGACTTCCTGCTGCGAACCCTGGGGGGCGATCCGCTTCGACTGAGCGACTTGCAGGGAAAGCCGGTGGTGGTCAACTTCTGGGCTTCCTGGTGCGCAACGTGCCGGCAGGAGACGCCCGACCTGATCGCCATGTACAAGGAACACCAGACGAACGACCTGCAGCTGGTAGGCGTGGACCTGCGAGAGGCCGACAACGAGGTGCAGAGCTTCGTGGATGAGTTCGGTATTTCGTATCCCGTGGTGATGGACCGCGACGGCCAGGTCGGGAGCACGTGGCATATCGGTGGGCCGAACAACGGCGTGCCGGCGACCTACTTCATCGATCGAGCCGGCGTTGTCCGGCTTGTCGTATTCGGCAGCCTGACGCAAACGAAGATGGACCAGGGCCTGTCCCTGATCCTGCCCGAGGGTACGTAGTTGGCCGTCCTGCAGGAGCAAAACCCGCGGCGGACGCTGCGGTGGTCTGATTTCGACCCGCTGCGCCTGACCTGGCGCATGTTGACCTCGGTGCGGTTCGCGCTGGGGCTCATCGGGTTCCTGGCGCTGATCGCGCTGCTGGGCGTGATCATTCCGCAGGTGCCGAACGAGATGCGCGGCAACGTTGCGGCGGAGACGGCGTGGTATGGCCTGCAGCAGAACAGCCTCGGCATTCTGTACGGGCCGATGCGGGCGCTCGGTACATTCGAGATCTTCCGGACGCCGTACTTCATCGGCGGCCTGGCGATGCTGGTGATGAGCGTGTGCGTTTGCACGGCGAACCGGCTGCCGCCGATCTGGCGCAACGTGTTCGAACCGCAGACGCGGGTGCCGGACGAGTACCTGCTGCGCGGCGGCAACGCCACCGTGACGCTCGAGTCGGTGCCCTCGACGGCGGCGCTGGAGACGGAGCTAAGGCGGCGCCACTATCACGTGAAGACGACGCAGGAAGGCGATGCGACCTACCTCTTCGCCGACCGCTTCCCGTGGGCGCAGTTCGCGACGTTCGTGAGCCACCTGGCGTTGATCCTGTTCCTGGCCGGCGGCTTCGTGACCGTTGTCACAGCGAAGGAGCAGCAGATCCTGATCGGCGAGGGGGAGACTCCCCTGCCGGTGTTCGGCCTCAACGACCCGGACCACATGCAGATTTATGTCAAGGATGCCGTGGGCAAGTTCGACTCCACGGGCTTCCCGCTCGACTTCCACACGGACCTTGTTATCTACCGCGACGGCAAAGAGGTCGCCAGCGGCACCTCGACGGTAAACAATCCGCTGACCTACAACGGCTACAAGTTCCACCAGTCCGTGTTCTTCCCGGATGGTGCGGCGCTGCGGGTGAAGGACGTCGCGACGGGCAATGTGATCTACGACGAGGTGCTGGCCCTGGTGGACCAGGCTCCGACGCCTCGAGTCGTGGTGCGCGACGATGCGGGCAACGTGCTGCTGGATGACACGGTCGTACCGACGGACTTCATCGCGCTCGGTAACGGGACGAATGACTCTGTCGCCGGGACGACGACGGCGGTGGATGGACACACATTCTGGATGGGCGCAAGGAAGAGCGACGACGGTACCGGTTGGCAGCTGGTGGTGTACGAGGCGGGCAAGAACAACGGGTCCGTGCTCACGGAGGGCCAGGCGGAAGATTTCGACGGGCTGAGTGTTAGCTTCGTCGGCGTAACGACGATACCGTCCGTGGCGGTAAGTAGCGTGCCTGGTCTGGATGGCGACGGCGTCGCGGAGCTATCGAATGGGCCCGGTGGCAGCCCGCTTCTGACGGTGGGGACGGTCCAGGGGCAGGCGCTGGCGCTTTCTCCGAACGAGCCTGTGACGGTGGGCGGCCGCGAATACACCTTCCTGGGCAAGCGAGAGTTCGCCGGGATCACGGTGAGACGCGACCCAGGCTCGACGTTGATCTGGTTCGCGACGGGCACGTTTTTGCTCGGCCTGATCCTGACGTTCTACACGCCCAGAAGAAGGCTCTGGGGTAAGATAGCCGCGGGTCAGGCCTCCTTCCGGGGCCTCGGCGGCCAGCGGAAACGCGTGGAGAAGGAAATCCGGGAGGTTGCGGCAAAGGCGAGCCGTTCATAGATGACTGAGCTTCTCAAAATATCCATCGGCATCGATCCAAACGTGTTCAGTGTCTTCGGTCTGCTGGTGACGTGGCACGGGGTTTTCACGGCCATCGGCATCATCGCTGGCGTCTGGCTGGCCGTGCGTATCGCCTCCTCCCCGCGTGTCGGCATCGATATCGACACGTCTTACACCATCGGCATGATCGTGGTTGCGTGCGGCCTGGTAGGGGCACGCGCCGCGTACGTGCTGGAGAACTACGGCGACAACCCAAACATCGATAGCTTCGTCGACATCTTCAAGGTGACCGAGGGCGGCATCACGATCTGGGGCGCCATGCTCGGCGGTGCGCTGGGCGGTTGGATTTACGGCCTGCGGGCCAAGCTGCCGAGCGCGGCCGGCGCAGACGCCGCGGCGTTCGGCATGCTCCTCGGCATGGCGATCGGGCGCATCGGCGACATCATCAACGGCGAGCACCTGGCAAAGGCGACTGACCTGCCCTGGGGCGTGTACTACAGCAATGTGAACAGCCCGGGCTTCGCTCACAGCTTTGCGGTAGGCCCCTGGCACCCGGCGGTGGCGTACGAGCTTATCGGCGACCTCGTGATCATCGGGTTGCTGGCGCTGCTGTGGAAACGTCAGCCCAAGAGCGGCGTGATCTTCTGCACGGCGTTCATCGTCTACGCGATCATGCGGTTCTTCGTCAGCTTCCTGCGCCTCGACAGTCACGAGCCGCTGCTGGGCCTGACGACGCCGCAGCTGACATCGCTGGCCGTGATCATCGTGGGCGTGCCTCTGATGGCGTTCTTCATACGGCGCAAGGAAACGGGTCCGTACGTACCGCGGGTGTCGGACTCACGACGGCGCCAGATCAGCCGGGCGGAGCGGCGGCGGAGGCTGCGCGGCACCTAGTATGACGACGCTGACTGGGCTGCGGTTGCTATCGCGTCCGGGTTGCCACCTCTGTGAGGAGATGGCGAAATCGCTCGATGAGCTGGGGCTGCCGTACGAGGCCGTGAACATCGAGGACAACGAGGCGCTGACCGCGGCGTATCGGGATGTGATCCCGGTGCTGATGCAGGGCGAACAAGAAGTAGCGCGCGCACCACAATCGACGAGAACGCTGAAGCGCGCCTTAAGACGGTCTGGCGTACTCTAGGGGTATGAAGACGACGTACGAGGTCCGCGTCGAGAACATTCGCTTCGATGCAGCCCACTTCGCCACTTACGGCGGCCACTGCGAACCTCTGCACGGGCATAGCTATGAGGTCGCAGCGGAAGTCGAAGGTGACCTGGGTGAAGATTCGCTCGTCGTCAACTTCATCGGCCTGAAAGCCATCCTCAGGGACCTGAGCAAGGAGCTGGACCACAAGTTCATGCTGCAACTGGAAAGCCGCATCCTGACCGTCGAATCGACGGATACGGCGTGGAAGGTGCGGACGCCGGGCGACATCGGGTACGTGTTCCCGAAGGCAGACGTGGCCGCGCTGCCCATCGACAATACGACAGCAGAACGCCTGGCAGAGTGGTTTGGCGGCAGACTCTGGCAGTGGATGAAGGGCCGAGGTGCATCTAATGTGGATGCGCTGACCGTAGAAGTTTGGGAGGGTCCCGGACAACGGGGTTCCCACCGAGTAGAACGCTTGCCGCAAGCATAGTGGTCGTGAATAATGCTCAAGTCACGCCACAATCACGATTAATGCGAGAGTCCCCTCATGTTTAGCCGTCAAGAACGGAATGTTAAGAGCAAGGAATCTCCCCTAGCCTTCAAATCCATCCTCGTGCCGGTCAACGGTAGCGAGGCCAGTACCATGGCCGTCGAGTTTGCCTGCGGCGTTGCGAAGCGCTCGCGGGGCAAAGTGCACGTCGTCCACGTCATCGAGGTGAAGCGGGCCCTCCCGCTGGACGCCGACCTGACGGAGGAGGCGCAGCGTGGGGAGGACATCCTCACGGAAGCGGAAGCCGCGGCCCGGCGACAGGACTTTGACGTCGAAGGCGACCTGCTGCAGGCGCGCGACGCCGGTCACGCCATCGTGGATGAGGCAACGGAACGCCAGGCAGACGCCATCGTCATCGGCGTGCCGTTCAAGCGCCCGTTCGGGGAGTTCGAGTTGAGTCGCGTCGCAGCGCACGTCCTGCGCACTGCCCAGTGCGAGGTCGTTCTACTGCGGATGCCGGCGGAGTAAGCCGTGTTCACAATCATCATGGGCTGCGGCCGGCTAGGCGCGGAGCTCGCAATCATGCTGGAACGCGATGGTCACGAGGTAGCAATCCTCGACATCGACAAGATTGCCTTCGACCACCTTGACCCTTCGTTCAAGGGACGCAAGATCCTCGGCGACGGTACGGACCAGGACACGTTGCGACGGGCGGGCGCCGAGCGCGCCGATGCCTTCGTGGCGGCGACCCGTGGCGACAACCGCAACGCCCTGGCATCGCAGATCGCGCAGCACGTGTTCCAGATCGGGCGCGTGAGCAGCGTGATCTTCGACCCGATGCGCGAGGAAGTGTACCGGGGCCTGGGATTGCGGACGATCAACCCGACGAAGCTCGAAGCAGAGCTGCTGCGCGAGCTGGTCGAGCAGGAGGACGAGTAGTGTTCATCGTCGTTGGTGGTGGCGGCAAGGTCGGTTATCACCTGGCGCGCGCTCTCCTGGCAGACCATGAGGTCCTCGTCATCGAGGAGAACCAACAGCGGGTCGAGTTCATCGCCGAGGAGCTCGGGTCAGACGTGATCATGCAAGGCGACGCCTGCGATGCGGCCACGATGGAGCGCGCCGGCATGGCCCGGGCGGACCTCGTAGTAGCGGTGACAGGCGAAGACCAGGACAACCTGACGCTGTGCCAGATTGCCAAGGCGAAGTTCAGCGTGAACCGGGCCGTGGCACGCATCAACAACCCGCAGAACGAGAGCCTGTTCCGCCAGCTGGGCATCGACAGCACGGTGTCGGCGACGACGTTGATCATGGGCCACATCGAGCAGGAGCTGCCGTGGCAGGGCCTGATCCCGCTGCTGACGCTGGGCGGCTTCAGCCTGGAGCTTGTCGAGGTGAAGGTGCCGCGGGAGGCATCGACGGTGGGCAAGCAGGTGAAGCAGCTGCTGCTACCGCAGGGCGCGCTGATCTGCCTGATTATCGATTCAGAGGGCACGTCTCGGCTTCCGACGCCGGACACGCAGATCCACGCCGATGACATCCTGGTGGCGGTGACGAACATCGAAGCCGAGGAATCGCTCCGCACTGCCCTGACCGCACCCATCGGCTGATGGCCAGCCAGGTCTACTATCTGGGGCCGCCCGGCACCTTCGGTGAGCAGGCGGCGATTACCTACCTCAAGCAGTCCGGCCAGGCGCTGCCCCTAACGCCGCTTGCGAGCCACGGCCGTGTTATCGAGGCGGCAGAGCGCGACGCCAACGCGCTGGGCGTTGTGGCGGTCGAGAACAGCCTGGGCGGCGCCGTGAACGACGTGATGGATGCCGTCCTTGGCACCGAGGGCCTGTTTGTGTGTGCCGAGATCGTGGTGCCGATCGAGCACGATTTGATCGTGGCTCCGGGCACGAAGCTGGAAGACATCCGCGTCGTTATGTCACATCCGCAGGCGCTGGCCCAGTGCCACGAGTTCCTGCAGTCAAAGCTGCCGGGAGCGCGCATGGATGCATCGCTGTCCACGGTGGCGGCGGTGGAGGAGGCGATGCGCACGCCGGGAGCCGCCGCGGTGGCCGCAAGGCGTGCAGCAGAGCTCAATGGCGGCGAGGTGCTGGCCGCTTCGATCCAGGACGAGGACAACAACAAGACACGCTTCTTCGTCCTCGGTCACGCCGACGCGCCGCCGACCGGTGACGACAAGACGTCGATCGCGTTCAACGTGGCGGACCGTCCGGGGTCATTGGTGAGCGTGATGCGACACCTGTCAGACAGAGGACTGAACCTCACGCGCATCGAGTCGCGGCCGTCGCGGGAGGAGCTGGGGAAGTACATCTTCCTCGTCGATTTCCAGGGCCATCGCACGGAGGCGGCGGCGAACGAGGCTATCGAGGCGATCAAGGCGGACGGCGCTGTGCTGCTGCCGGCGGGACTGCCACTGGGTTCTTATCCCCGGTTTAAGGAATGATGCCCGAATACCGGCCTCCAGGAACATCCGCGATGCTACACTTGAAGGGCTTATGACTTCTGCTTCCGGCGATTATCCGCCGCGGTCCGAAGAAGACGATCAGACCAGTACCCCGCCGACACCTTCTGAACGGCCCGGGGAAGAGCCGAATAGTCAGGTTAACCTGTGGTCTGAGGATGAGTCTGATGGCACGCTGGATGCCGACTCGACGGTCACGGGCACCCGCGACGAGGTCTGGTCCCGCGGACATGAAGGCGTCACGGAGGCAGATGCGGTCTCAGGCGACAACGACGCTTCGTTGAGCGCGATGAGTGACTCCGAGGCGGTTGCGACCATGGACGAGGACGACGAAATTTTCTACGCCGAAAGTCCCGAGAAGGGCGGTGGCGCCGTGCGAGCCCGACGAGTGGCCTGGGAGCTAATCCAGACGCTGGTCCTCGCGGCGCTGATTTTCCTTCTGGTGCGCGGAGTGGCGCAGAACTTCCGTGTGGAAGGCCCCAGCATGCAGCCGGGCCTGCACAACGGCGAGTACCTGCTGGTGAACAAGGCGGTCTACTTCAAGCTAGACCTGGATAAGCTTTCGAACTTCATCCCATTCGTTAACGGCGGCGATCACCCATCGCGGTTCCTGTTCCACGGGCCGGAGCGCGGGGACGTCATCGTCTTCCGCTATCCGAATGACCCCAGCCGCGACTTCATCAAACGCATCATCGGCATACCGGGCGATACGGTGTCGATTGCGAACGGCGTCGTGAGCGTTAATGGCACAGCGCTGGACGAACCGTACATTGCGCCGGGATCGAATACGAACGATGGATGCGAAGGTGGTGCCGGCGGACAGCTACTTCGTGATGGGCGACAACCGCCCCAACAGCTCCGACTCGCGTAGCTGGGGCTTCGTGCCGGAGGAGAACATCATCGGCAAGGCGATGTTCGCCTACTGGCCGATGAGCGACTTCGGCGGGGTGGGTAACCGGAGCATCAACCTGGGCTTCATCAAGGTCCCGTTCTTCTAGAGGAGACGAGGGTGGACGTCGATTCCCTGCTGCGCTCGACAGGTGCTGTACTGGAGGGCCACTTCAAGCTGACCTCCGGACGGCACTCCGGTGTTTATGTCGAGAAGTTCCGGATCATGGAGAACCCGGAGGTTACCTCGACGCTGTGCGAGATGATCGCGGACCACTTCCATGATGCGGGCGCCACGGTGGTGGTTGGGCCGGCAATGGGTGGCGTGATCCTGGCGTACGAGACGGCGCGACACCTGGGACTGCGCAGCATCTTCACGGAGAAGGACGCGAACGGGGCTCACTACTTCGACCGCGGATTCGGCGTGGAGCCCGGTCAGCCGGTGCTGGTAGTGGACGACGTACTCACTACAGGCGGCAGTGTGAAGAGTGTGCTGTCGGTGCTAAGAGAGGCCGGAGCGGACGTCGTGGGGGTCGGCTTCCTGATCGACCGCACGAACGGGGCGGTGGACTTCGGCGTGCCGTTCTACGCCTGTCACCGCATGAACATCGAGAGCTTCGCGCCGGAAGAGTGCCCGCTGTGCAAGCAGGGCCTCGAGCTGATCGAGACGTAGGCACTCTCGACACGCCTCGCAGGCGGCGATCTCCTTTCGACCGCAAACAGTCCATCTACAGCAAACAGTCCATTCGGCACCCTTCGAACGGCCGAATGCCGCTTCCCGGGGCGCAGAGACGCGTCCTAGCCTCGAGGTATGAGCGAGTACATCCTTTGGTTCGAAGATCCAGCGGCGCGGTCGGTCGAAGCGGTGGGCGGCAAGAACGCGTCCCTGGCAGAGATGATCCAGACGCTGACGCCGCGTGGCATCGACGTACCGGCCGGCTTTGCAGTCACCGTGGCAAGCTTTCGCGCCTTCATCAAGCACAACAAGCTGCATGACGCGATCCGGGAAGAGCTCGACGCGTTCGACGCCGGCACAAAGCCGGTGGAGCAGGCGGGCGCTGCTATCCGGGAGATGCTACGGGGCGCCGAGCTACCGCAGGCGATCGCGGACGAGATCCGAGGGGCGTACAAGGCGCTGAGCGAACGCTACGGGTCGGAGGCAACCGACGTCGCTGTGAGAAGCAGCGCAACGTCAGAGGACCTGCCGGGTGCCAGCTTCGCGGGGCAGCACGAGTCGTACCTCAACGTGGTTGGCGCCGACGCCGTCCTTTCAGCCACAGTTGCCTGCTTCGCGTCGCTATTCAAGGACCGCGCGATCGTCTACCGGCGCGATATGAACTTCGAGGACGAGAAGGTGGCGTTGTCGGTTGGCGTACAGAAGATGGTGCGCTCTGACCGGGGCGGCGCCGGCGTGATGTTCTCGATCGACACGGAGACGGGTTTTCCGCGCTCGGTCGTGATTTCCGCAGCGTGGGGCCTGGGCGAGAGCGTGGTTCAGGGTTCAGTAACCCCGGACGAGTACCAGGTGTTCAAGCCGCTCCTGGCTGACACGACGCTCAGCCCGATCATCGACAAGTCCGTGGGCAAGAAGGAAATCAAGACCGTGTACGCCCGAGACGGCGTGCAGACCGAGACGATCGAGACGACGCCGGAGGAACAGCAAGCGCTGGTGTTGAACGACAGCGAGATCCTGCGGCTGGCGCGATGGGCGGTCGTGATCGAGGAACACTACGGCGTGCCAATGGACATGGAGTGGGCGCGAGACGGTGACGACGGCTCGCTCTATATCGTGCAGGCGCGGCCGGAGACGGTGCAATCGGAGCGCGAGGCCGCGGCGGTGAAGTCGTACAGACTCATTGGGCGCGGACCGTTGCTGGTGACAGGTCTGAGCATCGGCGATGCGATCGCGGCGGGCCCTGCCTGCGTGATCGAGAGCGCCGACGACATCGACCGCTTCGTGCCGGGGAGCGTGCTGGTCACGTCCACGACGAGCCCGGACTGGGTGCCGATTATGAAGCAGGCGGCCGCGATCGTCACCGACCACGGTGGCCGAACGTCGCACGCGGCGATCGTGAGCCGGGAGCTCAGCATCCCCGCAATCGTTGGTACGGGCAACGCGACACAGGTCCTCAGCCAGGGGCAGGACGTTACGGTGAGCTGCGCGGAGGGCGAAGCGGGCCACGTCTACGAGGGCATCCTGGAGTTCGAGGCAGTGAACCTCAGCCTCGTCCGACCTGCCGACTACGCGCACGCAGCTGATGATGAACATCGCAGACCCTTCGGCGGCATTGAGATGGTGGCGGTTGCCGGCGCGAGGCGTTGGCCTGGCGCGCATGGAGTTCATCATCAACAACATCATCAAGATTCACCCTATGGCCCTGCAGCGCTTCGACACGCTGAAGGATGCGGCCGCCAGGGCAGAGATCGAACGGCTGACGGCAGGGTACGCGGACCGCACCGACTACTTCGTCGAGCACCTCGCCTTTGGTATCGCAAAGATCGCGGCGTCGCGCCATCCGGACCCGGTGATCGTGCGCATGAGCGACTTCAAGACGAACGAGTACGCCCACCTCATCGGCGGGGCGCAGTTCGAGCCGGACGAGGAGAACCCGATGCTCGGGTTCCGCGGGGCGTCTCGCTACTACAACGAGCGATATCGAGACGGCTTCGCGCTGGAGTGCCGGGCGATCAAGCGGGTCCGGGACGAGATGGGCCTGACGAACGTGGTGGTGATGATCCCGTTCTGCCGCACGCTGGAGGAGGCCGACCGCGTACTCGAGGTCATGGCATCGAACGGGCTGGTGCGCGGCGAGAACGGCCTGGAAATCTTCGTGATGGCTGAGATCCCATCCAACGTGCTGCTGGCCGAGGAGTTCGCCCAGCGGTTCGACGGGTTCTCAATCGGCTCGAACGACTTGACCCAGCTGGTGCTGGGCGTGGACCGCGACTCGAAGGAGCTGCAGTCCTTGTTCGACGAGCGCAACCCGGCTGTGAAGAAGATGATCGCCCAGCTGATCGAGACGGCACATCGGAGCGGTGTGAAGGTCGGCATCTGCGGCCAGGCACCATCGGACTACCCCGAGTTCGCCGCATGGCTGGTGGAGCTAGGCATCGATTCGATCTCGCTCAACCCGGACAGCATCATCGGTGTGCTGAAGCGAGTGAGTGAGCAAGAACTAGCGCTGGAGGCGACCGCCGGAGCTCGCTGACGGAACGGCCGGCGATCTGGAGGGGCACCAAGGATGGAGGAGCCAGATGAGTTACGAAGAGGCCAGCCGGCGCGAGATGACCGCGTTCGAGGCTCTACGAGAAGCGATCGAGGCGCGCGGCCACCTCATGGCGGCGGCGACGATTTACAGCGAGCACCAGGGAGCCTACGAATCGGCGGTCGAACGACTGCTGGGCGCGGTCCAGGCTTATGAACTCGCATCGTCCGACCTGCTAAAGGCGAGGGCCCAGTAGAGCCCCACGCTTGCGTGAGCGATCTCGACTAACGACCGACAGGAAGCCCCATGAGAGAACAACTTCACATCTTGATTCCGCTGGACGGCTCGAAGCTGGCGGAGCGCGCCGTCGCGTATGTTCCGGCCTTCATGGCGATGGGCGTAGCGAAGGTACTGCTGACGGGTGTCGTCGAGGAAGAGGGGCACCACGGGCCGCTGCAAGAGGAGGATATCGAGCGGGAGCGGAACCTGCTCGCTACCTACCTGGAACAGGTGGCCGAGGAACTACGGCTGAGTACAACCCTAGAGGTTGAGGCAAAGGCGATTCGAGGGCGGCCCGCGGGGACCATCCTGAGCGAGGCAGAAGCGTTCCAGCCGGACATCGTGCTGCTTTCGACGCACGGCGCTTCCGGCGCGACCCGCTGGCGAGCCGGAAGCGTGGCAGACAAGGTCATACGCGGTGCTTCATGGCCTGTGCTCGCCATCGGTCCCGGCGCTGCGAGTGGGGAGGAGGCGCCGGCGGGGAAGATCATGCCAGCGTTCCAGACCCTCCTGGTGCCGCTGGACGGGTCGGAACTGGCAGAGCAGGCGATCCCTGTCGCCACGCGGATCGCCGAGGCCTCGGGTGCGACGATGCATCTCGTGACTGTGGTGTCGCCGGGAGACCTGGCGGCGGGCACGGTATGGGCGGGTAATTCTCCAGCGCTGGAGGAGCGGCTTGCACAGGATGCAAATGCCTACCTGGAACGGGTCTATAACTCGCAGCAGTGGCCGTGTGCGGCGCACGCAGCCGTGAGATTCGGTGCACCTGTTGAAGCGCTGGAGGAGTTCGTCGCCGCGAACCAGATCGACCTCATCGTGATGAGCAGTCATGGCCGGGGCGGGCTTCTACGTAGCGCGCTGGGCAGCACAACCGACAGGCTCACCGGCGGTTCGGCTTGTCCGGTCCTCATCGTGCGAGGCCAGGAGTAGGGTTCGGAGAATCGTCCTGTGACTAGACGGCGCCTGGGATCAACAAGCATGCAGGCGCACGAAGTGATCTTCATCTTGAGGCCCATGGACGGCGCCTCACATGCCTGAGACGGCCGGACCCCTGGTCTACTCAGGGCGAGTGAATAGATGGACGTTCCGATGCGAAATCCTCTGACGATCATTCGCGAGCGAAGACGTGAGCTGACCGAGATCGCGCTCATCACGATCGCGTTTTTCATCTACTTTGGGGTGCGCGGTCTCGTCGTCGAGCGCATCCCGGAGGCCGAATACCACGCCGAGAAGCTGATATCGCTGGAGAAGTGGCTGGGCATCTACTGGGAGCCCCATCTGCAGGACTTCTTCCTGGTTGCCGGTTGGGTACGGCGAATCGCCAACGGCATCTATTTGTACGGTCACGGTCCGGTGATCGGCGTTACTGCGGTGCTGCTCTACACGCGAAACAGGCGTATTTATCTTCTAACCCGCAACACGTTCCTGCTGTCAGGCGCCATTGGCCTGATCATCTACTACGCCTTTCCCGTGGCGCCTCCGCGGCTGGTGCCGGGCTCAGACTTTGTCGATACGGTGCTGCAGGAGTACCACGTCCGGAGAGTGCTGATGCCCCACTTCCTGATGAACGAGTATGCAGCGGTGCCCAGCCTGCACTTCGGCTGGAACCTGGTGATGGGTGTCGCCATCTGGCACGCGTTCCCGAACCGGTACGCCCGCACCTTCGCCGTCGCTATGCCAACGCTGATGCTGATGGCAATCATCGTGACGGCGAACCACTTCATCCTGGACAGCGTCGCGGGAACGCTGGTGGTGGCGCTGGGGGCGATACTGGCAATCGGGGCGAGGAACTTCGGTGGCCGCTACTTTCAGCGCGATTCAGCACTGGATGAGGGCGCGCGGTGGATCCTCGGCGTGTTCGGGAGCCCGAAACAGGCGTCACATGGCGTGGGAGGGGGCCCGCCCGGGGCGGCACCGACTCCGGCGATGCGTCCGCGCTAGAGCACGGGCGGGTTGACGAAGCTGAAGATAAAGTGAAACACGATGCCGCTGACCATGACGCGAAACGGGACGTTGAGGCAGGCGGCGAGGAATCCCATGCGCAACAGCTTGCCTCGCTCGTAGCCGGCCTTGCGTAGCAGATGGTGCGCCGTAGGCACCCCGAAAATGGTGATCCCGACGCCGAGCACCGTGATCTTGGAGAGCCGGGAGCGAATACATCGGCCTTCGCTGGCGATGACGGTTCGGAAGATGCGCGAGTAGATGAACGCCTGAATGCCGGCCAGCCACGCCTTCAACATCGACCAGGCTGTGCTGAGCACTTTCACATGCAACACGCGGGAGCGCGTACCCCAGCTGGTTCGCTCCAGGAGGTCGGGGCGGCCGGAAAGCCTGGCATGATGAAATACGAACGTCGTGACGAGGGACCAGAGAAGCATGATGGGAATGGCGCTGGTGGTGGTGCCGAAGCGGGCAAAACCTACGAGCACGATGCTGGAGAGCTGAGACTGGAGCTCCCATCCCGCAATGAAGGCGCCGTCCCGCCAACGAGTGCCAATGTCGGAAACGGTCGCGCGGACCGTTTCCCCCGCCTCGAGGGACGCCTGAAGAACACCAGAAGCCGATCTAGTTTCGTTCAGTTGGTTTTATCGGCCGCCACCCGGCCACTTCATCTGTACTTATAGTACATAAAGCTGACGGCGCACGTAGGTAGTGAAACGAACACAAGAGAGCGCACCTTGCCTGGAGTTGGCAAGCTGCGCTCTCTTTGTCTTTCGTCCGGGCGGCCAGGCAGGATGGAGGCTGGAGGGCCGGTCGGACTCTGCCCGGGGGCGGAGGACAAGGACCGGCACGGGGCCGCGAGATAGGCGAGAGCGAGCTCTGCCTGCTGAGAACCGTCTAGCGGTACAAGAATGTTGAGGCCGGACATGATGCGTCTCCCCGAACTGTGATGGCTTCAGGCTATGCGCCGGGGCGGACGCCCGACAGGGCCAGCAAGCCTGAATGGGTATGGCCAATCGGCCAACTACTCGTGCCGGCGGGGTTGGACCTACTCGTTCGGGTTGAGGACGCGACCGAGGAAGAGCACCGTGCCCGTTACGTCGTCTCGGATGAGGAAGAGGAAGGGTCGATTGGCCTCGAAGGTCTTCGGCTCTGCCGGCGCCGACGTCTCGCCGACGACGACGGCGGTGGCAGCGGCGGCCTCGGTCCCCTCTTCGTCCACGGCAACGAAGGCTTTGTGCAGGACGTCCTGGATGTAGAGGTTACGCGTGCCGTCCATGCCGGAGAAGTCGGCGGCGCCGCCTTCGAACGCGGTCGGCATGCCCAGCTCGATGAGGGTGTCTTTGAGCGGCACGTCGGAGGAGAACTCGAACCTGGGGAGAGCGACCGAGACATGTTCAGTGGCGAGGGCATCGACGATGGCTGACAACTTCTGGTCGTCGAATGCGGCCTCGAAGGATTCGAAGGCGTTGTCTGCCGGCAGGATGAGCAGCATGGAGACCTGGTTCCCGGTGTAGGGGAGCTCGACGGCCTGCCAGTCGTCTCCTTCGGCGTACTGGAGCGCCTCAGCACCCTGCGAGTGCATCATGGGCGCCGTAACGGTGTCGCCGGAGAGGAGGTGGAAGTCGGCGTCCCGGGTAGCGGACGGTTCGAACGGGGTCTGCCACGACGCCTTGAAGTAGATGGCGTTGGTGAGGACGAGGCGGGTCATGGCGTTGATGATGCCTTCGGGGATGAGCTCCGGGATGCGGTCGTTCGTCTGTTCGCTGACCCAATCGTTGATCGCCGTGCGAGCGTCCTCGGCGTGGTTGACGAAGTCGACGAGGCGAGCGCCGGCGCCGTAGTTAAGGGCGAGGGTCTGGAGGAAGGGGTCGAGGAACTTGTAGGAGCGCTCGGCCCAGATCGAGTTGGCGATGGAGAGCTGGAAGGGCTCGCCCTCATCGTCCTTCGTCTCGACCTTGCTCCGGGCCTGCAGCTCGAGGTCGAGACGGTTGAAGGCGGGATGGAGCTGGTCCTGGGGCAGGTCGAAGTGCAGGGCATCCTTGATCTCGGTCGCCGTGTCGCCGGCCGCGCCGGCGTAGGTCATGGCGAGTGCGACGGAGATGGAGTACGGCGAGAAGAAGAGGTTACCGTCGCGCTGGCTCAGGACGCCGTAGAGGTCGGTGGCGAAGGCGGTGTTGCCATCGACCAGGGGCGTGAGCTGATCGGCGGTGACGGCGGGGTCCTCGTTGCGGGCGGTGTCGGCTTTGGCGAGCGAAAAGCTCGTCTCGTCCTTGCTGGAGGAGCAGGCGGCACCGAGGGCGAGGACCAGGCAAGCGAGGGCGGCAACGACGTTGGTGATGCGCATGCGGCCATTATCGGGGCACCGCACACGCCCACAAGCCCTGCGCTGCCCAGTGCTACGCGGCTCAGCTCCGTTCGAGCAGCTCTATGCGGATGTCGTCGGGTGCCCGAACGAACGCTATACGGACTCCCGGACGGATGGTCCTCGGTTCATCGACGATCTCAGCTCCCCGATGCTTCAGTTCAGCTACAGTCTCATCGACGCTCTCGACTCGTAGCCCGAAGTGGTCCAGTCCCAGGTGGGGATCGCGAGGACTGGACTCAATGCTTGCGTCGGCGGCGACGGGCGCGATGAAGATCATGAGGCCATCCAGGTCGAGGTCTGTTCTGGGGTGGCCATCCGACTGCACGGACTCGATGATTTTGGCGTCGAACATTCTGTGGAAGTACTCCGCCATTCCCTGAGGGTCTCGTGTGCGCAGATGAATGTGATCGTACGTGTACGTCGGCACCTGGCGTTTCTCCTTCTCGAACCGATGTGTTGCTCAAACGAGCTGCTGTTTGCGGGCGCAGTATAAGCGGGAGAGGGGTAGCTTCGAACACCCTGCGACCGGAATCGACGGACCCGACGCGGTTTCTGGCTCCATCTGCTAGACTCTCGGCTCTGAAGATCGGAGGTTGTGAGCATGACCGGTACGTCCACGGTATTTGTCGGTGCGGCGGCTGCGGGTCCGCGAGCGCAGGGCGGACTCTATCGCAAATCCGCTGACGGGGATGGCTTCGAAAAAGTCCGCGGCGGCTTACCTGAGGACTCCCAGGTGCAGGCGATCACGGTCCACCCGACGGATGCTCGACGTATTTACGTGGGCACCCACGCCGGACCTTACAAGAGCGTCGACGGGGGCGAACACTGGGAGGCCATGCCGCTTCCGGAAACGGGACTTCAGGCCTGGTCCATCCTTGTCCACCCTTCGAAACCGCAGACGCTGTACGTCGGCACGTCTCCGGTCGGCGTTTTCAGAAGCGACGACGATGGAAAGACGTGGCGGAAGCTCTACGGCCAGTCTCAGCCCGACGTGGTGAAGATGGACTTTCCCTGTAGAGTCATGCGACTGGCGGTGAACCCCTCCAACCACGACGAGCTGTATGCCGCCCTGGAAGTGGGGGGCATCATGCGCAGCCTGGATGCGGGCGAATCCTGGCAGGACTGCAGCAAGGGCCTGATCGAGCTGGCCAGCCGTCCCCATCTCAAGAGCAAGATCGGCAGTGACACCGACATCGAAGGCATGATGGACGGCCATGCCCTTTGCATTAGCAGCGCCCAACCTAAAGCGATATTCCTGGCCGTGCGGATGGGTCTCTTTCGCAGCGATGACCAGGGCGCCGGCTGGCAGGATATGGAAGTTGGGCGATTCTCACCGCTTACCTACGCGCGGGATGTCCGTGTCTCTCCCCAGGACCCGAGCGTGCTCTACGCGTGCTTCAGTCCAGCAGCTCGCAGCAAAGATGGCTCTCTATATCGGAGCGCGGACCTCGGTGAGACCTGGAACCGTTTCGACCACGATGTGAAGGCGGATGCGACGATGATGGCGGTGGCTCTCCATCACAGCGATCCTCGTCAAGTCCACTGCATCAGTCGAAGCGGACAACTCTTCAGTACGCTCGATGGCGGAAGTAACTGGAGTGAGTACACATTACCTGACGGCGTTCGTGACCTCTACGCGGTGGCCTGCGCCTGAGTCGGGAGACTCGGATGCAGCCTTTGCGAGGACCTCGCCGCCTACGGGACAATTGCGCCGCGTTTCCGGAGGCCCGCAGTGAACGGCGGGCCGCTATCGCATGAGTCGCTGCACGCCAAGCACTCGCCGGCGACGGGGGTTTAGGGCTGCCAGCGGTTCCTTGATCTGCGTCATGAGTGCAGACACGCCTATACCGGCCCAGACATCAGACGTGAACAGCATCAACCAGCACTCGGACACTCTAAGTACAATTGACCGCAGATACTTACGCACACATTCTTCTCGCCGCGACACGGCTGGCGACTGATGCGGTCGATCGTCTACTGTCTACGCAGTAGGCCGTCAGGTTGGCCGTCAAGCCTCAAGACGGCGTGGATTCTAGGGGAGAATCGAACCTAGAATTGGTCAAGGGCCCTTAGCTCAGCTGGCAGAGCAGCGGACTTTTAATCCTAACCGTCTAAGCGCTGTAGCTTCAAGTCTAGGAGGGCCACCGAAAAGGCCAAAGTTATCTTCTGTAAGAAGTTTAGCCTGACGCCGGCCTACCTCGATGGCGCGTTCGTTGTGGTCCCAGCCAGGTGTTCGGCGGTTTTGGGCTCGTAGAAGCTCGTTCATAGACGCACATCTACGTCCATACACGACCACTGATTGAGACTCAGCCTCTGCCTTTGTGCGCCTTGCCGTTCCGCAACAGAACCGCTAAGTGGCACGATGCTGACATAGCATCACGGGCGAAGAAGTTCGCCAGTAGACCATTGACCTGACGCTAAACAGAGCTCACGAGTCGTAAGACTGGAGGTCTGGATACAAGGGGCGTAAGAGAACCAGGCCCGCAACGGACCTGGTTCTCTGCTTGACCTTTGTTTGGGGCTAATCGACGAAGGCGACTGCTGGCGCTGCCTCGCCAACCGGATACATCTCCGGCAGCATGACATCGCGCCATGGGAGCTCCCGAGCGAAGATCTTCTCTGTCGCACGGACATTGTAATAGCTGTCGCCAGCGCCGCGAGGAGGTGCTCCTTCCTGCACCGCACGAACGGCCTCGATGAGCAGCTTTCGCGCGGCGATAATTGCACGGTCTGCCGGACCCAGGTGCTCCCGGCTGCGGTTGACTACCGGCCCCATGCTCTCCTGAACCGCTCGGTCCTGGGCGTTGACACCGTCAATGCCGGAATAAGTCTGGGTCTTCTGCACTTCCCGATCGATCAGCCAGCCGTTGCGCCGGTTACCCACAGCACGGAAGCCGTTGTGGATATCGACGTGCCTCGGGCCGTTGCCGCTGGAATCCATAGAGCGCTCCTGCTCGGAGAGCTCGTAGTCGCCGTAGCTGTAGTGCCAGTTCCACACCATGCAGTTGTCATCGTCAATAGGCACCCAGTGATGTCCGGAGACTACGGGCCGTTCGGTGCCGCGACCGACGCTCTGACCCGGTCGGAACTGCGTGAACGGCATGACGAAGTGGTAACCGCGCACGTATTGCTCATCGGTGCCGAGCTGACGCACACCGGTGTAGCGGTACCCGTAGTCGGTTACATCAACTTCGATGGCCGGAGCACTGCCACGAACGAATGCACTGCTAGAAGGAATGCCGCCGGCATTGTCACCGAAGGCGCGGTGCAAGATAGGTGCATGAGACGAGTCGATGCCGCCCTCGAGAGCCTGCAGCCAGTTGCACTCTTCGAGGACCTTTGAGACAGTGCGGCGCCCCTCATCGACGGTCGTGTATTCGAACTCCGGTGCAGGTGGCGTCATGTCGGGCGGGCCCATGAAAGTCCAGATGACTCCGCCTTGCTCGAACGTCTGGTAGGCAGTCGCCTTGATCTTGGTGTTGAACTGCTCCGGCTCGTTCATCTGTTCGACGCAGTTGCCGTCCACATCGAACTTCCAGCCGTGGTAAATGCAGCGTAGGCCGCCCTCTTCATTGCGGCCCAGCCAAAGGGAGGCGCATCGATGCGGGCAAAGCTCATCGATTATGCCCACTTTCCCATCGGTGTCACGGAACGCGACCAGGTTCTCGCCTAACAGTTTGACGCGTACCGGGGCGCAATCTGGGCCAGGTAGCTCCCAGGAAAGGAGCGCGGGCATCCAATAGCGCCTCATCACGTCTCCCATGGGCGTGCCCGGACCAACTTGAGTCAGGAGTTCATTGTCTTGCTTGCTCAGCATGTCGCCGGAGCCTCCTTGGAGATTGTCATGCTCATCGTAGCTAGGCTGTCTCCACCTTGGGTGCCTGAGCCTCACGCAATGCTGACCACTGCAGGTCCTTCGTTGCCTCAATCCCGGGCACGCCGTTTGGCAGGACTATGCCACCAGAGCGGACCTTGTAGACATCCGGGTTGTCAACGCCGGGGGGAATCGTTCCGTTGTCGCGCAGCTCACGCGCGTACTTGATGAAGAGGCGCCGCATGCGAATGATGCCGGAGTCGGTGACGCCGAGGTGCTCCTTGTCGCGCTGGTAGATCGTCCCCATGCTTTCCGTGACGGCGCCGTCCTGGCCACGCCCGGGGATGCCGCAGTAACCCAACGGGCCTTCATTTGACTTCTGGATGTCGCGGTCAATGAGGTAGTCATTCCGTACGGTGCCGGCGAGCTGGAAGCGTCCAAGCCAGCCTGTTGTGTTGTGCGAGGGGTCCGCGTGATAACCCGTCGTCACGCCGTTGACTTCAGCGATGTAGCCCACGCGCGGACGGTCCTCGTCGGCCCTCGGGCGGCGTCCGTCCATGTGGAAGCGGAGGCAGTTCTCATCGTCTATCGGGACGACGGCGATGAACATCTTTTGCTCACCCATCTTCGGCGTCGGGATCATGGCGTAGAAGGGGAAGAGGAAGTGGGCAATGCGCCAGTAGGTCGTGTCCTCTTCCGCAGGCCGGTAGCAACCGTACGTGCAGCCGAACTCGGTGTCGGCTGTGACGAAGCGGGCCCAGCGCGTTGCGAGGGCATAAGACTCGTTGCTGCCCTTTGGGTACGCCTCCGGTCCGATGGAGCCCATGTGCAAGAAGCTCCAGTGGATCGTGTCGTAGTCACCTTCCAGGGACTGAAGCCAGTTGCACTCGGAAGAGTAGGCGCCGAGGGTGTACTCGCCGTCTTCAAGCATGTTGGCTTCGAGATTAGGCAGCGGGGGAGGTACTTCGCGCGGCCCCATATAGAGCCAGATGAGGCCGCCACGTTCGTGCGTTTTGTACGCTCGTGCCCTCACCTTGTTCTTGAAGTTGCTCTCCGCAGGCTCCGACGGCATGTCGACGCAGTTGCCGTCAACGTCGAACTTCCAGCCGTGGTACACACAGCGCAGGCCCTCTTCTTCGTTGCGGCCGAAGAACAATGAGGCGCCGCGGTGTGGGCAGGCGTCGGCGATCATCCCGACATCGCCAGATGTGGTACGGAAGGCAATCATGTTTTCGCCAAGGAGTCGCACCCTCACTGGGGAGCAGTCCGGCGCCGGCAACTCAGACGACATCATCGCTGGCATCCAGTACTGACGCATGAGTTCGCCCATAGGCGTTCCCGGACCTACGCGGGTAATCAGGTTGTTTTCTTCTTTACTTAGCATTTCCCCTCCCGAATACCATGATATAGAATTTCACTGCTCGATATAGAATCTTATATTTCGAACCTTGAATGGTGTCAAGTGGAGAAAAGGCGGGAGCTGCTCAAGCCAGCTTCTTAAGGCTTTTAAGAGAAGCCCAGGATCTACTCAGGATTAGGGGAACCGAACGTGAATCAAAAGTCTCTTGCTGCCGTACTCATCGCCCCGAACAAGTTCGAACTGCGGGAGTTCACACTACCTGAAGTCGCTGACGACTCCGCATGGCTTAAGGTCGAAGCCTGTGGGATCTGCGGCAGCGACATTCATGGCGCTGAACGCCTGCCCGACGGCCCCAAAATCCTCGGCCACGAAAACGTCGGTGTGATTGCGGCTATCGGTAAGAGCGGCCTCGAAGCGCTGGAATGTCGTGGAAGGTGATCGGGTCGCCCTCGAGGAATACGTTCCATGCGGTGCCTGCAAGTGGTGCCGATCGGACGACTACCGCTTCTGCCCTGCCACCGACATCGCCGGACCCGGGCCCAGGCTGTGGTACGGCTCCACCGGTCTCCAAACCTGGCCTTCGCTCTGGGGCGGCTACAGCCAATACCTCTACGTGCATCCCAATGCCGTTGTGCACAAGATGCCTTCCTCGATACCACCGGCGTCGGCCGCAGCCTTCCTGCCCTTCTCCAACGGCATCGAGTGGGCCTACGAGTACGGCGAGGTCGGCCTGGGAGACGCGATCCTGGTGCAAGGGCCGGGCCAGCAAGGTCTCGCGTGCGTTATTGCCGCCAAAGCTGCCGGCGCGTCCTGCATCATCGTCAGCGGACTGACTCGCGATGCCATGCGCCTCGAGGTCGCCCGCATGCTTGGTGCCACCCACACGATCGACATCGAGAAGGAAGACCTCGTTTCGAGGGTCATCGACATTACTGGCGGCGATGGCGTAAACGTCGTGGTCAACGTGACCGGCGGAGGCGTCAACACAGTCGCAGATGCCGTCGCGGTCGCTGGCAAGCGCTGCAACATCGTACTTGCTGCGGCCGGGAAGCAGACTGTCGACGTATCGACCTTCGGACGCCGGAAGCTCGCGCTGAAGCAGGCAAATGGCCATTCCTACAAGTCCGTCGAGATGGCAATCCAGTTCCTCGCGTCAGGCATGATCCCTATGGAACGAATTGCTACCCACACGTTCACCCTGAGCCAGGCTATGGAGGCAATCGACGCCGTTGCGGGCAGGGGTGCGCCGGGCGCGATTCATGTGAGCATCATCCCGGACGCAGTCTAGCCATAGGATGCCGCCTGCCGGCACCAATGCGGGAGATCACCTGAGATCTCAAGCCTCTTCAAGAGGCTCCACCGCTGATAGAAGCGCGGTCGGTAGCCGCCGGATGCAGAACAACCCGCCATATGTGCGATAGGCGGAACGCTGCCGAGGCTGTGTGGCGCGGACTGAACCCCAGAACGCCCTGCTAAAACGCGAGAGTCCGATCAAAGCTCCGCAGTATAGCCAAGGCACGAGGCCGGAGTATGCCAACTCTTCTCCCGTGTCTATGGTCGTTCTGTGAAGCATGATTACACACTGCACCGGACAGCAGGTCCTTTGTCAGCCGAGACGTAGCGGATCAGCTTCCGTCTCCTGGGCGCGACAGGCGTAAGTCCCAGGTTAGATAGGGCAGCGGCACCGCAGTATCGAGCGGTGCCGCTGAGTCCTTATCAGCTACGCCGTTGGAGCCTTCGAGGGGTCTCGCCAGAGGAAGTTGTACGCAGTGCCGGCGTTGTCACCCTGCCAGGCATCCCAGTTTCGGACACAAGGCCAGTTGAGCACGAAATTGCTCGAACCGCCGTGACTGAAGGGGAAGTTCATTGCCTTTCCTTCATGGCGCTGCATTTCGTAAACCAACTGCTTTCGGGCGTCGTCATCGAACTCTGCCTTGGCCTTGTTGGTGAGCTCTGTCATCATGTCGTCGCCGCCCTGGAATACGCCGCCATTGGGGTTATAGCGCTGATAGATGTAAAGGGCGGGATCTGGCGTATCGACGTCCTGAAGCAACGCGATACCGTTGAGAGCACCTTTGATGAAACGAACCTGAGGGACCATTCCTGTGGTAGTCCAAGTCTTTGAAGGTATAGCGTATCAGCCCTCCAGACCCACCTCCGAATGCCGCCTCGACAACGTTCATCTTGTTCAAGATGCCTGGGTTGTAGCCGGTGGTGATGGTCATGACGGTATCGAGGCCGTCTGGATAGCCCGCAGCTGACAGTAACGCTTTCGCTTCGTCCGGGTTGTACTCGAAGTACTTCGAGTTCTCCCCGAAATCCTTGCTTCTCGGATCCAGAAACCAGAACCCCGGTTGGTTCACTGCCATGGCGCTATCGAACGTTCTCACTACGGGCAGGCCCTCATCCTCAAAGGCCTTTGTGTTCCCAAGCGTATCGATCATCAGGTCCTTGTCCATGAGCATCATGGCAGCCTGACGAACTCGCTCGTCCACGAAGGGTGATTCGGGCAGGTTGCCCATGATGATGCGCATCGATGTCGTTACCGGATCCTCCTGGTAGAGGTCGAGTTCCGGCACATCCTTCTTTAATGTCAGGACATCTTCCTGGGGGATGTAGGTCCCAACAATTGAATTCCGCCAGACCTCAACTGGGCTTCCGCCACAGCCGACTCCTGCAGTTCCGGAAAGTCCAATGAGTCCAGATACGGCAGGTTCTCCCCTCTCCAGTCTTGATGGTAGCCAGGGTTCTTTTTGAAGAACTGGCCTACTCCGGCCTGCCAGCGGTCCATGACCCATGGGCCCGATTCAATAGAAATGTTTTTGATGTCGATGTCTTCAGCTTCCGCCGGAAGGACGTAGAAGTTACCAGCGCGTTGCTGCGCCAGGAGGCCAAAAATCCTCGCGTCAGGCTGGCTCAATTTAATGACGAGCGTTTTGTCATCGGTAGCGGTCATCGACACGACGGGCGAATTCGGATTGATGGAATTTGCTACCTCGTCGCGAAGGGCGCCAACATCCAGGTACCTGTTCCAGGTATATTCCACGTCATGGGCAGTGACCTCACGCCCGTTGACGGGTAGCCCTCCGGCCCTTGAAAATGGGCCTTCGTGGTAATGGTAGCGTTGATTGCAGATGGTTTGCGGAAACCTCCCACTTGTCGACAATGTCGCCCACCATGTCTCCGCTGTATGGCTCAGGGTGGCCCGTGTTTTTGCCACAGCGTGCTATACATCAGGTAGTTGATGCCGATGGCACTTGAGCCGATGGATCGAGACTCGTAAGCGCCCGGCTCGCATATACGAACTTACCGCCTGAAACCGCCTTGGACGATTCGTCGGCCGGCTTCGTAATCAATCCAGGGTAGCGCCACCGCTCCCGCCAGAGGCACCTGTCTGGCTCCCCCCAGGGAACCAGATGCGCTGCTTGTTGATGAAGGCGAAGAGCCGCTTGTTGCTGAGGATGAATCGTCGCCACCGCAGGCTGCGAGAAATGCAGCACTCGCGGCAGTGGCAGCGAATACAGACCAGCAATCGCCCGCCTCGTTGCTCTCCCTTTCTGAACTTAGCGGGAGTAGTCACTCGTCATCCTGAAGTCTCCTTTGCCTTGTGCACGCTGCGCGTACGACTCACGCTTGAATTCGATCGAAGGCGTCAGGTCTTCTTTCCAGCTTTGTTGCCCGCTTCGATGTAGGCCTCGCCCAGACTCATGAAGGTCTCTGTCTGGCCGTTGAAAATGACCGTATATCGGGTCGCCTGATTCGATTGGAACTCCTCAAAGATCTCAGCCAATCCATTCGGCCCTTCA
>CAVSWS010000041.1:0-285823 GCA_963731765.1 uncultured Chloroflexia bacterium
AAGAAACGGCCTCCCGATATTCGGGAGGCCGTTCCGTGTCTAGAGCCTTAGAGGCTCCGGCTACTCTTCGCTACTGGTGGACGTAGTTGCCGCCTTGGAGTCTGAAGAGGAGCCGCTGTCTTTGTCCATGAAGGAATTCTCGGCCAGGGTTGCCGAATCGCCCTTCTTGCTGTCGGTAATGTAGAAGCCGGAACCCTTGAACACGATGGGTGGCGGGTGGAGTACCCGCTTTGCCTCGGCTCCGCACTGGGGGCAAGGCTGTCGGGCGGGAGCGTCAAAGCCCTCGCGCTGTTCGTAGTGGTTACCGCAGCTAGTGCACTTGTAGTCGTAAAGCGGCACGGCGCTCGTGTCCTCCTGGATCGTGGCTCCCTCTGGAAGAGCTAGCTGAGTTTATCTGCCTGAGGGTTGAATGGCAAACCCAGTTTAGCACTCCTGGCAACAGAGTGCTAAACAGCGGGCGACCTCAGAGGAGGGTCGACCTTTCTTGCGCAGATGGGACGCTAGTCGGTCAGTCCCGCGGCGCGTTCCGCAGCTTCGACTGCATTGCGGAACAGCATTGCGATCGTCGTGGGCCCGACACCGCCGATGCGGGGCGTGATCCAGCCGGCGACTTCCTCGCACGCCACGTCCACGTCCGGCAGCAGCTTGCGGCCCTCATAACGCACGCCGCCGCCGACGACGGTGCAGCCGGGCGAGATGTGCTCCGGTTGCAGGATTCCTGGTACGCCTGCCGCGGCGATAACGAACTCGGCGCGCTGCGTGTAGCGGGGCCAGTCCTTTACGCCGGTGTGCACGACTGTGACCGCTGCGTTCGCCGTCGGCCGCTTCTGGGACAGGAGCAGCGCCAGGGGGCGTCCCAGCGTCGTGCCGCGCCCGAGGATGACGACCTCTTTGCCGGAGATCTCGCGGCCGTAGTGGGCCAGGAGCGCCTCGATGCCGGCAGGCGTGCACGGCACAGGGCCGGGCATGCCGAGGGCCAGCCGCCCCATGTTCACCGGGTGCAGGCCGTCGACGTCCTTGTTGGGGTCCATCTCCAGCAGCGCCGCCTCGAAGTCGATTTGCGGCGGCGTCGGGTACTGCACCAGCATGGCGCTGACGTTGGGGTCGTCGTTAAAGGAGTGGATGGCGTTGACCAGGTCCTCTTGCGTGGCGTCATCGCCGAGGTGGAAGTGCGGGCTGGCGAAACCCAGCGACTCCGCCTTCTCCATCTTCATGCGGATGTAGCCGGCGGAGGCAGAGTCGCTTCCTACAAGGATCGTTCCAAGGCCGGGGTTATGACCCATGGCACGCAGCTTCTCGATGCGGCCTGCCAGGTCCTCGAAAACGGCGTCGGCAACCGGTCCACCCGGCATGTAGTTGGTCGTCATGCTCTAACCCTCTCTCACGAACGGCGCCGCTGTTCACGAAGCCGCCACCTGCAATCATTCAGGTTCCCGGCGATTATCGCGGCTGGCACCAGCCTTTGTCGAAGTACCTCCGCCACGAAACGCCGGCTAGCGTTTTGTAGCAACCTACCAACAACGCTGCCTCACCCAGACGGTGGTCAAGGGGTCACGGTGACAGCGTTCCGATTTCGTATCGTTCCAGCAGGGCCTCTGCGCGCGCAGTGTGCGACTCGTCGATCCCACCCTTGTCCTCCCAGGCCTGCGTCGCTTCCTGGCCACACCAGGCGAGAAGCACTTCGGGGTCGGCGGGATGGCTGGACAGGTAGGTCGTGACGTCGTAGACGATGCCGTCAATCGCGATCCAGCAGCTGGAAGCACTGTTATGAGTCGCCACCTGCTCCAATGTGATGCCGCCATCGCCGGCGGTGGTCGAAGGCGCGGTGGGTGCCGGTGATCCGGCGTCGGCGGAAGGGCTCGCGATCGGCGATGGGCTGGAACCAGGCGTGACGTCGCTGGAGGCGGCCCGCGTTGGCGAGGGCTGCACGACGGCGTTGCCCGGGCCGTCGTCGTTCGGCGCAAGCCAGTTCACAGCGAGCAAGGTCAGAACGCTCGCGATGAATGCAACGAGGACGGTGTAGGCCACCTTGCCCATGATTGTCATAAGAAGGTGAACTCCTCGCTATGAATTCGGGAACCCGGCACGCCATGGTCCTTCAAGATGCGCCGAAAGTGCGCCAGCATAGGCAACGGTCCGCAGAGGTAGACTTCGCGTTCTCGAAAGTCCGGACAATGCTTCGCGATAAATTCGGCCGTCATGACACCCTCCTGGCTGAAGTAGTGCTCGATCAGCTCGAGGGTTGCCGCCTCCTCCGCACAGTCGAGAAGTACCTTGCGGTAGTAAGCCCGTTCGGCGCTGTCTGCCAGGTAGAACAGGAAAACGCTGTTCGATGAGGCCGCGCCGGCTGTCACGAGAGCACGTGCACCTCCCACCATTGGCGTGATGCCGATGCCGCCGCCCAGCCAGAGCTCTCCTCGCTCCGGGAAGTTGCGCCCGAAGAAGTCGCCGTATGGGCCTTCGATCCAGACGGTGCTGCCCGGGCTTAGCGCCTGCAGCGCATGGCTAGCGTCGCCGAGAGCCTTGATGCCGATTCGCAGCACCTCATCGTCCGGCGATGAGGCGATCGAGAAAGGGTGTTCTTCCAGTCGTCCTGCCGTGAGGCTGGGGTCGGTTGGCGTAACGTATACGAACTGGCCCGCCTGGTAGTGCAGGGTTCGACCCGTGGGCCGAAGGCTGATCTCGACGATATCGGGCGCCAGGCTGACGACGCCTTCGACCGTGTATTGCAGCCGTCCCGCCAGCCGGGAGCCGACCCTCCGCCAACCCACCGATACGACCGCAAGGGCGCCAATGACCCACCAGACATCCGGCTGCGGCGAGAGGCCTGTCGCGTGCAACACCGCCAGCAGTAGGGCGCTGGGAGCGGTCACCATGTGTATAAGCTTCCAGCCCTGATATCGAGGCGGTCCGAAGAACTTGAAAGAGGGAGCCAGGAAGACGGTGAGTCCGATCAGCGCCAGCCAGCCGAACCAGACGCTGGTGGACGAAAGCGAGGGAAACAAGATCTGTGCCGGAAGCTCGCGCGAGATCGGCAGGGCGCTGATCGCAACCAGCTCAACGTGGACGAGGACGAGGACGAAGCCCGCGAAGCCGAGCATGTGGTGCAACTTCCACAGCCGCGTGAGCCCGCCGAAGGCGCGGTCGATTTTGGGGACGCGTACGCTGAGGATGCCGGCCGTGAGGATCATGGTCAGGCCGAGGATGCCGGCCGCACGCCCAACCGTGAGCAGCGAATCGCCCAGGTCATCGCCAAATCGATGTGAGAGTCGCGACCAGGCGAGTGCGAGTGGGATGAGAACGGCAAGAAAGAGTGGGTCGCCCGGCTTGATGTAGGCACGAAACGTCGACACTTGGCGCTACTCCAATCTCCCTGCAGGAGTCGTCGACACTCAATCACCTCGATAGCTGAGCATCGACCGCTTTCCCCAGTGCGACCTTCCGTCATTGAGTATCAAGGGCGATGCCGGGGCATCCCAGTGCCTGTTGGCTCCCTTCCGGTGAGCCTTTTGGACGCTTCGACTGGCGTACAGCGGCCAGCGCGTCCGCCAGCCAGGGATGCGGCGCTGGATTCGACTCTCACTGCGCTAGAATCGATCCCATGCCATCAAGTCTCGCTGCCGGAATCGATGCCATCGAGTTGGTCCGAGTTCAGAAGACGCTCAAGCGCCATCCGGAGCGCTTTCTCACGCGCGTCTTCACCGACCTCGAGATCGCCTTCTGCCGTGGTCGAGTACACGAGCTGGCGGTGCGCTTCGCCGGCAAGGAAGCGATGATGAAGGCACTTGGCACGGGCGTGCGCGGCGTCGGCTGGCGCGAGATCGAGATCCTGCCCAACCGCCGCGGCAAACCCCTGGTCTACCTGCACGGACGCGCCAAAAAGCGGGCCGAGACGCTGAATATGGGCCAGCCCGAGGTTAGCCTGTCTCACTCCGACACCATGGCCTTCGCCTTTGTCGTAGCGCCGGTGCAAGACGAAACCGATTACGACGAAGAGAAGTCGCTGCTCATCGAGCGGCTGGTACGCCGGGGGTTGCTGTGAAGCTCGTCACGTCCGATCAGATGCGCGCTATCGAGGCCGAAGCCTTCGCGTCCGGTGTCGCGCAGCCGGACCTCATGGAGACGGCCGGTCGTAGCGTTGCCGAAGCGGTGACGCGACACCTCGGCGGTGTCCGGGCTAAGCGCATCCTCGTATTCGTAGGCCCGGGCAATAACGGCGGTGACGGCCTCGTAGCGGCGCGCTATCTCCACGACGACGGCGCCGACGTTCGCGTGCTCTTGCTGACCAGACGCCCCGACGATGACGCCAACCTCGCCGCCGCCCGCGAGCGCGACATCGACCTGATTGAAGTCGATGAAACAACAGTCGGCGATGTCGTTTCGCACAACCTTCAGCGCTGCGACGCCGTGATCGACGCGGTGCTGGGTACGGGACGGCCGAGGCCGCTCGCCGGCACGGTCGCGGGAGCCTTCGATGCGCTCGCGGAGCGTCGATGTCCTCTATTCGCGCTCGACCTGCCCACCGGCGTCAACGCGGACACCGGCGCCGTCGACGAGCATGCCGCGGCGGCCGACGTCACGTTCGCTCTGGCGTACTCGAAGCTCGGCCTGCATCTCCTGCCCGGATCGACCTACGCCGGCCGGGTCGAGGTGCTCGACATCGGCCTCGATCCCGCCCTGGGCGCCGGCATCGACGTTGAGATCATGACCGCGCAGTGGGCGCAGGCCGCGCTGCCGGACCGGCCGCTTGTATCCAACAAGGGCACCTTCGGGCGCGTCATGGTCGTCGCCGGCTCCGAAAACTACACCGGTGCCGCAACCCTTTGCTGCCTCGGCGCGCTGCGAGCCGGCGCCGGTCTCGTCACGCTGGCCTGCATCCCCGCCGTGCGTGCTGCCGTTGCCGCTCAGCTCCCTGAAGTTACCTTCCTGCCCCTCCCGGACGAGAACGGCGCGCTCGCACCCACGGCCGCCGAGACCATCGCGCGCGGCCTCGACGGCTACGATGTGCTACTGATCGGTCCCGGTTTGGGCCAATCGCAGGCGGTACAGACCGTCGTGCGCGGCCTGCTCACCCTGCCGGCGCTGGCTGACGTCCCCGTCGTCATCGATGCCGATGGCCTCAACGTCCTCTCGCGTATCGTTGGCTGGCACGAGAACGTGACGTGCAAGGTCGTCATGACCCCTCACCCGGGCGAGCTGGGGCGCCTGACCCATAAACGTGTCGCGGAAGTGCAGGCGGACCGGCTCGCAATCGCCCGTGAGTGCGCTCATAGCTGGGACCAGACCGTGGTGCTCAAGGGCGCCGAAACCGTCATCGCGAGCCCCGAAGGCATGAAGCTCAGCCCTTTCGCCAACGCCGCACTGGCCACGGCCGGCACGGGCGACGTCCTCGCAGGAACCATCGCGGGCCTCCTGGCCCAGGATGTCGACCGGTTCACGGCGGCCTCGCTGGGTGTCTATCTGCACGGCGCTGCAGCCGAGCTCTACGCCGACGACTACGGCAGCGCCGGCCTGCTCGCCAGCGAGCTCGGCGCCTCCATCGCTAAGGCGGCAGCCACACTACGCCGCGCCCAGTAGGACACGCCACCGAGATCCCATGCCCTTATGCCTGCCGCTCTGGACGGACAGTCGCAAGCCCGGTGCAATCTCGGTCTGTTACCTGGATGACTCGTAAGGACGTTGGCGTGATGGCGGAGGGGGTGGGATTCGAACCCACGAAGGACGTTACCGCCCTTACCCGCTTAGCAGGCGGGCGCACTAGGCCACTATGCGACCCCTCCGGCCTCGACCATTCTAGCGGGGCCTGCGGCCGAATCACAACAAATCAGGCCGGTAAGCGGGTAAGGTAGATTCAGAAAGGCCCGATTCGCCGGACTGCGAGACATAAGGTGAATCGAAACGCGACTTAGCATACATGCAATCTGTTTGACCTTGACAGGCCTACCCGCGAGGCGCAATGATGCAAACACTGGGCGTGTTCGACTGGTAAAGTGGGTACTCAGCAGAACAGTTATTGCTCGGGCTTCTTGAAGGAGGCAACATGCAGGCTTACTGTCTCAAGTGCAGGACACAGCGCGAAATGAAGGACCCGGTTGCGGTAACCATGAAGAACGGGAAGCCCGCCACTCAGGGAGCGTGCCCGGTCTGTGGGACAAAGATGTACCGCATCGGCAAGGGCTAATCCCACTTCACGCTAACAAGGCAGCAAACCCAATCTGAGGGATCGCTCACTGCGATCCTTCTTCGTGTGCTCGTCACTTTTGTCTGGGCTGGACGGGCTAGCGGTCGAGGCTCAGGACGGCCATGAAGGCCTCCTGTGGTATCTCCACGTTGCCGACGCGCCGCATGCGCTTCTTGCCCTCGGCCTGCTTCTCCAGCAGCTTGCGCTTGCGCGACACGTCGCCGCCGTAGCACTTCGCGAGCACGTTCTTGCGCATCGCTCGCACCGTTTCGCGCGCGATGATCCGCCCGCCGATGGCGGCCTGGATCGGTACCTCGAACAGCTGGCGCGGGATCAGGCTGCGTAGCTTCTCGACTAGCTCGCGGCCTTTCGCTTGAGCCTCGTCCGGATGGCAAATCAGGGTCAGGGCGTCGACAGGTTGGTTGTTCACGAGGACGTCGAGCTTCACGAGCCGGGCTGGTTCGTAGCCGGCGAGCTGGTAGTCGAGGCTGGCGTAGCCCTGCGTGCGCGACTTCAGCTGGTCGTAGAAGTCCGTAATGATCTCGCCCAGGGGCACGCGGTACTCCAGCAGCACGCGCATCATGTCGCCGCCGGTATCCATGTACTCCATACGCTTGAACACGCCTCGTCGCGTCGTCGTCAGCTCCATGATGGCCCCGACGTACTTGTCCGGCACTACGACGGAGATATCGACCCATGGCTCCCGGATCTCGGCGATCTCGTTCGGTGGCGGCAGTTCAGACGGGTTGTCCAGCGACAACTCCGTGCCGTCGGTCTTGGTCACCTCGTACTCCACGCTGGGAGCCGTGAAGATCAGGTCGAGGTCGTACTCGCGTTCCAGGCGCTCCTGGACGATCTCCATGTGGAACAGGCCCAGGAAGCCGCAGCGAAACCCGAAGCCGAGCGCCACGCTGGATTCCGGCTGATAGGTCAGCGCCGCGTCTGAAAGGTGGAGCTTCTCCAGGGCGTCTCGTAGCAACTGGTAGTCGGCCGATTGCGCCGGGTAGAGCCCGGCGTACACCATCGATTTCACGGGCCGGTAGCCTTCCAGCGGAGTCGGAGCCGGTTCGGCCTCTAGCGTGATTGTGTCGCCCACCTGGGCTTCCTTCACGCTCTTCAAGCCCGTCGCCACGTAGCCGACCTCGCCGCACTCGATGGAAGGCAGCGGGAAGAACCCCGGCACGAATGCCCCGAGCTCGATGGGCTCGATGCGGTACTGGTTCGCCATCAGGCGCAGCGATGTATTCGGTGGTATACGCCCGTCCACGACGCGCACATAGGCGATGACGCCCTTGTAGGAGTCGTACTTGGAGTCGAAGATCAGCGCCCGGGTACGGCCATTGGGATCGCCCCCTGGCGCCGGGATGCGCTCGACGATGGCCTTCAGGATGTCTTCCGTGCCGATGCCGCTCTTCGCCGACGCGTAGATGATCTCGTCGCGGTTGAAGCCGATGAGGTTCTCGAGCTCCTTGGCGACGCGCTCGGGCTCAGCGTTGGGCAAGTCGATCTTGTTGATCACGGGAATGATCGTGAGATTCTGCTCCAGGGCGGCGTAGAGGTTCGCCAGCGTCTGCGCCTGCACGCCCTGCGCCGCGTCGACCACCAGGAGGGCGCCCTCGCACGCGACCAGGGCCCGCGAGACCTCGTAAGCGAAGTCGACGTGCCCAGGCGTGTCGATCAGGTTGAGCTCGTAATCGCCGTCCGACGCCGTGGTAGAGCATGCGGACGGCCTTGGCCTTGATTGTGACGCCCTTTTCGCGCTCCAGGTCCATGGAGTCCATGAGCTGCGGCATGGAGTCGCGCTCGCCGATGGTGCCGGTGTGCTCCAGCAGCCGGTCAGCGAGCGTGGACTTACCGTGGTCGATGTGGGCAATGATTGAGAAGTTACGGATGCGGCTGAGTTCCAATGTGAAGCCATCGTAGCATGGCCCCAGACGCCAGCTGAATCGGCCGGCGGAGGCGTCGAGGCCCGGCCGATTGAGGAAGCGTCAAAGCGCTAGACTGGGCGCGCGCGGCGTCGACCCTGCGCTGGAGTTCCACACGACGTCTCGGTTGGAACACCGTCGCGTGGTGGAGTCTGCCAGGACCGGCACTGGCTTTCAGACGCCGGACAGAGGCTCAGGAGGCAATGATGGCAACGGTTCAGGTCCGCTATATCGTCAACAACATCGACGAGGCAATTGCGTTCTACTGCGGACATCTGGAATTCCACGAGGAGATGCATGCACCGGCGTTTGCCATGCTCTCGCGCGGCGACCTGCGCCTGGTGCTCAGCGCCCCGAATCCGTCCGCGGGTGGCGGCATGGCAATGCCCGACGGTACGGTACAGACGCCGGGCGGATGGAATCGCTTCGCTGTCGAGGTGGACGACCTTGACGCGACGGCCGCCGCCCTAGGCGCGGCAGGCGCTCACTTTCGCAACGAGATCGTCAACGGAGTCGGCGGCCGGCAGGTCATCGTCGAGGACCCTTCCGGGAACCCCATCGAGCTCTTCCAGCCCACGATCGACGCGGCGCGTCTGCAGAAGCCACAGTAAACGCGACGAGGGGAAGAACGATGCCTCCGGGCCGTGAGGCGAAAGGCTTACGTCTTGACGGCGATGATCTCTAGCCAGTTGCGCGGCAGATACTTCATCTTCAGGTCGTGGAACGTCTGCTGCACGGTTTCCTGGAGAGCCCGCGAGGCCTCATCGGCGTCTTCGTCAGCAGCATGCAGAGCGCCCTTGGCGAATTCCTTATAGGAGCTGATCGCCTTGACGGCAGCCTGGCTCAATTGCACCCGGCGTGCGCGGGTCTCCACGATTCTGAAGCCCGCCTCTGTGATCAGGTCGAAGTAGCCCTGGTCCGGCAGAAACTCCATCGCCTGGGCGGCGCCTGACTTGTTGCGCTGGGGCAAGCGCTGGTTTATCTCGACGATGGCGCGCCGGATCCAGCGACTGTAGAACGGCTTGCTCTCTTCCGGGTAAGCGCCGTCGTAGAACGTGCTGTTAATCGCCAGCAGGCCTCCCGGGTTGAGCACACGGTGCACCTCGGCGAGGGCCAGGCGTTTTGACTCGTTGCTCAGCAAATGAATGCTGTTGGCGAAGGTGACGGCGTCGAAGCCGGGGGTAAGCGGCAGGTGGTCCGCCGAAGCGAACAGGAAGTCGGCACGGTCGGCGTGCACGTCGTTGCGAGCCTGCTGCAGCGCCGGCAGATCCAGGTCCAGCAGCACGGAGTTGAGCGAGCTGCCGTTCTCGTGCGCCTTATCGTAGGCGATTGAGGTCAGCAAACCCGTCCCCGCTGCGATGTCCAGCAGGGAGATGCTGGACTTGCTGCCGAGGTTCTTGATCAGGCGATGAACCAGGCGCTCGTTCACGTTTACATAAGCGGTCTCGGCAGCGAAGGGTTCGAAGCTCTTTGCTGCGTGGTCGCTTACATAACGACGTGTCCTCGCGCGTCCTCGAAGCGAGCTGGCGGGCTGGTTTTGCGTATTGGTTGCCAAATTCCTTAAACCCGGTGACAGGCGACCCAGTGACCCGGCTCCGCCTCGCGCCACTCCGGAATGATCTGACGGCAATCGTCGATCGCGATGGGACAGCGAGTGTGGAAGACGCAGCCGCGGGGTGGCCGGAGAGAGCTGGGCACGTCGCCGGTCAAAATGATCCGCTCCCGCTTGCGCTCCAGAGCCGGGTCCGGAATCGGCACGGCGGAGAGAAGCGCCTTGGTGTACGGGTGCAGCGGCTTGTCATAAATGTCGTTACGGTCCGCCATCTCCATCATCTTGCCCAGGTACATCACGGCGACGCGGTCGCTGATGTGACGCACGACCGCGAGGTCGTGGGCGATGAAGAGGTACGTCAGGCCGAACTGCTCCTGCAGCTCTTCCAGCAGGTTGATGATCTGAGCCTGAATCGACACGTCGAGGGCCGAGACCGGCTCGTCACACACGATGAAGTCCGGGGAAACCGCCAGAGCGCGGGCGATGCCGATGCGCTGGCGCTGGCCACCAGAGAACTCGTGCGGGAAGCGCGTCGCGTAGTAGGGGTTCAGACCGACAATGCGCATCAGCTCGGCCACGCGCTCGTTGCGCTCTTCCTTGTTGCCCATCTTGTGGATGAGCAGCGGCTCGCCAATGATGTCGCGGACCGACATGCGCGGGTTCAGCGATGCGTAGGGGTCCTGGAAGATCATCTGCATCCGGCGGCGCATGTGGCGCAGCTGCTCGCCGCGCGCGTGCATCATGTCTGTTCCGTCGAAGACGATATTGCCGGACGTGGGCTTGTAAAGCTGAAGCAGGGCGCGTCCCGTTGTGGACTTGCCGCAACCACTCTCACCCACGAGACCGAGCGTTTCGCCGCGCCTCACCTGGAATGTGATGCCATCGACGGCCTTGTTCTCGGCGACTTTGCGGGACACGAGGAAACCTGCCGTGACCGGGAAGTAGATCTTCATGTCCTGCACGTCGAGCAGGATGTCTTCCTTGTTACCTGTCGCTTGACCTTCCGGCCTCACCGTCTCAGTTGCCATTGTCGGAGGGCCTCTCTTTCGTGGTGTCCACCCAGCAGGCGGCGTAGTGGTTGTCTCCAACAAGAGCCAGAGGAGGGTACTCCTCCCGGCACTTGTCTATACGGTACGTGCAGCGGGCGTAGAAAGCACAGCCCGCGGGCAGGTGACTCAAGTCCGGCGGTAAGCCTTCGATGGGGACTAGCTTCTCATCTGTCACCTGGTCCAGGCGGGGCACTGACTTCAGCAGGCCCAGCGTGTACGGGTGACGGGGGTTCGCGTAGACCTCGGCGGCGCTGGCCATCTCGATAATCCGGCCGGCGTACATGACGTTCACGCGGTCGGCGTAGCGAGCGACGACGCCCAGGTTGTGAGTGATGATGATTACGGCCGTGCCGAACTCGCGGCTCAGCCGGGCCATGACTTCCAGTACCTGCGCCTGAATCGTCACGTCGAGCGCTGTGGTCGGCTCGTCGGCGATCAGGAGCTTGGGGTTACAGGCCATCGCCATTGCGATCATGACGCGCTGGCGCATACCACCGGAGAACTGGTGGGGGTAGTCGGTAATGCGACGCTCTGCCTCGGCAACACCGACCATTTCGAGGAGCTGGACGGCGCGTGCCGTGGCGGCGTGCTTGTCGAGCTTCAAGTGCAGCTCGAGGGCCTCGGTCATCTGCTTGCCGATGGTGAGCACCGGGTTGAGGGAGGTCATGGGCTCCTGGAAGACCATCGAGATCCGGTTTCCACGGATCTTGCGGATCTCGTCCTCGCTGAGCTTCATGAGGTCCTGGCCCTCGAACAGGACCTCGCCCGAAACGATGCGGCCAGGCGGAATCGGAATTAGCTTGAGCAGGGAGAGCGCGCTGATGCTCTTGCCGCAGCCACTCTCGCCCACTAGAGCAAGCGTCTCACCCTCCTGGACGTCGTACGTGACGCCATCGACGGCCTTGACCAGCCCTTCTTCGGTATAGAAGTGGGTTCTGAGATCCTTGACCTGAAGCAGTGGCGGCATTACTCCCCCTTTGTCCAGCGGAGACAGTGCATCGTGTTGGCAGCGAGCAGATGCGAGGTGGTGGGGAAGAGGAGACTCGAACTCCTACGCCTCGCGGCACATGATCCTAAGTCATGCTCGTCTGCCAATTCCGACACTTCCCCCCGCCGGTGGTCCGCACCGACATTTTTTAGACTGGTGAGCCCCCCCGGACTCGAACCGGGAACCGGCTGATTAAGAGTCAGCTGCTCTGCCAATTGAGCTAGAGGCCCCTTTGAAACAATTCGCTGGCGCTTGCGTGCTCATGCTCCGGCGTCGCACGCTCCTCACAAGGAGGCGCCAGCGAGCGGCAACGTAGCATAGGCCCTATGGGCTGTCAATCATTGACCGCCGTTGCTACAGCGTTTCTATTCTATACGAAAGCTATGCAAATCGCCTGCCATTTGCAGCTCTTTCGAAGCGCCTGAAGGAGGTCAAGACCCACTGATGCCCACACCTTCCCTTCTCCTCATCCATGGCGCTGCGACAGGAGCCTGGGTCTGGGACCTCTGGCGCCGCGAGCTTGCTGCGCTGGGGTGGCAGGTCAACGTCCTGGACCTTAGGGGGCATGGCCGCAGCATGCCGACCGACCTTGCGACCGTGACGATGGAGGACTACGTGGCCGACGTCGCCTCCGTGACGGTGCAGATCGAGGCCGCGCAGGGCATCCATCCCATTCTCGGCGGTTGGAGCCTCGGCGGCATGGTCGCGATGATGTACGCGGCCGAGCATCCGGAAACACCCGGCCTGCTCCTCATCGACCCCATGATTCCCGCCGAGATAGGCAAGGCGGAGATGGAGACGGTGCGCCGGTTTTCAGGCTCCATCCTTACGCCCGAGACCTTTGGCCTGTACGCGAACGACTCCAGGCGGTCCCGAAAAGTACTCTTCGACCTCGATGAAGACGAGGTCGAAGACTACCTCTCGCGCAGCGCAGGCGCCGAGGAGAGCGGAGTCGCCTTCCGCCAGACCCTGCGGGGCATCTCGATTCCGGCCGGCTCAGTGCAGTGTCCGTCTCTGGTGGTGTCGCCCGATTCAGGGGCCGACAACGTCGACGCCAATGGCCGCCTCGCAACTCACCTCGAGGGCGATTTGCTAAACGTGCCTGACACCAGCCATTGGGGTATCGTTTGTCACGGTCCCGCCGTCGCCGAGGCTGCGACCGGCGTCGATCGATGGCTACGCCGGATCGTGGAGTCGCCGCCGGGCAGCCCGGCGACGAGAGAAGGAGAGGGCTAACGTGCCGCAGATGACTTTCAGGCTCCTGTCATACCTGTTCCTCCTGGCAGTGGCTATCCAGTTCTTCTTAGCTGGCCTGGGAGTTCTCGGCGGCGAGAGCCTTGAGGCACATCGACAGTGGGGCTTCATCGTCATGCACCTGATCCCGCTGCTCATGTTTGGCGTGGCGATCTGGGGGAAGATGGGCAAGGTCACCATCATGATGGTCGTGACTCTGTTCGTTCTCGTCGCACTGCAACCGGCCTTTGCCAGCGAGAGCCTGAGTCCGATGTGGCTCCGCTCGTTGCACGTGCTGAATGCGCTGTTCATCTTCGCCCTCGGGTTCCACATCACCCAGCGCGCCGGCGGTATGCACACGCGTAACCAAGAGGCCTAGCGATGGCCCGGCCCCGCATCTTCGTCACTCGCGGCCTCGTCGGGACTGGGCTCGACCGCCTGGCCGCCGAGGCAGACGTGACGATCTGGCCCGATCTGGACCCGCCGCCGCACGAAAAGCTGTTGGACGAGGCGGCGCGCTCGCAAGGCCTGCTCACAACAATCGCCGACCGCATCGACGCCGACTTCTTCCGCGCCGCGCCTTCGATTCGCGCCGTGAGCCAGCTCGCCGTGGGGTACGACAACATCGACGTCGCCGCGGCAAACGAGCACGGCGTCCTCGTCTGCAACACCCCGGGCGTCCTCACGGACGCAACGGCAGACCTCGCCTTCGCCCTCATGCTCGCCCACGCCCGACGCCTCCTAGCTGGCGACCGCGCACTGCGCAGCGGCGCGTGGGGCGAGTGGAGTCCCGTCTTCATGCTGAGCAACGACCTTCACGCCAAGACGCTCGGCATCATCGGCCTCGGCGCCATCGGCCGGGCCGTGGCGGAGCGGGCGAAGGGGTTCAAGATGCCGCTGCTGTACTGGTCGCGCTCCCGCAAGCCGGAAGCAGAGGCGGAGTTGGGCATCCAGTGGCGAGAGCTCGACGACCTCCTGCGCGAGTCCGATTACGTCAGCATCAACATCGCTCTCAGCGAGGAGTCGCGCGGACTGATCGGCGAGCGCGAGTTCGACCTCATGAAGCCCAGCGGTGTCATCGTCAACACGGCGCGCGGCCCGATCATCGACCAGGAGGCGCTGTACCGCGCGCTGGTCGAAAAGCGCATCGGCGGTGCGGCCCTCGATGTCTTCGAGCACGAGCCGCTGCCCACAGACCATCCGTTGCTGGCGCTGGACAACGTCGTCGTTTCGCCCCACGTCGGCAGCGCTACGTTCGAGACGCGGGCGCGCATGACGGACCTTGCCGTTGATAACCTGCTCGCGTTCTTCCGGGGCGAAATGCCCCCCGCGGCCGTAAATCCCGAAGTGCTCGCCTGAGCCAGTATCGCGTCATTTCGAAACCGGCATTCCACTCGACATAAGACGGTGTCGGCATTGACCGGTAGTTCGTTCGCTGTGCTAGCATCAACCTGGTCGTGCTAGGCGGGGAGCCAGCGGTGCCCTGTACTCGCAATCCGCTATAGCGGGGCTGAATTCCTGCTCTCGGTGCTGAATTCGGAGACTGCTTAAGCTACGCAGCGTTGATGGTTTGGCCTTACGCGGCGAGGAGCTGCGAACCCCGTCAGGTCCGGAAGGAAGCAGCGGTAAGTAGATTTCCTCGGGCGCCGTGAGATTACCTGACCTGAGCTGCCGTTGTGGCGGCAAGTCCGGATAGGTATCAAAAGCAGGTGCACGGCCATAACTCTTCTGTCCGGATGCGGCGGGTGTCCGATTAGCCTGAGGAGAGGCGTTTGACGTACTGGCTACAAGGCGCCCGGCAGCGCCTGCAAGCCCGTCAGCTCAACGAGCAACAATCGGCCGCCCTTAGACTGTCCCTCAGAGCCCCGCGCAGACTAAGCCTTGCACTGATTGGCACCCTGACGGTTGCGGCTTTGCTAGCGTTCATCGTGTTTCCGGCCCGAAAGCTTGTCGTGGACGCCGACGGCCATGAGGTTGTCGTCGTCAGCCGCCAGGACGACATTGCGGCCGTGCTCGATTCCGCCGGCGTGGCACGCGATCCGGGGGACGTGCTGGTCAAGAGCAACGACGAAATCGCCGTGCAGCGCGCCATGCCCGTTGTGGTCACCGTAGACGGGCGGTCGCTGATGTGGCGCACGCGTGCCACGACAGTCGATGCACTCCTGCGGGAGATCAACGTCGAGGTCAGCCCGTACGACGCCATCTTCTACAACGGGCACCCCTCCAGCCTGAACGACAGCATTCTCGGCCCTTCCACCCAGCTCACGGCCGTGGTCAACGGCGGCGGCTTCGCCCCTCAGGCCGCGACGCAGCCGAACCTCCAGATCGAGATCCGGCGCGCCGTGCCGGTTACCGTGAGAGAAGACGGACGCAGGCTGGAACTGCAGACCACGGCGTCCACTCTTGAGCAGGTGCTGCGCGAAGCCGGCATTCGCCTCGGCCCGGCCGACCGCATCTACCCATCGCCTGCCACGCCCGTTCGCGCCGGCATGTCGGTGAGCATCGACCACGCCACGACGTTCACGCTGCACATCGGTGACGCTTCGAGGGTGTTCTACACGCACCAGAAGACGCTGGAGGCAGCGCTGGCGGAGGCTGGCCTCACGTTCGGCCCTGAAGACCGCGTGGATCCGCCGCTCGATGTGCCGGTGACGGACGGCATGGAAGCGCGCCTGATTCGTGTTACGGGCCGGCCCTATCTCGAAACGGAGCCCGTCAAGCACATCACCGTGTTCAAGCCGGACGATACACTGACAGGCACCCAGACCCGTCGCGTCGAGGGAAGCGATGGGCAGCTGGTCACGGAGTATCACATCTCCATCGAGGACGGCGTCGAGGTAGAAAAGACCTACGTGAAGCAGTACTTCGACCCGCAGCCGGTAGATACGGTGATCTACTACGCTGCGTCGGCGCTCAATTCGGCCTCGTTCTCGCCGCAGGACCAGCAGGTGTCGCGCGTCATGCGCATGTATGCCACGTGGTACAACGCCGCCAGCTCCGGCAAGCCGGCGACGCATCCCGGCTATGGCATCACGCGCTCCGGCATGCCATTGACGAAAGGCATCGTTGCGGTCGACCCGAACGTGATCCCGCTGGGAACGCGACTCTACATTCCGGGCTACGGCTTCGCGATTGCTGCCGACACGGGCGGCGGCATCATCGGCGACAGGATAGACTTGGGCTATCCCGATGGCGTGGCAGTTGACTGGTACACAGGTTGGGCAGACGTCTACGTCCTCTCGCCCTGACCCCTCGCGGCGCGGGCGGCGAAACGCTAGACCCTACCGCCCGCGTGAGCTGCGCGATGCAGGCGTCTCCCCCTCGAAGGCGCTGGGCCAGCACTTCCTGACCGACTACGCCTACGTCAATCGCATCGTCGCCGGTCTGGAGTTGTCATCGGACGACACCGTGGTCGAAATAGGGCCCGGTCTGGGCGTGCTGACCGAGCGCCTCGCTGCCACCGCCGGCTGCGTCATCGCCGTCGAGTTGGATACGGAGCTCGCGGCCCGCCTTCGGGATCAGGCACACGCCAATGTCACGGTGGTCGAAGGCAACGCGCTGGAGGTCGAGCCGGACCAACTGCTCGAAGCCGCCGGCTTGCCCCCGGATGCGCCGTACGTCCTCGCGGGCAATCTGCCGTACAACGTCGGCACCGCAATCGTCCGGCGTTTCCTGGAAGCATCCCACCAGCCGCGATGCCTTGTTGTCATGCTGCAGAAGGAAGTGGCGGAGGGCATGACGGCGCCGGAGGGCGAGCTGGGGCTGCTGGGCGTCTCGGTGCAGGTCTACGCACGCGCGCGCAAGCTGTTCAATGTGCCACCGCGCGCCTTCTATCCGCCGCCACGTGTAACATCAGCCGTCATCCGCCTCGACCCGTACGAGTCGCCGCTGATTGCGCCAGAGGAGCGAGAGCGCTTCTTCCGAGTGGTACGCGCCGGTTTCAGCGCGCCCCGCAAACAGCTGCGCAATACGCTGGCGCAAGGCCTCGGCCTGCCTCCACCCGAAGTGGCTGCTGCGATCGCCGCCGAGGGGCTAGAACCCAGCCTGCGACCGCAGCAGCTGCGTATCGAGGACTGGCTGCATCTCTCAAAGCGGTTAGGATCGACTTTATGACCATCGAACTCGTCGCCCCGGCCAAGCTCAACCTCGCCCTCGAGATCACCGGCAGGCGCCGCGACGGCTACCACGACCTCGTCAGCGTCATGCAGACCATCGACTTCAGTGACCGCGTGCGACTCAGCGAGGCGCGGACGATCGAGCTCAGCATGGAAGGTGACGAGGTGCGGGGTGTGCCTCGTGAAGGCCCCCACAACCTCGCTTTTGCGGCTGCTCAGGCGCTGGCGATCGCTGCGGGTGACGCCAACCTCGGTGTCCACATCGAGCTCGACAAGCGCATCCCTGCCGGCATGGGCCTCGGCGGTGGCAGCACCGATGCGGCTGCCGTGCTACGTGGGCTCAACCAGTTCTGGCGCCTCGACTTCAGCGACGAGCAGCTCTGCGAGGTCGGCGCCACCGTAGGCTCCGACGTGCCGTTCTTCGTCATCGGGGGTTCAGCGCTGATTACAGGCCGGGGAGAGCACGTCGAAGCCCTGCCGGACGCCCTCGAGACGGCGCTGACACTCTTCCTGCCGGATATCGAGCTGGAGGAAAAGAAGACGGCCCGCATGTACGCCAGGATCCAGCCCGCCGACTTCACCGATGGCCGTAAGGCTCACGTCCTGGCCGAGAGCATCCGTCGTGGCCTCCCGCTGTCGGCCTCCGACCTCGTCAACGTATTCGATGCTCACGTCCGCGAGACCATCGAGCCTGTCGCCGGTGCGATGGCGCTCTGCCGCGACGCCGGGCTGGGCGTGTCGATCTGCGGCAGCGGCCCGGGCTTCTTCTCGCTCATGCCTCTCGAGGCGCTTCCCGACTTGCTCGCGCATGAACTGGAGCGCGATTGGGGCGTGCGAGCCGTCTCGTGCCGTACACTGGGCCGCGCCGAATCGATGGCAGTTCGAGAGGTCTAGTTGTCCCAGGTCTTTGCCGGCTTCGTCGCCGGATACGGTCTCGCCTTGCTCACCACGCCCATCCTCGCCTACATCATGGTGCGGATGCGCGCCGGCAGTCCCTTCCTCACGCGTTTGTTTCCCCGCGAAGCACCGATGGTCGCCATCGCGTTGCTCCTGCACGGAGCGCTCACTTTCACGCTGACGGGCCTCGGCCTCGTTATGGGGCTGGTGCTGCTGGCCATGAAGGACGCAAACGGGGCGCTCGGCAGCCAGAACTGGCCCTTCACCCTCTTCGTCGCCGCGATGACCCTCGCGGGCGTCGCCCCGATCTTCGCGATCTTCCGGCCCTTCCGGCGCGGCATCCTTGCGTACTCCGTCCTCTTCATCGTCGTCTTCGGCTGGCTGATGCCCTACTTGGCGACCTGGAGCAAGTTCGATTAGATTCGCGGCTGAATTTAGCAGTCCGCGTGATAGAATCCGCTTAACCGTTTCGTTCATCTGTTCTATGCCACTGGAGGCGCGTTGACCCGCTACGTCGCGCTCGACACCGAGACGACCGGCCTCGATCCGGACGTTCACGAAATCATCGAAGTCGCCGCTATCGCCTTCGACTGCAACGGCGTCAAAGACGAATACCGCACCCTCGTGCGGCCGATGCAGCCGCCGCCGTTTCAGGTCGAGCGCCTCACCGGTATTCAGGCCAGCGAGCTTGATTCGGCGCCGATCTTCGCTGCGGTTGCATCCGAGCTCGCCGACTTTATGGGCGACAGCCCGATCATCGGTCAGAGCGTGCACTTCGACGTCAACTTCCTTGCCCGCAACGGCGTGCCGCTCTCCGGCGCCATCTACGACACCTTCGACATGGCCCAGCTCCTCCTGCCCGGCCTGAGCGACTACAGCCTGCGCGGCATCGCTGACCACCTCTGCATCGACTTTCCCCAGCGACACCGCGCATACGCCGACGCCGATGCATCGCGCTCGGTCTTCCTCGCCCTGCGAAAGCGCCTGTCGGAGTTGCCCGTGTGGATGCTGCAGGAGCTGGAGCGCCTCATGAACGGCGCAGACTGGTCGCTCGCCGGCCTCATAGGCGAGGTCCTCAACGAGCTGCCGAGGATCGACTTCACCGCCGGACTTATGGCGGACGTGATAGCCCACCCGGAGGAGATCGCCAAGCCCCTCAACGGCGGCCGTGAGGCGCAGGTCACGGAGCAAGAGGTCGTCTCGCTGCTGCAGCAGGCCGGGCACCTGGAGCAATTCTTTCCTGAGTTCGAGCGCCGGCCGGAGCAGGAGCGCATGGCCGTCGCCGTTAATCGCGCCCTTGGAGACCACAAGCACCTCGTCGTCGAAGCGGGCACCGGCACCGGCAAGTCGCTGGCGTATCTGGTACCCGCGGCGTTGCAGGCGCTTCGACGGGGTGAGCGCGTCGTCGTGTCCACCGACACCATCGGCCTGCAGGAGCAGCTCATCGAGAAGGACCTGCCCGTCGTGCAGACTCTCCTCGCCGCCACCGAGAGCGAGCCGCTGCGCGTCGCCGCGCTCAAGGGCCGGCGCAACTACCTGTGCCTGCAGCGCTGGACCACCATGCGCCACGGTGCCGCCGCAACGAAGGAGGATGCTCGTCTGCATGCCCGCATCCTCGTCTGGCTGCGCGAGACCCAGACCGGTGACCGCGCCGAGCTCAACCTGCACTCGAGCTCGGACGCCGCGTGGTCGAAGCTGGCGGCGGAGAACGTGCCCTGTCTGCAGACCGTGTGCCCCTTCGTGAAGAACGGGACGTGCTTCCTCTACCGGGCCAAGAAGCGCGCCGATGCGGCTCATATCCTCGTCGTCAACCACGCGCTGCTCCTCTCTGACGTGGCGACCGGCGGACACGTGCTGCCGCCCTACAGCCACTTGATCATCGACGAGGCACACAACCTGGAGGACGAGGCCACTTCGCGCTTCGCCTTCAAGGCGACGGAAGCAGACTTCAACGACTTCTTCGATCGCGTCGCACGTCGTACCGGGGAGCGCTCCGGCGGTCTCGCCGGTGCCCTGGTCGAGGCCTCGCGCGGCGGCTCCCAGCTCATGGGGCCCGGCACATATCTCGCCGGCGTCTCAGCCCAGCTTGTCACGGCCGCGAACCGCGCTCGACAGCGCCTGGCCGACCCGTACAGGCTGCTGACGCGCGTGAGCAAGGAGTGCCGCACCGAGGACCGCGACAGCGACCGCCTGCTGATTACGCGCTCGACGCGAGTGCAGCCCCTGTGGTCGGACGTCCAGATCGCCGCCGAGAACCTCGATGGCGCGATGGGCGACCTCATCTCGCTGCTGGAGGACGTCAGTGGCATGCTCGAGGTCGGTAACCACGAGCTGCTCGATCAGGACTCGCTGGCGGCGGAAGCAGCGGACCTGTGCCAGATCGGCGGCGGGCTGCAGTACGGCCTCTCGCACGCCCTGCTGGAGGAAGATGCCACGCTGATCTGCTGGCTGGAGCGCCAGCGCCAGACCGGCGAGGTCGTCCTCTGCACGGCGCCTCTGGAAGTAGCGCAGATCTTGCAGCGCGACCTCTTCGATGCCAAGGAGAGCGTCATCCTCACCAGCGCCACGTTGAGCACGGAAGACAGCTTCGACTACCTGCGGGAGCGAGTCGGTCTCGAAGAATCGGAGGAGCTGCTCCTCGGCTCGCCCTTCGACTACCCGAACTCGACCCTCATCGCCCTGCCCAAGGACCTGCCGGAGCCCAACGCGCCGAGCTTCACGACCGAGGTGTCTGAGCTCCTGCTGGAGTCGATTCGCGCCAGCCAGGGTCGTGCCCTCATTCTGTTCACCGCCTACGGCCCCCTCAATGCCGTGTACGAGCAGATCAAGGGACCCCTTGAGCAGGAAGGCATTCTCGTGCTCGGTCACGGCATCGATGGCTCACCGCGTCAGATGCTCTCGGCCCTGCGAGACAACCCGCGCACCGTGCTGCTGGGCACGGCCTCGTTCTGGGAGGGCGTCGACGTCGTAGGCGACGCGCTGTCGCTGCTCGTGATCGCCCGCTTGCCCTTCGCCGTGCCGAGCGACCCGATCTACCAGGCGCGCTCCCAGCTCTACGACGCGCCCTTCGAGCAATACGCCCTGCCCCAGGCAGTCCTGCGCTTCCGCCAGGGCTTCGGCCGCCTCATCCGCTCCAAGACGGACCGAGGCGTCCTCCTCGTGCTCGACCGCCGCCTGCGAGGCCGTCGCTACGGCGAGTCCTTCCTGCGCTCCCTTCCCCGCTGTACCCTGCGCGACCTGCCCAGCCGCGACGTCGCCGGTGCCATCGAGGAGTGGCTGGGGTGACGAGGTCCGCTGGCGTGCTTGCATACGGGCATTTGAGCGCGACTCCCACACCGTTCGTCCTGAGCCTGTCGAAGGACCCGCAAGCCTCGGCGTCGTCTCGAATCGTCCGGGACGCCGTAAACCTGACCCGCCGACTGCGGTCGGCACCCCTCTCCGTCGGACAGAGAGGGGAAGCCTGCTCATCGCTATGACCCTCCTCCACACAGCCGAGACCCTCAGCGCAGGCCGAGTCCGTCTCAGCCTGCTGCCGCCCGATGCCCCCGCCGAGATGCCCTGGCTCGATGGCGCCCTCTCGCCCGAATGGGACCTCGATGACTTCGAGGCCGCCCGACGCGAATCCCTCGGCGTTCTGATCTCGGACGAGGATGGCACGCCGATGGGCCTCGCCCTCGTGCGCATGGATACGCCATCGCCCGGCGACGCGATCATCGCCTTCCTCGCCATGCAGCCCGAGCGCCGCTATCGAGGCCTCGGCGGTGAGGCGGGCCTGGCCGTGGAGCGACTCGTGCGAGACCGTCTGGGAGTGCGATGTGTCTATGTTGGCGTGCCGGAGGGCCGAGGCCTCGCGGTGTACTTCTGGCTGCGACTTGGCTTCAGGCCCCTGAGCATCGCCGAGGCACCGAACGCGCCCCTGGGTCTGACCGGCGAGTCGTTACCAGGTATCTGGATGGTCCGAGACGCGCCTTAGTTACCCGGGCGGCCGATAGCGGGTCTCCATCGCCTCGATTTCGTACTCCCGCTGGCGCAAGAGCTCTTCCTGGCTGGGCCGATAGTCGACGGACGGCTTGACGAATCGGCTGGCCACGGCTTCGAAGGACCGGAAGGGCAGCGTGACCAGCCAGACAACGTATCGCATAAGAATATAATACCACGTTTAAGAGGCATCTCACAGGGCGACGGCGCCGTCGGAATCTGCCATGATGCTCGCATGAGCCTCGAAGCCTCCTTCCGGCACATCGACGAGCAGTTGGAGCGTTCCCTCGACGAGCTGGTCGAGTACGCGCGTCTGCCCACGGTCAGCGCCCACGGCACCGCCATCGAGGAGACGGCGCAGCACACGGTGAAGCTCCTGCAGGCGGAGGGCTTCGAGACGCGCGTGCTGCCGAAGCAGGGCGGCGCCTACCCCGTCGTGTATGCCGAACACCCCGGCCTTAACACGGCGAAGACGATGCTGTTCTACAACCACTACGACGTGCAGCCACCGGACCCGCTGGACGAGTGGACGTCACCGCCCTTCGAGCCACAGCGTCGCGGCGACGCGATTTACGGCCGTGGCATCTCGGACGACAAGGGCAATATCGTCTCGCGCATGCTGGCGATCCGGGCCCTGAAGCAGGCCTACGGCAGCCTGCCCTGCAACGTGAAGTTCTTCATCGAGGGCGACGAGGAGATCGGCAGCCCGGAGATTGCGCCCTTCATGAAGCAGCACGGCTCCTTGTTCGCCGCCGACGCCTGCATCTGGGAATGGGGCTACGCGCTCTGGGACGGCAGCCCCACGCTCATGCTCGGCGCCAAGGGCCTGCTCTGCGTCGACATCGAGGTGCAGGGCCCGAACCGCGACGTGCACTCGTCCTTTGGCACCGTGGTACCGAACCCGGCCTGGCGACTCGCCTGGGCCCTCGGCAGCATCAAGGACCCCGAGGAGCACATCCTCATCGATGGCTTCTACGACGGTGTGAAGTCGCCGACGGAGGAAGAGCTGGCCGCCCTGCGCATGATGCCGGACGACGGCGAGCAGTTCCTCGAAAGCCTTGGCCTGCACGATGCGGTCCTCGGCGTGAAGGACGTCGACTACCGCCGCCGGCACATCTTCGAGCCCACCTGCACGATCAACGGCCTCAGCTCCGGCTACCAGGGGCGGGGGACCAAGACAGTGCTGCCGGCCCGCGCATCCGCCAAGCTGGACTTCCGCCTGGTGGACGACCAGGACCCGGACGACCTCATCGCCAAGCTTCGAGCCCATCTCGAGCGCTTCGGCTTCGATGACATCGTGGTCAAGCAGTCGTCATCGGAGAAGGCCGCGCGTACGCCCATGGACGACCCCTTCATCGACATCGTGCAGAAGGCGGCCATCGACGCCTACGGCCGGGAAGCCTACCTCGTGCCCAGCATGGCGGCGACGGGGCCGATGTACCACTTCGTGCACGAGCTCGGCTTGGCGACCGTCATGGCGGGCATCAACTACGTCGGCGGTCGCGACCATGCGCCGGACGAGCACGTGCGCATCGAGGACTATCGGCGCGGCACCAAGCACATCGCCGCTATCCTCCAGCGCTTCGCCGAAGCCTAGTCGCTCGAGTCGGAGCCTTTGCTGCGCCGGGTGCGGCGGCGACGACGGGCCGCGCGCGACGCATCGTCGTTCGTGCGTTGGGAAGCAGCGCGCGCTTCCAGAGCCCGGCGTTCACGCTCGTCCTCTTCCTCGCGCTGCTTCTGTCGTTCCTGACGGCGCCGGATGATCGTCCGGTTGATCAGGTGCGCCATGGCCCATGACATCAGCAGGACGATGACGTAGAACCAGATGTAGCCCAGGAAGATCGTCCCGAAGAAGGAGATCAGGGCGCCCACTGCCGCTCCGAAGTAAACGGGGAATGAGAAGAAGTTCCAATCGCCCTGCGGCCCCAGGTCGCGCCGGCGCCGGCTCACGAAAGCCCCCTGGCCAGGGCGATCTCGTCCTCGCGCGTGGTGATGTGGCCGTCCAGCCTTGCGGCGCGCAGACGGCGCAGCGTTTCGCCTATCGCGGCGCCCTGGCTCACGCCGAGAGCCAGCAGGTCGCTGCCGGTGAGTGCCGGTCGCACGTGGCGCCAGGTTGTCAGGTAGTTGAGGCAGACGGTCGCCGTGTCGCGGCCGGCCAGTACCGCCTCGGCCCAGACGGCAGACGGCACGTAGTGGTCGAGAAGCTCCGTTGCCTGAGAAGGTGTGTCTAGCATCGTCGCCAGCTTAGGCGATTGCGATCTCAGGCGCACGAGGTCGTTCAGCGCGAGCTCGACGCGACCATCCAGGTGCAGCCACTGCGATACGGACGCAGCGGTGCCTTCGTCCTTCGGGTTGGCCACGACACAGAAGCCCAACTCCGCCTGTGATGCCAGCGCCGAGCCGTCGATCGCGGCCTGCCATCGTGTCGCCACGTCGTTGCTCAGGCCCAGCGCGGGGTGGATAGCGTTCAGCACGCCAAGCTCCTGCGCCAACCGCGCGCCCCTCACGGCCGACGTCTCCTCGAACAATAGCGATAGCTCTCGTCGCAGCCTCGGGCCGCTGATCGTCCTGAGCGATTCGAGGCTGTTCCGGATAAGCGCGGCGGTCTGGGTCGCAATCTTGAACTCGAGACGGGAGGCATAGCGCACGGCCCGCAGCATACGCGTGGCGTCGTCCTGAAAGCTGCCATCGTGCAGCACGCGCACGAGGCTGCTGCGCACGTCCGCCACGCCCCGAAACGGGTCGATGACTTCGACCGGCTCCGGTGCCAGTCGCAGGGCGATGGCGTTGATCGTGAAGTCGCGCCGGTGCAGGTCTTCCGTGAGCGTGGCGGGCTCTACGACGGGCAGGGAGCCGGGATGAGGGTAGGTCTCGCGGCGCGCACGGGCGAGGTCGAGGCGGAAGCCCGGCCCGGAGACACTCGCAGTGCCGAACCGGTCGTGGGTTACAGCCTTGCCGTCCGTTGCCTCTGCCAGCACTTCAGCCACCGGCGACACGTCGCTCTCCAGAGTCAGATCGAGGTCGTAGCCCTGGCGACCGAGCAGCAGGTCGCGCACCGTCCCGCCCACGATGTACAGGGCAATCTCGCGCTCCCGGCAGATGCTTCGACAGACTTCGAGGGCGCGCAGCATCGCCGGCTGGCCCTCGGATTCGAGGCGCCGCAGCAGCGATTCGGCCAGGCCAGATTCAGTCACAATAATGTTATAGCGATTACGCGGTTGAGCCTGCTTTAGTTGACACCCCGAGTTATCGAAGCCTATGCTTTCCGGTAAATCGGGGCCTCAACAGGCTACCATCGTAATCAGAGAGGTGCCCTCCTTGTCAGGAGGAAGCTGGGTAATCAGCCCGCTCTTCACCCCGATGCCATCGGGGCTCCTCCGGAAGCCCACATTGGTCTGCCGCCATCTCGTCTCGTCTGCTTTCGGAGGGATTGCCTGATGCCGTCCTTCGAAGAGCAGGTCGAAGCACGCCTCGGTCTCACGTTTGAGAACCGCATCACGCTGCATGAGGCGTTCGTGCATCGCTCCTACATGAACGAGTACCCCGCGGACGGACAGGAGTCCAACGAGCGCCTGGAGTTCTTCGGCGATGCCGTCCTGAGCTACGTCGTAGCGGAGCGCCTGTTCCGCGATTGCCCCGACTGTGACGAGGGCGACCTCACGGAATGGCGCGGCTACCTGGTGCGCCGCGATAGCCTGGCAGCCTTCGCACGCGGTCTGAGCCTCGGCGACTTTCTGTTACTCGGTCGAGGTGAAGAGGCCGCCGGAGGCCGGGAACGCGCCCAGAATCTCGCGAGCCTGTTCGAGGCCGTCGTTGGCGCCATCTGCATCGACCGTGGCCTGGAAGTGGCGCGCCAGTTCATCTTCGATGCCCTGGGGGACGAGCTGGACCTGCAGGGACGACCCACGCCGGTCGACCCCAAGTCGAAGCTGCAGGAGATCGTGCAGGCCCGCTGGCAGCGCGCGCCGACGTATCGCACCGTGCATGAAGAAGGCCCCGAGCACCGCAAGGTGTTCACGGTAGAGGCCCAGATCCACGGCGAAGTGCTGGGCAGCGGCACCGGCCACAGCAAGCAGGAAGCCGAGCGCGAGGCCGCCAAGGATGCGCTCGCCTCGTATCCCTTCGAGACTGCACCGGCCGAGACTGCACCGGCTCAAGCCGCCGAGAACGAGGCCTGATCGTGTATCTCAAGCGCCTCGAGCTGCAGGGATTCAAGAGCTTCGCAAACAAGACGATGTTCGAGTTCGGGCCGGGCGTCACGGCTGTCGTTGGCCCTAACGGCTCCGGCAAGAGCAACGTCGCCGAGGCGATTCGCTGGGTGCTCGGCGAGCAGCACTCGCGCATCCTGCGTGCCCGCCGCCTCGAAGACGTGATCTTCTCCGGCTCCAGTCAGCGCTCCGCCGTGGGCATGGCCGACGTCTCGATGACCCTGGACAACTCGGAAGGCTGGTTGCCTGTCGACTACAGCGAGGTCGTTGTCAGTCGCCGCGCCTACCGCAACGGCGATAGCGAGTACTTGATCAACAAGACGAAGGTCCGGCTGCGTGACGTGGTCGACCTGTTCCTGCGTGCCCAGGTGGGTCAGAACAGCTACGCCTTCATGGGCCAGGGCCTCGTCGAAGAGGTACTGCTCATGCGGCCGGAGGAGCGCCGCCGCCTGCTGGAAGAGGCCGCGGACGTGCGATTGCTCCGTACGCGTCTGGACGAAGCGCGCGACCGCCTCTCGGCCACCCGCGATAACCTCGAGCGCGTCACGATGCTGATCGAAGAGATCCACCCTCGGTTGGCCCAGCTGGAGAAGCAGGCAACGCGTGCCGCCGAACACGGTAAGCTCGCCTCGGAGCTGGCCGAGACGTTGCGAGAGCTCTACGCCCACCTCTGGCACGACGCCCAGGACGAGCTCACGGCTGCCCGTGCCGCCCTCGACCAGAAGACGCAGGCCCTTGTCGTCGTCCAGAACGAGGCCAGGGCGACAGAAGAAGGACTCGCAGCTCTCACCGCCGCCGTGGTCGAGCGGGAGAAGGAGATCGGAGAGCGTCGCTCGCGCCACCGGTCCCTCTCCGACCAGGTGCATTCCCTGGAGCAGCGTCTCACCTTCGACGCCGAGCGGGTTGAGAACCACGGACGCCGCCGCACCGAAATCGAGGCGGAACTGCAGTCGCTGCGAGACGAGCGGGCCGACGTCCAGACCTCGCTGAACCAGGCGATGGAGCGTCGCAGCAACATCCTCCCTGACATCGAAGAGGCGAAGGGCCTGATCGAGACGCGGCGCCAGGAGATGAACACGCTGGAGCAGGAGTACGCCGGCCTGCGCAGACGCGTCGCGGAGGGCGAAGAGGCCGTCGCACGGGCGCAGCGGGGTATTCGTGATGCGACGGCGGCTATGGAGCGCATCACGCAAGAGGAGTCGCGCGCCGAGGGTGAGGTTGAACGCCGCGCCGAACGCCAGCGAGACCTCATGGTGCAGCTCAAGGAGCTCGGCCGTGAGTACGACGGCCTGCAGCGTAGCCTGCGTGTGCTTGACGCGCAGATTACCGACGCCGACCAGGAACGCCACGGCCTCACCGCCATGCTGGAGACGACTCGCCAGAACATCCAGAACCTTGAGCGTGAGGCAATGCAGGTCGAAAGCCAGGTCTCGCAGCTCAAGTCGCAAGAATCCATGCTGCTGAGCCTCCAGAACGCCTCCGAGGGAGTCGACTCCGCCGCGCGCTTCCTACTGGGCGATGAGACGGACGAGATGCGCGGCCGGGCAGCCGAGGGTCTGGTCGGCCTCGTGCAAGACATCGTGCGTGTGCCTCCGGGTCTCGAACGCGCCATCGAAGCCGCGCTGGCCGAGAACGTGCAGGCCCTCGTGTTCGAGAACCTGCCCGCCGCTCTCGCAGCCCTGGAAGAGCTGGAGGCGCACCAGGCCGGTCGCGCCATCCTATACCCCCTCGATGCCGTGAAGTCGTCGCCACCGCTGAACCTGCTGCGAGAGCGCGGGATCATCGGAGTGGCCTCGCGCCTCGTCCGCTGCGACAACCGCTTCCGCAACCTGGTCGATGCCTTGCTCGGCCGCATCATCGTCGTCGAGAGCGTGCAGCTGGCGCGCGAGGTGCTGCGACGTGGCCTCGGCTCTGTCGTGACGCTCGATGGCGTTTACCTGCGGCCCAACGGCTCCGTGGCCGGCGGCGCAGCGCGCGTGGCTATCGAGTCATTTGGCCGCCAACGAGAGCTGGAGGAGCTACCACCCAGGATCGCTCAGGCAGAGGCCCGCAAGCGCGAGGTAGAGAGCCGCCTGGAACGCGAGAACGAGGCTCTCGCCGGAACGCGCGAGGAGCTGTCGCGCCTGGAACCCCAGCTCGCCGAGCTACGAGCCGAGCGCAACCGCCATCAGAGCGCCCTGCAGGAAAATCGAGGCCGCTTCATCCTCCTGCGCAGCGAAGGCCGTACGCTGTGGAACGAGCTCGCGCGGGGTAACGACGCTACGGACTGGATGGGACGCCGACAGCGCCTCGCCGCCGAGCGCCACCAGTACGAGGAAGACGCGCGTGAGGCCGCCGAGGTCCTGCAGCGCGACAGGGAAGCCCTGGAAGCCATGGCGCCGCACCGCAGCGCCACCATCGACGCGGTCTCCGAGGCCGCCGCCGCGCACGCCGACCTCGAGGGGGAGGCCCGGTCACTGGCCAAGCAGATCGAGATCCTGCAGTCGAACCTTGCGCGCGCGGATCAGCGCCTGCAGGTACGCGAGCAATCGCTGACGGCGCTGGACGTCGAGGCGCGCGAGATCCAGGAGCGCGACCACACCACGAACGCTGAGCTCACTACCGCCCGAGACGCCCTCGAGGCGCTGCGAGCCGAAATGGTCCCGGCGGAGGGCGAGTTCTCGCATCTGCAGTCGCGTGCCCGCAGCATGGGCGAGCAACTGGCCGAGATCCGCACGCGCCTCCTCAACGCCGAGCGCTCTCACATCGAAGCCGAATCCGCTGTGAAGCTGCGCACCGATGAGCTCGAAGTCTTGCGCGAGACGATGTCGAACGAGGGCTACCGGCCGGAAGGCTCACAGGTCGTGCCTGAGGTGCGCACTGAGCCGGAGGGCGAGGTCGGGGAGCAGGGCCGTTTGCCTCCGATCCGTGGCGCTGCCGAGGTCGACCTCGAAACGCTGCGCTCCCGTGTCGGTGACCTGCGCCGCCGCATTCGCGCCCTCGGCCCCGTGAATGAACAGGCCCACGCCGACTACACAGAGAGCAAGGAGCGCTACGACTTCCTGCAGGGCCAGGTCGATGACCTCACCGGCTCCGAAGCAACCCTGCAGTCCGCCATCGATGAGCTGGAGCACACCATCCGCGTCCGACTCAAGGAGACGTTCGCCATCGTCGACCGAGAGTTCACGCGTTACTTCGACTCGTTCTTCAACGGCGGCAAGGCCCACCTCAGCCTGACCCAGCCGGACGACTTCGCCAACACCGGCATCGAGATCGTGGCCCAGCCGCCGGGCAAGCGCGTCAACGCCATCGCCATGCTGTCGGGCGGCGAGCGCACGCTGACGGCGCTCGCCCTGCTCGTTGCATTGCTGGAGGCGCACCCGTCGCCCATCTGCGTGTTGGACGAGGTCGACGCCGCCCTGGATGAGACGAACGTCGGCCGCTTCGTCGATGCCCTCAAGGAACTCGGTAAGAAGACGCAGTTCATCCTCATCACCCACAACCCGCGCACCATCGAGGCGGCAGACTCGATCTACGGCGTCTCGATGGGCTCTGATAGCACGTCGCGCATCCTGTCGCTGAAGCTGGACGACCTGAAGAATTGAGCTGGTGACTGCTAAGATCGTTCTGGCGTTTACTGATAGCTGACGACTAAAACCAACGACTAACAAGGAGCCCCGCCTTGCCCCTTTTCCGGCGCGCAGCCCCCAAAGAACAGGTCGAGGAGAAGACCGAAGTCGCCCTGGCGCGCACAAAGCGCAGCTGGTTCGGGCGTATTGCCGGCATCCTCGACCGTGGCAGCATTGATGAGGACCTCTGGCTCGACCTCGAGGAGGTGCTCCTCGGCGCCGACGTTGGCGTGAAGACGAGCGAGAAGATCCTCGAAGCCGTGAAGGGCTACGTCGAGGACGAGCACGTTAAAGACCCGCACGAGGTGCGCGAGATCCTCAAGGACGAGCTCATCGACATCCTCGAGTCTGTGCCGCTGAAGGGCCAGCTCTGGGGTGACGACGTCGAGACACCGCCTCGGCCGGGCGTCATCCTGGTCGTTGGCGTCAACGGTACCGGCAAGACAACCAGCATCGCCAAGCTCGCCCACCTGTACGTCAAGGAAGGCGAGACCGTCGTCGTCGCGGCGGGCGACACGTTCAGAGCCGCCGCGATCGACCAGCTCACGAGCTGGGCGAATCAGGTCGGCGCGCAGGTGGTGGCGCACAAGGAGGGCGCCGATCCCGGTGCCGTGGCACACGATGCCGTGGGCGCTGCGCAGAGTCGCAACGCAGCCGTCTGCATCGTGGATACGGCGGGACGTCTGCACACAAAGTTCAACCTGATGGAGGAGCTGCGCAAGGTCCGTCGCGTCATTGAGCGCCGCGACCCGACGGCGCCGCATGAGGTGCTCCTCGTCCTCGACGCCACGACGGGCCAGAACGCCCTTCTGCAGGCGAAAGCCTTCGCCGAGGCGGTGGACGTGACGGCCATCGCCCTCACCAAGCTGGACGGCACCTCGAAGGGCGGCATCGTCTTCGCCATCAGCGATGAGCTGGGCCTGCCGGTGCGCTTCGTCGGCACCGGCGAGGGTGAGGACGACCTCAGTCCGTTCGACGCCGAAGCCTTCGTCGAAGCTTTGTTTGAATAACCGCCAGGGAGTCTTCAACCCCGCACGATGATTCTCGAGACGTTTCGCTGGTGGCTGGTTATCTCGGTCATCGGTCTGATCGCCCTGCCGATCGCCATGACGCTGTTCCGCCGACTGCCGGGGCAGGGCATCGCTTTCGCCAAACCGCTGGGCCTCCTGCTGACCGGCTACCTGTTCTGGCTGCTGCTCAGCCTGCACCTCATGACCAACCGGCCGGGCACGATCGTCTGGGTGCTCATCGCCCTCGTCGCGCTCGATTACCTTCTGCTGCGACGCCGCTGGCGTGAGTACCTCGAAGCGCTCCAGGAGCGTCAGGGCCTCTTTATTGCCACCGAGGTGATCTTTCTTGTCGGCCTCTTCGTGGCGGCCCACATCAAGTCCTTCATTCCAGAGATCTCCGGTACCGAGAAGCCGATGGACTTCATGTTCCTCAACGCTTCCAGCCGTAGCACCTATTACGCACCGAACGACCCCTGGCTGTCCGGCTACGGCATCAGCTACTACTACTTCGGCTACGTAATCAACGCCATGGTGGGCAAGCTCGCGGCGCTCGACACCGCCGTGACGTTCAACCTCGCGCTGGCTGGCACGGTGGCGCTGGCAGCGACGGCTGCGTTCGGCCTCGGCTTCGAAATTGTCAGCGCCCTGCGGCGTGTCGCCTTCAGGACGGCGGTCGGCGTGGGCGTCGCAGCAATCGTGCTTGTGATGGTGGCCGGCAACCTGGAGGGCGTCCTCGAGTTCGCCGCTGCGAACGACGCACTGCCCGCCTCCGTCGAGTCCGCTGCCGACATATCGGGGCTCGCCCAACGCTCAGGCCAGCGATTCCTGTCTGACGCCGGTGGTCTGTATCAAGTACCCCACAGACCAGACGGACTTCTGGTGGTGGTGGCGCGCCACGCGCATCTCGCCCAACGCCGGCACGATCACCGAGTTCCCCTTCTTCAGCTTCATCCTCGGTGACCTCCACCCTCATGTCATGGCGCTACCCTTCGTGCTCACCGCCTTTGGCCTCGGTCTCTCGTTCTGGCAGGCGGGCGAAGGCCTGCACTTCGAAACCTGGAAGCGCAACCGACTCCTTCTCCTGTTATCGAGCGTCCTGCTCGGCGGCCTCGCCTTCCTCAACACCTGGGACCTGCCGACCTTCGGCTTCCTCATCGCTCTTCTCGTGCTGGTGCGTAACCTCATGGTGAGCCGAGACGCCAGACAGGCGCTGGGAGACACCGCAGGCTTCATGGCGCCCCTGGCCGTGCTGAGCGTGGTGCTCTACATCCCGTTCTACGTCAGCTTCTCGAGCCAGGCCGGCTTCGTCGATGCGGTGCGGGACGGGGCGACTCGTCCGATGCAGGCCTTCCTGTTCTGGGGCGCCATCATGGCCGTCGCGCTGCCGCTTCCCCTCTACTGGCTGTATCGAGACGCCGAAGCCCGAACGCGAAGCCGCCTCCTGCGCGCTACCGCCGTGCCGCTAACGCTGCTTGTGCTCTGGGTGCTACTCATCGCCGCCCGTCACGGCGCCGGCGAGGTGCCCGACGCGATTACGGCGAGAGGCTGGAACTGGCTGACGGCTCTGTTCTTCGCGGGCTCGCTGGTGGCGTCGATCCTGGCACTGTCGAGCGTCGTCCGGCAGCGTGCCGAGAGCTCGACCTTGCTCGTGCCGGTGCTGGCCGCGATGACGACGGCCTTCCTGCTGATTTACGGCGCCGAGTTTTTCTACGTGACCGACGTGTTCAGCTCCCGGCTCAACACGGTGTTCAAGTTCTACTACCAGGCGTGGCTGCTCCTCGGCGTCTCGGGTGCGGTGGGCGGCTGGTGGCTCTTTGGTGAGCTCACGGCCGAAAAGAAGCCCTCACTGCAGATGCTGCGAGGCGCCTGGAGCGGTGTCGCGGTGCTGCTCGTGGCGGGCGCGCTCCTTTACCCCCTCAGCGCCACGCTCTCCCGCACCGACGGACTCTCGCGCGCCAATCGGACCCTGAACGGCCTCCAGTATGTGTACAACACGCCCTCCTCGATCGAGATGGGCCTCGTGCTCTGGCTGCGCAACAACGCCGACCCCGGCGACAGGCTGGTCGAAGCCGTGGGCGGGCAATACTCCGCGGCCGGACGCATTTCTGCCTGGACTGGTGTGCCCACGGTGCTGGGCTGGCCCGGACATGAGCAGCAGTGGGGACGTGATCCAGACGTCATCTCGCAGCGTAAAGCAGCTGTAGATGCCGTGTATGAGACAGGCTCTCTAGAAGAGGCGCTCTCGATCCTGCAACAATATGGTGTGACCTACGTCGTAGTTGGCACGGTCGAGCGGGCAACGTACCCGCCCGAAGGCCTGGCGAAGTTCCAGAGTCTGCAGGCCGTGGCCAACGCCGGCACAGCAACGCTCTATCGCGTCCCGCCGATGAGCATCTCGCCGGACACGGACAGCACGGGGGCGGCGCCTTGAGGCCCAAGTCTTGAGGATCGAAGGGATGGGTAGGGGTGGCTGAGGCAACGCTGGGCCGAGGGATCTCGCTGCCACGTTCGAGCATTACCGCGTGGGCCATGGCGCGCTCCGAGTTGCTGATCATGGCATCGCTCATGCTCGTGGCGCTGGTGTTTCGCCTCTGGAACCTCGGCGACATGGCCCTGCACCACGACGAGAGCCTGCATGCCACGTACTCCTGGTACCTCTACAGCGGGGACGGCTATCAGCACAACCCGCTGATGCACGGTCCCTTCCTTTTCCACTCCACCGCCCTCGCATACCTGCTCTTCGGCGACTCAGATATGACGGCGCGATTAGTACCTGCGCTGTTCGGCACGGCGCTCGTCGGCATGCCCTACCTGCTGCGCAAGCAGATCGGCATGCCCGCTGTGATCATCGCGGCCGTGCTGTTCATGTTCTCGCCGTCGTTGCTCTACTTCAGCCGCTTCCTGCGCAACGACATCTACATCGTCGTCTGGACCTTCGCCATGGTGATCTGCATCTGGCGCTACCTGGACGAAGGCAAGGAGCGTTGGCTATTCGGCCTGGCTGCGGTACTGGCGTTGAGCTTCGCAACGAAGGAAGTCACCTTCATCACCGTCGCGATCTTTCTCGTCTTCATCGACTGCATGCTCGCCGTCGAGCTCGGCAAGCGCCGGGCCGATGAGGCAGTCTCCGACCGGCAGGTCGCGATTCGCACTGGGCTGCTGGCGCCCGTTGCCTGGCTCATCGCCGTACTGTGGCCGCTGGTGGGCTCACGCTTCCGGTTCGGTCGCGCCGAGCTGCCGCGCATCGCCGATGTCCTGATCATCATGGGCACCCTGAGCCTGCCGCAGTTCGCAGCCGGCATACAGGTGCTCCCATTCGTCGGCGACCAGGGCTACAACGTTTCGGACGAAACCTTCCTGCGTGTGAGCACAGTCGGCACCCTCATGGTCGCATCGCTCTACGTCGGGTTGCTCTGGCGGCCGAAGACCTGGATCATCGCCGCCGCCTTCTTCTACGTCCCGTTCGTTCTGCTGTTTACGACGGGCTTCACCAACATGGACGGCTTCTTCTCCGGCATCTGGGGCTCGCTCGACTACTGGCTGGCTCAGCACGACGTGCGGCGCGGTAACCAGCCGGACTACTACTACGCGCTCCTGACGCCCCTGTACGAATTCCTGCCCCTGCTCGTCGCGGCAGCTGGAGCCGTCTGGCTCGCCGTGCGTGGCGACTCACTCAAGCGGTGGCTTGTGTTCTGGGCCGTCGGCATCTTCATCGGCCTCTCGATCGCCGGCGAGAAGATGCCCTGGCTGGAGACGCACATTGCCCTGCCGCTGGTGCTCATCGCCGCGATTACCCTCGCCCGCGCTCTCGAGCTGGTGGAGCTTCGAGGCAGTCGCTGGGCGACCGCCATCGCGGGTGCCGCCGTCACCGTTGCCGCCGTCATGCTCATGGTCGATGGCAGCGGTGCAGCGCAGGTTGCCGGCTACGCATTGGCCGCGGGCCTTGGCGTCTGGCTAATTGCGTCACTTGCTATCGGCAGGTCGCAGCCTCCAGACGGTAGTCCCGTCGACATCCCATCCTTCCTTCAGCGTGAAGGGGAGCAGGCGGAAGTACCGCCCCGCAATGCCCTGATCGCCGCGCTGACCTCGACCGAGCTGCAGGTAACGCTTTCGACCCTGGCGATCGGCGCCGTGTTGCTGGCGCTGCTTTCGCTCTCCGGCAAGGTCGACCCGTGGTTCGCTGTATGGGTACTCGCTCTTGTGCCTGTCGCGATCGTGGGTTACCTCGTCGCGGGGCTTGCCGCGGGCAACAAGGCGTTTGGACGCGCCCTTCTCGTCATCGGCGTCACAGCCCTCTTCACCCTCACGATGCGCGCCAGCCTCACGCTCGCCTTCAAGAACGACGACACGCCCGTCGAGCTGATGGTCTACACCCAGACCTCGCACGACATTCCCGAGCTGCGCGACCGCATCGATACGCTGGCGCAGCGCTCCGGCCTCGGTCACAACCTGCCCATCGTGGTCGACAACGCCGATAGCTTTGCCTGGCCCTGGGCCTGGTACCTGCGCGACTTCCACAGCGTGAGCTTCGCGGATATCGGCGCCAACTACACGCCGCCTGCCGGGGCCGTGCTGTTGATCAACCGCAGCAACGTGAGCAAGATCGACCCGTCCCAGTACTCCCAGACGCCGTATAAGCACCGCTGGTGGTTCAACGAGACGTATCGCGATCTGAACTTCAAGGACGCTGCAGAGGTGCTTTTGCACTCGTCCTCGCGCTCTTCGCTCATTCACTTCTTCTTCCACCGCCGGGCCGAGTCCGACACGGGCTCGATCGATGGCGTCGCCTTCTTCCCGAACGACCTCTCGGCCTTCGATAGCGCGCCCAGTTCCGACGTGCCGCCGCACGAGCCCACGAAGCTGGCGGACGGCCGCATCCTCATCGGCAACGCCCAGGCCCAGCTCGGCACCGGTGTGCGCGGCGAGCTCTGGCAGCCGGCCGATATGGCCGTCGACAAGGTCGGTAACCTCTGGGTGGCCGACAGCCGCAACAACCGCATCCAGGAGTTCGACGCCGAAGGCAACTACGTCGCGTCCTTCGGCAGGCCAGGCACGGGGCCGGGGCAGTTCAAGGAGCCCTGGGGCGTCGCTGTCGATGACGAGGGCTACATCTACGTTGCCGACACCTGGAACCATCGCATCCAGAAGTTCTCGCCCGACCTCGAGTTCGTCGCCAGTTGGGGCACGCCGGGCACGGACGCCACGAACCCCCTCAACCTCTTCGGCCCGCGCGATATCGCCATCGCCGCCGACGGCACGCTCTGGATCACGGACACCGGCAATCAGCGTGTGCTCCACTTCTCGAAGGACGGGGAGCCTCTGGACGCCGGTGGCGCAACGACGGGCATCACGGGCTTCTCAGAGCCCGTGAGCGTCACGTTCGATAGCAACGGCGACCTGCTCGTGACCAGCGACTGGACCGGCGACATCCGGCGCCTCTCGACGGACGGCCAGGCGAAGGGCACCATCCCGGTCGGCTGGACCAGCCAGCAGGTCGTCGACAAACCCTACGTCACGGTCCTTACCAGCGGCCGAATCCTGGTCTCGAAGCCGGAGACGGGAGAGCTCGTGTTGTTCAACGCTGATGGCTCCGAGGTCGGGACATGGCAACCTCTGCCGACGTCGAAGCCGGTCGGTGTCGTCGCCATGCCCGACGGCGGCTTCGCGTTCAGCGATGCCGCCGACACCCGCAACGAGGTTGAGATCATCCCGGCGGACCTCGTGGCTGGCTTCTTCAAGTAAGCCTAGAAGTCATTTCTGTCCGCATTGGCGGCTTCGGTTACCGTTGACCCCCACCAGCCGGCGCAAGGATAATGGCTGCCTACCCGCCCTGCACATGTATTGCCCGGAGGAGTGCCCACGTTGCCCGACCTCGATACCCTGCGTAGCCAAGCTCTCGATGAGCTTACGAAGGCGGAGGACGCGACAACCCTGGACCAGTGGCGCATCTCATACCTGGGCCGCCAGGGCGCTGTCACCCAGATCCTGCGCGGACTGGGCGGGCTACCGCCGGAAGAACGCCGTACCACTGGTGCCGCGGCCAATGCCCTTCGAGGCGCCCTCGAGTCGGCCCTTGATGAACGCCGTGTCCAGGTCGACCGCGAGGCGATGGCCAGACTCGAAGCAGACGCCATCGATGTGACGCTGCCGGGCCGCAAGAACCTGGTCGGGCGCCTCCATCCCATCACCCAGACCCTGCGCGACATGCTCGATGCCCTGGGTGAGATGGGCTTCCAGGTCGCCGAAGGGCCCGAGGTCGAGTGGGAGTACTACAACTTCGACGCCCTGCGCATACCGGACCACCACCCTTCGCGCGACACGCAGGACACCTTCTGGGTCGATGGCACGTTGCAGGAGAAGCGCCTGCTGCTGCGCACCCAGACGTCGCCGAACCAGATTCGGTTCATGGAGAAGCACGAGCCGCCGATTCGTGTCGCCGTGCCGGGCCGTGTCTACCGCTACGAAGCCACGGATGCCACGCACGAGTGGATGTTCCACCAGGTGGAGCTCCTGGCCGTGGACGAGGGCATCAACATGAGCCACATGAAGGGCGCTCTTACCCAGCTCGCTCAGTCCCTCTTCGGCCGAGACCGCAAGGTGCGCTTCCGATGCCACTACTTCCCCTTCGTGGAGCCCGGTGCCGAGGTCGATATCGAGTGCGGCATCTGCGGCGGCGAGGGCTGTCGCTCCTGCGGCAACGAGGGCTGGCTGGAGATCTGCGGCGCCGGCATGGTGCACCGCGAAATCATCGAGAACGTCGGTTATGACGCCGATCGCTATACGGGCTTTGCCGCCGGCTTCGGCGTGGAGCGCATCGCCATGCTGCGGCACGGCATCGACGACATCCGTCACTTCTACTCGAACGACCTGCGCTTCCTGCGCCAGTTCTAAGGGCCTGAGCCATGCTTGTTTCACTCAAGTGGTTATCTGATTACGTGCCGATCACGATGGCGCCGAAGGACCTGGCGGAGCGCCTGAGCATCGCCGGCGTCAAGGTGGAGCGCATCATCTCCCGCGGCGATGAGTGGGACGGCATCCGCATCGCTGAGGTGCTGGCAGTCAACCCGCATCCCAACGCGGACCGCCTCCGCCTTGTCACCGTCGACGCCGGTGGCGACTTCGAGCCCACCGTCGTGTGCGGCGCCCCGAACGTTGCCGTCGGCCTGCACGTGGCGTTCGCGCCCGAAGGCACGCGATTGCGCGATGGCCACACCGGCGAGTGGACCACGCTCAAAGCCTCGAAGATCCGCGGCGTCGAATCGGCCGGCATGGTGCTCTCGGAGCGCGAACTCGGCCTGTCGGAAGACCACACCGGCATCATCGAATTGCCGGAGGAGGCGCCGGTTGGGCAGCCCCTGCGCGACTACTACGGCGACACGATCTTCGAGCTCGAAGTGACGCCGAACCGCCCCGACCACATGTCGATGCTCGGCGTCGCCTGGGAGGTGGCCGCTCAGACCCACACCAAGGTCAAGGAGCCGGAGCGCATCTACCCGGAATCCGGTACCCAGACCGCAAGCCAGAAGGCCTCCGTTAGCATCGAGGCCAAGGACCTCTGCCCGCGCTACCTCGCCGGCGTGATCGAACGCGTGAAGGTCGGTCCTTCGCCGCAGTGGATGCAGGAGCGCCTCGTCGCTGCCGGCATGCGCCCGATCAACAACATCGTCGACATAACGAACTACGTCATGCTGGAGATGGGACAGCCCCTCCATGCCTTCGACCTGCGCAAGGTCAGCGGTAACCGCATCGTCGTCCGGCGCGCCGAAGCGGGAGAGCGCATCCGCACCATCGATGACGTCGACCGCGAGCTCACGCCCGACATGCTCGTCATCGCGGACGGCAGGGCGCCTATTGCCGTCGCCGGCGTCATGGGCGGCTCCGAATCCGAAGTGGGGGAGGGAACTACAACCATCCTCCTCGAAGCGGCCAACTTCGACCCGATCAGCGTACGACGCACCAGTGGCGCCCTCGGCCTCCGCTCCGAGGCTTCGATCCGGTTCGAGAAGGGGCTCCACCCCGAGCTCGCCGCCGTTGCAGCGCGGCGCGCCATGGCGCTGCTCGTCGAGCACACGGGCGGTCGCGCCGCCAAGGGCCTGATCGACACGTACCCGGTCAAGCGCTCCGATACGCGCGTCGTCGTTACGCGAAGGCGCATCGACCAGATGCTGGGCCTCGATCTGCCCACTACGACCGTACGTACCGCGCTCACGGACCTCGGCTTCGGCTCGCGCTGGGTGCCGCCGGACCGCTACGTCGTGCGCGCCCCGTACTGGCGCACGGACGTGACGCAGGCAGACGACGTGGTCGAAGAGCTCGCCCGCGTCACCGGCTACGACAAGCTCGCATCGTTGCCGCTCGCGGGCTCGATGCCGGCGCCCCAGGACGACCCGCTGCGCGACCTGCGCGAGAAGCTGCGAGATGCTGCCGTTGCGGCCGGATTGCAGGAGATCCTCACGTACCCTCTCACCTCGCCCGAGACCCTGCTCAAGGTCTCGCCGCCGGAGATGATGGAGGTGCACCCGCCCCTGCGCCTCGATAACCCGATGAACCAGGAGCAGTCGGTCATGCGCACCTCACTGCGCGCCAGCGTGCTCCAGACCGTCTCGAACAACCTCCGGCGCAATCGAGGCACCATCGCCGTGTTCGAGTCGGCCCGAGCCTACATGACCCGCCCCGACGACCTGCCGGACGAGCGAGAGCTCATCGTTGGCGCCGTCGCCGGTATGCGCGAAGGGCGATGGGGAGAGCCTCTTGAAGAGCCAGTCGACTTCTTCGATGCCAAGGGGCTGCTGGAGGAGACGCTGGAGCGCGCCAACATCGTCTCGACCTTCAAGGCCGGCGAGGAGTACTCGCTCCTGCGAGGTCGCACCGCTGCGATCCTCGCGGGCGAAGATAGGGCCGGCGTGTTCGGCCAGGTGCACCCGCAGGTCGCCGCTCAGTTCGAAATCGACGTGCCCGTTTACCTCTTCGAGCTGGACGTCGAGAAGCTCCTCTCCGCCTCGAAGGGGACGGTGCAGCACCAGGCCCAATCGCGCTTCCCGGCCGTTATCCAGGACATCGCACTGCTCATCGATACCGCCGTCCCGGCCGCCGACGTAACGCGCGCCATCGCCGGCAGCGCCATGGTGACGGACGTGCAGCTCTTCGACGTGTTCGAGGGGGCGCCGCTACCGGAGGGCAAGCGCTCGCTCGCCTACCAGGTGAACTTCCAGTCGCTGGAGAAGACGCTCACCGATGACGACGTCGCCCAGGCCCGCAACCGCATCGTGCGCCGCCTGCAGCACGAGTTCGGTGCCGAGCTGAGGGGCGCCTGATAGGCTCAGAGGCTCGGCATTCGCCAAAAGCGAGTTCTGCTGGCGCCGGCCTTCGCCCTTAGTGCGTGCCTTCGCGCTGCAGCACCGTCGGCATGCCCTGCATCCCGCGCAGCAGGTTGATCTCGCCGCGGTGGCCGTTGAAGTGGCCCAGCATGTGCAGCGAGATGCTCTGGCCGATCGTCTCGACGCCGTTGCGCGCCTGGCGCTCGATATCGAGGTCGTCGTCCGTGATCGAGTTCAGGTACTCGTCCGTCTGCTTCCAGACCGCCTCCTGATACTCCGTGAAGGCGTCCATGTCCTTGATGTGGACCTCCTGGGCGTCCTCGTCCGGCATGCCGTTGCCGTTGCCCTCGAACGGCAGGCCGGTGCGCTCGGCCCATTTCTCGTTCCAGATCTGCTCCGCCTGGCGAGCGCGGCCGTTGATGATCATGTCCTCGATGCGCGTCGTGTGCCACAGACACCAGGCGATCGAGTGGCTACCATGCTCGGGCACGAAGTGGAGCTGCTCCTGCGTGCCATTGCGGGCATCGGCAAACGCACGGTGCGCAAAGGCGAGGCTGTTCTTGATGTAGTCGACCATGTTCATGCGGCTCTCTCCTCGTGACTCGTATGGGCGGTCACAACTCTAGTCGCATGCCGCGAAGTACCGCAAGACGAATCGTCCGCGCAGCGAGCCGGCGAGGCAGGATGAGCGGCGGACTAACGCATCGGTTCGAACAGCTCTACCGGGTTGCCCGATGGGTCATCGACAACCGCCTGGCGCCCGCCGTTGCCCTGGACGACGTCCGTCCTGATGCTGCAACCAGCTTCTCGTAGCTGGCCAACGACAGCCTCTATGTCATCAACCTCGATCTGGAACCGGTTCCAACCGCCGGGTGCCGGCGTCTGCCCTGCGTTTGATGCCTGGCCTGCGCCTCCTGCCTGGGGCTGGTTGAGCAGCAGGTTGAGGTCGTCACGCACCAGTCGAGCGAAGCCCGGCGCCGGATGGATATCGACCGTGAAGCCGAGGCGCTCATAGAACGGCAGGGCTTCGTCCACGTTGGACACGATGTAGCGGACGTTTGTCTTGGCCATGAAAGTTCTCCTTGCTGGTTGGTTCGTCGTTGGTCCTGTGCAGCGCTCTCTTCCGGCGCTCGATCAGAGGACTTTGAGCGACAGCGGCTCGCCGGTCTCGAGCAGCGTCTTGAGGCTGGAGAGAATGGCCGGCCAGGCGTTATTCATGACTTCCGGCCTCACAGTGTCCTCAGAGTGCCCGTGCTTGAGGGTCAGCTTCACCGCGGCGCCGGCGTCCTCGATCTCGAAAGTGACCTGTGCGGGGTGCTCATCTAAGAGGCCGTCACCGTGACGCAAGCGAAACGTGTAGGAGAGCAGGCGCGGTGGGTCGGCTTCGAGCACCTCGCCTTCCCCGTAAGAGCCACCGTCCGGCCGAAGATGTCGCACGGGAGACCCGGTCTGCCAGTCCGATTCGATGCGCCGCCCTCTCCAGTACTTCGCGATGAACTCCGGCGTCGTGAGCGCCTGCCACACTGCCTCCGGTGTGCTCTGGATGAAGACGACGTAGACGAAGTCCGGCTTACCCATCTTTCTCTGAAAGTCCCTTCTTCAGGTCGGTGAGCGCCCGCAGGCGTCGCGATTCGTATTTCCCGATCCAGCGGTCGTATATCTCGACGATTGGCACCGGGTTCAGGTAGTGCAGCTTCTCCCGGCCCACTCGCACCGTGGCGACGAGGTTCGCCGCTTCCAGCTGCCGCAGGTGCTTCATGACCGCCTGGCGACTCATCTTCATGCCCTCGCTCAGCTGAGTCAGGGTCTGGCCGTTGTGTGCATAGAGCCGGTCCAGCAGCAGCCTGCGGTTCGGGTCCGCGAGGGCCTTGAACACCTCATCCATGCGGCAGGATATTAGGTAACCTATGGGTTACATGTCAAGCCAAGCGTAAGGCCGGACGCCGAAACGCCCGGCCCAGAGAACTAAGAGATGCCGAGCTCTTTGCGCACCATCGCCGTGCCTTCGCCGAGCGCGCACAGCTTCGCGATCGCGATCTCGCTGGGCAGGTGACGCAGGCCACAGTCCGGGTTGATCACCAGGCGTTCCGGCGGCAGCACCTGCAGGGCGCGTTTGATCCGGTTCGCCACTTCATCTGCTCGCTCGACCTCGGTGCGCTTTACGTCGATCACGCCCAGGCCGAGCGTCAGTCCGCCCTGCGAGTAGCGCTTGAACAGCTCCAGGTCGTCATAGCCCTTTCGCGCGAACTCCAGCACTAGCTGGTCGATGGATGCGTCGAGGATGCGCGGGAACAGGAAGTCGTAGTGGCCCTCCCACTGGGGACGGGCGTTACGGTTGCCGTAACACACGTGCACGGCGCGCACCGTCTTGTTCGGGTCGATGCCCTCGAACACGGCGTTGAACGCATCGACGGCCAGCGGTACGCGCTCCGGGTAGCCGGCGAGGAAGGGCTCGTCGATCTGGAGGATCGTCACGCCCGCCTCCGCCAGCGCCTTCGCCTCGATGTTGAGGATGCGCGCAAAGGCCATTACCAGGTCGTCATCCTTGCCGTACGCCGCGTTGCGTACGCGGCGAGAGAGGGAGAAGGGCCCGGTGAAGGAGAACTTGATCGGGTGGGTCGTGAAGCGCTTGGTGAACTGGAAGTCCTCCACCAGCCCCATCGGCAGCCCCTCGCCCTCCGTCATTTCCGGGATGGGATGGAGGACTTCGGCGTCGTAGTAGTCCGAGTAGAAGGCCTTGGCGTTCTGGGTGATCTCGACGCCGGGCATGCGGGCCAGGAAGTAATCGATGTCGTTGTCCCGCCGCAGCTCGCCGTCCGAGACGACATCGATACCGGCGCACTCCTGGTCCTTGATCGCCGCCTTGATCGCGACCTCGTGGATTTCCTTCAGGTAGGAGCCGCTGATCCGTCGCTGGTAGTAATCCGTCTTCAGGCGTTCCAGCCATTCCGGCACGGAGTACGAGCCCACGACGGAGGTCGCCAGGGGCGAAAGCAGCTGCGGACGCGCCGCCGATTCCGCCTCGCGGGCGGCAGTACGAGCTCGGGTGCTTGTTCGTCGGGATGTCGTCATAGTTCTTACTCCTGGACGCGTGCCGTTAGCGTCATGATGTTGGAGCCGCTGCGGTGCTGGAAGCTGTCGTAGCTCACTTCGTAGCCGTGGCGCCGGCCGATGGCCGTCAGCAGCGAGCCGTTGACCCAGTTGACCACGGAACCATCGTACTTGCCGGGGCCGCGGAAGCTGCGCTCATACATGGACGCATCCGTTACAAAGATGTCGAAGCACTGCAGGGTGCCGAACGGGTGCAGCAGCGGCAGGGAATCGAGGAAGCTGGCTGCAGCGCCGTTGCTCACCTGCATGCGCACGTCGCCGATGGCGTTGAGGATCGGTCGCAGGGCCTCGCCGCGAATGCCGCTGGCGATCTGGTAGGTGTCGAGGCCGGAGTCGAACGCGACGTAGCGCTCTTCCATCCGCGTCGCGTCCCAGACTTTCTGCCAGAAGGCGACCGTGTCGTTGACGCCGCCGGGGAAGCGCTCGGTCGCCGCCTGAGACAGAAGCTCCGGCCCCAGCTGGAGCAGTCGCTTCGTCAGCGAAGCCAGCTCCTCGACCGGTATGCCAACGCTGTCGGCGATCTCCTTCGCCTGGGCGCCGTCGATGTAGGCGCGGACCTCGACGAGGTAGGTCTGACCGCCGATGCGCACGATCTCGTCTGTCGGCAGGTTGTCGTACACGTTGGAGATGTAGATCAGGAACGCCTTGGAGCGCAGGAAGCCCAGCGTCTGGGTCGGAACGCGCGCGTCCATGACGAGGCTGCTGCAGCGAGGCGCATGTTCTTTAACGGTCTGCCTCGCCCGCTCGACGACGTGCGCCGAGTAGTCGGCCATCAGGTAGTGCAGGCGGCGGTAGTAGTCCGTTTTGCGCTCTTGTTCGATCTTGACGAACTCGTCCAGCCAGACCTTCGCCTGGTTGCCGTTACCGACGCCGAGCTCGAGCACGTACAGGTCGTCCGGCAGCGCCTTGCGAGCCGAGAGCTGGTCCCAGACGTCGAACAGCCCCTCGATCATCTCGCGCGCCATGGCCGAGTTACGGGCGTCGCTCTCGCCGCCGGGGAGGGCCTGCTCGTACTCCTGACCGGTCGCCGCCTCCCAATGCCCCAGCGAGCCCCAGTACAGGCTGTTGAAGTCCCAGATAACGCTCTGGCTGCCTGGCGTCCAATCTTCGAGGAACTGAGCGCCGCTCGTTACGGTGTCCATGCGGTTCAGTGCTTTGGCGGTCAGCTCGGTCAGGTTCTCTGAGCTGCCGGCGCGCCGCATATCGATTGCCAGCTCGTACACGTCGACGCCGTCGCGGGCCTGCAGCGCGTTCGGGATGATGTTGCGCAGATCGACCACATTGCGGAAGTTCTGGCGGTACTGCACCCAGTCACACGCGATGCGCAGGCGCGTCAAGTCGATGTCGCTGTCGCGGACCGCGCCGATTACGGAGCTCAGGATGCCGCCAAGGTCTACCGGCGTCTTGGCGCGAAGGCGTTCTGTTGCTCGGACGTCAATCTGCACTCACTCATCCTCCATACATGCCGGCCGAGCCGGAAGTCTTGGCGGCACCGGCTACCGGCGCCGATGCGCCTGCCTGCTCCGCGTCCGCGTTGAACTCGCCATAGCCGCGCCGGGGAATGCCGGCGCGCGTCACTACCTCTGGAATGAAGTCGTCATCTCCGGAGGCGATTATATGGACGCCTCGGATACCGGGAATCTCTCGCAGCTGCTGGATCGTCTCGGCGCACAGGGCCATGGCTTCCTTCGCCATCTGGTCCTCCGGTACGCCCCGCATTCGCCGTACGACGTGGTCCGGGATTACGACGCCCGGCAGCGACTGGAGGAACTCCAGGGCGCGCAGGCTGCGTATGGGACCGACGCCGCAGAGCACGAACACGCGATCGGCAAAGCCCAGGTCGTGCACCTGCTGCATCCACCGCGCCACGATCGGCACGTCGAACACGAACTGAGTCTGGATGAACTGAGCCCCGGCCGCGACCTTCTTGCCGAGCCGTTCCGCCCGGAAACGCTGGGGCGCCGCAGAGGGGTTCTCCACCGCGCCGATGAACCAGCTGGGCCCTACGGACAGCTTCTGACCCGAGAGCAGGTGCTTCTCCTCTCGCATCGTGCGAGCGGTCCACAGTAGCTGGATCGAATCGAAGTCGAATACGGGCTTGGCTTCCGGGTGGTCGCCGAACTTGGGATGGTCGCCGGTGATGCAGAGCACGTTGGGGATGTCGAGGGCTGCCGCGCCGAGCAGGTCGGCCTGCAAGGCGATGCGGTTGCGGTCGCGACAGGAGAACTGCATCACGGGCTCGACGTCGCTCTGCATCAGGGCAAGGCTCCCTGCCCAGCTCGACATGCGCGCGACGGCGCCCTGTCCGTCCGTGATGTTTGCCGCATCGATCCAGTCGTGCAGGTGCGCCGCGATGCGCTTGATGCCGCGCAGGGTTGCGCCGCGGGGTGGCACTACCTCGGCCGTAATAGCGAACTCGCCGGAGAGCAGGCGGTTGTGCAGTCTGCCGTAGACCTTCTGTCCGCTCTCGGACGCGCTGGCAGTTCGGCGGTTAGTCACTCAGGCACAGGCTCCCCTTGGCGCAGCGCACCGGCGCTGCGCTACATGCGTGGTTCTTTGTCGAGGCCGTTGTCTTCTGTCCAGAGGTCCTCGTCGCGTCCGGACCAGAAATTGATCCAGGAGCTCTGGCCCCACTTCTGGTGGTCGATGGGGCGCACGAGGCGTCGAAGGTCCTCCACGTGGCCGGTCTGCTCGGCGCGCTCGTAGGCCGTGACCCAGACGCAGCGCATCTCCGGGTAGACCTCGCAGCTTCCATCCGGGAACACGCCGCCGCAGGGGCCGTTGCGCAGCTGCTTCGGGCAGGTCTGGGGGCAGGCGTAGGCGGTGGTGGGCAGAGCGCACTGGGCGCACATGCGACAGCCGAAGATCTGGCGCTTCGCCTTCTCTTCGGCCCAGGTGAACGCCTTGTAGAGGGGCGGCGATTTCTCCGCCAGGCGCGCAAAGGCCCGCCATGCGAAGTTCGGCTCCAGCAAGCGGTGCATGCGGAACATGGATCGTGCCGAGGCGCGAGGTCGCGTGGGGCGCGGCGACACCTGATGACTCCCGGCCATCTGGCTGGGAGCGGCCTGCTCCTCGTGGGCCTTCGAGGCGGTTGCACTCTCCGACATCATCGGCAGTGTCCTGCAACGCACCATAACGAAGCATCGGCCCACCGACCTAAGCCGTCCAAGCATTTATTGTGGCCCCCTCACAATGTTGTCGATTGGCGCCATCGATACGATGCTGGCTGGACGCGGAGTGCATTTTGCCGCGTCTTTCAAGCTGACCTGCGCGGCCAGGCATCTTTAGTAGTTCGTCCAGGAGGCCAACATGAAGAGCGACCTCGAGATCGCACAAGAGGCGACCCTCAATCCGATCAGCAGCATTGCCGAGGACCTCGGGCTCCTCGAAGACGAGGTCGAACTCTACGGAAAGTACAAGGCGAAGGTCTCCCTGGACGTCCTGGAGCGTCTGAAGGACAAGCCGGACGGCAAGTTCATCGTCGTAACCGGCATGACGCCTACGCCGCTGGGCGAAGGCAAGACCCTGACGACGGTCGGCCTGGCCCAGGCTCTCAACCGCCTCGGTCACAAGACGATCGCGAACATCCGCCAGCCCAGCCTTGGTCCCGTGTTCGGTATCAAGGGCGGCGCGGCCGGCGGTGGTAACTCGCAGGTCGTGCCGATGGAGGACTTCAACCTCCACCTCACAGGCGACACCCACGCCGTGTCGATGGCCCACAACCTGCTCTCGGCCCTCATCGACAACCACCTCAACCACGGCAACGAGCTGGACATCGACCCCTTCTCGATTACCTGGCCCCGCGTCGTCGACATCTCCGACCGCGCCCTGCGAAACGTCATCGTTGGCCTCGGTGGCAAGGCAAACGGCTACCCGCGAGAGTCCAAGTTCGACATCGCCGTCGCCTCCGAGGTGATGGCCGTGCTCGGTCTTTCGGTCAGCATCGCCGACCTGCGTGAGCGCCTCGGCCGCATCGTCATCGGCACCAAGCGCGACCGTACGCCTGTCACGGCCAACGACCTCAAGGCCGCCGGCGCCATGACCGTCCTCCTGCGCGACGCGATCAAGCCGAACCTCCTGCAGACGCTGGAGCACGGCCCCGTCTTCGTGCACACCGGCCCCTTCGGCAACATCGCCCACGGCAACTCGTCCGTCCTTGCCGACCAGATCGGCCTCAAGCTCGCCGATTACGTAGTCACCGAGAGCGGCTTCGGCTCCGACATGGGCTTCGAGAAGATGGTCGACATCAAGTGCCGCGCGTCGGGCCTGCGCCCCGATGCCGCCGTTATCGTCGCCACCGTTCGAGCGCTCAAGGCCCACTCCGGCAAGTACCGCATCGTCGCTGGACGGCCGCTGCCGGAAGGCCTCGGCACGGAAGACCTCGAGGCGGTCGAGCAGGGCATGGGCAACCTCCAGAAGCACATCGAAAACGTCGTCAAGGTCGGCGGTCTGCCCGCCGTCGTCTGCGTCAACCGCTTCAGCTACGACTCCGACGCCGAGGTCGAGCTCGTGAAGAAGCGCGCTATCGAAGCCGGCGCCTTCGCCTGCGAGATGAGCGAGGTCTGGGAGTTCGGCGGCGCCGGCGGCGAGGCCTTCGCCAAGGCTGTCGTGGCGGCTGCCAACCAGCCGAACACGTTCGAGTTCGTCTACCCGGACGAGATGCCGATCGAAGAGAAGATCAACGCCGTCGCCGTCAAGATGTACGGTGCCGACGGGGCTGACTTCACCCCGGAGGCTCGACGCCAGATTCGTGCCTACACGGACTGGGGCCTCGGCAACCTGCCGGTCTGTATGGCCAAGTCGCAGTACTCGCTCAGCGCCGACGCCGGTAAGAAGGGCCGCCCCACCGGCTTCCGAGTCAACGTGCGAGACGTCCGGCCCGCAGCCGGTGCCGGGTTCCTCATCGCCTACCTCGGCGAGATCTCGACCATGCCGGGCCTCCCGTCCACACCGGCTTCGGCCAACGTTGACGTGGACGACAAGGGTCGCGTGCTCGGTCTGTTCTAGTCGGCGATCGGGCTTCGCCAAGCAAAAGGGGCGCCGCAAGGCGCCTCTTTTGCGTCCGGCCTGACGGCAGCACAATGGCGCCTGTGTACCGCATCGTCCGTGCCTCGAAGGACCGCGCCGCCGAAATCGCCACGCTGTACGTCACCACGCGCCGGCTGGCGTATGCACCCTTCTTCCCCGCCGACGTGCTCGACGCGATGTCGATACCCGTCGAGACGCTGAGATGGCAAACACGCATGGCCGAGGCAGCGGCCGAGACTATCGTTGCCGTGGACGATGCCGATGCGCTCGCCGGCTTCACGCACATCAGCTGGCACGACACCTCGGCGCCGGCAACGGGCGAGGTCGAGTTCATGTACGTCGCCACGTCGCAGCAGGGCAGCGGTCTGGGTGCGCGCCTGATGGCTGAGGCGGAAGCCGCAATCGCGGCCGCCAGCATGCGCGAGGCCGTCCTCTGGGTCTACGAGCACAACGCGCCGGCACGCGGTTTCTACGAGCGCTGCGGCTGGTGGCCCGATGGCGCGTCGAAAGCGTCCGACTCCGCCGAGGGCCTGTTTCTCGTGCGATACCGCAAGCACCTTCCGCCGGCGCTCTGACACTGTTGTACGCCTTTGCTAAGCGTCTTGTCGTGGGCGGTATACTAAGCAAGCGTTAACGCCAGGTTTCCTGACCTGAATTCAAGACGTGGCTCTCCGCCACTTTTTGTGGCCGGCCACAATCTGAGGTGTCGTCATGGTGCGACAGGGTAGTCGCCGAAGCGGCCAGCAAAAAGACCCGGCCGATCTGTTTGGTTCTCGCGTTCTCGTGTGTGACGGCGCCATGGGCACGATGCTGCAGGCTGCCGGTGTCTCGCTCGATATTTCGCTCTCGGAGCTGAGCCTGACGCGCGAGGACCTCGTGAAGGCGATCCACGGCGCTTACATCGCCGCCGGCGCCGACATCATCGAGACCAACACGTTTGGTGCATGCAGCACCCGCCTCGGACGTCACGGCATCGAAGGGTCCGTCGTCGACATCAACCTCGCTGCCGCCCGAGCGGCCCGCGCCGCCGCCGCCGCCGCCGACCGGCCTGTGCTGGTGGCCGGCTCCGTCGGCCCTGCGACGCCCGGTGGCTCCCGTAGCCGCGTCTCCAGCGCCGTCCTGCACGAGGCCTTCAAGGAGCAGATCGGCGCCCTGGCTGAAGGCGGCGTGGACCTGATCATCCTCGAGACATTTGGCAGCCTGAACGAGCTGATAGAGGCTATAAACGCCGCCAAGGAGGTCGCGCCGGACCTGCCGATTGTGGCCCAGATGACCTTCCTCGAAGACGGCAAGACCCTCGCCGGCGAAACGCCCGCTGAAGTGGCAACGAAAGTTGAAGGCATGGGCCTCGCTGCCCTCGGAGCAAACTGCACGCACGGGCCGCAGGGATTGCTCGAGATCCTCTCGGAGCTCAGCAAGCACACGACGCTCCCTCTCGCGGCGCAACCTAACGCCGGCTCGCCGACCTTCGTGGACGGACGGTTCCAGTACGCCACCGATCCCGCCTACCTCGCCCGTTACGCCGCGCGCTACGTGCAGGCCGGCGCCGCGCTCGTGGGCGGCTGCTGCGGCACCACTCCGGCTCACGTCGAGGCGGTCGCCGCGGCTGTGAAGGGCCTGCGACCGGTCTCGCGGCGTCCCTCCGGCAGCCGGGCCCACGGTGCCTCGCAGGCCGCGAGCGCCGGTGGAGCGGTGGCACCGAGCCGTCTGATGCAGAAGCTCGCCGCGAAGGAGTTCGTCGTCATCGGCGAGCTCGGACCGCCGACCGGTGGTGGCGTCGACCAGGCCGTGCAGGACGCCGAGGTCCTCCAGGACGAGGGCGCGACTGCCGTGCTCATCGGCACCACCAGCAGCCCGCGTGCCCAGGTCAGCCCCACCAGCCTCGCCGTCCTCGTACAGCAGCGCGTGCCCAGCCTCGAAGCCATCCTGACCGTCGCGACATGGGAGAAGAGTGTGATGGCGCTGCAGGCAGACCTCCTGGGCGCCTACGCCTTTGGTGTGCGGCACGTGGTCTGTCGTACCGGAACGCCGCCGCTGCAGGGCGACTATCCGAACACGGGCGGCTTTTGGGACGTCGATTCCGTCGAGCTGATCCAGCTCCTGCGTGGCCTCAACGCGGGCCAGGACCGGCACGGCATCCCTCTCGCCCAACCGACCGCCTTCGTCATAGGCGCTCGGCTTAATCCGGCCGCCGAAGACCTGGAGCGCGAGATCGAGGAGAGCCGCCGCAAGATCGAAGCGGGCCTCGACTTCATCATCACGCCGCCGGTCTACGACGTCGCCGCCCTCGAACGCCTGATCGAAGCTGCGAAGGTGCCGGACGATCTGCCGGTACTTCTCGGCGTCATGCCCCTGCGCGACTTCAACCACGCGGAGTACCTGCAGCACGAAGTCCCCGGCATCATCCTGCCCGAAGAGACGTTGGAGCGCATGTGGCGCGCCCGTGAAGATGCGGCGGCAGAAGGTCGCGCGATTGCCCTGGAGCTAATCGAAGCCGCCAAGGCGAGCACCAGAATACGCGGCGTCGTGCTCACGTCCTCCGTTAACGAAATCGGTGAGCTCAGCGGTCTGATGCAGGAGGTGTCGTCATAGCCTCGCGTCGCAGCGTCGGCGAAGCCGCCCTCCCGAATCGACGGGGTCGCGCTCGCACCGGCACGGCTGAGCCGGAGTCGAGCCCGGAGCAGCAGGCCATTGGCCCGGTGCCCGCGCAGAACGGCCGCACACCCACCAACGCGCAACTCCTGCGCGAGAACGGTACCCTGCGCCTCGTGGTCGCCATCCACGACCGCCTCGGCGCGCTCGTGCTCCAGGGCGCCGACGCCAACGACATCACGATTGCCCTCTCGGACCTGCTCGAGCGCCCCGTGGTCCTGCTCGACACCATGATGCGCACCGTTGCCATGCGTGGCCGTCACGATGACACTTCCACCCTGCAGTGGGAGCCCACGGAGGCCTACGTAAGCCGCGTGCTCCAGACCATGGCAGGCGAGCGTCGCGCTATGCGTTTGCCGCCGCTACCGGCATGGGGTGTCGCGTACGGCTGCGTGCTCGCGCCGGTCGTCGCCGGTGACTCGACCCTGGGCTACCTCGCCATCCTCGAAGTCGATAGCGAGGATGCGCCGGCCAGCATCCCCCCCGAGGCCGACCTTCTCGCTGCCCAGCACGCGGCCAGCGTCTACGCCCTCGCCCTCATGCGAGAGCGCCTCGCCGCCGAAGTCACCACGGAGCTGCGCGATGAGCTGCTCGAAGGGCTGTTGGACGGCCAGGTCACGGACGAGCAGGCGACGCGCGAGCGGGCACGCCGTCTGGGCTATGACGAGACCTCGACCTACCAGGTGCTCTCGGTCCTGCCGGAAGAGGGCTCCGAGCGCGATGGCTCCTACCTCTCCGATGGCACCTGGACCGGCGGCTGGCTACGACGCGTTCTCGACAGCGTCGCCAATCTCGTGCGTGACCGTGCGCCCGAGGCCATCGTCACGCGGCGCCGCGATGAGATCGTTGCCCTGGTGCCGGAATCGGCGGAGATCGGCGCAGCGGACCTCGGCAAGTCGATCACCCTGTACGTCGCATCGATGTATCCGGAGTGGCCATTGACCGTCGGTATCGGCGGCACCTGCGAGGCCCCACGCGACATCGCCCGCTCCTACGCCCAGGCGCGTCGCTCCGCCGAGGTGGCCCTGCGCTTCGGCCGCAAAGGTGAGGTCGTCACCTTCGAGGAGCTGGGCTTCTACCGCCTGCTGTTCCAGATCCAGGACCGCGGCGAGCTGCGCGCCTTCGTCGAGCAGGTGCTCGGCCCGCTTCTGGCCTACGACCAGAAGCACCGCACCGACTTCGTGCGCACGATCTCCAGCTTCCTCTCGAACAACAACAGCCTGCAGGCGACGGCGAAGGAGCTCTACGTCCACGTCAACACGGCGGCGTATCGACTGCAGCGCATTCAGACCATCACCGGCCTCGACCTCTCGAAGACGGAAGACTGCTTGCTCGCCCGCGTCGCCCTCATGATCCTCGAGGACGAAGGCGTTAGCTAACCGCTAACACACATCGGGCTTCCGCAAGCACAGTTCTTGCCCGTATCGTTCCGGATATGAGCGGGCATCGCGTCTCCCACCCCATCATGCGGCGCATGCTCGCGCGAGACCGCGAAGAAGAGCACCGCGCTTCTACGACGCTGGAGCTGTTCTTCGACCTCTGCGTGGTCGTTGGCATCGCCCTGGCTGCGTCGAACCTCCACAACGAGGTCATCGAAGGCCACATCGGCGACGGTCTGCTCGCATATGCCCTCGTGTTCTTCGCTATCTGGCTGGCGTGGCTCAACTTCACGTGGTTCGCCTCTGCCTTCGACTGCGACGACACCGTCTACAGGCTGATGACCTTCGTTCAGATGTCCGGTGCCCTCATCCTGGCGGCCGGCATCCCCCGCATCTTCGAGGACACCGACCTCGTCCTGGCGACGGCTGGTTACGTCGTCATGCGGCTTGCGCTGGTTGGCCAGTGGCTACGCGCCGGCTACTCCGATGGCGAACACCGCAAGGTCGCCATCCGGTCTGCTGCCGGCATCACTGCCCTCCAGATCCTATGGATACTCCGGCTCGCGTTACCTGGGGACCTCGGCCTCGTCGGCTTCGTAATCCTGGCTGTCCTGGAGCTCCTCGTGCCCGTCTGGGCTGAGGGTGTACAACGCACTACCTGGCATCCCGGTCATATCACCGAGCGCTACGGCCTGTTCACGCTCATCGTCCTAGGTGAGTCCATCCTCGCCTCGACGATCGCCCTGCAGACCGCCTTCGATACCGGCCTCGTCGACTTCGAGGTCGTAACGATTGCCATCGGCGGCCTCGTCATCGTCTTCTCGATGTGGTGGCTGTACTTCGAGGTGCAGGAGAACCGCCTGCTGCACTCCCACTGGGGCGCCTTTGTCTACGGTTACGGTCATCTGCCGGTGTTCGCAGCCGCGGCCGCGGTAGGCGCGGGCATGGAGGTGGTCGTGGAGCACGCCACCGGCCACGGAAACATCAGCGACCTGGGAGGCAGCCTCGCGATTACCGTCCCGGTCGCCCTGTACGTCCTCGGCGTATGGGCTGTCGGAGTCTTGCCCAACACCACCGGCGTCGTTCGAGGCGCCTATCCTGCCTGCGCAGTGTTGGTGCTCGTGTTCACCGGCGTCGGTGCGCCCGTGCCGACAACCGGCCTCTTGCTCGCCCTACTCGTGGCCGTCGTCGTCCTGACCGACCACCATCGTCACGAAGCAATCGACGGCTTGTCGCCGATCCGCGATACAATCGCGCCTGTTCAGGAGGAGTCATCGTGAAGGTCAAAGCCGCAGTTTGCTACGCACCCCACACCCCGCTCATGGTCGAAGAGCTCGAACTCGACGAGCCGAAGGAGGGCGAGGTCCTCGTCCGCATCTCGTCCGCCGGCGTTTGCCACTCGGACTACCACGTCATGAAGGGCGAATGGAACCCGCCGCTACCCATGGTCCTGGGCCACGAAGGCGCCGGCATCGTCGAGAAGGTCGGCCCCGGTGTCACGATGAGTCAGCCGGGCGACCACGTCATCCTCAACTTCCGGCCCAACTGCGGCTTCTGCAAGTTCTGCCAGACCGGGCGGCCCGTGCTTTGCAACGGCGCCCCCAGCCCGCGCTGGTACCTCTTCGATGGCTCCGTGCGACTGCACAAGGGCAGCCAGGACATCCACCATTTCGCCCGTGTCGCCTGCTTCGCCGAATACGTCGTGGTGCCGCAGTCCGGCGCCGTGCCGGTGCGCAAGGACATGCCGCTGGACAAGGCCTGCCTCATCGGCTGCTCCGTCATGACCGGTGTCGGCGCCGTGATCAACACGGCAAGGATCGAGGCGGGTAGCAGCGTCCTCGTCATCGGCTGCGGCGGTGTCGGACTGAACTGCATCCAGGGCGCGAAGCTGGCCGGCGCGGACCGCATCATCGCCGTCGACATGCTGGAGAACAAGCTCGCTTACGCCCGCGACTTCGGCGCCACCGACATTATCGACGCCAGCAAGGGCGACGTCGTCGAGCGCGTGCAGGGCCTCACCGACGGAGGCGTCGACTACGCCTTCGAGGCGATCGGCTTCTCAAAGACGATCGAACAGGCCTATGCCGCGACGGGCCTCGGTGGCACGACGGTGATCGTCGGCATGGCGCCGGAAAACGACAACATGACCTTCAGCGCCCTCGACTTCCCGCGCACGGAGAAGACCCTCAAGGGCTCCTGGTACGGCGGCGCCCGCCCGTTCGCCGACCTACCGAAGATGGTTGACCTCTACATGGACGGCAAGCTCAAGGTCGACGAGATGGTGAGCCGCTACTACAAGCTGGACGAGATCAACACGGCTTACGACGCTCTCGCCAACGGCGAAGTCGCCCGCAGCATCATTAGCTTCAACTAGGGCTGACGCTGGCTGTCATTGCGAGACATTGTGGCAGCGAGGCGCGGCAATCTGGGTGGGGCAGCCTGGCATGCGCTCAACGGCACGACATAACGCGGAACGGCCGCATCGAGGCGTCCTAACATCTGTGCGCGGACGGCGCTTCATCGTTCCTCCTTCTTCGTCTCAGGACGAACGGGATGGGGCGGTGCTCCCGCAGTCGAAGGGGTGAAGTGGCTACTTCGTCATCTGCAGGCGGATGCCCGGGATCATGCCCGTGACGCTCTCCAGGTCCACCACGATGGCGACGCCCTTCATCTCCGGGTCGGAGTCGCGCTCGCGCTGCGGCATCGTCTCCCAGACGGCGCGTCGAGCCGCCTCGCTGTTGTCGACGCGGGCCTTGCCGCGGAAGTTCAGGGCCGCACGGGAGCGCTGCCCCGGGCCGCCGGACTCGCGGTAAACCAGCATGACGTCCGGGTGCGCCTCCAGCGAGCTCGCGGTGCCGCCCTCGGCGTTGCGGGCCCATACGCCCAACTGCGTATCGCTGATCGCGCACACGCTGCCGCGCCACGTCATCGTTGGCTTGCCGTCGGGGTCGACGTGGGCCATGAGGATTGGCCGGTCATTCGGGACGTAGGCCTCGTTCACGGTCTTTTTGATTTCGTCCGTGAGCTTGAGCTCGGTCAGCGTCTCCATCGGTGGTTGCGTCGTCATCTTCGGTCTTTCTAGCTGCCGGAATCGGCGAGAAACGAGAGTCGGGGCCATCATAACTGCTCTCATCACGATTCGCTGCCATCGAGCAAATGCTGGCGTTTTGGCCGAAAATACGCAGGATGACGGACGAAGAGGTCTTGAGCCGGATGCGCGACGTGTTCGCCCTGGAGCGCCCGGCGCGCTTCACGAACCATCCCGGCTGTGAAGAATGCGCCGAGCACGACGAGCTCCTGCAGCAGCGCACGCACGAGACGCTGTCCTACGACGATGTCGGCAGCGCTGCCTGGAACCCAATAACAATGTGCCAGCCCGATGCGTTCGCGTACTGGCTGCCTGCGCTCGCTCGCATCGCTCTGGCGCCACCGGACGACCACTGGGGCTGGTACGGCGAGCAGCTGTTCGGTAGCCAGCTATGCTGGGACGGACCCCGCAACTGGCGCTGGGCCTACTGCTCTCCGGAGCAGCGCATGGCCGTCGCCGCCCTCATCGAGCACGTCATCGATACGCGGACCGGCCTCATCCGCGAGTACACGATCGAGAACCAGATACTGCAGGCGCTCGATATCTGGTCGGACGCAGGGGAGTAGCGCTGGCTCAGGCGCCCGGCAGGTTCCCGAGCACGGCCATATCCAGCTCCGGGTGCTCCACGAACGCCTGGCGCAGCTCCGCCGTCGCTGAAAGCCAGTCGGCGTTGCGAGACAGGATCACACCGCCGGACCGCACGCCGTACACCTCGGGCTGGTCCACGCCGGGCGGGATGATGTTGTTGTCGCGCAGCTGCTTCGCGGCGTTGAGCAGCCGGCGGCGGGTCCGGATCACCATCGCGTCGGACGTGCCCAGGTGCTCCTGGTTACGCGTGTAGATCGTGCCCATGGATTCGGTGATCGCCTGGTCCTGCAGGTGGATGCCTGTGATGCCGGTGTAGCTCTTGTCCGCCGCCTGCTTCTCACGGTCGATCTCGTAGTCGTTCGAGGCGTTGGCGCGCAGGCGGTGTCGCTCCAGCCAGCCCGTGCCGTTCGGAATCGTCGCCATCTGGGCGGAGGCCGCCAGCGTGATGTTGTCCGGGCTTTTGAACGCCGTGCCGTAGAGCATGTAGAACATCGTGTGGTTGTCGTCGATAGGCACCCACGCCCGCACGTTGCCGCCGGTACCCAGCAGGCCGACGGGCGTCATCGTATAGAACGGGAAGAGGAAGTAGGCGATGCGCCAGTAGTACGTATCGGCCTCGGCAGGACGGTAGGCGCCGTACATCGTGCCGAACTCCGTGTCCGTCACGGCGTATCGGGGCGCCCGGTCGGCGATGTTGTAGTAGGAGAAGGTCTGCGGCTCAACGTCCCCCAGCTTGGTGCTGCCGAGGTGCAGGTAGCTGAGGTGACTGGTGTCGATGTCGCCTTCCAGCGCCTGCATGTAATTGCAGTCTCGCATGATCGCTCGAGCGCTGGCCTGGCCGTCCGGCAGCATGTTCTGCTCCAGCATCGGTAGGGGCGGGGTCTTCTCGCGCGGGCCCATGTAGGTCCACACCAGCCCGCCGCGCTCGATGCAGGGATACGCCTTCGTGCGCACCTTGTTCTTGAAGTTGCTTTCGGCCGGCTCGGAGGGCATGTCGACGCACGCGCCGGTGATGTCGAACTTCCAGCCGTGATACACGCAGCGCAGCCCATCTTCCTCGTTGCGCCCGAAGAACATCGAGGCGCCGCGGTGGGGGCAGGCGTTCTGGATCAGGCCGACATCGCCGGAGGTGGTACGGAAGGCGATGAGGTCCTCGCCGAACAGCCGGATACGCACCGGTGCGCAGTCCGGCGATGCCAGCTCGCTGGAGAGCATTGCCGGTGCCCAGTACTCGCGCATCAGGTCGCCCATCGGCGTTCCCGGACCCACGCGACAGAGCAGGTCGTTGTCTTGTGTACTGAGCATCTCAACCTCCCAGGTGCCGTCTCGGCTTCGTTAAGCCTCACTCTACACCGATCTGCAAGCGGCCTCGTGGGTATAACATGATCGTATGCGTAGCTTATTCACTTTCTTCCTGATCGCCTTCGTAGCCGTTCTGTTCGTTGCCTGTTCCGGTGACGGCAACACCAATGAAACACCGACGCCGGCCTCGTCACCGACGGTCGCGGCGTCGCCGACCTCAGAGGCGTCGCCCACGACAGCAGCTTCTGCCACCGCCGAGGCGAGTACGACTCCGCAGCCGCCGGCCGGCGCGAGCGACATCGGTCCGGATGCCGTTTCTGACAGCTACCAGGACATCATCGGCAAGATGTACTCGAGTTGCACCGACATGACTGCCCAGGCGTGTCTCGACGGCGTCGTTGCGGATTCCGGCGCGTCGGACGCGGTGAAGAACTTCTGGCAGCAGCACCAGGCGTTTCTCGTCGACTTCGAGGAACACGGCATGGTCGACTACGGCAGCGTCAGCTCGCCGACCCTGAACATGGCGCGCCCTGAGCCCGTCTTCCTCAACGGCGACTTCGGGCTGCAGTACCTGAGCGAGCTCGTGCCCCAGGACTGGCAGTCGCAGCCCAGCTACGCGTCCCTAGGTGACGTCATCGCCTGGGCCGAGTACGGCACGCTCGCCGATGCCCAGACTAGCGGCAACGAGCAGACCTTCACGGTTCAGATCCCGATCCGCGAATGTCGCGCCTGCGCCGACCTCGGCGACCTCGGCCTCAAGATCAGCTTCCAGAACGGCTCCCTCGCCAACACTGAGGTCCTCCCGTTCACGCCGAGTGAGACGCCGACGCCCGAACCGACTGCCACACCGTAGCGCTTATTAGACATGCCTGGACATGGCACCGCCCGAGAAGCAGAGGGCGGTGCGCTTTTCCTTGCTTCGGCGGTGTAATGCAGCCCGGTGCCTGGCGTTCTCGTGTGTGTAGGGAGAATCTCCGAAAGGCGCAGAGCGTTTCGGGTTGGGTGGTGGCATGGATGCGCCAGAAGCTGTTCCACAAACTGTGACCAAAGACGCCAGCCGTCCTGGCACTGAGGTCTCCGAGGCTATCCGCGTGGCGCGGGTGGTCTGCATCTTCTTCATGATTTTCGTGCACGTGAACCCGGGCACTGCCCAGTTTTCGAGCACGCTGCACGGCATTCGCGCATTCGATGCCGTCCGCTTCTTCCTCGTCGACTCGCTGGGGCGCGCGTCTGTAGCCCTGCTCTCCGTGGTGGCCGGTTACCTCGCTGTCTTCAGCCTCCGGCGCGAGAGCTACGGCGTCTTCTTGCACAAGAAGGTGAAAAGCCTCGCCTTGCCCATGGTGGTCTGGAACGTGGTCTTCCTCGCCATGGTGGTCCTGGGTAGCACCCTGTCTGCGGGCTACGTCGAGCAGTCATTCGGCGGCGACATTACGCTCTCTCGCCTGCCCGATCTGCTCCTCGGCCTCGACGGACTGCCGGCGAACGAGCCCCTTGCTTTCCTGCGCGACGTCTTCATCTGCGCCTTGCTTACGCCGCTGCTCCTCATGGAGGTCCGCCGCAGCATCCGGCTCTATGTCGTGACGGTCACGGCGCTCGGTCTGCTCGGGGTGTTCACAGCCTTCCTAATGACGCCCAGCATCCTTGTGCTCTATGCCTGCGGCATCTACTTCGCGGACCGCGGTCGCGTGCCGATGCCGGACCGGCGCCTCACGGTGGTCGCGTTCCTCGCCTTTGTGCTCGTCGGCGCTGTGCTCTCGTGGCGCGACATGACCTCGAACGAGCACGCGGCCGGCGCCCTGACGTGGCTAGAGGGGGGCTTCAACCTCATTCGCATCCCGGCCGCGATTGCCTTCTGGTCCCTCGCGCTGCGACTTCAGCCCACCCGCATCGGTGCTCAGATCGCGAAGCTGGAGCCGTATGTCTTCATCGCCTTCTGCGGCCACCTCATCCTCACGACCATGGTCTGGGCTGTCTGGCAGCGCGTCTTCGGCGACTACTACGGCGCCGCCTATCCGGTGTTCTTCTTCGCCCTTCCCGTCGTCGTCATGACCGCCGCCGTCATCGGCTCCCGTCTGGCCAATACCCGGACGCCCTGGCTGTTCAGCGTGCTCAACGGCGGCCGCAACCTCTCGACCTCGACGCGTGGCAAACGTGCCGTCATCGTTGGCAGCCCGACGATCCTCACCGCTGAGGCCGCTCCGTAGCCCACGCAGGCACGGTCACGGATTGAAGTAGGCGTAGACCGCCGAGGCGAGCGCCGGGATGCGGTCCGGCGCAGTGCCGTCCGACAACACCACGATGACGTAGTCGCCGCCGGGCGAAAACACGATGCCGCCATCGTGATACGCGCCGGGCAAGGTTGCGGTCTTGTGCGCCACGGCCACGCCCGCCGGTACGCCGCTCTTGAGCCCGTAGTCGATTTCCTCTGAGAGCATCAGGTCAATCATCTCGTCCCGTGAGGCCTGCGTGACGGTCGTGCCGCGGTAGATTGCCTCGAGCAGCACGCCGAAGTCTTGCGCGTCCACGATGGCGTCGCCGGGGTAGAACAGACCGCTATCGTGTATGCCCAGCGCCTCCAGCGATGCGTTGATCGACTCGAAGCCCAGCGTGTCCTGCAGCAAGACGGCCGTCGGCGTGTCGCTCACCGACATCATGGCGTGCAGCGCAAAGTCCACCGTGATCACGTCGCCGACCTGCACCAGGTCTGTGCCCAGCTCCCACGACTTGTAGTAGGGCGTCACTTCCATCGTGTCGCTGAAGTCGATCTGGCCCGCCTCGCGCTGCTTGAACGCCTCCCACATCACGAACACCTTGAACAGCGATGCCGTGAGGAACGTCCGCCCGGCATCTACTGAAGCGCCGGTGCCGTCATCGAGACGTTTGACATAGACACCGAAGTGCTCCGCCTCGTCGCCCAGCGCCTTGTCGATAACGGACTGCAGCGCGTCGTCCTGTGTGAACGTCACGGGTGGCGCAGGCGTGTTTGTCGGCTGCGGCGGCCGAGTTGCGGTGGGTGGTCGTGTGGCGGTCGGAGGCTGAGTCGGCGCGGGAGGCGTGGTGGACGACGCCTCCGGAGTCGCGGTCGCCACCGGTACCGCGGTTGAAGTGGGGACAGGAGCCGTCTCCTGCACAGCGGTGGCCGGCGTAGGCTCGACGTCATTGGAGCCGCACGCCGTCGCCAGTGACAACAGAACGGCAAGGAGCGGCACGGCGAGGTAGCCCCAGGGCTTCAGCATGATCGGCTACATGGCAGCTTACTTCAGCCCCACAACCTCGGCCGCTGCCTCTACCTGCTCCTGGTAGCGAGCGATGCCGTTGAGCAGCACGTGCGTGCACCCGACGTCCTTCAGCTCCTCGATGTACTCACGCGCTTGCTCCGGCGTTCCTGCGAAGCCGTTCGTCTCCAGCATGCCGGGGTTGTGGTAGACGTCCGTGAACCAGCGCAGGGCGTCCTCGCGAGCTCGCTGGGCGTTCTCGTCCACCGACATGAACACGCGCTTCGAGATGGCGAAATCGGCGACGTTGCGACCGTTCTTCTCCAGCTCTTCTCGGAGCAACGGGATCGCCTCGCTGAGGCTGGCCTTGCTCGCTCCGCCGGCGCCCATCCAGCCATCGGCGATACGGGCCGCGCGGCGCAGCGAGTCGGGGTGGCTGCCACCCAGCCATATCGGCGGGTGCGGCTTCTGCACGGGCTTGAGCGACATCGGTGCTTCGACGTCGAAGATCTGGCCGTGGAAGTCAGCCTCCGGTTGCGTCCAGAGCTGCTTGATCACGTCGACGGCCTCGGTGAACCGGCGCACGCGGCGCTCCACCGGTACGCCGAACGCAGCGTAGTGACCCGGCCGCCCAAGGCCGACGCCCAGGATCGCCCGTCCGCCGCTAACGTAGTCCAGCGACGCCATCGAATGCGCCACGTGCACGGGGCTGTGATGCGGCAACACGACGACCGATACGCCCAGACGCACTCGTGTCGTCACGGCCGCCGCGAAGCTCAGCGCCACGAAGGAGTCGAGTGAGTACGACTCGTCGACCGTGTTCTCGGTCACCCAGAGGTCGCGAAACCCCAGCTCGTCGGCCCGAATCGCCGTCTTGCGGATCGTGTCGACCGCAATCGGCGCCCACGATCGGGCGGGCAGTACGAATCCAAACTCCATTTCGTCCTTCAGGGCCATGAGTGTCTCCTGTATATGCGTCGCGTGAATCGGTCTGTTCGCAGTATCTTAGGCTCAAGAACACCTGACAGTCGCTTCGCAGGAGCTTGCACATGACAACACAGGAAACCCAGACCCGAATGCCCTCTGTCTTTGCCGCGGTCGGCGGTCCCAGGCAGATGTGGGACGAAGAGTGGGCCGGCAGCCTCAAGCGGTGGGCGGACAGCATGCCGCGGCCCAGGGCGATCCTGGTGTTCTCCGCCCACTGGCTCAACTTCCCCGTGACCCTGGGCGCCACGAAGCCGGTGCCGCTGGTCTACGACTACTACAACTTCCCGCCCCACTTCTACGAGGTGCAGTACCCGGCGCCCAATGCGCCCGAGGTGGCTCAGCGCGTCAGGGAGCTCCTCGGCGACCAGCTCGAGATCGTCGAGTCGGACAGGGGCCTCGATCACGGCGTCTTCGTGGGCCTCAAGGGCATGTACCCGGACGCCGACATCCCTGTGCTCGAGGTGTCGATACCGACCTTCGACCCGCAGTCGCTGTTCGCCATCGGTCACATCCTCGCCCCTCTGCGCGACGAGGGCATCATGATCATGGGCGCCGGCCTGCTCACCCACAGCGGCCGCAACCCCGATGCCAACCGCCAGTTCATCGACTGGGCCATCGACAAGATCGAGAAGCGCGACATCGAGTCGCTGTTCCGCTACCAGGAGCTTGGTCCCGGCGTTGAAGACGCGCTCCCCAGCGTGGAGCACTTCGTGCCGCTGCTTATCGCCTACGGGGCGGCCTACGCCGGCGGCGGCGAGATCCAGACGGATGTGCTCGGGTCACCACAGCCCGGCAGCGCCAGGCGGTCGATTCAGTTCAACTAACCGGAGCGGGAAGAAGGGATAGTCCGCACCAGGATGGGAAACGCCGGTCAAAAGCTGCGGGATTCATCCTGCCGGACGGTTCTAACCAGCGCGAGGCGTAATCGGCGTACTGCCGCGAAGGCCCAGCAGGTCTTCGAGCAGCTTCGCGCCTGCCAGCACCCGGTCCTCGCGTTTCGGCGGTGCGATGATCTGCAGGCCGACCGGTAGCTGCTCGCTCGTGAAGCCGCAGGGCAGCGATAGCGCCGGGCAGCAGGTGAGCGTGATCGCGTAGGCGATGGCCAGCCAGTCGATGTAGGTCTCGAAGTGCACGCCGTCGCATTCGGCAAGGTAGCGCTCTTCGATGGGGAAGGCTGCCACGATGGTCGAAGGGCAGAGCAGCAGGTCGTAAGTCTCGAAGAACGACACCATGCGCTGCGTGAGCTGCACGCGCTGCCGCTCGGCCCGCACGATTTCGGCCGTTGTCAGTGCCAGGCCCTTCTCGATGTTCCACTCCAGCTCCGGCTTCATCTGGCCTGGGTGCTGCTGCATGCGCTCGGCATAGCTGATGGCGAATTGCAGCGCTCGCAGGGTCTGGAAGCACTCATGCGCCTCGCTCAGGTCCGGGTGCGCCTCTTCTACGAAGATGCCCTCGCCGGCCATGCGCTCGGCCGCGGCGCGCGTCAGGGCTGCCACCTCCGGGTCGACCGGCGTGATGCCGAGGTCTGGGGAGTAGGCAACGCGACGCGGCTTCCAGTCCGAGTTCGCCGCGCCGATGAACGAGGTCGGCGGCCTGGGTAGCGAGAGCGGGTCCTGCGGGTAGTCGCCCGTCATGGCGTCCAGCAGCAGTGCCAGGTCTTCGACGTTGCGCGCCATCGGCCCTTCTACACCCAGCGTGGCGTCGATCTTCGCGCCCGGTGTCTTGGCGACTCGCCCGATGCTGGGACGCATGCCGACGACGCCGCAGAAGCTGGCCGGATTACGCAGCGAGCCGCCCATGTCGGAGCCCTGCGCTACCCACGCCATACCTGTCGCCAGCGCCACAGCCGCGCCGCCGGACGAGCCCGCGGCGGACCTGGACGTGTTCCACGGGTTCAGCGTCGCGCCGAACACGTCGTTGAACGTATTCGCTCCGGCGCCGAACTCCGGCGTGTTCGACTTGGCATAGACGATGCCGCCGCTGGCCTCCAGGTGCTGCACCAGCAGGTTCGATGCGCTCGGCACGTAATCTGCGAAGATCGTGGACCCGAAGGTGGTGCGCACGCCGGCGACCTCGACGAGGTCCTTGATCGGTACAGGCAGGCCCGCCAGCACGCCGCGCTCCTCCACCGGCCGCTGCATGATCGCGTCCGCCGCTGCCCGCGCCCGCGAGAAGCACAGGGTTGGCAGCGCGTTCACCGCCGGATCCACCGCCGCAATCCGAGCTTCGAGCGCATCCAGCAAGTCGTGGGGCCGAATCTCCTCACGACGCAGCAACCGCACGACGTCGGTCGCGTTCAGCCTGATCAGTTCTTCGTTTCCGGGCACAGGCACCTCCTGCGGCGCATCCTAGCAGCCGTGGCCTTTCGCTTCCGCAGGCGGACCTCCTCTGCCAAAGGCGTTTCGCGCGCCGGTCCTACGGCTAAAGCTCTATAAATTGCGAATTTCCGGCATTTTTTGAATCTGCGTTTCGTAGATTTGATGGACGCAGCCGGCCTGCCGCGGCGACGTGACTGTGAGCGGCCGCCCTACAGGAACACCGAAGGCTGCTTGCGCCGGCGCCGGCCCACGCCCGATGCCTGGGCGGCCTTCTCGACCTCTTTCGCCACGGCGCGCACGACGTTGCGGTTGAATACGCTGGGGATGATGTACTCCTCCGAAAGCTCCTTGCGACTCACCACACCGGCGATCGCCTGGGCGGCCGCCAGCTTCATCGGCTCGTTGATCTCGCTGGCCCTCGCGTCCAGGACGCCGCGGAAGAGGCCCGGGAAGCAGAGGACGTTGTTGATCTGGTTCGGGTAGTCCGAGCGGCCCGTAGCGATGATACGCGCGACGCCTTCGATCTCCGACGGGTCGATCTCCGGATCCGGGTTCGCCAGCGCAAATACGATCGCGTCCTTGTTCATCTTGCGCACATCGTCGACCGTAATCAGGTTCGGTGCGGAGACGCCGAGGAACACGTCGGCGCCCTCGATGGCCTCGTGGATCGTGCCCTCGAAGCCCTCGGTGCCGACCTCACTGGCGAAGTAGTGCAGGTACGGGTTCATGCCCACGCCGCGGTCGCTGTGCACGATGCCGTGTACGTCCACGCCGACGATGTGCTTGACGCCCGCCGCGCGCAGCATCAGGGCGCAGGCCGTCCCCGCGGCGCCAACGCCGGAGAGACACACCTTGATCTCGTCGATCGGCTTGCCGACGATGCGCAGGGCGTTCAGCAGCGCCGCCAGGACGACGACGGCGGTGCCGTGCTGGTCGTCGTGGAACACCGGGATGTCCAGTTCCCTACGCAGACGCTCCTCGATCTCGAAGCAGCGTGGCGCCGCGATGTCTTCCAGGTTGATGCCGCCGAAGCCCGGGGCCACGGCCTTCACGGTGCGCACGATCTCGTCCACGTCCGTCGTGTCGAGGCACAGCGGCCACGCGTCGATGTCGGCGAACTCCTTGAAGAGCATCGCCTTGCCTTCCATCACCGGCAGCGCGGCCTTCGGGCCCAGGTTGCCGAGGCCGAGGATCGCCGTGCCGTCCGTGACGATGGCGACCGTGTTGCGCTTCATCGTCAGCGTCCACGCCGCTTCGGGATCGAGGTAGATCGCGCGGGAAACGCGCGCGACGCCCGGTGTATACACCTGCGAGAGGTCTCGACGCGTCGTCACGGGCACGCGGTTATGGATTTCGATCTTGCCGCCCAGATGGGCCAGGAACACGCGGTCGGAGGCGCTGCGGATCGTCAGGCCCTTAACGCGCTTCTTGAGCTCGTTGAGGATACGGACCGCGTGACTGGAGTCCTGCACGCCGACCGTGAGGTCGCGGATCATCTTCGAACGGTCCGCTTCCACCAGGTCGATAGAGCTGAGGTCGCCGCCGTTCTCACCGACAATGGAGGCGACTTTGCCGAGCGTGCCGGGCACGTTCGGGTATTCAGCGCGAATTGTCACGCTGTAGCTGCCACCGGGCAGCATGGCTTCGACGTTCGGCTTGGACCGAGATCGTCGCTTCGTTGCAGGTTCCACTGTGTGCCGTACCTCTCCTGGCGCCTGGTACATCGTTTGCGCCGATGAACCAAAGGTATGCCCTTCGTCGGTTATGCTCCAGTTATCGCTAGAAGTGAGCAAGGGCCTTATGACTCAAACGAACACAAAGGACGTGCTCTTCGTTGACCAGCCGGCGGCGTTGGCAGAGGCCGTCGAGGCGATCCGCGCGGCAGCCGTCGTGGGCTTCGACACGGAGTTCGTCGGCGAATCGACCTATGAGCCACAGCTATGTCTTGTGCAGATCGCGGCCGGTGAGCGCATCTTCATTATCGATCCGCTGGTCCAGCTCGACCTGCGCGACTTCTGGCAGGCCCTGACGGATCCTGAGCGAGAGGTCATCGCCCTCGCTGCTCGTCAGGAGCTCCTTTTCTGCCTGCGATACGCGGGCCGGGCGCCGCATCGCGTATTCGATCCCCAGATCGCGGCCGGCCTCGTCGGTTACGGTTACCCCCTCAGCCACACCAACATGGTGCAGCGTGTGCTCGACGTGCGTGTCGGTGGCGGCGAAACCTTTACGGACTGGCGCAAGCGGCCCCTTACGCCCAGCCAGCTGCGCTACGCGGCCGAGGACGTGCGCTTTCTCGAGGCGATACGGCTCTCACTGCTGGCGCGCGCCCGTGAGCTGGACCGAGAAGTCTGGGTCGACCTCGAGTGCGCCCGCCTGGTGCATCGAGTTGTGCAGGGGCAGGACGAGGAGCGCTGGTTCCGCGTCTCCGGCGCCGGTCGCCTCAACCGCCGCGAGCTCGCCGTGCTACGAGAAGTCTGGGGCTGGCGCGAGCTGGTGGCACGGAGCCACGACTCGCCGCCGCGCCGCGTGCTCACTGACGACCTGATGATGCAAATCGTGCGACGCAAGCCCGCTACGACGAACGACCTGCTGCAGCTCCGGGGCATGGACCGCCTGCGCCGTGACGCCGACGCCATCGTGGCGGCAGTGGCGAAGGGACTGCGTATGCCGGCCGCGGACCTGCCTGCCCTGATCTCCCGGGACGACCCGCCTCAGGTGCAGGTCCTCGGTCAGCTCGCCTCGATTGTCTCGAACAGCCTCGCGGCGCAGCACCACGTCGATATCGCTTTGCTCGCCACGACGTCTGACCTGCAGGACATTGTGCGATGGAATCTGGGGCTCACGCAGGAACGCCCCGAGGTGCTGGACGGCTGGCGCGGCGAAATCCTCGGCCAACCGTTGCTTGACCTCCTCGAAGGCCGCAGCACGATTCGCGTGGCCGATGCCAAATCGAAGAGCCCGCTTCGGATCGAGCCACGTCTGGAGAAGCTCGACTAGCCTGCCTGCGATAGCTCCTCAGCCCGGCGTCCCGCTGCCCGCGACATCGCCTGCAGCAGCGCAAAGTCCCTGGTTGCACGCACGGTGGCCAGTGCCTGCGCCGGCGTCGCCGCTTCGGCTGCCGCCGCGATCTCGCCGGGGGCGGGCATGTCTTTGCCCTGCTTCGCCGCTCGCAGCGCCGTAGTCTCCGCCTTGGGCCGGATCGTACGCAGGACGTCTCGCAGGAATGCCATGTCGTCGCTCTGCTCGAAGCAGGCAATAGCTCGGGCTACGTCGTCGTTCATAGCGCCATCCTAGCAGCCTGTGACGGCGCTGGATGCGCTATAGTCCTCGCCGTGCTGGAAGCGAAAGACCTCGAAGCGCTGAAGAACGTCGAGACCGTCTTCCTGGATGACGGTGGCGTGATGAACGACAACCGGCTGCGAGGTCCGGAGTGGGTACGGCTGATCGGCGAGTTCCTGCCGCCCCGACTTGGTGGCACCGCCGAGGCGTGGGGGTACCACAACCAGCGTGTGATCCGGCCGGTTCTCGAGGAACTGTACGCCAAGCCGTCGCCCTTCGTTAGTCACCGGGACTTCCAGCAGGCCTACGCCACGAGATGGATGACGGCGATGTGTGAGGCTGTCGGTGTGCCGCTGCCGGCTGACCTCGAGAGCATGCACCACGAGCTTTCCGTCTTCGTTCTGGAGCGCGCCAACTCCGAGTTCGCCGGTGCAGCCGACGCAGTGCGCTCGCTGCGTGATGCCGGCTACCGGCTGTACACGGCGTCAGGCGGGGCGTCCTGGGAGCTCCGGGCGATCATGAGGAAGATGGGCATCGTCGAGCTGTTCACGACGCTGTACGGGGCAGACCTCATCGACCGTGTGAAGTACGGGCCGGCCTACTACGAGCTGGTATTTGCGCACGCCGGCGTCGAGCCGAGCCGGGCGCTCGTGGTCGACAGCGACCTCGACTGCTGCGAGTGGGCCCGAGAGGCCGGCGCAAAGGCGGTCTGGGTCGACCACGACGGCCTCGGAGAGATGCCGAGCCTGGCAGCGCTGGTCGACGCAATGCTCCAGGCGTAATCGGCGAGCGCTTCAGGCTTCGATGCGCTAGAGTCATGCCGTGCTCAACGGTTGCCGCACCACGAAGATTTATTGTCGCGAGAACTGCCCGCCCGGCCGGCGCACGAAGCCGGCGAACCGCGTGCATTTCGCCTCGACCGAAGAGGCGCGCGCGGCGGGCTTTCGAGCCTGTCTGGTGTGCAAACCGGACGCATCTTCGGGCCCGTGGCAGCCGAAGACGAGACGTGTGAAGGCCGCAGAGTCACCGTCACGGTGAAGTAGTCAAGGAGTCAACATGCTGGCAATGTGGGTGAAGGTGCGCGTCAAGCCGGACCAGAGGCAGCGCTTCCTGGAGGCTATCGAGGTGGATGCGCTGGGTTCGGAGCGCGACGAGCCGGGCTGCCTGCGCTTCAACGTGCTGCAGGACGTGCAGGACGAGAACGTCTACTACTTCTACGAGGTCTACAAGGACGAAGCAGCGCTGGAAGCGCACCGCCAGGCGCCGCACTACCAGACGTGGCGCGCCGTTGCCGACACGCTCGATGGGCCGACCGAGGCGACCCGGACGCAGTCCGTGTTCCCGGCGGAACGCGAGTACTGGGGCAAGCTCTAGACCTGATTCGAGGACCGGCGCCAGGAGTCAGCCCGGCCAGAAGCGCGCGCTGCTGCTTGCTCGCAAGTCCAGCTCAGGCATCTCACCAAACGTAGTCGAGGCTTTCCAGCCTGGACGGGCGTGACGCGTATGCGGGCCGGCGTGGGCAACAAGACGGCAAGGCCGGAAAGCCGTGCCTACGCCGGTGGACGAGCGGCCGTCAGCAGGGTCAGGCACTCTTCAGCCGTTTTATCGCCCTGCGATGTGCCTAGCAGCGTTCCGTCCCTGCTGAACACCGCCGCGCCCATGCGTTTCGAGACGTCTTCGCCGAAGCCGAGCGCCTTTACGAACGACCCGTCCCAGTCCGGCGCGATGACGACGTAGTCCTCCACGGACTCGCCGGCCGGGACGCCGCGAGCAGCCTTCTCGAACTCGCCGGTCATCAGCCGCTCCGCTATCGGCCGCATCATCCCCGGCAACCCGTGCAGGTCCACGAGGTAGACGACGAGCACCTCCGAAGCGCTGTACTGCGCCCTGATCGCCAGCTCCACCGGCTCCGGCTCTCGCTCCGTAGCCTGGGTGAAGCACAGGAACACCGCGGGCCGGTCGAGGGCAGCAACGTCTATCGAGCGGCCTGTACCGATAGCCACAAGGACTGGGAAGGTCATCTACGCTAAACTCCCGCGAAGATATTCAGTCATGAAGAGGATCACGTGTTCTGTGGATGATGAGCTACTTCCGGCTGCTGGGGCCAGGCAGAGGCGGAAGGTACGACCTTGCCCGAGCAACTCCGCTGCTGGCTGAGACGCTACGCCTACGGGGATGCCGGCGATGCCATGGCCGTGATCCGGGACCTCCAGAGCAAGTACACGACGGGCGGCCATCGGTTCACTCGGGACGAACTGAACGAACGGTAAGCCTGTACCAACTCCCGTTAGTGCTCGCTCCCGCCTTCGACTAGCCTGATTGCAGGCGAACCGCCGACGACGGGAGCGAGATGAAGCACTTCGTATTCGCAGCGGAAGCCCTGCGCCGGCAGGCGGCTCGAAGCCGCGCCACAAGCGTCGACGCTACAGGCTTGCGTCCGCCGCCAGCGCCTCCCGCACATGCAGCGCCGTCTCCAGCTCCTGCATCAGGTTTGAGCCCGGTGCCGCGCCGATGGTTATGTGCGTCGCGCCGAGGTCCTTCAAGCGGTGCGCTTCGGCCTTCCACTCGTCGGCGCCACCTTCGCCGCCACCAAGTCGCGCCATCAGCATCAGGTCGGAAGGCTGGCGCCCTGCATCCTTGAGGTACTCGTGCATGCGTGCCAGGTTCGGCGCCGGGTCGCCCATGGGTAGCCAGCCGTCGGCGAGCCGGGCGATGCGACGCATGACGCGCTCGTCCGTCCCGCCGCCGATCCAGATCGGCACGAGCTTCGAGGGCAGCTGGTTGAGGCCGATGTTCTCCAGCTTGTGGAATCGGTCCTCGTGCGTCACGAACGGCTCCGACCACAGCTTGCGCAGCAGCGGGATCTGGGCCGCCATGCGCGCGCCGCGGGTCGAGAGGTCGGCGCCCAGGGCTTCGTACTCGAACTGGTTCCAGCTCAGGCCGACACCGAGGTTGAATCGGTTGTCGCTGAAGATCGCCAGCTCGGCCGCCTGCTTCGCCACCAGCGCCGTCGGCATCTCCGGCAGGATCATGATCGAGGTGAAGAACTCCAGGCGCTCGGTCAGCGCGGCCAGGTGCCCGAACATCACGAACGGCTCGCGAAACGGACCGACATACGTGGCGCTTGGCCGTCCCTCGTAGCTGCCATCCGGCGCGCTCAGCAAGTGCCCCGCGATGGTCATGTAGTTCATGCCCTCGCGGTCCAGGGTCTGGGCAAACTCCCGAATGAACTTCGGGTCCTGCTTCATGCCCTCGAACGAAAGCCCGGTGCCGTACTTCATCTTTGATGCTCCTTCTAACTCCGGCAGAGATTACGCGGCGAAGGAGCAAACGGCAATGCGTGCCTAGAAGGGCGAAATGACTTCCCGTACCCAGTCGATTACGAGCACCGTCGCAACCGCCATCACCAGCGCGCAGACCACCGCGATAAGCAGCGCCAGGCTCCTGTCCTGGGAGCGCCGGAGCATGAGAAACGGCAAGGCACCCGCGGTGGCGATCTCAAGCATTGCGAAGACAGTCGCCGTATCGCGAAGCGTGAAGGGCTCGAAGATCGACAGGCTGTGCGCCAGGTACACGGCCTCGCCGGCGAGCGCACCCGCGAGCAGCGCGACAGCCCATGGCCGCCATCGCGGTGGGCCGGCGCGCCACGTTGCTCCGGCCAGGCCAAAGATTGGGCCGGCGATCACGGCCACTGCCAGCCAGGCCCTGGCTGCTTGAGAGAGGTCGGAGTAAGGACGGTCGCCTGCCAGGTGGATCGCCATGTAATAGACCACTACGGCCAGTGCCAGCCCCAGGCCTGCGAATGTAGCGCCTTGCAGCTTGCCGCGGGCGATCACTCCGATGAGGAAGGCGGTAGCCAGCCAGTGGCTCGGCAGGTTGCCGAGGCCCGCGGCCGCCGGGACCGCCGAATTGCTGGGAACGTGATCGGCTGCCCAGGCGACAAGCCCGAGAGTGACGGAACAAATGAGGACGAGCGGGGGACGGGCGAGAGTTGTGCGCAACCTCGCTAGACGGTCGGCGCCAGGGCCTCGAGGCGCGTCACGACCTCATCGATGATGAAGTCGGGCGTTGATGCGCCGGCCGTCACGCCGATCTTCTCATGGCCTTTCAGCCAGTCGGCGTTTATCTCGTCGGCCGTCTCGATATGGTAGGTCTCGACGCCGTTTTCGCGTGACACGACCGCGAGATGACGCGTGTTGGCCGACTCGCGACCGCCGACGACGATCATGAGCGAAACCGCGTTCGCCAGGTGCATCGTTGCTGCCTGCTGGGCCGTCGTGGCGTGGCAGAGCGTGTTCAGGACGCGCAGCTCGGAGATGCGGTCCATGTTCGTCTCGAAGAACTTCTTCACGAAGCTGGCGAAGCGCGCTTCCGTCTCCGTGGTCTGCGATAGCACGCCGACGCGGGAGGGGAAGCCCTCCGGCAGCAGCGTTACGTCATCCTCGGACGACCAGACCTGCACGCTGCCGTGGGCCCAGCCCAGTACGCCGCGTACCTCTTTGTGGTTCGGGTCGCCGAACACGACGACGGCGAAGCCTTCTTCGGAGAGCCGGTGCGCCCACTGCTGCGATCGCGTCACAATCGGGCAGGTGGTGTCGATGATCTCAGCACCGCTGGCTTCCAGATCCTGGATCACCTGCCGCGAAACGCCGTGGGCCGTAATGGCGACGGCGCGTCCGTTTGCTTCCACGGGGTCCTTGATCACGTCCAGGCCCTCGTCGCGCAGCTTGCCGACGATCTGAGGGTTATGCACGACGGAGCCCAGGCTCACCATGGGGCCTCGCTCGCGGACGGACTCCTCCATCATCTCGACGGCGCGCCGTACACCGAAGCAAAAGCCCATCTCGTCGGCCCGAATGATCTGCATATGGAGTGCTCCCTGGCGCCTCGAAGGTCGCCGCTACAAATCGACGGACGGCGTATTCTCGCTGCCCGCATGACTTATGTATTCATAGTAGCCGCGATGCCCTTCTGGCAGCAAAGCGGCGATACGCTCCATGATCTCTCGCGTCCCGGCCTCCACCGCCTCACTGTTCAGCCGTGCCGGCTTTTCGAGCTTGAAGGGCTCGCCGATCGTTAGCGTTACGTGCTGGCGGCGCTGCAGGTGCAGGAACATTTTCGGCATCCCAAGGCGCCCGCTACCCTGAATGGCGACCGGCACGATGGGAACATCCTGTCGCAGCGCCAGCAAGGCGGCGCCGGGGTGTGCCTTCGCCAGGATCTCCGGCGGTCCCTCACGCGTGCCTTCCGGGAAGATGCAGAGCGCTCTGCCCTCAGCAAGAACCGCGCTCGCCACTCGCAACGCACCGAGGTCGGCCTCGCCACGACGCACCGGGAAGGCACCGAACGCTCGCAGGAACTGCGCCAGACCGGGGATCTTGAACAGTTCGATCTTCGTCATGAACACAATGACCCGGTCGATGCGGGTACAGAGGATACCCGGGTCGGCGTCGTTCAGATGGTTCGACGCGATGATCACCGGCCCGGTCAGCGGCATATTCTCGATGCCCCTGACCTCGATGCGCGCGTACAACGGCAGCAACGAGTACTTCGTCACCTTCGTCGCGAGGTGGTAGACCCAGGGCTGCATCAGTTCTTGATGGCTGCCGTGAAGATGCGCTCGATTACTTCGTCCTCAGCGAGGTCGTCGGTCTCGAGCAGGAAGGTGCCGGCCGGGAGGGCAGCAGGGTCGGGCGGCAGCAGGGGCGAGACCTCGCGTCCCATATCGATGCGGTCGCGCTCCAGTACCTCTTCCAGGATCTGAGCCAGCGATCGCGTGTCGCCTCGAAGTGCCAGCTCGGCGTGACGACGGTGGGCCCGCACTTCAGGTGACGCGGTGAGGTACACCTTGAGCGGCGCGTCGGTTAGCACCTCGCTGCCGATATCGCGGCCCACCATGACCAGGCGGCCCTCGGCGGCCATGGCGCGCTGATGCGGCACCATCGCCTGGCGCACGCCGCGCACCTCGGAGACCATCGGCACGTTGTGGTCGATGTGGGGCGCACGCAGGTGGCCCGTGACGTCTTCGCTGTTGAGGTAGAGGATGGGGCTGCCGTCGTCTCCGCGCTCCAGCCGGATCGTGGCGCCTCGGGCGAGCTCGACCAGGGTGTTTTCGTCCGGCAGATCGGTGTGGTCGTCGAGGGCGAGCCAGGTGACGGCTCGATACATCATGCCCGTGTCGACGAAGCGATAGCCCCCGAGCTTCTCTGCCACCCGTCGCCCGATGGAGCTTTTTCCGGAAGCAACGGGCCCGTCAATAGCGATAACCGATACAAATCGGTGCTCCGAAGAGCCGGGCTGCGACGGGTTTTCGGGACTCACGCAAGCCAGATTATAGGGGCGCAGGGAAGAAGGAACAAGGAAACGAGGCGCATAGGACAGGCAGACGTGCTGGCGTTACTCGATTACGATTAGCCCGAAATGCCGGAGGAACGATGGAAGCGCGGCGATGTCGCTAGGCCAGCAGCGACAGGTCGAACTGCTGCAGCGACTGCAGAACGATGTCTGCGTCCTCCAGCGGCGGCCACGCCGTGCTCGAAGAGCGCACCTGCACCGTGAGCATGCCGGCGCCCTTTGCCGACTTCATGCCCGTCGGCGTGTCCTCGATGCCGATGCAGCGCTCGGGCGTCTTGCCCAGCCGCCTTGCCGCCTCGATATAGATGTCAGGCGCCGGCTTCGGGTTCGCGACCATCGTGGCGGACACCAGGGCGTCGAACGCGCCCTGCAGCCCGAGGCCACCGAGCAGCGCCTGGATCCACGACGGCAAGGACGAGGACGCCACGGCGATCGGTACCCCTCGTTGACGCAGGTCGAAGATCAGCTCTCGCACGCCCGGCAGCGGCTCATGCAGCTCGCCGAGGCGCCGGATGAGGTCCCGGTCGTACGCCTCCACCAGGGCATCGAGCGGCCCTTCAAGTGCGAAGGTTTCCTGCAGGTACGCCCAGGTGTCCTGGATGCTGTGACCCATGATCGCCCGCTGATGTTCCTCGGTGACCTCGTAGCCCAGCGGTGCCAGCACGTCCTGCATGGCGGCGAAGTACACCGGCTCGCTATCGGCCAGCACGCCGTCCATGTCGAACACAACGGCTTCGTAACGGCGGTTCATACAGCCTCCCGGCGTTTGGGTCGTCTCGGTGGTCAGGCGTGCGTTGCCGGTCGCTCCACCACCGTAGCGCGAGTCCTCTCGTTGCAGAAGGGGCAGCGAAGGTACTTCCAGCCCCGGGATGTCGAGAAGCCCTGCAGGCCAAATAGCTCCGTGAGCGCGCTGATCTGGAACTCGCTGCCACAGTTGGCGCATCGATAGGCGAAGGCGCGCGAGTGCCAGCGCACCAGCGCCAGCAGACCCATCGCAGCGATGACGACCCACCCGATGAACAAGTCGGGCAGCAGGACCACGCCGCTCACGACAAGCAGGCCGGCATAAGCGACGAGATAAATGAGGGTGGTCTTCACTCGGAGGGCTTCGTTATTCTCGTCGTCGCAACGCCGGGAACAGGATCACCTCACGGATCGACCGCTGGCCCGTCAGGATCATCGTCAGGCGGTCGATGCCGATGCCAAGGCCGCCGGTAGGGGGCATGCCGTGCTCCAGGGCGTGCAGGAAGTCCTCGTCCAGCGTTTCGACCTCCTCGAGGCCGGCCGCGGCGAGCTTGCGTTGCACTTCGAAGCGCTCTCGCTGGTCGATCGGGTCGTTGAGCTCCGAGTAGGCGTTGCCCACTTCGAAGCCGGCGATGAAGACCTCGAAGCGCTCGACCAGGTTGTCGGAGTCCGGCTTGCTCTTGGCGAGGGGCGAAATCTCCTTCGGGTAGTCGGTGAGGAAGGTCGGCTGGATCAGCTTCGGCTCGACATAATATGTGGCGGCCTCATCCAGCAGCTTGCTCCACGACCAGCCCGGGTCCAGGTTCGGCACCTGCCGCCGCTCCAGCTCGGCGAGCAGGCTCTCACGCGTGCGGAACTGCAGGAAATCGATGCCGCCGTACTCGATCAGGGCGTCGCGCATCGTTACCCGGCGCCAGGGCGGGGCGAGGTCGATCGTGTGCTCCTCGAACTGCGTGGTCGTCGTGCCGAGCACCTGCATCGCGATGCCGGAGACCATCTCTTCCACCATGCGCATGACTTCGTTGTAATCGGAGTAGGCCTCGTAGCACTCCAGCATCGTGAACTCGGGGTTGTACTTCCAGGACACGCCTTCGTTGCGGAAGATGCGCCCGATCTCGTACACCTTGTCGAAGCCGCCGACGATGATGCGCTTGAGGTGCAACTCCAGCGAGATGCGCAGGAAGAAGTCCTGGTCCAGCGCCCGGTGGTGGGTCGTGAACGGAGTCGCCGCCGCGCCGCCGGCCTCCGGCTGCAACACCGGTGTCTCGACCTCGATGAAGCCGCGGTTATCCAGGTAGCGCCGCATAGCGGAGATGATGCCGGCGCGCTTGCGGAAGATGTCCCGCGCCTCTTCGTTGGCGATGAGGTCCCGGTAGCGCTGCCGGTAGCGCTGCTCGATGTCCGAGAGGCCGTGCCACTTCTCCGGCGGCGTCTGCAGCGCCTTCGCCAGCATCGTGAAGGACGACGCCTCGACCGTGATCTCGCCGGAGCGAGTGCGGAACAGGGGGCCCGTCGCGCCAACGATATCGCCGAGATCGCTGTCCTTCAGCGTCTCGAAGTCGCTTTCGCTGACGTGGTCGCGGCGGAGGTACACCTGGATGCGCCCTTCACCATCGCGCAGGTCCAGGAACGCCGCCTTGCCCATGTTGCGCAGCGCCGTGATCCGGCCCGCGACGCTTACGGTGGGTGCGTCGCCCTCGGGCGCGGGCTCCCACGCTTCGAAGGCGCCAACGGCGGCAGTCGACGTGTGGGTACGGTCGTAGCGGGCAGGGTAGGGGTCGATGCCCCGTTCGCGAAGCCGGTTTAGCTTCGCGACCCGCTCCTGAAACAGCTCTTCTTCGCTCGGCATATCTGGCTCAGCATACAGACGCCCTCCCGCAGGGTCGAGCCGTCCAACGGGCCAGCCGAGGGCCGATCGGCGCTGGCGAACGGTGCCGGGACGGCCTAAGATGCTGGTAACTAATCAGAAACAGGAGCGTAACATCGTGGACCTGTTCGACCGCCTCGCCCTCGCCGGCCGTCGCTTTGAGCGACTTCATTCGGCAATCAACGGCAGCACCCAGTTGACGCTGGAAGAGGTGCTGCGCGTGTTTCAGAACAAGACGCTGCTGGAGCTGGACTTGCTTCCAGCCGGCAAGAACGGCAGCCGCAGCGTGCATGAAACCGGCAGGCCCGTCTCCATCATCGATAGCATCGCCGCGATCACGGCGCCGGACGATAGCTGGTACGAGGTCATGCAGACGCCGCCCAGCGGTGACCACGCCCGATTCCGCATCACCGCCATGCCTTCCGGCGGCCATCTTGCCTGCCTCGTCGGCCGTCGCATCCCCGCGCACCACGTGTCCGAGGATCCCCTGCTGGAGGAGCTGAAGGCCAGGGTCTGAGTACTGCTTGTGCGGTGCGCCGGCGCGACTTGCCGCCCTAGACGTCTGTGCTCTTCCGTGACCAACCGCTCGACATAAAGCCAGAGCCCGAGGATTCGACCTCGGGCTCGTCTTTACGTGGCTACCAGCGGCCGGCGGCTACGAGATCTCTGTCACCGTTAGCTTGAGCACACCCTTCGGCACGCTGATCTGCACGAGGTCGCCGACGCGCCTGCCGAGCAGCGCCAGCCCCACCGGCGAATCGTTGCTGATAAGGCCCTTCGAAGGCTGTGCTTCAGCGCCACCGACGATGGTGTACTGCATTTCTTTGCCGTTGTTGTCGCTTATCTTCACGGTCGAACCGATCTGGACCCGGTTCGCTTTGTGCGCCGCGACCTCGTCGATCACGCTGGCGTTCTGCAGCATATGTTCCAGCGTGAAGATGCGGCCCTCTACGAAGGCCTGCTCGTTCTTGGCTTCCTCGTACTCGGAGTTGTTCTGAGCGCTCGCCAGCTCTTTGGACGCATGAATCCGATCAGCCACTTCGTGCCGGCGCACGTTGATCAGGTGATTGAGCTCCTCTTTCAGTCGCTCCATGCCTTCTCGGGTCAGCGGAACAGCCTTTTCGGCCATCTTGCACTCCTCTCGGCGCTGGATCGGGCCCTCTTGGCCCCAGATAACAGAAAACTGAGGCGCACTCCGCCTCAGCCGTATACCTGTTGCTGCCGATTTCGGCGAATCATATAACCCGATAATCAAAGCTGTAAAGGGTCGTTTGGCCAGTGGTCCAGGCGCTCGTAACGCGCGCCACTGGGGCCCAGAAAGCTCTGCATCAGGCTCACCCGCTCGGCGGTGAACGGCGCCAGCTCAGGAAGCTCGACCGCCGTGGTGACCGCGGCTGCATGCTCCCGCTGGGCGTCCGAGATGGCTTCCGGTAGCCGGCCGAGCGTCAGGTGGGGCCGAAACCCGCGACGCTCCCTCGGCACGCCTGCTGCCGCCAGCCAGGTTTCGATACTCTCCGCCAGTTTCAGGAGTGACTGCTGCGGTTCGTCCTGGACGCCGGCCCACACGACACGCGGCGCCCGGCGGTCCTTGAAGCTCCCGACGCGGGCCAGGGAAAGCCGTATGCCCGGTTGCTCGGTCACGGCCTGTCCGAGCTGCTCTCGAATCGCCGGCAGTCGCTCAGGCTCCACCTCACCGATGAACTTCAGCGTGAGGTGGATGCCCTCGGGTCGCACCCAGCGCACTCGCACACCCGTGAGCGCAGGGTCTGCTTCGATCGCTGCCTTCATGCGCGACTGCACTTCGGCCAGCCCGTCCAGCCATGTCTGTGGCAGCTCGATCGCCACGAACAGACGGAGTCTGCGCGGCTTATCGTTGTTCACGGCAGCGCCAGCAGCTTCGCCGCGTTCTCGCCCAGAATCCGGGCCTTCGCGGCGACGTCCAGGCCCGACTCATCGATGCGCCGTTTGCTCCGCTTCTGGTTCAGCAACGGGTAATCGCTGCCGAAGAGGATGCGCTCGGCCCCGATGAGCCCAGCGCCGCGCTCGTAGATGGCGTCGCCGTAGAGCAGGCTGCTCGCCGCCGTATCGACGTACGTCCCGGCCTCGAACGCCTTCGCCACCTCCGGCATGGCGCTGTAGAACGGCAGCCCGCCCGCCCAGTGCGCCCCGATCAGGTGCAGCTCCGGATGCGCCGTCACGAAACGATAGAAGCGTCCGACGTCCAGCCCTTCCTTGCCCGCGTAGGCATGCCCCACCGGCTCCGAGACGTGGAAGGACAGCGTCGCGCCCAGCTCCATCGCGACGGCAGCCAGCCGAGCGCCGCCCTCGCCGTCGAGCTCAAAATCCACGCTGTCGGGCCGCAGTTCACCGAAGCCTCTTACACCCTGGTCCGCGCAGCGCCGCATCTCCGCCTCGATGACCTCGATGCCCGCGGCCAAAGGCAGGGTGCAGAAGGGGACGATGCGACCATCGCTCTTGCTCGCAGCCTCGATGAGGTAGTCGTTGTGCCGCCGGCACGTCGCGGCGTCGTTCCAGGCGAACCCCAGCGCCACGGACACGTCTACGCCGGCGTCATGCATGCTCTGCAGCAGCTCCTCCGAGGTTGCCATCGTGGCTTTCGGGTTCGCGTACATGGCGCGAAACGTTGCGTCTTGAAGCAGGAAGCTTTCTCGCTGTTCGGCGATTTCGGGCGGGAAGATGTGCGTGTGGCTGTCGACGATCACCCGCCGATGATAACAAGTCGCCATCATTGTTGAGCGAAACAGTCAACTTAGGCAAAATGTGTCCATGCCCGACGTGCTGACCTGGGTGGGCCTGATCCTTCTCGGCGTCCTTGTGGGCGGCTACGGCACAATGATCGGTGCCGGTGGCGGTTTCGTCCTCGTGCCGCTGCTGCTCTTCCTCTACCCGAACGACCCACCGGAGCTCCTGACCAGCATCTCGTTGGCCGTCGTGTTCTTCAACGTGCTATCGGGCTCGGCAGCGTACGCCAGGCAGAAGCGCATCGACTTTGTGGCGGGCAACGTCTTCGCCCTGGCTTCGATTCCGGGCGCTATCGCCGGCGCGCTCGTCGTCGGCTACGTGCCGCGACGTACCTTCGACATCATTTTTGCCGTCATGCTGCTGGCCGTTTCGACCTTCCTGATCGCTCGGCCCGCCGCCCGCGTGGTGGAGCGGCGCCAGCGCAGAGGCCTCGTCGAGCGCGAACTGACCGATTCCGAAGGCTTCACCTACCGCTACTCCTACAACATGTGGCTCGGAGCGTTCCTGAGCTCGCTGGTCGGCTTCCTGTCGGGCTTGCTCGGCACCGGCGGCGGCGTCATCCACGTGCCGATCATGATCCAGATCCTCGTGTTCCCTGCCCACATTGCCACGGCGACGTCTCACTACGTCCTGGCGATCTCTGCTCTCACCGGCACCATCGTCCACCTGGTCAACGGTGACCTCGATGGCGGTTACTCTCGTACGGCAGCGCTCGGCATCGGCGTGCTGTTCGGCGCCCAGATCGGTGCACGACTTTCTCGCCTGCTCCAGGGCTCGATTCTTATCCGGCTGCTTGCATTCGCAATGGGCCTCGTGGCCATCCGGCTGCTGATCAACGGCTTCCTGGGCTAGTTACTGCAGCGAGCGGGCGATCTGAAGGATGACGCGCCGTTGCTGCGGTGGACCGACGGCCTGCAGCTCGTAGTAGATGTTGTCCTTTGTCCACAGCAGGTGGTACTGCGAGTCGCCACTCGCGTCGTTTATCTCGATTAGAGTCGCCTGGATGCTCGGGTACAGGTCGACCGACACGCGCGAGGCGCCGGACGGGTCTGCCGAGACCGCCGGCGGGAACTGCGACTGGCGGATCGTGAAGTCGAACGGCCCCGTCCAGACGAACTCCACGCTCTGCCTGCCCGGTTCGCCCGTCACCGCGGTCGACTCGAGGTCCTGGGCGTTGGGCAGGAAGCACGGATACACCAGCGGGAAGCCTGCCTGCGCTCGAGCGTCGTCGATCTTCTGGGCTGCCTGCGAGCCGGGTTCCGGCGTCGGGCAGGCGTCTGCCTGGTCGACAGGCTGGCACGTCGTCGCCAGGTAGATGAAGACGATTACGGCGATGCCGGCGGCTATGTAGTGGCTGACGGGGCGGTTCTTAAACGCCCGCGTAGCTGTGCAACCCCGAAATCAGGAAGTTCACCGCGAAGTACGTGAACAGGACGGCCGCGTAACCCAGCAGTAGCAGGTACGCCGCCCGCTTGCCCTCCCAGCCTCGCAGGCCACGGGCATGCAGGTAGCCGGCATACACGAACCAGGTCAGCAGGGCCGAAGTCTCCTTGGGGTCCCAGCCCCAGTAGCGGCCCCAGGCTGAGTTGGCCCAGTATGCGCCGAGGGCGATGCCGAGCGTCAGCAGCGGGAAACCGACCAGCACGGACCAGTAGGCCACGTCTTCCAACGTCTCGGCGTCAGGCAGGCGGGCGAAGCGGTTGCCCGACTTGCCGGCCTGCAGCAGATACAGCACTGAGGCGCCGAAGGAAATGGAGAGCGCGCTGTACGCCATCGCCATCGTCGTGACGTGGATGCCGAGGATGCGATTCGACTGCAGGGCCGGCACCAGCGGCGAGATGCTCGAGGGGAAGAACGCCAGCGCGATGCCCATGAGCACGACCGCGATGGGCAGCATCACGGTTGGGATAGCGCGTTCGTGGAAGCCGCGCTCGAACGCCGTCGTGAATAGCACCATGCCCCAGCCGAGGGCGACCGTGTACTCCCACAGGTTGCCGATGGGCGGTCGCTCGACAGCGATGGTGCGGAAGACGATCGAGAGCGTTAGCAGGCCAAACGTGAGCCAGAGCAGCAATCGCGCGACCTTGTCGATGCCGGAGGGCATCGTAATCGACACGGGGAAGCTTACCGTCCCGGCCTCGGTCGCCGCCTGTCTATACGTCGTCCAGCCGCCGACAGCGCTCAGCAGGTAAGTGCTGGCTGCCAGACAGCAGACAATAAAACCACTGACGAACGTGTAGTAGGCTATGCCTTCGATTGTCCTGCTCCCACCGGAGCCCCTTGCGTCGCGGCAGCCATGCTTTCGGCCAGCTTACGAGCTTCCTCTTCCGCCTTCTGTGCCCGCTGCGACGTCCGCATGTGCACGCGCTTGAAGCTCTCGACCAGACCTCTGCCGCCGGGGCGCTTCCCTCGTTCACGCATCTGCTTGATCAGCTCGTCGCGATCGTGGGATTGCACCTGACTCCTATGAGCTAGGATAGCGTCTGCTTTCGTTTCAATGAAGTCGCTAACATCTACAAAGTAATTCGGATCAGGCGATCCAACTAACAAAATCTCATTCGCCCGCCACTCGCTCAGCCCCTGGTCGGCGTGTTGAGGGAAATAGAGGCGGTCCCGAACGGCCGGGAACAGCGCGTCTCGCACGGCGATGCCGGTATTGCGGTGGTCGTTGTGGTTGAAGCTGGGGCGGAACCCGTCCCACGTCAGCACCACGTCCGGCTTGTAGGTGCGGAACAGCCACACGAGGCGCTCTCGCAGCTCCGCGTTCGGCTCCACGAAGCCGTCCTCCAGCCCCAGGAAGAACACTTCTTTGACGCCGAGTACGCGTGCTGCCTCTCGCTGCTCTTCCTCGCGGATCGCGGCGAGCTGCTGGCCGGAGATCCCCGGCTCGTGCGTGCCCTTGTCGCCCGAGGTTGTCAGCACGTAGTAGACCGTCCAGCCCTCGGCGCACCACTTTGCGATGCTGCCCGACGACCCGAAGTCGATGTCGTCCGGGTGGGCCATGATCGCCATCAGCGTCTTCGGCCCGTCATGCCCGATGGGCGGCAGCTTCGAGACGTCCTCGCCGTAATCGAAGGGGTTGGCGTCCTTCTTCCGTCGGGCCTTCAGTCTGGGCAGCATGAGCATCTTGTCGCCTCTTCTAGTTCAGCTATCGGCCCGATTGTACCCCGGCGTCACCGCAGCGCCAGGGAGAATGACCCGCCGGGGTGTGGGCACCTCGGCCACGATTGTGGAGGCCGGCTACGCCGAGGTTGTGAGCTCTCGGCTGGCCGCACCGCCGATGAGCGATTCATAGACATCGAGCACGGCGCCGGCGACGTTCTCCCAGCGATAGCGTGAGACGGCTTCGCGGGCCGCTTCGCCCAGGCTGATGCGTAGCGGTTCGTTGTCCAGCAGCAGCTCGATACGCTCTGCGAAAGGCTCAGGGCAGAGCCAGGGGATCAGGTAGCCGGTCTCGCCGTCCTTCACCGTGCCCGTCAGGCCACCGACGCGCGATGCCACCACAGGCACGCCGCTGGCCATCGCCTCGACGGCGACGAGGCCGAAGCTCTCGTAGTGAGACGGCACGACGCAGACGTCGGCGGCGTTGTAGTACAGCGGCAGCATGTCGTGGTCGACGGCGCCCGCGAAGGCGATGCGCTTGCCCACACCCAGCGCCTGGGCCAGGTCCTGGAGTTGCGCCACCTGCTGTGCCGAGGTCTCGTCGCCGCCCACGATAAGCACGCTGCAGTCGACGTCGCTGTCTAGCAAAGACGCGGCACCGATGAGGATGTCGACGCCCTTGAGCGGTTCCAGACGGCCCACGAAGAGGATGATGCGCTCGTCCTGGCTGAGGCCGAGTCGCTCGCGGGCGTCTGCCTTGGCTGCGGGCCGGAAGCGGTCCATATCGACGCCGAGCGGGATGACCTGCACCTTGGCCAGGTCGCCGCCGTAGAGGGCTCGGATCGCGGTCCGCTCCTGCTCCGTGGCGCAGATGATGCGGTCGGCTCCCTGCAGCACGGCGCGCTCGGAGGCAATGCGCAGGGCTGTTTCGTGCTCCTGCACGCTGCTGCGGTTCTTGATCTCGCCCAGGGTGTGGAACATCGCCACGTGCGGGACGCCCCACGCAGCCTTGAGACGCTCGCCGACGAGGCCGGAGAGCCAGTAGTGGCTGTGGACGACGTCATACCCAGCGCCGGACGCCGCCGCAAAGGCCTTCACGCCGGACTCGAACGCTTCGAGGTGGTTGTAGATGTCTTCGGGCACCAGCGGCGCGACGGGACCTGCTTCGATGTGCACCGCGCGCAGACCCGGCTCGATCTCGACGATGGCCGGCACTTCGGGCTGCGTGGCCCGGCTGAAGATGTCGACCTCGCAGCCGCGCGCTACAAGCTGTCGGGCGAGCTGCAGCACGTACACGTTGAGTCCCCCGGCCTTGGCCCCGCCGGGACGTGCCAGAGGCGACGTGTGAACGCTGAGTACTGCGATGCGCATGGATACAGGTTCTCTATGCAGACCGGGCGACCCGGATGCGATAGATCTCCTGGTTCCTGGCGCCCATGTCGTACTTGTAGGGCTCGTCGCCGCGCAGGAAGTCGAGACCGGTCTTGCCGTTTTCGATTGCCCATTGCAGGCAAAGCGCCTTCGAAACGAGGCCGACAGACAGCGAAGAAAACGCCGGATCGTAGCCGGAGTTGTACAGATACAGGTAGCTGCCGGCGTCGAAACAGAGCACACACGCGGCAGGCTTCTTGTTGACTCGCAGCATGAACAGGCGCACGAGGTCCTCCGCAGCCATGGCGGAAGCCATGCGGCGGAAGAACGTCTCCATCTCGGGCGTCATGAACTCGGTCTTGTCGGCGCGGCTGCTGCGGTGCAGCTCGAGGAACTCGTCCATCGCCCCGACGACCTCCTCCTGCGTGCTCAGCACGTCGAAGGAGACGCCGGCGCCGCTCTCGTAGAGCTTGCGGATCTTGCGCCGCAGCTCGTGGCGGTCTTTCTTGCCCAGCGTGGCGAGGTAGCCTTCCCACGAGTCGGGCAGGGGGAGCCGGGGCGCTACTGCCTCGAGCTCCTCGGTGACCTCGAAGCCCTTGTCCGCCGCGAACGCCTTGATGCGCTCCCGTGTCGGCGAAGAGGCCATGAGACCCCAGAAGTCGAGCTCGCTCCATTCGTGGTCGCATAGCTGCTTCCACAGGTCTTCGTACGCCGCGTCTGCGTTGTCCGGGTCGACCAGTACGTCCATGAAGTCGCAGATCTGGGGGTCGCCGATGAAGCTGAGCTGGTTGTCGTTGCGCATGAGCGGGGCGATGCCCAGGACGCCGCCTTCGCCGCACGACAGCATCAGCGGCTCATAGTTGCCGCCGAACTCGGAGAACCAGGTGCGCAGCCACGCCGGGTGAAGGAAGGGCAGTCGTTCGGGCTGGCGGGCGAGCAGTGCCTCCAGCGCCGGGTCGAGGTCTACGAAGGTTCCTTGTGCCGTTTCCTGCAAGCCAAGCCTCAATTCAGTGGTTGGCGTGACCCGCGAGCCCGCCCTCATACGCTGTAAATCTTACTGTTAGGTTCGTAGGGGGTCAACGAAGGGAAGTCTGCACCCTGCTCCGGTGACTCTCATGGCCGTTGCAAGGGACGCACACCCCTTCTTGCACAAGCATAGAATGTCGGCATGACTCCGGGATCCATTCTGGAGGAAGCGCGCGAGGCCTTTGCCCGACAGTCGTGGTCTGCCGCTCGGAGCGCGTTCGCCGCGGCTGCGCAGGAGGCGCCGCTCTCGCTTGACGACACGGAGCGCTACGCGGAGGCGGCGCACCTGATCGGCGAAGAGGCCGAATGTCACGAAGCGCTGGCCGCCGGCTATCGGGCAGCATTGTCCCGCCAGGATGTGACGCGAGCGGCCCGGTTCGCTTTCTGGCTTGGCCACAACATGATCTTCACGGGGGAGGAGGGCCGGTCCGCGGGCTGGTTTGCCCGGGCAAAGAACGTGCTCGCGGACCGAGGCTCAGACTGCGTGGAATGGGGCTATCTCCTGGTCCCACCCGGCATGCGCCAGCTCATGGAGGGCGATGCGGTTGCGGCACGCATCCCCCTGACCGAGGCGATGGCGATCGCGCGGCGCTACGCCGATGCCAACCTCCTCGTCCTGGCCGCCCATGCCCTGGGTCGCACGCTGATCCGGCTGGGTGAGCCCGACGAAGGCATGGCGCTGCTCGACGAGGCGATGGTGGCGATTTCGGAGGGCGAGGTGACGCCACTGCTGGTGGGACACGTCTACTGCGGTGTCCTCGAGGCGTGCCAGGAGGTGTACGACATGCACCGGGCGCGGGAATGGACGGCCCTGCTTTCGAGATGGTGCGAGGGGCAGCCTGACCTGGTGCCTTACCGCGGCCCTTGCCTCGTCCATCGAGTCGAGATGATGCGACTGCGCGGCGATTGGGAGGACGCGCTTGAGGAAGCCCGCCGTGCCTGTGAGTGGCTCTCGCTTCCCAACAGCCCTGAGACACCGTCCGACGCCTACTACGAGCTCGCCGAGCTGCACCGCCTTCGCGGCAACTATACGAGCGCGGAGGAAGCTTACCGGCAGGCGAGCCGTCTGGGCCGGTCGCCGGAGCCGGGCATCGCCCTGCTCTGGCTGGCGTCCGGGCAGGCCGAAGCGGCCGAGTCCGCCGTCCGCCGGGCGCTGTATGAGCCAAACGAGTATCAGGTGCGTCGCCCCGAACTGCTGGCCGCCTACGTGGAAATTCTTCTCGCCAGAGACGACGTTGCCGGGGCTCGGCACGCCGCCGATGAGCTCATGCAAATCGCGAGCGCCACGGACAACCTGCCGCTAAAGGCGCTGGCAGAGCGGGCGGCGGGAAGCGTCCTTCTCGCGGAGGGCGAGCCAGGCCCTGCGCTGGGACCGCTGCGGCGCTCCTGGGTGATCTGGCGGGAGCTGGACGCGTCCTATGATGCGGCGTGCGTGCGCGCTCTGATCGCGGCAGCCTGTCGCGCTCTCGGTGACGAGGAGTCGGCCCAGATGGAGATCGATGCGGCGCGCTGGATATTCGAGCGGCTGGGCGCGGCGCCGGCGCTTGCCCGCCTCGACGGGATTGTCGGTGGGGTGTCTGGAAGTTCGGCAGGCCTTACCCAGCGCGAGCTGGAGGTCCTGAGCCTGATCGTCGCGGGCGAAACGAACAAGGGCATCGCGGCATCACTTGTCATAAGCGATCATACTGTCGCGCGACACGTGCAGAACATGCTGCAGAAGCTCGGCCTGCCGTCTCGGACCAGCCTCGCCGCTTACGCTCTGGAGCACGGCCTCCTACGTTCTACTGGTTCAAAGTAACCACTCAGCGTCTGGCTGCAAGTTGGTTCATCGGTACGATGGCGCGTCTTTCCGGTCGCCGTAGCGTCTCCGTCAGAGAGGAAACGGTTCCTCATACGACAGCCAACGAAGGAGACGGACATGATCGCGACAAGAGTGGAAGACCTGGTGGAGCCGGTAGCAGGCGACATTCGGCGGATGGCAGCGCAGGCGGAGGCCGAGCGTCGTATGCCCGACGAGCTGCTGCAGAGCCTGATGGAGGCCGGACTGTTTTCGATCTACACGCCGAAGCAGTTTGGCGGCCTCGATTTGCCGCTGCCGGAGGCGCTTCGAGTTGTCGAGGAGGTCTCGCGGCACGATGGCTCCACGGGCTGGACGGTCGCGCTGGGCGTCGTGAACAGCCTGTTCACGTCTGTGCTGCCGGACGAGAGCGCACGGCGCGTGCTGGGCAACGGGTCAGTGCTGATCTGCGGCTCGCCGGCTATGAGTGTGCAGGCTGTGCCCGTCGAGGGCGGCTACCGCCTGTCGGGTCGGTGGGGATTCAACAGCGGCGCGCCGAACGCCAGCTGGGTCGCCATACCGGCGCCGATCTTCGAAGGTGGTGCGCCTCGCATGGGCGAGGGCGGCCCGGAGCTGGTGTTTTGCTTCTTCCCGCGTTCCGAGGCGCAGATCATCGACACCTGGCATGTCACCGGCTTGCGCGCGAGCGGCACCCAGGACCTGTGCGTCGACAACCTCTTTGTGCCGGAGGAGATGACAGGCGGCTTCTCGATGCCTGCCGGCCCGCAACCGGTGCGTGATTGCGCGTTTACAAACGTGCCGCTGTTCACGCTGTTCGCCGTGATCCAGTCGCCGGCAGTCTGCCTCGGCCTCGCGCGCCGCATGATCGAAGAGTATCGAGACCTGGCGGTGTCGAAGCAGAGCACATTCGGCTCGAAATTAAGCGAGCAGAGCCTGGCGCAGGTCGGTATAGCACGGGCGGAGGCGCTGGTTAGCTCCGCGCGCACGTGGTGGTACGACCGCGTGGAGGGCTTGTGGGACGCCGCGGTGGAGGGCCGGACGCTCTCGCTGGAGGAACGGGCGAGCATTCGCGTCGCTTCGCTGCTCGCCGTCGACAACTGTCTTGACGCCGCGGATATGCTGTATCGCCTCGGCGGGTCCAGCACCATCTTCCAGTCCTCGCCGCTAGAGCGCTGCTGGCGCGACATCCACACCGCCGCGCAGCACATGCAGTCGCAGCCGGTACGGTGGGAGACGGCGGGCAGAGTGATGCTGGGGCTGGAACCCGACAGCCCGATTCTGTAGAGAGTGGCTACGAAGGAGTGCTGCCGCCGGGCCGGAGGTCAGGCGATGCCGAGGGCGTCTTCGATGACCTGCAGGTCCGGTGGCACGCTCAGTTCATGGAACGGGAAGGCCTTGCCGGCGGTGTCCGGGTCCTTCAGGCCCATGCCCGTGATGATGCAGACGCAGGTCAGGTTCTTCAGGTCGGTGTGCTCGGACACTTTGATCAGGCCCGCCACGCTGGCGGCCGAAGCGGGCTCGCAGAACAGGCCCTCTTCCGAGGCCATGCGCTGGTAGGCGGCGATGATCTCGTCGTCAGTCACGCTATCGATGGCGCCCTCGGACTCGTCGCGGGCGGCGGTGGCCAGCTTCCAGCTCGCCGGGTTGCCGATGCGGATGGCCGACGCGATGGTCTGGGGGTCCTCGACGATCTCGTTGCGCACGATCGGTGCAGCGCCGGCGGCTTCGAACCCCATCATCTTCGGCAGGCGAGTCGAGAGCTTCTGCTGCTCGTACTCCTTGAACCCCGCCCAGTAGGCCGTGATGTTGCCGGCGTTGCCGACGGGCACGAACAGACGGTCCGGCGCTTCGCCCAGGTCATCGACGATCTCGAAGGCGGCCGTCTTCTGGCCCTGGATGCGGTACTGGTTCACGGAGTTCACGAGCGAGATGGGGTGGCGGTCCGTGTACGCGCGGGCGAGACGGAGGGCATCGTCGAAGTTGCCGTCAATGGCGACGACCTGCGCTCCGTAGGCGATGCTCTGGGCCAGCTTGCCCATGGCGGTACGTCCCTTGGGCAGGAAGACGTAAGCCTTGAGCTCGCAGTGCGCCGCGTAGGCTGCGGCTGAAGCGCTGGTGTTGCCGGTGGAGGCGCAGAGGACGGCCTTCGAGCCTTCCTCGATCGCCTTGGCGACAGCCATGACCATGCCCCGGTCCTTGAACGAGCCGGTGGGGTTGCAGCTCTCCAGCTTGAAGTACAGCTCGCCAATCCCCAGCGAGGGGCCGATGCGCGTGGACTTCACCAGCGGCGTGCTACCTTCGCCCAGGTCGACGATGGGAGTCGCCGAGGTCAGAGGCAGAAAGTCCGCATAGCGCGACAGGACGCCGCGGCGCTGGTTACTCCGGTTCGACGTTGAAGGTACGGGCACGGAGGTCCTTAATCTCTTTCTCTAGGGCGCCCATCTCCCGCTTGCGGAAGTCGGCACTCAAATCGCGAAGTCCGTTCAGGTACGCGCCTAGCTGCTCTCGTTCGATCTGCAGATTCTCGCGCAGCTTGCGCAGGTCGTCTTGATAGCCTGTGATGCGCGCTTCGATCAGCGACGATCGCTCGTCATGGCCGTTGAGCCTGCCGTCGATCGTGTTGATGGTGGAGACGATGGCGTTGATCTGCTCGTTGTGGCGAGTGCGTTCGGCCTGCACCAGCTCCAGGCGGTCGTCGATGCGAGTGATCTTGTTCGTCTCGACGCGGATGACGGCAATCTCGGCTTCCAGGCGGCGGAGCATCTCGGCGTTACTGGCGACGCGCTCCTCGTGGGTGACGTCGATGTTCTGAAGCGCCATCACGGCGCCGGCGAAGCGTGTGAGCTCCTGGTCGATGCGGCTAAGGGTGGAAATCGTGCGCGCCTGGTCGGTCTCGTTCTCTGCGACGGCGTTTTCCAGCACCTCGACCCGCATCATGATCTGCGAGATCTGGTCCAGGTTGCGGCGGCTGTACTCTTCCGTCTTCTGGATGCGCTCCGGCAGGACTTCGATCGCTCGTTCGATGTCGGTGAAGCGACGGCCGTAGGCGTTCTTGTCCTGACGCACCACCTCGGCTTCTTCCTGGACGCGGCGTTCGAACTCCTCACGCGCGTGACGCAGGTTGTTGATGTCGTCCTGGCTGCGGGCGACGAGGTCTCGCAGGGAGCGCAGGTCGTCCTGGACGTGCATGAGCGCGGTGCCCATGCCATCGAACTGGGAAAGGGCGGTGTGGACCTGGTGCGACGTTTCGGACGCGTCTGAGGCGACGTTACGGCTCTGGTCTGCAGCCTGCGCGACGACCGCGAGACGGCTCTTGATCTCCGAGAGCTCGGAGTGCACCCAGGCCAGGGCGTCGCCGTTCAGTGGTATTTCGCGTCGTGTCGTCACTGCTCTTCTACTCTCAGGAAGCTGCCGATCTCCTGAACCACGCCCAGCGCCTCGACGTCTCTCAAGGCGCTCTGCATCGCGGCCTCGCGGGCCTCATGCGTCATGATAACCAACTCCGCCGTCTGTGAGGCCGGGTCGGACTCCTTCTGGATTACGGTCGCGATGCTGATCTTGGCTTCACCCAGGCACGCGGCGATCTGCGCCAGCACGCCGGGGCGGTCCTTGGCGGTGAGACGGATGTAGTAGCGCGTCGTCAGCTCGTCGATGGACAGGATGGGCAGCATCGCCTGCTCCATGGTGCGGATGACGGGGCCGCCGCCGATAACGCCCTGCGCAGCTTCGATGACGTCGCCAAGCACCGCGCTGACTGTGGGGAAGCCGGCGCCGGGGCCCTGGAAGTTGACCCGGCCCACGAGGTCGCCCTCGACCTGCACGGCGTTGAGCACGCCATCGACCTTTGCGAGCGGCGCGTCGGCGGGCAGGAGGGCGGGGTGCACCCGGGCCTGGATGCCGCCGTCCTGGGCGCTCGCGAGCGCCAGCAGCTTGATCGCGTAGCCGAACTCGGCGGCGTACTTGAAGTCTTTCGCCGTGAGCTTTGTGATCCCCTCGCGGTGGATCGATTCGCGGTCAACGGGCGTACGGAAGGCGAGGCTGGCCAGGATCGCCAGCTTGTAGCGCGCGTCCTCGCCCTCGACGTCGTTCGTGGGGTCCGGCTCCGCGTAGCCGAGGCCTTGAGCCCGCCCCAGCGCGTCGGCGAAGTCGGCGCCCTCGCGGCTCATCGCCGTCAGGATGTAGTTCGTCGTGCCGTTGATGATGGCGGAGATGGCGCTGATGCTGTTTGCCGCCAGGTCGCGTCGCAAGGGCTGGATGATGGGGATGCCGCCGCCGACGCTTGCCTCGAACAGCAGGTCTGCGTTGTGCGACTGCGCCACGGATAGCAGGTGAGCGCCGTGCTTTGCCATCACCTCTTTGTTCGCTGTGACGAGGGCCTTGCCGGCCTCCAGCGCCGCGACCATGTAGTCGACGGCCGGGTCTTCGACGCCCAGCATCTCGACCACGATGTCGACGTCCGGCTGCAAGAAGCGCGAGGCGTCCGTTGTCAGCAGGGCGGAGTCGATGCCCTCGCGTTCCCTGGAGAGGTCCTTGACCAGGATGGAATCGATGACCAGCGGCCGTCCCAGCTGCGCGGCGTAGATGTCCGCCTTCTGGATCAAGGTTCGGGCCACGGCGGCGCCGACTGTTCCGGCGCCCAGCAGGGCTAGCCTGATGGCGCCATCCCTAGCCACCGGACACCTGCTGCAGGTGGCTGGCGATGCGCTGCGCCTGCCCCACGGTGACCAGGTTCTGCAGCTCGTACGTGTTGGAGGCTGCCTCCAGCTTGTCGCCGAAGTAGGCCTTGGCCAGGCTCAGCTTCGTCGCGTCCTCCAGCTGGCGCGTCTCTTTGCCATCGATGCGAAGGAGGTAGTAGCCGTTATCCGTCTGGATCACGTCGCTCAGCTTGCCGACCTCCAGGTTGAAGGCGTCGTCAGCGAGCGGAGCGACGAGCAGGTCGTGTGGCGTCCAACCGATGGCGCCGCCCTGCTGTGCGCTGGAGTGCTGCGACACGTCCTTGGCGACCTCACCGAAGTCCTCGCCGTTGACGATACGGTCTCGTGCCTGGGCTGCTTCGGCGTCCGTCTTAACAAGGATAAGGTTCAGCTGGACCTCTTCCATCTCGTCCGGAATGCCGGCCTCGAGCTGGTCGACCATCTTCTGCTGAATGACATTGACCTTGATGATTTCCTTGTACTGGTCGAGCGAGAGACCAACCTGCTTCAGGTGGTTCTGCAGCTCCGCCGCGAAGACGTTGCGAGAGGCGTCGGGGCTAACGCCGAGGTCCTTCCGCATGCCATCGTCCAGCTCCGCATCGGAAATCGTGACTCCCTCATCCCGGGCGATGAGACGGGTGAGCTCCTCGTTCTGGATGTTGCTCACTACGGTGGCGATGCTGTTTGTGAGATTGCTGGTGTCGATCTGGCCCTGCACATATGCAGCATCGATCCGGTCTTGCAGGTAGGAATAGCTGAACTTGCGACCACCCACTGTGAACACGGTGTCGTTGTTCGGCGCGATGCGGTCGACATAATAGCCAACCGCGATCAGGGCAAACGACACGGCCACAACCAGGACGATGCTGCTGATAAGCAGCACCCGGTTGCGGCTCTCCGGATCGACGTGGCCGGTACTGAAGAGGTTTTGTATTCGACTCAAAGCGGGGCGCCCTCTGAGAGTGGCATCATGCCCATTCTCGGCTCAGGCTGAAACGTGGATCAAGAGCGGCTGGGGAATACGCCGGTCTGCTGGATGTGCATCGCGGTGTAAGGCAGCAGGGCGATGTGCCGGGCGCGCTTGAGAGCCAGGGTCAGCATGCGCTGGTGCTTGGCACACGTACCGGTCTTGCGGCGCGGCTCGATCTTCGCGCGGTCGGAGACGTAGCGGCGCAGCTTTGCCGGCTCCTTGTAATCGATGTGGTCGATCTTGTCGACACAGAAGGCGCACACACGGCGTCGCCCGAAACGGCCACCACCACCCCCACGTCGACGCGGGCGCTCGGGGCGTTCCGAACGGTCGCCGCCACCACCACCGCCGCTGTACTCAGACGGGGCGCTGTTCGGAGATTCTGATGCTGAGGGCTGTGTCGATTCGCTCACTGTTTCCTACTCCTAAGGTTCGAACGGGATGTCGTCCAGGTTCATGTCGCCGCCGCCGTCCGGCATGCCCACACCCTGGGGGCGGTCCAGGAACAGGACCTGGTTCGCGACAAGCTCCGTCATGTATCGTTTCTGGCCGTCCGGGCCGTCCCAGCTACGAGTGCTCTGGCGGCCTTCGACGTAGACCTTGCGGCCCTTCGTGAGGTGCGCCTGCACCAGCTCTGCCAGCTTGTTCCAGGCGACGACGCGAAACCATTCCGTCTCTTCGCGGCGCTCGCCCTCGACGTTGAAGGTGCGGCCAACAGCTACCCGGAAAGTGGTCACCGCCGTGCCATTGGCCGTGTAGCGCATCTCCGGGTCACTACCCAGATTGCCGATGATCTCTACGCGGTTTAGCCCGTCCGGCATTTAAGACCTAATTTCCTTCTTCTGCAGACTGGCTATTCGTCCGATCGCACCACGATGTGGCGGATGATCTCTTCCGAGATCCGGAGTGTGCCCTCAAAGGCCAGCACATCCGCCGGGTCCATCTTGATCTGGCTCACCACGTAGTTGCCCTCAAAGTGACGGCTGATCGGGTAGGCGAGGCGTCGCCGGCCCCAGTGGTTTACCTCCACGACTTCGCCGCCGTGGCTGGTCACACCCTGGTTCAGGCGCTCCAGGCTCTCTGACACCACGTCATCGCCAATTTCTGGGTTGAGGATGACAACCACTTCGTAGTCGCGTAAAGATGTTGCCAAGTCTTGCTCCTGCAAATGTCGCAATGAAACACGCGCGCCATCAGGCCCGCGATAACTTGCTAATTCTAGGTGGGCTATCGTCGACAAGTCAACGAACGGCCCGCTATCAGCTTGCCACGACATGCGGCGCTTGTGCGAGGGCGCAGCGGGACAATCCTGCTGTGATAAAATTCTCCTCGCGAATTGATTAGTCTCATGATCAATCACTGGGGGTGGGGTAGCTGGAAGGGATTCGCCTGAAGCCGCCGGTTCTCATTGGGGCCTTCGTTGCCGTCGCCTTGCTCTCCGGGCTTGCCTCCGGCGCGGTCGTCGCCGTCCTCACGGATAACGGCGACGCCACACCGAGCCAGGCCGCGGAGGGAACGCGCAGCCCATCACCCACGCGCACGCTGACGCCGGAAGAAACGCTAACACGTGTCGCCGAGACGGCCAGCAACTCCGTCGTCACCGTGGTGAACGAAGGTGACACGCGGGTCGAGAACGGGCTGTCGGTCCAGACCGTCAACAGCGGCTCCGGCGTAATCATCGATTCGGCCGGATTCATCCTGACGAACGAGCATGTTGTGCACGAACCCGGTACCCTGAGTGTCGTGCTCAACAATGGAGAGCAGAGGCCCGCGAAACTCATTTCTCAGGATGCTCCGTTCACGGACCTCGCAGTGCTGCAGATCCCGGAGGGCGGCCTGACAGCCCTGACGTTAGGCGACTCTGCGAACCTCCACGTCGGCCAGAGCGTGCTCGCCATCGGCAGCGCCCTCTACGAGTACGACAACAGCGTCACGTCCGGCATCGTCAGCGGTCTCGGGCGTCGTTATCTACGCAACGGCATCTTCATGGAGGACCTCATTCAGACCGACGCCGCCGTCAACACCGGCAATAGCGGAGGGCCGCTGATCACCTCGGACGGGCGCATGGTCGGCCTTGTCTCGAACGTCGTGCGCAGCGTCAACGGTTTCGAAAACGTGCAGGGCATCGCCTTTGCCATCTCTACCCGCACGATCGTGCCGATCGTCGATGCGATCCTCAGCAACGGCAGCTTCCCGCGCCCTTACTTCGGCGTCGATCAGCTCGACCTCGATGTGCCGACGGCGGCTCAGATGAACCTGCCCGTCTCGCAGGGTGCGCTGGTGCAATCCGTCGAAGCCGGCAGCCCCGCCGAACAGGCCGGCATCCAGCAAGGCGACATCATCCTCAACCTGGGCGGCAGCGACATCTCGGAAGAGTTCACGTATTTGAACGCGCTCGCCATCGTGGCGCCGGACGATCGCATTCCGGTTACGTTGCTACGTAACGGCGAGACGATGCAGATCAGCGTGCAACTGGTGCCGCGGCAATGAACGACCGCAACCCCTTCCGCCAGCGAGAAGGAGAACCGGTCGATAACTCGGCCCGACTGATCCTCATGGGTCTGGGCGGGCTCGCCGTCATCCTCTTTGCCCTCTTCGTGTGGCCGTTCTCGGTGTTTGGGGGCGGTGGAGGTGGCAACGGCACCGGCACCGATGGCACCACCCTGAGCGCGGGAGCCGGTGATGGTCAGGTCGCCGGCGTGCCCACCGGCTTCGAGGCCCTCAGCATTCACTTCGAAGACCTCAAAGCGCCGAAGGACACCGGTCCTTACGTGCTGACGATGCCGCTGCTGCAGCAAGAGTCGGACGGGCGCAACCTCGGTCTCTATACCTTCAAAGACAACAAGTGGGTCCGCGTTTCCCCTGCCACGCTCGTGAGCAACGGCACGGCGGCCAGCGGCGAGGTGGACGACATGCCCACCAACCTCGCCGTGCTGCGATTGCTGAGCAGCGCCGTGCAGATCACGGGCTGGCTGCCTTCCGGCGCCAAGCCCGACGCCGACGGGCTCGATGTGCTTTCGACAGTCAACCCGGCCGACTTCGCCCCGACGGCGGACGGCAGCGTCTCCGGCAAGGCGACTACGCTGACGGGCGTCACCGGCAACATCGTCCCCACCGTGCGCGCGTCGACCACGGACGACGACAACGCCGTCGACACCATCCTCGCTTCGCCGGCGCTGCTGGACCAGCACGTCACCGCTCTTGTGCAGCTCGCCCTTCAGAGTGGCAACGCGGGCATCGATATCGATTATCCGAATGTCGCCCCTGCCCGTAAGGCAGACTTCACGGGCTTCATCACCGTCCTCGCCGGTCAGCTGCACCAGGCTAACCGCACCCTCAGCGTCACGCTGCCCACGCCGAAGCGCGCCGGCGTGAGCTGGGACACCGGCGCCTACGACTGGGAGCAGATCACAAAGCAGGCGGACCTGGTGAAATTGCGGCCAAACCCCGACCCTTCCCTCTACTTCCAGAGCGTCACAGACGTCCTCGATTACCTCAAAGGCCGGAACGTTGACCTGAAGAAGGTCGCCCTCGTCGTCAACCGCGAGAGCTACGAAAGCGGCCCGGATGGCCTCACCGGCATGAACCTCTTCCAGGCGCTGAGCCTCGCAAGCGACCTCGAGGTGCGGACGGCGTCGACGATCACGCCGAACAGCTCTGTGGTCATCGTGGGGCGCAACATCTTCCAGGACGACGGCGCCAGCGGCATCGAGTGGGACGATCAGGCGAAGGCTGTCTCGTTCCAATACCCCGGCCTCGGCGGCACGCACACGGTGTGGATGGAGAATAGCCTCAGCCTCGCGTTCAAGCTCCAGCTCGCCTCGAAGTACGGTCTGGCGGGCGTGGCGATTTCAGACGTTTCGGATACCCAGGGTAAGGCGGACTTCTGGGAGCCCCTGCGTGTCTACAGCGGGTCGGGCGAGGTCCAGCCCGCGTCGGCCAACTCCGTCATGCTTCGGCCGGAGTGGGAAGTCCAGGCGGGCGACCCGCAGCCGGAGTCCAAGGGCAACCTCGTCTGGACGGCGCCTGCACAGCCGGGCACCTATCAGATCACCCTTATCGTCTCGGACGGCGTGATCCGGGCCTCTCGCAGCCTGCAGCTCGAGGTTCAGGCGCCGGCTCCCACCAACAACTGATGCCACTGCGTGTGATTGGCGGATCGCTCGGTGGGCGGCGGCTGGAAGGCCCGCCTCGCTCCGGCGTGCGTCCCACCACGGACCGAGTACGGGAAGCGCTCTTCGAGGTCCTCGGTGACCTGGTCGAGGGCGCCCGCGTGCTCGACCTGTACTCCGGCACCGGCGCCATCGGCATCGAGGCGATGAGCCGGGGCGCCGAATGGTGCGACTTCGTCGAGTCGGACCCGAAGGCGCAGGCCGTGATCCGGGAGAACCTGACGCGCACGGCGCTGCTCGACGTCACGAAGCTGTATCCGTTGCAGGTGGCCCGCTCCCTTTCGCGGTTGCAGGGCCCGTACGATCTGGTGGTGGCAGACCCGCCCTACGAGTATGATCGGGCGGAGTCGGAGCTGGCTCAGGTGCTTACGAGCGGGTTACTGGCCGAAGGGGGCGTACTCGCCGTGGAGCACTCGCAGCGCAAGCCGTGGCCGCAGGAGCTCGGCGGGCGCGCCCAGTTCGCCTCCCGTCGCTATGGCGACACTCGCGTCACCCTCTATCGCTAGGAGCCCTGAATGCCCACCGCTTTCTTCGCCGGCCGCTTCGACCCGCTGACGAACGGCCATCTCGATATTGCCCTGCGCGCGGCCGACCTGTTTGAACACCTCGTGGTCGGTGTCGAGCAGTCGGGGAATCGCGGCGTCGGCGGCCCCACCACGCTCTTCGATACTGAGGAGCGCGTCGCCTTCTTCCGGGAGGCCGTGAAGGACTGCGGCAACGTGAAGGTGCTGCCGTACAGCGGCCTCACCGTCGATTTCGCGCGGCAGCAGGGCGCGACGATCCTGATCCGGGCCATGCGCGGCGGCACCGACTTTGAGACGGAGTTCGACCAGGCCCTGATGAACCGCCGCATGGCGCCGGAGATCGAGTCGGTCTATCTGATCACCCGCCTCGAATGGTTGTTCATCAGCGCCTCTCGTATCCGTGAAGTGGCGCGTCTCGGCTATGATGTCTCAGGACTCGTGCCGGAGAATGTAGCGCTGGCGTTGAAGAAGAAATTCCGTCAGAGTTAAAACAAACCGAAGCGCTTAGGAGAAGCGATTGGACATCCTTCATCTCATCGACCGGCTTGAGGAGCTCGTTGCGGAAGCACGCCGCATGCCCATCGGTCAGGGTGTCGTCGTCGATAGGCGCCGGTTGCTGGAGCTCGTAGACCAGATGCGCTCCACGGTGCCGTGGGAGGTCAAAGAGGCCGACCGCATCGTCAAGGAGAAGGAAGACATCATCGAGGAGGCCCGCCGCGAGGGCGAGGGCATCATCCAGCGCGCCGAGATGGAAGCGCAGGAGAAGCTCGACGAGACGGCGATCCTCCAGGCGGCCGAGCGCGAAGCCGCTGCCGTCCTCTCGCGCGCCGAAGAGCGATCGCAGCAGATGCACGAGGATGCCCAGCAGCAGGTGCAGGCCCGTCTACGTCAGGCCGAACAGGCCGCCACAAACCAGATGGACGAAGCCGACCGCTACGCCCTCGAGATGCTGCGCCGCCTCGACGCCCAGCTCAACGCCTTCAGCACCACGATTCGCACGGGCATCGATGCCCTGGAAGAGCGCACCGGCGAAGCAGCCCAGGCCGCGCAGGACCCGGGCGCTTACGACTACGACAACGGCACGGAGCCCGGTCAGCAGTACCCGCAGCAGTAGCAGCCGGCCGTTCTACTGAATCCACGTCGGATACTGTGAGCGCAGCTTGTTACTGCCTAGTTCCCACCGAGCACGAAGGTCAGCACTTTGTCCTGCACCTGCGGTATCGCGAGCACGTTCTCGCCGCTCCACGTGGCGTCTCCACCGAGGGCCAGAGCGTTGGCGGTCTCCGACTTTCCGGCGCCGCCGTACGTAATGACGCCCGAGAGCCCGTCTACAGAGCTGGCAGCCTGCGTGACTGCTGCCGCGCCGTCCATGCCCGCGCCCATGAGGTAGACGAGGGGATACTCACGTGACATAACGAACCGCGCGACGAGTTCGGCGTCGGAGGCCAGGGCTTCCGTGTCCGCGTTGCCGCCGGTCTCGCCGTAGCCCCGGGGGTCGAATGTGAACACCGCAACGCCCTCGCTCGTGAACGCCTGCGTGCTCTCTGCCCAGACGGATTGCTCCACGGGCGCCACGATGATCAGGGCCTGTCGCTTGGGGCCGTTTGTGCTGTACAGATGCCCCTTCAGCACGACGCCGTCGGACGTCTCTACCGAGACCGGCTCGTTCGCCACGCTGATCTCGCCGGGGCCCGGCGTGGGTGCCGGGGTCGGCTTACCGTCGCTGCTGTCGACCGCCGGCGTGGCGGTTGCGACCGCGACCGAACCGCCCGAGGTGGGCGTGGCGGTGGCTTTGTCGCTGCTGCCGCCACCACAGGCCGTCACGAGCAGGAGGCCCGTCCCCAAAATGATCAGTGCTAATCGACGCATGCGTCATAGCCTCCCTGGAACTGTGTGAAGCCAACGTCGCTTGAGTCCGATGTCCACTCCGGGCGCGCCGTTGCCGTAACGTTATCCGATACCATGACGGGTGGCTGGCTGCCGTCCGCCTTGACGATGTATCCGCCGGTTAGCTGAGCCGTGTAAGCCACCCACGCATTGTCCGGCGAAAAGGCGACTTGAAACACGTGTCCGACGTCCTGTGCCAGCACCGAGTCGCTGTCGCCGGCGACGTCATGCACGACGAGCCTCTCATTGTCCGTGCAGGTGCCAAGCGTTCCCAGCAGCTTCGAGCCATCGGCATTCCAAACGCCGGACGACACGTCCAGCTGCGAGCCCAGCGAGGCATCTCGCCACGTACCGATCTTGTCGAACGGGGCGAGGGCGTAAATCTGAATGGCCTGTGTGGGAGGGCCTTCCTGTACGGCCAGCCGGCGGCCATCCGGGCTCACGGCCACCTGGTCCGACTCGATACGCCTCTCCAGCTCGATCCGTGGCACCGCACCCGATACGTCGAAGACCTGCAGCAGGTTGGCATGCTGCGAAACGAGCAGGACGCGGTCGTTGTCCAGCCACACCGGCGAATGTTGGGCGATCTCGTTCGGCGATTGGCCCAACGGCAGCCGGACCGCAGCGGCGGGATTGTCGAAGGGCATGACGATGAACGGACCTACGCCGTCCTGCTCCGGCGCCAGCAGCAGCAACTTCGAGCCGTCTGGGGAGAACAGCAACGGCCGCGCGTTCGTGGTTATCTCCTGCTGCGTCCGCTTGCCGGCGAGGTCAATGAGATAGGTGCGTCCGTCGACAGTCACCGCGGCGCGCGTCCCATCGGGGCTCGAGACGTCCTGCTGCACCGTGGCGCCCAGGTCCACGCGCATCCAGCGGCCCATGTCCTCGTTCGAACAACCGAAGGAGGCCGTCCGTAGAGACCGTCAGTGGGGGTGTCATCTCCAGCCATGTATCGAAGAAGCGTTCCGATTCCGGCAGGATCTGCGCCCCGACCGCGACGTCGTAGATGACGAGCCGAGGCACCAGCGGCGTGCGTAGATCGTCCGGCACCAGTGCGAGTGGCTCTTCCGGGCCGGCCAGCTCTACGAGAGGTTCCGGCGTGGCGGTGGGTGCGGGTAAGGGCGTAGCCGTCGCTGTCGGCGGCGTGCTCGTGGGCTGGTCGTCGCGGCCGCTACAGCCCAGGGCGATCGCGGCTGTCAGCGATACGAAGAGCCCCAACGCAAGCCGAGCCGCATGTCGTAGCAGCCTTAGCGTCATGGCCCACACCGGTCGTAACCTCCGACCGTCCTCGTGAAGACCGCGTAGCGCGAATCCCCCGTCCATCGCGGTGCCAGTGTCCCCTGTGTATCAGCGCTGACAAAGGTTGGGTCTGATGAACCGTCGGCAGGGACTACGTAGGCCGCGTCTGGCCACGCGGTGTAAGCGACCCAGTCGTCGTCTGGTGAAAAGACCCACCGCATGATGCCGCCACGTGCGAGCTCCTTCTCGGTCCCAGTCGCGAGCTCATAGGAAACCAGGCGTTCGTTCTCACCGCACACGTCGTAGGTGACGAGGAGCGCGCTGTCGTCGCTTGACCAGACGCCGCCGGGCACGTCCGCCGACAGCCCCAGGCTAGCCCCGTCGATCGTCGTGACAGGCTCGAAAGGATCGATGCGATAGACCTCGACCGAGGGGCTCTTCTGCTCATCGCCCGACTCCACAGCCAGCATGGAACCATCCCTGCTTATGGCTGCGAGCGATGAGCTAACCGGCGCCTCGGTGAGTGCCGACGGTGGTGAAGTGGATACGTCGAATATCTGTACCTGGATAGCGCCGGGAGCCGAATCGAACACCAGTACACGATGGTCGTCCAGCCAGTGAGGCCAGTACTGACCGGTGGAGCCGGGCAGAGTGCCCGGAGGGAGTTCGAAGGCTTGCGATGCGCCGGCAACGGGCAGGATCCAGTAGCTGGACATGCTCCCGGGGGGCGAAGCAGCAGTAATCAACTCCTGTAGCAGGAGGAGTGAACCGTTGGGAGAAAAGGCCACCGGAAGCAGCCCGTCCCCGATCTGTTGGCGCGTATTCGATACGAGATCGAAGAGGAACAACCTGCCGGAAACGGTAACCGCGGCATGCTTGCCGTCCTGGCTCGCGATCAGGTTGAGCTGGCCGGCCAAGCCAGGTACTCGCCACGTACCACTCGCTCTGTCGAACAGCGCCAGGCTGTGTCCGTCCCCGACGCCCCACGGCAGAGGGTTAACGTCCAGCCATGCGTCCTGGAAGGTCGTGCTGTCTTCCGGCACCAGCGCTCCAACCGACACGTCATAGATCCGCGGCTTCTCTGTTGTTACCGGTTCGGTCCCGGTGTAGGGCAGGAGCGCTAGTCTCTCTGGTGGGGCCGGAGTGATGGCTGACGTCTGTGGTGTAGACGTTGCCTCCGTTACTGCCGTGGCTGTCGGTGTAGCCGACGGCTGTACGGGAGTGACAGATGCCGCACTGTCGTCGCCACCACCGCCGCTACAAGCGAGGGCGATCGCGGCGCAGACGACTGCGAGGGCGGGGAGTACGCGGGGCATGGCGGGGTAGACGTCTGGCTGCCGCGGGGTTCAGTCCGCGGTGTACTGAAGCCTCATCCTTTCACGACGATGTTCACCAACCGGCGCGGCACGAACAGCACCCGCGCGATCTCCTTGCCGGCGACCTGCTTCTCCACGTTGGCGCTCGACATCGCCAGCTCTTTCGCGGCGTCCTCGGTGATGTCGACGGGCACGTCGAACTTGTCGCGCACTTTGCCGTTGACCTGGATGACCAGCGTGAACGTCTCGGCCTTCGCCAGCTCCGGGTTTGCTTCCGGCCAGGACTGCTGGTGCACGCTGTACGCGTGACCGGTGCGCTCCCACAGCTCCTCGGCGATGTGCGGCGCGGCCGGCGCCATCATCAGCAGCAGCGATTCGACCGCCTGGTCCCAGGCCGTGCGACCGACGTTGTCTGCCTCGCGCACCTTGCCCAGGTAGGTCGTGAACTCCATCAGGCGCGCCAGCATGGTGTTGAACCGGAAGTTGTCGAGGTCCTCCGTGACGATGCTGATCGTGCGATGGCGCTGTCGCTCCAGCTCGCGCACGGCGGCTTCGTCGACGTTGCTGCCGGAGGGCGGCTCCTGCGCGACGCTCCATACGCGGTTCAGCCATCGCGACAGGCCCTCGATGCCTTCCGGCCGGTAGGGACCGCCGTCCGACCACGGGCCGATGAACATCAGGTAGCAGCGGAAGGTGTCGGCGCCGTATGAATAGACATAATCGTCGGGGTTGACGACGTTGCCGCGTGACTTCGACATCTTCTCGCCGTCGGGGCCCAGGATGATGCCCTGGTTGTACAGGCTCACTGCCGGCTCGTCGAAGTTCAGCAGGCCCAGGTCCCGCATCGCCTTCGTGAAGAAGCGGAAGTACATCAGGTGCATCGTCGCGTGCTCGATGCCGCCGGTGTACTGCGTGACGGGCAGCCATTGCTTGACCGCCTCATTCGTGAAGTCGAAGGGCGCCTCGTCGAAGTGCGGGCTCAGGTAGCGATACTGGTACCAGGACGAGTCCACGAAGGTGTCCATGGTGTCGGTCTCGCGCACGGCGTCGCCGCCGCAGACCGGGCAGGTCGTCTTCCAGAACCGCTCGTCGCGCTTCAGGGGCGATTCGCCGGTCGGCACGAACTCGGAGTCCTCCGGCAGCAGGACGGGCAGGTCCTCTTCCGGCACCGGCACAGCGCCGTCGGTCGGGCAGTAGATGATCGGGATCGGCGTGCCCCAGTAGCGTTGACGGCTCACCAGCCAGTCGCGCAGGCGGTACGTAATCGTCGACTCCGCGAAGCCGCGCTCGGCACCATAGGCCACGACGCTCTTCTTGCCCTCTTCGTTCGCGGTGCCGTCGAAGGGGCCGGAGTTCACCATCGTTCCGGGCTCGACATAAGCCTCCGTCAGCGCTGTTTGGTCTGGGCTGCTATCCGGCGGTGCGATCACCACCTTGATGTCGATGCCGTACTTCGTCGCGAACTCGAAGTCACGCTGGTCGTGCGCCGGGACGCCCATGACGGCGCCGGTTCCGTAGCCCGCCAGCACGTAGTCGCCGACGTAAATCGGCACCTGCTCGCCGTTGTACGGGTTGGTGCAGTAGGCGCCCGTGAACACGCCGGTCTTCGCCTTGTCCGCCGCGGTGCGCTCGATCTCAGTCTGGCGCTTCGCCGCCTCGACGTACGCATCGACGTCGGCCTTGCGCTCGGGCGTCGTCAGCGACTCGACCAGCGGGTGCTCCGGCGCCAGGACCATGAACGTGACGCCGTAGATCGTGTCGGGCCGCGTCGTGAACACCGTAATGCTGGAGTCGACCCCTCCCCCCGGCCCCCTCCCCGTTGACGGGGAGGGGGAGACGGAGAAGGTGATGTTGGCGCCCTCGGAGCGGCCGATCCAGTTCGTCTGCATGGTCTTGACGCGCTCGGGCCAGTCCAGCCCGTCGAACTTCAGCAGCTCTTCGGCGTAGTCGGTGATCTTGAAGTACCACTGCTCCAGGTTGCGCTTCTCGACGGGTGTGCCGCAGCGCTCACACACGCGCTCATCGCCGTGCACCTGCTCCCGGGCCAGCGTGGTGTTGCAGTGCGGGCACCAGTCGACGGCGCCCATCTTGCGATAGGCCAGCCCGCGATTGAAGAACTGCAGGAAGAACCACTGGTTCCACTTGTAGTACTCCGGCAGGCACGTGATCACCTCGCGCGACCAGTCGAACATCGTGCCCATGCGTTTGGCCTGCTGGCGCATGCGGTCGATGTTGGCCATCGTCCACTTGTACGGGTGGATGTTGTTGCGGATCGCGGCGTTCTCCGCCGGCAACCCGAAGGCATCGAAGCCGTAGGGGAACAGGACGTTGTGCCCCTTCATGCGCATGTAGCGCGCCTTCGTGTCGGGCGGCGTTTCCGCGTACCAGTGACCGATGTGGAGGTCGCCGGACGGGTAGGGGTACATGGTGAGGAAGAAGTACTTCGGCCGCGGGTCGTCGTTGCGGGCCTCGTACAGCCCGTCCCGCTCCCAGCGAGCCTGCCACTTCTCCTCGATCGCCGGTGGGTCGTACCGGTCGATGCGTCCTTCGGTCGTGTTCTGCGTCTGCGTCATGTTGAATCTGATTCTACCAATAAGCCCCAAACCGGGCGACAGAGATCATCTTCGCACGGCCTGTACCGGGCGCGGGCCTTGCTGCTGACGGATGACTGGGGTGCCGCGAAATAATTCAGGGCTGCAGCGTGATGCTGTCCTCGAAGAAGGCGGTGCCACCCTTCGAGAGCGACAGCTTGAGCTCGCCATATTCCTCAAACACGAAGGAAAACGCCACTCGACCGACGGCGATCATGGCCGACGAGGTCAGGATGCCCCGGACACCGTCCTTGCGGGGGTAATCAAGTCGTGCCTCGACGCGAGCGCGCGTATCCTCGTTCTCGGACTCGAACACCACCTGGAAGTCGATCGTATGGCCGACCATGCCGGGTCCGAACCGCCAGACCGCGGACTGGCTCCGGGGGTCCATGACATGCCCGCGCGCCTCGATGCCGGTGACTTCTAACGTGACGTTGTCCTTTCTGGTGGCGGCCCGGAGATGACTCTAGCCGAGGGGTGATGCATTCCCGGCAATCTCGGGACAGCTTAGCGTCCGCCGTTCTCGACCTTCAGCGCTTCCTGGAAAAAGCGGGCAAAGATTGCGCCGAGACCCGTCACCCAGTGGGGTGCATCTTCGGTCGGTACGAGCGGCGCAACCGTTATCTGCTCCAACGCTTGCTCCGGCGGAACTAGACGCCGGTGTGACATCTCGAAATGCGGTTCCCATGGCAACAGCGAAACCCGTGCCCACCACAATGATCTCACGATCACGAGGTCCTTCTCGAGGCCTCGAATGCAGGCGCCTCTGCTAAATCCAACAAGTACCGCATCCTCGACCCGCGCGCAGGCTTCTTCCATTACTTCGCGCTCCAGGGTTTGGCGAAGCGATTCGCCTTCCTCTGGGCGGCCAGCCGGCGGCTCCCATGCGGCACCTCCGGCGCTGACCAGCACTATCTGCCCGTCCGGCGTGAAGCAGAATCCCGCGGCGCCGTGATTCTTACCGTCAGGTGGCGGCGAGCTCGCGGCGTGCCACGATACCAGCCAGTCCTGGCCAGCATTGTGGAAAGGGTACTCGATGCCGTCTCCGGCAACCCCCAAATCGGCCATCGCAATTGAAGTCCTTCAACCCAGTTGAGACCCTGATGTCGCTAACGATTGGGCTTTCATGCAGAGTAGCGCATCTTCGGTACCCACGCGCTTGGCCGCAAGATCAGTACAGAGTTGTGGGGCTGGAGCCTAAGATTTCGGAATGGCTCGCGAAGCAAATGGTCGGTGGCAGTCCGGTGATGTGGTCGTGTTCCGACACATCGAAACACCGACGACTATCCGGATGCTCCACGCGATCAACGGCGACCCCGTGGCGCCCGGCGGTGGGCGTGGTGAACCGTTTCTGGTCAATGGTGACGTGGTCACTGTGGGCGCCCGGCCGTATGTCGTGATTGCCGACACCGAGGAGTTGCTGGCTCTCTATCAACCGGAGGGCACGGTTCTTCGGCGCTGGCACATTGCTGAGCGACGCTACCTGAACGAGGTGACCGTCACCAAAGGCGAGACGTTGCGCCTTCTAAAGCCGGGCCAGCATTACGACGTCACGCTTTTCTTCGAAACCGAGGGTGAGCTCCCCTGGTTCTACGATGCCTTGTTTGCTCCGGGCCGTCTTCAGGCGCCGGGCTGGCGGGCACGGCACCGTGACTCTGACGATCCCTCCATTGTTCGGCCGGTGCAACCGACAGGTCATCGGTTCAGAGGCTGGTACGTGAACATGCAGATGCCGTTCCTGCGGACTCCCCTGGGGATCGATGTTGTCGACCAGACGCTCGATATCGTCGTCCGTTCCGACGGCTCCTGGTATTGGAAGGATGAGGATGAGCTCGCTCTCGCGGTAGACAAAGGTGCCTGCACGGAAGCCTACGCCGCCGCGGTCCGACGGACCGGCGAGGAGGTCGTTGAGCTCATCGAAGCGCGGCAAGTACCCTTCGATGACACGTGGACGGGCTGGCACGCCGATGGCTACGCGCCAATCACCGAAGTTCCAGAAGGCTGGCAGTTCTTGACGGCCATGCTTCCCGACTGACTTTTTCGAAGCTCGCAGCTATAGGCTCGAACGCTCGCCTGCTACTCCACGAAGATGTCGACCGGCGGGCGCAGCCTGGCGCACTCCGCGAGGATGTCGTGGATCTCGTGGTCCTGGAAGGCCGCCACTGGGCTCTCGTCCAGCGACTCGTCGTTGTCCAGCGCCACGTAGGACTGCTCCGTAAGGACGTAGTCGAAGCGCGGCGCCCACTTGCGGGAGCCCAGGCGCGCCGTCGTCGAGCAGTTGTCGACCATGTAGGACACGCCGCGAGCGTGCATGTAGGGGTTGAGCGAGTCCACGGCTTCGATCACGCTTTCGTTCGCGACCTCGGAGTAGGGGTGGCCGTGCTGTAGCAGCACGTCTACCTGCGCCATCATCGTCGCCAGGTAGACACCGGCCGTGAACGGGTTGAGCGGGATGTCTTCTTCCACTCGCGCCGCGCGCACCTTCTTGCCCGTCACCCACGTCTCGGTGCCGTCGATCTTTCCGAAGGCGACGTCCTTCAGGCGGTCGCCCGCCATGATCACGCTGCGGATCTCGTTGCCGGAAGAGACTTCGTCGTAGATCTCGCGCAGCAGCTCGTGCGCCGCCGGGTAGCTCGCCGCGTAGGCCTGCTCGAACTCGCGACGGCCGTCCGCGCCTACGGCCTCGTACACGCCCTTCATGCCGTCGCGCGAGATGATGCGCGAGATGGGGCCCGTGATCGCCTCGGCCGAGTTGAGGAAGGCCTCTTCGTGCGACATGCCCTGGTTGATGTAGCGCTGGTACAGGCTCTCGATGATGCCGTGCACGGCGCCCAGGAGGATGCCGCGCTCGCCGTAGATGTCCGACTTGAACTCGGACTCCATCGTGGTCTGGAACGTGTAGGGCGAGCCGATCGCCACGGACCAGCCGAGGGCGATGTCCGTCGCCCGGCCGTCGACGTCCTGCTCCACCGCGAAGCTGCTGTTGATGCCGGCGCCGTTGACTTCCTTGCCCTGAACGTAGAGCCGTCGCACGGACGGACCCATGCCCTTGGGGCAGACGGCGATGGCGTTGACGTTCTCGGGGAACTTGTCGCCGACGTTCTTCATGTGGCCCAGGAGGAAGCCGTGCGAAAGGCCGATCGTCGCGCCGGGCTTCAGGTTCTCGAAGATCTTCCTGTACAGCTCGGCCTGAGCTGCGTCCGAGATCAGCAGCAGCACCAGCTCGGACTCGCGTACCACTTCGAACATCTCACCGAGGGTGCCGTTGTCCTCCGTGAAGCCGACATCACGCGCCTGCTGCATGGAGCTGGAGCCGGGGCGCAGGCCGATCTTCACCTTGATGTCGGTGCCTTCCAGCGAGTCGCGCAGGTTCTGGGCCTGCGCCGGCCCCTGTGAGCCCCAACCGATCACACCGATCTGCTTGATACCCTCGAAGGCCTTGGGGAGGAGCGGGAACAGGTGCCTCCCGCCCTTGACGATCTGTTCCGTCCGGCCTTGCCCCATATCGAGGGTGTCGACCTGAAAGACCTTGGAAGTAAACGGCATCCCGTGCGCTCCTTGTTAAATCTGAGTGACTAGAAACGAATACTACACGCCACGCGCGTTAGAGTCAGACGCCGGCGAAGCCCCAGGCTACGAGCTTTGAAGCCACCAGCCTGAGTGACCGCCAAGAGTACCCGACGCGTCGGGTACTCTGCGTCAAATCCTCGAAGCCTGAAGCTTCTTACGGCAGATACTTCAGCGGGTCGACCACGTTACCGTCGACGTGGATCTCGAAGTGCAGGTGGTTGCCCGTGGCGTTGCCGGTGCGGCCGCCGTAGCCCAGCAGCTGGCCCTGGGACACATGCTGGCCTTCCGACACAACGATCTGGGAGAAGTGCGCGTACAGCGTCTGTACCCCGTTGCCGTGGTCGACGATGACGTAGTAGCCGTAGGAGCAGCACGGGTCGCCGCCGGCGAATGTGACCGTGCCTGCCTTCGCCGCCCCGATCGCTGCATTCGGGTCGTTGTACAGGTCGATGTCGATGCCCAGCGGGTGTGACGGCCCGAAGTAGCTGGAGATCGGGCCCTGCACCGGCCAGATAAACCCGCTCTTGCTGGTGGAGGACGGGGGCCTGGGCGTGGCCTGTGGCGCGGAGGTGCCTGTCGGTACCGGTGTCGCCGTTGGCTCGGGCGTGTCCGTCGCCTCAGGTGTGGCTGTAGGTTCAGGTGTCGGGGTCTCCAGCGGGCCCAGCGGCGCAAAGGTCGCCGTAGGTTCGGCCGTCGGTTCTTCCGTGGGAGTGTCGGTCGGAGCCGCTGTTGGTTCCTCGGTGGGCGCTTCAGTCGCCGTCTCGGTCGGTACAGCGGTGTCCGTGGGTTCGGCCGTCGGCTCGTCCTCCGGCAGCTCGACGTCCTCGTTGACCGGGAGCTGCGTCGGGTTGGGGACAAAAATCTCCTGGCCGATGAGTACCACGCCGTCGGCGCCGATATCGTTGTAAGGCGAGTTCAGCAGGTCGTCCAGGCTGACGCCGTAGTCTGCGGCGATGGCGCTGGCGTTCTCCGCATAGAAGACGGTGTGGATAATGCCGGTTTCGTACGGCACGCGGATGTTTTGCCCGGCCACGACGAGGTCGGTGCTCACGACGTCCGGCTTGTTGCTCTGGGCGAGCATCTCAGCGGCGGGCAGACTGTCGTTGCCGGTGAAACCCAGCTTCTGGGCGATGCCGCTGAGCGTGTCGCTTTCCTGCACGGTGTAGACGCAGTAGGCGGCGCTCCCCGTTTTGGCGCACGCGGTCTCGTCTGCGGCGGCGAGTGGGCTCAGCGCCGCGTTCTGGTCTTGCTTCTCAGCCGTCGGTGAAGGTGCCGGCGTCTCCGTCGGCGACAGGGCGCCGAGCTCAGGCACGTTCTGCGGCACGCCCAGGCTGACGATGCGCTGCTTCGCCTCGTCGGCCTGCTCCGAGGTCTTCGAGGACTCCAGCGAGAGCACGGCCAGGAGAATGTTGTCCTGCGGCGCGAGCTGCGTCGTCTGCTTGTCGAGTTGGGTATCGGTGACCTGGCGCTCAGTGTCGGTCTGCGTGTAGCGCGCCAGGATCGTGTCGTTCTGGGGCTGCTGCACCGCGGCCCGGTCGCTCGATGCCTTGCCGGGCAGGACGGATGACAGCATCGTGCTGCCGACGACTGCCACGGCGATCAGCGTAACAACGGCCATATGGAGGAAGAAGCGGGCGCTACCGGGTGCGCGATAAGGCGCACGACGCAGCGGGTTGCCTCTCGGTTTGTGGGCAGGGTGAGGAGAACGTTGGTAGGGCCGGATCGGGGAAACCTCCGGGGCTACTGACTCTCAACGACCCGCCAAAACCGTCAAGGCCTCGCCAATAATAGCGTCTCGCCGGCGGTTATGGTAATCGACCGCCTTGCAAGACCATCTACGTTATTGACGGCAGCCGGCGCCCAGGCCGGTAGCTCTGGCGATACATCTATTGAAGATTTCGGCCTTCTTGATGCAACTGCGAGACGTGTGCCTCGCGTCGCTTCGAGTGCCCGCGCTACTGGGTGACGCAGCTGCTGAGGAAGAACTGGCGCTCAGCCGGCGAACGGTAGTCCGTGCCTCGGATCGACGCGCAGTCGGTGCGGTCCGGCAGCGCTCCCGTGGAGCCCGTGGCGGCGGCACCGCAGTTCGTCTCGAAGTAGCTCTGCTCCGCAGACGTGCGCTGCGTTGATGCCGACAGGACATCGCAGTCCGTGCGGGCCGTGCTGGTGGCGGCCGCGCCCGAGCTCACGGTCAGGGTGACCTGCTGGACGCCGTCCGTGCTGCTGCCTGCGTCCGGCGACTGGTCGATGACGAGGCCGGCCGTCACCGGCGAAGCGGCATCGATGCGCAGATAGGCAATGTCCTGCTGGTCCAGGAAAGCCATGACGGCATCGACGTCGACATTGGTGAAGTCAGGCAGGATCCCGGGCAATCCGGCCTCCAGGGGCCGCTCCGTAGAGGCCGAGGAAGCTGGGGAAGACTGAGGTGAGACCGCGGAGGTCGGTGCGGCCGCCGCTCCCAGGAGGTCAAGCCCGTTCGAGCCTGTGGTCTGGTTGGTCGCCTGCTGGTCCTTCTGGACCTTCGCTTCCAGGTCGTTGAGGTTCGATCCGCCGCGGTTGAGATAGAGTCCGAGCCCAACCAGCGCCACGAGGACGACGCCGGCCACCAGCCAGCGCACGTTGAACGTGATGGGGCCGCGAGTCGATACGGGGGTCAGTTGAGTAGACGGGCCGGTGCCGGTCCAGCCCGCCGGGAGCTCTTCCAACTGAGGGTCCGGGTCGATACCCAGGTAGCGACAGTAGGTGCGCAAGAAGCCACGCGCATAGACGGGCGCCGGAAATACGCCGTAGTTGTGTTCTTCGAGGGCCACGAGGAAGCGCCGCGAAATTCGCGTGCTACGTTCCGCATCTTCGAGCGTGAGACCGCGGGCGATGCGGGCTTGAGAAAGACTCGTGGTGCCGAGGTCTAACGTCATAGGTCCCGTCTCCGGAAGGGCTTAGTTACATAAGCGCTGGTAATCAGTAAAGCTAAAACCGGGTCGTCAGGGTGTCAAGTTAGGGAAAACCCTCATTACGACCTCATCGCAATTTGGTATGACCATTCTCGAAGCCCAAACAGGTGTGCGATCAGATCGTTGACAGCTACAGCGGGCGAGGACGATCATTCCGCCAGTCAGCGCTCAGGGGAACTCGCTGCAAGCATGATTTCGTGCTTCTTAGCTTCGACAACCTATTCCTAAGCGTCTGACAGCATTCGGCCGATTCCCAGTCAAGGAGAGCGAAGTGAACCGTAGTACCAACCGCATCCTCACGACCCACGCCGGGCGCCTCAACGGGCCGCCGGAGCTGACGGCCGAAACCCAGAAGCTGCAACGCGGCCAGTCCAATGATTACGAGGCAATCCTGCCGCTTGTCCGCCAGTCCATGGTCGGTCTCCTGAAGCAGCAGCAGGAGGCAGGCATCGACATCCCCAGCGACGGCGAGCTGGGCAAGATCGGCTTCGGCATCAACTACTACGGCAAGCGCCTCAGCGGCATCGCTGCCCGCCCGTTAAAGGAAGGCGAAGCCGGCATGATGTCCGGCGCCACCGGCGAGCGCATCGAGTTCGCCGAGTTCTACAACCAGCTCAGCACCGGTGGAGGCGGCTACCAGGCTCCACCGGCCACCACCCGCATCGTCTGCAACGGCCCGATCGAGTACATCGGCCAGAAGCTGGCGCAGGCCGATGTCGACATCTTCAAGTCGGCGGTCGAGCAGGCCGGCCTCAAGCCCGAGGACTGCTTCATGTGCGTCCTGGCGCCCGGCTGGCTGGAGCACTTCTTCTACAACGAGTACTACAAGGACGACGAGGCCTATCTCTTCGCCCTCGCCGATGCGATCCACGAGGAGTACAAGATCATCGCGGACGCCGGCTTCATCCTGCAGCTGGACGACCCCGGCCTGCCGGACACCTACGACATGATCGTGCCCAACCCGAGCATCGAGGACTACCGCAAGTTCGCCCAGATCCGGGTCAACGCCATGAACCGGGCCCTGGAGGGTATTCCGGCCGACCGCGTGCGCTACCACATCTGCTGGGGCAGCTGGCACGGCCCGCACACACACGACCTTCCCCTGAAGCACGTCGTCGACCTCATGCTGCAGGTCAACGCGCAGGCCTACTCGGTCGAGGCGGCCAACCCGCGCCACGAGCACGAGTGGAAGGTGTGGCGGGACGTGAAGCTGCCGGAGGGCAAAATCCTCATCCCGGGCGTCGTCAGCCATGCCAGCAACGTCGTCGAGCACCCGGAGCTCGTGGCGGACCGCATCATCCAGTACGCCGAGCTCGTGGGCAAAGAGAACGTCATCGCCGGCACTGACTGCGGCATGGGCAACCGTGTGCACCCGCAGATCGCCTGGGCGAAGCTCAAGGCGCTCTCGGAAGGCGCCGCGATGGCCTCGAAGCAGCTCTGGGGTTAGCGCTTCGGAAACAGGCAAGCCCTTCCGAGGGCGCTAACGGTTTCGATGTCTACAGGGGACGCCGCAGAAGTCTGAAGCGGCGTCCCCTGTAGTTCGAAACCTCTAAACCTTTCACGTAACCTATCTGTCCGGTACCAAACCTAAGTAGTCGCATCCGTTCTGCTTGCGGTTCCAGATGATTGACCCCTACACTAGCCTGGCCTGGTCATGATAAATAGCATCCATCCGTGGTAGCATACTAAGGATGAACTTTAGTTCATGGATGTAACGAGCAGGCTCGTAACAAGTTAATAAGTCTAGGATCCATAGGCGGCAGTGAGGCCGCTGTGCGGTCCTAAAGGGTTCCATGATGACTACCGCGCTTCGCGGTGCGGGTACCCAAGGCAGGGAGGCCTCCATGTCCCAGGATCAAGATCAGCCTGAGCAGAGCAAGCAGTCATTGCGCCGGCGGCTTCTTTCCCGCATGGGTATGAAGGGCCTCGGCAGCGAGAGCGGCCTTGTACGTGCCTTTTCCGTTTCCGGCCTCCTGGTTGTCTTTGCGATTGTCGTCGTCGCAGGCACCTTCGCATGGCGCAGCGTGGCAGTCGGTGCCCCTAGCACCAGCGGCACATTAAACTGCCCGCTACCTGCATATAATCCGACTCACTATGCCCTGCAGGTTGGGACCTCCGTAACCTGCACGATCACAGGTGCCGAAGACGTTTCCGGTCAATCGACCGTCGATGTAATCATCAAGAGCTCGCAGTTCGGTAACCAGACGGTCACCGGGACGGTCACTGGCACCGGCTCGGCGACTACCATCACGTTCACGTTCACGGCGCCAGCCAATGGCTGCGACACCACGGTCGTTGCCTACAGCACAAACGGCAACAACGTCAGCGGTGACTATCAGGGATTCGGCTACGTCGATGCGGGCGGTAATCACATCAGCTGTACAGGCGGACCATCACCAACCAGCACGCCGACGAATACACCTGAGCCGACCCAGACGCCAACAGCGACTGCCACCAGTACTGCTACAGCAACGGCAACGCCGGTTGACACTGCTACTCCCACGCCGACGAGTACGGCCACAGCTATCGCCACGTCTACAGCAACTGCCACAAGCACGGCGACCGCAACGCCCACACCGAATGACACCGCCACTGCTACGCCAACGGCGACAAGCACGGCTTCTCCCACACCGACCGCCACAAGCACTGCGACGGCGACACCGACCGCTACAGGTACGGCTACGCCCACTCCGACTGTGACCAGTACTGCGACACCGACCCCGACGGCAACGAGTACGGCCACGGCCACTGCAACGGCGACCGCAACTGCTACGGATACGCCCACGGACACTCCTACACCCACCGAGACCCCGACAAGTACACCGACGCCGTCCACTCCGACGATCGTGACGTCGCCGAGCTCACAGACCATCAATCTCGGTGGCGACCCCTCGAGCGTGACCGACCACATCACCGTGACGGTTAACAGCGAGGGGATCGCGGGCACCGTGGACGTCTACGTCTGCCAGGACGATAACGCCAACCCGGACTGCACCACGGGTGGCACGCAGACCGGCAACGACATCGCGCTCGACGGTAACGGCGAAGCGGACTCCGATCCGTTTACTCCGACGGTCGAAGGCTTCTACTGCTTCCGGGTCGAATTCGCGCCGACCGACACGGCGGCCTACAGCCCGGCCCAGCACACGAACATCCCGGTTGAGTGCTTCCAGGTGACGGCACCCGACACGGACATCGCCAAGACGGCCGACGCTGACACCGTCAACGTTGGTGGCGACCTCTCCTACACGATTACCGTGACCAACAATGGCAGCGGCCCGACTAACGACACCCTGACGGTCGTCGATACGCTGCCCGACGGCCTCACCAACATTTCGGTTACCGAGAATGGCTGGAACTGTAACGACGAGTCGATCACGGAGCCGACTTCCGGCGCAACGATGACCTGTACCTACGACGGCGTCGTCAACGCCGGTGCCTCGGCGCCGAGCATCGTGGTCGACGTGACGGTGCCCGACGACAGCTGTGACAACCTCACCAACCAGGCCGTCGTCAGCGGCGCTGATGCCGGCAACGACACGGCCGATAACACCGCTTCAGTTACGACGAACGTCGATGGCTGTGCAAGCGACCTGGATATCACGAAGTCGGGCGATACGACCGCCCTGTTCGGCGATACCGTCCAGTACCTCATCCAGGTCACCAACTCCGGCAACAACCAGGCTGATGACGTGGTGGTCACGGACAACCTCGACAACAGTCTGAACGGCGTCACGGCCCTCTGGGACACGGACAGCAACCCGGCCGTTGGTGGTACCGCCTGTACGGTGGGCGCCGGCAACGACGTGAGCTGTAGCGTCGGTAGCCTGGGTATCGGCGAATCGGCCTGGGTTCTTGTGACCGGCACCGTCGACTCCTGCGATGACCTGACGAACCAGGCCGTCGTGAACTGGAACGACGGCACCACCGGCACGCCCGACTCGAACACGAGCAACATCGTGACGACGACGGTAACCTGTGGCGCCATCACCATCGTCAAGGACACTGATCCCGAGACGACGGGCATCAACTTCAGCTTCGGCAGTTCGTTCGGCGGCTTCGTGCTGCAGGACGACCAGTCGATCAACTTCAACGACCTTGAATCGGCGACCTACACGTTCACCGAGACGAACATCCCGGCGGGTTGGGACCTCACGGACATCAGCTGCACCAACGACGGCATCAACGCCGGCGTGCTGGATGACGTCAACCTGGGCAACGAGACGGTGGAGATCACCCTTCGCGCCGGTGACGACATAACGTGTGTCTTCAACAACGTCGAAGAGCCGCCGGTGGTCATCGTGGAGGAGACGGCAACGCCAACGCCCACGGCGACCTCGACACCGGTAGCCCAGGTCGGTGGCATCATCACCACGCCGACGCCGACCCTCGTTTCGGAAATCGGTGGGGTCCGGACGACGCCCACGCCCACCCTGGTTAGCGAGATCGAGAGCGTCCGCAGCCTGCCGCAGACCGGTAACGGTGGCCCCATGGCAGATGCGACGCACGGCGGCGCTTCCTTCCCGTGGGCCCCAGTGGCGGTCGCCTCAGTGCTCGCTGCTATCGGCCTGGCGTTTGGCTTCGGTCGCCGCCGTCGAGGCGACGCAAGCTAGAGTGATCCGGCCGGGGCGAGAGTAATCCCGCTCCGGCCGTAACCAACCCCGCCATCTCGCGTTGATGAGGGCGGGGGCACTTTGAAACGCTACTGGGATTGGCCTGCGGAAGGTGCTGTCACGTGACGCGCGCGATCGTCTTCATCACTCTGGTTGCTGGTGTGGGTGTCCTGATCGCCATGGCCATCCTGCGCCGGTCTTCCGGCCATCAACCCTCTCCCGCCGAGGTCGAATCGATGACTCCACCCGCACCCGAAATGTCACCGCCACCCCCGCCGAGCGAAGAGCCCGTTGCGGGCCGCCTGCGTTATCTGCTCCTGCTCATCCCCGCCTCGCTGCTCGTCGCGGCGCTGATCATCCTCACCGCAGGCTCCGGCAGTAATGACGGCGGCACGAGTGCAGTGAGCACGAACGCGTCGCCCACGGCGACTGCTCGCGCGAGCGTCGCCGGAGGTAGTTCCGCCGTGGCCGCCGACGCGACTGCTACGGCCATGCCGCACCCCGTCGACGTCGCCCGCGTCGTGGTACCCAGCCTCGACATCAATGCGCCCATCATCACCCTCGGCGTCGACGCCACCGGCACGATGGAGGCGCCCGGCAACCCGACGGACGTCGCCTGGTACAACTTCTCGGCCCGCCCGGGGGAGATCGGCAACGTCGTGCTCGCGGGCCACCTCGACTACATCAACTACGGTCCGGCGGTGTTCTACCACCTGAAGGACGCCAAGGCAGGGGACGAGGTCGATCTCGTCCTCGTCGATGGCACCACGGCTCGCTACCGCATCCAGAACGTCACAACCTACGACGATGCCACCGCGCCCGTGCAGGAGATCGTTGGTCCCACAGATAAGGAAGTCGTGACGCTGATTACCTGCGGCGGCTCCTTCGACCAGCTCTCGCGTGAGTACGACAAGCGCGTGGTACTCCGCGCTGAACGCGTCGCGGATACAGCTGTCGCGCCTTAGAGCAGGCTCTCCCCGGAGCAGCGATTCCCTGAGGGCGTTACCCAGCTGCGTGACGTGTGAGAAGCGGCCGCCCGGGCCGAGAGTAGCAAGGAGAAGTCCTCCCGGACCCGGACGGCGTCTGGAGAGGGAGACGACTGCGGGCGCGTCGCCCGTCCTGCGTGTCCCTTGGTTCCATTATTCCAATCTCGCGGAGAGTTCGAATCTGCCGATGTTCACGAAATCGCAAGTCATCCGGCCCTTGGATTCGGCGCAGGAAGGCAGATGATAGAAGGGTACGGATCGGGCGCGTCGCGGACACGCCTGCTTAAGTAGATTTGCCGAGTGTGTGGTGGTGAGAAATGGTCGAGGCCGAGGTTCAGGACGAAGAGATCGAAGAGCTTTCACCCGCTGAAGAAGCGGAGTTGCCGGATGCCATAAGGCAGTACTTCCAGGAGATCGGCGCCGTGCCCCTGCTCAAGGGGCCCCAGGAAGTCGAGCTCGCCAAGGAGATCGAGAACGGCCGCGTGCTCGCCCGTGTGCAGCGAGAACTCAAGTCACGGGGCGAGCCGCTGACCTACCCATCGATGGCGCGCCATCTCCTCGGCTGCATGCGTCGCCTCCTGGACCGCATGCGCCCTCTGTTCGACGGCCACACCAAGAGCTACGCCGAGCTGCTGTTCGCCACGTCGCTCCAGCGCTCCATCGAGCGTGAGATCGATCCGGGTCTCGCCGATGCCATCGCTGAGGTCGTAGGGACGTCCGGCGGTCAGGTAACGGATGACCTCTGGGTGCTCTCGGTCGGCAGCCGCATCGTGACGCCGGAGCAGCTAGACGCGGGACCGGACGACGAGGAAGCCGTGCGCCGACTGGCGGAGGACCTTCGCGCCACGGAGCGCATCGCTGGTGAAGCGAAGGACCACATGCTGCGCGCCAACCTGCGCCTCGTCGTGTCGATTGCCAAGCGCTATCAGAACAGCGGCCTGCCCTTCCTGGACCTCATCCAGGAGGGCAACACGGGCCTGATTCGCGCCGTCGAGAAGTTCGACTACCGGCGCGGCTTCAAGTTCAGCACCTACGCGACGTGGTGGGTACGCCAGGCGATCACCCGAGCCCTCGCCGACAAGTCGCGTACCGTTCGATTGCCCGTGCACGTCGTCGAAAACGCCAACAAGTACCGTAAGGCGCTGGATGCCCTGCTTTCGAAGCTCGGTCGTGAGCCGACGCAGCAGGAGATCGCCGATCAGATGGGCATCACCGTCGAGGCGGTCGAGCAGATCCAGGAGGCGCTGACGCGCCAGCCCATCTCGCTCGAACGCCCGCTGATCAGCGATGGCGATGGCCGGCTGGAGGATGTCATCCAGGTCGTCGCCGCCTCGCCTGCCGAGGAGGCCGAGTCGATGCTGCTGCACGACGACCTCACGACGGCGCTCAACGTGCTCCCACCGCGCGAGCGCGAGATCATCGTGCTGCGTTACGGCCTTCGGGATGGCAAGCCGTTGACGTTGGAGGAGACGGGCCGCCACTTCAATCTGACACGGGAGCGAGTACGCCAGCTGGAGGCGCGCTCATTCGCTCAGCTGCGCGATTCGCCGGAGATGCGTTCGCTGCTAGACTACCTCAACAACGGCAACGACTAGCCGGCGCATCCGGCGCCACGTGCCGATTGGGCCGAGTCTTCTCTAATAAGCCAATCGGCCCCGCCCGGACGCGCCGGATGGCCCTACGATGCTTCGTTTGCCGCGCCTAAGTTGTAGGAAGTGAGTCCCGGGAGATACCGGGCTGCAGGCACGACGAAAGGCTGTGAAGACGCAATGACCACAATTCTGGCAACGGTGGACGGCTCCGACGAGTCACTGGCAGTGATCCCTGCTGTGCAAAAGCTTGCGGCAGACCAGGATGCGAGCGTGCGGCTCCTGATGGTCGTCGATCGCCCGTCGGCGACGGCGCGACGGTCAAGTAACATCTCTCGCTCGCCGACTGCGCCCGCGGAGGGTGTTCCCGGCGCGCCCATGAACTTCGGTCCTGTCAATCGGCCGGAGCCAAATTGGGCTGAGTCCGAGGAGCAGGCTTTCGAACGGGCAGCGGCCGAAGGTCATGACTACCTCGAGTCCGTCGCCAAGGTACTCCGAGACGCCGGTGTCAAAGTCGAGACCGAAATCATCGTCGATGACGACTACAGTCGCGCCATCATTGGGTACGCGCGGGAGAACAGGCCGGACATGATCGCCATGGCGACGCACGGTCGCAGCGGTCTCAGCGGCCTCGTGCAGGGCAGCGTCGCAGCAGCCGTAGTGCGCGCCGGTGTTGCCCCGGTACTCCAGGTCCGTCCGTCCGGGAAATAGCAATTGACATAAGAGACGCTTGTCGAGGAGGGAACACATGACAAAGATACTCTTACCCCTGGACGGCTCCTCCTGCTCCGAGGCGGCCATTCCTGTTGCGAAGAACCTGGCAGGCTCTCTCGGTGCGACCCTCGTTCTCGTCATAGTCGGCAATCTGGCAGAGACGGGAAAAATGGCGCACGAGGAAGAAGGGGAGCTGAAGGACACGCTGAAGCGCCTTGCTAAAGAGCACTCCCTCGGCGATAACCAGCGCATCGATATGGGCGGGGACGCCGCGCAGGGTATCCTCAGCATTGCGGACGAAGAGGGCGCCGACTTCATCGTGATGGCGACGCATGGCCGCTCCGGTCTGTCAGACCTGGCGCAGGGCAGCGTCGCCCAGGAAGTGGTACGAGACGGGCGCAGGCCCGTGGTCCTCGTCCGTCCGTCGAACGAACAGTAGTAGGCATAGAAGCGAGAGGCTCCGATACATGACGAACCAGACCGACAACGACTTCTCCACCCTTCTCACGCAGCTGGCCCGTGGCGACGTCGCCATTGGGGATCTGCCGCTGGAGGACGAGGGGTTCTGGCTCGCCGTCTTTGAGCGCGCTGCCCACCCGGGACGCATGCAGCCGCAAGGCCCGCATGGCCACCGCCAGCGAGCTGCTCCTGCATCGCTCCCTCAAGGGCAAGGCGGCGTCCGCGCGCCGTCAGGCTGCTGCGAGCGCCCTGACCAGCACCGACCGCAACGCCCGTCGCGAAGCCATTCGCATCATGCACGAGATCGAGGCGGACGCGGCGATGCTCGATGCGGCTGCTAAGGCCGTCAACGACGACGACGGCGAGGTGCGCATGGAGGCTGTCCGCCTCCTCGCCAAGTACCCCTCGGCGCGCTCTGTGCCGGCCCTGCTCGAATTGCTGAGAAACGCCTTCGACGCCCGCGAGACGATCGCTTCGGAGGCGCTGGCCACCATCGGTGCGCCCGCCGTTTCCGGGCTGACCGAGATGCTCGACAACCAGGACCAGCGCATACGTTGGCGGGCGGCCCGTTGCCTGACGAAGATCGCCGAGAACGGCGAAGCGAAATCGCTGAAGGCGCTCCTCAAGGCCCTCCACGACGACTCTCCTGACGTCGCATGGGTGGCCGCCGATGGGCTCCTCGCCCTTGGGCCCGCCGTCCAGCTTGACGTTTTGCGCTCCGTGTTGAACGAGCGACTGACGCCCGGCATCAGCCGCGCTCTACAGCACTACGCCGACCACTCGTCGCCGCGGCGCACCTTCCAGCCCCTGATCCAGGCGACCCGCGGCTCCGCCACCGGCACAGCCACGCTTGTCGCGATCGAGCAGGTGCTCAAGACGCTGGAAGGCGCCGGGTAGCCAGTTCTCGCTCCCTCCGAGGGAGCGAGACGTCCGAGCATCGCCTCAAGCCAGAGGAAAGGCGGTCCTGCCGAAGTGCCCGGGCGGCCTAATCGCTTCCTGCGTCTGACATCGCGTGAAAGCCGCTGATGATCTCCAGCAGCGCGTTCGTCTCCGAGATCTGGCGTGCGCGGTTGGCGTCCAGCGTTAGCTCTTCCAGCAGATGGCGCGCGTTGTCTGTCGCCAGGCGCATAGCAGCAACACGCGCCAGCTCCTCGCTGATCGCCGACTCCACCACGGCCTGATAGAGGTCGATCAGCACGTGCTCGACCACGAGATGCTGCAGGACGTTCGGCGCGTCGGCCTCAGGCCGCACGTCCAGGTCGCGCCGCACCTCGCCCTCGGGCGTCTCGATGGGCTCGACGGGGTAGAGCTGGCGCGTAACCACCTCGTACTGAAATCGATGCGCAGGGGCGTTGTACATGACGACGAGCTTGCCGCAGGCCCGCTCCTCCATCAGGTCCAGCAAATCGATGGCCACCTGTTCTACGTCGGGATACGCCGGCAGGGCAAAGGTCGGCATCGGTGATTCGTACGCCAGCGTTTCGCCCGCCGCCCGGAGCAGGCGTTGGCCCTGGCGCCCCAGGCACACGAGGACCACCTCGTCCTCCGCCGCCTGCAGCCGTCGTAGCTCAGACCGCACTCGATTGACCAGGTGCTGGTTGAAGGCACCGCACAGACCGCGCTCCGATGACACGGCGACCAGTACCATACCCCCGGTCGCATTCGCGCTGTTATCGGGGCGCTCTGCGGCTTGCAGCACGCCCAGCAACGTTTCGAGGCTCTCTGCGTAGCGCCGTAGTGGCTCCAGCCGCGTCCCAGCACGGCGGTAATCGATCTCCGCAATCGACCGCATCGCTTCCAGCAGCGGCACAACCTGCTGGATGGCGTGCTGGTGCCCTCTGATCGCATCGTAGTCGGCTGTCATGCGCCGCTGCCCTCGTGCTCGCCCGCCGCGGCCTTCGCCGTGTCCACCCACTGCGACAGCTGGGCTTCGAGCTCGGGTGTGACCTTTTCGGCCGTACTTGCCAGCGCATCGACCTCGGGGTAGTTCACCGCCAGGGTGCGCAGCGCCGCCTCGAAGTGGGCCACGCCGTCCGGCTTCATGTCGTCCAGCCGCCCCGTCTTCAGCGCCCACATCTCGGCCACCTCGACGGCGAGGGGCACGGGCTGCCGTTCGTCCTGGCCCAGCACGGCGGTCAGGCGTTCACCCCGCGCCAGCTGGCGTTGAGTCGCCTCGTCCAGGAGCGTTCCGAAGCGCGTAAACGTCTTCACCTCCTGGTACTGCGAAAGCTCCAGGCGCACGTTTGCCGCGGCGTCTCGCAGCGTCCCGGGCTGCGCGCTGCCACCCACGCGTGACACCGACAGCCCCACGTCGACGGCGGGCAGTTGCCCTTCGGCGAACAGCGTCGCGTCCAGGTAGATCTGACCGTCCGTCATCGAAACCAGGTTCGTGGGTATGAAGCCGGAGAAGTTGCCTCGCTGCGTCTGGATGATCGGCAACGCCGTCACGGAGCCGCCGCCGAGCGACTGGTTCAGCTTGAAGGCCCGCTCCATCAGGCGGGCGTGGGCGAAGAAGATGTCGCCGGGGTAGGCCTCGCGAGTCGGCGGGCGTCGCAGCAGCAGCGAAATGCTGCGATATGCTTCCGCGTGCCGCGTCAGGTCGTCGTACACGATGAGCGCCGGCCTGCCGTGGTAGGCGAACCACTCGGCGATAGCGCAGCCCGCGTACGGCGCCAGGTAGCGCAGGGCCGCCGGCTCCGAGGCGTCGGCCACGACGACGACTGTGTGTGCGAACGACCCGAGGCGATGGAGCTCGTCGCTCACCTGGCGCACGGAAGACCGCCGGGCGCCGATGCTCACGTACACGCAGACGATGCCGGTGTCCTTCTGGTTGATGATCGCGTCGATGGCCAGGCTCGTCTTGCCGGTCTCGCGGTCGCCCAGGATGAGCTCGCGTTGGCCCCGGCCGATCGGCACCGCCGCGTCGATCACCTTGCAGCCCGTGAGGAGAGGCTCGCGCACCGGCTCCCGGTCCAGCACGCCCGGCGCCTCTTGCTCCACCTCGCGCCACTCCGTCGCGCCCAGCGATGCGCCACCGTCGCGGGGCTCTCCCAGCGGGTCAATCAGCCGGCCCAGCACGGCATCGCCTACGGGCACGCTCGCCAACCGGCCCGTCCGCAGTACCGGCGAACCGGCGCTGATCCCGGCGTCTGCCCCGTAGAGCACGCAGCCGACCACTTCGCGCTCCAGGTCCAGCACCTGCCCGTGCGTGCCGTTTTCGAACACGACGATCTCGTTGTTCGCCACGTCCGGCAGTCCGGACACGCGTGCCACGCCGTCGCCCACGCTGATCACGCGGCCGATGTCCTGTACCGAGGGCGAAATCTGCATCTCGCCGGCGCGTAACTCGAGCCGGTCCAGCATCTCCTCCAGGCGGCGCTCCATGTTCGTCATGCCGCACCGCCTTCCTGCTCGCTCAGCATCTCGAGCTGATGCAGCAGCGTCATATCGACAACGTGGGCACCGAGAAGGATGCGCGCGCCCGCCAGCAGCTCCGGTGCCTCACGTACCTCCACGACCACCTCATCGGGAGGCAGGTCCAGCGTCTTACCGATCAGGCCCCGCAGCGACTGCTCCTGCGCCGCTTCGAGGGGGTAGGCGGACTGCACCACGATTTTGTTCGCGTCTTTGTGCAAATCCTCGGCTGCTTCCTGGCGCGCTTCTTCCTGGAAACCCAGGCCTTCAGACAGCAGGCGCTCGATCAGGGCGTTGTGCACCGCTTCTCCGGACGACTGTCGCACCAGCGACCCCGCGATGTTCACGGCCGACCGGGAGAGCCGTTGGCCCACCCGCTCCATCGCCGCTTTCTCCTCGGTCGTTGCCGTCGCGCGCGCCGCATCCACGAGCGCGGCGGCGTCCTTCTTCGCGGCTTCGATTAGCCGCTCACGCTCCTTGCCCGCCTGGCTGCGCGCCGTTTCCAGCATCGTCGCCGCCTCACGCGCTGCTGCCTCCGATTGCTGCGCCAGCTTCACGCGCGCTTCATCGGCTTCGCGGCCCCGGCGTTCAGCGTCCTCGATACGTTCGTCGATCTGAGCCTGACGCTTCTGCATCACGTCCAGTACGGGGCGGTAGAAGAAGCGAGTGAGGATCGCCAGCAGGATCAGGAAGTTGATGATCTGGAAGACGAACGTAGGAATGTCGAAGCCGAGCATGCTTCGAGCTTACGGCAGCACTGTGCTCGTCAGCGGGTTCGCGAAGAGCAAGATGAGCGCAATGATCAGGGCGTACAACGCCAGGGATTCCAGCAGCGCCAGGCTGATGAAGAGCGTGGTTGAAATGGCGTCACGTGCGCCGGGCTGCTCCGCGATCGATTGCATCGCCGCCGCAGCAACGCGCCCCTGACCCACGGCCGCCAGCATCGTGCCCAGCGTGATCGTCAGGCCTGCCACGATGGCCGAGCCCGTGACGAACCAGAACTGCGCCTTGCCCGCCTCGGCGGCCCGTGCCGCATCACTCTCCAGCGGGTTCGCAAATAGCAACACCAGCGCCACGATCAGCACGTACAGCGCCAACGACTCCACCATTGCGAGCGATACGAAGAGGTTGCGGCTGATCGTCCCGGCCTCGTCCGGCTGGCGGGCGATAGCCTGCACGGCGGAGCGAGCCGCCATCGCCTGGCCGACCGAGGGCAAGATCACCCCGGCGCCGATCGAGACGCCGGCCGTGGCGATCACCGCGACATGGAACCAGCTTTCGGAAATCAGGCTGCACCCCCTTCCGCTCGGACCGCACCGGCGATGTAGACAATGGTCAGGATTGTGAAGATGTAAGCCTGAAGCACGCCGATGAATAACCCGAACACTTCCAGCACGGCCGGCACCACGAGTGGGAGCACGACCAGCAGCACTGCCACAATTATCTGATGCGAGAGCATATTCCCGAAGAGCCGAATGGCCAGTGAAAACGTGCGCGTCAGATGACTGAGCAGATTCATGGGCAGCAGGAGCACCGAGGGCTCTGCAAAGCTTCTCATGTAACCCCACACCCCCTGCTCCCGGATACCGAAGTAGTGGACTGAGAAGAACACGAGAACGGCGAGCGCTGCCGGCGTGCTGATCGTCGCGGTAGGCGCTTCGACGTAGGGCAGCACCGCCATCAGGTTCGCAACGAGGATGAACAGCCCGATGGTCGCCACCAACGGCAGGTAACGTCGCCCGCTATCGCCCGTCATCTCTCCAATCAGGCTGGATACGCCGCCGATGCTCCACTCTGCTACGGCCTGCCAGCGCGAGGGCCGCGCCTGCAAATGCTGGCCGCCGTAAATCGCCAGCACCGAGATCACCGCCACCATTCCCCAGGTCGCCACCACCGTTGCGGTGACCTGGATACCGGCGAGGCGAAAGATCACGTCCTTTTCAAGCACTGTCGCGATCATCGCCGTCCTCCTCGTGCCGGATCGTCTTCAGCGCCATCGTCATCGTGCGCACGGCTTCCAGCAGCGCGAGCCCGATACCGCAGCCCAGCAATGCGATCGTCGCGTAGGGGTGCGTCCCCAGCACGCCGTCCGCCACTCGTCCAAGCAAGATCCCGCCGGCAATCGGCAGCACGATCATCCAACCCAGCGAGGTGAGCTGGGCCACGTGCCGCCACAGCGGCGGACTACCCTGAGCGCTAGACCCGGTGCTGGCGCTTCGAGCGGAGGGTGTCGGCCAGCGATCGGTAGACGCGGTCGAAATGTCTTTCCGCTTCCTGCTCCATTGTCCGGATTTGCTCGGCTTCGGCGCCAAGACTTGCCTCCAACTCTGCGAAAGAAATTGCCAGGGTCGCGGCTCCCGTCAGTAACGTCACCCGGTCGTCTCGCACGGCGATCGAGCCGCCGATCGTCGCCACGGCGTGCTCGCCCTCCCCGTTGCGGAAGATCACTTGCCCACGCATCAGCCGCGCGGTGAACGGCGAATGCGACGGCAGGATGCCGATCCAGCCGTCCGGCAGCGGCGCCACCACCGCTTCGACCTCACCTTCGAACACGGTCGATTGCGGTGTCAGCACCTCAAACCGCAGGTTCGCCAACGTCGCTCCCTTCGTGTCCCTCAGCCTCCAGGCGGGCGGCCTTTGCGATTGCTTCCTCGATCGTCCCGACCATGTAGAAAGCTTGCTCCGACAAGTTGTCGAGATCGCCGGAGAGCAGGCGCTTGAACCCCTTGATCGTGTCCTCCAACGGCACGAACACGCCCTTCAGGTCGGAGAATTGCTCCGTCGTGAACAGCGGCTGGGTGAGGAAGCGCTGGATCCGCCGCGCCCTTTGAGCGATGCGGCGCTCATTCTCCGAAAGCTCCTCGATGCCCAGGATGGCGATGATGTCTCGCAGTCCTGCGTAGTGCGCCAGGACCTCTCGCACGCCGCGCGCCACCTCGTAGTGCTCCTGACCCACGAGGGTCGGCGATAAGAGCCGTGACGACGACGCCAGCGGGTCGACGGCCGGGTACAATCCCTGGCTCGCGAGCTCCCGCGAGAGCACCGCCACGGCATCGAGGTGGGCGAACGCGCTGGAGGTGCCCGGGTCCGTGATGTCATCGGCGGGCACGTAGATCGCCTGCACGCTGGTTACGGAGCCGAGGCTGGCGTTGGTGATGCGCTCTTGCAGCGCCCCCATCTCTGAGTCCAGCGTCGGCTGGTACCCCAGCACGGACGGTACACGCCCCAGAAGCGCGCTGACTTCCATGCCAGCCTGCACGAAGCGGTAGATGTTATCGATGAACAGCAGCACGTTCTTGCGCTCGCGGTCTCGGAAGTACTCCGCGATCGTCAGCGCGGTGGCCGGCACCCTCAACCGCGCGCCGGGCGACTCGTTCATCTGGCCGAACACGAGCACCGAGTTGGCCAGCACGCCCTGCTCCTGCATCTGCAGGTAGAGCTCGTTCGCCTCCCGGGTACGCTCGCCCACGCCCGCGAAGATCGCGACGCCGCTGTGCTCGCGGACGGTGCGCTGCATCAGCTCGATCACGAGCACGGTCTTGCCCACTCCGGCGCCGCCGAAGAGCCCCGCCTTGCCGCCGATCGGCAACGGGACCATGAGGTCGAGCGCCTTGATCCCGGTGACGAAGGGCTCCGTGGGCGCCTGCTGCTCCGTCAGCTTGAGTAAGTGGCCGCTGATGGGCTGGTGCTCGGCCTCGTCCAGCGAAGGCCCGTTATCGATGGGGTGGCCAAACACGTCGAGCACGCGTCCCAGGGTGGCGTCGCCCACGGGCGTTGTCAGCTCCGCGCCGGTGTCAGTCGTAACGAGGCCTCGCCGCAGGCCGTTCGTGGACGAGAGCGAAAGGCACTGCACCACGGTCTCGCTCAGGTGCGCCTGCACCTCCAGCACCATCGGCGCCTTGCCATCGCGTTCGACGTGGAGGGCGTTGTGTACCCGGGGCAGGCTACCCTGGGGATACTCGACCTCCACCACGACGCCTCTCACCGCTGCGACGCGTCCGCTCGTCTTTGTTGTCGTGGTCCTGTTTGTCGCGTTTGTCATCGGTGAAGCACACCTGCCCAATCGATTCTACGCTTGGCGGTGTCGGCGCATCCGCTGCCATTGCGACCTTGCTTGGGGGCCCGCTTGGCCCTTGCATTCGCCTATGCATGCGATTGAAATTCGTTCGGTTCGCGAGATAGGCCGCAAATTAACCCGGTCTAGATTCGTTTGCCGCTATGATTTCGTACATGTGGTACGCAGAACGGGGCCTTGAGTAGGCCCGTCGAGGCGCACACTGACGGGCCGCCACCTGACGACTTCAACACGTCGGCGTTCGCCTCGCTGAGCTATCGGGATTTCCGGCTGGTCTGGCTGAGCCAGAGTTGCAGCGCCTTCGCGATGTGGATGGAGAACATCGCACGGCCCCTTCTGGTCCTCGAAATCACCGGCAATAACGCCGCTCAGCTCGGCGCCGTCATCGCCGTCCGAACCATACCTACCCTGTTGCTCGGGCTCTGGGCCGGTGTCATCGCCGACTGGTTCGACCGCAAGACGATCCTTCTCGCGACCAAGGTTGCTTCGTTCACGGTCAGTGCCCTCTTTGCCGTACTGCTGCTCAGCGGCGCCCTGCAACTCTGGCACATCTACCTCCTCGTCTTTTTCCGAGGCGGTATACAGGCCTTCGATCAGCCGGTCAGAGGATCGATGGTGCCCAGTATGGTGCCGTCGCGCCTCGTCACCAGCGCGATGGCTCTGCTCAGCTCCACGCAGAACCTCATGCGCATCATCGGTGCGGCGGGTGCCGGTGCGTCCGTCGCCTTCATCGGCCTCGATGGCACCTTCATCATCGTCGCGGTGCTCTACGCCGGTAGCGTCCTCGCCATCTCGCTGCTACGCGTGAAGACCCACGAGCGCCCGACGGAGCGCGGCGCCGGCGCCATGCTTGCCGGCATGATGGAAGGCCTCCACTTCTCGCGGCGCCGGCCCGAAGTACGAGGCGTGCTCATCGTGGCGCTGGTCCACTTCGCCTTCGGCATGGTCTACATGCAGGTGTTCGCGCCGCTCTTCGCGGTCGACGTTCTCGATATCGGGCGCAGCGGCCTCGGCTACATGCTGGCGTTCTCCGGCGCGGGCGCACTGCTCGCCGCCCTGTCGATCGCCCGCCAGCCACCCCGGCGCATCGGGCTCGTATTGCCATTGGGCGTTTCGGGCATGGGGCTGGGGCTGATGGTGTTCTCTGCTTCGACGTATTTGCCGGGCATCGCGGGCGTCATCTTCCCGTTCGCGTTTATCACGGCCGTGGGCGCCTGCCAGACGACCTTCATGTCGTTGAGCCGCGCTCTCCTCGTCCAGGCTGCGCCCGTGGAGCTGCGAGGCCGCGTGCTTTCGCTGATCTCCCTCGATCGCGCTGCCATGGCGCTCGGTGCCGCCGTAGCCGGCGTCGTTGCCGCTTCAACCGGTGTTCAGGTCGCGCAGCTCATCTTCGGCGGCATCTGCCTGTCTGGTGGCCTCACAGTCCTCGTCCTCACCCCCGGCCTGCGACGCTTCCAGCTCGGCACCAGCACCACGCTCGATGTGTCGCCCGAGGCTGCCGCGCGCGTCCCGGAGACCGCACCTGCCGGCCACTAGCCCAAGCGACCATCTTCAGCGCCGGAATGCCTACCCACCGCTACTCCACAGGCAGCCACGGCCGGCGTCCTTCGCCTGCTGCTCAAGGGCGACGAGCTGGTCCTTGTAGTAACCGTCCTGGGTCTGTGCCGTCGCGAAACCCTCAGCCACCAGCGTGGCGTCCAGCGACGTGCCGTCCTCCAGGAAGACGTAACGCAGCAGATAGATGCCGTCTTCCGGCCGGGCGTCCTTCAGCAGGTACAGGTCCTTGTTGAGCAGCATCGTGTTGCGGTCCACCGACTCTCGGAAGCAGCGGTCGCCGCGGGCGGGCGTGTTGATGCCGTAGTAGCGCACCAGCAGCGTGCGGCCGTCCGCCATCTCCGCCGTAATCGTGTTGCCGTCGACGATCTGCGAGAGCTTCGCGTGCTCCAGCGAGTCCATCGTCACGCCCGGCGGCAGGTCGAGCTTCGTGAGGTGCTCCTCGATCGGTGGGCGCTTCGCCGCGTCCCCCACGAAGAGGTACGGCACGCCCGTGACGAAAAACACGATGCCGACCAGCAGCAGCACCACCGCCACGCCTGCCCACGCCCCGGAGCTGCCAAACCGCCGCCGTATCTGCTTACCGAGCATCCCCCGCCCCTCCCAATCCAGACTGCCCAGTCCGAAGTGCTGGCAACAGCAATGCGGCAACCGCAGCAAGACGTGAGCTACCGTATGCGGCGCCCTCTCTCCTGAGGAGAGGGCCAGGCTGCCGAAGTGCTCCCACGCATTCCATCCGGCTGCACCGTGAACTCTGTACGCTGGCCTCGCCCCTCACGCCAGCGACCTCGCCGTCCCCCGGATCAACGTCGCCCGAAACGGCTCAATCTCCGGTTTCGTGACGCTGTTGCCGGCCCCGAACGCAATCGCCGCGCCGCGATAGAGCTGCTTCTCGCCCACCGCCAGGCCAATCGCCGTCAGCGATGCGCCCGCCTCCTCCGACCAAGCCGAGAGCGCCTCGCGTACCTCGAAGTCGTACGCCTCGTCCGGGCCCATCAGGGCCGCGCACGCTGCGCCGCCGTCGAGGGCCTCGAAGTCATCGTCGAGTCGCACGTCGGCGCCCGCGAAGCCGGTGATCAGGGGGGCAACGGTGCCCTGCAGGAACTGCGTATAGCGTGGATGCGTTCCGAACGGCTCCAGGGCCGTGAACTGGCGTAGCACGAACCAGAACGCCAGGTCGAAGTCGGAGCCGGACGCGCCCTCGATGACGCCGACGCTCTCGACGCCGTCGATCTCGCGTAGCTGCGAGGCCGCTACTTCTAGCTCGTTGCGTTGTTCCCTTGCCGTTTCCGGCGTCAGCTTGATGAAATCGAGGTGCAGTACCTGTTCGCTCACAGAGGCTCGCGTGGTGATGCGGGCGGATGATACGGCGTCTTGCGCTCCGTCTCAGGCCTGCGCCAGCTACGGGGCTTCGGCTCATCGTCCGCGGTTCTCGGCGACCCCGTCGGGTCTGCCCGCGCGCCGGCGTTCCACGACTCCGGCGGCTTCCACGGTACCGCGACTGCCTCCTTACGATCACGCTCGAAGTACGTCGGGCCGGTCTGGAGCACGCCGTCTGCCAGCTCGATCACCCGCTGCGCCTTCTCCATCACGAGTCGATCGTGCGTCGTCGTAATGATCGTGACGCCCTCGCGCGCGATCACCTCCTGCAGCAAGTCGAAGATCTGGTTTGCCGTCGTCGAGTCCAGCTCACCGGTCGGCTCGTCCGCCAGGATCAGCGATGGCCGATTCGCCAGCGCCCGTGCGATCGCTACGCGCTGCTGTTCGCCGCCCGATAGCTCGTAAGGCCGGTGGTGCGCCCGTCGCGTCAGGCCCACGGTCTCCAGCAGCTCGTTCGCCCGCCGTCCGCGCTCCCGGATCGATGCCCCCGCGATGCGCAGGGCGATCTCCACGTTCTCGTAAGCCGATAGCAGCGGCAGTAGCCCGAAGGACTGGAATACGAAGCCCAGCTTGTGGCGTCGGAGCTCCGTCAGCTCCGCGTCGCTCATCGCGGCGACGTCCTGACCGCCGATGTGGACGTGGCCGCTGCTCGGCCGGTCGAGCCCGGACATGATGTTCAGCAGCGTCGTCTTGCCGGAGCCTGACCGTCCGATCACGGCAAGGAACTCGCCCTGGTTCACCTCGAACGTGACGTCCTGCAGGGCGTGGATCGTCTGGCCGCCTACCTCGAAGCTGCGGCTCACGTTCTCGACCCGGATCAGCGCCTCATTCGCCATCGCGACCGTCCTCCCTGCCGTCCGGCTCCACGTCCTCCGGCAGGATCTCGACCTGCCCGTCGCCCATGCGCAGCCGTGCCCGCTCCGACACGTCGATGCGCTCCAGGTACTCCTTCGGGATCTGCAGGCGCCCCGTGCGGTCCACCACCGCGTACTCGTCGTGGTAAACGTAGGCTTCCTTGCCCTGGAAGGCGATGCGACGGAAGCTCTCCGTGCTGATGCGGCCGTCCCGGATCGCAACGACGCGGTCGATCTGGTTGGCGATCGCCGGGTCGTGCGTCACGACGACGACCGTCACACCGAGCTCATCGTTCAGGCCTCGCAGCACGGCGAACACCTCGGACGCCGTCTGGGAATCGAGCTCACCGGTAGGCTCGTCGGCCAGCAGCAGGGGCGGGTCGTTCGCCAGCGCCACGGCGATCGCGACGCGCTGCTGCTCGCCGCCGGAGAGACGGTCGGGCTTCGAGTCCAGGCGGTGAGACAGACCGACCATGTCCAGCAGCTCTCTCGCTCTCGCCCGCGCCGGCCCCGGCTCGACGCCTTCGAGGATCATCGGCAGCTCGACGTTCTGGGTCGCCGTCAGGTACATCAGCACGTTGCGCGATGTCTGCTGCCAGACGAAGCCGACCTCTTTGCGCCGGTACTGCACGAGGTCCTTCTGCGTCATCGTCAGCAGGTTGCGGCCTCCGACGAGGCATCGGCCCGCGCTCGGAATATCGAGCCCGGCGAGGATGTTCAGCATCGTCGACTTGCCCGAGCCGGACGCCCCGACGATGGCCATCAGCTCGCCGCGCTTCACCTTCAGGTCCAGGCCGCGAAGCGCCACGACTTCCAGGTCGTCGGCTTTGTAGATCTTGAACAGGTCCTCGCACAGGATGTACGGCTCGTCTTGCGGTGCCGTTACCGGCGTCTCGATCGCTTCCCAGTTGTTCGTCACGGATCAAGCTTCCCCGATACGTAGCACTCTGTGCAACGCCAGCCGTGAGTACATCAGCACCACGGTTCCAATCGTCACGGCGAACACCGCCGCGAGCACCAGCCAGGCCGTGCCCAGCGTAAGCCAGTTGATCTGCAGCTGCAGCGGCGGCAACACCTGGTCGCCCGTCTCCGTCAGCCCCATGTACCGGATCATCAGGCTGCCGAGCCGCATGCCCATTAGTGTCCCCGCCGCCATGCCAAGCCCGATGACGAAGAGCTGCTCGAACGCCACGACGCCCGCGATCTGCTTCTTCGAGAAGCCCATCGTCCGTAGCACGGCGAACTCCAGCGTGCGTCGCTGCGCCGTCAGGTAGGAGTAGATCAGGAAGCCGATGGCGCTCAGCAGCAGGATCGCCGCGAAGCTGATGAACAGGATGCCCTCCCAGCCTGCCGCCACCAGTGGGTCGCTCTGCTGCTCCGCCTCGATGTCGTCCACGGCGATGACCTGGCCGGCAAGCACACCCGGCGCCATCTGCGAGCGGATCGTCGCCAGCCCCTGCGCATCGGTGTCGAACCAGGACTCGGATGGGTAGAGCAGAGGCCCCCTCGGGTTGCCGTTGAGCATCGCCGCCAGCATCGACCCGTTTGTGATCAGCGCCGGCTCGCTGCGAGTGTCGCCCATCGTCGGGAAGAGCCCGAAGCTACCGACGATGCGCGCCTGCATGAACAGCGAGTTGACGAAAATCTGCGTCACGTCGCCCACGCGCAGGCCGCTGCTGCGCATGAACCCGGAGCTCGCCAGGACGGGCAAGATGCCATCCCCCGTGTGCGGCACGATGGCCTGGGTCTGGATGTTCGCGCTCTGCGGTTGCCACGAAAGCTCGAAAGCCGTGTAGTCGCCGTCCTGGCGCGTTCGGGTTACGTCGTTCAGTGCCGTTGGGAGGCCGCCCTGCCACACATCCCACTCCGCCGTGCTGTCGAACGCGGCGATCGTTTGAGCGTCGGGCAGGTCGCCGCCTGCGCGCGTTGGATCGGCTCGCAGTCGCGATTGGCCCAGGTCCCCCGGCAGCGTCGTGGCGCTCGAAGTGTGCAGGTCGTCGAACTGAAGAGTGCCCTGCGGCGCGGCGTATCGTGTCGGCGACCGAAGCGAGATCGAAGTCACCGTCAGCGGCGCTTGCGGGTCCGCCACCGTGTACGGCCCGTTGATTGCCGGACCCGGCGAGCGGAAGCGGTTGTTGTTGACCGGTAAGCTCAGGTCGGCCACGAGCAGCGTCCAACCCGGCTGCATCGCCGTCACGTCGTCCGGGCCGACTAGATACGTGAAGTAGCGCCCGGAGGCGTCGCGCACCTCCATGGTCAGACCGAACTGGCTACGCATGTCGACCGGGTTCACCCACAGACCCAACCAGCGAGCGTCGGCCGGAAGCACGAGGCCGTAATCGCTACCGCTAAGCGACGGCCCCAGCTTGTCCATCAGCGTTCCCAGCGAGTCGCCCGCGAAGTCCGACCGGAAGTACGCCACGTCCCGCATCGACTCCGGCTCGACGCCCAGGATGTCGAACGAGGTCTGGTTGCCCAGGTCGCCCTCGCTGCCGCCGAGGCGGTACACCTGCGTGACATGCGACGCGCCCGTTTTGTCGGCGAGATAGGCGTCCACCGTGCTCGGGCCCGAAGCCGCCACGGAGTTCAGATTCTGGATGCGCACGTTCGCGCCGGCCTCGTACTGGGCCCGGTCGGCGTAGCTCGAATCCAGGGTCGCCCCGAAGCTGGCGGAGAACATGCCCACGGCCGTCGCCAGCATTAGCAGCAGCACGAGGCGAGAGTAGTGCACAGGGTTGCGCACGAGCTGCCACATGCCGATGAGCACGGCAGCCCCCTGCACCTTGGAGACCGCCCACGCCAGCAGCTTCAGCACTACCGGGAACAGGCGCAGGAACACGAGGCCGACGGTGAGAATGAAGAACGCCGGCGTCAGCAGCACCACCGGGTCCACCGACTGGTTGCCGAAGAAGTCGCTGGAAACCAGGCTGCCGCGCCGGTTGAGCTGGTACAGCAGGATGCCCCCCACAACTACCAGGACGACGTCGAGGTAGTAGCGCGTGAACACAGGCTGCTTCGGTGGCCGGGCGCTGGCCGTGCGCTGCTGCACCATCGTCCGCCGCGATGCGCTGTACGCCGGCACCAGCAGCGTCACGAACGCCAGCGCCGCGCCCGCGGCCGCCCAGTAGTACGCCTGGTTGCCGACGTGCACCTGCAGGTTCGAGCCGCCGCTCAAGTCATGGAACGGCGGCGTATGGCCGAGCAGCCCGACCACGAGCGCCGCGATCGGTGGCCCCAGCAGCAGCGCGAACGCCGCGATTGCCAGGCCCTCCATCACGTAGATGCGCATGACCTGGAACGTCGTGGCGCCCCGGCTCTTCAGCAGTGCGATCTCCGCCGCCTGCCGTTCGACCACCATCGTCGAGACCATGAACAGGTAGTAGAGGACGATGGCCGAGATCTGCAGCACCAGCACGAGCAAGGGAATGCGCGTGAAGAACAGCTTCTGGTCGTACGTCGCCAGCACCGTGGGCAGCTGCGTCTGCACACTCGTGCGCACGACGTTCGACGACAGGTTGTTCGTGTAGCCGTCCAGCGCGTAACGCACGGACTGGGCGTTGCGGGAGTTCACACCTGACGTGTCGAGGTAGATCAACGTGGTGTAGTCGGACGTCATCGTCGGCAGGTAACCCACGATGGCGTTGAAGAACGTCGTCTGGGAGATGATCATCGGGATCGTGTCCCAGTTGTTGCTGTGGAAGTCCAGGAGCTGGTTCTGACCCACCCAGAAGTCCTCGGTCGGGTCCTTCGCCTCGATGATGCCGACGACACGCACCCGGATCGGCGCCAGCTCCAGGCGCCAGAACGGGTTCATGTCGAACTCCTGGCCCACGGAGATGCCGAGTCGCTGCGCCGTCTCCGCCCCGACCGCGACATCGAAGCTCGGGGCCTGGTCCGGCGTCGCGGGTGGCGCATCGCCCGGGAACACGCCCTGGACGACGTTGATGTGCGACTGCAGGTCCGTCACGAAGATGAAGTGACCGCGGTCCCGGCCCTGGTTCTCCTCGTCGACAGGCTGTCCCGGCACCGTGGGGTAGAACGTGGCGCTACGCCCGATCGCCGTGGGCTGGCCGTCGATGATGCCGCCGAACCAGCCCTGCGCCGAGTTCTGGATGTACTCCTCGTTGCGGTTGTAGTCGGCGCTCACGCCGGTCTGAGACGTGCTGCGGACGACCATGTTGATCTCGTCCGGCGCGCGCTGGTCGATTGCGTACTTCAGGCCCAGGTCGCGGATGGCGTCGGTGTAGATCGCGGTGGTCGACATAATCGCCGCAGCCAGTACCGCCCCGATAACGACTGCCAGCAGCAGCTTCGAGTTCGCGACCACGCGCCGTGCCACCACGGGCACCATTGAGAACAGCCCCCACATACGGGCGAGATTGTGTCACCCGAACCGAGGTTCGGCAATCAACGTGACTCGTCTGATTCGATGAGCTTCCGTAATTTCGTCGCCACGCGATACTCTCGGGTCATGACGGAACATTTCGATTGTCCTCACCTCGGAGGCCGGGTTGACCTCACAGATGAGCGCCTTGAGCACATCAAGGCGGAACACCAGGACCTGGAGCCATTCATCAACCGTATTGGTGACGTGTTGCGCGATCCAGACGAAGTTCGTCAGAGCACCCGTGACGAGCAAATTCGCCTATTTGCGCGTTGGTATGATGCTGTTAAGCGCGGTAAGCACGTCATCGTGGTCGTGGTCAGTGAACCTTCACCGTCGCAGCGGCACTGGATCATAACGGCGTACATGGCGCAGCGCCTGACCGGAGGCATTGTCGAATGGGTGAAAAACTAGCATTTCGCTATGACAAAGTCGGCGACATTATGTACGTCGAGAAGTGCCAGCCGTACGCCGAACAAAACTCAGATGAAATCGGCGATGAGATCGTTGCGCGCTTTAACCCTGAGACAGGCGACGTTGAAGGGCTTGAGATCCTCTCCTGGTCGAAGCGCATCGAGGCTGGCGAAACAGTGAATCTTCCGATTTCTGGAAAGCTCCGTCTCGCTGTCTAAGGTAGCTCCTTCACCAAACTGCAGCGTCTGACCCCAACGGCGACGACACGCGCTCCCAGCGTGGCGCCGTCTCCGATAGCCTGACCACCGGCCCCAGGTGTCGCAGGCGCCCGAACGCGCTCTCCGTCTCCACCAGCAGGTCCGAGACACCCGCGCCGGTGTCTTCGAGGTTCGGTAGCTGCACGCCCTCGTAGGCGGTGCGACCGAGGCTCTGGATCCAGCGACCGGTTTGCGCCAGCGAAACCCGTACCAGGTAGCTGCCGCCCTCGATCGCGCGCCGGCGCAGCGCCGTCATGACACCGAAAGCCAGAAGGTAGCCCGAGACGTAGTCGAGCGCCTGTGCGGGCAGGTGGTGCGGCTGCCCGCCGCCACTCTCCTCATCCACGATGCCCGTGACGGACTGCACCAGGCTGTCGAAGCCGCGCCGTTCCCGCCACGGCCCGATGTGCCCGTAGGCGCTTAGCGTCGCATAGATGATGCCGGGTCGCCGGGCCGCCAGCTCCTCCGGCGAGAAGCCTCGACCCGCCAGACTGCCCGGCCGGTACGCCTGCAAAAACACGTCGCCGCGCTCGATCAGGCTGTAGAGCGCCTCGCGGCCCTCTTCGTCGCGCAGGTCGATGCTCGCCGAGCGCTTGCCGTGCCCCATGTCGATATCGAGGCCCTCGGGGAAGCCCGGCAGGTGCGGCGCCGTCACGCGCATCACGTCCGCCCCGTGCTCCGCCAGCGTGCGACCACCCACCGGCCCGGCGATCACCCGCGTCAGGTCCAGCACCCGCACGCCCGAGAGCGGCCGGTCGCCCTTCGATGCAGCGGCTCCGGAGCGCTCTCGCCGATCTTGACGACGTCAAGGATAGGCAGCGTCGCAATCGCCTGTGCCTGGGGATGCGCCGCCCACTCCGCCGCCGAACGCACGAGCCCGATTGTCATGCCTTCAGCCGCCAGCCGGTCCTCCAGCTCGGAGCCGCCCCAGGTCGACACCGCCTTCGCGACCGACGCTCTGTCGTCTTCGCAGCCCAGGACGCGCAGCACGCCATCGCGATGGTGGGGGAAGTTGCAGTGCAGCTGGATCCACCGCCCGTCGCGCGTCTCGTAGAACCCGGAGATCGAGGCCCACGCACTCGGCGGCGCCTGCCCGTCGATGCGCAGATAGCGGTCGCTACGCAGCGCCGCGGCAGCATCCCGCAGGCTCACAGAAACCGTCTGCTGCCGGCCCGTGCGCAGAGCCCACAGCTCCGAAGCCGCTACGCCTGTCGCCGCGATCGCCGCCGCGCCGGCCGTTGCCAGGCGAAACGTCGTGGGGAACACGGGCTCTTCGCCTGTAATCGAGACATCAGTCCGAGGGTCCCCCCAGTCGGCCGACTCCAGTAACTCCCGCAGCGCCTGGTCCGCCGAAACATCCTGCATCATGCCCGTCACGAGAACCTCTCCTACGACACTACATCGTTCATTGAGTACATCGCTCAACGATGTAAGTATACGACTCCGAGCAAGTGCCTCGGGAGCGCCGGCATCCACGTACAACGCTTGAAGATGAGCTCGACTCTTACGCCCTGGACGCGCCCTCGGCGGCCTACTCTGATCGCTCGCCCTCTCTGCCGGCGGGGAGGGGACGAAACGCTCAACACGAATTCGAAACGCCTTCCGAGCCAGGGGAGGGGTCGTATAATCGCACCGTGACGAACTCCCCGGAAGAACGCAAACCCCTCCTTGCCATCCTGGACGGCCACGGCATCATCCATCGCGCCTACTACGCCCTCAAGGACACGCCCCTCGTCGCCAAGCGCACGGGCGAGAACACCAGCGCCGTCTTCGGCTTCACGAACACGCTGCTGACGATCATCGATGAGCTCAAGCCCACCCATCTCATCGTCGCCGTCGACCTGCCGGGACCGACCTTCCGTCACGCCCGCGACGCCTCGTACAAGGCCACGCGCTTCGAGAACATCAAGACCAACGTCAACAACGTCCTGAAGACGGTGCCCGACCTCGAAGAGACCGTGCGCTCCCAGATCGCCGAGGCCGTCGCCGGCGCCGAGAACCGCGAAGCCATCCACAACGGCGTCTACGACACGGCGGAAGGGGCCGGCGTCTCCGATGAGCTCCGGCTCGAGATCGAGCGCGCCCTCGCGCCCATCGAGTCGTCCTGGGAGCTGTCGCGCCAGATGGGGCGCTGCCTGGAGATGATGGACGCCTTCAACATCCCGGTGTTCAGCGCCCAGGGCTACGAGGCGGACGACGTCATCGGCGCCCTATCGGTCCAGGCCGCGGAGCAGGGCATCGACACCTACCTCGTCACGCTCGACAGCGACCTCATCCAGCTCATCCAGGACGACGTCACGATCTACATGATGCGTCCTTACCAGCGTGACGTCGTCATCTACAACGAAGAGACCGCCACGGAGCGCTACAAGTTTCCCCCGAAGCTCATGGCCGACTACAAGGCCCTGCGCGGCGACAGTTCCGACAACATCCCGGGCATTCCCGGCGTCGGCGACGGCACCGCGACGAAGCTCCTCACGCAGTACCCCGGCATCGAAGCGATCTACGAGCACCTCGAGGAGATCAAGCCGGACAAGCTGCGGGAGAACCTGCGCGCCCACGAGGCCCAGGTGCGCCAGGCCCTCGATACGGCCACCATCCGCACCGACGTGCCCGATATCACCCTCAACATGGATGAGGCCGTGGTCGGCCGGTACGACCGCCAGCGCGTTCTCGACCTCCTGCGCGACCTCGAGTTCCGCACCCTCGTCCCGCGCCTCCCTCCCGTCGACCAGACGTGGCTTGGCGCCAGCGGCGAAGGGCAGTCCAACAACGACGGCGAAGCCGGAGACGAAAGCTCCCCCTCTCAGCCAACGGGGAGAGGGCCGGCGGGAGTGGTCGCCAACTACCGGGTTGTAACCACAGAAGAGGACCTCGACAAGCTGATCGAGCGTCTGCGCGAGTGCGGCCGCTTTGCCTTCGACCTCGAAGGCGTCGGCAGCAACCCGTATCACTGCAACCTCGTCGGCATCGCGGTCGCCTGCGCCCCCGGCGAGGCCTACTACGTCCCGGTCGGTCACACGCCGCCGCAAGCATCCCTGTTGGATTCACCGGAGTCTGACGGGGAGAGCGCCGCAGGCATCAACTCGAGGTCGGGCACCGCCCAGCTTCCCGAAGACATGGTTCTCGGCCGCCTGGCGCCTCTATTTGCGGACGAGAACGTCGAGAAGGTCGCGCACGCCGGCAAGTTCGACCTCGCGCTGCTCACCAGTCGCGGCATCGACACGCACGGCTTCGCTTTCGACACCCTGCTCGCCGCCTACGTGCTCGGCGAAGGCGCCCTCGCCGACACCTTCCGCGCCGGTGCCGGCTCTCTCAGCCTCAAGTGGCTCACCTCCCGCCGGCTGGGCTACGAGATGAAGGAGATCATCGAGTTAGTCGGCAAGGCGGGGAACAAGCAGACGCCGATCAGCGCCGTCAGCGTCGACGATTGCCTGGTGTACGTCTGCGAGAACGTCGACTACACCCTGCGTCTGCGTGAACCCCTGGAGCGCGAGATGCGCGACTACGGCGAGATGTGGAAGCTCTTCCTCAACGTCGAGATGCCCCTCGTGCCCGTGCTCGCGCGCATGGAGGCCGCCGGCATTGCCCTCGACACGAACGTCCTGCGCGAGCTCTCCATCGGTCTCAACGAGCAGATCGACTACTACGAGAAAGAGGCCTACAGCGCCGTCGGTCACGAGTTCAACCTGGGTTCGCCGCCCCAGCTCTCCATCGTCCTGTTCGAGGAGCTGGGCTTGCCCAAGACGCGTAAGACCAAGCAGGGCTACTCCACCGACGCCCAGAGCATCGAGGCACTCAGGGGAGTGCATCCAATCATTGACATAATCTTGCACTGGCGCGAGCTCACCAAGCTGCGTTCGACCTACATTGACACGCTTCCCCTGGCGGTCGACTCGCGGGACCTGCGCGTGCACACCACGTTCGATCAGGCCGTTGCAGCCACGGGACGTCTCTCCTCGAACAACCCGAACCTGCAGAACATCCCGGTGCGGTCGGAGCTGGGCGGGCAGGTGCGACGCGCCTTCGTGGCCCGCGACATCGGCAAGGACCCCGTGCTGCTCTCCGCCGACTATTCTCAGATCGAGCTGCGCATCCTTGCCCACATGTCGCAGGACCCCGGCCTCATCGAAGCCTTCCTCAACGACGAGGACATTCACGCCGCCACCGCATCGCAGGTCTTCGGCGTCGCCATCGAAGACGTCACGCGCATCCAGCGCAACCGGGCGAAGGTGTTCAACTTCGGCGTGCTGTACGGCCTCACAGACTTCGGTCTCGCCCAGCGCGAGGGCATCAGTCGCGAAGAAGCCCGGGCATTCATCGACCGCTACTTCGATAAATACCAGGCCGTCAAAGCCTGGCGCGACGACATCGTCAACAGCACGCGCGCCGACGGCTACGCCGAGACCCTCGCCGGCCGCCGCCGCTACATCCCGGACATCCACAGCTCCAACTTCAACGTGCGCATGGCGGCCGAGCGTGTCGCCATCAACATGCCGATCCAGGGCACCGCGTCCGACATCATCAAGATCGCCATGCTCGGCATCGACAAGGAGCTGGACGAAAAAGGCTACGAGACGAAGATGCTCCTCCAGGTCCACGACGAGCTGATCTTCGAGGGCCCGCGCTCCGAACAAGAAGCTCTGCGCGAGATGCTCGAACGCATCATGCCCGCCAGCCTTGAGCTCATCGTCCCCCTGCGCATCGACATCAAGGCCGGCCCCAACTGGGCGGACATGGAGTAGCAACGGCTGCGGTCAAGATCGTCTGCACAATGGCCTGTCAACGCTGCTGTATTGTTAACCAGGATTCTTCCGGCAGGAGCACGAGTCTGAGACGACGACATGCGACAGCAGGCGATTCGAATTATCGAGCAGATGCCCGAAGGCGCTTCCCTCGAAGACATCATGTACGAGCTCTACTTCTGCTCACGAAGTGGATCGAGAGGCATGCGGGAAGCCGAGGAGGGTGAAACTCGTGCCTCACGAGGAGGTGGTCCAGAGGATGAGTCCGAATGGCTCAAGTCCTTCTGGACGCTAGGAGCAGCCGAGGAACTCGAAGAATCTGCGTCATCGTCCAACAGCGAAGCTCTGGCGTTTACGCCGCCACCTTCGCTAGACCGAATTCTCGCCGCTGATCGCCGGACTGTCAGGATCAGCCCGCGAATGGACAGAGTCGTGCCTGAATATGAACCGAACGAATTCGAGAACTCATCGTTCGAGGACTATCGACGTCGTCTATGCACGTACCAGCGAGGACATCGATAATGTCCGTATCTGGGCGATCACCCACGCGTAGCCGACGATCTGCAGGCGCTCGGCTCGGGAGACTTGGAAGTCGGCACCGGAACTGGCCTAAGAGTGTGGGTCAGACCCGAGCCTTCAGCTCGTCGTCTTCACCCCCACACCCCGAAATACCGGGTGCACCGGCGAGAAGCTCATGCGCTCCGATACCTCCAGCGTGAACCCCGCAGCCCGCACCGCGTCCTCGGTGTGGCGGTTGATGCTGCAGCCCGCAGACGCCCAACCGTACACGGGCTGAATCGTGCGCTGTACCGTGCCCCATTTGCCGTCGCGCGCGACGTGCTCCAGCAGCCGTAATTCGCTGCCGGCCTTTAGCACGCGTCGCATCTCTCGCAGCGATCCCTCGAGGTCCGACACGGTACACAGCACCAGGCACGACACAACCGCGTCGAAGTGCTCATCCGGGAACGGCAGCGACTCCGCCGGCGCATCCGATAGCGTCACTTTGCTCCGAACCTCAGCAGGCGACGCCGACAGCTTCTCTTCCGCCCGACGTCGCATGAACGGGTCCGGCTCCGTCGCCACCAGCGAGTCGATTGCGGACCAGCCGTAGTGCTCGAAGTTCGTGCCGGTGCCGCAGCCCACTTCCAGAACGGCGCCGCTCAGCCCGTCGAGCAGCCGGTCTCGCAGCGGGTTCATGCGCTTCTCATCCAGGCGATCGCAGAAGTCGTAGAACGCCGCGAACCATCGATGTCGCGGTCTGGGCAGTGATTCCGCCATCAGTCGGCCCTCCTCAGATAGGAGCTATTCCGTCCCTCCGCTATCATCTGTCCATCATGCACATTCACACAGAGGCTGACGAGGGAGTCGCGTCCGGTCGCTCGCTCGCAGCAGATTCGTCGAAGCTCGGAGCACTCAATGCCTGAGCTACCCGAAGTCGAGACCATCCGCCGCGACCTCGAGACGCTGGTCACCGGCCGGCGCATCACCGGCGTCACGATAGCGCCCGATGCCGGCAAGCCAGTCCCGGTGCTCAAGGACATTGACGAGGCGACCTTTCGCGAAGGCGTCGTCGGCGCCCGTATCGATGCCGTCGACCGGCGCGGGAAGTACCTCGCTATGCGCCTCGATACCGGCGCGCTCATCGTCGTCCACCTTCGCATGACCGGCAGCCTGCTGTATCGAGCGCCTGCTGACTCGCCGGAGCGCTTTCTGCGCCTCACGCTGCACCTCGATAACGGCCACGAGCTTCGTTTCACCGACATGCGCAAGTTCGGCGGCTTCTGGCTCCTCGATGACTTCGCGGATGCCTCGAAGGGCGCCCTGGGCCCCGAGCCCCTGAGCGACGAGTTCACGGTCGAGCACCTCGCTGCCGCGCTCGCCAACCGCAAGGCGCCGGTGAAGTCGATCCTCCTCGACCAGAAGCACATCGCCGGCATCGGCAACATCTACGCCGACGAAGCCTGCTACGCCGCCTGCATCGACCCGAGACGCCTGGGCGCGGACGTCACGCCGGAAGAGGTGCAGAAGCTGCACGCTGCGATACGCACCGTCCTGCTTTTCGGCGTCGAGAGCCGCGGTGCCAGCTTCAAGGACTACAAGGACCTTGCCGGTGAGGAAGGCAGCATGCACATGCACGTCAAGGTGTTCCGTCGCACGGGCAAGCCTTGCTATAGCTGTGGCACCGCCATCGAGCGCGTGAAGATCGGCGGCCGGAGCACGCACTTCTGCCCGAGGTGCCAGCGATGAGCCCGGGGAGGTAGAATCTGTCTCGATGAATTCTTTCAACATCGATGTCGAGCTAACTAAGCAAGAAGACGGGCTCTGGAGAGCAAGTGTTCCCGGCGTTCGGGGCTGCTGGGTCGATGCCGAAACAGTGGAGCAGGCAATGAACGAAATCCAGGAAGTGGCCGCCATGGTCATCGATTTGATGGAGGAGAAGCAGGAGGTATTGCCTGCGTCAGTTTCGCCCGGCTGCAGGCGAAGACAGCTTCAGTGCACGGATACCAGTCGTGGTGAAAGAGCATCCATTTGTTCGGCGGTCACCTCGTCGAGCCAAAGGCCGCGTAGTCATCTAGTGGTCTACCAGGAACTGAGACGTGAGCTGAGGCGTCTCGGTTTTCAAATCGATCGACAACGCGGTCCGCATGAGATTTGGGCTTCTTCCGATGGCACTCGATGGACTCCAATCCCACGTCATCGTGGCGAAGTGCCGACCGGCACCCTGGCCTCGATCTTGCGAGACCTTGATTTGACTCAGGACGACATTCAGGGCCGAGGGCGCCAGCGCTGATGAACGAATTCCCCGGGCCGCAAGACCGCATCCGGCGCGTCCTCAACACCGCCCTCGTCGATTGCACCTACGTCTCTTCGCAGCCGGAGGGTGATGGGTCGATCTTCGTCCTGCTTGCACGCCGGCCGGACGGGCGCGAAGTCGGTGTGCGATTTCGAGGCGTGAAGAATTCGACCGGCGATTCTGGGCCGGCCGCCGGAGCCGCCCTCACTGTGAAGTCCGTCAAGCGCGAGGGTCTGTCGGTGGTGAGCCGATTCTTTCCCATCCTTAAGCCGCCCGGGCCTATGTACGCCCGTGTTAGGATCGATGCAGGCCCTGCGACTCTCGATATCGTCTGTCAGGACGCGGAGTGGTGGGAGGAGTAGCGCCAGCAACGGGACGTCTGCGCCCCGGCTACACCTCAGAGGCACCACATGAGCTCCGTCCCTGCACACAGCAATCTCTGCACCGACTGCGGCACCGAAATCGAACCCCACTACGGCGAAGGCCGTTGCCCCACCTGCTTCGACAACCACCTCTACGGCGTCGATGCCGGCTTCCTCGAAAGCTACCGGCGCTTCGGCTGCCGGAGTCGCCTCGTCGTTGCCGAGAGCTGCCTGCGCAGCCTCGTCGTCGAGTCGCCCGAGCATCGCAAGGTGCTGGCGATGACGATCTTCGAGCAGTACGTTCAGGCCATGGCCGACCTCGCCGGTCTGTTCGTCGCCTTCCAGAAGCGACACGAGGCACCCATCCTCCGCACGTTCATGGAGTTCCGCCTCGACGCTTCCAAAGCCGCCGACTTCTTCGAAACGGTCCGCACGACCAGCGATCCGGAGCTCTGTGGCATGCTCGATATCCCCATGCCCGCCTACGTGCGCGCCCTCTGCCCCCACCTGGACGAGGAGGAGGCCTACTCCGTCTCGGTCGCCGTGCATCACCTCATGCTGGACCTGCGCAAGGCCACGGAACACGGTCAGGCCGGCGCGCTAGCCCTCGCGCAGTTCTCGGAGCAGGTCGGTGGCGCCATCCTCGCCCCGGACGCCCGCTGGCTCGATGGCAACAAGAGCGACATCAACCCGGACGAGGTCGCAATGCTGGTGATGGACTCGAAGCGCCGCCATTTCTACGTTCAGGGCCTCACCGCCGACGAAGGCGCCATGGGCCAGGTCGTCGACGCTCTCGACACCGTCACCCGCGCCGCATCCAACCTGATCTTCGCCTACCTCCAGACCAACGACCTGTAGCGCTGCCTTTGGTGCCCGGGTCTACATTGGCCGTTCGTCAGGCGTTCGCGGGGGCGGTGAATGTCAGACCTGATGGCGACTCAACGTTGTGAAGATCCACGGCAGCGACAGTCCATTCTTCATCTTCCTTCGTGATGACGTAGCTGACGACCATCTCCCCGGCTGGCACGGACTGGCCCTCGATTTCTAACGCCGGTGTCCCCCACCTCGTATGTACCAGGGCGACATCGGGCCGCAGGAAGCGCAGGCTCAAGACTTCTTGCTGAGGCGACTCTGCATTGCCAAATGGTCCGGTGTGGAGCCACAGAAACTGCTCTCGATGCCGTTCACGGCCTTCCAGGAAATCCCCGAAACGATTGACTGTTTGCGCATCTGGCTGATGCAGCATGGTCAGGCCGGCGGCATCGTGCCGGTTCCAAGCCTCGTCCCAGCGGGCAATTACGCTGCGAACTGCAGTTTCGTCCCTATTCATCAGACTAACTCCTTGTAACAAGATGGGTGAAATCCCAGATTGTCTGGATATTCGGGATTATGGCAATATCGATTGGAGATGACAAGAACCGATCCGCACGCCGAAGTCAACGTAGGCTTCGTTGCCCTGACTGAACACCTCAGAGACCTTTTTCAGCTGATGGTCCGATATGTACACGAAAGATTGGGCCAAGTTGGGTTTGACGACGTGCGTGTCGCCCACCTGACGATCTTCCAGCACCTGCGGCCGGAAGGATCTCGGATCGGCGAGCTGGCGGAAAGGTGTCAGCTCACCAATCAGTCTGTCGGGTACCTCGTGGACTACCTCGAGGAGCACGGCTACGTCGAGCGCAGGGCCGACCCGCGTAATCGACGAGCGACGCTGGTGTGTTTCACGGAAAGAGGCTGGGCAGAGATGGACGCGTGTGCTCAGATTCTCGCGGAGATCGAGGCGCTCCTCAATCAATCCTTCGGCAGTCGACGGCTCTCCGAGCTTGCGATACTGCTGACTGACTTCGAGTCCCAGCTGCTGCAGCTTGGCCGGCCGGAACAAGCTGAGTCACGCTCCTCGGACGCCTGACACCTGCATCTCCGCCGATTCAGTGCAGTATCGAGCAAGAGCGTTATCTCGCCGCATCGCGAGAAGGGCCAAGCGGGTAGGATAGCCTGCTGCCTCAACCCTATGCCCGTAAGCTCGCATGCCCGTATGCTCCCGATGACATGCCAAAGCTTCTCGATGCCATCACGGACGTCCCCGGCATCAAGGTCGGCCACTGGACGGACCGCCGTGCCGCCACCGGTTGCACCGTCGTGCTGTACGAGCCCGGCGCTGTACCCGGCGTCGACGTGCGCGGCGCAGCCCCCGGCACCCACGAGACCGACCTCCTGCGACCCGGCTACATGGCGCAGGCCCTTCACGCCGTCGTCCTCACGGGCGGCAGCCTCTTCGGCATGGCGTCGATCGCCGGTGTCGTGCGCTGGTGCGAGGAGCACGGCGTCGGTATCACCTTCGGCCGCCAGTGCATCCCCATCGTCTCCGGCGCCGTGATCTTCGACCTCAACACGGGGCGTTCGGACGTCCGCCCGACCGCCGATTCAGGCTACGCCGCGGCCTCAGCCGCGAAGGCCGGCCGCGTCCTCGAAGGCAGCATCGGCGTCGGTACCGGCGCGACCGTCGCGAAGCTCATGGGCGCCAATCGCAGTCTCAAGGGCGGCATCGGCACGGCCAGCGAGGTGCTCGACGACGGCCTCATCGTTGGTGCAATCGTGGCCGTCAACGCGGTTGGCGACGTCATCGACCCTGCTTCCGGCACCCCCATAGCGGCCCCTCGAGGCGAGAACGGCGCCTTCCTCGACACCATGGCCGGCCTGCGCAGCGGCACACGTCGCGGGGCTCAGCAGGCGCCGGAAGGCAACACGACGATCGGCGTCGTTGCGACCAACGCCCGGCTGAACAAGGAGCAGGCGAACCGCCTCGCCACGGTCGCCCACGACGGCATGGCGCGCGCCATTCGCCCCGTCCACACCTCCAGCGACGGCGACACCATCTTCGCCATGGCGACCGGCCAGCAGGAGATCGCGCCCACGCGCATCACCGCCCTGGAAGCTTTCGCGGCGGTTGCGGTCGAACGGGCAATCGTGAAGGCCGTCCTGGCCGCGAAGGCAGTTGCCGGCATACCGAGCGTTACCGAGTGGCGCGCCGGACCTCGATAGCGCCGACTGCCTCACACCGCTGATGCACCGAGCACCCGTCCGCTGTAGAGCGGTCGACGACGCGTGTCCTGAGCCTGCCGAAGGAGGAGGGATTAAGGGAGTGGTCGTGGCGCCCAGCCCGTCGCCGTCTTGAATCGCCCGTTTGCGATGCGCTGACCATCCCCCACGACGTTGTACACGCCGGTTGGCGCATCGAGGGCCAGTCCCAGCGCCGCCGCGGCATCGTCGATCTGCGTCGTGGCGCCGTAGCGCTCGACCGGCGTGTCGTTGCCCGTGCCCGGCCCCCACAGCAGTCCAAAGCGCAGGATGACGCCCCGATGTCCCGCCGCGGCGAATCGGCGCACGGAGTCCTCCGCTTCGACCATGGAGGACAGCCGTGGAGCCGCCGTTCCGTACGGGCTGTCTTCGTCTACCGGCCCTTCCTCGGGATAGAGGAACGTGATGCTCGGCAGGACGAACGCCTCGACACCGCGCGCCAGCGCCGCGTCCACCAGCACGCGAGTCGCCTCGCTGCGCAGCCGGTCGTTCTCTGCCCACGCGCCGGGTTCTCTCGCTCGCTCGCCGGTGGGAATGCGCGTCGCCAGGTGGTAGACGGCCTCGACGCTCTCCATCGCGGCGTCGACAGCCTGGGCGTCGAACAGGTCGAGCTCCCTGCTACCCGGCGCGACCACCTCGTGCCCGTCGGAGCGCAGCAAAGGCACAAGCCCGCGACCGAGAACGCCGCTGCCGCCAGTCACCAGAATGCGCATGAGGGTTAGTTGGTGCGGCCGAACTCGCTGAACCGGCGACGGTAGTGCACCTTCAGGCGCTCGGCGATCTGCGGCGTCTCTTCCGCCAGGATCTCGGCCTCGCGTTGCAGGCGGGCGAGCGCCGAGGGTAGCTCCAGCAGCTCTTGCTTGACGTCCGGCTGCACGTTCAGCTCGGCGGCGATTACGTTGGCCAGCGCCCGCGGGTCCTCCGGCAGCATCGGTACCGGCAGAGAGCGCGAATCATCGCCGGCACTGCTCGACCGTAGACGGGCCTGGTTCATCTCCAGCGTCGCCATGTCGAACATCATCGTGCGCTCGCCGGCGTTGGTCGTGCGCTGCCAGCCGCCCATCAGGGCGACGACCTCGCGGTAGTACTCGTCGAACAGCGTGGCGGCGCGTTGGCCCACCATGAGCATCGCAGGCTCGGGCGCCGGCTCGTCCGGGAACATCTCGATATCGCCCACCAGGTACGAAGCCTCGCGCCGGTCGAGCGATGTGATGCGGAAGCGGTCCTCGCCGCGCGTCATGATGTGGAAGCACGAGTCCCGATGTGGCATCGAGACGGTACAGCGCCCCGGCTCCAGCTCCTCCGATGTCATCACGCGCGCCAGCGTGCCGACCGAATGGGGCGTACCGCGGCTACCCCGGCCGCCATCCTTGATCAGGACAACGCCGAAGGGCTCCTGGTTCTTGAGGCATCGCGCCAGCATGTCCTTGTACCGCTGCTCGAAGATGTGCAGCGGCAGGTTCTGTCCCGGGAACAGGACAAGGTTTAGTGGGAAGAGCGGGACTCTCGGCATCGCTGAGGCGCCCTGATCACGTGGGCGCGTGCTCCTTCACGACGATTCTAGCAGGGCGGCGCGGGGGAACGGAACGAACCCCCGTGCTCGCGAAATGCTTCTTACGCCGGTCGTACCGTGACCGCCACTGGTGAGCCATCCGCCGGAAGCAACCGGTTCACGACGCCGCCCTCAAAGTACAACGGCAAGAACACAGAGCCCTGGGCCACTGCGTCCGTCAGCGCCGCCGATGCGACGATCTCCTGCGAGCCGTTGCTCACCCGCACGGGCCGGTTCTGGCCGATCTGCAGCGCCGCCGCGTCCGCCGGGTTAATCTCGAGGAACTCCTCGCGGTGCAGCTTGTCGGCCTCTTCCGAGCGGATCGTCGCGCCTTCAAGGCTCGTGTACAGGCCACGAGAGCTCGTTAGCAGCAACCCGCCGTTCGCAGGCAGAGCGGGCAGCGTCACCGCCTGGTAGTCGGCTTTGCTCGCGCCACCCGAGAGGGCGCGCGTGCGGCCGGAGTCCAGCTTGTCATAAGTAGCGCCGGCGTAACCGTCGACCATGGCCGAGGCCTCGCCCATGATCGCCTCCGCCGTTTCGCCGGGGGTCAGGTACTGCTTGCCGAGGCTCGCGGCCAGCGCCGTCGCCAGCGCGTTCAGCGTGGCGATGCTGTCTCGCTGGTCGCCCGTGGCCGCCTCAGCCTTCGTCACCCGGCCGATGCGGCGGTCGGCGCTCGTGCGCGTGCCGTCCTTGCCGTACGAAGGCAGGTCGGCGAACACCACGTCGGCGTAGTCGGCCGTCTCGCTGCGCAGGCCGTCGATGACGATGAGCGCGTCCAGGCCTCGCAGGGCGGCTTCGACGCCGTCCTTGTCGGCCGTCAGCAGCATCGGGTTGTCGCCGACGACCACCAGCGCTTTCACGCCGCCGGAGACCATCTCCCGCAGCCCCCTGGCGTTGGCGCCGGGCCTGGCGCCCATGTCGCGCACGCCGTTGACGTTCGATTCGATCGGCAGCACGTGCAGGCTGCTCGACGCCTCGCTGCCCTTCACGGCAACCGCGAGGTTAGCGGCAGCAGCAGCGCTGTAGCCCGCCATCAGCGGCGAAGCGGCCGATGGCGCAAATACCACCGCCAGCTTGCCGTCGCCGAGGTTCTTGAGAATGTCCGCCGCGTCGTCCAGCTGGTCGACGCTCGATGCGTCCGGGTTGCCGGCGCTGCCGTTGACTCGGCCCGCCAGCGCGGACACCGCGGCGACCTCGCCACCGGCGTTCGGTCGCAGCCAGACGCCCGTCGGCTCCGCCGAGTGCACCCGCTGGGGCGACGGCATGATCGCGCCGGAGGGAGGCGGTGCGATGAAGTCGCACACCTCGCCGTAACGCGAGCTGATCACGATGAGCCGCGCGCCGTTCTTTACAACGGCGTCCTTCACACGCAGGGCCGCGACGTTGTGGCTCGACTCCAGGTCGTCGGCGATGACGACGATGACGTTCGCCGTCGTCACGTCTTCGAGGTTCGAAGGCAGGACGTGCGTGCCGAACGCGTTGGTCAGCGACGTCTCGACAGCCTGTGCCACCGGACCCGCCGTGGAGTCGACGTTCTCGGTGCCGATCAGGCCGCGGGCGATGCGCTGCGCCAGGTAGGCTTCTTCGTTCGTTGCCCAGGGTGCGACCAGGAAGCCGACGCTCTCGGGACCATTCGCCTTGATAACGGCCGCGAGCTTGGTCACCGCCGTCTCCAGCGCGGCGTCGTATGTGCTGTTCGCGAGCAGCTCGCCCTGGCGCACGAGGTGGCGCGTCAGGCGCTCCCGCGTTGTCACCGCGTCGTAGTGGAAGCGGCCGCGCACGCAGATCTGGTTGTCGCTGAAGTCGTTCAGGCGGTCCGGCTTCACCATGACCACCTTGCCGTTGCGGACACCCATGCTCAGCGTGCAACCGACGCTGCACGAGTTGCAGGTCGTCGAAACCCACTCCTCGCTCTTGGCGATCCACTTGTTCGGCTTCTCCAGCAGCGTCGCCGTCGGGCAGACGTCGATGCAGGAGCCGCAGAAGTCGCAGTTCGACTCGTGGATCGCGCCCCCGGCCCCGAAGGCGATCATCGTCGTCGGGCCGCGACCGGCCAGCGTGATGGCGCCGGTGTGCCGGATCTCGTCACAGGCACGGACGCAGCGCGTGCAGATGATGCACATCTGCGGGTCGAACTCCAGGAAGGGGTTCGCGCGGTCGGCCTCGGGCGGTTCGGATTCGTAGTAGGTGCGCTCCTCGCCCAGCCACGGCTCGTAGTTGGCCATGTGCAGCATCTCGTTCGTGGTCTGGAGCTCGCAGCGATAGTTCTTCGCGCAGGTCAGGCAGCGGTGCGTCACCGTGTCGTCGCGCAGGCAGATGTCGCCCGGCATGCAGTGCACGCGGCGGTGACAGGTGAGGCAGCGGTCCGAGTGGTTGGCGTTGATGATCGAGAGCACGGCCTGGCGCGCTTCCAGCACCTGGTTGGTCTGCGTGCGCACCTCCATGCCATCGGCGCAACGGCTGGTGCAGGCGAGCTGCAGGCCCCGCGCGCCTTCGATCTCTACGAGGCAGGTACGGCACCCCGCGTACGGCGGGATGCCATCGATGTAGCACAGGTTGGAGATGAAGGTGCCTTGCTGCTTGATGACCTCGACGAGCGGTGCGCCGTCAGGGACTTCGACCTCGTTACCGTCGAGTGTGATCTTAGCCACGCTTCAGGCTCGCTTGCCTAGGCTGGCCGGACGCGCCGGGCAGCAGATTGCCACCGGGTTGACTGGGGATCTGAGCGTGCGTGCCGCTGGGTGGTGCCACAATCTCGCCCCGTTTCTCCGCTTCGATGAAATCGACGACGCTCTGAGGCGCCTTCAGGCCGTTGGGGTAGGTGAAGTTGTTATTGCGCAGGTGCTCGTGCGCCAGCTGCGTCAGCTCGTACTTGTCGTGATACATGTCGTCGAACCAGTAAACGGCGTCGCGGAAGGTGCCGCCGGGCTGGATCGCCTCATACGGACACGCCTCGGTGCAGAGGCCGCAGTACATGCAGATGCGGAAGTCGATTTCGTACCGCACCTTGTTGAGGCTGCCGTCTTCCCGTGGTTCCGTCGCCACGAGGATGCAGCCGTCGGGGCAAGCCTGGGCGCAGGTGCTGCATCCCGTACATCGCTCATCGAACCACAGCAGGCTCGTGCGTGCCCTGGCGGGGAAGTCGCGTACTTCTTCCGGAAACTGAATCGTTACTGGCGGCTTGAAGAAGTGCCGCATCGTAAGCATGAGACCTTTGGCGAGTCCGGCTCCGTACATGTGTATCTACCTCACGGGGATTGTAACCAAGGCTCCATCTATAACGGAACCTTGAGCGACGCCGGATCGGGCGGATTGTGAAAGAAAGGCCAATTCCGTCTCGGCTTTCAGCAGTCAGCTATCAGCCATCAGCGCTACATGGGAGCGTCAGCGCGCAAATCTCAGGCTGATATGGCTACGACAATGACGCAGGCAGCTGTAGCAGCGGATCGAGAAGTCCACGACACCGGGGCTGAATCCAATCGGATACCGTCATCACCGGCCAATGCCGCCAGGTATCCAACAACCAATAGCCAGGAACTAATTACCAGCGACTAGCGACTCAGAACCGATACCGCGTAGCGTCCTCTGCCACGACGATCCCCGGAAACTCCCGGTCGTCCTGCAGCCCGTCGAGGTGCGTCAGCACGAGCTGCGCTCCCGGCGCGTGCCTGGAAACCTCCGCCACGCCTTCGGGGCTCAGGTGCACCGGTACGCCATCGCAGCTGCACTCCAGCACGATGACCTCTGCGTTTTCGGCGATGTCGGATCAAGCCCGGGCATAGCGTCGTGTCGCCCGAGTAAACGACGGATCGACCGCCCGGCTCAGCCCGATACGCAAAGCAGTTCAGCTGCTCGACGTGGTCGACCCGTGCCGTTTTGAAGTCGAGGCCGCAAACGTGGCCGCAGAAGCCGTCAGAGATCTCGACGAATCGCACGCCGAACGGCGCCGCGTCCAGCAGGTGGGGATAACCGAGGCTCATCAGTCCCTCGGTGCGCTCCTGGATGCCGGGCGGCCCCACGATCGTCAGATCGCGCGTGCGGCCTTCGTAGCGAGAGGCCAGGAACAGGAAAGGCAGGCCGAAGAAGTGGTCGGCGTGGAAGTGGCTGATAAACACCGCTTCGATATCGGTGTGCGCCACTCCGGCCTTGTGCAACTGCTGCAGCACCGTCGGTCCGCAGTCGAACAGGTAACGCCCATTGAGCAGGAAGGAGCTGAAGGCGCGCCCCTGGGCTCCGAAGGCATTACCGGAACCGAGGAACAGCAGGTCGATCGGTGTGTCTTTCATGATGGTTCCACCGTTATACCGCTCCGAAGCATCTGAACATAGCCTAATTCAGCTTACGCCTCGTTCTCGGCCCATTCGCCTCGCAGATATGACGCAATTGCCGCCTCATAGTCCGCCGGCGTGTTGAGGTCGACGTCGACGTGGGAGTTCGTCACCGTCACCGCCACAGCGCGGCCCACATGCCGGTCGATTACGGCCCGAAGCCCTAACGTTGCCTCGTCCACCTCGCGCAGTTCCGGCACCAGTGCGCCATCGAGCAGGATCGGGTGTCCGAAGCCCTTCTCGAAGCGTGGAGAGACAACCGGGGCCCGCGTTTCGCGCCATTGCTCGATCAGACGCCGCGCCAGCCACGACGGCCTGGGCTGGTCGACGCTGAGGATCAGGACGGCTTCCGTGTCGTTCCCCAGCGACTCGGCACCTCGCTTCAGCGACGTCGCCCGCCCCTGCTTGTAGCCGTCGTTGACCACGATCGTCGCGAAGTCCGGTACAGACGCACGTATTTCTGCAGCCCGATGTCCCAGCACGACGATGACGTTCTCAGCGCCCGCATCTCGTAGCTGCGTTGCCTGCCATGCGATGAGTGGCGTCCCGTCCCAGTCCAGAAGTTGCTTCGGGCTGCCCATGCGCGTCGATTCGCCGGCCGCCAGCAGCAGGGCGGCGATTGTCACGGGCGCAGGACCAGCTGCACGCCCTCGGAGCCCACACGCACCTGGTCGATAAGCTCACGCAGGAGTCGCTGCTTGTCGTCCAGCGGTAGCTCTTCCCACTCCTGCACCAGGAGTTCCAGGGCCGCGTTGCGAGTGCGCCGGCGTTCCGCGGCGGAGGCGTAGTGCTCGGCACGCCACTCGGCGTCCCGAAGCTCTTCTTCCACACGCAGGCGTTCCTCGGCCAGCGCCTGACCGTTTGTGCGCAGGCGGTCGCTGTTCGCCGAGTCGTTGGCGGCGGCCTCGAGCTCGCGGTTCAGGCGGCGGTCGATCTGGTGCAGGTGCTCCCGGATGCGGCGCGCTTCCGTCTGCCACTGCTCGATGACGGCCTCGTCGTTGCCCGCCGTGGCGAGCTGTCGCGGGTCCAGGTCTCGAAGCTGCTGTCGCACGGCCTCTTGCAGTTCGTCGGCGCGCTGCGTGTTGTAAGAGCAGATGCCCTGGTTGGTGCGCGACTCGCACTGGTAATACCGGTACGAAGCCATCTGGGCGCTGCCGTCGCTGCGTCGCGTCCACGACTGCCGCCGGCTCACGCCGATCATCCGGTTGCCGCAGTTGGCGCAGTACGCCATGCCCGATAGCAAGAAGCCCGAGACGTGGCGTGGCGAGTAGTTGGTGCGGCGCTCGATCAGGCGGTCCTGCACCTTGCGAAAGTCTTCCGGCGAGACGAGGGCCGGGTGCGTCCCCGGTACGCGCACGCCGAGTCGCTGATACGTACCCAGGTAAGCCCGGTTGCGCAGGATGTCCCGGATACTGACCATGCTCCATGGCCGGTTGCGCCGCGTCCGGAGACCTTCCTCGTTCAGGCGGCGCGAGATCAGGCGGATGCCCAGGTTCTCGTGCAGGTAGAGGCGGAAGATGTAGCGAACCACCACGGCTTCGTCGTCCACGACCTCGAGGCGGTTCTTGGGGCCGACGCGATAGCCGTAGGGCGGGCGGCCCAGCACCTCGCCGCGCACGGCCTTGCGTCGCAGGGCGGAACGCACCTTCTCTCGCAGTTCATCGTTGTGCGTGTCGGCCCACGATTCGAGAATCGCGCCCAGCGCATCGCCGTTGGGCACTTCCGAGTCTATGAACTGCATCTGCGCCCCCAGGTGTTCGACCTGCAGGCATCGCGCCGCGCCGACTACCGCGTCGTCTGCCAGCGTCAGCGGTGAAGGCGACACGACGATAGTGAATTCCTTCTCGGGCCGCTTGAGGTACTCGACCAGCTGGGCAAACGCCGGACCACCGGGGCTGCCGCGCTCCTCCGAGAACGTCGTCGCCACCTCGAAGCCCTGCGCCTCGCAGTAGTCGAGAAACCGCCTGTTCTGGCTACCGATGCTCTCGGGTCGTGCCTGCGGTCCGCTCTTCTGCCGCATAGCCTGCCGGGAGGGCTCTCGGAAATAACCGATGGCGATCACTGGTCAGCCGGCGACCAAAATTCGCTCGCAGCGGGGGCATTGGATCAGGTCCCGGCCCACGCGCAGTCGTTGCGTCATGTGGGTTGGTAGGGTGACGTTGCAACCCAGGCAGGTGCCGCGCACCACCCGAGAGACGCCGCGACCTTGCTTGGTGGCGCGGAGGTTCTCGTAGAGACCCAGCGCGCCGACGTCCATTCCCTTGATCTGCTGCGTTCGCTGGCCATCGAGGCGCTTCAGTTCGGACTCGGCCTTCGTCTTGGTCGATGTCAGCTGCTTCTGGTCTTCCTGCCAACTGGCCTCGACGCGAGCGAGTTCGGCCTTTCCCTCTTCGATCGCCCTCGACGATGCCTCGATGCTCTCCATGAGCTGCAGGCCCTGTTCGTCGAGCTTGTCGCGGCGTTGCTTCAGGCCGTCGAGCTCCTTCTGCAGGTCCTGGAGCTCCTTGGGATTACGCACGGAGCCGTCGTACAGCTTGGTCTCGAGGGGCTTGATCTTCGCTTCGAGGTCAGCGAGCTGGCCTTCGAAGTCGCGTTGGCGCTTGCGCAGGCGGTCCAGGGCCGACACAGAGTCTTCTACGATCTCACGAGCCTCGTAGAGTTCATCTGTCTCGCCCAGCCGCGATTCAGCGTCAGCGATTACGGCTCGCCGCGCATCGCGCTGGAGGTCGATCTCTTGCAGGGCATATAGGTCTGCTGCACTTGTCATAAAATGAATAAAGTACGGGCGGGGGAACGAAGGGATCGAAGAAGTGAGGAAGCCAGCAATGCCCCGCCGGTCTGCTCGAACGGGATTATAGGCTTCGATAACCAGTGCGTACAAGCAGGATTGCGCAGGATTGCCGCTCGTTGACCCGCTTCGCTGCAGACTCTATTCTTAGAATTGCCATGCTTTTCAACATATCTGGTCTCGTCCAGGAAGGCATCGGCGCTACTAGACAGCATCAGGTTGACGGCGTACTCGAGAGCGATGACCGGGAACCAGAGCCCTTTTCTGGTGACGTCGAGTTCTTACGGACCAAGAGCGGCGTCCTCGTCCGGGCGAACCTCAGCCTCAAGGAGCCGGAAGCCTGTAGCCGCTGCCTTCAGCCGTTACAGGAGACCATCAGAATCGTCTTCGAGGAGGAGTTTCAGTCCATCGTCGATCTTCAAAGCGGAGAGCCGCTGGTCGACACCGATGAAGACGCGTTCCTCATAGACGAAAATAATCTGCTAGACCTCACGGAAGCAGTCAGGCAATATCGTGAGGCATCGGTGGTGATGCAGCCACTCTGCCGGCCGGATTGCAAGGGGCTCTGTCCCGTCTGCGGTCATGACCTTAATATGGGCGAGTGTGGCTGTAACACCGGGCCCACGGATGAACGATGGGCCGCCCTCTGGGGTCTGAAGCCCGAGTCGGAATGGAAGGAATAAGACAGTGCCGCCACTGCCAAAGAAACGATATCCCAAGGCGCGACAGGGCAAACGACGCAGTCACCTGGCGCTCAAGCTCACCGGCCTAACACGCTGCCCTCAGTGCCGGACCATGCGCCGGCCGCACCACGCGTGCCCGGTCTGCGGTCACTACAAGGGTCGGGAGGCCATCCAGGTCCAAGGCCCGAATCTTGGCGAGTAGCCCCGCGACATTCCTGCCCGATTCGACCGATGCGGCTCAGGCCTGGCTCTTTCCGGGCCAGGGCGCCCAGGAAGTCGGCATGGGTAGCGACCTCTATACCGCTTCCGTCGCGGCTCGGGAAGTTTTCGAGACGGCCGACCGTGTGCTCGGCTACTCTCTGACGTCCATCTGCTTCGAGGGTCCCGAGGAGAAGCTCCGCCAGACGGAGTACGCCCAACCGGCTATCTTCACCACCAGCCTCGCCTGCCTGGCCGCCGCCATCGAGTCGGGGAGCGTCACGAGCCGCCCTGCCTACATGGCCGGACACAGCCTCGGCGAATACTCGGCCCTCGTCGCCTCCGGTGCTCTGTCGCTCGAAGAAGGCCTGTCCCTGCTCAGCCAGCGCGCGAAGCACATGGCCGAAGCCGGGCGCCGCACCGAAGGCACCCTCGCCGCCATCATCGGCCTCGAAGAGTCGGCCGTGCTCGACATCTGTCGTGATGCCGACGTCGACGTCTGCAACCTCAACCTGCCGGGACAGACCGTCATCGGCGGAACGCCCGCCAGCGTCGAAAAAGCCATGGAGCTGGCGAAGGAGCGAGGCGCCACACGGGTCGCGCCCCTCAACGTCAGCGGCGCTTTCCACAGCCGCCTGATGCAGCCCGCCGTCGATGGCCTGCGAAGCGCGATCGCCGCTGCGAGCATCTCCACGCCCCTTGTTCCCGTCATCGCCAACGCCAGCGCCAGGGTGCTCGCGACTCCCGATGACATCCGGCGCGAGCTGGAGGTCCAGGTCGCTAATGCCGTTCATTGGCACGAGTCGGTTACACTGATGGCCGCTGGTGGCGTGCAGGCCTTCATTGAGTTTGGCCCGGGGCGTGTCCTGACGGGTCTCGTCAAGCGCATCGTGACGGGGGCGACCCTTGCAAACATCGCGGCGCTCAAGGACGTAGTAGCCAGATCGTAGCAATAGCGAAGGTGTAGCTTGTTCAGACTCGACGGCAGGGTTGCGATCGTTACCGGTGCCAGCGGCACGCTTGGCCGGGCGATCTGCGTCGCCCTTGCGACCGCCGGTGCAGACCTGGTCCTCAACTACCTCTCGAACGAAGAGGGAGCCAAGGCCACCGAGGCCGAAGTGCAGAAGCTCGGCGCTAAAACGCTGCTCGTCCCGGGCGATGTCGGCGACCCCGAGACGGCCAAGCGCACCGTGGAAGAGACCCTCGCGAAATTCGACAAGCTCGACATCCTCGTCAACAACGCCGGTAAGACCGCCGACAATCTCCTCATCCGCATGTCGGAGGAGGAGTGGGACACCGTTATCCGCACCAACCTCACCAGCACCTTCCTGTTCACTCGCGCCGCCGTGCGACCGATGCTCCGTGCTCGCTCCGGTCGCGTAATCAACATCACCAGCATCGACGGCCTCGTGGGCAACGCAGGCCAGACCAACTACTCGGCCGCGAAGGCCGGCCAGATCGGCTTCACGCGCTCGCTGGCCCGCGAGGTCGCCAGCCGCGGCATCACGGTCAATGCCGTGGCGCCCGGCATCGTCAAGACCGGCATGACCGAGGTGCTCAACGAGGCGCAGTGGGGCGAGATCCTGGACCGCATCCCCATGGCCCGCGACGGCAAGCCGGAAGAGATTGCGCCCGCAGTCGTCTATCTCGCCTCGGACGAAGCCTCCTACATCACCGGAAAGGTGTTCGCCATCGATGGCGGCCTGACCTAGAGCTATGTCTTCCCCCCGCACGCGCTCCCGACAAGTAGTTCTGCTCGCCCTGTACGAGATGGATGTAGGCGCGCACGACCCTACGAAGTCCCTCGAGCGTTTGATAGAAGAGCAGCACCTGAACGACGAGCAGGCTGCCTTCGCGCGCATCCTGATGAGCGGCGTTCTAGACAATCGCGCCCGCATCGACAGCATCATCGAAAGCGTCACGCCGACCCGTGAGCTGCACGAACAGGCTGCCGTCGATAGGAATGTACTTCGTGTTGCGATAAGGGAATTCTTAGTGGATAATCTGACACCGGCTGGCGCGGCCATCAATGAGGCCGTAGAGCTCGCCAAGAAGTACGGCAGTGAAAGTTCACCCAGGTTTATCAACGGCGTCTTAGGGGCTATTAGCGCTCCGGACAAAGCCGGAGTTCAGGAGGGCAAATAGCGTTGGCAACCGTTCACGAGCGAGTGAAAAAGATCGTCGTCGATCAGCTGGGCGTGGAAGAGGATCAGGTCGTCCCGGCCGCTTCGTTCGTCGATGACCTCAATGCAGACTCGCTGGACCTCGTAGAGTTGATCATGTCGCTCGAAGAGGAATTCAGCAAAGACGGCAAAGCCCTCGAAATTTCCGACGAGGATGCGGAGAAGATCGTCACCGTCCAGGATGCAATCGACTTCCTTAAGGACGCCGGCATCGAAGACAGCTAGGCGTTCAGGGATCGCAACTCTCGAAGGCCGGGCGCAAGTCTGGTCTTCTTTTGTGTTCGCCACCTCTCCAGGCGCGTCCGCACGGCAATCTATCGGTTAATGTGCGGCGTACCTAGGATTGGGGTAATCTGATTACGTTAGCGGGCCTCTCCTAGAGTCCGGGGTATACCCGGCCTCCGGAGCAGGGAACCCGAAGCATGGACGCGGAAAGGGGGTAGCTCAATGCAGATGTTCGGCGTCGGCATACCGGAGTTACTCGTCATTCTCGTCTTGGCCACCATTGTTGTCGGTCCCGACAAGATGCCGCAGCTCGCCGCCGACCTCGGTCGCTGGATCCGGCAGACGCGCGCCTACGCAAAGCACCTCATGGGCGACTTCAACGAGGTCGTCCAGGAGCTGGAGAAGGAAGCAGGCGCGAGCCGGGAGGACTGGCAGGAGATTGCCAACGTCGTCACCCGCAACACCGGAGCCGTCGGTCAGGAGCTCCAGCGCTTCGGCCGCGACCTCGAGAAGCAGCAGCGCGACCTCACCGACATCAAGGAGCTCAAGGACATCGCGAGTGACAAACCCGCCAACGTAGTGCCGATCGATAAGAACGCGGCTACGGCGGAGGCTGAACCCGAAGACGAAACCGAGGACCTCGACGTCGTCGTCGAAGTGCCCGCAAACGAAAATACCGACGGTGAAGAGGGCGAAGAGAAGCCCTGGTACGTTCCGGAGCGAGCTTCCCGCCGTCGTTCCAGCGACTAGATGGCAGCAACCACGACAACACCGGACGAAGAGGCAGATGGCGCCAATCTAACTATCCTGGAGCACCTTCAGGAAGTACGAAGACGGCTCATGATCTGTGCCGGCGGTGTCGTCATTGGCCTGATCGCCGGCGCCTTCCTTGCCACACCCACCCTGAAGTGGATGAAGGGCCCCGGCGAGTCCAAGGTCGAAAACTTCTCCCTCGTCTTCACCGATCCGCTGGAGTACTGGAGCACCTTCTTCCGGGTCATGCTCCTGCTCTCGGCGGCCATCGCGATGCCGATCATCCTCTGGCAGATTCTCGCCTTCATCGGACCCGGCCTCACCCGTAACGAGAAGAAGTGGGCCTATCCCATCGTCCTCGGCGCCAGCTTCATGTTTATCGCCGGCGCTGCCTTTGCCTTCTACGTAGAGCTACCGCCGGCCCTCAACTTCCTCCTCGATGCCGGCGATGTCGCAACGCCCTTCATCTCAATCAAGGCATACGTCGACTTCGTCACCCGCCTCATGTTCGTCACCGGCCTCGTGTTCGAGACGCCCTTCGTCGTCATGGGCCTTGCGAAGATCGGCATCGTCACGTCCAAAAAACTCCTGGGGTGGTGGCGCTTCGCCATCGTTGGCGCCTTCATCATCTCGGCCATCGTCACGCCCTCGATCGACCCGATCACGCAGACCCTCGTCGCGCTGCCCATGATCGTGCTCTACTTCCTCGGCATCGCCATGTCGAAACTGGTCGAGAAAACACCGATCATCCCGCGGTTCTAGCAAACCCTGACTGCCGGACGACCGCGGCAGGGAGCCACTTGACGTAACGGAGAATCTGTATGGCCCGCCTGATCTACGGCATGAACGCGTCCCTGGACGGCTACACCGCCGACGCCACCGGCAGCTTCGACTGGGTCGCGCCTGACGAGGAGGTGCATCGCTTCTGGGGCGACATCGAACGTCCCATCGGCACCTACCTCTACGGCCGCCGCATGTACGAAACGATGGCGGTCTGGCAGGACGACGAGTTCCTCCAGGGCGCACCGGACTACGTGCACGACTTCGCGGCCATCTGGCGCGGCGCGGACAAGATCGTCTACTCCCGCACCCTGACCGAGCCCTCGACGCCGCGTACCCGCATCGAGAACACCTTCGACCCCGATGCCATACGCCGCCTCAAGGCCGAGGCCGCCGCCGACATCACCATCGGCGGGCCGGAACTCGCGGGCCAGGCGCTGAAGGCCGGCCTCGTAGACGAAGTCCATCTCGTCCTCCTCCCAGTCAGCGTCGGCGGCGGTACGCCTGCACTGCCTCGTGACGCTCGTGTCCAGCTCGAGCTCCTGAACGAGCGCCGCTTCGCCAGCGGGGCAGTTCAGCTTCACTACCGCGTGCTATAGGGCTATTGGTCTACAGTCGCCCGAGCCCGACGAAAGCGTGAGGGGGCGACACGGCCTCATTTCGCTCAATCCACGTGTCCGGTCGGGACTTGACCCTTCGGTCAGCCAGCCTATCGTTAACGTGATGCTGAAACTTGTCGCAGTCGCGCTTGTAGCCGCCGTGCTCGGAGGGCTCATCGGCGCCGCGGTCTACGCGGCCGCCTTCGGCAGCGGGGACAAGGTGGTGATCACCGAGAAGGCAGAGCGTGGCGCTCTCATTCACTTCGGCACCAACTTTCCCGATATCAAGACGACGCCGTTCTGCGTCCAGTCCCAGCACTTCTGCCTCGTCCAGAACGATTCAGGGCAGTTCCACGCCCTCTACACCTACGCGACGCATGTCTGGTCCCGAGAGGAAGGTTGCGAGATCGTCTGGCGACCCGACTATTCCTATACGGACCCCCAGACCGGGGAGACCTCACAGGGCTGGTTCAAGGCCAATTGCAGCGGCTCCACATTCCGGTACGACGGCGAATTTGTCTTTGGTCCCGGCGGACGCGACATGGATCAGTACCCCGTCAGCATCGAAAAGTCCGGAGACAGCGAAAGCCTGGTAGTGGACACGCGATATCTCATCTGCGGCCGCAGCCACGCCACCGGTGGCACCCCTCCGCCGTGCGTGAAAGCACCCGCGCCGCAGTAGGCATAACGCTATATCCAATTAGCAGTTTTGCTTGACCCGTGAGGAGGCCGGTGCTAGCATCAGCTTCGAATTACATGCGTACCACTTCTCTTTCCCGGTCATCGTCCTCACCTCTCAGAAGGCGCCCAGAGCGCCTTTTGCGTTTCGGAGGCCCGCTATGAACTTCGAAGAGCGCGGCAAAGCCCTCGGTCAACTCAACGCCGGTGTCAACGCCTGTCACGCCTGTCCCCTCAGCGCTACGCGCACGAGGGCCGTACCCGGCGAAGGTCCCGTGGACGCCGAGATCATGTTCATCGGCGAGGCGCCCGGCTACTACGAGGACCAGCAGGGACGGCCCTTCGTCGGCGCTGCCGGCCAGTTCCTGGAGCAGCTCCTCGCCAGCATCGGCCTCAAGCGCACCGACGTTTTCATTGCCAACGTCGTCAAGTGCCGCCCGCCGGGCAACCGCGACCCGCTTCCGGAGGAGATCAGCGCCTGCTCCCACTGGCTGGGAGAGCAGCAGGAGATCCTCAGCCCCAAAGTCGTGGTCACCCTCGGCCGTTACTCCTTGCAGCGCTTCCTGCCCGGCAATCCCATTAGCAAGATCCACGGCCAGGGACGCAAGGTCGGCGACGTCTGGGTTGTACCCATGTATCACCCCGCTGCGGCGCTGCACCAGGGCTCCCTGCGCGCTACGATCGAAAACGACTTCCGGCGCATCCCGCAGTACGTCGAAGCTGCGAAGCGCGAAGAGGCTGCCCGTGCCGAGCCCGTGGCCGTTGCACCGGCGCAGCCCGAAGTCACCCAGATGAAGCTCTTCTAGAATGACACCGTGACAAACAGCGACACGCTACGCGTTATCCCCCTGGGCGGTCTCGGCGAGATCGGCAAGAACATGATGCTGCTCGAGTGCGGCGATGACATGATCGCCATCGACGCCGGCCTCATGTTCCCCGAAGAAGACATGCTGGGCATCGACCTGGTCATCCCCAACGTCACCTACATCGAACAGCACCGCGAGAAGTTCAAGGCAATCTTCCTCACCCACGGCCACGAGGACCACATCGGTGGCCTGCCCTACATCCTCCGAAAGATCCAGGCGCCGATCTACTGCACGCCCCTCACCTCCGGCCTGCTCAGCGTGAAGCTCAAGGAGCACCACCTGACGGCCACGACGGAGCTGCGCCAGATCATGCCCGGCGAGACCGTCAGCGTCGGCTGCTTCAAGGTCGAGGCGTTCAGCGTTGCCCACAGCGTGCCGGACTCCGTCGGCTACGCCATCCAGACGCCCGTCGGCACCGTGATCCACACCGGCGACTTCAAGCTCGACCACACGCCCGTCATGGGCCAGCTCACCGACCTCCCACGTCTCGCCGAGCTCGGCAACGAAGGTGTCCTGCTGCTGCTCGCCGACTCCACCTACGCCGAGGTCGCGGGCTACACGCCGTCCGAGCAGGTAGTCGGCGAAGCGCTGACCAACATCATGGCCGCGGCACCCGGCCGCGTCATCGTCGCCACCTTTGCGTCGCTCATCGCCCGCGTCCAGCAGGTCATCGACGCCGCCGAAGCCACGGGCCGCAAGGTCTTCGTCACCGGCCGCAGCATGATGGACAACGTTCAGATGGCCCGCGAGCGGGGCTACCTCAACTTCCCGCGCGAGCTCAGCCTCACCGTAAACGAGCTGCGCAACATGCCCGCAGAGGACGTCGTCGTGATCACGACAGGCTCCCAGGGCGAGCCGACCTCAGCCCTCACCCGCATGGCCAACGGCGACCACCAGCACATCCAGGTCCAGAAGGACGATACGGTCGTGCTCTCCGCCTCGCCCATCCCCGGCAACGAGGCGCTGGTCTACCGCACCGTCGATAACCTGTTCAAGCTCGGCGCCCGCGTCATGTACAACCGCACCGACAACATCCACGTGCGCGGTCACGCGGCGCGGGAAGAGCTCAAGATCGTCCATGCTCTCGTCCGGCCCAAGTTCTTCGTCCCCGTCCACGGCGAGTACCGCCACATGGTGCTCCACGCCCGCCTGGCGCGAGAGATGGGCGTCGCCGAAGACAACGCCTTCGTCATGGTCGACGGCGACGTCCTGGAGCTGGACGGGGAGACAGCGGTGACCGGCGAGCGCATCGTCGCCGATTACGTCTACGTCGATGGCATCGGCGTCGGCGACGTGGACGATGTCGTCCTGCGCGACCGACACCACCTCGCGACCGACGGCATGGTTGTGATCATCCTCACGGTCGACAACCAGACCGGCAGGCTCGTAGGCCGCCCCGACGTTGTCTCGAAGGGCGTCACCAGCATCGACGAGTCAGAGGAGCTTCTGGAACGCACCCGCGAGGTCGTTATCGACGTGATCGGCGGAGAAAAGGACCACATCTCCGAGTGGTCGGACGTCAACCAGCGCGTGCGAGAAGCCGTCGCCAAGTTCCTCTACAACGAGATCCACCGCCGCCCCATGGTCCTTCCCGTCGCCGTCGAGGTGTAGCGGTCCCCGGGCCAGCTTGCCTGCATACCCCTCTAGCCTCCGCGGCTGAAGCGCCAGCGCATCCTGCGTTTCTCGAAGAATCGGCCCGGTGAAGCTCCGAGCAGGAACGTCTGTTACGCCTCCAGCAACCGGCGCGTCGTGGGCGCCTCTCCCTCGTTGTGACCGTTGCCGTTGCCATTCGATGCGGCCGCGTCTTGCTCGTCCAGCAATCGCGCCATCTCGATCATCATGTTCGTGCGAGAGCGTAGCGTCATGCTCAGGCCGTTGAGTAGCCCCATCACCCGGCCGACGAACAGCAGGTCCGGCGGGATCTTCACCAGCGGGTTGGAGCGCAGCAGCCGCAGCATGTCGCGATAGGACGCCTCGAACATCTGCGGGTCGGCCCAGCCCGCATCGCGCTCCAGCATCTCCGTCGCGATGTCGCCCATGTACGCTTTGCCCAGCCCCTCGTAGCCCTCTGCGACGTCGTCCTTCATGCGGAAGCCTATCGCCCGGAACGTCTTTCCCAGTGTCTGCTGATCGTTCGCCAGCAGCGCCCGCGTCATCTGACCGAAGATGAACCGGAACTGCGGTCCCACCTCCTTGACCTGCCCGAAGTCCAGCAGGACCAAACGGGGCGCCGGGCCGTGCTCGCCTTGAGGCCCGGCCGTTACAAGGAGGTTGCCCGGGTGCGGGTCGGCATGGAACAGCCCGTGCTTCAGTAGCATCTCGCTGAACGCCACGATCAGCACCTTCGCGACATCGGCCGGGTCCATGCCCATGCGCTCGATGCCCGCACGGTCCGTGATCTTCACGCCCTCGATGAACTGCATGGTCAGCACGCGCTTCGTCGTGTGCTCCCAGTAGATCTGCGGGATAACGATGTCCTCGACGCCCGCGAAGTTCGCCGCGATCGTCTCGGCGTTGCGACCCTCCGCCACGAAGTCGAGCTCGCGCGGGATCTGGCGGCTCATCTCCTCGGCGATGAAGCTGAAGTCCAGCGTCTTGTCCAGCTTGTTCAGCAGCCCGATGAAGATCTCGTTGTTGCGCAGGTCGTCCATCACCAGCTCTTCGATGCCGGGATACTGCACCTTCACCGCCGCGATGCGGCCGTCGTGCAGCACGGCGCGATGCACCTGCGCCAGCGACGCCGATGCCACCGGCTCGCGCTCGAACTCCCGGAACACGGCTTCCAGCGGCTGCCCCAGCTCGCCCTCGACGACGTCCTTGATCACCTCGAAGGGCTCCGGCGGCACCTGGTCCTGCAGCTTCGAGAGCACCTCGATGTACTCCTCCGGCACGATGTCCGGCCGGCTGCTGAGGAACTGCGCCGTCTTGATCAGCAGGCCCTGGTTGCGCACGGCCACGTCGTACATCCGCTGCGCGCTGCGACGGTGATGCTTGTGGCGGCGCTCGTCGGCCCACTCGTGCCCCTGCTTGTTCTCGATCAGGCCGATGAGCTTGTAGCCCAGGAACAGGAACGCCAGCACCTGGCCCAGGTCGGCGAAGCGGACGATGCGGCTGCGGGTCGGCCGCCGGCGGGAGCGCTTGGGGATGAACGGCATGCATTTCTATCTAAGCATGCCGGACGCACCCGCGCGAATCGACGCTAGCCCGAGTGCGACAGGTAGTCGAGCCGGCCCCCGTCCGCCACGATGATCTGGCCCGTCATGAAGTTCGCGTCGTCGCTCGCCAGGAACACGATCGGCCCGGCGATCTCCTCCGGCTCCCCCATGCGCCCCAGCGACGTGCGGTCCGTGATGTACTGGATGCGGTCGGCCGGCGAGCGAGAGGTCATATCGGTGCGGATGAAGCCGGGGCAAACCGTGTTCACCGTGATGTTGTACGGCCCCAGGTCCAGCGCGAACCGCCGTGTCAGGCCGATCAGCATCGCCTTGCTTCCCGCGTAGGGCGTGTTCTCCGTCAGCGACGTGCCGATACCCGCGATCGAGGCAACGTTGACGATCTTGCCGCCGCCGTTCTCCACCATCTTCGGCCCCACCGCCTGGATGCAGTAAATCGGCCCCTTCACGTTCACGGCGATCAGCGAGTCGAGCGCATCGACGTCCATGTTCAGCACGTTGCCTCGCTGCCCGACGCCCGCGTTGTTCACGAGGATATCGACCCGCCCGAAGCGCTCCATCACCGCCGCTGCCATCGCGTCCACCTGCGCCCGCTCGCCCACGTTGGCCTGGTACGCCATCGCCTCGCCGCCGGCGTCCGTGATCGTTTTGACCACCTCGGCGGCCGCCTCAGCGTTCGAGGCGTAGTTCACGGCGACCTTTGCGCCCTCGCGCGCCATCATCAGCGCCGTCGCCCGCCCGATCCCGCGCGAGCCGCCCGTTATCAGCGCCACCTTGTTATCCAGTCGTCCCGGCATGTGTATTTCTGGTTCCGTTCTAGCTCTGTCGTTTCCTTCAGCCTAAGCCGGAACCCGTGGCGGACGCGAGGCCATCAGGCAGCGTCAGCCTCTCTGCCTCGCTTATAAAAGTGCCTCACGATCTGAGCAAGCATCGGCAGGGCAGACCCTCCTTGCCGATGTGTAACCGTGCCGTTAGCTAATGTGAACCACTCGAGTCAGCTACTCCCTCTCCATCGAGGGAGAGGGTTTGGGGTGAGGGTGCTTTGCCATCGTCCCCAACCGCCCAGCCCATGCCGCCTCATACCCGATCGAAGCCTCTACGACCCCGCCGAAGGCACCGGCACCTCGATCTTCTGCGCCAGATACTCCGCCCGGTCCTGCTCCCAGATCGGCCCGAGGTTCGACTCCGCCGTCACGACGTCGATCGGCCGGGCGGCGAACCACTCCGGGTGCTGCAAAATCTCCGGCTCAATGCCGTTCTCCAGGTCATGCGCCGCCCGCATCAGCATGCGGCGCATGTAGATGATCGCCCCATCGACGCTGCCGAGGTGTTCCTGCGATCGGTCGTAGAGATGCCCCATCGACTCGATGATCGCCGAGTCTTCGACGCGGTTGCTCGCCAGGCCCGTGTAGTTGCCGGTGCCCTTCTCAAGGTCGAGCGAGGCCTGCAGCTCGCGGTCGATCAGGTAGTCGTTGCTGCGATTGCGAGTCTGCGTCCACGTCCCGTCGATGAGCTCCACAAACGGCGGCCGGCCTGCCCGGTAGTTGGGCTGTACCACGAGCCACCACGACGTGTTGTCGTCGCGCGGGATCAGGAAGTGACCGCTGCCGTTGAAGTTCGGCCCGGGGATCGAGGTGAACGTCGGCATCATGTACGGCGTAACGCGCCAGTAGTACTGATTGTCCGAGGTCGGGCGCCTGCCGCTGTACGTGAACCCGAACTCCGTCGGGATCACCTGCACGTTCGGCGCCGTGTCGGGCGAGATGCCGTACTGCTCACCGATGCGAGGCGTGTAGCCCCGCCGGTGCAGGTAGGTGATGTGCGCCGTATCGATGTTGCCTTCCAGCGCCTGGACGTAGTTGCAGTCCTGCGTCCACTTCCACACCTTCACATCCGGGTCGATCTCGCCCCGCTCGTGGCGCAGGCACCAGTCGTACTGCGGCAACGGCGGTTGCTTCTCCTTCGGCCCCATGTAAATCCAGACCAGGCCACCCCACTCGGCGCTCTCGTAGGCCTCGATACGCACCTTGGTCTTGAAGTTGCTCTCCGCCGGCTCCGAAGGCATGTCGACACAAGCGCCCGTCACGTCGAACTTCCAGCCGTGATACACGCAGCGCAGCCCGGCCTCCTCGTTGCGCCCGAAGAACATGGAGGCGCCACGGTGCGGACACGCCTGCTTGAAGAACCCGACGCGCCCCTGCGTGTCTCGAAACGCCACCAGGTCCTCCGAGAGCACGCGGATGCGGATCGGCGCGCTGTCCGGCTCCGGCAGCTCCGACGGCAACATCACCGGCAGCCAGAAGCGCCGGAACAGGTTGCCCATCGGCGTGCCGGGCCCGGTCTGACACAGGTACTCGTTGTCCTTGACGCTCAGCATGACGTTGCTCCTTCTCTTCCCAGGTCCCGTATTACTGCGCGGCGACCTGCGCCAGCACCGGGTCCGCCTCCGTACCCAGCCTGCGCCAGTCCTCGCCCGGCGCGAGCACCTTCTCTGCCGACCGGATCGATGTGAACGGCATCGATGCGTCCAGCGCCGGCGGCTCGATGCCGTTTTCCAGGTCCGTAGCGGCTTTGATTAGCATGCGCCGCATCCGGATCACTGCCGCATCGGTGCGACCGAGGTGCTCGTGCGACCGGTCGTAGATCGTCCCCATGCTCTCCGTCACCGCCATGTCCTGCTGCGGAATGCCGCGGATGCCCGTGTAGCTCACGAGCTTCTGCGCCTCACGATCGATGAAGAAGTCGTTCGCCAGTGACGGCGGCTCCGCAAACGAGGAGTTCGGTGGTGGCATCGGCGCCCTGCGTGCGCCCATCGCGTTGTTCGCGAAGTTCTCGTAGCCCGGCGCCTTCACCGCTCGCTTCGTCGTGAAGCTCATGCGGAAGAAGTGGTCGTCGTCAATCGGCACCATCATCAGCAGGTTGTCGCCACCTACCGGCGTCGTCGCGATGTAGCAGCCGAAGGGCATGATGAAGTCCGTCACCCGCGCGTGCGTATAGCCCGCCGGCGTCGTGCGCAATCCCGCATAGCGGAAGCCGTACCACGTGTCTTGAACTTCGATCGCGGGTGCCTGGTCGCCGCCCCGGATCACCGTCGATGTCGTCTCGGTCGGGTAGCCCGGCCGGTCAGTGTCGTCCGGCTGCAGCGCGAAGTCGGCCAGCGCCCGGTGCAAGAAGGAGATGTGCGCCGTATCGAGGTTGCCCTCCAGGCCCTGCACCCAGTTGCAGTCCGAGGCCATCTTGCGCGCCGACCACTGCTCCGGTGCCAGGTTGTCACCGATGAAGTCTCGAAACGCCGGCTGCTTCTCCGGCGGCCCCATGTACGCCCACACGACACCGCCCGATTCGACCGTAGGATAAGCGCGGATCCGCACCTTCGATTTGAAATTAGACTCCGCCGGCTCCGAAGGCATGTCGACGCACGCTCCCGACACGTCGAACTTCCAGCCGTGATACACGCAGCGCAGCCCCGCCTCCTCGTTGCGCCCGAAGAACATCGATGCACCGCGATGCGGACACGCCTGCACGAAAAGCCCGGCCCGCCCTTCGCTGTCCCGAAACGCCACCAGGTCCTCGCCCAGGATGCGCACCCGGATCGGCGGCCCATCCGCCTCCGGGATCTCGTTCGAAAGCAGGCAGGGCATCCAGTACCGCCGCAGCAAATTGCCCATCGGCGTACCAGGACCAACGCGGGTCAACACTTCGTTGTCTTCAGCGCTCAGCATCGGCTGCCTCCCGTCTTGCTTCGCCAATAAAGGACTCGTTTGCGACGGCTGTCAAGCGATGACGGACAAACAAGCAGGGGAGAGAACGAACATGGCCGACAGGGACCAGTTCTTTGCTCGTCTGTTCGTTTTCTTCTTTGCCCGCTAGGATCGTCGTATCTAGAAGGAGCCTTCACATGCCTGATCTACCGAAGAGAACGCTGGGACGCACCGGCGTTGAAGTCACCACCCTGGGGTTCGGCGCCATGGAGCTGCGAGGCGGCAGCCGCGGACCCGGAATGTCCGATGAGGACGCCGATAAGCTCCTCAATCTCGTGCTCGACTCCGGCATCAACTTCATCGACACCTCGATCGACTACGGCTTCAGCGAGGAGCGCATCGGCAAGTTCATCTCGCACCGCCGCGATGAGTACTTCCTCGCTTCGAAGTGCGGTTGCGTCGTCGATGGCCAGCAGGGCGAGCACGTCCACACCGCCGAGAACATCCGCTTCGGCGTCGAGAACAGCCTCAAGCGCCTCCAGACCGACCACCTCGACCTCGTGCAGTTCCACCGCAGCCTCACCATGGACGAGTTCCGGGCCGAAGGTGCCCTGCAGGAGCTGCTCAAGATGCGCGACGAGGGCAAGGTGCGATTCGTCGGCGTCTCCGGCACCCTCCCCAACCTGCCGGAGCAAATCGAGTCCGGTGTGTTCGATGCCTTCCAGATCCCGTACTCCGCCCTCCAGCGCGAGCACGAAGACGTGATCCAGATGGCCGCCGACAACAACATGGGCGCCATCATCCGGGGTGGCGTCGCCCGCGGCGCTCCGACCGACTGGGACAACCGCAGCTACTACATGATCTCGTCCGACGTCATGAAGCAGCGCTGGGACAACGCCGACCTCGATGCGGTGCTGGACGGCATGCCGCGCGTCGAGTTCATGCTGCGCTTCACGCTCTCCCACCCCGGCCTGAGTACGACCATCGTCGGCACCAGCAACCCGGACCACCTCAAGAACAACGTTGAAAACGCCATCAAGGGCCCGCTACCGGCCGGCGTCGTAGCCGAAGCCAAGCGACGCCTGAACGATGCTGGTGCCATCGTGGAGCCGATCATCGCGCAGTAGCAGCAGCCTCATGGGCTGAGGAAGGGGCGGCGAAATGCCAGCGGACGAGCGTTCGCACGGAGTCACACCGGAGATGAGCCGGGACTATCCACTGCGTACGGCCGAAAGACAGGCAGCCTTCGTCCGCCCCTACCTCCGTCCCGGCATGCAACTACTCGACGTGGGATGCGGCCCCGGCAGCATCACCGTCGGACTCGCCCGTGCGGTTGCTCCCGGGCTCGTCACCGGCATCGACCACGACGCCGGGCATCTCGAGGCCGCGAAAGCGCTCGCCGCCGAGCAGGGCGTCTCGAACGTCAGCCTGGAGCTCGGCGATGCCCTCTCGTTGCCCTTCGAGGACGCCACGTTCGATGCCGTCTTCGAGAACAACGTCTTTGTCCACCTCGCGGGCAATGCGCCTGCAGCGGCAGCCGAGGTACGCCGCGTTCTCAAGCCCGGCGGCCTGTTCGCGGCGAGAGACGTCAGTGCCCAGGACGTGATCTGGGCCAGATGGAGCGAGGCCCTCAGGCGTTTCGACGAGCTGTTCCACCTTTGGCACGAGCTCCGTGGCAGTGACATCGATCTGGGCAAACGGCTCCCGGCCATCCTTCGCGAAGCAGGCTTCGTCGACGCAATCAAGAGCGTCTCGGCCGACACCAAGGGCACGCTCGAAGAGGTGCAGTCGAACGCTCAGATGATGACCGCATTGCTCGATGGCCCCTTCGGAAGCGCCATCCTCACCCACAACTGGGCCGAGGCCGGCACCATCGACTACCTCAAGCAGGGCATCCGCGACTGGGCCGATGATCCGGACGCCTTCTTCGCCAACGTCCACGTCGAAGTTATCGCCTGGAAGCCCGCCGCCTGAGTGCGCCGCAAACGCTTTCATAAGGCCAGAGGCTCCCGGCATACGTTTCCCCTCTCCGGAGTCGGAGAGGGGTGAGATGGCCCGACCTTGGATTGGCCCGATAGGCTCCGCGGATGCCTGGGCTACGCCGTCGTGCGGTCGACTTCTACGCGTCGATCTCGATTGCAACCGGCAACGCCGTCTGACCCCACTCCGTCAACGGCTTCTCCTGCGTCGCGTACTTCTCGACCAGCATCCGGCGCACCATCGCGTCCTCGGTGGCGTCCGCCACGATGCGCCCTGTCGCCGCGTACGTCGTGCCGCCGATGCGCAGCGTGCACGCCGGGTTCTTGCGCAGGTTACGCACCCAGTCGCCTTTCCCGGCGTCGTATTTCGAATCGCCGTTCATCAGATACGCCGTGTTGCCCGCCAGCGCGAACCAGATCTCGATCTCGTGTGGCTTGCCGGTGACGCGACCCGTCGTCGTCAGGTAGCAGTACGCCTCGCGACCGAGCGCCGGGTCGAGCGTCACGAGCCCTCGCGGGCTCGCGTCGGCACAGGCAAGCGATCGATCACGTCGTTGTGGTGGTAAATCGTGCGTTCGCCGTTCTCGAACAGCACCGCACGCTGGTGCCCCATCACGCGCCAATGGTTCTCGTGCCACACCACCGTCGTGTCTTCGTCCACCCCGACCGCGACCTGGCCCGGCTGCAGGCTATCAAGCACGCGCTGCACGAACTCGGGCCGCCGCTGCTCAGCCCGGTCGAAGTGGGCCAGCGCGCGCACGGGGTCGGCCAGGCCCAGCGCCGTGGGGCCCTCCGGCGCGTCTGCCGCCGTGCTGGGCACGTGCGCGTTGAGCACGCCGAGACCGCCGCTGGCGCCCGCCACGATAGCGCCGCGCCGGTTCGCGGCCTCCAGCGCCTGCCAGCTCAGCGTGTTATGAAACGCCTGCGCCAGGTACACGGGGCTGCCGCCGGAGAACCATACGAAGCCGGCCTCCGCGATCGCGTCCGCGTTTGCCTGCACGTTGGCGTCGTCCTGGTCCTTGATCCGCACGGGCTGCGCGTCGATGCCCAGGAGCTTGAAGTGCTCCACGCCCATCTGCTCCCACTTCGTCATCACGTCCTCGCCTTCCATGGCGCAGGACGTGGCGATCAGCAGTACGGGTTTCCCATCCGCGATCTCCAGCAAGAACTTGTCGACGATATCCATGGCCGGCGTGTACTCACCGGAGCCTGCGAGGACGAGTGGACCAAGGGGTTGTTGTGGCATAGCGCCTTAGGTGTAGTCGCTTGCCGATTCCAGGTCAAGCCGGGTGCCGAGATACGAACGGCCGGGTACCAAACATGCCGGGTATGCCGCGGGTTTCAACCCGCGGTATAAGGACCCGCTCCCCGCTACCGATGCCCTCTTACGGAACCGGCAGCAGCACCCCGCAACGGGAACTGGATCCAGGGACCATCACTGCATCTCGCTACGGGAACAACGTCTGCACGCGCCCGGCGATGTTGCCTTTGCCCAGCAGCTCCATCTCGCCGTCGGTCGTGTCGACCTTCCAGAAGCCCGTGTCGCCAATGGCGTAGACGTTGCGGTTGTCGCCCGACCACGCCAGCGACAGGCTGGAATCGGCAATCTCGGTCAGCCGGTGCAGGCCGGTGCCGTCCAGGTTCGCGAACCATACGTCGCGCAGGGTCGGGTGCGTCAGCGCCGCGCCAATGCGCCCCACGCCGGGTGCCATCGACGTAATCGGGTCGGAGGCGGCGAACACGAGGCGGCTCTGGTCCGGCGACCAGGCGATATTCGCCACGTTCGACATGATCTGGTCCGGCGGCAGCAAGGGATGGTCGGCCCCAGTCGCCAGGTCGCGGATCATGATGATCTCGGCCCCGGTCTGGCCGTCGTAAGACACGTAGGCCAGCTGGCTCCCGTCGGGTGAGAGCGAGGGCTCGACGGCGTTGTCGATCAGCCGCGTGCGCTTGGCGGTCTTCACGTCGATCTCCTCGATGCGCAGGTCGACGTCGCCGGATGCCTTCCGGCCCAGCACGGCGAATATCAGATGCTCGCCATCCGGCAGCCAGTTTGGCCGCGACATCGTCTCGCCGATGCGCTCGTGTTTGGCGATGTCGATAAGGTCGCGGCCGTCCAGGCTCACGAACAGGTCAACGCCGAAGTCGTAGCCGGCCTCCGTCTGCTTCGGCGGCCCCTGGATCGCGACGGCGATGTCCGTACCGTCTCGCGATACCGCGGAGTCGTAGATGAACGATTGGTCTGGTCGCGCCAGGAGTAGCTTCCGGTCCTCGCCCTTCAGCTCGTACAGCCCAGGGTCATCGAGCAGGAAGAGGCGCTCGCCGGGCGTAGTCGAAAGGGCGGTCGTCGCTTCGACCGTACTTCCAGGCGCCAGGGTAGCCGGATCGCTACCGCCGCCGCCAGAGCATGACATAATGAGGACGGCGAGACTCAATACGAGGGCGACAAGAGAGAAGCGGGGACGTAGCACCCACTAATGATACGGCGTATCGATTTGGAGACAACCATCGCCACGGGCTTACAGCCTTCCAAACCTTCCCTTAGTATGGATTGAGACCTTTCGCAGAACTGATGGGAACGCGCCTATGCCCAACCACAAGCCTCAGCCCGCCGATCGTAGCCGTGTTGCTATCGAAAACGTGCAGCCTGAGGTGGATGGTGGCCGTTTTGCAGTCAAACGCACGATAGGCGATGTCGTAATCGTCGAAGCAGACGCCTTCGCCGACGGCCACGACGAGTTGGCCTGCCACCTCTTCTACCGTCCCGAATCCCAGAAGACGTGGACAGAAGTCCCCATGCGCCTCCTGGGCAACGATCACTGGCGCGGCGAGTTCACCGTCACCGCCATTCAGCCCTACGTCTACAAAGTCGAAGCCTGGATCGACAAGTTCGGTACCTGGCGCCGCGACCTCGAAAAGCGCTACGAGGCCGATCAGGACGTGACGCAGGAGCTGCTCGTCGGCGCCGCCCTCGTGCGCGAAGCCGGCGTCAAAGCCGCGAAAGCCTCCAAAGAAGCTGCCGAGCTCCTTGCCGGTCGCGCCGATGCCCTTGAGAAAGAATGGCCCGTCGGTGTCCGCGCCGATATCGCCTTCGAAGAGTCGCTGCGAGAGCTCGTGCTCAAGCACGCGCCGCGCGAGCCTAAAGCCGTGCACGATGTCGGCCAGCGCATCTGGGTTGACCGTGAGCGCGCCCGCTTCAGCACCTGGTATGAGCTCTTCCCGCGCTCAACAGCCACTGAGCCCGGTGCGCACGGCACCTTTCGCACCACCATGGCCCGCCTGCCCCAGATCGCCCACATGGGCTTCGATGTGCTCTATCTGCCGCCCATTCACCCCATCGGCGTCACTCATCGCAAGGGCCGCAATAACAATCCCAGGTCCGAGCCCGGCGATCCCGGCAGCCCCTGGGCCATCGGCTCTGCGGAGGGCGGCCACGACGCCATCAACCCCGACCTCGGCACCACCGAAGACTTCCTCGCCCTTGTCGCGGGCGCCGCGGAGTACGGCATCGAAATCGCCCTCGACTTCGCCCTGCAATGCTCGCCGGACCACCCCTGGGTCAAAGAGCACCCGCAGTGGTTCAAGCACCGCCCGGACGGCTCCATCCGCTACGCCGAGAACCCGCCCAAGCGCTACGAAGACATCTACCCAATCGACTTCGAGACGGAGGACTGGAAGGCTCTCTGGCAGGAGATCGAGCGCGTCGTGCGCCACTGGATCGCCCAGGGCGTCCACATCTTCCGCGTCGATAACCCCCACACCAAGCACCTGGCGTTCTGGGAGTGGCTCATCACGACCATCCACGCCGATCACCCGGAGGTGCTCTTCCTCGCCGAAGCGTTCACGCGCCCGCGCACGATGTACCGCCTCGCCAAGCTCGGGTTCACCCAGTCGTACACCTACTTCACGTGGCGGACCTCCAAAGCAGACCTCGCCGAGTACATGCAGGAGCTGACGCAGACCGAGGTCAGGGAGTTCTTCCGGCCCAACTTCTGGCCCAACACGCCCGACATCCTGCACGAGTTCCTCCAGTTCGGCGGACGCCCGGCCTTCGTGATCCGGCTCCTGCTCGCGGCGACCCTTACAGCCAACTACGGCATGTACGGTCCCGCCTTCGAGCTTATGGAGCACACGCCGCGCGATCCTGGCACGGAGGAGTACCTGCACTCCGAGAAGTACGAGGTGCGCCATTGGGACCTCGATGACCCGGACAGCCTCTCGGAGCTCATCGCCCTCGTGAACCACGTGCGCCACGACAACCCGGCCCTTCAGCGTGACGACGGGTTCCAGCTCCTGGAGTGCAGCGACGACAGCCTGCTCGCCTACGCCAAGGTCAGCCCGGACGGCTCAAACCGCATCATCTGCATCGTCAACGTCGACCCGTACAACACCCACTCCGGCTGGGTGCGAGTGCCCGAATCGGACATGGGCATCGGCCCCGGCGTAGGCTACGACCTCGTCGATCAGCTGGACGGTGCCCACTACACCTGGCACGGCGAATGGAACTACGTTGAGCTCAACCCCCACGTCCTGCCGGGGCACATACTGAGAATCGAATGGCCGCCGGGGCCGCAAGGGGAAACACAGGGGAGCCAGGCGTGACGGAAGCCATCGTCAACACGGAACAGACTCGCACTCAGAGCACGGACGACTGGTACAAGGACGCCGTGATCTACGAGTTGCATGTGCGCGCGTTCTTCGACAACAACGGCGACGGCATCGGCGACTTCGATGGTCTGTCTGCCAAGCTGGACTACCTCAAGGACCTCGGCGTCACGGCCCTCTGGCTCCTGCCCTTCTACCCCTCGCCTGGCCTCGACGACGGCTACGACATCGCCGACTACACCGACGTTAACCCCGCGTACGGCACCATGCGCGACATCCGCATCCTCATCCGCGAGGCCCACAAGCGCGGCCTCAAGATCATCACGGAGCTCGTCTGCAACCACACCTCGGACCAGCACGCCTGGTTCCAGCGCGCCCGTCGCTCTGCCCCCGGCAGCCCTCATCGCGACTTCTACGTCTGGAGCGACACGCCGGAGAAGTACAAGGGCACCCGCATCATCTTCAAAGACTTCGAGGCCTCGAACTGGTCCTGGGACGATCAGGCCAACGCCTACTACTGGCACCGCTTCTACCGCCACCAGCCCGACCTGAACTTCGACAATCCGCGTGTGCGTGAGGCGATCATGCGCGTCATGGACTTCTGGCTGGAGATGGGCGTGGACGGCCTCCGCCTTGACGCCGTGCCGTACCTCTACGAGCGCGAGGGCACCAGCTGCGAGAACCTGCCCGAGACCTTCGCCTTCCTCAAGGAGCTGCGCGCCCACATCGACGCTAATTTCGCGGGCCGCATGCTCCTCGCCGAGGCAAACCAGTGGCCCGAAGACGCCGTCGCCTACTTCGGTGAGGGCGACCTCTGCCAGATGGCCTTCCACTTCCCCCTCATGCCCCGGCTCTTCATGTCGATCCACATGGAGGACCGCTATCCCATCGTCGACATCGTGCGCCAGACGCCGGCCATCCCGGAGAACTGCCAGTGGGCCGTCTTCCTCCGCAACCACGATGAGCTGACCCTGGAGATGGTCACGGACGAAGAGCGCGACTACATGAACCGCGTCTACGCCGTCGACCACAGCATGCGCATCAACCTCGGCATCCGCCGCCGCCTCGCCCCGCTGCTCGGCAACCACCGCCGCCGCATCGAGCTCATGAACGGCCTCCTCTTCGCCATGCCCGGCACGCCCGTGATCTACTACGGCGACGAGATCGGCATGGGCGACAACGTCTACCTCGGTGACCGCAACGGCGTCCGCACCCCCATGCAGTGGAGCGGCGACCGCAACGCCGGCTTCTCGCGCGCCAACCCGCAGAAGCTCTACCTCCCGGTGATCATCGATCCCGAGTACAACTACGAGACCGTCAACGTCGAGGCGCAGCTGGAGAACCAGCACTCCCTCCTCTGGTGGACGCGTCGCCTGATCTCCCTTCGCAAGCGCTACAAGGCATTCGGCCGCGGCACCATGGAGTTCCTCCAGCCGGACAACCGCAAGATCCTTGCCTTCGTTCGCCGCTACGACGACGAGCGCATCCTCGTCATCGCCAACCTCTCCCGCTTCGTCCAGGGCGTCAACCTCGACCTCTCCGAGTTCGCCGGCATGTCCCTCATCGAGATGTTCGGGCGGGTCGAAATGCCCGGCGTCAACGAGAATCCGTATTTCCTCACGCTGGGCCCGCACAGCTTCTACTGGTTCTCCATCGAGCCGCAGCGCGTCGCCATGCCTCGGCCCTCGTGGTCCAACGAGTCCGGTGAAGCACCCGTCGTGTCCGTGCGCCGCAGCTGGCGCGAACTCTTCGATGGCGCTGCCACCGGTCCCGATACCCTGGCGGCGCACCTGCCGGGTTTCCTGGCCACGCGTCGATGGTTTGCTGGCAAAGGCCGGCGCATTCGTTCCACCGCAATCGAGGAGTCGATTCCGATTCGGACCGGTGGCGCCAACGTTCACATCAACCTCGTCACTGTCCAGTACACCGAAGGCGCGGCGGAGACCTACGTCCTGCCCCTGGCTTACGAGACCGGTGACGCCGCCTACCAGCGCCAGAGCCAGACCCCCGAGGCCGTCTTCCTCCGCACCAAAATGGCCAGCGGCGAAGAAGGCATCCTCTTCGACGCCATGCATGACGAGGGCTTTGCCGAAGCCATGCTCCGCACCGTCCAGCGCAGTACGAAGATTAAAGCGCGCGACGGCGAAATCACCGGCGTGCGGACTTCCGCCCTGCGCCGTATCGCGACCGGCGGCAGCCTGCGAGCGAACATCCTCCGCGCCGAGCAGTCGAACACCTCGATCGCCTACGGGGACAAGTTGCTGCTCAAGCTCTTCCGTCGCGTCGAGCCCGGCATCAACCCGGACCTCGAGATCGGCCGCTACCTCACCGAATCCGGCGCCCAGTTCGCGCCGCGCGTCGCCGGCGGCATCGAGTACCAGCGCACGCGCAAGGAGCCCATCTCCCTCGGCATCATGCACGAGTTCATCACCAAGGAGAGCGATGCGTGGGAGTTCACCCTCGACGCTCTCCGCGACTTCTTCGACCGCGCCGCCTCCTACAGCACCACGGTTACCGCGCCGCCAATCAACGCATCGAGCCTCCTGCGCTTGACCGAGGAAGAGCTGCCCGAAGTCGTCGGCGAGACCGTTGGCGCCTACATCGAATCCGCCCGCCGCATCGGCGAGCGCACGGCCCAGATGCACCTCGCCCTCGCCGGCGGCACCCCGGAGTCCGGCTTCGTCCCGGAGCACTTCACGCCCTTCTACCAGCGCTCCCTCTACCAGTCCATGCGAAACATGACCACCTCCGCCTTCGCCCTCCTGGGCCAGCGCATCAAGTCGGAAGCCGGCGTGCCATCGGAAGCCCTTACGGTCGCCGGCATGGAGGACGAAATCCTTCTGCGCTTCCGGTCCATCGTCAACAAGAGCCTCTCGTCCTCCCGGGTGCGCACTCACGGCGACTACCACCTGGGCCAGGTCCTCTACACAGGCTCTGATTTCATCATCACCGACTTCGAAGGCGAGCCCTCCAAGTCGCTGAACGAACGCCGTCTGCGCCGCTCACCCCTGCGCGATGTCGCCGGCATGCTGCGCTCCTTCAGCTACGCCGTGCACACCGCCATGCGCGAGCGGGGCGAGCGTGGCCTTCCGGAGGAGTCGGAGATCCAGACCGCTGGATGGGGCCAGTTCTGGCAGGCGTGGGTGAGCAGCACCTTCCTCGGCTCTTACCTCAAAGAGGCCGGAAAGGGTAACTTCCTGCAGGCGAGCCGGGAGGAGCTGGAGTTGCTCCTGGGCGTCTACATCCTGGAAAAGGCCGTCTACGAGATGGCCTACGAACTCAACAACCGGCCGGACTGGCTCTACGTGCCGCTCCAGGGAATCCTCGAGCTGATGCAGGTCCCGGCGTGAGTAATGGTGAGTTAGGACGGCTCGCGAGAGCCCACGACATCCAGCTCTCCTACAAGGACCTGAAGGAGAACGACATCTTCGCGCCGTCCGAGTCGCTCGTCGCTGCCCTCCGCGGCATGGGCGTCATCGAGACCGCCGCCGACGTGCCCGCCGCCCTCAAGCGAGACGAGCTCGCCGCCTGGGCCTGGAGCATCCCACCCGTCGTCGTTGTCTGGGACGCCGGGCGCACCCAGTTCGCCCTCCGGCTACCCGAAAAGCCCGCTACCGAGAGCGCGAAGCTGCATATCGAGCTCGAAGACGGCGTTGTCCAGGAACGAGACATCGATCTCACGAAGGCGCGCATCACCAATCGCACCCGCCTCGACCGAAAAGCCTACATAGAGCTCAGCCTCTCGTTGCCCGCCGGCCTGCCGTTCGGCTACCACCGCCTTTGCCTCGAAGTCGCCGGCCGGCAACTGCAGTCGACCGTCATCTCCGCGCCCCGAAAGGCCTACTCGCCGCAGCACGGCCCCTCCTGGGGCGTCTTCCTGCCCCTGTACGCCCTGCACTCGAAGCGCAGCTGGGGTATCGGCGACTACACAGACCTCAAGCGCCTGGTGCAGTGGGCTGGTGAGCGCGGTGCGGGCCTCGTCGCCACCCTGCCGCTGCTGCCCGCCTTCCTCGACAAGCCCTTCTCACCCAGCCCCTACGAGCCCGTGAGCCGCCTGTTCTGGAACGAGGTCTTCGTCGACCCCGAAGCACGCTTCGACGGCGAAACGCCCTCGGTCGACCCCGCTCTGGCGAGGCAGGCCCGCGACCTCACCGATACGCCCGAAGTAAACTACGCCGCCGTCATGCGTCTCAAGCGAGAGGCCCTCTTCGCCCAGTCGCAGGCCCTGGTAGACGACAGCGACGCCGCCCGCGACATGGAGGCCTACCTCGACTCGCGGCCGGAGGTGCGTGACTACGCGAAGTTTCGCGCCGCCGTCGAAAACCTCGGCCCAGACTGGCGCAAGTGGCCCAGGCGACAGCGCAACGGCAACCTGCGCCCCGACGACTACGATGCCGAAGTAGCTCGCTACTACGAGTTCGCCCAGTGGCGCGCCAGCAGCCAGATGCACGACGCGGCCGGAACCGCCGCCGCCCTCGGCATGCGTTCCTACCTCGATCTGCCCGTCGGCGTGCATCAGCAGGGCTACGACGCCTGGCGCTATCGAGACGTCTTCGGCCAGGGCGTAACCGTCGGCGCGCCGCCGGACCTCTACGCCACGAACGGCCAGAACTGGGGCTTCCAACCTCTCATACCCGGAGCCCTGCGCCGCACCGGCTTTGACTACGTGAAGCGCTACCTCCGCCACTACTTCACCTCCGCCAGGATGCTCCGTATCGATCACGCCATCGGCTTGCATCGTCTGTACTGGATCCCCGATGGCGCCACCGGCCGGGAGGGCGTCTTCGTGCGCCAGCCCGCCGAGGAGCTCTACGCCGTCCTCTGCCTCGAGTCGATGCGCTACGAAGCCGTCGTTATCGCCGAAGACCTCGGCCTCGTACCGCCGGAGGTTGGCCGTGGACTGAAGCAGCACGGCATTAGCGGTATGTATGTCCAGATGTTCGAGATGACCGGCCGCAAGAGCCAGCCACTGCGCCGCATACCGGAGCACGCGGTCGCCAGCTTCAGCACCCACGATCTGCCGACCTTCGCTGCCTACTGGCAGGACGACGACCTTCAGCAGCGCGAGAAGCACGGTCTCCTCACGCCCGAACGCGTGCAGGAAGAGCGGAAGCACCGTACGCGAGACCGCGTCGCCCTCGTCGAGCGTCTCAAGGAGCGCGGCCTCGTACGCGAGCGCGACGATGTCGGCCAGATATTCCGCGGCAGTACGGCCCTCCTCGCCGAAAGCGACGCGGAGTGGATGCTCCTCAATCTCGAGGACACCTGGGGCGAGACCCGCGCCCAGAATCTGCCCGGCACCACCGGCGATCAACACCCGAACTGGGTCTCGCGCGCCGTCTACGGCCTGGACGAATTCGATTCAATTGACGACCTGACCAAGGCGATTGAGACGGTAAAGCTATACCGGCCTGTCGATAACAAGACAACGAATCCTTCGGCCGTCACGCCGCGTGCTCCTGCCGGCGCCGCCGGTCGCACGACAGCAAACGATTCGAAACGCAAGAACAAGGAAGGAGTCTGAGCGCCATGATCGACCAGCGATTCTCCCTGCTCTCGGACGACGACGTTTACTGGTTCAACGAAGGCCGACACCTGCGCCTTTACGAGCACCTCGGCGCCCACCACGTCGAGCGCGACGGCCGAGGCGGCGTCTACTTCGCCGTCTGGGCCCCGGACGCCGAATCCGTCTCCGTGGTCGGAGACTTCAACGGCTGGACGGAGGGCTCAAATCCACTGAGCGCTCGCGGCACCTCCGGCATCTGGGAGGGCTTCATCGAGAACATGCCGGTGGGGGAGGTCTACAAGTACCAGATCCACTCGCGCTACAACGGCTACCGCGTCCAGAAGGCCGACCCCTTTGCCTTCTACGCGGAAGAGGCGCCCAAGACCGCATCGAAGGTCTGGAACCTCGACCACGAGTGGCGTGATAGTGAGTGGCTGGCTAACCGAAGCACGAAGCAGGCCCTCGACGCCCCCGTCTCGATCTATGAGATGCACTTCGGGTCATGGCGCCACGTCCCCGAAGACGGCGACCGCCCCATGACCTACCGCGAGATGGCCAAGCCCCTCGCCGAATACGTCAAGCGCCTCGGCTTCACCCACGTCGAGTTCCTGCCCCTCATGGAGCACCCCTTCTACGGCTCATGGGGCTACCAGACCACGGGCTACTTCGCCGCCACCAGCCGCTACGGCAAACCCCAGGACCTCATGTTCCTCATCGATTACCTGCACCAGCAGGGCATCGGCGTCATCATGGACTGGGTCCCGTCGCATTTCCCCTCCGATGAGCACGGCCTCGGCTACTTCGATGGCACCCACCTCTACGAGCACGCCTCGCGTGAGCAGGGCTTCCAGCCGGACTGGGGCAGCCTGATCTTCAACTACGGCCGCCCTGAGGTGCGTAGCTTCCTCCTCAGCAGCGCCTGCTTCTGGATGGACCGCTACCACGCCGATGGCCTGCGCGTGGACGCCGTCGCTTCCATGCTCTACCTCGACTACTCGCGCAAGGCCGGCGAGTGGCGCCCCAACAAGTACGGCGGCCGAGAGAACCTCGAAGCCATCGAGTTCCTTCGCCAGCTCAACCAGGACGTACACCGCGAGTTCAACGGCGCCCTCGTCATCGCCGAAGAATCAACGGCCTGGCCGATGGTCTCGAAGCCGACGTACCTCGGCGGCCTCGGCTTCTCCCTCAAGTGGGACATGGGCTGGATGCACGACACCCTGCAGTACATGGAGCGAGAGCCCGTCTACCGCCGCTACCACCAGGGCGAGATCACCTTCCGCCAGATCTACGCCTACACGGAAAACTTCGTCATGCCCCTCTCACACGACGAGGTCGTGCACGGCAAGGGCTCCATGATCAACAAGATGCCGGGCGACGACTGGCAGAAGTTCGCCAACCTGCGACTGCTCTACGCCTACATGACGGCCCAGCCCGGCAAGAAGCTCCTGTTCATGGGCGATGAGTTTGGCCAGTGGTCGGAATGGGCCCATGACAGCAGCCTGGAGTGGCACCTCACCCAGTACGATCGCCACTACGGCCTCCAGCAGGCCCTCTCGGACCTCAACCACCTCTACCAGAACGAGCCTGCCCTGCACGAGGGCGACATCGAGTCCTTCGGCTTCCAGTGGATCGACGCCAACGACTCCGATCGCAGCGTTCTCCTCTTCATGCGCAAGCCCCGCAGCGAGGAAGAAGACCCCATCGTGGTCGCCTGCAACTTCACCCCCGTCCCGCGCGACAATTACCGCGTCGGCGTACCCATGCCTGGTCGCTGGAAGGAAATCTTCAACAGCGACGCTGCCGATTACGGTGGCAGCAATATGGGCAACATGGGCGGCGTCGAAGCTGCACCGGTGCCGTACCAGGGCCATCGCTGGTCGATCATGCTGACGCTGCCGCCGCTGGCCGCGGTCTACCTCAAACCGGAGACTGAATAGGGCCCTTGGACTCTTAACCGGTCAACAGCCATACTCATATGGTTTCAAGTGCCGTGCCCAGTTCGGGGCGCGGCACTTAGTAGTTGGCGGGAGTACGTCCTTGGACCAGGTAAAGGTTTCGCTCAGGGAAGAGCTGATCTTCCTCCTCAATCAGGCTGCCGAGCTGGAGCACAGTCTCTGCTGCAGCTACTTCTTCACCGCGCTCAGTCTCAAAGACAGCCTCGACGAAGGTCTCACGGAGGAGACCCTCCCGAAGGTGAAGCGATGGAAGCGCATCTTCAACGACGTCGCCGTCGAGGAGATGATGCATCTCGCCGTCGTCAACAACCTCCTCATCTCCGTAGGGGCCCCGCCGCACTTCGACAGGCCCAACTTCCCCCACGATTGCGCCTACTACATGCCCGACCTCGAAATCGGCCTCCAACCCTTCAACGAGGCAACTCTGCGCCACTTCATCGCCGTCGAGCAGCCCGCCGGCGGCACGCTGCCCCTGGCCCCCTCGACCCTGGCCACAGCAGGCGTAGAAGGCGACCTCGAGAACGAGATTGGGCCTGACCCCCATCGCCTCGACTCCCAGGGCGAGATCTACACCATGATCGCCGACGGCCTGCGCTACCTCACACAGCGCCTTGGCGAGGAGAATCTCTTCATCGGCCCGCCCATGCGACCGGCCGTTAAGGACTTCTTCGGCATGACCGGCTGGGGCGTGATCAACAACCTCGAGAGCGCTATCCGTGCCCTCGATCACGTCGTTGAGCAGGGCGAAGGCGGCGCCACAGTCAACGCCAACTCCCACCACTCGAAGTTCTCGACTGCCCTCAACGAGTACCTCGAGCTCCGCGCTCAGGACCCCGCCTTCGAGCCGACACGTCCTCTCTTGCCCAACCCCTTCACACGTACGCCGCCGGAGGCACAGGGCCCCGTCAACCTCATCACGGACGAATTCGCCATCCAGATCAGCGACCTCTTCAACGAAACCTACGTCACCATGCTGAACCTGACCGGCCGCTTCTTCGTTACCACCGAAGAAACGGAGAAGGAAGCTGCGGCCCTCGGCGATGCGGCGATCGACATGATGCGCGGCGCCATGCTGCCCCTCGGCGACCTCCTTGCCCGCCTGCCCGCCGATGCGAACTCGGGCATGAACGCCGGCCCCAGCTTCGTCGTGCGCACCATGCACGCCTTGCCCCATAAGCAGGCCGCCTGGCACGTCATGAAGGAGCGCGTCGAGGAGCTTCGAGACTATTCCGCCGACCTCGCCACCAAAGCGCCGCAGTCGAAGACCCTGGAGCAAGCCGCCGCCGCCTTCGGCCGAATCAGCAAGATGCTCAGCTAGCGCGTCTAAGACGAAGCACGGCCCTTTCGGTTAGCTTCCTCTCCCTCGAAGGAGAGGGCTGGCGTGAGGGTGTCATCCGCACATCCTCCCCCCAGCCACCACGATGGCACATTAGCCCACCGCAGCCGCGTCGGCCTGCCTCGTGACCTCGCGTCGCGATGAATCCGATCCCTCTCGCCGGCCTTGACCAACCCGGCCGAAAGGCGATGAAGCCGACAATGGCGCCATGAATCCTCTGCAGCGCCTCGTCGAGGCGGTCGCCGGAAACGAAGCCTTCGATAAGGTCGGCGACCAGGTTGCCGCCCTCCTCCAGAAGACCATGGAGAAGGTGCCTCAACGTGCGGCGGTGCAGGACTTCCTGCACGGCACCTGGCTGGGCCACCCGCTGCACCCCATGCTCACCGACATCCCGATCGGCGCATGGACCTTCGCGGCCGTCCTCGATGCCGCCGATCTCGGCAGCGACGAACGTAACCCCGCCGCAGAAAAGGCGATCCAGTTCGGCATGGTCGCGGCTTTGCCTACCGCGCTCGCGGGCGCCATGGATTGGCAGCACACCCAGGGCGCCTCACGTCGCGTTGGCACCGCACACGCTCTCCTCAACAGCGGCGCACTGGGCACGTTCGCTCTTTCGCTCGCTCTGCGAGGCACCAATCTTGGCCTGTCCCGCATCCTCAGCATGGGCGGCCTCGCGATGGTCGGTGTGTCCGGCTATTTCGGCGGCCATCTTGTCGCAAATATGCGCGTCGGCGTTATCCACGAAGCCGAGCCTGCCGGTGAGCCCGCGGTCTTCAGTGAGGCCTCCGTAGATGGCGACCTTCTCGAGGACTCCCCGCGCCAGGTCGAGGTCAATGGCACTCCGATGGTCATGGTCAGGCACGGTGGCACCGTATACGCCCTCGCCGATGTGTGCCCCCACCTCGGCTGCTCCCTCGCTGCCGGCAGCATCTCTGGCGACGCCATCGTATGCGGGTGCCATGGCTCTACCTTCGCGCTGGAGGACGGCCGCGTGCTCCACGGCCCGGCAGCCTTCCCCGTTCAGGTCTACCATCCATGGCTGCGAGGCGCGGAGTCGAACCAGGGACCCGTGCTGAACCCCGGCATGGAGTAGCTGAAGCTCCTTAAGACCCCGACTCGAACACGCGACCGATCGTCACGATGATGATCCCGAGGATCGTGATCGCCGCGAACTCCGTCACGACCGGGGCGCGCAGGTCGTCGTTCAGGTGGTGCTGCACCAGGCCCGACGCCAGGTAGAACACCAGCAGCAGGAACACGCCCGCCAGATAGCTCTCCAGCGGCAGGAAGTACAGCGCCCACCGCGCCTGCGCCACGATGACGCCGATGGCGCCCGCGTAGACCAGCGCCCGTACCGGGTCCGCCTCAGACTCGCGCAGCACCTCGACGCTCAGCAGCAGGCTGATCAGCCCCACCGTGACCGCCGCCGGCACCAGTGACACATCGAAGGAGTACACGACCGAGAAGAACGCGAACGCCGTCAGGAACGTCCCCAGGTTGAGCAGGAATCGAGCCCCCGCAAACCCCGGCCCATACGCATCGACCGTGATGTATTCGGCGTACAGCACCATCGCCATCAGCACCGCCGCGATGGCAACGCCGGGAAGCACCCAGTACCCCGAAAGCGCGTCCTCGAGGAACAGCCCGGCGCCCAGGCTCATCAACGTCGGCAAGAACAGCAGCGGCGCCGTCCACGCGAGGTCCTCTTCCAGCACGGCCCGAGGGTGAGTGCGCAGGATGCCGTCCGTGCCCAGCGCCACCAGCGCCGTCACCACCAGCAGTATCCACGGCCGCGTCGGCTCGATCGCCAGGAACAGCACAAGGCCGATGGCATAGACGACCACCAGCAGCGGCACCCGCGCCGATGAGTACGGCGACAGCGATGCAGTGGGGGCTCGTTGGGGTCGGATAGTCTCGTCCGCCTGCATATCCTGCGACTCTCTGCGTCTGATCGAAGCGTCCCTTCCCTGGGGAGGCGGGCCTGCAGGCCGGGCGATCGCCCAGCGCCGCATCGTCAGTCGCAGCTATCGTAGCGAGGGTACGCAAATCTGGGCAAGACGGAGGCATGGAGCCTCCACAGTCAGGGCAAGAGTATGAGTGAGTCGACGTGTTTAGGCCGCAGCAAGCCGAAGTGCTTCCGATCCAATGTCGCAAGCTTGGTCTCACTCAACCTTTCAGTTATCGCGAACACCGCGGCGTCGACGAATCCGATGTCCGCATCAGCATATTGCGCACAAAGCTCCCAGATCCGTTCGAGGTCTTCGTCGAAAACACTTTCCAAGCGGTATGCGCCTTCCAGAACGTCAGCCAGGAAGTCAAGACGAACCTGCGGATGCGCACGTTCGTGTATGAAATAGTCCACCTCCGCAAGGACTGGAACTGGAATAACCAATTCTTCCTGAGTGGACTCAAGCAACTGACGACATCGAGCGTAGTTGGAATCATGTCTATCCAGGGCCGCGTAAAGCGGCCCAGTGTCCAGGACTAACGCCACGACACCGGCGGAACCGGGCCATTACTCGCGAGCTCAGAAGTATCGGTGTGTCCGGAGTCAAATAGGCCGAACCGAGGCTTGGGCCGCGGTCGCGTGTCGTTCGTCTTTTCCTCGATAGCTTCACGAATAATCGCAGCCATTGAAGTACGTCGCTCCGCGGCAAGAATGCGTAGTCGCACAATGACGTCATGGGGCAGGGAAATAGTGGTGCGCTCCATAGGCATCATGATAGCACCGCTTATTCTTCACGCGGATGCTGATGTTCGCGTTCAAAACCACATCTCCCGCATCCCACGCAAGGACTCAGGACCTTGAACTCCGAGGTTCGCTTGCAGTGGTGGCGGCGTGCCTGCCTCAGATCGTCTTCGAGCCGGACACTGGCGGCCCTACGCCCCGGCCGGCACGGCCGCAGGCGGCGTCATCGCGTCGATGGCCCGCACCAGCGCCTCGCGCCAGCCCTCCCCGATATCCTCCCGGTTCAGGCGCACCATGTGGTTGAACGCCGAGGCCCCCGGGGGCAGCTTGCGCTTCACGGCGTCTCGGTCCAGCGAAAGGCCCGGCAGCATACGCAGCACCAGGTCATCGCCCTCCACCTGTATCGCGCCCAGGCCCGCGACCGTCGCCATCAAGCGCACTCGTACCAACCACAGCAGGTTGCGCGCCGCCACCGGCAGCTTGCCGAAGCGGTCGACCAGCTCCTGCTCGATCGTCGCCGCCTCCGAGTCGTCCTGTGCGTTGGCGATGCGCTGGTACAGGGCGAGGCGCATATTCAGGTCCGGCACGTAACCCTCCGGCAGGTACGCCGTCAGAGGCAGGTCCATCGTGACTGCTGGTCTCGATGACGTCGGTGGTGGTGGCATCTCGCCCCGGTCCAGCGCCTTCAGCCGCTCGACCGCCTCGCCCAGCAGCCGGATGTACAGGTCGAACCCGACCGCTGCCATGTGCCCGGACTGCTCCGAACCCAGCAGGTTGCCTGCGCCTCGGATCTCCAGGTCTCGCAGGGCGATCTGCATGCCGGCGCCCAGCTCCGTCGCCTCGAACACGGCCTGCAGCCGCCGCTGCGCCACCTCCGATAGGGCTCGGCCGTGGTCGTACAGCAGGTAGGCATAGGCGCGCACCGTGCTGCGACCGACACGACCGCGTAGCTGATAGAGCTGCGCCAGGCCCAGACGGTCCGCCTGGTTGATGATGATCGTGTTGGCGTTCGGGATGTCGAGGCCGGATTCGATGATCGTCGTGCAGACGAGGACGTCCAGTTCGCCGTGCGCGAACTTGATCATCGTTCGCTCCAGCTGGTCCTCGTGCATCTGCCCGTGGCCGATACCGACCTCTGCTTCCGGCACCAGCTTGCGGATCCGCGCTGCGATCAGCTCGATGTTGTACACGCGGTTGTGCACGAAGAACACCTGCCCGCCGCGCTCCAGCTCTCGCGCGATCGCCTCGCGGATGATGTGGTCGTCCGACTCCAGCACGTAGGTCCGGATCGGCGATCGGTCCTCCGGCGCGGTCATCATGTTCGAGAGGTCGCGGATGCCGGCCAGCGACATGTGCAGCGTGCGCGGGATCGGCGTCGCCGACAGCGTCAGCACGTCGACCTCCTTGCGCATCTGCTTCAGCCGCTCCTTGTGCGCCACGCCGAAACGCTGCTCCTCGTCGATAATCACCAGCCCCAGCTTCTTGAAGCTCACGTCTTTCTGGAGGATGCGGTGCGTCCCGATGAGGATGTCGACCTTCCCCTCCGCCGTGTCCTCAACGACCTCTCGCGCCTCCTTATCGGTGAGGAAGCGCGAGATCATCTCGACCCGCGCCGGCAGGCTGGCGAGGCGTTCCTTGAACGTGTTGTAGTGCTGCTGGGCGAGTACCGTCGTCGGCACCAGGATGGCCACCTGGAAGCCATCCATGACCGCCTTGAACGCCGCCCGAACCGCCACCTCCGTCTTGCCGAAGCCCACGTCGCCGCAGATCAGGCGGTCCATCGGCCGCGGCGACTCCATGTCGCCCTTCACCGCATTGATCGCCGCGATCTGGTCGGGCGTCTCGACATAACCGAAAGACGCTTCGAGCTCCTGCTGCCACGGCGTATCCGGCGAGTACGCGTGACCCTGCATCACCTGCCGGGCTGCATACAGGTCCAGCAGGTCCCGTGCCACGTCCGCCACGGCCTTGCGCACCCGGTCTCGAGTCCGGTTCCACTCACCGGAGCCCAGTCGCGTCAGGTCGGGATGGTAATCTCCCGGCCCAACGTAGCGCGCGACGCGGTCCGACTGCTCCACGGGCACGAACAGCCGGTCTCCCTGGGCATACGTCAGCTCCAGGAACTCCTTCTGCACCCCCTCGACGTCGCGCACGATCATCCCGGCGAAACGCCCGATGCCGTGCTCGAGGTGCACGACATAATCCCCGGGCGTCAGGTCCGCGATCAGGTTCGACCGGTCTGCCGAAGGCTGCCTCAGTGCCCGCCGCTGCTTCACAAACCCGAACACCTCAGCGTCCGTCAGCAGCAACACCGAAGGCCAGAACCGCATGCCGGGGGTTTCAACCCAGGGTGCCGCAGCGTCGGAGGGGGCTTTCCTGGGGAACGCCTTCATCGGTTTGCGGCGGAACCCCGTCCTGAACCGATGGCGCGTTTCGATCCCCCCTCTCCGGCGGCGGGGAGGCGGTCAGGGGGAGGGGGCATCCCATCGCCCTTCAGCAACCAGCCGTGCGGTATCGAACCCTTGATCACCTGAACGACGCCCGGCGTCAGCTCCTCGATAGCCTCGTCCAGCGCCCGCACCGGCAGCGCTTCCTCGTCCAGCAGCGTCAGCAGCCGGTGGGCTTGCTGCGACACGATCACGACCGCTTCGCCCTGACGCATCGAGTCGCGCAGGTCACGCGCCAGGATGCGCACGCGGCCGCCGAAACCCGGCGCCGGCGCAAACGGCGGCCGGAACGCGCCGCCTTCCTCCGTAGCGAACCGGGCCAGCTCGATCACGTCCACCGCCTCGAGGCGCGGCTGCAGGTCCGTCCAGTTCGCCTGCGCCGGCGGCAGCCCGATCGGCAGCTCGCCCCGCGCCTCCCGCTCGATGCGCATCGTCGCCGTCTCGGCCACGTACTCGTCCAGTGCCCGCGAGAGGTCCGTCAGCTCATCGAGGATCACCAGCGCGTCGGACGGCAGGTGGTCCACCAGCGAGTGAGGCGACAGCAGTCCCGGCAGGAACGCCGGTCCCGGGATGCCGGAACCGTTCGCGATCGCCGCCAGCTCCTCTCGCAGCGTCAGCTCCGTCTCCTCATTGCAGGCACCGAAGTCCAGCGAGTCCAGCATCTCACCCGCCAGCGCTGCGTCCGGGCTGAAGTCCGTCGCGATGCCCAGGTCGACCGCCGCCACCTTGTCCCGCGACCGTTGCGTGTCGACGTCGAAGCTGCGGATGCTGTCCACTTCCGGCCCGAAGAACTCGATGCGCAGCGGGGCCTCTGCCTGCGGTGGGTACACGTCCAGGATGCCGCCGCGGCGCGCAGCCTGGCCCGGCATCTCAACCAGCGACACCACCTCGTAGCCGGTGGACTGCAGCCGTCGCAGCAGGTCCTCGGGCTCGATGCGGTCGCCGATGCGCAGCGTCGTCAGCGCTGCTCGTGCAGCCTCAGGCGACAACGTGCGCTGCGCCACCGCCTCCACCGAGGCAATCACGATCGGTGCGCCCCGTTCCTCGCTGCCTTCTGCGCGGCGGGCGCCACCGCCTGCATGCAGCGCCGCGATTGTCTCGAGCCGCGCCCGTACATCCCACGGGTCATCGAGTGCGCGCTCGTAGGGCAGGATGTCGCGCTGAGGGAACAGGCGCAGTCGCCGGCCCGCCTCCGGGCCCAGCCAGAACGCCAGCTCCTCGTACAGGTCGGCTACGCGCCCCGACCTCGGCACGACGATCAGCGCCGGCGATGTCGTGTCGCGAAGCAGGCCGGCGAGCACGGCCGTTTTCGCCGCATCGCTCACGCCGATGACGCGTCGGCGCCCTGCTTCCGGGCGCGACGAAGCCCCGGTGCTTGCCAGCGCCGCCGAGACCGGGTCAACTAGTTTCGATAAGTCCATGCTCAAGAGACAGCAAAACAGGCCCCCGCACTGATGTGAGGGGGTCCTGTACTAAGTGTAACGCTTGATCGGGGTAGGGAGGTTAACCTCCTGCGCGCTGGATTAGAGGATCCAGAGAATCAGCAGGATGATCAGGACTATCGCCAGCACGCTGCCGGCGCTGTAACCGTAGGCGTGGCCGCTCTCATTGCTTTGCTGCTTCATGGTCGGTCCGTCCTTTCTGCCACCGGTGCCATATCGTCTGCAGTCATTCAACCGCGAACAGGCTTTCGGCAGCGCGCTCCGCAAAGGAGCCGCAGTGTCGGGAACCTAACAGTATGGAGCGGCGAAGCGACCCTTACGTATTCGGCCGCAACAAGTACGCATGGAAGTTCAACGACCCGAAGAACGTCCCCGCAGCGATGCTCTCACGCTGGTGATCGAGCCACGCATCCGCCGTCTCTTGCGATTGCAGCCCCATCTTCGCCACCAGCGGCCCGTAGTTCTCGATCATGCCCACGAAGAAGCTCGTCGTGCCCGCGTCTGCCACGATGTGCGATTGCACCGCTTCCAGACGCAGACCGCATGCCACCGCCATCGAGGGCAGGTCGCGCATCACCCGCGTATTCGCCACGAACGTCTCCAGAAGCGACGCCTCCATCGCCTTCGCGATTTCGGCATCCGGATACGCGAACGACAGCGACGCAAAGTCCGCGTCGAATACGAGGATGCGACCCCGAGGCCCCAGCAGCCGCGACGCCTCACGCAGTACCGCCGCGGGGTCGATCACGTGGCTCACGAGCGTGTGCATCACCACCACGTCCATCGTGCCGGAGGGCAGGCCCGTCTGCGCCGCATCGCCCGCCCGCAGCAGCACACGGTCGCCGACGCCCTCTTCCTCTGCCAGCTGCTCGCCCGCCGCGATCATCCCCGTGCTGAGGTCGACGCCCGTCGCCACGCCCTTGAACTCGGCCCGCTTCGCCGCCGCCCGAGCGTCCAGCCCCGTCCCGCACCCCAGGTCCAGGAACGTCCGAGCGTTCTGCAGCTGCACCAGCTCCAGGTAATCGCCGCGCATCTTCTGGAACCGGGGCTCGCGCCCCCGCTCCTCCATGCGCGCGATCACCCGCTCCAGCGTCTCGCCGTCCTGCTCGTTCAGCGCCTGGAAAATATCGCGAGAGGTGGTCATGCCAAACCGTCCTTCTGGGAGCTGCGTTTCACGTCCGATCGTCGCAGTTCTACAGCGCCAGTCCCGTCAAGGCAAACTTGCCTGTCTTAACCGTTCGTCCTGAGCCTGTCGAAGCACGCGAGTCCGGTACAGAAGCCCGAAGCGCGCCGACCGATTCGCCTCGCACCGCCAGCCAGGAAGCCGTAGCGGGCTTCCCCCTCTGAAGTCGGAGAAGGGTGCCGGCTGCAGTCGGCGGGGTGAGGTTGCCTTTACAACGGCTGCCGCCCGGCGAACCCCGACTCGATCTCGTGCCACCAACCGATCGTCTCCTCGCCCGACCGCCAGCACAGCAGCACTACGCGGCCGTCACGCTCGCTCGGGAAGTCGACCAGCCCGTCTTCGATGCCCTTCAGCTGCACGCCGATGCCGTCCAGTTCCCCTATAAGCGCTTCGAGACGCCCGCCCGCCGACCGCACGCCGTCTCGTGTCGATGCCACGTCCGCCGCCAGGTGACCGTTGCCGCCGGTGAGGCCCAGCAGCCGGTCCAGCTCCGCCGAAGCCGCATCCAGCTCTCGTTTCGTCTCCTGGATCTCGTTGATCAGCTGGCGCACCGTCGGCAGCAGCTCCAACGCCTCATCTAGCGTGAACAGGCGATTACTCGGCATGCCGTGACGCTACAGGCTGCGAGCCGATAGTCGCAAGCATCAGGAGTCGCCCCGAAGCGGGAAGATGCGGGGTTTCCCTGATAGGCCGTTGCGCTTTCGGCCGCTACCGTGAGCATGTCGAGGGACCGACGTGTTTAGTTTTCCTACCGTCCAGTTCCAATCGCAGCGTCGGCAGCCCAAGGCAGGCGGGGCGGCGACACTCCTGCCCAGCGTCCGCTGTCCCGCCACCACCAACTCCTCTACCGCGTCCGGCGCCAGCAACCGGACAGTCACGGCATCGTTCTCCCTTGATGGCCAGTAGGGCGAATTGCCGGCCCGACCCGATCACGACTGGCTTCGGCGCCACCCATTCGCCACCGCTTCATCCTCCGTGCAGAACCAGCGCTCGCCCTTTCCCGGATCGATGATCGTCTCGTCGTAGCTCGACTGCCCCGGCACGTGATAAATCGCCACGCCGCTGGAGCTGATGTTGCCCTTGATCAGACAGCCCGGCGGCGGTTCGAGGCAGCCCTCGGGGCACTCGCCTTCGATCGGCCCGGCGTAGGCTGTCGCGGTCGGCGTGACGGTGGCGGTTGGCTCCACCTCCGGGCACCCGGCGCCCCACAGGCCCAGGCGTGCGTCACGCGCGGTCGCCTCCGCCGACTCGAAGCGCCCGGCGTACTTCACGTCCGGCGGGTACCTGATCGCGCGTGCGTAGCCCTCCGCCACCAGCACCTCATTGAGCATGCGGCCGTCCGGCAGGTACACGTAGCGCAGGATGCGGTCGTACCGGTCCGTCTCGCTCACGTCCTTCTCGAGGGTCACCGCCCGGCCCTCGACCAGCGACTTCGTCCTCGCGCTCGCCTCCGGACCGAAGCACTGCACCGGCTCGCCCGGCGCCACCGTCTCCGGCGTATCGATGCCGATGAGGCGCAACCGCCGTCCGTCCTCCAGCACCACCGTATCGCCGTCCACCACGCGTTCGACCACCGCCGGTTCGCCCTCCGGTACCCCGGTAGACGAGGCGCCGGAAGCTAACGGCGTGGCGGTCAATGCACTCGATGCCGTCTCGGTCGGGCTGGCCGAGGCGCTCCGCGGCCGCGCTCGTAGGCGTCGCACCTGCCCCGCTGCCGTCCGCGTCGGGCCGGCCGGCGTCAGCGCGTTGAGCAGGATGATCGCCAGCAGCAGCGGCAGCCCGAAGCCGATGAGCTTGCGCCGCTTACCCGGCCCCATGCTCCAGCGCCACCACCGCGCCACCCAATCGCTCGCTCGCCGCACCGGACCCCCTTGTTACGTCACAGCCACAGCGAAGCTACCGGCGCATCGTCGTAGCCGCAAGCGCCCGGCTGTGGCGGCGGTCTGCTTCCATGGTGTCAGGCGCGCCGAAGCCGCGACATAAGGTCGTCCGGCCGGCCGGTTACATCAGGTCCTTCACCTTGCCCGTGACCAGGAGCAACAAGACGCCGAGGAATATCGCCACCACAGGTTCGTTCAGGGGCCAGATCGACTCCACCGCCGTCCAGACCCCGAACCACGCGAGGTTCAGCCCGAGAAACACCGTGCCGATGTAGACCGCTTTGTGGAGAATCGAAAGGTCTTCTCGTATACGGAACAGGTCACTCACACCCTGGAAGTGCAGCTCCTGCTGCTGACCGTCCCTGCTCTGCCGTCCCGAATCGCGCTTCTCGCCATCAGCCATGCTTCTTCACCTCGAATCTATCTCGATCTCTCCTCCTACTTACTAACAGATCGCCGCGCTGCAAGCGCCCCGTCAGGCCCTCGACGCGCGCGGTGAGGCGGCTCCTTTTTCGATTTTCCGGGCATTTTTCGAGTCTGCGTTTCGCAAATTCGATGCTTACTAAAACAGGTCGCCGTACCGAATGGCCTCGAGACGTCCGCTCGTCTCACCCGATGCAGCACCGTTCGCCGGAGGCCTGTCGAAGGGCGCGAAACCACCATAACCCCTCGCAGCGCCGACCTCCGACGCCACGACGACCCGCAGCAGGCGTCCCCTGCTCATGGGACGGAGCGGGTGCGTACTCCGTCGACAGTCGCGTGTAGGGACTGGCATCATGCCGCAGGGTGGCGTCACTGCTGGCTCGGCTGTAGGGAATAAGACGACGAACTGCGTTGGAAAGCACACCGAGCAGCAGACCCCGTCGACGCAGATCTATGTGCACCGCTCCGTCAACTTGTAATGCGTGCAGATCCGGATCCGGTTCGAAGTCTGGGTCTCGAGATAGGCCGGATCAGCTATCCTCGATCTGATCAGGTAGCTTCATCGACGAGGTCGATCGGGGCTTAGCAGGCTCTATATGAGCGCATGAAGCGCAATTTGCGAAGCGAAGAAAACCGGAATGCAGTTTCCTTCGAGGTAATTGCCGACCTCCGCATCCCATCAGTGGTTATTCCGCAGATTGCAATGCCGAGAGGGCTTGCCCAGATCACAGATCTTCGAATCAGCCTGATCGCCGACGGAAACTCAGCATCTTCGAATGTGCGTCTAGCCTTTGCAGGTCTGATGTCATAAGACTCAATATCTATCACCAGATTCAGTGAAATCTTCGGTTCGCCTTCCGATATTCCAATCTCCGACGCAATGCTGGACCATCTCGACCCGGTCATTGCCTTCGTATCAGCTTCAAGAGCCGATGGTGCGGTCATGCTGCTGCGGGCGGCAGTCTGAAAACAAGAACTTCGAGACAATCTTGTTTACTCAGCCTCTCCCGGCTGGGCGGCGGTGCTTGCGTTCTACTGCGTTTCACTTTATCAGTCCTTTCTGGCGAGCGAACCATCCATTCAGTCATCAGACCCGCCGGGAATATGTTGCCGAGAATCCAGCAATCAAGGACTTGTACCAGCCCTATCGGCGACTGGAGACTCGTTCTCAAGACGTACGTTACAAGCTAAGACGTGTGACTACCGTCGACGCTGAGCGAATGATCTCAGAGGAATTGAGTCTCGTTGAAGCCACCATTCGAGACCTGCTAGCGACTCAAGCCTGATCCATCTCAGACTACCCTGGCTCGAGCCAGTCGATCACGGCCTACTCGCTGGTCGCCCCGGTGAAGTTCCAGCCCCGTACCTTGATCGCCGGCACCGTGCACACCGGCCCGAACCCCGATAGCAGCCGCGCCTCACGCCCGATCATCTCGACCCTGTTCATCGCTTCGAGGTAGCTCTGCGTGAACCGCAGGTTGTGCACCGGCGCCACGATGCGGCCGTCCTCGATCAGGAACGTGCCGTCGCGCGTCATGCCCGTCATCACCACCGTCATCGGGTGCACCGGCCGCGTGTACCAGAAGCGACTGACCCAGATGCCGCGCTTCGTCGAGGCCAGCATCTCGTCCTTCGTCGCGTCACCCGTCGCCATGAACATGTTGCCCGGCACCGGCCCGAACGTCTCGCCCGAAGGCAGCGCGTGCCCGGTCGACGTCGTGCCGGCCTGCGATGCCGTGTAGCTGTCCCACGCCACGCCCCGCGCGATGCCGTTCTCGATGAAGTCGACCCGTTGTCGCGCCACACCCTCCGCGTCGAACGTCGAAGGCAGCGACAGCATCGAGCTCCCGTCGTCCCAGATCGAGACGTTCTCGCCCATCACCCGCTCGCCGATACGGCCCGCCATGAAGCTGCGCTGCTCCAGCACCGCCTGCCCCGAGAACGAGAGGTAGCTGAAGTAGTCCATCAGGTCCGCGACGGCGTACTCCTCCAGGATCACGTCGTACTCGCCCGGCTCCAGGTGGTGCGCGCCCACGGAGCGCTGCGCCTTGTCGATTGCCTCCGCGGCCAGCGCATCGCCGTCGATCTCGCTCACGTCGAGGGTCCAGCGCTCCGCGTGGCCGCTGGAAGCGTCGCCCATGATCACGGTGTTCACGTCAGCCTCTGCGCCGCACTCGTACGCCGCGATGCCCTTCGTGTTGAACACGGCGCTCTCGTGCTCGCCCGTGCGAAACGCCCCGGCCGCCACCAACCCCGCGCTCGCCGCCGAAGCGCAGATCGCGCTCACGACCTCCGCTCGACGCTCCGGGCTGCACTCCGCCGTCTCCGGCAGCCGAGCGTTCACCGGCGTAATCGGCGTCGGAGCGGGCAGCCCCGGGAACTCCTCGTTCTCCTCCTGCAGCTTCGCCAGCTCGACGGCTCGTCGCGCCACGGCCAGCAGGCCCTCCGGCGTCACGTTATCCGTGCCCGCCACGCCGACCTTCTTGCCGATCACGGCCCGCACCCGCACCGTCGTGCTCGTATCCTCGACGTTCTGGTGGATGTAGTTGTTCGCGAACCGCGTCAGCGCCGACGTCCCTCCGTAGAAGAACGCCTCCGCCTCGTCCGCATCCACCGCCGCGAGAACCTCTCGCGCCATCCGACGTAGCTCTGATTCCCCTCGTAGCGCCATACCGGCAGCTTACGACGCCGCCCCCGCTTCGTGAAGCATCGCGCCACAGACTGCCGATGCCGCGGGCTCAACCGCGCTACTCCTCAGCCTGGTGCAGGCGAGAGCAGGGGTAGCGGGGACGCAGTCCATGCGCGGGGGGCCGTGGGGGGTGTCCCCCACCAATTTCTCCCTTACTAAGGAGCGGAGCAGCCCGACAGGGATGCGCAGCGCCCCCCGAAGCACCGACGATGTGCCAGGACTCCGAGAGCCCATGGGCCAGTCCACAGAGCCCCTAACACCGCCCGGTGTTAGACTCGCGCCAGTGAGCATCACTGCCCCCAAGCCGCCACGATTCTTCCTGGGTTGGACCGTGGTAGCGGTGGCCGGGCTCATCTCCTTCAGCCAGGTCGCCATCTTCAACCCCGTCCTCGGCGTCTTCATCCCCGAATTCGAGCGCGAGTTCGGCTGGAGCCGCACCGAGATCTCCCTCGGCGCCTCCCTCGGCTCGCTCGTCGCCGCCGCCACGACGCCGTTCATCGGCCCCCTGATCGACCGCTACGGCGGCCGCCGCTTCGCCGTCGCCGGTGGCATCTTCCTCGCTTTCTGCCTCCTCGCCATGTCGCAGATGCAGACGGAGTGGCAGTTCCTCACGATCTACGCCCTCGGGCGCGGGGTTGCCGCCGGGCTTCTCGCCCTCGTCACCGGCACCACCGTAAGCAAATGGTTCGTCCGCAAGCGCGGCTACGCCATCGGCGTCATGTCGCTCGGCACCCGCATCGGCTTCGCCGTGTTGCCCATCGGGGTTCAGTTGATCATCCAGGCCCAGGACTGGCGCACCGCCGCCATCGGCCTCGCCGGTGCCGTCGCCATGTTCGCCGTGCTGCCTTCGCTGCTGTGGCTGCACCCCCGGCCCGAGGACTACGGCCTCCTGCCCGACGGCGATGACCCCCATCGCTTCACGAACGACGCCGGCGTCGAAGGCGACGAAGCATCGCCCCGCGCCGTCCACGAGACCGAGTACAGCTGGACGAAGCAGGACGCCGTGCACACGAAGGCGTTCTACCTCGTAACCCTCGCGGTCGCGCTCATGGCGCTCTCGGGCGGCGCCGTGAACCTGCATCAGATCGCTCAGCTGGAGGACAAAGGCCTCTCGCCGGAGACGGCAGCACTTGTCATAACGGTCGTGGCGATCTTCGGCGGCATCGGCGTCCTCGTCGAAGGCTGGATCGACGCCAGGGTAGGGGCCCGCTGGACCATGATCATCGGCCTCGTCGGTTGCGCCTTCGGCATGCTGTTCCTCATGTCCGTCAACGGCCTCGCCGTGGCCCTGATGTTTGCCGTCGTCTACGGCAGCACCTTCGGCCTGCTCGTTGCCAGCAACCAGGTCGTCTTCGCCGATTACTTCGGCCGGGAAGCCCTGGGCGCCATCCGAGGCCAGTCCATGCCGGCCCAGCTCGCCATGAACGCCTGCGGCCCCCTCATAGCCGGCGCCGCCTACGACCTTACCGGCAGCTACCTCGCCGCCTTCATCCCGTTCACCATCGGCTACCTCATCGCCGCCGTCGCCCTGATCATCGCCAAGAAACCCGCCCCGCCGATCGCGGCTCCGGCAGGGGAATACTCGACATAACCGCAAAGAATCGAGCACAAGACACTGCTCGCTGACGCACAAGATGACGGTACCGCGGGTTTCAATCCGCGGTACCGTACAGCCTTCGACAGATTGAAATCTCACCCCTCTCCTCGCAAGGAGAGGGGACGGGGGTGAGGTAGCTCCCGAGCTTGTCGCCTGACTTACGCAGCCTCGGGTTTCAACCCGCGCGACCGCACTCGGGCCCCGGCACTCTCACCGGCGCCACTGCGACGGGTCCAGCTCGGCCGGCAACTCCACATAAAGCAACCGCACCGGCCCCTCGATGTCCCGCGTCAGATGCCCCTGACCCGAAAGGTCGTCCGCCAGGAAGTAATCGCCCGTGCCAAAGCGGCGCTTGCTCCCATCGCCGACCTCGATCTCGAGCGCCCCGCTCAGCACCGCAACCAGCTGCCGTCGAGGCGCATGGTGCCACTCCTGCGGCGGCAGGGCCTCCGACTCGCCGAACGCCACCTTTGCGCCACCCAGCCAGGGCGACGTCGCCCGGCGCTGCGAGTCCATCGGCAGCTCCAGCTCCTCGAAATGCGACTGGTTGTCCTCGCCTGTATAAATGCGCGCCAGCTTCATACCCACCTCCAACGTGGCCGAAGCTTAAGCGCCCGCAACCGGCAGGGCAATAATTGACATAACAGTGGGCACGTTCGAGGGATGCAGAGCATCCTCATGCCGCGGGTTTCAACCCGCGGTGCATTTCAACGCTCCGTCTGCCAAAGGGAGTAGGCAGGGCACTACTCGACATAATTATGCCGACGTTGTCTTACCGCGCCCCGGCCCGGGTCCGCTCCCGCAGCGCCCGCTCCATCTCGCGGTCCGCATCGCGCTTGGCGATCACGGCACGCTTGTCGTATGTCTTGCGACCACGCGCCAGGCCCAGCTCCACCTTGGCCAGGCCGCGCTTGTTCAGATAGACCTTCAGCGGGATCAGCGTCAGGCCCTTCGCCTCGACCTGTCGCTCGATCTCCCGAATTTCGGCTCGATGCAGCAGCAATCGACGCGAACGTGTCGGGTCGTGGCCGTTATAGGACGCCGGCCCGTACTCGGCGATGTGCGCACCGATTAGCCAGATCTCGCCCTTGTTCGGCCTGGCGTACGCCTCCTGAAGGCTCATCTTGCCGGCGCGAATCGACTTGATCTCGCTGCCCGTGAGCTCGATTCCGGCGCTGATGCGCTCGAAGATCTCGTAGTCGTGCAGGGCACGCCGGTTGACAGCCACGTCCTTGGAGGTGGGCTCAGCATTCTTCTTCGCCGCAGAAGCCTTCGCCACGATGCCTGCCAGTCCCTGTCTACTGCCCGAGCTTGCCTTCGAGAACGTCGATGCCGCGCTGCAGCACCGGGTCGATACCCGCGTCGATCTCCTCGTCCGTCGGGATCACCTCGATGTCGGGCCGGATGCCGACCTTGTTGATCAGCGTTCGGTTGGGCGTCAGCCACTCCCGGATCGTCACGTACAGCGCGCCGCCGTCGCTCAGGTCACGCGACAGGTTCACCGTGCCCTTGCCGAACGTCGTCTCGCCGATCGATGTCGCCCGGCCGTTCTGGGTCAGCGCCGCCGTGAAAATCTCCGACGCGCTGGCACTGAACCGGTTCGTCAGGATCACGATCGGGATGTTCGGGTCGATCGCGCCCGGGTTGGCCACGTGCGTCGTCTCGCTACCGGAGGCGTCGCGCTCGATAAAGATCGTGCCCTTGTCCAGGAACAGGTCGACACATCCCAGCAGCGTCGAAACCAGGCCGCCGCCGTCGTTGCGCAGGTCGATGATCAGGCCCTTCGCGCCGGCGTCGAGCTCCTGGTTCACGGCGTCCTTGAGCTCCTGGTCCGTGCGACCCGAGAAGCTCTGGATCCAGATGTAGCCCAGGTTATCGACCGTGTTGCCTTGTTCGTCCTTCAGCGCGCCGCCGGGCGGGTCCGTGTACACGCTGTTCACAAGCACCGTATCGCGTGTCAGCGTCACGTCTTCCTGCGTGCCATCGGCGTGCCGGATCGTCAACGTGACCTGCGTGCCTTTCTGGCCCCGGATGCGCAGCACGGCCTGATCTGTCGTCCAACCCTCCATCGATTCGCCATCGACGGCCAGGATCACGTCGCCGGAAACCAGCCCCGCGGCCTCGGCCGGCGTGCCCTTGATCGGTGAGACGATGACGATCTCGTTGTTGTCTGACGAGATCGTGGCGCCGATGCCTTCGAAGGAGCCGGTCAGCAGGGTGCTGCGCTGGTTCGTTTCCGGGTCGACATAATATGTGCCGGCGTCGTCCAGCACGTTGAGCATGCCGTTGACCGCGCCCTCAAACAGCGTCTGGTCGTCCAGGTTCTCCGGCCTGACATAATATCGGCCAAGCAACGACCGTATCTGGTTCAGCACGTCGTAGTTGTACTGGCCGTTCGTCGCGTCCGTCGCGGTCGCGGCTTCCGAGGTGCCGTTGCTGGTCTCGCGGCCGATGGCAAAGCCCGCCACCGCCACGATAAAAATGAAAAGCACCGCGGCGAGCCCAAGGAGAACCCTTACGAGCTTGTCATGACCGCGCCTCGGCTGCTGCTTATCGGGTTCTTCCACCACCGGCCCCCTGCGACTTCCGCGCTAATAGTGGAAAAAGTCTAGCATGCAGCATTTCACGGTAGCCACGGCTCGCGGCCCGGCCCAGATTCGGCAGGGCCCCCTCCGAAACGCCTATCTCCACTACATAACAGATATAGTGCGAAGATAGTTATCGCTCGCCAGACACCGCTTCTCCGGCCTCCCTGTGGCCAGGGAGCGCTTGACCGCCGGCCTCACAGACCCTCGATGCCCAGCACGTCCCGGATCTCATCCAGGTGCACGCCGCGATGCTCGGCCCGCGACAGGTTGAACGGGCTACCGGCCGCCAGGATTTTCGACACCATCTCGTCGCTCAGCGCAGCGATGCGCGCGTCGACCTCCTCGGCAAGACGCAGCGCCAGGTCCGCGGCCTCGCGTGGTGGCAGCGCCAGGCACAGCGGCTTGCCGGCGTCGTTGACCCAGTCGAGGTCCTCCGGCGCGCTATCGGCCTCAGACGGCTCGTCGCCACGCGACCACTTATCGAGCAGCCACAGCGCGCGAGCGTCCCAGAACCCGATATGCGCCAGCACCGCCGAGACCGTCCAGCCCGCGGACACCGGCCGGCTCAATTCCTCGTCGCTCCATCTCTCGACCAGCCGCCGCATCCGGGCCCGCTCGCGCTCGTTCGCCGCCACGAAGCTCCGGTCCACCGATAACTCCTGCATCACGCCGTCAGCCTACGCCTCGGGCAAACCCCTAGGTGTTTTCCTTATGTAACCTACTGCGACGACAAGGAACCGCCGTTGCTCCCGAGGCCGAAGCCCGTAATCCGGTCGTTCCCAGTACGTAACACCCCTCGCGTCTAATCCGATGGTCATGCCAGACGCGCAATCCTAAGATGGAAGCAGTTGCTTCGGAGGAGGAGCCATGTCGAAGTTGCTCATGCCCCTGGACACGTCTGAGCGATCGAAACGCGCGCTCGCGACGGCCGAACGTCTGGCCCGGGCGCTCCAGGCAGAGCTCGTGCTCGTCACCGTCCTGGAAACCGAAGCCGAAGAACGCGAACCGGTGATGAAGCTGCTCGGCGAATTAGCCGGCGGCCTTTCTTGTCGCACCCGCGTCCGCGTGGAGTACGGTCTGCCGACGCGGACCATCCTGGCGGTCATCGAAGAAGAGGCGCCTGAGCTCGTGGTGATGTCCACGCACGGTGGCAACAGTCCGGACGAGCTCGCCCTCGGCAGCGTTGCCCGCGAAATCCTGGAGGCCTGCAGCGTGCCGGTCACCCTCGTCGGCCGCGACGTCACTATCTGAACCCTCCGCCGAGACGCGACTCTTTGCCTGACGCTACCCCTCCGTTAGAGTGTCCTCGATAGCGCCAAACGCGAGAGGAGCTGCGCATGATCCTGGTCGTTGCCGGAATGGGATTCATTGGTGTTCACGTGATCAAGAGCCTGCTGGACGCCGGCGAGGACGTCGTCGCCACCTACAACCACTCCTGGCGCGTGCCCGACTTCTGGCAGGACGAGGTCGGCAAGCGCGTCACCCTCGAGAAACTCGATGTCACCAACCCGCACGAGACCGTCGCCCTGGCGATGAAGCACAAGGTCGATGGCATCGTCTACCTCGCCGCCCCGGCCTTCGGCGCCAACTCCGTCTCCCAGGACTACGCCGTCAACATGGGCGGCCTCTACAACGCCCTCGAGGCCGCCCGCGTCGCCGAGGTGCGCCGATTCACCTACCTCGGCTCCTCCACGGTCTACAACGGCCTCACCGAAGGCCCGTACCGCGAAGACGCCCCGCTGCCGCTCGACTCCGCCAACGCCACCGAGGCTTACAAGAAGGCCGGCGAGGCGGTCATGCTCCACTTCGCCAAACGCACCGGCCTGGAGGTCGTCAGCGTCCGGCCGCGCGCCGTCTACGGCCCCATGTACTACTCGATGGTCAACTTGCCCAGTCGGTTATGTCATGCAGCCGTCAAGGGCACCCTGCCCGACTACGGTCCTGCAGGCGCCCCCTTCGCCGGCGACACCGGCGATTTCACCAACGTCAAAGACTGCGCCGCCGTCGTCGCCCTCGTGCACCAGGCCGAGCGGCTCAACCACACGACCTACAACGTAGGCGGCGGCCGCGCCTTCGAGATGCAGGAGCTCGCCGACGCCGTCATGAAAGCAGCCCCCGAAGCCCGCATCGAGCTCAAGCCCGGCGCCAACCCCAAAGGCGGCCCCGCCAACAACTACCTCGACCTCACGCGCGTCAAGGACGAGTTCGGCTTCGAGCCCCAGTACCCCATCGAAAAGGGCCTGCCGGACTACATCGACTGGCTTCGTACCCACCCTCAGTGAGCCGCGCGAGCTGCGAGCGATCAGCTGCGAGCTCCGAGCTTCACGTAGCCCCAGGCCCGATGCGCCGTGGCCAACGCGATTCTCTCCCCTCTCCTCGCAAGGAGAGGGGCCGGGGGTGAGGTTCCCCGCACGCTCCGAAGCGGCCTCAAACACAGTTCCCTCGCCCCACTGGGCGAGAGGGCCAGGCTGAGGGCGACAGCGCATGACCCGCCCGACGAATCCCCATACGCCCGACGACACCCCGAAACCCCGTAGGGGCGGTTCGCGAACCGCCCTGGCACAACCGCGTGATCCGTCCGGCTCGCCCAGCCCTCGCTCCGCGATGGCACCCGACGCCACCACCCTCGCCCCGAGGCTCCTGCCCTGGTTCGAAGCCCACGGCCGCAAGCAACTCCCCTGGCAGCAAGATCCCACGCCGTACCGCGTCTGGGTCTCCGAGGTCATGCTCCAGCAGACCCAGGTCGCCACCGTCATCCCCTACTACGAACGCTTTATGTCGAGTTTCCCGACCGTCGACGCCCTGGCCGTCGCGCCGATCGACGAGGTGCTGCACCTCTGGACCGGCCTCGGGTACTACGCCCGCGCCCGCAACCTCCATCGCGCCGCCCGCCTCGTTGTCGAACAGCACGACGGCCGGATCCCGGAGGACGTCGAGACTCTGCAAACCCTGCCCGGCATCGGCCGCTCCACCGCCGGCGCCATCCTTGCCCTCTCACGCTCGCAGCGCCATCCCATCCTCGATGGCAACGCCCGCCGCGTCATCGCCCGCTACTTCGGCGTCGAAGGCCACATTGGCGAACCGGAGACCCTGCGACGCCTCTGGGCCCTCGCGGACGCCTGCACCCCTGCCGAAGACGTCGCTGCCTACACGCAGGCGATCATGGACCTCGGCGCCTCCCTCTGTACCCGCACCCAGCCCGATTGCCCCGTCTGCCCGCTGGCAGAAGGCTGCGTCGCCCGCGAAACCAACCGTCAGTCCCAGCTCCCATCGCCCCGGCCGAGACGCGCCCGACCCCACCGACACGCCGTCGCCCTGCTTGTCCTACACCCCGACGGCGCCGTCCTCCTCCACGACCGTCCTCCCGAAGGCCTCTGGGGCGGCCTCGCCAGCCTTCCTATATATGAAACCCACGCGGAGGCCACGGCCTGGCTCGACGCCAACGTCGCTTCGGCCCCCGCCCCAACCGCGCTGGCCGCCTACGATCACGCCTTCACCCACTTCGACCTCACACTCCACCCCCTCCTCATCCGCCTGGATCACGCCCCGGAAGCTCCCGCCGGCCACCGCTGGTACGACCCCGCAAACCCGCCTCGCATCGGCCTCACCAAGCCCACCGTCGACCTCATCCAGCAAGCCCGCCACCATCAGATCGCGTTCCCTCTAACCTGACGGATTTGCGAATTTCCCCAAACAGCACGCAGCCGCATGCCTCTTCATTGCGAGTCCATCGACCGGAGGGAGCAGGCGAAGGAACCCCGGTGCGCCATCAGCGGACCGTCGTGTCCTGGCAAACCCGCGACGCTGACGTAGTACCCCAGCATGCTGGGGTACTACGTTAGCTACCCGTCCAATTCGTCTCGCCGCTTCTTATCTCGCCCCCTCCCACCGCAACAACCGCAGCACCCTTGCAACCCCCAGCCGGCACCCAGCACTGCAACGTCCCGTAGACTCGACACATGCCCACCAACGAAGCCCGAGAACTCCTCATGCAGGCCCACCATCTTCACGCCGATCAAAACATCGACGACGCCATCGCGTCCGCCCGCAAAGCCCTCGAAGTCGACCCCGACTACGTCGACGCCCTCAGCTACCTCGGCACCACGTTGGTCACGCGCAAGCTGGCGTTTGCCGAAGGCCTTCAGGCCCTTGAGCGCGCCGCGCAGCTCGCCCCGGACGATGCCGGCATCGTCTACGGCCTCGGCTGGTGCTATGAGTTCGTCGCCTACCGTCTGGAGCACCAGCCCGCCGCGCCCTACCGAGACCCGGGCGAGCTCTACCACCTCGCCGCCGCCCAGCTCCAGCGCTGCATCGACCTCAACCCCGAGCAAGGTCTTCGCGAAGACGCCGAGGACCTCCGAGCCGCCATCGAAGTCCGCCTCGAAGCCCGCGGCCAGTCCCTGCCGTAGCTGCGAGCTATGAGCTCCGAGCTTCGAGCCGTGAGCTTCGAGCTACAACGGGCAGCAAGCGGTGATGGCGGGGCGGCATGGACAGTTATGTCAATCAGTGCCCTGCTGAAGCCACGTCGCGTTACGCCGTTTGCTCCACAGGATGAGGGGCGTGAGGCAAGCGGATCGAGGTTCAGCCCACGCAGAGACGCGACGCTACGAGACCGTAGCGTCGCCTGTTCGATGCGCTAAGACTTGTTGGAAGCGCCGTCCCCTGCTCGCAGCTCGAAGCTATCAGCTCGAAGCTTCGAAGCTCGCCCTCTACTCGTGCCCGTCGGGGAAGGACACCAGAGACGTCGTGCTCTGGATGCCCGGGATCGAGCGGATCGCGGTGCTCAGGATCGGCGGCACGTCCACCAGGTTCGCCACCTGGATCTCCACGATGATGTCGTAAGGTCCCATCACTTCATGGACCTCCGTGACACCCGGCACCTGCGATAGCGCATCGAACACGCGCTTGGTTGCACCGGGATCGGTCACCACCAGGACGTAGGCCTTGACCATGTGAAACACCTTTCCTTTGGCTGGCTCGCGGCCGTTCCCGGCCGATCAATCCGCCGCTGAGACACCGATGCAAGCTCCGCATCGATCATCTGCATGAAGAGATTAACCTTAATCCCGGTTTCAGATTAGTATCGCTGGTGTTAAAATCAATACGTCACCCATTCTTAATACCGGTCCGAGGGCCGGAAGTCAGGGCAGAGTTACATTGTCTACGGACTCCGAAGTTAAAGGGACGTTCGAAACCGACCCCATAGGTGCCCTGGGTCTACCACCTTTAGTCTCTGTAACCACCCACGCCACGGTAGGCCAGGCACTGAGCGCCGTCCAGCAGCACGGTCAGGGCTACGTCCTGATCTGCGACGAAGGAAGGCCGCGAGGCATCATGAGTCAACGCGAGGTCCTCATGAGGATCGTCGCGAGAGACGTTAAATACGATAGCAACGTGATGGACTTCGTCACCAAGATCGGCATCACGTTGACCAGCAAGGAGAAAATCGCACGGGCCATTAAAGTCATGATCGCAGAGGGTATAGACATCATTCCCATCGTGGATGATTCAGGTAGGGCCACCGCAGTCGTGCGGTCCGTGGACGTGATTCATTTCCTTGCAGAGGTTTTCCCCGAGCAGCTCCTCAACCTGCCGCCGGAGCCTCACCAGACTTTGCCAAAACCGGAGGGTGGTTAGCTTATGACAACATTAACCAAGGAACCTGCGCAGCCAGACGTTCTCGATGTCGATCGCGTAACGATTCGCTTTGCCGGCGACTCCGGCGATGGCATGCAGCTCACAGGCACGCAGTTCACCAAGACCTCCGCTGTCTTCGGCAACGACATCAGCACCGTGCCCGACATTCCGGCTGAGATCCGAGCTCCTCAGGGCTCCCTCCCCGGTGTTAGCGCCTTCCAGGTCAGCTTCTCCAGCTACGACATCTATACCCCTGGAGACACGCCTGACGTCCTGGTTGCCATGAACCCCGCTGCCCTCAAGGTCCACCTCCCCGAGGTGCCCAAGGGCGGCATGATCATCGTCAACACCGACGAGTTCAACGAGACCAACCTCAAGAAGGCCGGCTACGAGGCCAACCCCCTGACCGATAACAGCCTCAACGCCTACCGCGTCTTCGAGGTCGCCATCGGCACGTTGAACGCCCGCGCCCTCGCCGACACCGGCCTCAGCGCCCAGGAGATCGACCGCTCCAAGAACATGTTCGCCCTCGGCCTCATGTTCTGGATGTACAGCCGCCCCCTCGATACCACCCTCAAGTACATCGAGGACCGCTTCGCCCGTCGCAACCCCAAGGTCGCCGAAGCCAACATCAAGACCCTCAAGGCCGGCTACAACTACGGTGAGACCACCGAGATGTTCGCCCAGCACTACCACGTGCCGAAGGCGAAGCTCGCTCCCGGCCTCTACCGCAACATCACCGGCAACGAAGCGACGGCCATGGGCTTCCTCACGGCCAGCAAGCTCGCTAACCTGCCCCTGTTCTACGGCAGCTACCCGATTACGCCCGCGTCCGACGTGCTGCACCAGCTCGCGTCCTTCAAGCGCTTCGGCGTCAAGACCTTCCAGGCCGAAGACGAAATCGCTGCTATCGGCTCCGCCATTGGCGCCGCCTTCGGGGGCTCCATGGGCATGACCGGCACCTCCGGCCCTGGCATCGCCCTCAAGAGCGAAGCCCTCGGCCTCGCTGTCATGGTCGAGCTCCCCCTCGTCGTCATCGACGTCCAGCGCTCCGGCCCCAGCACCGGCATCCCCACCAAGACCGAGCAAGGTGACCTCCTGCAGTGCATGTTTGGCCGCAACAGCGTGGCGCCCCTCGCCATCGTTGCGCCCTCCACCTCCTCCGATTGCTTCACAATGGCCATCGAAGCGTGGCGCATCGCCATCAAGTACCGCACACCCGTCATCTTCCTCAGCGACCTCTACCTCGGCGTCGGCTCCGAGCCCTGGCTCATCCCCGACTTCGAATCGCTGCCCAAGATCGAGGCCAACTTCGCGACCGACCCCGCTACCTTCCAGGCTTACGAGCGCAACCCTGAGACCCTCGCCCGCCCCTGGGCCGTCCCCGGCACGCCCGGCCTCGAACACCGCGTCGGCGGCCTCGAAAAGGCCAACATCACCGGCAACGTCAACTACACCGCCGAAAACCACGACCTCATGACCCGACTGCGGTTCGAAAAGATCGACCGCATCGCCAACGACATCCCCGACCTCGAAGTCTTCGGCGACGAAGAGGGCGACCTCCTCGTGCTCGGCTGGGGCAGCACCTACGGCGTCAACCGCACGGCCGTCCAGCGGGCCCGCGCCGCCGGCAAGAAGGTCTCCCAGGCCCACCTCAAGTACCTCAACCCGTTCCCCAAGAACACCGAGGCCGTACTCAAGCGCTTCAAGAAGGTGCTCATCCCGGAGAACAACATGGGCCAGCTCACGCTGCTCATCCGCGGCAAGTACCTCGTCGCCGCCGAAGGCCTCCACCGCGTCACCGGCCGCCCCTTCACCATCTCCGAGGTCGAAGCCAAAATCATGGAGATGGTCGACTAGACCGACGCCTCCCCCTCTCCGTCGACGGGGAGGGGGCCGGGGGAGGGGTTGTCCCGCTCCCGGCGCGCAACCACCCACGCGAGGTTCAACAAGGAAGGCAACTAATGGTTACGACTAACCCTAGCGACAACATCCAGGTCCTCACCCGTAAGGACTTCGTCTCTGACCAGGAAGTACGCTGGTGCCCCGGCTGCGGCGACTACTCCATCCTGGCCCAGACCCAGCGCGTCATGCCCGACCTCGGCGTCCCGCGCGAAAACATCGTGTTCATCTCCGGCATCGGCTGCTCCAGCCGCCTGCCCTACTACATGAACACCTACGGCTTCCACAGCATCCACGGCCGAGCGCCCACCATCGCTACCGGCCTCAAGGCCTCACGGCCCGAGCTCAGCGTCTGGGTCGTCACCGGCGATGGCGATGCCCTCAGCATCGGCGGTAACCACATCCTTCACACCATCCGCCGCAACGTCGACCTCCAGATCATCCTCCACAACAACGAGATCTACGGCCTCACCAAGGGCCAGTACTCGCCCACCTCGCCCATCTCGAAGGTCACCTACTCCTCGCCCCTCGGCTCCCTCGATTACCCCCTCAAGCCCCTCGCCGTCGCCCTCGGCGCCGAAGGCACCTTCGTTGCACGATCCCTCGACGTCGACCCCCACCACATGGTCGAAACCCTCGAGCGCGCCGCCGGCCACCGCGGCACCTCCTTCGTCGAGATCTACCAGAACTGCAACATCTACAACAACGGCGCCTTCGAAGAGTTCACCGCCAAGGACGTCCGCGCCGACCGCATGCTCTACCTCAAGCACGGCGAGCCCATGATCTTCGGTAAAGACGCCGATAAGGGCATCCGCATCAACGGTCTCAAGCCCGAAGTCGTCCAGCTCGGCAAAGACGGCATCACCGAAAAGGACATCCTGGTCCACGACGAGACCATCCAGGACCCCACGATCGCCTTCATGCTCGCTCGCATGGACTACCCCGAATTCCCCGTACCCGTCGGCGTCATTCGAGCCGTCCAGCGCCCCAGCTACGACTCCCTCCTCGAGGCCCAGCTCAACAAGGCCATCGAAGACCAGGGCGCCGGCGACCTCACGGAGCTCTTCCGCCAGGGCGACACCTGGGAAGTAGAGGCCGAATAACACCCGCACGAGACCTGGAAGACGGGGGCACCCTGCCGAAAGGGTGTCCCCGCTTCTTTTTCTTGACTTGCTCTCGAGTGGCCCCAAGAATTGCGGCAATGGTCAAGCTTCCGGCCCCTATCTTCAGTGCCTCGCCGGCACAGCGCGAAGCGCGATGCCCTGAGCAGGGGGTAGCGGGGGGCCGCAGGCCCCATGCCTGTCCTGAGCCCGTCGAAGGGCGCGGGGAGCGCGAGGGGTGTCCCCTAGCAAGCTCATTTCTAACCTCTCGCCAACCGAGGGAACTGAGCAAGTAAAATGAGGCTGTCTCTCGTACTTCCAAATGCAGGGGTAGCGGGGGGCCGCAGGCCCCATGCGCGGGGGGCCCTGGGGGGTGTCCCCCCAGATTCTTTCCTTTTTGGGATCTCCCCCGCGAAGCGGGGGAGCAAGGAGAAAAAATAAATGAAGTGCCCCTCCTGCCACGCCGAAAACATCGAAGGCGCCGACGAGTGCACTAACTGCGGCGCCGCCCTCTACGGCCTCCGCATCAACACCCCCGGCGGCCCCGACTTCATCCGGCGCCCCCTCGCCGACATGCGCAAACGGCCCGCCCTCACCGTCAAGGTGAACGACCCCGTCTCCCTCGCCGTGCGCACCATGCAGCGCGAAGACGTCAACTGCGTCTTCGTCAAAGACGCCGAGGACCACGTCGTCGGCATCCTCACCGGCTGGGACATCCTCCACAAAGTCGCCGGCCCCAACGAGGACCTCCTCGCCGTCACCTGCGACCGCATCATGACCCCCAACCCCACCACCCTCAGCAACGACGACAGCATCGCCCTCGCCCTCAACGCCATGGCCAGCGGCGGCTTCCGCCACCTCCCCGTCTCCGAGAACGGCACCCCCACCGGCGTAATCACCGCCGGCGATTTGTTCCGCTACATCTCCCCCCACCTCGTCTAGCGCGACGAGGCATCGAAGCACACAAAGACGCCGAGGCGAAATCGCCTCGGCGTCTTTGTATCTGGCTTCGCCTATCGCAGATGGCAACATTCACTAATTGACATCGCCGCCTCCGGATCGAATAAAATCGCCCTCATGCCTCCTTCGACGACAGCGGACATCACTATAACCTCAGTACGCTTTAAGAACTTTAAGGCGTTTAGAACATATAGTGTTTCTTTGCAGCATATGAATATGCTAGTCGGTCCGAACAATGCTGGAAAGTCCACGATTATTGGAGCCTTTAGAGTCCTGTCAGCTGCCTTGGTAAGGGCACGTTCTCGAAGGCCTGAATGGCAAGAGTCAATAAGGAGGATAGGATGGCCCGTAGCAGACGAAGTTATTCCTATCTCTATTGAAAATGTACACACTGACTATGATGAGGTTGAGTCCTCTGCCATCTTTAGGTTATCCAATAAGAGGGAACTGGAACTAATTTTTCCTGCTTCCGGCGGATGCTTTCTTGCGCCCGACACCGAAGGAAAGCGAATCCTCAGCACCACAGACTTTAAACGAGAATTTCCAATTACTATTGGATTCGTGCCTGTGTTAGGGCCTGTGGAGCATGAGGAAGAACTGGTTCAGGAGAGGACGGTTCAGCGAGGTCTCGCGACTCATCGAGCTTCCCGCCATTTCCGCTCTTATTGGCATCATAATCCTGAAGAGTTTCGATCTTTTCAGAGAGCAATTGCAGTCGACCTGGCCGGGCACAGACATTTCTCCGCCTGAGTTAACGTCGCCTGGTGACACTAAACTCGCGATGTTTTGTGCGGAAGAACGGCGAGCTCGCGAGCTCTATGGGCGGGCAGCGGGTTTCAGGTTTGGTGTCAAATTCTGACTTATCTTGTAAGGTCTCGTGGCACTACTCTTCTAGTCATCGATGAACCGGAGATTTATCTTCACCCAAATCTTCAACGTCAGTTGACAGCTATTCTCCGTGATGCAGGGCCGGATATTCTCCTGGCGACGCATTCGTCAGATATCGTCGCCGACGCAGAGCCCTCAGACTTGCTTGTCATTGACAGGAAGCGACAGTCCGCCCATCGAATGAACAATCCGAGAATTGTTAGCGTGGCGCTCGAATCCCTGAGGGTCTGTACACAATGCTGCCCTAACCCACGTCGCTCGCACTCGTCGCATCTTATTGGTGGAAGGGAATGACTTAAGGATTCTTGATAGGTTTGGCCAACGGCTTAGTATCAAGGGCCTAGAGCAACCAAGAATTTGCTTCTATGCCGTTAGGCGGATTTCCCACAACCGAGCGTATTCGCTCCATTTGTTTGGCTGTTGACGGGACACTCGGCGCCCCATGCTTATTTGCAGGCATCTTCGATCGAGACTACCGCTGTGAAGAAGAAATTGTCGAGATACTGACGATAATGAAGACTCGTTTGGATCCGGCCGTAATCCATGCCAGAAAGGAAATCGAAAACTACCTTCTTGTCCCAGTGTGCATTGACAGGACTCTACGATCGCTGGTCGAAGATCGTGTAAAGAGAGGTGGGGAGCCCATCGAAATAGACGAGTCGTCAGAATCTATTTTGGAACGAATAACCTCTCCCCTAAAGACTGAAGTCTTTTCTCAATACCAGGCGCGGCGATCCGACTACTTCCGGAAGACTGGTAAGGATACCTCAACCGTATTGGGCGATACTCTCAACATGCTTGAGAGCAAGTGGAACAATACAGGTGAACGATTAAGCATTGTTCCGGGCAAGACTGTCTGGGGCCTCTTCGCAACCGAAATACAAGATCGTTACGGTATTACCATCACATTCCGCCATGTCATCGACAACATGCGAACCACGGAGATACCGGACGACTTGAAAGACACTCTAAGAGCCTTGGACCTTTTCAGAAAGCGGCCGAATGAATCCTAGCGGCGGTATCCGCTAGCTTTTCGGAACGGAAGAGGCGTATCACGCACGGAATCACCGTACGACGGAGAGGGACGTGCGGCAGCGGGGGTTGAGGTCCCCCCCACCGAAACGCCCTCAGCCCCTCTCCGAAGTCGGAGAGGGGCGCGCGGCAGCGGGGGTGAGGTAGACTCGCCTCCATGACACGCCCCCTCATCGCTCTGGCCCTTCTTCTCACCCTCCTCGCCGCCGCCTGCAACGACAACGCCGATTCCCCGGCGGCAAGCATCACCCCGAACCCAGACCTGCCGTCCAACGAATCCCTGCTCTTCATCGCCCGCGGCGACGCCTCCGCCCGCGACGGCCACCTCACCATCGATACCACCCACATCGAATGGTTCACCGACCGCCCCGACCGCATGGCCGGCTTCACGACTCTCGAAACCTTCGCGGCCCTCTGGCAGACCGCCTTCGCCGGCGACCCGCCCACCGCCGCCATCGCCGGCAACGGCCTCCAGGCCGTCATTACCGTTGACTCCGCCACCGCAACCAAAGACGGCCTCGACCTCACCTTCGATGACATCAACTCCAGCGTCCCGGACGGCGGCCTCGGCTCCGTCTCCCTCTTCGTCGACTCCGGAGTAACCGGGTTCCCTGGGGACGAATACACCGTCCCGGACGGCTACATCGGCCCCACCGACACCTACGCTGACTGCGGCCCCATCGCCCTTCAGGTCGCCGACCAAGACGCTGCCCCCATCGTCGTCACCACCGACGGCACCGTCACCCTCAAGGACGTCATGCTCGACCCGGGCGCCCAGGTCACCCTCAACGTCAACTGGGGCCAGCTCGTCACCTACACCCTGGACTTCGATGGTTCCGGCCAGTCCCACACTTACACCCAGCCGAATACCTACACGCTCATCGTCTCCAACGGCACACATCACTGCTACCAGTGGAACCTCGCGTGCACCGCCGCCTCACCCCTCACGTGCGTCCTGCAGCCCTAGCCTTTCATCGTCCGCATCGGGCCAGCCCCCCGCCTGGCCGAAGCGTCCCCGCCTCGGCGTCATGCGCCCATCAACCACCTCGGAACGCCCACAGCCCCTCTCCGAAATCGGAGAGGGGCGCGCGGCAGCGGGGGTGAGGTTCCCCCAACACCCCGACACGCCATCGCCCCCTCGACACGCCCTCGCTCCCCCTCTCCGCCAGCGGGGAGGGGGCTGGGGGGAGGGGTCGTCCACCACCCCGAAACGCCCGCCCCTGTTATCTGCTACCTGTTCTCTGCCCGCGCCAGCGCCCACCGCGCCACCGACCCCTCTGACCTCCGCCCGAAACCCCGTACCCTCACCGACACGCCCATGCCCCAACCCAACGCCCCGACCCCGACGCACTCCCGCCCCACCTCCGACTCGTTCCCGGCCCCTTCCCGCCTCGATTCCGCCCAACACCGGCCCGCTTCCCGACATCGATGCCGTCGCGCACCAGTCCCACACCCGCCTCGCACCCGTCGCGTTTCGAACCTGTCGCCCCGTAACACGTGTTTTTGAGGCCGGAATTCAATCAAACAATCAAACCGTGCAGAATGAGCCTTACCTGGGCCGGGAGGCCCACTGCCTCGACTCGCAGCTCGCGGCTCATAGCTCGCAGCTCTCATGCCCGAAGGAGCACCCCATGCCCGGACCGCTCGAAGACGTACGAATCCTCGATCTCACCTGGGTCCTCTCCGGCCCCTACGCCGCCATGACCCTCTGCGACCTCGGCGCCGATGTCATCAAGGTCGAACGTCCCCCCTACGGCGACGTCGCCCGCACCACCGGCCCCCACATCGCCCAGGCCCCCGATCACTCCAACCCCGAAAGCACCTACTTCTTCTCCGTCAACCGCGGCAAAAAGAGCACCCTCCTCGACCTCCGCAAGCCCGAAGGCCGCGAGCTCTTCCTCCGCCTCGTCGAGAAGGTCGACGTCGTCATGGAGAACTTCACCCCCGGCACCATGGACCGCCTCGGCGTCGGCTGGGACGTCATGAGCGCCCGCAACCCCCGCCTCATCTACGCCGCCACCTCCGGCTTCGGCCAGACCGGCCCCGACCGCGACAAGCCCGCCCTCGACGTCGTCGTCCAGGGCATGGGCGGCATCATGAGCATCACCGGCGAAGAAGGCGGCGGCCCCGTGCGCCCCGGCGTATCGATCGGCGACATCACCGCCGGCCTCTACACCGCCATCGGCATCCTCGCCGCCCTGCACGAGCGCGAACGCAGCGGCCTCGGCCAGATGATCGACATCTCCATGCTCGATTGCCAGATCGCCATCCTCGAAAACGCCTTCGCCCGCTACTTCGCCACCGGCGTCGCCCCCAAGCCCATCGGCACCCGCCACCCCCTCTCGACGCCCTTCCAGGCCTTCCCCACGTCCGATGGCTACATCGTCATCGCCCTCGGCTTCTCCATCGCCGAAGTCTGGGGCGTCTTCTGCGCCGTCATCGACCACCCCGAGCTCATCGACGACCCCCGCTTCGACACCCCCGGGCACCGCACCCAGCACCACGCCGAGCTCGAGCCCATCCTCAACGAAGCCCTCTCCCAGCGCACCACCGAAGCCTGGATCGCCGAGTTCGAAGCCATCAGCCTCCCCTGCGGCCCCCTCAACTCCATCCCCCAGGCCGCCGAGTACAAGCAGGTCAAAGCCCGCGAGATGCTCAAAGAGGTCGAAAGCCCCCGCGGCAACAAGCTCACCATCTCCAACACCCCCCTGCGCCTCTCCCGCACGCCCGCCGCCATCCGAGGCGGCCCGCCCGCCCTCGGCCAGCACACCCGCGACGTCCTGCACGACCTCCTCGGCCTCACCGAAGCCGAGATCGACGCCCAGTTCGCCGCCGGTGCCGCCGTCGAAGGCCGCGACCTGCCGAGCGAGATCACGGGGTCCTAGCTGCCCGGCGTCCTGCCGGTCTCCTGATCGAAGTGTGGTTTGACCGCCACGTGGAGACTGCCTAGAATCGACAGTGTTGAATCGCGGCCCCGTGGTGTAGCGGTCCAACATGCCACCCTGTCACGGTGGAGATCGGGGGTTCGAATCCCCTCGGGGTCGCCATTAACCTGAAGTAAAGTCGCCGGGCAAATCGTCCGGCGACTTTGTTATTCCCGCCATCGCCACTCACGCCGCGAAAATTAGGTAGCAGCGCCGATTTGTCGCCGCCCCGTTAACCCGCTACATTGCCAGTAGGCGATCCTCTCGCCGCAAGCCCATGACGACTACCCACAAGCCCTCCGCCGCTATGTTCCAGCCTCAGCTCCGTGAGTCCTGGGGGCGCTACCCGTCTCCCGGCGAGCAGGAAGTCAGCTCCCCCACCTCGCTCGACAGCCTCGAGCGCATGTTCACGGACGGCGCGCCCTTCCTCGCATACGGCCAGGGCAGGAGCTACGGCGACAGCTGCCTCAACACCGACGGCCGCCTGATCGAGACGGGGCAGCTCCGTCGCCTCATCGCCTTCGACGACCAGACCGGCGAGCTCACCTGCGAGTCCGGCACCACCCTCGCCGAGATCCTCGACTTCGGCGTGCCCCGCGGCTGGTTCCTGCCCACCACGCCCGGCACCAAGTTCGTCTCCGTCGGCGGCGCCATCGCCAACGACGTCCACGGCAAGAACCACCACGTCGCCGGCACCTTCGGGCGTCACGTCCTGCGCTTCGAGCTCCTGCGCTCCTCCGGCGAGCGCCTCCTCTGCTCCCCGAGCGAGAACGAGACGATGTTCCGCGCCACCATCGGCGGCCTCGGGCTCACCGGCCTCATCACGTGGGCCACGATCCGGCTCCGTCCCGTCTCCGGTCCCTTCATCGACATGGAGTCCGTGCGCTTCCGGTCGCTCGATGAGTTCTTCGAGGTCTCGCGCGAGTCCGACCGCGGCTACGAGTGCACGATGTCCTGGGTCGACTGCATGGCGACGGGCAAGAGCCTGGGCCGGGGTCTCTTCATGCGCGGCAACCACGCCTGGCAGCCCCACATCCCCGGCAAAGACCCCCAGCCGAAGCAGATGCTCGGCATCCCCTTCGAGGTCCCGTTCAACCTCGTGACCGGCGGTCGTCTGCGCGCCTTCAACACCCTCTACTACCACAAGCAGCTCCCGAAGCAGGTACGCAAGACCGTCCCCTACGATCCCTTCTTCTATCCCCTGGACGCCATCGCGAACTGGAACCGCATGTACGGCCGCAGCGGCTTCTTGCAGCACCAGTGCGTCGTACCCCACGCGGCCGCCAAAGAAGCGATGGAGAAGGTGCTTCAGAAGATCAGCCAGTCCGGCGAAGGCTCATTCCTCGCCGTACTCAAGGCCTTCGGCGATCTTCCCTCGCCCGGAATGATGTCGTTCCCGCGTCCCGGCCTCACCCTCGCCCTCGACTTCCCGATGAGAGGGTCGTCCACCCTGAAGCTGCTCGAGTCACTCGACGAAATCGTCGTCGATTACGGCGGCGCCATCTACCCCGCAAAGGACGCGCGCATGTCGCCCCGCACGTTCGAGGCGAGCTTCCCGGCCTGGCGCGAGTTCGAGCCGTTCATCGATGAGCGCTTCTCGTCCAACTTCTGGCGGCGCGTCACCGGGCCACTGACCCGTAAGGAGATCGCTTGAGACTGGCAATATTCGGTGGTACGTCCGCCATCGCCTGGGAAACCGCCAAGTGCTTCGCCGCCGATAAGGCCGAAATCGTCCTCGTCGGCCGCGACGCCACCCGCCTCGAAGCTGTGAAGCAGGACCTCATCGTCCGTGGCGCGCCCCGCGTCGAGACGCTGGTCTCCGACCTGGCCGACCTCTCAGGCCACACACGCCTCGTTGAGCAGGTCACGAGTGTCCTTGGTGGACTCGATGCCGTGCTGATCGCGCACGGTACGCTGGGCGATCAGGCTCGCTCCGAGGCCGATGTCGAGGTCATGCTCCAGGAGATGACCACGAACGCCCTCAGCTACATGTCGCTCCTCACGCTCCTCGGCAACGCCTTCGAGGCGAAGCGCGCCGGCTGCATCGCCGTGATCTCCTCGGTTGCCGGCGACCGAGGGCGGGCGAGCAACTACGTCTACGGATCGGCAAAAGCCGCCGTAAGCGCCTTCACCAGCGGACTGCGCGCCCGCCTGAGCAAGGCCGGCGTCAAGGTCGTGACCATCAAGCCCGGCTTCGTGGACACGCCGATGACGTCGCACCTCAAGAAAGGCCCGCTCGTCGCCAGCCCCGAGAAGGTAGGCCGCCGTATCTACGATGCGATGCTCAAAGGTGAAGACGCCGTCTACACGCCCTGGTTCTGGGCGCCGATCATGCAGGTCATTCGCGCCCTACCCGAATCGATCTTCAAGCGCCTGAAGTTCTGATCGACGCTACTGGGCACACCCTAGTCGTTCGTCGAAAGCATGACCACGCCCGTACCCAGCTTCGGGTAGAAGAACGTCGACTTGCGCGGCATACGGTCGCCCGTCTCCGAGACGGCGATCACCTGGTCGATGCTTGTCGGGTTCACCAGTAGCGCCGCATCGAACTCGCCGCCCTGCACCGCCGCGAGGGCGTGCTGCGCGTCCTCCGAGTAGTCGATGTGCTCGGGCGCGCCATCGTAGCCGACAGCCGGCAGCACCGCATATGCGAGCACCGTGACATCGAGGGCCCGCCAGGCGTCCGTGTGGTCCGCCGGCGTGCGCGCGATCGCTGCTTCGAGGTTCTTCGGCAGGATGAGGTTCAGTTCGCCCCGCCGCAAGCCGATGGCGCCGAACACGGGACCATTGCGGCCCAACTCCGCCATCTTCGCAACGAGAATATCGACGTTCTCCGGTGTGGCATCGCCCATCGGCGCCACGTCAAACAGCGCATCGAGGCCGGACGTTGCGTCGTCAGCCCGACCCGGGAGCTTGAGCAGCCGGTGCGTCGGCAACACAACAAAGCCCGGATCGTCCGCGGCGACCAACCCGGCAAGCACGAAGTTGAACGCCTCGTCACCCGTCCAGTGGCCCGCTTCGGCACGTCGCTTGTCCCGATACGCCAGCGACGTCTCATAACGGTGGTGCCCGTCCGCGACGTAGACCTTGCGCTCTGCCAGTGCGTCGGTGAACCGCGCTGCCGCCCGGGGAGTCAACACACGCAGGGTGTGGCGGGCATCCGGCAGCACCGCATCGAACACCGGCTCTTCAGTCTCGTCCAACAGACCGTCTGTGCCCTCCGGCTTGTACAGCCCCATGATCGGGCTGAGCTGCGTCGCTGTCGCCTCCAGGAGGCGCTGGCGGTCCAGCTTCGCGCCGGCTCCCGTCACCTCGTGCGGCAGAACGATCCCCTTCTCCCACTCCTCGAGGCGTAGCGCGCCGAACACAGCACGTCGCCTGCGCACCTCACCGTCGAGCACGAACTCCTGGTCGTATACGTACAGGCGAGGCTCCGATTCTCGGACGAGCACACCGGTCGTCAACCAGGTCTTCAGCTCGCGTGCCGCCAGCGCGTAGTGATCGACGGCACGATCGATGTCCGGCCGGTCTTCCCCGTAGTCGATGCGCGCGATGTTGTACGGGCTGCGCGCGTACAGGTCGAGTCGCGCCTGTCCGGCGACAACGTCGTACGGTGGCGCAACGAGATTCGCCGGATCGCCGGCTACGAGAGGGTTGTAACGAAGGGCTCGGAACGGTTGGAGGTCAGCCATGAGGGCATGATAGCCGGGCCACCAATCCCCATGGAAGCCGGACCATCGGCCGAGCCTAAGGGTCGGAGCGCTGTGACTACAGCGAGGGAAGCCCCGCGGCCGCCAGGGCCTCGCGCTGGGCTACGAATGAGTCCCGGATGCCCTTTTCGGCCAACTCAAGCAGCTGGTTCATCTCTTCGCGGGTGAAGGCGCCGTGCTCCGCCGTACCCTGTGTCTCGACGTACTTGCCTTCACCCGTCATCACGACGTTGAAGTCGACGTCGGCGCGCGAGTCCTCCTCGTACGCCAGGTCAAGCATCGGGACGCCATCGACAATGCCAACGCTGGTGGCGGCCACCGGGATTTTCATCGGCAGGGCGCAGTATGTACCGTCTTCGACCAGCTTGCGCATCGCCTGCACCATGGCGACGTAGGCACCCGTAATCGAAGCCGTGCGCGTACCGCCGTCCGCCTGCAGCACGTCGCAGTCGATCGTAAACGTGCGCTCGCCCAGTGACTTGAGGTCGACCACGGCGCGCAGAGAGCGGCCGATAAGGCGCTGGATCTCATGCGTCCGTCCGCCGATGCGACCCGCCACGGACTCACGGGGCGTGCGCTGGCTCGTCGCGCGGGGCAGCATGGAGTATTCGGCCGTCACCCAGCCCTTCGTGGTTCCCCGCAGAAATGGCGGCTGCCGGTCCTCGACCGTGACAGCGCAGAGCACGGTCGTATTGCCGAGCTTTATCAGCGCTGAGCCTTCGGCAAAGTCCAGGTAGCCCACCTGAATCGACAGGGGGCGAAGCGAATCGTTGTGGCGACCGTCAATACGTTGTCCCATAGGTCGAGCCGGATTATAGCATCGCGCCCGGTTGGGAACGTCGCAGATTAGTCGGAGATTTCAGAATATTTGCCGAGGTTTTCTCGTCCTGGTGTTATCGGCGTGTAAGCGCCCGGAAAGGATAAGCGCCTGACTTGTGGATAAAGGGATGATGAGATAACATCTCAATTACTTAATGAGATGGAGTCTCATCACATGCGAATCCTCCTAATTCCACTGCTGACGCTGTTCCTCCTGACTTCGGCGGCGTGCGGCTCTGGCGATGGTGGCAGCGATACTGGAAAGCTCAAGGTCGTAGCAACCACGACCCAGATCGGCGACTTCGCACGCAACGTCGGCGGCGATCGTATTGACCTCACCGTGCTCGTAAGCCCGAACCAGGACGTGCACGATTTCGTCCTTCAGCCCAGTCAGATTCGCGCCGTCGCCAACGCCGATCTCATCCTCCGCAACGGCCTGGAACTCGACGCCTTCCTCGATAAGGCACTGGGCAACGCGGATGGTGCTGTCGCGACCCTGTCCGACGGCGTGGAAACTCATGAGGCAACGATCGGTGAGGAGAGCGGCAGCCACGCGGCCGATCCCCACATCTGGTTCTCCGTTGCCAATGCAAAGCAAATGGTCGCAAACCTGCGCGATGCTCTCGTGTCCCAGGACCCCGACAATGCGACCTTCTACCAGGACAACGCCTCCGCCTACCTCGGCCAGCTCGATGCCCTCGACGCCGAGATACGCGACCAGGTGTCGTCCGTCCCCGAAGCCTGCCGCAAGCTGGTCACGAACCACGACGTGCTCGGCTACTACGCCACGGCCTACGGCTTCCAGTTGATCGGCTCCGTCATCCCCAGCACCTCCTCCGAGGCGCAGGCCTCCGCCGCCGATATCGCCGGGATCGTGCAGGCGATCAGGGATGAGCACGTCCCTGCCATCTTTGCCGAGGCTTCGATTAACCCTGACCTGATCCGCCAGGTCGGTCGTGAGGCCGGCGTCACCGTCGTCGATGACCTGTACGGCGACTCGCTGGGCCCCGCTGGCTCCGATGGCGCAACCTACCTCGGCATGATGCGCGCTGACACCCAGAAGATTACTCAGGCTCTAAAAGGCTGCAGCATCGATTGATGCAGCGGCTCGGAACGATCCTTAAAGGGCAGAGGTTCTAAGCGGGCCCTGGTCTACAATTGATCCGTGGCCTACTACCCAATTTTTGTCGAAATGGCCGGGCGCAAGACGCTCGTGGTGGGCGGCGGGCGAGTCGCTGCCGAGAAGGTCGGCGGCCTGCTCGCGGCCGGCGCCAGGATCACACTTGTCGCGCCTGAGCTATCGCCGAAGCTGCAATCGCTTGTGGCGGACGGCGCTCTGGCTCACGAGCCCCACGAATACCGTGAAGGCGACCTCGCCGGATACGAAGTTTGCTTCGTCGCCACGGACGATGGCGCCGTCAACGCTGCCGTCGCCGCGGAGGGCAAGCGACGCGGCATCTGGGTCAACGCCGCTGACGACCCGAAGAACTGCGACTTCATCCTCCCCTCCGTCGTGCGCCAGGGCGATGTCGTGGTTGCGGCTTCGACGGGCGGTGCCAGCCCTGCCCTGGCCCGACGGCTGCGAGAGGACCTCACAGCCTTCCTCAGCGAAGACTATGTTCCCCTGACAGACCTTTTGCGCGAGGTCCGCGCCGAAGTAAAGCAACGAGGCGCCAGCATCGACGGTGACACGTGGCAGACCGCGATGGACGGACGCTTCCGCGCCCTCGTCGCCCAGGGCCGTCTTGACGAGGCGCGTGAGTACCTGCGCACCGGCCTCGGGATCGCCGAGGCGACATCTTGAAATTGCGTATCGGCACGCGTGGAAGCGCCCTTGCGCGGCGACAGGTCGACCTCACCATGGACGCCATCAGGCAGGCCGCCCCCGATACGCAGCTCGAGGTCATCGTCGTTCAGACTGAAGGCGATCGCCGTCTCGATGTCTCACTTGAGGCCGTGGGCGGCCAGGGCGTTTTCGTGAAGGAGATCGAGCAGCGCCTACTCGCCGGCGAGATCGACCTCGCCGTGCACAGCCTCAAGGACATGCCCTCCGAAGCGCCCGCCGGTCTCTGCATCGCTGCTCTCCTGCCCCGCGCCGACGCCAGAGACGCCCTCGTTGCTCGTGATGGTTTCGACCTCGCCGGCTTGCCCGAGGGCGCCCGCATCGGCAGCGATAGCCGTCGGCGCGGCGTGCAGCTCCAGGCCATCCGCCCCGATCTGCGCATGGAAGGCATTCGAGGCAACGTCGATACGCGATTACGTAAAGTAGACTCCGGCGAGTACGATGGCGTCGCATTGGCCATTGCCGGGCTCGATCGCCTCGGCCTCCGAGAGCGCGCCACCCAGGTCTTCGATACTCAGACAATCATCCCGGCTCCGGGACAGGGCGCGATCGCGGTCCAGTGCCGCGCCGATGACACCGCTGCACTGGCACTTCTGGCCCTGATTGACGATCCGGACACCCGGGTTGCTACGGACGCCGAGCGCGCTTTTCTGGCCGTACTGGGTGCCGGATGCCGCCTCCCCGTCGGCGCTCACGCCACCGTGGAGGGCGACACCCTGGTCCTGCGCGCCGTTATCGCCGACGAGGCTGGCACCTTGCACCGAGGGCAATCGATGGGCCGGCGTGTCGAAGCAGCAGAGATCGGCCGGGAGTTGGCGCAGCGATTGAGAACGGAGGCGTCGGTATGAGTGGCTTCGTATCCCTGGTCGGTGGCGGACCGGGCGACCCCGGCCTGATCACCGTCGCCGGTCGCGACCGCCTCACCCGCTGCGACGTCGTCGTCTACGACCGCCTGATCGACCCCGTATTGCTCGATTACGCCCCGGCGCACGCGGAGCGCATCTTCGCCGGCAAATCACCCGAATCGAAGGCCCTGAGCCAGGACGAGATCAACGCGCTGCTGGTCGAGAAGGGCCTCGCAGGCAAGCAGGTCGTACGCCTCAAGGGCGGCGATCCCTTCGTCTTCGGACGGGGCGGCGAGGAAGCGCTTGCTCTCGCTGCTGCGGGCGTCCCCTTCGAGGTAATCCCGGGCATCACGTCCGCCATCGCCGCGCCTGCCTATGCAGGCGTGCCGGTCACCCACCGCGGCATCGCCTCCTCCTTCGCCGTGGTCACGGGCCACGAGGATGAAGACAAGCCGGATTCCAGCGTCGATTGGCAGCGCATGGCCACGGCCGTCGACACCATCGTCGTGCTTATGGGGGCAGCGGCCCTCGCGGGCGTCGCGCGGCGCCTCATCGAAGGTGGCCGGGCCCCCGAAACGCCGGCGATCAGCGTCGAATGGGGCACAACGACGCGCCAGCGCAGCGCGACAGCCACGCTCGAGACGCTCTCGGACACGGTCCGCGCTTCCGGTTTGCGCAACCCGCTTCTCACCGTCATCGGCGGCGTTGCCAGCCTGCGAGAACACATCGCCTGGTTCGAGAACCGCCCCTTGTTCGGCAAGCGTGTCCTCGTCACTCGCACCCGTACCCAGGCCAGTGCCCTCTCGGACCTCCTGCGCCGCGAAGGCGCCGTGCCCATCGAGCTGCCCGCCCTGGAGCTGCAGCCCGTCGCGAGTGACGAGGAGCTGGAGACGATGTCGCGGGACCTCGAGGCCGGCAAGTTCGATTGGTGCCTCTTCACCAGCACCAACGCCATCGACCACGTCATGGCCTACCTCGATCGCACCGGCCGCGACGTGCGCGTGTTCGCCGGTTGCAAGCTCGTGGCCCTCGGTTCGGCCACGGCAGCTGCCCTCAACGCGAAAGGGCTGCGACCCGACCTCACTGCCTCCGAGTTCACTTCGTCCGGTATCGTCGCTGCCCTGCCGCTCGACATCGGTGGCCAGCACGTCCTCATCCCGCGCGCGGAAGGCGGCGTCGACATCGGCACCGATCTGCGGGCCGCGAAAGGCGCCATCATCCACAACGTCACGCTCTACCGTTCCGGCGTGCCCGGCTCGCCCGATCCCGAGACCCTACAGTTGCTCCGAGACGGCGAGATCGACATCACCACTTTTGCGTCGTCCTCTTCTGTCCGGAATCTGAAGGCACTTCTTGGCGATGACTTTGAGGCTATCAAGCAGACGCTGGTGGCCAGCATCGGTCCCGTCACCACTGAGACCGCCCGTGAGTACGGCCTCGCCGTAACTGTGGAGCCCTCAACCCATACGATCCCTGCCCTGGTCGAGGCCTTGAAAGCGCACTTCGCATGAGCGGGCCCGAGCAGGAGCCGAACCCGGCCCCCACCGCGGCGGACGAAGGCGACTGGCGCGGCCGCATCCGTCCTATCGCCATCGTTGTGTTCCGGCGCGGTGATGGCGCCATCCTCGCGGCCCCCGGCTTCGACACGGTGAAACAGCAGCGTTTCTACCGTCCCCTGGGCGGCGAAATCGAGTTCGGTGAGCGGGCCGAAGAGGCAGCCCGGCGCGAGCTACTCGAAGAGGTTGGCGCCGAGATCGATAACCTGAAGCTCCTGGATGTGGCCGAAAACATCTTTACCTTCCTCGGTGCCCGGGGCCACGAGCTGGTCTGGACCTTCGAAGCCTCCTTCGTCGAATCGACCTATTACGAAGGTGAGACGGTTCCCTGCCTGGAAGGGGATGCTCACTTCGAAGCCCACTGGGTGCCGCTCAATCTCTTTCAGAACAGCGGGGTCAATCTCTACCCAGATGGCCTGTTAGACCTACTGCTGGCCACATCAGACCAGACGTAGCAGTTCCGTATCGATGCAGGTTGTTGATGTGGCGATCATGCGGTTCCTGGCCGGAGAAGGTTGGGAGCCGCCCAGGTGCTGTGCAACACTGGATCGTAGGAACCCCAGAGGTTCACTCCAGAGAACCGAGATTTCATCCTGAGTAGCTACAACCCCATTCCCCGCCGTTTCGTCCTTAAGGGCCTCCTCGGTACCGCCGCCCTCGCTGCCGTAAACGTCGCCTGCGGGGGCACCGGATCTTCCGCAAGCACCGCGTCGCCCATTCCGACCTCGACATCCGGAGGTACCACGCCCGGCAGCACGACGCCTGATCCGCCCGCCGCGACCCTCCAGCCTACGGTGCCACCGTCCCCGACGACGCCACCCGCGTCGCCGACCCCCGACGTGCCACTGGAGCAAAAGATCGCCCAGATGATCCTCGTTGGCTTCAACGGCACCACGATGGCGGACATGGACCCGGCGACAGTCGACGCCCTGCGCAGCAGCACCGCCGGAAACCTCGTGCTGTTCGACCGCAACGTCGTGTCGCCCGATCAGCTTTCGACCTTCATGACCAACATCAAGCAGCTGGCGCCGGTCGTACCGCTGATCTCCATCGACCAGGAAGGTGGCTACGTCGCACGCCTGCGCCCTGACAAGGGCTTCCCTGCCACTGTTACAGCCCAGTACCTCGGCACCCAGGACCTCAGCACGACGCGCCAGTACGCCGATAGCATCGCATCCGCCCTCAAAGCCGCCGGGATCAATCTCAACCTCGCCCCCGACGTCGATGTCGACGTAAACCCGAACAGCCCCGCCATTGGCCACTTTGAGCGCAGCTTCTCGTCCGACCCCGAGGTTGTCGCCCAGCATGCCCTCGAGTTCATCAAGGCGCACCACGATCACGGCGTGCTCACCACCCTGAAGCACTTCCCCGGTCACGGCTCGGCCACGACGGACTCCCACCTCGGCTTCACGGACGTCACCAATACCTGGACGGAGCAGGAGCTCATCCCCTTCCAGCGCATCATCGATGCCGGGCAGGCCGACGTGATCATGACGGCGCACATCGTCAACTCGAACATCGACGATGGGGTGCCCGCGACGCTCTCAAAGCCAACGATCACCGGCATCCTGCGTGAGAAGCTGGGCTACGATGGCGTCGTCGTCACGGACGACATGCAGATGGGCGCCATTCGTCAGTACTACGGCTTCGACCACGCCATGCAGCTCGCCATCCTCGCCGGCGCCGATCTCCTGGCCATCGCCAACCAGCTCGAGTACGACCCCGACCTGCCCTCCAAGGCCTTCAACGCCGTCATGGCGGGCGTGCAGGACGGCACAATCAGCGAAGAGCGCATCGACCAGTCCTACCAGCGCATCATGGCCCTGAAGTCGCGCCTTCAGGCCTGACGCGGCATCAGCGAAATTGCTCCAAGCATGAGCCGGCAGGCATCGGGCGCGGCCAGGTGCTCGCCGTAGTCCGCTCCCCGTTTGTCATTGACACCCCTTGAGACGCCGCCCTAGACTCGGCCATCAACACAGGAGGTGCTGTCGGTTTTCATGAAAGAGATCTTGATCGGATTCAGATCGTTCCTGCTCAGAGGCAACATCGTGGAACTTGCGGTGGCCTTCATCATCGCCGGAGCTTTCGCGGCCGTTGTCACATCACTGGTGACTAACATCTTCACGCCGATCATTGCTCTGATCATCGGCGAGCCCTCGCTCGGCAGCGCCACTTTCAGCATCGGCGATGCCGTCTTTCTCTACGGCCAGTTCATCGACGATGTGATCAAGTTCCTCGCCATCGCCGCAGCCGTCTACTTCTTCGTCGTCGTGCCCTACACGCAAATCACGGAGCGCATGAAGCGTGGCGAGGTAGAGCCTGAGGCGACCACGAAAGTCTGCCCGGAGTGCATCTCCACCATCCCGATCGAAGCGCGCCGCTGCCCCGCCTGCACCTCGCAGCTCCTCGTATAGACCACAAAACACACATAGAAAGAGGGAGGCCGCTCATTGTGAGCGGCCTCCCTCTCTTGTATTCCCTGCGTAAGCCTGAGGGGTAAAGACTGTCAGCTGACGACAACTACTGCCGGTGCCGCCCCAGCTTTTCGACGACCCACCATGCGGCCGGCAGAGTCGCCGCCGCCGCGAGCAGCTTCATCAGGTCACCGACAATAAACGGATAAAGGCCGCCCTTCAGCGTCTTGTCCAGCGTGTCCGTGCCCGCGATCAGCTCGCTCAGCGGTGCGCTACCGCCCGGCGCCGTCCACTCCGTCGCGATCAGGTAGCCCAGCCACAGCAGGCCCGGCACGTAGATCAGCACGTTGCCTGCCAGCATCGCCACCTGCACCCAGGGCCCCCGGTCGATGCCGCGCTCCGACATGAAGCCGACCAACCCGGCCGCCATGATGAACCCGACGATGTAGCCGCCGTTCGCCAGGTTCCAGATCACGCTCTCGGTGCCGGACCAGGGCAGGATGAAGTGCAGGTCCCACGTGCCTGACGTGGCAGAGGAACCCGGCGTAAAGATCGGCAGCAGGAACATGCCGACCACCGCATACAACAACAGCGCGCCTGCGCCCCGCCGGAAGCCCAACGCGCCGCCGGTCACCAGCACTGCATACGTCTGACCCGTTATCGGCACCGTAGTCCACGGCACTCGCATCTGGATCTGCGCCGCGAGGCCTACGAAGGCAGCGAACCCGGCCAGCAGAACAAACTCCCGCGCCCAGGCCAGCGCTTTGTTATCCGTATCGATTTTGGGGAACAGGGCATCCGCCAGCGTGGGCGAAGCAACGTACTGCAAACGGATCACTCCTCTCGGCCGCGACGGGGCACCGCGCCTCTTTGTTCGGCCAGAGCCATCATGGCTTACGCGGCCATACCAGCCAAGCCGTCCGGTTGTCGTCCGTTTGGCTGAAGACTAGGGCTCGACCAGGAAGGACGTGTACATGCCGTTGCGGTAGTGACTTTCGACGTCGCCGCCCTCACGCGTCACGATGTCGCACAGCAGCACGTACTTGCCCGGCGAGAGGCTGACCGTGTATCCGCTCTCGCCCGTTGTCGCCGTCCCCGGCGCGAAAGGGCCGGCGCTGCCCTCCAGGTTCAGCCTCGACATGTCGACGGCTTCATCGCTCGTCGGCAGCTCGCCCGGTGGCAGGTCGCTCTTCACGATCACGAAGTCATGCGCCATCTCGCCCGAGTTCCTGACCTCGAACGTGACGTCGCCGGCTTTTACTGTCCCTGGCTCCGCGGCGATCTCCCACTCCGAAAGCGTCACATTCACCGTGCTCTTGGTGGGCGAATCGCTGCCGCTGCACGAGATGCTGCCCAGCGCGAGCACCACAACCGTTACCGCCGCCATGAGCAACCGCATCTACCGCCTCCTGCTGGCCCCGCCCGCCTAAGCCTATCATCGCCTACCGCCTCCACCGAGGTAAGCTGCCATAGTGCCCTACCGCATTCACCTCGCCGTAGACATCGCCGCGCCACCCGACACCGTCTGGCGCGCCCTGTGCGACCCGCACGCCGTCACGCGCTGGGACACGACCGTCATCGCTGCCCTCGACGCGCCGCCCGACTACCCCCAGCCCGGCCAGCACGTCCGGTGGCGCTGCGAAGGCACCAGCGAGCTCCTCCACGACCATCCCCAGCACGTCGAGCCGAACCACCGCCTGCACTCTCTCCTCGACTTCGGGCGCCAGCGCATGGACGAGACCTACGTGCTGACGGAGACGCCCTCGGGCACCCGCCTCGACCTCCACGTCAATCTGCGCGTCATGGCGCCGTTTATCGCCGGCGTCATCCTCCGGTTCGTCGACGGCCGCCTCGTCCGCAACGGCTTCGAGGCCTCGTTGGCCAACCTCAAGCGCTATTGCGAAGGCCCGGCCGGGAGCTGAGCTCGGGCGGGTCTCAAAGATCGCTACGAGGGACTCCTCCTCAACAGACCGCGGCATACTCCAGACCTCGTAGCCTTCGCCGCGAAGGCTTAAGCTTGGCCCATGACCATCGCACCCTACGGCACCTGGAAATCACCGATCACCGCCGATGTCCTCGTGGCGAGCAACATCGCCCTCTCCCAGCCCATCGTTCGGGGCGATCTCGTGTACTGGAAGGAAGGGCGGCCCACGGAGGGCGGCCGCAACGCCATCGTGTGCCACCACCCGAGCGGCTCAACCGAAGACGTCATCGAAGTCCCCTTCAACGCCCGCACCCGTGTGCACGAGTACGGCGGCGCCGACTACCTCGTCGATGGCGACACGGTCTACTTCGCCAACTTCGCCGATCAGCGGCTCTACGTCGTGCGTCCTGGTGCGGATCCTGCGCCCCTCACTACCCAGGAAGAACACCGCTATGCAGACTTCTTCATCGATCACGCCCACAATCGCCTGATCTGCGTCCGTGAGGTGCACTCCGGCGACACAGAGCCCGTAAACGACATCGCCGCAGTCGATCTCACAACCGGCGTCGAGACCTCGCTCGCCGGCGGCCACGACTTCTTTGCCTACCCCCGCCTCAGTCCGGACGGTGCTCACCTCACCTGGATCGCCTGGGACCACCCGAACATGCCCTGGGACGCCACCCTGCTTTACGTAGCGGACGTGCTGGGCGACGCCCTCATCAACCCGCGAAAGCTCGCCGGTGGTCCCGGTGAGTCGATCGTGCAGCCGGAATGGTCGCCGGACGGCAAGCTGCACTTCGTCTCGGACCGCAGCGGCTACTGGAACCTCTATCGCTTTGACGACCTCGCAGCCGAGCCCGTGGCGCTCTGCCCTCAGCCCTACGACTTCGCACAGCCCCTCTGGCAGCTCGGAACCACCACCTACGCCTTCGACGGCGATCGACTCATCGTCACCTACGCCCGCGATGGTCTCTGGCGCCTCGCCCGCATCGATTCGAGCGGGGCGCTGATCGACATCGACACGCCGATCGCCAGCGCCCGGGACCTCACGATTGCCAATGGTCGCGCCTACCTGTACGCCGGCTTTCCGACCTTGCCCGGTGCCCTCGTCAGCGTCGAACTCGAGTCCGGCGCTATCGATGTGATCAAGCGCTCCTCAACCTTCGAGCTTGATCCCGGCTACATCTCCGTCGCCGAGCCTGTCGAGTTTCCTACCGATAACGGTGTCACCGCCCACGCCTTCTTCTACCCGCCGCGCAACCTGGAGTACACGGCGCCCGGCGGCGAACTCCCGCCTCTACTCGTCATGTCTCACGGTGGCCCCACGGCCGCGACCGCCGCTACGTTCTCGCCGCGCATCCAGTACTGGACCTCGCGCGGCGTCGCCGTGCTCGACGTCAACTACGGCGGCTCTACCGGTTACGGCCGCGCCTACCGCGAACGCCTCAACGGCGCCTGGGGCCTTGTCGACGTGGCCGACTGCACGAATGGCGCCCTCTACATGGCCGGCCAGGGGCGCGTCGATCCCGACCGCGTCGCCATCACGGGAGGCAGCGCCGGTGGCTATACCACCCTCGCTGCCCTCACGTTCTACGACGTGTTTCGCGCCGGCGCCTCCCACTACGGCATCGGCGACCTCGAAGCGCTGGCCACCGACACGCACAAATTCGAGTCGCGCTACCTCGACAACCTCATCGGCCCGTACCCCGAAGCACGCGCTACTTATGTCGAGCGCTCCCCCATCCACCACACCGATCAGCTTTCCACGCCCGTGATCTTCTTCCAGGGCCTCGAAGACCGCATCGTCCCGCCCAACCAGGCCGAGACCATGGTCGCAGCCCTGCGCTCGAAGGGCGTCCCCGTCGCCTACTTCCCCTTCGAGGGCGAGCAGCACGGCTTCCGGCGCGCCGAGAACATCAAGCGCTCCCTGGAAGCCGAGCTCCTCTTCTACGGCCGCATCTTCGGCTTCCAGCCCGCCGACGACATTGAGCCCTTCGAGATTGAGAACCTGTAGCGCGTGTTCAAGCCGACCGCTGCCAGGGTGCGCTGTAAAATTGACAGTGCTCTACCCTGACGCTACCTTGAACCTGTGACGGCCGTAAACGACCTCATCTACCTGGACAACGCGGCCACCACGCCCCTCAACCCCAAGGCCCTGGACGCGATGATGCCGTACCTCACCGGCAGCTTCGGTAACCCGTCTGCCTCGTACGGCCTCGCCCGTCAGGCACAGGACGCCATCGACCAGTCCCGCGCCACCGTGGCGCGCATCCTGGGCTGCCGTACGTCCGATGTCATGTTCACCAGCGGCGGCACCGAGTCGATCAACGCCGCCCTGCGGGGTGTCGCCTTCGCCCAGATGAAGGCTCACGCCGGCAACCACATCATCACCACCGAGGTCGAGCACGACTCCGTCCTCCGCACCTGTAACTACCTCGAGCAGTACGGCTTCGAAGTCACCTACCTTCCCGTCGACGGCTACGGCCGCGTCAGCGTCGACGCCATCGTCAACGCCATCACCGAGAGCACCGTCCTCGTCTCCGTCATGCTCGCGAACAACGAGGTCGGCACCCTGCAGCCCGTCGCCGATATCGCCCGCGCTGTGCGTACCCGTGCCCGCGAGATGCACAAGCGCGTGCCCGTGCACACGGACGCCGTCCAGGCGCCCGGATTTCTCCCCCTCAACGTCGATGACCTCGGCGTGGACCTGCTCAGTCTCGCCGGCCACAAGTTCGGCGGGCCGAAGGGCTCCGGCGTGCTTTACATCCGACGCGGCGTCCCATTCGCGCCTCAGCAGACCGGCGGCGGCCAGGAACGACAGCGCCGTGCTGGCACCGAAAACGTCGCGGGCGCCGTCGGCCTCGCCACCGCCCTCGAAGACGCCGAAGCCACCCGCGAAGCCTCCGTCCAGGGCATTTCGAAGCTGCGAGACCGGCTAATCGAAGCCGCATTGGCCGCCATTCCAGACTCTCGCCTCAACGGCCATCCCACCGATCGGCTCGCCAACAACGTCAACGTGAGCTTCCCCGGTGTGCGCGGCGATGATCTGGTGCGAGAGCTCGATAAGCTGGGCATCGCTGCCAGCGCCGGCGCGGCGTGCGGTCAGCAGACCTGGGAGCCCTCCCACGTCCTGCTCGCCATGGGCCTCACCATGCCTGAAGCGGTCGGCGGCCTCCGCCTCACGCTCTCGGCGACGACCACGCCGGAGGAGATCGAAGCCGTCGCCCAACGCCTTCCCGGCGCCGTCGAGAACCTTCGCCCCGTACCGGCCGCGGGCTAGCTCTCTCGCCTCACCCTCCTTACGAGGTGAGGGTGACCTTAGAGTCTTCCCCGATTCAGCCCGCTCAATCGGTCGCTTATCATAGGCAGGCATGTCGTCCGATTACTCTTCGCGCGCACGCCTCTTTCGCGACGCCCTCTACGACGCCCTCGCCGGCGATTCTTCCCGCATATCCGACGCCGATCCGCTCAGCATCCTTGCGTCGATGCTCTACCGGTGCCGCACGTCTGCCGGCAATGACGAGACCACACTTGGTGCCCTCGATGCCTTCGATGCCATCGCGCAGCGGCGCACTGTGGATGAGGCGCTCTCGGAAGCGGCCTCACTCTTCGAGTCGCCCCAGCGCTTCCGGGAAGCCCTCTTCTTCCTGCGCTGCCTCGACCGCGACGCTGGCAGCGCGCTCGCACTCATGCGACAGCGCGCCTACCTCAGCGCCGCCGTCACCCCCGTGGCCGCCTACCCGGAGCTCGCTACCGATCAGGCCGCCCTCCTTGACGCCACCACGTTCGAGACCCTCTGGCAGCAGCCCTCTCGCCTCGGTTGGATGGAAGACACGATTCAGATATGGCGGCGCGCCTACCTGCCTCAGTACACGGCCCAGCACGCCGAGTACAACCGTCACCTCGCCGCCGTCGTGGACGACGTCGAAGCAGCGCAGTGGCAGACCGATGCCATCGAGAAGCTCAACCGTCTCGAACGCCTCGGCGCACCCGTAGCCCTCTCTGCTCTTGTGCAGTTCCACACATTCGAAACCGCGGAGGTCTGCTCCACCGATGTTGTGCAGCTCGCTGCCGAGCTGGCCGAGACGCCGGTGTGCCCGTACTGCGGCTTCCGCCTCGGCGAGGTCGCCCCGGTCGAGACCCTCAACACGGTTCTAATCGCCATCGAGCGTGGCCTCGCCGTGCAGCAGACTCGCCTCGCTCAGCGCGTCGTCAGCCGCCTCCTCGCCCGCCCCGGCCGCGCCCGGGAAGACCGCCTCGACCGCTTCATCCAGGTCGTCCAGGCGTCCGACCTCACCGGCCTGGCTCAGGTGCTGGACGAAGGCCTGCTGGAGTTCCTCGGCGACCTCCTCATGACGCCCGAACCCCGCGTCAACCTCATCGATCGTCTCTCCGAGGCCTTTCCTGAGGTCACGAACGATAGCCTCGATGCGGTGGTCGAGACCTTCCGGCGCCTCCTGCAGGACGAGCTCGCCGACAACGGCGGACGCATCGTCATCGGCCGAGAGGACCTCGCGTGACCGATTACGTTATCAGCGGTCAGGGCAACCCCGGCAAGGAGCACGAAGGCAACCGGCACAACGTCGGCTTCTGGTGCATCGATGCCATCGCCCGCCGTCACCATATCCAGATGAAGGGCCCCAAGTTCTGGCAGCGCACGCCGGCCGACGCCGGTAAGGGCGAGATAGCCGGCGCCGAGGTTCTCCTGGTCAAACCCACGACTTTCTACAACGGCACCGGCAGCGCCGTACGCCAGTTCCTCAAGCGCGAAGACGTCCCCGTTGACCACCTCATCGTCATCTACGACGACCTCGATCTGCCTGAAGGTCGCATCCGTCTCCGCCCCAAGGGCAGCCACGGCGGCAACAACGGGCTCAAGTCAATCGGCGGCGCGCTGGGCAACACCGAGTTCGGCCGCATCCGCGTCGGCGTCGGCCGCCCCTGGAAGAACAAGATGCCTTCCTGGGACCAGGACGTCGTCATCGACTGGCTGCTCAATGATCCCCCCAGAGACTCGCGGCAGATCCTCGAGGACGCCGCAGAGCGCGTCGCCGACGCCGTCGAGAAGATCATCCGTGACGGCTGGGAACGCGCCATGGATACCTTCAATCGCGTCTGACCTCGCTCTCATCCCCATGGCGTCTTTCATCAAGGCATGCTGAGCCTGTCGAAGCACGTAGCCCTTCTTCCATGAGCTGACTCCCAGCGGGCCGAAACGCTTCTTCGGCAGTTGCAGGCCGTGATCTCCGGCGCTTACCCCCTCACCTCCTTGCTCGTACGCGTGCGAGTACCTAGTCTCGGGACAACTATGGGTCGAATGCTCGCGATTGGTTTGGGGGGTGCGCTGGGTGCGATGTCCCGCTATGCCGTCGCCACGCTCATGAACGAGATTACCGGCCGCCCATCCGTCCTCGGTACTCTGATCGCCAACCTGACGGGCGCGCTCGTCCTCGGCCTCCTCCTCGGTTTCATCGAAGAGCGTGCCGAGCTACCGGCCTTCTGGCGCTGGTTCGGCGCCGTTGGCTTCCTCGGCGCCTACACGACGTTCTCGACCTTCATGTTCGAATCGGCCGATCGGCTTGAAAGTGGTGAGGTCCTCTTCGTCTTCGCCTACATTGCCGGCAGCATCATCGCCGGCCTCGCCCTCGCCTACGGCGGCATGCTCGCCGGCCGCTCACTGGCGTAGCCTTTTCTAAGCGCGAAGACGTATTCGGGCTGATCCCGTTGCCAGTCATCGACCACAGAGAGAGGTGCTCTCGGCCCTTAAGCATCACGACGCCTTTAGCCGGCCGGAATCCCGCATCCGCCTGCCCTCTGCGCCTGCTACCGCCCTGTAGACCCGTGGCCGCCGGCACCCCGCGTCGAGTCCGACAGCTCTTCGACCTCCACCACGTCCATCTCTTCGACGCGTGCGATCACCAGCTGAGCGATACGGTCTCCGTCCTCAACAAGGAAGCTCTTCGTGGACCCAAAGGTACGCATGGAGACGAAGATCTCGCCCCGGTAGTCCGAGTCGAGTGTCCCGAATATTATGTCAACACCTCGCCTGCCGAGGCCGCTGCGGGGCCTGATCTGGAGGTCGTAACCCGGCGGCACCTCCGTCGCGATGCCGGTCGGACACCAGCGTCACGTCCTCCGATAGCTCCACCGGCGCATCGAGGCAGGCGTACAGGTCAAGGCCGGATGAGCCGGCCGTCGCGCGTGTGGGCAATCGAGCGCCCTCGCGCAGCCGCTTCACCTTCAGCACGTCGTCAGGCATCTCGCTGAGCCTAGCCTGAACGCCCCGATTGGCGGAAGCCCCGACTACTTCGTCGCGTAAGCGCCGATGTCGAGCCGGCGCTCCAGTGCATCGCGCACTGCCCAGTACGCCGGTTTCGGGTCGTAGTTCTCGTCGAACATCAGGCCCGCGCCGTAGCCCGGAACGAAGTGTGGGATCCAGGAGAACTTGTCCGTCACGCCCCAGGTGATGAATGCCGTGCAAGCCGGGTTCTGGGCGCAGACGTTCATCATGCTCCAGTAAACACCCGCCTGCGCGTTGAGTGCATCCTCCGTCACCGGCTCCTTCAGGCGCACGTCGAACTCCGTGAACTGCACTTCGAGCCCCAGATCTGCGATGCGCTGGATGTTCGCCGCCACGTCCGCCTGGTCCGGCGCGTTGTCCAGCGTGAAGTGACCCTGAAAGCCGACGCCGTCGATCGGCACACCGCGTTCCACCATGCCCTTCACCAGCTCATACACCGCATCCGACTTCGCGCCCAGCCCTTCGGCGCCGTAGTCGTTGTAGAACAGCTTCGCGTCCGGGTCCGCCTCGTGCGCCCACTCGAAAGCCTTATCGATGTAGTCCGGCCCCAGGTTCTCCGACCAGAACGTATCGCGCATGCTGCCGTCGTAGTCGATCGCCTCGTTAACAACGTCCCAGTACTGGATCCGGCCCTTGTACCGGCCCACCAGCGTCTTGATGTGCTGCTCCAGCAGGTCGGACACCTCCTGCTTCGTGTAGGCGCCGCTCTTCAGCCAGCCCGGGATCTCCTCATGCCAGACCAGCGTGTGCCCTCGCACCTTCAGTCCGTTCTGCTGAGCAAAATCGACGATCACGTCCGCCGGCCCGAACACATATCGATTCGGCGTCTTGCGCACCTGCGCGAACTTGAGCACGTTCTCGGTCGTGACGATGCTGAACTCACGCGCCACCAGTGGGTCGTAGTCCGGCTCCCAGGCCATGTCGTTGGGCTCCACCGCCCCGCCGATCAGCAGGCCGGCACTCTCCGCCAGCTCCCGCAGCGACGGCTCATCCGCAGAGTACGGCGTCGGTATCGCCTCGGTATCGGCCACTCGGTCCTTCACGCCGAAAGACGGCTCCGGCGGCACGATCTCTAGCGGCCCATCCGGTCTCGGCGTGGACGTAATGCCGGCGGCGATGATCACGAGGACGATGAAGACGACAAGGATAGTTCCGGAGCGCATCTACTAAAGAGAACCACGTCTACCCGTCAAGCATTACGTACGCGGGACCCCTGTCGGCAAATTGAAGGAGGCCTCCGAATATCGGAGGCCTCCCATGGTGTCAAATCTGCCGGGCTATCTATGCCTTGGCGGCGGGCTCTGCTTCCGGCTTCGCCTCTTCTTCGCCCTCATCGTCGGGCCAGACCAGCTTCTTCTGCATCTCCCGCGGCGGGTCGATGTAGATCGCGCTCCAGCCGCACGACTGCTCACACAGCCGACAGCCCGTGCAGCGGCGCTCGATGACGCTCGCGATGCCGAAGAAGTCGCCCACTTTGCCGCCCGAAACGTCGAGCTCCAGCGCGTCGAAGGGGCAGACCGAGATGCACAGCTCACAACCGGAGCCGATGCAGTTGTCCTCGATGACGTTCGCCTTGGGCCAGTCCTTGCGCGGGAACGTCCGGCCGACGTCGCCCATCTCGTCCAGAATCGCCTCGGGCGGACAGACCACGGCGCAGGCACCGCAGTCGATGCACAGGTCCGGGTCGATCTGGTGAATGACGTTACGTGAGCCCGTAATCGCCTCGGTCGGGCAGCGCTTGGTGCAGGCCGTGCAGCCGATACAGGTCTCGATAATCTTATAAGCCAAAACGTACTCTCCGTTTGTGGTGGTCGCGAAACCGCCGCCAATGCCAGTATAGGCGCAGGCCTCCTTACGGCTCAAGGCTGTTGCGGGGCATTAAGACTTCTTCTCGACTATCGGCTCTTGACTCATCACCACGGCCAGCGGATCAACCACGGATGCCCGTCACGCCACCTCAGGCCACCGGCGGGAACGTCGATGAGGGCGGCGGCGTGGAATCATGCCCCTCGATCCGAATCCCCTGGATCCGCAGGAAGCGCTTCAATTCCGGCTCCGAAACATGCACACCGCGGTCCTCCAGCACCTTGTGCAACCCGCGATGCCCCAGGTTCGGGTGCTCTTCGTGCGCCTTCAGCACCTGCGACGCCGTTTCCGGGTCGAACACTTGCGCCCGGGCCGCCATCCGGAACAGTCGAGAAATCAATCCCATCAGATCACTCCGATACGAGTGTAATCCTCGGGATCAAGCTACGGTCGAACTCACCAATGCGGTCCTCGCCCAGCTCCAGCAGTCGTGTCCGCGCCGCGCGCGCTCCCGCCACCAGCGATGCGAGGTCGACGCCCATGAAGTCGCCCCGATACAGCTCCAGCTTCTCGATCCCCGATCCCAACAGCTTTACCCCGCCTGGATACCGATTCCGCGTCACATGCACGAACCCCGCGGCGACCTGGATAAGCCCCTGGTAGAAGTTGCGCATCCCCCGCTCGGACTCCAGCCACACCTCCTCCCACGCCTCGTGCGCGTTCCAGTAGTGCCCCGCGTTATACAGGTCGATGCCCAGCTGCAGCAGTTCGTCCGGCGAAAGGGAGCCCAGGTACTCCTCCCGCTCATCCCCCTCGACGCCGAAATAGCCCTCGATAGTCATGAGTGAAGCATAAAGGCATGGGACAAACCGCGAGTCGGTGCAGGGCTGTCATTGCGAGGCTCGACACCAGGAGGGCCGCGGCAATCTCACGAAGCGAGTAGAGCGTCTCCATGCGCCAGCCCGGCAACAGAAGGCCGTACGCGGAATGGGCGACCCTGCACAACACGATATGGCGTCGTCACCGATTACCTGGTGCATTCGCAAAGCCTGCGCATGTCACCGCCCTCTTTGACCTCAGCCCCCCGGTTGCCATAGTCCTCCGATGACGAGCCCTTCCCCTGACCCAGCTCCCCTGCCCGTCCGTCGTCCCCGTGGCCGGCCGCCAAAGGCGAAGTCCTCACCCGCGGCCAACGCAACTCGCCACGGCATCCTCTCCACAAATCCCGTCATCCCCGAAATCGAGCAGCAGGCCGACTGGGATCGCCATCTCGCCGGCCAGATCGCCGCCCTCAAGCCCCAGGGCGATCTCGAGCTCGTTCTCGCCCACCGTATCGCCCTCACCCTCTGGCGCCTCAACCGCCTCATTGGCTTCGAGTCCTACGCCCTCAGGCCATCCGACGCGTATCTCAGCGAGTACAGAGCCCTCGTCCGAGGCCTCAACGGTGCCGCAGTTCGCCTCGACCGTGTTTTCCCCACCGGCTCCATCGAGCACGTCCAGCGGTACGAAGCGCACCTTCATCGCATGTTTCTCAAGGACCTCCATGAGATCGAAGCCCTTCAGTCACGTCGTCATGGGGACGCCACGCCCCTCGCCCGCGTCGAGATCAACTGACCGCAGCGATTTATTCCAATCATCGAATTTACGAAACGCAGACTCAGAAAATCCCCCGGAAAATCGAAAAATAAGGGGATCAGATATCGTAGGGGCGGTTCGCGAACCGCGCCCCCGGGAGCGCGGGCGGGCCGGGCCCCCGCATTCGCCGCGGACCGCTTGAGAGCCTTCCCTGGCCGTATCGCAGCCAGGCCATCGCACAACTCTGATTGCAGGTCTGAAGACCTGCAGCTACATTGCTGATAGGCCGTTCCTGTGAACGCCAATCAAGAACTAACAACCAAAGACTGACGACTAACCACCGACCGGAGGTCGACATGCGTGACGTTGCCATGAGAGCCCTCGATACCGCCCGATTGCGTGGCGCTGCCTATGCCGACGTGCGCATCGTCCAATTCGAGTCGCAGTCAGTCACCGCCCGCATGCACAACATCGAAGGCCTCGTCGTCGAAGAATCGCTGGGCTTCGGCGTCCGCGTCATCGTCGATGGGTACTGGGGCTTCGCGTCATCGAACAAGATGAACCTCGCCGAAGCCGACCGTGTCGCCGCTGAGGCCGTGAAGATCGCCAGGGCGTCGTCGATGGCGGGTGGCCCTCGGGCACACATCGGCCCGCCAATGCGTCACGTCGCCCAATACCGCACGCCGATCGTCAAAGACCCCTTCGCCGTGTCGCTGGAGGACAAGATCGGCTTGCTCCTGCGCGTGAACAAGACCATCGCCGGCGTGCCGAACATCGTTATGGCCGAATCGAACCTCTATAACCAGCGCGAGCAGAAGACCTTCGCCTCCAGCGAGGGCGCCTTCATCGAGCAGGACCTCTATGAGACCGGCGCCTCCGTCGTCGCCACCGCTGTCGGTGAGGACGAAGTCCAGAACCGCAGCTACCCCAACAGCATCGGCCGTCACCAGGCTACCGAGGGCTGGGAGTTCGTCGAGCGCTGGGACCTCGAAGCCAACGCCGGCCGAATCGCTGAAGAAGCTTCCGCCCTCCTGACCGCAAAGCCCTGCCCGCCCGGTGTTACAACCGTTGTGCTCGATGGCTCGCAGGTCGGTCTCCAGATTCACGAGAGCTGCGGTCACGCTGTCGAGCTCGACCGCGTCCTCGGTACGGAAGCAGCCTTCGCCGGCACCAGCTTCCTCACGCCCGAGAAGCTCGGCGACTTTCGCTACGGCTCAGAAGTCATCAACCTGACCGCCGATGCGACGATTCCCGGCGGCCTCGGCACTTTCGGCTTCGACGATGAAGGCGTACCGGCTCAAAGCGTGCCCGTCGTGCGCAACGGCAACTTCCTCGGCTACCTGTCTTCGCGAGAGACCGCCCAGCAACTCCTCCACATCCGCCCCGACCTCGCTCAAGGTCCGAATTCGCTGGTTACGGGCCTCTCAGGCGCTGCCATGCGGGCCGACTCCTGGGCCCATCTGCCCCTGATTCGCATGACCAACGTCAGCCTGGAGCCGGGTGACTGGAGCTTCGAGGACCTCATCGCCGACACGGACGATGGCATCTACATGCAGACGAACCGCTCGTGGAGCATCGACGACAAGCGGCTCAACTTCCAGTTCGGCACTGAGCTCGCGCGCGAAATCAAGAACGGCAAGCTCGGCGACCTGATCAAGAACGCCACCTACACCGGCATCACGCCCCAGTTCTGGGGCTCCTGCGACGCCATCGTCAATCGGGACGGCTGGGTGGTCTGGGGCACACCGAACTGCGGCAAAGGCCAGCCGGAGCAGGTCGCGCACACCGGCCATGGCGCCAGCGCCTCCCGCTTCCGCAACGTCCGCGTCGGCGTCATGCAGTAGCCGGCGCCCTGGCACAGTCACTTAAGTCCTGGACGATTGGTCCCCACCGTTTCTGGCCATCGACGCTTTCGTAATCTCCTGGGCAGTGGACGTTTACGTTAACGGTATCTATTCAAGCCTACCTTGTGGATTCAGCGTCTCCGAAGCGCTGAATGCAAGGAGGTACTAGTGATGGCTATGAGTCAAAGCAGTACAGGTACTTCGGTAAGCGTCGGGGCCACCGTCATGAGTGCAGACGGCAAGCGCCTCGGCATCGTCAAGGAAGTGCGAACCGACCGTTTCCTGGTCGACGTCCGGTGGGCGCCGGACTACTGGCTGGGTACCGAGACGATCGATACCGCTTCCCGGGAGCTGATCCAACTCATCCTCACCCGGCGGGGAATTGGACCGGCAAAGCTGCGAAATGAGGTGAATGGCCCCGGCCTCGGCAGAGACGCCGAGGACTTCGGTGGCATCTCACCTGCTAATCGTCCGCCACCGACTCTCTGATCAGAGCTCGGCAGGCCTCCGGCGCGGAAACTCACCCGCCGGGGGCCGCGGCGGGCTCCTCCACCCCCTCCGGGGTGTCGGCATCGTCATCCGTGTCCCACTTCAAATGGGCTTCCGTCTTGTAGTCGTACAGCTCGCGCAGCCGCCAACCGATCGCGGAGGTGACGGCGACGGCAGCCGCGCCACCGCTAACGACGGCGAAGGTGGCGGTCGAGATGGCGGCAACGAAACCCGATTCCATTGCACCCATCTGGTTCGAAGCCTGGATGAACACCTGACTCACCGCGCTCACCCGCCCTCGTAAAGCGTCCGGCGTCGTCAGCTGAATGATCACATTGCGCATGACGACACTGATCTCGTCCGCTGCACCGATCAGCATGTACAGCCCGATCGAGAGGTAGATGTTGCGCGAGAGTCCGAACGCCATTGTAAGGACGCCAAACATGGCAACGGAGTACAGCAGGGCCCGGCCGGTGCGATAGATCGGGGGCCGCATCACAAGCGCCATCGCCATGATGAATGCGCCGATGTCGATCGAGGCGATGAGCAGGCCGTAACCAAGACCGCCGACGTGCAGGATATCCTTCGCATACACAGGCAACAGGCCCTTGGCGCCCCCGAAGATCACGGCGAACATGTCCAGCGACATGGCGCCGAGGATGACCTGATGCGTGCCGACAAAGTGCAGGCCCTCGCGAATGGCGGCGATGCTAACGCTGCGTCGGGGGCCATCGTAGGACTGCTTGTAGCGCAGGAGCCCCATGCCGGTGAAAGCGCACCCAATCGCCACCGAGTAGGCAACGTAAGCAGCCCCGAGGTCGAATACGGCAAGAAAGCCGCCGATCACGCCGCCGGTCACCATGCCCAGGCTCTGCAGCGTGGAGCTCACGGTAACAGCGTTGGCGAAAGTCTCCGGCTTGACGATCGACGGCAGGAGGGCGAGCCTCGCGGGGTTCTCAAAGCTACTGGCAAAGCCAACGCAGAGGACCAGGCCGTAGATCAGCCCAGCACTGACCCAGCCGTTGAAGGTGGCGATGGACAGGATGATGCCGCAGGTCAGTGGGACGGTCTGTGCCGCCATGATCACGTTGCGCCGGTTGTACGTGTCGGCGACGGCGCCGCCGACCAGCGACATGCCCAACGCAGGCAAGAAGCGCGCCAGGCCCAGGAAACCCAGGCTCAGCGCCGATCCGGTTAGTGTGTAGACGTGCCACGCCAGGATCGCCTGCAGCATGGCGTTGGCGATCGACGACGACATGCGACTGGTCGTGTAAAGGACGAACTGGGGCTGCCGAAGGGCCGCGAGTGGATCGTGCTTGGCCGTTGCTTCAGGTCTGGGGGATTCGCTCAACGCGTCTCCTCAGCCGGGCCGCTTATTCGGTTGTACATAGACAGTAAAAGCGGTCTATCCGCCTCGGTACTCATACAGTGGCGCTCATTCTAGCAAAACTTGGCGTCAGTCGTTTAGAGACTTAACGACGCTGATCGTTCGCCAACGTCAAGAAGACCCCAACCCCGGGTCAGGACTGCTGAGGCGAATGTCCATCCACCGATGCTCGATGCCCGCGTCCAGGAAAACGTCGCCGTGCACTGCATACCCGAGACCCTCATAGAAGCCGATAGCGTGCAATTGCGCCGCCAGGGTTATGTCGCTGATCCCCTGCTGCAGCGCCATCTCGTGCAGCGACTGCATCACGGCCCGTCCGAAGCCCCCGCGGCGATGCTCCGCAAGCACGGCAATGCGACCGATGTGCGCCTGCCCTTCATCGTGCGGCAGCAGCAGCCGTCCCGTCGCGACCGGTACACCATCCAGCAGGCCGAGCACGTGCAGCGCCGTCGTGAGCGAGGTCGGATCGCCGTCGTGCTCGTCGATCTCCAGCGCTTCGGGCACCTGCTGCTCTTCGATGAATACCCGGCGCCGCACCTCGAGCGCCTGGAGCATCTGTTCGAAATTGGTGACCTGAACGACGTGAAATCGCGCCATACAGGCGATATAATAGGTCACGTACACGGGGACGACAGGATTCGACAGGGAACAACGTACCCGGATTGCAAGCCGAGGTGTCATCACCCTCGTTAATCAGGTGGCACAACATAACAGGCGAACGTAACCAAGTCGCCCTCGCAGCCTAACTAGCTGTGACGTTGACCCTCATCTCACCCCGATGGGTGGGGAGTCAGCGACGAAATGTCGGGGTGCTGCTTCGGTAACACCGGGAACCGAAGCCTAAGACTACCGGACGTGCCTGTGATCAGCCTGCTGGCGCGGCGGGTCACGAGGCGAGATAAATGCCCAGATAAGCTTGTAGTAGATCCCTGACGTCTTTCTTCTGGACGGGGAGTTCGATTCTCCCCCGTCTCCACCAAGACTCACCGCCTCTCCGAATCTGATTCAAGGTTCCGAGAGGCTTTTTTTCATGCCCTTCGACTTCTTGAGGGATGATGTGCCTGACCCTGTAAGCAATCTCGACGTCGTCTGTCTACCCTACAAGAGGCGCAGTTGGCCCGGGAGTACCCGAGGCAATCGAGCAAAGGTTGCGGCTTTCGCATACATCAGTTGTAGACAGAACGGACGGTTCCTCGTCATGGTGCTGGAGATCAACAAGTGGTCTATGAGCCTGCTGGTTGTAGCGGCTGTGACCGCACTATGTCTGGTCGGCTGCAGTGGAGACGATGGCGCTGCATCCCAGAAGCAGACTCCGCAAACGCCGGATGCGACCGTGTCCACCGCCAGCCCCACGGTCGACGTACCGACCGCTACCGCAGCGCCTCAGGAGCTATCTGCAGACGCCGCCGAACTGGCGAAGATCCACGAGGCCGCCCTCAAGCGGATGGACGGCGTCCTGGTTCCGCCATCGTCCCGCTGCACTGATTCTGATCGGTCCTGTGTGGTCGAATTGACTGCGTTGCCTGCATCGGCTGCCGAGGGGATGGTCAGGCTCGGTGGCTTCGACCCGGGGGGCCAGGGCACAGGATGGATCATCCTCGGAAGGCATGCGGATGACAGCTGGGGCGTGTTTCTGGTTGCCAATGCATTGATGCCGCCGACCACGCCGTCCATGGCAGGTGCACAGCCGCTCGGCTATGTCTGCGATGCCCCCGAAGGTCTGAACGTCCGCGCACAGCCCACCATGGACTCGGAGGTTCTCGGCTCCCTGACCGAAGGGACGGAAGTGCAGATTGAGCAGTTCCAACTGCAGGACGCGGACGATGGCGAAATAGGCACTGGGTGGTACAAAATCTCGTCGCCCCAGTCCGGCTGGGTGTTTTCCGACTATCTCTCTAACGTGCCGTCCCTCGACACGTGTCTCAATCGATACGCCGTTAAGCGCCAGCCGACGACGGAGTGATGAACGGCGCGACGGGTTCATTTGCCCGCCTCGATATGCGCGGCCGTTCCACCACAACAAACGCTAGGTCGTGGCGAACACCCGGTCTGCCATCACCTGGCAGCGACGCATCAGTCGATGCTCGTCCGGGCCGTAATCGGCGACCGCGTTGTGCATGGTCCAGAGGTTGTCCCAGCAAAGCACGTCGCCTTGGGCCCAGTGGTGGGCGTAGATGTACTGCTGCTTGCACTGGTGCTCGAACAGGAAGTCGAGCAGCTCCCTGCTCTCGCGCTCCGGCATGCCATCAATGCTGACCGTGTAGCCCGGGTCACAGTAGAGGCTCTTGCGACCATTCACCGGATGCCTGAGCACCAGCGGATGCGAGACCGGCGGCTTCTGACGGCGCTGCTCGTCGGTCAGAGGCTGCCGGATGCTCCCCGGGCGCTCGCGCATCTCATCCCACAGCTTGGCGAAGTCATGCGTCGCTGTGCGCCCATCGATGGCGTCCTTCACGTCGGACGGGAGGTCCTCGTAGGCCGCACGCAGGTTTGCGAACAAGGTATCGCCCAGTGGCACGCCGTTGCGCTCCGGCACCTCCAGCGCGTAGAGGACGTTAAGGAAGGCGACGGGCTCCGAGTAGGACATGTCGGTATGCCAGGCCTGCCCCGCGTCGTTCAGGCCCAGCGGACGGCCGTTCTCGACGATGTTCGACAGGAACATTAGCTCCGGGTGCCCGTCGAGCGCGAACGGCCCCGATGCGACATTGACCTCCAGCGAACCGAAGCGGCTCGCGAACGCCTTGTGGGCCACCGGGTCGAGGTCCTGCCCTGGGAAACACAGCACGCCGTGGTCGGCGAAGGCGCTCAGAACGAGCTCGAAGTCGGCATCCGAGAGTGGCTGCGATAGGTCGACGCCCTCGATGCGCGCTCCCAGAACGTCGTTGCTCGGTACGAGTTGCGTCATGCCGTGGCCCCCTTGCGTCGCCAGTTCGACGAAATTTTACGCCGAACCGCGCTAGTCGACGCCTCAGCTTCGAAGATTGTCTCGCTAACCGATGACAACGTCCTCGACCTGCGATGGGACCGGTGCGGGCGTAGCGAATGTGAACCCCTCGTAGCCCCTGGCAGCGACCTCGTTGCAGTGAGCGTTGTAGGTGTGCACGCCGCCCACGTAGGGCATGAAGATCCTCGGCTTGCCCGGGATGTTCGCGCCCATGTACCAGGAGTTCGCCCTGGGATAGAGCGTCGCGTCCGCCACCTCTGTGTTGTGGATCACCCAGCGGTCCTCGGCCTCCTGGTCTGCCTCAACGCGCGAGAAGTTGTGCTCTGCCATGTAGCCGAGCATCCGGGTGATGAAGTTCACGTGCTGCTCGATCGAGAGGATCATCTGACTCTTCACGCCGGGGCTCTGCGGGCCGGTGACCAGAAAGAGGTTCGGGAACCCGGCCATCATCAGGCCCAGGTACGTGCGCGGCCCATCCGCCCACTTGCTCTGTACCTCAACGCCGCCGTCTCCCTTGATCTCGATCTCACGCAACGCACCCGTCATGGCGTCGAAGCCAGTGGCAAACACGATCGCGTCGAGCTCGTACTCGGCCTCCGTGGTCTGAATGCCGCCGGCGGTGATGTGCTGAATTGGCGCCTTGCGAGCATCGACAAGCGTGACGTTGTCCCGGTTGTACGTCTCGTAGTAGTTCGTGTCGAGGATGAGGCGCTTGGTGCCGATCGGGTGGTCGAATGGGCACAGCAGCTCGGCCGTCTCCGGGTCCTTCACCGTCTCGCGGATCCGGCTGCGCACGAATTCGGCGGCCGTCTCGTTCGCCTCTTCGTTCAGAAGCAGGTCGTTGTATGTGAACAGGAAGCTGATGCTGCCGCCATGGGCCCATCGCTCCGCGTAGGCAGCCTCGCGCTCCTCAGGGGTCGCCTCCAGAGCACCCTGAGTCGGAGGTGGGTGTCCGGCGATGCCGAAGGGCGTTCCATAGGCGGCTTCACGGCGCTCCCGATACTCCGCCTTGTGCGTTCGCTCGCGCTCGGGTTCCATGGGCCCATTGCGGGCCGGCAGGATGTAGTTCGCCGTGCGCTGGAACACGTACAGGTGTTCCGCCTGCTCGGCGATGTGGGGGATCGACTGCACGCCGGACGACCCAGTGCCGATAACCCCGACCCTCAGGCCTGTGAAATCGACGCCGTCGTGCGGCCAGAGACCGGTGTGGTACCAGGCGCCCTTGAAGTCAGCGAGGCCCGGGAAGTCCGGCACGCGCGGTGTCGAAAGGTTGCCCGTCGCCATCACGATGTAAGGCGCGCTGACCGTTTCGCCCTTATCCGTCGTAATCGTCCAGCGGTTGGCGGTGCTATCGAAGCCGGCCGAGAGCACCCGGGTGTTGAGCGTGACGTCCTTGCGCAGGTCGAAGCGATCCGCAACGTGCTCGATGTACTCGAGGATCTGCGGCTGCGTGCCGTAACGCTCGGGCCAGTGCCATTCCTGCTCCAGGTCAGGCGAGAACGAGTAGGAGTATTCGAGGCTCTCGATGTCGCACCGGCAGCCAGGGTAGCGATTCCAGTACCAGGTACCACCCAGACCGGCGCCCGCCTCGTATGCATGGGCCTTGAGTCCGAGCTCTCGCATCTTGTGCAACGTGTAGAGTCCGGCAAGGCCCCCGCCCACCACGATGACGTCGAGGTCGCTGGTGCTGCTTGTCGGCGTGACGGTATCGCTCATCGTGCTCTCCTCGAGGCCTGAACTAAGAGGCGCTTGTTCACCGGCGTGCGGCTGCTCTGCCGCGAGACCATTCTATATGACAGGCTTGATCTATCTCAGGGTAACGGCGATCCGGGCAGAAAGCAGCAAGGAGACGAGACCCCACTACAGGAATCTCATCTCCTTCGCCTTGTAACCTTGGAATGAGCCGCTAGCTCACGGTGGTGTTAGCTTCGCTGGGCGTGTAGTCGAAGCGTTCTCGGACGTCCTTCGTGCCATCCCACCAGTCGAGGCTGCGAGGCAGGACGAGGTCTCCCGACCGCTGGCGGTACACGGTCGGATCGTCGACGCCCGGCGACGGAACGCCCGTATCGCGATACGCCTTCGCCACGTTGAGCAGACGACGGCGCGTACGGATGATCATCGTGTCGGTTGTGCCCAGGTGCTCGCGGTGTCGCGTGTAGATCGGCCCCATGCTCTCGGTCACCGCCATGTCCTGCTGCCGAACGCCGTGGATGCCGGAGTACGACTCCCAGTTGCGCTGGGCTTCCCGGTCGATCAGGTAGTCGTTGGCGTAGTTCTGCTCGATGTTAAACCGGCCGTACCAGCCCGAAGTGTTCGGCAGCGTCGTGCCGCGACCCGTCGTCGGAGCACCCGGCGCCTGGGCCCGGCCGTCGAGGCCCTGCAGCGTCGAGCCCACGCCGGGCTCGATCATGATCTCCCACTGCAGGGTGTGGTAGTCGTCCATCGGCACATACATGCCAATAGTCACGTTCTTTCCCAGCGGGCCCAGGGGCGGCATCGCGTGGAACGGGAACAGCATGTGAGCGATGCGCCAGTAGTAGCTGTCTTCCTCTGCCGGACGATAGGCGCCGTACGAAGTGCCGAAGTCGGTGTCGATCGCGCTGAACTTGGCCGAGCGACTCTTGGCGCTGTACCAGGCGCCCGTTCCCGGCTTCGCCTTCTCTAGCGTCGTTGCGCCGCCGTGAAGGAACGCCGCGTGGACGGTGTCCATCTCGCCTTCCCAGCCCTGCATCCAGTTGCACGGCCGGTGCAGGATCGAGATCTGGTGAGGGCCTTCGCAAAGCAGAGTGGCCTCGATATCGGGCAGCGGCGGTAGGTTGTCACGCTCCCGCGTGCCCATGTAGGCCCATATGATCCCGTTACGCTCCCGCGTCGGGTAGGCTTTCGCGTGCACCTTGTTCTTGAAGTTGCTCTCCGCCGGCTCCGATGGCATGTCGACGCAGTTGCCGTTCACGTCGAACTTCCAGCCGTGGTAGACGCAGCGCAGTCCCTCCTCTTCGTTGCGCCCGAAGAACATCGAGGCGCCACGATGGGGGCAAGCGTTCTGCATCAGGCCGACGGCACCGGAAGTCGCACGATAGGCGATCAACTCTTCGCCGAGCAGCTTGATGCGCACCGGCGGACAGTCTGGGCTCGGCAGCTCGTCGGAGCGGACGGCTGGAATCCAGTACTGTCGCATGAAGTCACCCATGAGGGTCCCGGGTCCAATTCGGCAGAGCAGGTCATTGTCGGCTGCGTTAAGCACGATGGTCTCCTTCGCTCGGGCTGCGAATCACTCGCTAGCTGGTCAGCATTCTGACCGGCACACGGCGGATGTCAAGATTGAAGTATTCGAGCGCAGAAGAGCGTTGACCCGATGCGGCTACGAGGCGAATCCCGGCATCGACCTGATCTTCTCGATTTGCCGCGCATGGTCTCGCAGATGGAGCGTATGCATCGCCACCCACGAACGGCAGTTGAGCCGCCCGAACCGTCGGTGTTCGTCGAACGTGTCCAGTTGCTCTCGCCCGGCTATCTCATCGATGGACGCCAGCAGCGCCGCGAAGCTCTTTGAAAGCACGCCAAGAAGCTCATCCAGCTGTCGGGTCTCGATGCTCTCCATGAAGCCCGCATACGTCGCCTGCAGCTCCAGCGGCAGGCCGAGACCCAGCTGACGCACTCGGTCCGCCATGATCCACTCGATGCTCGCGATGTGCCTTAGAACCTCCGCGATGCCCCAGGCGTCCTCGCCTTCGCCCGTGCTCGGACGAAACCGAGCCTGCTCGTTCGTGACGCCCCGGACCATAAGCAGCAGCTCGCCGCGCGCGACCTCGAGCTTGCCGCGGAGCTGGGGCAAGGGCAGAGACGCTTCGTTCAGAAGATGCGCCCTGACGCGCTCGATTTCGTCTCCCCACGTCTCGCCCGTAATCGGCGTCGTCATGGTCTGGCAGCCTTCGAGACCGACTGACTCGCAAGCGGCGAGAAGAAGCGGCTGACGAGGTCCTGGAGCTGGTTTTCGGCGCCTCGCCAGAAGTGGTCCACCCTCGGGAAGGTCACCACCTCCGTCGAGGCCACCCGCCTGGCAGCAAGGGCATTCAAGGCTTCGACGGACGCAACGTGGTCCAGATCCCCGGCGGTCAGCAACAGCGGACCTGCGTATCGGGCCAGCTTCGATGCCTCCTCCAGGCGCTTCGTCGGTGGAGACACGAGCGCCATGGCGCCCACTGTCTCGTCCGCCACCTCAGCCGCAACGCCGGCCCCGAACGAGTAGCCCGCCAGCCCGACGCGCTGGATGCCCGTGATGCTGGCTGCGTACTCGATCGCTGCCCGGACGTCGGCCTGCTCGCCGAAACCTCCGTCGTAATCGCCTTCGCTACGGCCGACACCGCGGAAGTTAAACGTGAGGGCAGAAATCCCGAGGCCCTGGACCGCCTCTGCGATTGTCACAACCACGTTGTTGTGCATGTCGCCGCCGGCCTGAGGATGAGGATGGCAGACCACAACGATGGCGTCAGGAGTACCGGACTCCGGCGCGTAAAGGACCCCTTCGATGTGAAGCGGACCGCTTTGGAAGCTGATTGGCGTAAGAGGCATCACCACCGGAGTCTGTATCTGCGATAACGGACTGTCAAACCTGCAGGTCAACGCCTGAAAACGAGGTTAGACTGGCCCCAAATTCTCGAGAACTACCTCTGCGTTCAGGAGGCTGAGATGGCTGGAGCAGACACGAACGAGCTGGCCTACCTGTCGATTCGGGAGCTGGCGGACCTGATGGCAAGCAAGCGAGTCTCGCCCGTCGAGGTCATGCAAGCCACCCTCGAGCGAATCGATGCCGTCAATCCGGCCGTCAACGCGTTCGTCTACCTCAATGCGGACTTCGCCATGGAGCAGGCCCGGGCTGCCGAAGCCACGATCATGCGAGGCGATAACACCAGCGCTCTGCTCGGCATCCCCACCGCGATCAAGGACCTCAGCGACTCTCGGCCGGGTTGGATCGGCACACTCGGAGGCATCCCCGCCCTGCGCTCGCACGTGATCAACGCCTACTGCGCCTTCGCTGAGCGCATGGAGCACGCCGGCGCTATTCCCGTGGGCAAGACGAACAGCCCCACCATGGGATTTCGCGGCACCTGCGACAACTACCTCTTCGGTCCCACTCGCAACCCGTTCGACCTCACGAGGAACAGCGGCGGCTCCTCTGGTGGCAGCGCCGCAGCCGTCGCATCTGGACTCGTCCCCTTCGCCGAAGGCACGGACGGCGGCGGCTCGATCCGCATCCCGGCAGCCTGGTGCGGCCTGTTCGGATTCAAGGGCACGTCAGGCCGCGTCGCCCGCCTGTCCCGGCCTTCCGCCTTCAGCATGTCTAGCCTCTTCACCTTCGAAGGCTGCGTCACCCGCACGGTGGAGGACACCGCCTTCGTGATGGATGCCCTCTGCGGGCCCGATGCGCGAGACCCCTACAGCCTGGGCGACACCGTCGATTGGCTCGGCAGCGTCGACGCTCCTTCTGTCCGCGGCTGCCGGATCGCCTACTCGCGCGATCTCGGCGTCTTCCCTGTCGATGAGCGAGTGCAGCGCACCGTCGAGAAGGCGATCGAAGCGTTTCGCGAAGGCGGCGCCGTCGTCGAAGAGGTCGACATGAAGCTCGAACGCACCGCGCTGGAACTGGGCGACCTGTGGTGCAGGCTCATGGTGCCCACCAGCATTGTCCGCGTCGAGAAGCTCCGTCAGGCAGGCATCGACCTTCGAGCCGACCCCGGGGCGCTGCCGCCCGAGCTCTCGTACTGGATGGACGTCGTCAACCAGCAGACAGTGGTCGACGCATCAAGCGATGCCGAGATCCGAACAGAGGTCTACGACGCCGTCGAGAGCGTCTTTAGTCAGTACGACCTGCTGCTGACGCCGACCCTGACATGCCTCCCCGTCGAGAACGGCGATGACGGCAACACTCTGGGTCCGGCGGAGATCAACGGCGAGCCGATCAATCGGCTCATCGGCTGGTGCCCCACCTTCTTCTTCAACTTCACGGGTCACCCCGCAGCGTCGGTGCCTGCGGGACTGGCTGACGGCAAATGGCCCGTCGGCCTGCAGATCGTGGGACGCCGCTTCCAGGACGCCGACGTTATGCGGGCCAGCGGCTTTTTCGAGCAGGCCCGGCCCTGGAAGCAGGACTACCGGATCGTGCGCGCGAACCTCGCGGGACAGGGCCACCCTTAGTCCGGCGAGTCCGGCATCTTGATCCGGCGCAAGCTTAGACCGGCGTCGCGCTGACTTCGCGCCACCGGCCGCCACCTTCGCTCTCGAATTCGTCGTACAGGGCGGGGATGCGCGTTTCGATGCCGTCCTGTCCCAGCCGGCCCGAAAGCGCCTCGAGCGCGACAGGCTCTCCGTGCACGAGAAACACCGTCCTGGGCCTGGCTGGACCAGAGAGCACCCAGCGCTCCAGGTCCTTCGCATCTGCGTGGGCGGAGAGGCCTTCCACCTCCAGCACGCGCGCCTTCACGGGGACGTCCCTGCCGTGCATGCGGATGAACTTCGCGCCCTCCTGCAGCTTGCGTCCGCGCGTCCCCGCCGCCTGGTAGCCGACGAGTACCACAAGGTTGCCTTCCTCCGGCAGCAGGCGCTTCAGGTGGTGGAGCACCCGGCCACCCGTCATCATGCCGCTGGAAGCAATGATGATGCGCGGGCCCGCAAGGTCATTCAGCATGATCGACTGCGGCACCGTGCGATGGAACTGGATCCAGTTGCCCTGCAGATCTTCCCTCCGTAGTTCCAGATGCTCCGTGCCCGCATTACGGCGATAGATGTCCGTCACATCGATCGCCATCGGGCTATCGAGGTGGATGGGCACACGCGGTAGCCTGCCTGCCTCCGTCATCCGGTGCAGCAGCATAAGGACAAGCTGCGCACGCGCAACCGCGAACGCCGGGATAAGGACGGTACCACCGTGCTCGAGCGTCTCGCGCAGGGGCCCGGCTAGCTGGTCCTCCATCGATTCGTCCAGGTGCAGGCGGTCGCCGTAGGTCGATTCCATCACCAGCGTGTCGCAGGCAGGCAGGGATTCCGGGTCGGCATGCATCGGGCCTTCGTAACGACCGAGGTCGCCGCTGAAGACGATCGTGTCGGTAAGGCCCTGGTCTACGTTCTTCACCTCGACGAAAGTCGACCCGAGGATGTGACCGGCGTCATGCAACGTAGCCTCGAATCCGGCGGCGTCGAAGGCCTCCCGCAGCGGGCGCACCTCCATGAGCCGGATTGCCCGTTCGGCATCCTTCACCGTGTACAGCGGCAGGGCGGGATGGTGCTTGCTGAAGGCCTTGCGGTTGGCATACTCCGCGTCTTCCTCCTGGATCTTCGCCGCGTCGCGCAACAGGATTGCTGCCAGGTCACGCGTCGCCTTCGTGCAATAGATCGGACCCTGGAAGCCTTCGCGTACCAGCCTGGGCAGGTAGCCGGAATGATCGACATGGGCGTGCGTAAGAACGACGGCATCGACCGTCCGCGGCTCGAAACTCGGCCGGCGCCAGTTGCGCAGTCTCAGCTCTTTCAAGCCCTGGAACATCCCGCAATCGATTAGAAGTTGCCTGCGTCCCGACTCAAGCAGGAAACGAGAGCCGGTAACCGTCCCGGCGCCACCATGGAAACCTAACTTCATAGAGCGACTCCCAGCCCGTATACGAATCTTGACCAGACGGGCAACGCTGACTTCGCAAGAATACTGCCCGTCTCCCTCTGATGCCCGTCCTGAAGTCCGTCGTGCATTGCCAACGCCCCGTCCTCCGCGATGCACGAAGAAGGGAGCGATCCTCCCACCCTCGACGTTGTAGGATTGGCTTCATTTTGGGCCGGAATGCAGTTCGAAAATGGCAATTCGAGGTGTACGGCGCGTCTATACAGAGTCGGTGTCGCGCGAGAGAATCCAGGCACGACCACAGACCGAGCACCAGTGACGAACAGGATGGCTATTGGACCGATGTCACACGAGATTCTGACGACGCATGTAGGCAGTCTGCCCCGTCCCGCCGATTTGCTAGATGCCATGCGCGAAAAGTACAACGCCGAAACTTGGGACGAAGCTGGCTTCCAGCAAAAGGTGGCCGACGCTGTGCGCGACGTGGTCGCCACCCAGAAGCAGATTGGCATCGACATCGTCTCCGATGGCGAGCAGGGTAAGCTCGGCTTCTACGCCTACGTGCGAGAGCGTCTCAGTGGTTTCGAACTGGCCGAGCGCGAGCCCATGGAGATCATGATGGGACGCCCGAAGGAAGTAAGAGCCTTCCCGGAATACTACGGGCGCTACTTTGCGAAGCGTAGCGGACCTCGCATCGGCGAGTCGTCGACGCCTGTCAAATGCGTCGGCCCCGTCACTTATCAGGGCATCGACGCCCTGAACACCGATATTGCCAACCTCAAGGCCGCAATGCAGGCTGCCGGCGCTACCTCAGGCTTCATGCCTGCCATTGCACCGCAGGGGGTCGGCCGCAACGAGTACTACGCCACCGAAGAGGAATACGTCGAAGCCGTCGCAAGCGCGATGCATGTCGAGTACAAGGCGATCATCGACGCCGGCCTCTACCTCCAGCTGGACGATGCCTGGCTCACGAGCCTCTACGGCCAGGACGACGTGGCAGACCTGGCCGCGCGCCGCAAAGCAGCAGAGAAATACGTCGAAGTCCTCAACCACTCCATTCGCGACCTGCCAGCGGAGCGCGTGCGTTTCCACACCTGCTATGGCATTAATGAAGGTCCTCGAGTCTACGACGTGCCGTTTGAGCACTTCATCGACATCATGCTCAAGGTCAACGTGGGCGCCTACTCCTTCGAGGCCGCCAACCCACGCCATGAGCACGAATGGCATCTCTGGGAGCGCGTGAAACTACCCGAGGGCCGAAAGATCATGCCCGGCGTCATCACCCACAGCACCAACGTCGTGGAGCACCCCGAACTGGTAGCCGACCGGCTGGAGCGCTTCGCGGGCGCCGTCGGTCGCGAGAACGTCATCGCCAGCGCGGACTGCGGGTTTTCCTCAAACGCCAGCTACGAGACGGATATCCCAATGAGCGTAGTCCTGGAAAAGTTCCGGTCCCTCGTCGCCGGGGCCGAATTGGCGAGCAAGAGACTCTGGAGCTAAAGGAGCATCATGACCGCTCAACTGACCGACTTTCCCATCCCCGAAGACCTGCCGCCCGGCTTCTGGAACTGGGACCGCGTGCACTGCCCGCACCCCACGGTTCCCCTGGAACAGGAGCTCATGCTGGACGCCACCGCCACCGGATTCTCCCGCTCCATGGAGGCAATGGGCTCTGTCCTTGGCGTCACCAGCCGTCTGATTAACTACTACAGCTACCTCACCTTCGTGCCCCTGGACCTGCCGGCGGACGAGGACCTCGAAGCCCGCAAGCAGCGCTACGAGGAGAACGTCGCGGCCCTGATGCCCGCGGTCGCGGAACGCTGGCAGAACGAATGGCTGCCCGCGATGATGCCTTCCCTGCAGCGCGCGACGTCGACCGACTTCGCCAAGCTCAGCGACGCGGACCTGCTCGCTCGCTTCCTCGAAATGAAGGAGGAGGTCATCGACCGCTGGGCCGTACACGGCCTGATCAACTACTCGTTCTTCGCCGCCGGTCGCTTCGCCGACTACTACCGCGAGGTGATCCAGCCCGACGACAAGAACGAGGGCTACGAGGCTCTTCAGGGCTTCCCGAGCATCGCGCTGGAGTCGTCGCGCGGCCTGTGGAACCTCAGCCGCATCGTCCGCAACACGCCACGGGTGCGCGAGCTCTTCCAGACAAAGGCGGCTGGAGAGCTATTCGCCGCACTCGAGGCCGAACCGGCAGCGGCCGAGTTCATACGCGAGTACAACGCCTACATCGAGCGCTTCGGCTGGCGGGGCGACAGCGCCTACGAGCTCACCAAGCCCTCCTGGCATGAAGACCCCGGTCTCGCCCTGTCCGCCATCTCGGGTTATATCGAGATCGGCGACGAGGGCGGCCCCGACTCTCAGTACGACAAGGCAGTCAAGCGTCGTGAAGAGCTGCTGGCTGCTGCGCGTACAAAGCTGGCGTCCGAGCCCGAGAAGCTCGCTCGCTTCGAGGAGCTCTACACGGCAGCGAAGCCTTTTACACCGATCTCGGAGGACCACAACCACTGGATCGATCAAATGGGCGACATCGCGATGCGGTATCCCGCCCTGGAGCTGGGCCGCCGCCTGACGCAGCGACGTCTACTCGCCGCGCCCGACGACGTCTTCTACCTCTACACACCGGAGATCAGTGCCGGCATCCATAACGGCGATGACATGACGGAGATTGCGAAGTCGCGCCGTGCGGAACGAGAGCATTGGGCGCGAATCGTGCCGCCCCCGGCGATCGGCGCGCCGCCCCCACCCAGCGGCGACCCCATCGAAGACGTGCTCATTCGCTTCTTTGGCGTCCCCGTCGAGCCGAGCACGGACGCCTCGGTAATCAAGGGTGTCGCTGCGTCTCCCGGCACCGTGTCCGGTACAGCAAAGGTGCTCAAGGACCTTTCCGAAGCCGGGAAACTCAAGCCGGGCGACATCATGGTCTGCGAGATGACATTGCCCCCGTGGACGCCCCTGTTCTCCACCGCCGCAGCCGTCGTCGCCGATAGCGGCGGCATCTTGAGCCACTGTGCCATCGTCGCCCGCGAGTACCGCATTCCCTGCGTCGTCGGTACGGCCATCGGCACGCAGGTGCTCAGCGACGGTATGCAGCTCACCGTTGACGGGTCACGCGGTATCGTGCGCATTGACAGCCGCTAGAAGTTCCCAAAGCGGCGCACCCTGCCCTGCGCCATTCGCCCGAGATGAAGGAGCCCTCCCGTCAGAGTCTGACGGGAGGGCTCCAATTCCTTATTTCGAGATTCAACGAGACTAGGAGCTAAGCGCCTGCACGACCGAGCGGACCTTGGCCGGCCCTTCTTCCGTGATCTCGTCGACCATTTTCACCACATTCGGGTGCTCCAGGCCGGCGATCAAGAAGGCATATCGCCACGCCTTCAGCGTCTCGCCGGTAATCTCGGCACGCTCGGACTCGCTGAACACTCGGCCTGTCGCGCCCTCCAGCGCATCGATGTTCATGCCGATCTGCTGCTGCAGTAGCCCGTCGATGGCGCCACCCAACTCGAGTACCTCATCGATCGCCGCTTCTCGCTGCGCCAGCGGCACGTCCTTCACCGTCTCTGCGATCAGCATCGTGTCCATCTTCGCGTGCTGCGCCTCGTCCAGCCAGTGGTACTTGAGCAGGTCGCGGAATAGCTCGTCCAGATCGCCCTCGTCCAGGACATGCTCCGTGTAGTGCACCTGCACGAACCACTCGATGACGTCGATCAGAATGAGAACAGCCAGCCGTGACTTGCTCCTCACCGCTTCGGCGACGGCTTCTCGTCCCGGGATTAGCGCCGGAGCCAAACCGAACTGCTCGTTGAACAGTGCGATCGACCGGCGGAACAGCTCCTGGTGCTTCAGCTCCTCCTCCGAGAAGCGCACCAGCGAACGCTGTCGTACCTCGTCGCCGTATGGGTCCATCGATGCCTCGGTAACGGTCGGCACGATGAACTCCTCGACGAAAGCAAAGAGGTGGCAGTACGCGTTGCCCATGATCTGATTGAGCTTTCGTTTCTCCTCCTCGTTGAGGATTGCGATCGTGTCGACGCCGCTGAGGCTGTTCGGCAGGAAGCGCTTCGAGAGGTCGAAGCGGCGCCCATTGAGGACCTGGTCCTCCGTCCATGCCACCTTCTTGGAGTTGTGCAGGACGTCCTCATAGCTGTAGTTGTGGCTGACTGTGCGATCCGTGGTGACCATCGTGTGTTCCCTTTCTCTTCGATCTTCAGATCACGCTGATCTGTTGGAGAGAAGGCTAGGTTCAGAACCAGTGGCAACCTTGGAGACTGGCTGGAGAACCTGTAGAGAGCTCATGGAGATTCAACAAAATCGCACTCTCACAAGGAGATTGATTGGCGAGCTAGAATCTCGACGTGATCTACCGCTTCGATAACTACGAGATAGACACCGATCTCTATGAGCTTCGGTGTTCTGGCGAATCGGTTCTGCTGGAGCCGCAGGTCTTCGATGTGCTCAGCTACCTCGTCGAGCACCACGAACGTATCGTTACCCGCGATGAGCTGATCGAGCGCGTATGGGGCGACAAGTACATCAGCGATGCCGCCCTTAATAGCCGCCTAATGGCTGCCCGGCGAGTAATCGGTGACAACGGCAAAGAGCAGCGCCTTATCAAGACGGTTCACGGCCGCGGCTTTCGATTCCTGGGCCGGCTCGACGATCAGGTCCAGCGAGCTCAGGTAGGCCGGACCGGGAATGCGCCGACGAGCCAAACCCGGACTCTGGAGCAGGAAATAAGGTTTTGCCGGGCACCCGATGGCGTCCGTATCGCCTACGCAACCGTGGGCGAGGGCCCCGTGCTTCTCAAGGCGCCAAACTGGCTCACTCATCTGGAGTTTGAGTGGCTAAGTCCCGTCTGGCGCCATTGGTGGGAAACGCTGGGTCAGGACTTCAAACTTGTGCGCTTCGATCAGCGGGGCTCCGGCCTCTCCGATCGAGAGGTTGAAGAGATGTCGCTCGACGCATGGGTGAGGGACATGGAAGCCGTCGCTGATGCAACCGGCGAGCAGAGCTTCGACCTGCTGGGCATCTCGCAGGGCGGACCGGTGGCGATCGAGTACGCTATCCGCCACCCGGAGCGGGTACGCCGTCTCGTCCTTTACGGGGCATATGCGCGAGGTCGCCTTGCTCGAGGCGAGTCGAGAACCCTCCTCGACGCGACCATGACGATCATGCGAGAAGGCTGGGGGCAGGACAACCCCGCCTACCGCCAGATGTTTACGTCGCGGTTCATGCCCGACGCCACGCTGGAGCAAATGAACTGGTTCAACGAGTTGCAGCGCGTGTCCACCAGCGGCGAAAACGCGGCCCGCATTCAGCTCGCCGGTAGCAGCATCGACGTCGTCGATCGCCTGCCGTTGGTCACAGTCCCCACACTCGTCCTGCACGCAATCGCCGACGCGAGAGTGCCGTTTGATGAGGGCAGGTTAATTGCGTCATCGATCCCGAATGCGAAACTGGTGACCCTCGGCAGCAAGAATCACCTCACCCTGGAAGACGAACCAGCGTGGGAGCGACTGGTCTCAGAGGTCAAGAGCTTCCTGCTCGCCGAAGTCATCAGCTAACACGCGAACCTCACACCTGAACCCGACGAGGGACTCTCTCAACACGCCATCCCCTATCTCTGACGTTGCATCCATTGACGGCCTCCATTGTGCTCATCGATACTCCATCCACCTCCGAAATTCCTCATTCAGGAGTTGGCGCAATGGAGAAGACCCAGAACACGTCCTACAACGCTCCAGAAGTAGACGACTCCCCGCTGCAGCAACGACGGCTACTCGAAGCCGAAGCCTTCAGCCTCGATGCTCAGATGCGTGAGTTCGGCCCCATCCGTGAAAGGCTTTCGGCCCACGCGAAGGACCCATCGGCGCACTACCGCACCATGCTCGCGCGGCGCGATGAGATCGCCGCCACCCTCGCGCGCCAGACGCCTCCAACGCCCTTGCCGCCGCGGACGGATAGCGCTCCGACTCCCGGCCCCGGCGAATCGCTGGTCCTCGGTCCCATTCAGGCCGCGAAGTTCGACGCTCGACTCGGTCTCTTTCACTTCGGCACCTCCGGCATGGTCCAGTTGGCGCCAGCCGCCGAGGGCGTCAATGACGTGGTGCACGGGCATTTCCCCAGCACCGGTCAAATCACGACCGTGCCCGGAGCCCTTCCCGGTACTGTCGCCTACCGGGGCATTCTCGACGTCGGCCCCGAGAGCATTCCCCCGGATCAGTACGACCCCACGATCAACTACTTCTGGGTGCACAACTGGAAGTACCTCGTCCCCATTCCCGCGCCATCTATCGAATCCGTGCTGACCTACCGGTTCGAGGTGAGTGCACGCACGAACGTCTTCTTCGAAGGCGGCGAAGGGCAGGCGATGGCCTTCGTCTCCCTGGGAGAAACGGCGAATCTCACTACCGGCAGCAACATCACCGCCAATATCGATGGCGGCTGGCCCCTCATTGCCGACCTCACCCAGTCGGCTCCCGCCTACAACGGTCACTATGGCTACGTCGATGGTCGCGTCACGGTCCAGCGCTCCTTTACGGTCGGCGCCAACCACGTTCCGGGCATCGCGATCGTCGTGGGCGCCATTGCCAGCCTCTCGATGATGTCGCGCCTCAACCTGACCTTCGCCTTCGACTCCAGCATCAGCATCGGCTCCGAGAACATGGTCGGACGCCTGACCTACTCCTACATGCCCGTGCTGGTGGCAACAACCTAGGTCAGGAAGCGACTCGCCCACACACAAAGAGCGAGAGGACATGGCATTTGATGCCATGTCCTCCGGTATCGCAGTTTCCCGTGTTGTTGCGCTATTGCGATTGGCTCGGCTGTTCGGTCGGCGTTGCGGTCGAATCAGGAGTCATCGTAGGACTCGGCTGCAGGGACCTCGACGAAGCGCCATCGCTGGGCGTAGAGGTCACGGATGGGCCATATGATTCACCGGGCGCGAGGTCGTCGACCTGCTTGCTCACGACGCGACCCAGGTACTCCCACGGATGGTCGTATGGCCGGTCCGGGTCTGCCTGCGGCGTGTCGCCCTGCGTCCACCACTTTGCGCGGAACGCCTGGTTGCCGTACACGACTTCGTCACCGGCGACGTAGATCGTCTCGCTACTCCACTTCGGCCGGCCGCTGTCCGCCACCGGCGTTTCCGCCTGCACTGCCTGCCGATCGCTCTCCAGCACCGGTCCCAGGTAACGCCACGGAGTGTCCCACTCGTGGTCGGCAGGCTCGTCCGGCCGGAAGTCCAGGGAGTACCACTTCGCCTCGTACACCCGGTTCTGCCACACGACCTTGTCGCCGGTCACGTACTCCTTGCTGGAGCGCCACACCGGGTACGGACTCGTGCGAGGGTCGTCCACAGCCATGCCCGCTACCTCGGGCGTCGCGGTACTCACCTCGGGAGACGGCGCTATGTACTCCGCAGAACTCTGGAAGATCTGCGCAAACTCGAGCGGTTCCTGCTTAACGCCGCTGCAGGTATTCGAAACCCGACCGTCGTCAGCACCGATGCCGCATTCGATGTCACGGTTCGCGGACCAATATGAGATCCGGCCCAGGTGCATCTTCGTCGCAAATGCGACCAGCGCCTCGGCATCGTTCGTCGTGAAAATGTCAGCTGCAGTATCGTTCTGCCCGATCATGGGTGTGGCGCCGATGCGCTCCCATACCTCCTGCTCGGTCAGAGGCATGCCAGCCTTACGGTACGAGCCATCGAGCTGGCGCCACGTCGCGGTCAATGCCATCTCCGTAGCCTTCTCCATCGAGACGCCCGGCTCGCGTGAACCGCCGTAGTCCATCGTCATCAGATTGACGCCGCTCAGGTTCACACCTGCCTGTAGCACGGTATCGACCACGGCGACACCGTCCGTCGTCAGCCCGGAGGGAGCAACCGGCAGCGTGAACCACACCTTCAGCCCGGGATTATCCGCCTGAAGCTTTTTGATTGCGTCTGCCCGGCGCGTGTTCGCCTCGACGTTAGCCAGACTGGCGCCCTCGATGTCGAAGTCGACCACGTTGAGGTCGTAGCGGTCGATGACGCTCTGATACGCCTCGACCAGCTTCGCTTCGTCCGTGCACGACACCGCAAGCTCCTCATTGAACGCGCCGCCGAACGAGACGATCGTGTCGCCGCCCGACTCACGTAACCGGACAATGCGCCGATCGAGGTCGAGAGCGCGAGCCGCCGCGTCGAGGTCGTAGTAGGTGCCCCAGGAAGGCGCACACCCGTCAGACGGGTTCGCGACCACGAAGCCCAGCACCACATTGGAGGCGGGCTGCACCGTCGGGTCTTCGAAGTGCAACAGCGGCGTCAGCGTAGCGTCGACGTACGGTGCCACCCACACGGTCGTGGTCTCCTTCGTCAGCTCATCCACGCTCGCCCGCACCCACCACACGCCGGCCATCGACAGCCCCGCGACGACGGCGAGCACAATGAAGACACGGACAAATGAAATCCTTGAAATAAGGCTCATCCGCCAGCCTCCGTCTCACTGACACCAGCAAGCTGAAGACTCTTTCGAGGCAACGGCTTCTCGCTGGCCGGGCACTGGGGCGGCACGCCTTCCGCCTGGAAGCGGTCCTGGGCAGCCAGGGCTACGGCCATCGGCCCACCCTTCGAGATTTCTTCAGGGATCGAGCTCCCAACGTAGAGCACGGACGCCCAGTACGGCACTCGCTCCTCCTCCGTTTTCACCTTCGGCTCCTTCATCACGAACTGACGGATGTTCGCCATGAGGTCGATCGCCATGCCACCGAGGCCATATAGCGCGACACAGGCGAAGACGGTCATGAGCAGGTTCGTCCCCGCGAAGATGCCGTGGTAGTAGTTGGCCTCTGTCACGTCGCGCAGCAGCGTGTGAATGCTCCAGACGATTAGCAGCACCGGCACAGCGACGAAGATCGTAGGCGCCACGGTGCGGTTCTTCACCTTCGGAGTCCGCGCGAACGGGATCTTGTGCCCGCCGATAGCCTGCATGATCGACTGCAGCGTGCCGGCAAGGTTCACCGGTAGCAGTAGCAGGTTAAATCCATAAACCGCGAAGATGTCCCACCTTCGATACCCGGCACGTTGCAGGTCGTTCGCCATGGTCCAGAAGTACGGCAGCGCAGTCACAAGGGCGAACTGCGTCAGCAGGCGCTCATCGAAGGGGTAGAACAGCAGCAGTACCAGGCTCAACGTCGCCCACGAGATCGACGCCAAATACGTCGTGCGCAGGAATAGCTCGGCCAGCTTAGGTCGCGCCACGTCCGGTCGCCGCTTTCGCAGCAGACGCAGAAGGCTCGGCAGGATCAGAAGGCCGCCGTTTGCCCAGCGTTGGCGCTGGATGACGAGCGATCCAAAGTCCGAAGGCGTTGCGCTGTAGCTCAGACGCTCCGGGTAGTTATACAGGCGCCAGCCCCGGGCGCGCAGGTCGATGCTCGACTCTGTGTCCTCGATGACGGTGCGGTCCTTGATGTAGCGCCTGATCGTGAAGCCGTCCTCTGCTTCTTCCACGACCAGCTCGTCAAGCGCCCGCTTGCGGATCACGGCGTTGGCGCCGACCCAGAAGGTCGCGTCGTGCGCTGTCAGGCCCTGATGCACGATGTGCTGGATGTCCGTCGTGGCGCCGGCGATGCGCTCGATGTAGTGCGGCGCCCCTCGGTACGCCGAGTACGGCGTCTGGGCCACGGCAACGTCCGCGTTCTCCGGCTGGTCCATGTGATACACGAGGCGCAGACAGTACTCCGGCAGCAAAATGCTGTCGGCGTCCAGCGTAAGGACGAAGTCAGTGTCCGGGATCACAACGTCAGGCGTACGCCCCTGCGCCGGCACCAACACTCGGCCACCCGGCGATGAGACCACGCAGTACTCGCCGCCCATCAGGCCCAGGTAGCTGTTCAGGTTCATCGCCTTGTTCGATTCGTGCGACAGCGATGCGTACTGCTTGCGCTCGAAAACGTGCAGGTCGGCGTTGAAGATGCGCTCCAGCCGCATGTACAGCTGGTGCACGCGACGCATGCTGATCGTGCCGGTCTTCTCGGCCGCCACGCTGCGCATCGCCACAGCAGTAATTCGCAGGTCGGCAGCCATGCGGTCGAATACCTCAAGCGCCAGGAATTCATCGCTGTGGTCAACGCGGCTCAGGTTCTCCTTCTCATCGTCAAACCAACGCGCCGCCTCTTCGTAATGCTCGGCCAGGCTGTAGAGCGTGGCCGAATGCGCGATTCGGTTATCCAGCTCCTGGGCCTCTACGTCTTTCAGCGCCGCTGCGAAACGCCGGTGCGGCTTGCGCAGAGCGTCCGCCACCATGCCTGGCAACGCCCGCCCTCGCTCGAGGATGAGACGGTGTTCCGGATCGCTGGGGTTCGGCGGATCGTCCAGGAGCAGGACCACCCGCAGGTTCGGGTACTCTTGCAGGGCCGCCGACAGCAGCGTCTGCTGGACCACGCGCGCGTCTTCTCGATACGAGGGGATGATGATCGTCAGGCTGGGTGCGCTGTCCTCGAAATGCTCATCGATCACGCTGCGGGCCACGCGCCGATGTGACCTGATGCGCTCAAAGTACCCAATACGAGCCAGCAGGTACGCGGAGGACGACAGCGTAAGCAGCGTCACCAGCGCGATGTAGATGGCCGTTTCGACGTAGGTGCGAGGCGCCGGGTTCACCTGATGCAGCCGGATCGCCTGCTCCACCATGTACGCCAGCCAGCCCGCGCCCGTGAAGAACAGGGCGAACCGGCCCGATCGTATCGTCGAGCTTGAAGGGATTGGCGGCACGATTGCCAGGCCACCGTATCGGGTCTTGCGGGTCTGTCTGGTTTCTTGTTCTACGGCTGCGGGAGCAGCAACGCCGGTTTTGGCGGTAAGAATTGCCAAGGGTAGCATCCTGCCTGGCGCCGGACGTTGGCGCTGGCATCCTTTCCGATGAGAGTGGGCGGTGTTTTACCACTCATATAAACGGAAGCTCTTGGCAGGCGTTACGCTATGGCAACCTTACAAAAGGGTCTCCGCGGCCTCCCGAAAATCGCGCTCCTAGCGAGCGACGACGGATTGCCGGATTCGGCGCACCGCTTCGAATGGGCCTTCGGTCCACGGTTCACCGTGACCCGGCAGCACCAGGCCGGCCGGAATGTCGGCGATGCGGTCCAGCGACTCTACGGCTTCCTCAGCGTTCGCGGTGAAGGGCGCCACCTGTGGTCCTTTCTGTCCCGTCGTAACGGCGTAGGTAGCCAGCGCGTCTCCCACAAACAGCGCATCGAGACTCGGTACGTGCAATGCGGCGCTGCCGGGCGTGTGTCCCGGCACCAGGATGACTTGAGGGCTACCCGGCACATCCAGCGTGGCACCATCGCCGAAGCTGGCCACTTCCTGAACCTGGGCGGTCTTCAACCCTCCGTTGCGCAATGCGAACCAGAGGAATCCCAACAGTGGCGCCAGCTTGATCGGCCCGAACCCCTTGGACGGGTTGGGCGCATCGCCGCGCGCCAATGCGGCGTCCAACTCATGCACCCAGACCGGCGTGCCGTGATCGGCGTGCAGCCGGCTCGCGAAGCCGATGTGGTCGCTATGGCCGTGTGTCAGCACCAGTGCCCGCACATCCGAAACCGTCCGGCCCATGGCGGCCAGCTCGCGAGGGAAATCATCGTAGTAACCGGGAACGCCCGCATCGATGATCGTCACCTCGCCGGCCTCCTCAATCAGGTAGGCATTGACGATGCTCTTCTCACCGATGCGGTGGATCGAAGGAGCGATTTTCATAAGCCATTAACCTTCCTGTTCCAACTTGAAGCCTCCGGCGTTGGATGGCAACGCAGGATTTAGCAAGCGCCGCCCCATCGCGTAAACCAGGCCGTGGTAAGCAATGGTGAGCACCAGCAAGGCAATACCGAGTACATGCAGACCGGCTACAAACAGGGCAAGAGCCGCAAGCCCCGAAATGATCAGCTCCTGGCCCAGCCGCAGTGGTTCCGCGGCATGGCCCGCCTGTCGAAAATCGACCGCGCCCCAGAAGCCAAAACCTGCGGCCGGCGCACCAATTCCCAGTGCGGCCTTGCTTGTAACGTTATGTCCAGTATGAATGCCCCAGTAGGCCAGCGCCGCCACGATACCGAGCTCCATCAGGGCTCGTAGCGTCAAGAGTCCGGTATCGCGGAACCGCTGATCGGGAGCACCCGCGCTCAAGAAACGATCCTCTTCCAGGTCCCAGCACTATCTCTATTTACAAGCCTTCAGCCGCGACAAATCGACGCATTTCTTTGCGTAAGAATTCTAGCGACATACGCCAAGCTCAGAGACAGCAGGACTATGCGCCTCTCATCGAGCTTAGAACATCTTCGGCGATACTGAAAGGCTCAAGATCAGGTGTGAATACAGCCCAATGCCAGCGATTAATGGAATTATTATTGACGGCTGTTTCATGAATGAGAATCCGTCACTCATATTGCCTCTGAAACCATCGATAGGACGGCCGCCTTTCGCGTCGACCATCCTGCTCGATTTAGACTAGTGTCCTGAAATCAGATGGCGAGACCTCGAACCTCTCGCTCAACCCTCGCGCGAAGTCCGGCTCGCGTAGGCAGCGGCTTCGGAACGATTGCGTACGCCGAGCTTCGCAAGCAGACTGCTGACATGGTGCGCCGCCGTCTTTCTGCTGATCACGAGACGGTCAGCAATCTCCGGGTTCGAGAGACCCAGGCTTATCAGGTGCAGCACCTCCTGCTCCCGTTCCGAGAGCGCCGCCCCACCTCGAGGTCCCGGCCTGCTCCGTACGCCCAGTTGTCTCAGCAGCGCGGCAGCGCGATCGGCGTCCAGACTGGCGCCGAGGCTTTCGAACGAACGTTGCGCCGCCTCCGCCTCCAGGACGGCGAGTTCCCGGTCCCCCTTCAGCGATATTTCGGCCACAACGAGACGCGTCCGTGCCGCTTCCAGTGGTAAGCCCGCCCGATCGAAGCACCGCGTCGCCTCCTCCACGTAGGACAAAGCCTGCTCGGCTTCACCCTTCGCGACAGCGATCCTGCCGGCCGAGAGGCCGACGCGCGCGATCGCTTCCGGCCATGTCTTGTCACTTACGGCAGCGCGCATCCGTGCCAACATGGCTTCCGCTCGCTTAATCTCGCCGGCCGCAAGCTCAGTCGTAATCAACAGCTCCATAGCACGAATGGAATCAATCTCGCCCTCGCCAAGCACTCGCAGCGCCCTCTGTAGCAATGCCCCCGCCGCAGCATGCTCGCCGTGGACCAATCGGCACTCGGCCAGCGGCAGCGCCGCCACCACCTCGTGCGAAATCGGCGTCAGTAGCGCTTCAGCTTCCTCGACGCGGCCCTGGCGGAGTCGCAGGTCTGCCAGGGACGAGACGGCGAGCGCGTGCACCGGCGGGTAGGTGCCGGCCGTTAGCCTGATCGCCGAAAGCAGCTCTTGTTCGGCCTCCTGCCATCGTCCGTTGGCCACCAGGATCGCCCCGTACATGGCGCGGCAGTCGGCGTACAGGAACGGGCATCCGTACGACGTTAGGAATGACTCCGTCACGTGCGACCACTGGCTTGCCCGCCGGAAATCCGATGCCAGCTCGCAGGCGTGCAGCATGATGCAGGATACGAAGACAACGGTATCGAGGCGCGTGTGTTCCCCGGCACTAACCCCCGCCATCGACTCGTCCACTAACCTGAGGCCACGCTCGACCTCACCGAGACGTATGAGGATGACGCCGAGGTCTGCTCGCGCCATCAACTCGAGGTCGATGACGTGCTTTTCCAGCGCATAGTCGAGTCCCCGCTCGACCAGTAGTCGTGCCTCCAGCAAGTCACGGTCCGCCTCCAGATAACCGCGGATTGCCAGGAACCAGCCCGGCAGCGGTTCGTAATCGGCCCCCGCGGACTCCGCCCGGGACAGCCATCCCGCCGCTGTCGCCGGATTGCCGAGGCAGTTCTTGTACGTGATGCAGAGGAAGATCGCGACCCAGGCGCACCCAATCGGGTTGCTCTCGTCTCGATACGCCAGGTAAGCCCGCTGGTAGAGCGTTACGCTCTCCTGGATCTCGCCGCACCACCACAGGGCTTCGGCCATGCCGTGCAGTGACGCGGCCGTCACTTCAGACTCCAGTGCGGCCTCGAATGCTGCTCGAGCCTCCGCCCAATTACCCGCGGCGAGCAGCGATTGTGCGGCGGTTACTTGCGATTCATTCATCGCCCGATCCAGGTAGTGCGCTACCCAGTCACAAGAATAGGTCACCTGCCCGATGCTCGCCTAGCCGCTGCGGAAGAAGCTGACGTCAGGAAATCTCGCAAATCTCACCTCTGGAGGCGAAATCATGGTGACCCGAACGCCCATCAACAGCTTCGAAGCGACCTTGCCCCAGCGCATCGAGCGTGTCATCGAGGCGCATCGAGCGACAGCCAACGCGGCCGAGACGATGCGCCGACAACCGAACAGCGTCTTCCAGGCCATGCACGATGCCGGGCTCTTCGCCCTGTTCACGCCAAAGCAATACGGCGGCGAAGAGGTGCACATCGGCACCTTCATGCACACGGTTGAGACACTCACCCGGGAGGACTCGGCGCTTGGCTGGAGCTACTGCGTGCCTGCCTGCGGCCCCCTGATGACCGCCTATCTGCCCGCCGGTGGGGCAGATGACATCGTGGGCGTGGAGCCTAACTGCGCCCTGCCCGGCTCCGTCGTCCCCGCGGGCCGTGCCGTTCCGGTCCAGGACGGCTATCGCCTCACGGGACGCTGGCCCCTCGCCAGCGGCATCCAGTACGGCGACTGGGTCGGTTGCACCGGCCTCGTCTTTGACGGCGACATGCCACGCATGGGTCCCAATGGCATGCCGGACATCCACTCCTTCTTCGTCCCGCACGACGCCTGTACCTTCATCGACACCTGGGACTCGCTGGGCCTGCGGGGCACCGGTAGCATCGATTTCACCGTCGATGACGTCTTCATCCCCGCCGATCACGCCTTTTCGCTCTTCACGACGCCGCCCACGGTAGAAGGCCCGATGTATCGCGCCGGCCCGATGGCCCTGTTCAGCCTCTCCGTCTCCTCGGTATTCCCCGGCATCGCCCTCCACGCCATCGACGAGTTCATCGATCTCGCGAAGCGCAAGACTCCCACGCTGAGTCAGACCGGCCTCGCGACGCGTACCACGATCCACGCCGAGGTCGCTCGCGCCAAAGCCCTCGTCGAATCCTCCCGCGCTTATCTCTACCAGGCCGCAAACGACCTGATGACTGCCGTCACCGAGCAGGGTTACCTTCCGGACGACATCGAAGCCGAACGCCGTCTTGCCTGCGTCAACGTCGCCGAGGCCTGCATCGCTGCCGTCGATATCGTGCACCGCCTCGCCGGCTCCAGCGCCGTTTTTACCGGCAACCCCATCGAGAGGGCACTGCGCGATATCCACACCGCCTCGCAGCACCTCATCGTCTCGCCGGTGTGGTGGGAGAAGACCGGCCAGTACTACTTCGGACTCGGACTCGGCATGCCCTGACTCCGCTTCTCCGGTGCGCGGTGGCCCCATCCGGTTCCCAGGGGTGGGGCCACGCGCTGCCTGTTGCTACACTCCCCGTACTGATTCGTTTGCTATGACAGTTTCTGAGGAGACAACCGCATGCAGCTCGAGGGTAAGCGCGCCCTGATCACCGGCGGAGCACAGGGTATCGGCAAGTCAACCGCCCTCGCGTTTGCACGCGAAGGCGCCGTGCTCGCCATCCTGGACCTCAACATGGCCGGGGCTGAATCCGCCGTAAAGGAATGCCAGGCCCTGGGCGCCACTGCCAGTGCCTACACCTGCGACATGACCGACGAGTCGCAGGTCGAAGCCGTCTTTCACGAGGCCGCGCAGGCCATGGGTGGCCTCGACCTCCTGATCAACACCGCCGCCTGGCTCGACCCGCCGATCCCCGTGCACGAGATGCCGAAGGAGGTCTGGGACAAAGCGATCACCACCGACCTGACGACGGTCTACCTCGGCTGCAAGCACGGCCTTCAGATCATGATCCCGCAGGGTACGGGCGGCCGGGTGATCAACATGTCGTCCATCGCCGGTCGCCGGGGCCGCGCCTTCCGCGCCTCGTACGGTGCTGCCAAGGCCGCCATCATCAACCTGAGCGAGTCGATCGCCCTCGAAGTGCAGCAGTACGGCATCACTGTCAACGCCATCTGCCCCGGTGGCGTCGTCGGCGAGCGCGCCCGCAACATCGCCCGAGACCTCGCGGTCCGCGCCGGCCGCACGAAGGAGGACGGCGATGCAGACTACGAGCGCAACAAGGTCAACTTCGTCACCGAAGCCCGGGTCGCCGACTTGATCACCTACCTCTGCACGCCCGCCGCGGACAAGATCACAGGCCAGAACATCGGCATCGGCTAACCCGCCGTCTGCATCATTGCGAGCGATTCGCTAGAGCGAAGACGCGGGCAACCTCGGTGTTCCGTTGGAGTTCGTGCTGGGCTGGAGGTTACTTCGCATCGCCTTGCGCCGATGGACTCGCAGTGAAGAAGACCCAACCCGCGACTGGTAGGCCTAAAGCCCCAGCTTCCGCGTAACCGCCTCCAGCTGCGCTTCGAGTGTCTGTGTCGTGTCCATGGAAAGGCGCTCGCCGGCCGACACCTCATCGGCCGGCTCGACTTCGCCCTTCTGGCGTTCGTAGATCTCGTACCGTCCTTCAGAGGCAGTCCACGCCTCCGAGGCCCGCTGCTCCTGCCGCGACTTCACTACCTCGTCCGGCGCGAAGCACTCGATCACCAGTAGCGGTACGCCCGCATCGCGAATCGTCTCAATCATCGGCGCCCGGCGGTCCCTTGTGATGTACGTGCCATCGACTACTAGTGGTCGTCCAGCCGCCAGCAGCGCCCGCGTCTGCGACAGCATCTCCTCGTACACGCGCTCTCGCGATTCCGGGGTGTAGCGCCCCTGTCCCATCGCGTCCTGCGCCCGGGATCGACGCCCATACAACTCTCGCCGAACCACATCCGTCGACAGCAATGCCGCTCCCACCCGTGCCGAAAGCGCACCGGACAGAACGCTTTTGCCGCTGCCAGACGGCCCAGTCACCATCACCACACCGCCGTAGACAGAGCGATTCGCGTAGCCCTCTGCCAGCTCGAAATATGCCTTCGCGCGCTCGGCTGCCGCCGTCTTCTGCTCCTCGGGCACGCCGGCGTCGTCCAGCAGGAAGCTCTCGACCTTCCCTCGCACGACGGCTCGATACGCCTTGTAGAAGTGCAGTAGCAACGGCAACCCCTTGTCGCCGATCGACGCCGCGTACAGCCCTATGAAAAGGTCCGACAGATCGCGGTGCCCCCTGTAGTCGAGGTCCATCGCCAGGAATGCCGCGTCCAGCCCCGTATCGATGTAGCGGAAGCGCTCGTTGAACTCGATGCAGTCGTAGATGCAGATGCCGCCGGGCACGTCCTCATCGAAACACACCGCGTCGCTGCGCAGATCGCCGTGGCAATCGCGCACCCAGCCCTGGTCTTCTCGTTGCTGGATGTAGGCGAACTCGCGCGCCAGCGTGGACTCGGCATAGCGTTTGATCGTCTCGAAGCACTGGCGGCTGAGCGTACGCCCCACGAACGGCTCGATCTGGTCGATGCTCTCGTGCCAGTCGAAGCGAAGCTGCTCCGGCCCGCCGATGGCGCTGATGTGCTCGCCCCGGTCAGCCTGCTCGTGCAGCTCAGTCAGGCGCGCCGCCACACGCCCGATCATCTCGAAGCCCACGTCGCCGCGTTCCAGCAAGTGGTCCATCATCCGGTCGGCCGGCAGGCGCTTCATGTGCACCGCGTAGTCGACAATCTCGCCGTCTCCGCCGATGCGATAGCCGTGGCCCTCGCGGGTCACGGCCTCGACGCCCACGTAAATCGAGCCGGGGCACCCGCGACGGTTCAGGCGCACCTCCGCCTCGCAAGCTTCCCGGCGCTTCTCCAGCGTAGTGAAGTCCGCGAAGCCCAGGTTCACCGGCTTCTTTAGCTTGTAGACTTCATCGCCGGCCAGGAAGACGTAGGAGATGTGCGTCTGCACCAGCTCCACGTCCGGCGGCGCGTCCGGATAGGCGCCAGGCTGTTGAAGTGCCTCTACGTGCGCAGGCAGCGCTTCACCTGGCATCTCCGGATACCTCCCGCCGGGGCGCTCGCCCTAGATCTTCGCGGCGAGTTGCTTCAGGTCGGTCTCGGCACGCGCGCCGTAGTGGCTGATCGCCTCCGAGGCCAGTGCGACGCCCAGCTTGCCGCACACGTCCAGGGGCTTGCCCTGCGTGTAGCCGTAGAGGAAGCCCGCTGCGAAAGCATCACCTGCTCCGGTGGTGTCGACGACGTTGACCTTCTGCGCCTCGATCTTGTGCGTTTCGTTGCCCGACACGACGACAGCACCCTTCTCGCTGCGGGTAACGACCGCGATTTCGCACATCGGGCGAACTCGCTCCACCGCTGCATCGAAGTCATCCGTCTCGAACAGCGAGAGGATCTCCGATTCGTTGGCAAACAGGATATCGATGTGGTTCTGGATGAGGTCCAGGAACTGATCACGGAAGCGGCCGACACAAAACGCATCGGACGTAGTGAATGAGACCTTCGTCCCGGCGGTCTTGGCCACATCGATCGCCTTCAGCAGGCCGTCGATGGCGTGCGGCGCGTCCCAGAGGTAGCCCTCCATGTACAGCACCTTGGAGTTCTTGATCATCTCCTCGTCGACGTCGTGCGCGCTGAACGCGGTGCAGGCGCCGAGGAAGGTCTGCATCGTGCGCTGAGCGTCCGGCGTTACGAAGATCAGGCAGCGCGCCGTCGAAAGGCCTTCGCTCAGCGGTGGCGTGTCAAACTCGACGCCGACGGCGCGGATGTCGTGCCGGAACACGTCGCCCAGCTGGTCGTCCGACACCTTGCCGATGAACCCGACGCGCGCGCCGAGCCCGGACAGTCCCGCCGCCGTGTTGGCCGCGGAGCCGCCGGATCGCTCGACGCCCGGTCCCATGATCTCGTACAGGCGCTCCGCGTCCGTGGCGTCGATCAACGACATCGCGCCCTTCGGGAGCTTGTGCTCCTCCAGGAACTTGTCATCGGACTGAGCAAGAACGTCTACGATCGCGTTGCCGATAGCGGTAACGTCGTACTGCCGGTCATTCATCCTTCGGGCCTCCGTAGTTTCTACGCGCGACGTTGCCGCGCTTGCTCGCTAGATTGGCCCGAAGCGCTAATCAGAGCCGGAAGAACGGCTCGATGTTAGCCCTTGAGCTCCTCTGGAGACATTACCCGGAAACCCACCGTGAGATCGACCTGGTACCAGGCGACCTTCTGATTCTCGATCTGACCGCGGATCTGCTTGACCTCGAACCAGTCGAGCTCTCGAATGCTTTCCGCAGCCTTGTTCACCGCCTCGTTGATCGCTTCCGTCACGCCGATATCCGACGTGCCGACGAGCTCGATGACCTTGTAAGTCCTGCCTGCCATGTATTCCTCCCTTTCGTTCCTATGCTGCCGAGTGTGTCAGATCATGAACAGGGCCGAAAGACCCGGCGCGATGTCAGAAATGTTAGAACCATTACAAGACCGTCGCACGGGCATTGCGCGACGAGAATCACACGGCCTCATGTGCTAGAGCAGCCCCTGCTCTCGACACCAGGCGATCGTCTGGGCGAACCCTGCGTCGAGGTCGATCTTAGGCGTCCAACCCAGGTCTCGTGTGATCGCCGCGTTGTCACAGATGAAGTAGCGCGCCTGCATATGCCGGATCTGGTCCGTTTGCAGTGAGAGCCCTTTGCGCGTCAGCATCTGCACCAGTCCCCCGGCGCTCCCTGCGATCCGGAACAGCACCGGTGGCCCGTAGATAATCCGAGGCGTCCGTCCCCATGCTCGCCCAAACGACGCCACCAGCTCCTTCCAGGTGTAGAAGCCACCGTCCGAAACCGTGTAGATCGCACCCGAAGGCGTCTGGCCCAGCGTCGTCGACACGATGGCCTCGGCGGCGTCGTACACGTGCAGCCAGCTCAGCAGGTTCTCGCCGTCGCCGTACACCGGGATGAAGCCGAGCTTGCCCATGCGGTACATCGGCAGCAACGCCTTGTCCCGCTGGCCGTAAACCGCCGAGAGGCGCACGATCGCCACCTCGATATCGGGTCTCGCCGCCAGGACGGCGTGCTCGCCCGCCAGCTTCGACCGCCCGTACGCGCTCACCGGTGCCGGTGGGTCCGGCATCAGCGTCGCCCGGTCCGGATTCGGCCCCTGCGCTGCCAGGCTCGAGATGTACACGAAGCGCCTAACGCCCGCCGATCGCGCCGCATGCACCAGGTTCGCCGTGCCCAGCGCGTTGATCTGCTGGTACTGCGATTCGGTGGGTGCCAGCGTCTGCACCGCCAGGTGCACGACGGCATCGACGCCCTCGCATGCCTCCACCAGGGACGCCGGATCGCGCAGGTCGACGTTCACCCGTTCGTAGTCGAGCGTCTCCAGGTATCGCACGTCGCTCGAACGCCGCAGCATCAGCCGCAGCTCCACGCCCTGCGCCGCCAGCCGCTCCGCCACATGCGACCCGACAAACCCATTCGCACCGGAGACCAGCACCTTCATGAAGAAACGTCCCTACGTCGCCAATATGCGGGCAGCCCGAACGACACTCCTCGTTGCGAGCTATTGACCGCAGAGAAAGGCAAATCAACCTCGGTCCCGACCCCGAAGCGCGGATGGAGCACCGTGATTGCTGCGCCTCGGCTATCGCCGAGGGCTCGCAGCGAGGTAGCGCTGCAGGACACCAGCTCTTTGTTCGCTGCTTCGGCCCTCAAAGCGCCTTATCGTAGATGCGCCAGCGCTTGTACACCTGCGCGCCCCAGTACGGCATCAGCGCGTTCAAGGGGCCGTTGTTCTCGAGCACCCAGCTCTGCTCGCACCACTGGTACCGACCCCGTTTGGCGCCGTTGTAGAGCTCCTGCAGGAGCAGGTACGGCAGCCCGAAGTACTGACGCGTCTGGAACTTCTTCTTCACACCGAACAGGAAGATGCGACCCGTCTCGACGCCTCGGATCTTCAGGCGCCACACCAGCTTCGCCGCCTTGATCGGGTCCAGGTAGCCGTTGAAGTCGCGCACCGCCTCGTACAGGTTCGGCAGGCCGACGACTGTCCCGGCCGGCTCCCCGTTAACCTCCGCGATGAGCACAACCTTCTTGTCCACGATCAGGCGAAGGTCAGCCGCCAGCTTGGCCGCCTCGCGCTCCGTGATCTCGACGTAGCCCCAGTTTTCCTTCCATGCGTCGTTGTAGATATCGAGCAGAATGTCGACCTCACGCCGTAGCTTCCAGGGGTTCGCCTCACGCACCACAAGGCCGGGTTGAGCGCGCGTCTTCTCGATCGCGTCCATCATGCGGTCCGGCAACGGTTGCAGGTCCCACCGATAACCCAGCAGGTCCATCGCCTTCTCGTACCCCGCCGACTCGATCAGCCCCTGGTAGTACGGCAGCGCCTGGGGCACCGCGATCATCGCTTGCTCGTCGAAGCCCTCCACCATGAGCCCGGCCTCCTCGGCCATGCTGAAGCTCATCGGGCCGCGTACGGTGTCCATGCCCATTCCCCGGGCCCACAGCTCGGCCTCGGCCAGCAACGCCGAGGCGACTTCCTGGTCGTCGATGCAGTCGAAGAAGCCGAAGAAGCCAGTCTTCTCGTTGTGGAGGCTGTTATGGTCACGGTCAATGGATCCGCTGATCCGCCCGACCACCTCGCTGCCCCGGCGAGCCAGGAACAACTCAGCCGTACCGTGCCCAAAGAAGGGGTTCTTCTTTTCATCGATTACGTCGCGCTGCAGGAGAAGGGGGTTCGGCACCCAGCTGCGCATGCCGTTGTATACGCGCCAGGGAAAGCGCAGGAAAGTGTCTCGGTCAGCCTTGGAGTGCGCCGGAGTGACACTGACGGCCACGATGTGCTCTCAATCTATCCTGGCAGAGCAGCCCATCGCCCCGGTGCCAGGGCAACCAACTACGCGATGATGCCGTGCTGACGTCCGAGCTCCGACATGAGCTCGACAGCCGTCTTGATCTGCTCCTCGGAGTGAGTTGCCATACAGCTCGTGCGCAGGATGGAGGCGCCTCGTGGCACCGCGGGCATGATCACCGCGTTCGTGTAGACGCCCTTCGCCAGCAGCTCGTTCCAGAAACCGACCATCTTGCGCTCGTCACCCACAACGATCGGCACGATCGGCGTCGTCGTCGGGCCGATGTCGAACCCGGCTTCGGTCAGGCCATCGCGCAGGATCTTTCCGTTGGCGGCGAGCTTGTCGACGATCTCCGGCTCTTCCATCAGCACTTCCAACGCCGTCGTGGCCGCCATGACGGAGGCCGGCGGCAGGCTGGCGCTAAACACGCCGGGCCGGCCGAAGTGCTTCGTCCACTCGATGACGTCGGCAGAGCCCGCGATGAACCCGCCAATCGATGCCAGGGACTTTGAGAAGGTACCGATGATCAGGTCAACGTCCTTCTCGACGCCAAAGTGGTGCCCAGTGCCGCGGCCGCCGCGACCAAGCACGCCCACACCATGTGCGTCGTCGACCAGTATTCGCGCTTCGTGGCGCTTGCACACCTCGATGAGCTCGGGCAAAGGGGCGATGTCGCCACCCATGCTGTAGACGCCATCGACAACGACCATGGCTGCCTTGTCACGCGTCACCTTGCCAAGCAGACTATCGAGCTGCTGGAAATCGTTGTGCAGGAAGCGGATCATTTCGCCGTCAGACAGCTTGCAGCCGTCGTAAATGCTGGCGTGGTCCGCCTTGTCGATCAGCACCGCAACCCGCCGGTTCGCCAGGGCCGAGATCGCGCTGAGGTTCGCCTGGTAGCCCGTCGTGAACGTCAAGCAGGCTTCGACCTCGAAGAACTCGGCCAGCAGCTCTTCCAGGCGCTCGTGGATCTTCGTCGAGCCGTTCAGCAGACGAGAGCCCGTCATCGAGGTGCCGTACTTGTCCACGGCCTCCCGTGCGGCCTTCACGACGCGCGGATGCCGCGTCAGGCCCAGGTAGTTGTTCGACCCGAGCATGATCACCCGCTTGCCATCGATGATGGCCTCGGGTCCTTCATTGCTCTCGAGAGCCCTGTAGAAGGGATAGAAGCCGAACTGCTTCGCCATCTTGACGAGGGGGAAGACCTTCGTCTTGGCGAAAGCATCGCGACTATTTGGATCGTCGTAGAGGTCGGCAGAGAGAGCGTCTACAGTAACGGACTCGGGAACGCCCTCATCGAGGTTGGATCTAACGTCAGAAGCCAGATGGATGATCCTTTCCCGGTGCCGGCAGCCAACTCCAGCGGCGGAGGGAGCAGTCTACCTGACCCGCAACTCGGGCACAGTCTAGCATGTAACACTCGCGGAAGAATCCTGTCAACGCGAATCCCATCATGGCAGCTTGCGGCGCCAGGTTGCGGTCTCTAGCGCTCCGGGTTGAGGAAGCCGGACGTGCTGTTCATCACGTAGTAACCGACGCCCAGCAGGCACGCCATCAGCACGCCCGCGACGTAGGGGTCGTGGGCATAGAAGATGCCGAACAGCGTCAGGACCATGGCGCCCATCATGGCGAAGGCGCGGCGAACGATCGCCTGGTCCTCTCGCAGGGGCACCAGCAGGAAGAAGAGGCCAACGTAGGCTTTGACCAGAAAAGCGAGCATCGCTGCCCCGTTCTGCACCAGCACCGCCGCCGCGAATGCGAAGAAGATGCCGAAGATCAGCAGCGCTGCGCCGGCCCAGAAGGCGATTTGCGGCGGCAGCAGCAGCGATAGCGAGCGCGGCGAGTACTGCACCAGGTTCCAAACACCCAGCATCATCGTTGCTGCCAGTGCGAGGAGGATGATGTGATACATCAGCGATTGAACCTCACCAGGAGAAACGCGGGGAGCCGAAAATTGTTGCTGTCCCGGACTCCACTTCGGTGATCTTCCCTTCTGAAAGCGACATTTAGATTATCATCTCGCGCCCGCACGCTCACGTATTTCGAAGGCCTCCATCGCCGGAGTGATAAAGTGGACGTAAACATGGCAACCACGCACATGCCCGCCGCCTCCGACATCATCGCCCGCGTTGGCGAGAACCTGCCCCCGGAGCGAGCCCGTCTCATCGAAGACGCCTACGTCTTCGCCGTGCAGGCCCACGAAGGGCAGATGCGCAAGACGGGCGACCCATACATCGTTCACCCTATTGATGCCGCCATGACCGTCGCCAGCCTCAACCTGGACGGTGCCGCCATCGCCGCTGCCCTCCTGCACGACGTGGTCGAAGACTGCGGCGTTACCAACGAGGAACTCAACGAGCGCTTTGGTGGAGATGTCGCGCGGCTCGTCGAAGGCGTGACCAAGCTGAACCGCATAAACCTCCTGACGCCGGAAGCCGCCGGGTGGGACGAAGGCGTCCAGGCTGACAACCTGCGCAAGATGTTCCTCGCCATGGCGGAGGACATTCGCGTCGTCGTCATCAAGCTCGCTGACCGCCTGCACAACATGCGCACCCTCGAGGCGCTCGCTCCCGAAAAGCAGGTCCGCATCGCCCGCGAGACCATGGACATCTACGCCCCCCTGGCTCATCGGCTGGGGCTCGGTCAGATCGCGCATGAGCTGGAGGACTACGCCTTCCAGTACCTGGAGCCCGAATCCTACGAGCGCATTTCCAGTCTGCTCACCGCCAGCATGGAGAGCCGCGAGCGTTATGTCGCGCAGGTCGAAAAGATGCTGCGCTACGAGCTCGAGCGCAACGGCATCAAGGCCGAGCTTTCCGGCCGCGCCAAACACGCCTTCAGCATCGACCAGAAGATGCGCAAGTACAGCGACATGGGCAAGTCCTTTAACGACATCTACGACCTGCTCGCTATCCGCGTCCTCGTCGATTCACTCTCGGACTGCTACCACGCTCTCGGCGTCGTACACGGCCTGTGGCGGCCCCTGCCCGGGCTGTTCGACGATTACATCGCCAACCCGCGCGAGGGCGTCTACCAGTCCCTTCACACCACCGTGATGGGGCCCGGTGCTCGCCCGTTGGAGGTGCAGATCCGCACCTACGACATGCACAAGACCGCCGAGTACGGTGTCGCCGCCCACTGGCGCTATAAGGAAGGCGCTCCTCGCGACAAGGCGTTCGAGGAGCGCATCACCTGGCTCCGACAGCTTCTGGAGTGGCAGCGTGAGACCGCCGAGGCGGAAGAGTTCGTCGAGTACATCAAGACGGACCTGTTCCATGACCAGGTCTTCGTTTTCTCGCCCAAGGGTGAGGTGAAGGACTTGCCGGCCGGCTCCACGCCCATCGACTTCGCCTTCCGCATCCACTCCGACATCGGCTTCCATGCCGTCGGAGCCCGGGTCAACGGCCGCCTCGTGCCCCTGACCTACCAGCTGCAAAACGGAGACGTTGTCGAGATCGTCACGAGCCGCACCTCCCGCGGTCCCTCGCGCGACTGGCTCAACCCAAACCTTGGCTACGTCCGCACCGGCAACGCGCGCTCGAAGATCCGGCAGTGGTTCAAGCGCCAGGAGCGCGACGAGAACGTCGTGCGTGGCAAGGAGATGGTCGATCGCGAGCTCAAGCGGCTCGGCGTTGGCCAGGCAGACCTCATGCCGGAGTTCCTCAAGTGGTTCCGCGCCGATACGCCTGAAGACTTTTACGCTTCGGTTGGCTTCGGCGGCATCGGCCTCAGCCAGATCGCCGGCCGGATTGCCCTGCACGTCCACCGCCCCGAGCAAGAGACGGAGCAGTACCACGGCACCGCCACCGCGCCCCGAGAGCACAGCGGTCATTCGATTCACGTCCTCGGTACCGGCGACATCCTCACGCAGATGGCGCGCTGCTGCAGCCCCGTGCCCGGCGACGACATCATCGGCTACGTCACCCGCTCCCGCGGCGTGACCATCCACCGCGCCGACTGCGTCAACGTGGAGCACAGCACCGAGGCCGAGCGCTTCGTCGACGTCCAGTGGGGCGAACGAGGCCGCCTCTTCCCCGTCTCCGTCAAGGTTGAAGCCTGGGACCGCGTTGGCCTCCTGCGCGACATCAGCACCGTTGTCGCCGACGAGAAGGTCAACATTGCCTCCCTTCGCATCGATGAGCAGAAGGCCGACCGCACCGTCATTGTCTCGATTACCCTCGAGACCACCGGCGTAGAGCAGCTCTCCCGCCTCTTCTCCAGGATCGAAAGCGTCCAGGGCGTCTTCGCCGTAGCCCGCGAAGCCGACGTCCCCGCCTCCCGCGACGTCCCATAACAGGGCGTCCAGAATCCGCGAGACACTCCCCTGGCCGCAATCAAACGAGATCGACCCATAGCGGAGCCGTAGACTGATCTCATGCCCCACCTCACCATCGACCTCGTTCGCCACATGAAGGCCCGCAACCGCCACAAGTGGGGCGAGGACGACTTCGACCGGCCCCTCACCAAGCTCGGACTCCGACAGGCCGACGCCCACGCCGAAGCCATTGCTCACAGTGACGCCATCGATGCCGTCTACGCCAGCCCGGCCCTGCGGTGCCGCCAGACCATCGAGCCCCTCGCCCGGCGCCTCGACCTCGTAGTGCAGGTCGAGCCCCTGCTCGCCGAAACGCGGATGCTGCTCTCGCTACCCCTCGGTGCCGAGAACCCGCTGCTCACGAGGTTCTGGGCCGATCTCCCCAACGGCGGCCGGATCGTCGCCTGCAGTCACGGAGACACCATCCCGGCCTTCCTCGATTCCCTTCAGCCCGACCCGGCAGGCTCGTTGAGAAGCCCCCTCAAGGGCTTCGGCGACTGGTACCGCGTCCACATCGACGGCGCCACCGTCACTATCGAGCACAACGAAGCGCCTGAAGGCTTCCCCGGGATTAACTGAAGCGCTCGCGGGCATCGACTACTCTCCAAACGACCTCATCGCGGCCGGAGGTAATTTAAGCGCACCTGAGAGGTGGGCCGTAGCCGCCCTTACGCTCGCGTATCCACTCTTAATACATCCTCAGGCAAGTGGATGCGTCCAGAGTGGGGAGGTTCGGCTTCACGGCCGAACGACGGGGTGTTGGGGAGAGGCAGGAGCATCGCCTGGCGGAGCGAGCGCTGCCGCTCCTGCTGCCTATCGCGCTGGCCCTCCACCTCGTCGCACTTGCATCGCTGCACTTCGGCTACCTCAACCCTCTGTTCAACGACGCCGAAAATCGCCTCGGCCAGGGCTCGGACTTCTTCGCCATCTACCAGGCCGGCCACAACTTCCTCCATGGCGTGTCCGTTTACGCGCCCGCCGGCCATCCCGCTGTTCCCTACGATTATCCCTTTCGCTACCTGCCCTTCCCCGGCTTCACGCTCGGGGCCGCCCTCAACCTGCTGCCTCCGTGGCCCGCTTACTGGACGTGGGTCTCGATTAACGAGGCGTTCCTTGTCCTCAACATCGCTCTCACCTGCCGATTTGCTCCCACCGCCACGACGCGCATCCTCGGCGTTTGCATGTGGCTCCTGTTCACGCCCCTCTACCTGGAGCTGTTCATGGGCCAGTTCTCGTTCCTCATGGCGACGCTCTTCTTCTGGCTCGGCCTCAGCCTGATGACGTCATCCCAAGGCCAGACCTTCGTGAGCTGGACGATCTCGCTCCTCGTCAAGACGAATTCGTTGCTCTTCCTGCCCTTCCTCTGGAAGCTCGGATGGCGACGCGAGGTCCTTGTCGCCCTCGCCGTGGTTGCCCTGCTCAACCTGCCGTATTTCCTCGTCGTGGATGACAGCCTGAAGATCTGGCTCGGCAACTTCGATTTCCTTACAGGCGGCAGCGTCGTCAATCCCCACGCCGGCAACCTCGGCCTGCCCAGCCTGCTCGCGCTCCCGACCTGGGAGCCCGGCGAGACGACCCTGGAGCACGAAATCGTCCGCGCCGCCGGCCTTCCATGGCCGATGCTCTTCCTGCTGCTCTCGGGCGTTGCGACCCTGCTCTCGTCCTATCGCCACCGCCTGCGACTGCTGGCGCTCTGGGTCTGCACGTACTTCCTCATCTTTGGCGAGGTCTGGGAGCACCACTACGTCATGCTGCTGCCGGCGCTCGTGCTCCTCGTCCTGTTCGACGAGGAGTTACGCTGGCCCGCCTTCGCCGCCTACGTTCTGATCGCCCTGCCGACGCCGTACGGCCTGTTTCAGACCTCGATGCCGCCCCTCAACTTCGAGCTCGCCGACCCGCAGCACTACTGGACCACGCTCGAGGTCTACGCTCAGCACCTCACCAAGATCACGCCGACGGCGCTGCTCTGGCTCTTGCTGGCGTACAAGGTGTCGTTTGGGGATGAGGAGAGCTTGGTGGAGAACCTGAAGTTCAACTGGAGATCGAGGATAAGGGGGCCTTGGTTCCGGACGTAAGGCGGGTTCTGCACAACTGGAAGCTCTGCCTTTCGAGGCGGACCTGACGTTCGGGACGTAAGGCGGGTCCTGCACAACTTGGAAATTCTGCCTTTCGAGGCGTAAATCTGTACTCTGCATGCTGCGTTCACATCGACGCCTCCCATCCTCAGCCAGGTGCAGCCCTGTAAGCCCTGGCCCACTCACCGCGTTCTATAATGTGCTGTCTTCTTTACACCGCATCCCCTTTCACCTAGAGAGAGCAGGAACACAAGCAACATGGAGTATCGAACCCTCGGCCATTCCGGCCTGCAGGTCTCCCTCGTCGGCCTCGGCTGCAACAACTTCGGTGGCCGCCTCGATGAAGCCCAGACCCGGGTCGTCGTCGAGAAGTGCATCGACGAAGGCATCACCCTTTTCGACACCGCCGACGTCTACGGCGACCGCGGCAAGTCCGAAGAGTTCATGGGACCCGTGCTCAAGCCGCACCGCCACGACATCGTGCTCGCCACGAAGGCCGCCGCTCCCATGGGCGATGGCCCGTACTGGTCCGGCGCATCCCGCAAGTACATCATCGACGCTGTCGACGCGTGCCTCCGGCGTCTCCAGACCGACTACATCGACCTCTTCCAGCTCCACCGCTGGGACGCCAAGACGCCGGTAGAGGAAACCCTGCGCACCCTGGACGACCTCGTCCGCGCCGGCAAGATCCGCTACATCGGTAGCAGCAACTACACGGGCTGGCAGGTCGTTGAGGCCGACTGGACTGCGAAGACCGAGCACCTCACGCACTACATCAGCGCCCAGAACGAGTACAGCCTCTTGCAGCGCGCGCCGGAGAAGGAGCTCATTCCGGCCTGCAAGCAGTACGGCATCGGCTTGCTGCCCTACTTCCCGCTCGCCAGCGGCTTCCTCACCGGCAAGTACCGCCCGAACGAAGCAGCCCCAGAGGGCACCCGTCTCGGCGGTAGCTCCCCGATGGCCGGCCGGATCCTCAACGAGGGCAACTTCCAGCAGCTCATGAAGCTCGAGAAGTTCGCCGAGGACCGCGGTCACACCATGATCGAGCTCGCCTTCTCCTGGCTCGCCAGCAACCCGGTCGTCGGCTCTGTCATCGCCGGCGCCACCAAGCCCGAGCAGGTCACCCAGAACGCCAAGGCCGCCGACTGGAAGCTAACTGCCGAAGAGATGAAAGAAGTCGACGAGATCCTCAGCGCGTAACGCCACGAGCTGTCGGCTTTCAGCGATCAGCAAAGAGCGCCTCGGGTATACGAGGCGCTCTTTCTTTGTCCACTCTATGCACACAAAAAATGAGGCGGAGCGCTGTGCTCCGCCTCGGGTTTCTAAGTAGCCGACCGCTGATCGTCGGAAGCTTGCCTACGCTCCGCCGCTGCCGTTGGAGCTGGCCGTCGTCGCTTCGCTGCGATTTCGACGGTCTCCGGCGTTCTCCGCGTCCGGCGTGCTGCCGTTGCGGCTGTTGCCGCGAGACGACGATGCCGTGTTGCTGCTGGAACGCGGTGTGTCGGTCATCTGGACTGTACCGTCCAGGATCGCACCCTCGTGGATGCTCAGCGCCTTCGCCATGACTTCACCGGACACACGGCTCGTCGGCATCAGCTCGGCCTTGCGCTCCGCCCGGACCTCGCCTCGGAAGGTGCCCGAAAGTACCACGAAGGCGGCGTGGATTTTCGCATCCACCTCTGCGCCCTCGGAGACGTGGACCGTGCCCTTGGCGTCAATCTCGCCCGAGAACACGCCGTCAATACGGGCACTGTCCTCGACCTTCAGCGTGCCCTTCCAGCGCGCTCCTGCCGCGACGACGTTCGTGCAGCGGTCCGGCGCCAGCGGCGAGTCGTTGCTGTTGGCCGACGCGGTCTGAGTCCCGGCCGACGTGTAGCGATCGCTCCCAAAGCTCGGTACCGGCTCCGGCGCCTGCGAAGGGACCTCGCCGATGAAACGGGCGTCAGAACCGCGGGGCGTCGCCTCGGGCTCGGCGTTGTTCTTCAGGAGGTCTGGCCTGTTGTTGTTACCCAAGAAGCTCATGGCTTCTCCTTTCGGAGTCGATTCCCTTCGCCCGTCGCAGTCAACGAGTTGGAGCTCAGGGTGGTGCGTCCTCGGTTTAATGCGACAACGCGATTCAGGCTAAGTGAAAAGGTTAACGTTCGTCCATCAATAATTTGTTAAGCGTTCATTACAAGGGTCGCTTTATGTTAAACCATTCAGATGACAGATGTCATTCAGGTGCTTCAGTCGCAGCTTTCGTTCACCGCTTTGGTTAGGCTCTACGTCCACCACGTTTAGCGAGCAGTTGTCGATCGAGAACGGCATCGGTCGCTTGTACGGCAGCCCCAGTACGTGCTGACAGAACAGCGCGATCGGTCCGCCGTGCGACACAATCGCCACTGTGCCGTCAGGGTGCTCGTCGGCGATGCGGAACACCGCGTTAGTCACCCGTGCGAAAAACACATCGCGACCCTCCTCGCCCGGATAGATGCGCTCCGCTGCATTCCCGACCGCGCCGAACTTCTCTCGCACCTCGGCATACGTTGCGCCAGACATCTCGCCGAAGTGATACTCCGCTACGTCTTGCGTGACTATAGGGGTTAACCCTAATCGGTCCGCGATCGCCTGCGCCGTAGCGTGTGCCCGCAGCAGGTGGCTGCAGTACACCGCGCTCGTTCCCATGGCATGCAGCCTGTCGGCAGTGAGCCTCGCCTGCTGCCGGCCCAGTTCGGTCAGGTCGTAGTCGGACTGGCCCTGCAATCGGTTCTCGAAGTTCCCGACGGACTCGCCGTGACGTACAAGGATGATCTGCATGTCGCTTCGATTAGTCTCCTGTCACGTCGAGAAAGTTGCGCAGCATTCGGCCTGTCGCGCCCCAGATCACGTGCTCGTGCCACATCCAACCCTCCATCAGGGTCAGGACGCCGTTGCGCTGGCGGGGCACCTCTACAATATTGTTTTTGTCCCGCAGGTGGGTCAACGGCACCTCCAGCACCTCGGCAACCTCCGCCTCTTGCGGCAGCCAGACGTAGGGTGAAGGGTGCGAGTGCAGCCGTCCCACGTACACGCTGACATGGAAGTCGCTCACCGTGATCACGTCATCCAGCTGGCCGACAATCTCGATGTGTTCCCGCCGCAGCCCGATCTCCTCTTCGCACTCCCGCATCGCAGTGTGGATGAGGTCGTTATCCAGCGGGTCTCTCGCACCGCCCGGGAACGAGATTTCTCCTTTGTGGCTCTCGACGCGGTCGGTGCGCTTCGTAAACACCACGTGCAATTCTTCGTCTTTCACGTACAGCGGCACCAGCACGGAAGCGCGCTTACCCTCGCGCTCGGGTAGAAGCATCGGTTTGTAGTCGGCCAACTGGGCCCGTATGTCGTCGAACATGCTTGCTTCTATTTTACGCCGCCGGCCATCCGGCGCAGGTGTCGAACGGCCCGATTGGCTGATAAACGAAAGGGGCCACGACATGGTCGTAGCCCCTTCGATGCCATGCGGCGGTACGCCTACGGCTGATTGGCCTTCGCCGGCGGCGTCGCGAGCTGCTGGCTCTGCACCCCGACACCCGTACCCGGTTGCCCACCAGCCAGAACGATCTTGATGTCTTGCGGACTGTCCACCTTCACTACATCCACCCCCTCAGGCGCCTCGTAGTTGAACACAGAAGCGTCGAAGTCGGGGTTCAGCTCAAAGTCCGTCACCTCGTAGCGGAACATCGGACCAGCCTCGGAGTCGGTCTCGCTCTTCAGCGTGATAAACGTCTCCTGGTCAACCCAGATGCGGGTCGTCGTCTCCAGAATCTGGAAGTTCGCTGGCTGACCATCATGCGCTCGCCCGATACCGAGAACGCGCCTGCGGCGTGACCGCGACTCCGTCGAGCCCTCCATCTGCACGGTCGTCTTGTCGCCGTCCTGGGTAATTACAGGCTTCAGGTCGCACGTCTCCGGCGTTTGCTTGATCTCGATCACGTAGGTCGGACGGCCCGCGACCGTCTCCTCTCCCACCTTGTCCGCTGTCGCACAGGTGCTGGAGTAGGAATCGAGGAGGCTGCTGAGGCTGGCCGCCCCGAAGTCCTGAGGACCGAGGGTCGAGAAGCCCATCGCGCCGTTCGTCGTGCGCACGACCCGAAGCGTACCGTCATCGTCCGTCGACAGGTCGTCCGTCGCTGAGTAGAACCAGAGGTCGTCGCCGTTCTGTACCGAGCCGAACACGAGGCGCCCGTCGGCGTCGTAGGTCTCGGAGCGCTGGTGCTTAGGGTCCTGGTACCAAGTCTCGACAGTGCTGTTCTCGGTCGCCGCCTTAAAGCCTGCGGCCGCTCCCGGCGGTGGAAACACCTCGCTGGTAGCGACCATGTGGTAGCTCTGCGTGTTCTCGAGGGGGCTGTTGGTTGCCGCAACGCCTTGGGTACGGGCCAGCACCTCCTGAGCGCTCACGTTCTGCGGGCTACCGCCGAGCAGCGATGGCCCCACCAGGAACAACGCCAGCCCGGCCGCCGCCGCGCCCGCCACCAGCGCCGGACGCCAACGCCTTCGCATCACCGATGGTTCGCGCCTGGCAGCCACTGCCACCGAGTCGAAGCTCATCGCCGGCACGGGCAGGTGGAACAGGTCGCGCATGTCCTCCGATAGCTGCTGTGACTGCCCGTCCTTCCGATCAGATCCATCATCCTGATGCCTAGTCAGGTTGTTCAAAGTACTGCTCCTTGAGAGCCGCCATAATGCGACTCATCTGCTTTTTGATCGCGTTCTCTCGCTTGCCCACTACCTCGCCGATCTCGCGGAGGGTCAGGCCGGCACCGAAACGCAATGCCAGCAGCTCCTGTTTCTCGCCGTCCAGGGCCGCTACGAGAGTGCGGAGCCGTCGCAGGCGTTCCTGCTTGATCGCAATGTCCTCCGGTGAATCGGCCATCGACTCCAGCACTGGCTCCGGCAGGCCATCGAGGCCCACCAGCTTGCGCCGCCGTCGGTAAGCGTCTGTCGACGCGTTGCGGGCGATACGGAAGAGCCACGCAGCGAATGGGGATCCCGGCCGAAAACGGTCCAGCGACGACATCGCCTTGATGAACACGGATTGCGTGATGTCTGCCGCCTCGTCGTCCGAGGCCGTGCGACTGCGGACGTATCGATACACCGCCGCGACATGTCGCTGGTAAAGCTGGCCGAACGCCTCCGACTGGACGCGGGCCGCTGCCACCAATGCTTCGTCCTCGCCCACAACGGCAAGCCCGTCTAACGAGGTCAGGGCACGCGCCACGCGACACTCCTGCAGTATTCGAGGTTCATGTTCCCTCCTCAGAAACGATATAGAAGACCGCGGTCATCCCATATACGCACCAGCACGCCACCAGGTGACATCAACCCGAGGGCTGAATGGCGCGACCAGGCAATCGGGCAACCGCCGAGCACACCCACTCCTCGTTGCGGCCCGCCGGCGACAGCCGAGCGCGATAACCTCGCCGGCATCCAAGCCTCAAACCCTCGAGCAAAGCCGGTTATCGCCTGGCTGCCCAAGCACTTCTCAATGGGTCCGGCAAAGAGCCTTACCTGCGCCCGGGAGTCTTCTGAAGGGAGCGCCCGAAGCATTCCGTACTGACAGGGGAGCGA
>CAVSWS010000042.1:0-58622 GCA_963731765.1 uncultured Chloroflexia bacterium
CTAAGGGAGGGTCACCCCATCCCCAACGGCCAGTTCCTCCACCCTGCATGCGCTGATACGCTTACGGCATGCCGCAGCAATTTCGAGCCCCCCGTGGCGTCACCGACATCCTCCCTGAGGACCAGCCGTACTGGCGCTGGATCCGCGATACCGCCACGTCCGTTGCCGAGCGCTTCGGCTACCGCGAGATCCAGACCCCCATCTTCGAGTACGCCGGCGTCTTCATCCGCCCGGGCGCCGAGGGCACGGATCTCGTCGACAAAGAGGTCTATCGCTTCGAGGACCGCGGCGGCGATGACCTCGTACTGCGCCCGGAAGGCACCGCGGCCGTCTGTCGCGCCTATCTGGAACACGGCATGCAGAACCTGCCGCAGCCTGTGCGCCTGTTCTATATCTCGTCCTTCTTCCGCTACGACCGCCCCCAGGCCGGCCGCTACCGCATGTTCCACCAGTTCGGCGTCGAGGTGATCGGCGACGAAGGCCCGGGCGTCGACGCTGAGGTCATCGACCTCCTGCGCAGCCTTTACGATGCGCTCGGCCTCACCGGCTACACTCTGCAGCTCAACAGCATCGGCGACAACAACTGCCGCCCTGCGTACCTGGAGAAGTTGCGCGCCTACTACGCCGACAAGCTGGACCGCATGTGCGGCGACTGCCAGAAGCGCTACTACGTCAACCCGCTGCGCCTGCTCGACTGCAAGAACGAGCCCTGCCAGCCCTTCAAGGCCGCTGCGCCCAAGATCGCAGACAACCTCTGCGAACCCTGCGCCGAGCACTTCGCCGCCGTGAAGAGCATGCTCGACGGCCTCGGCATCGAGTACAACATCAATCCCACGCTCGTGCGCGGCCTCGACTACTACACGCGCACCGCGTTCGAGTTCGAACCGAAGGAAGAGGGCTCCCAGAGCGTCCTCGGTGGGGGCGGACGGTACGACTATCTGATCGAGCAACTGGGCGGCAAACCGACACCCGGCATCGGCTTCGGATCCGGCATCGAACGCCTCATCCTCAACCTGCGCCGCCAGGACCTCGAGCCGCCCGTTACTCCGACACTCGATGCCTTCATCGCCGTGATCGATCCGGCAGCCCAGGTCCGAGCGGCCGTCGTAGCCAACGACCTACGACGTGGCGGCGTCAGCACCGTCATCGGCACAGCCGGCCGCAGCCTCCGGGCGCAGATGCGCCACGCCAACCAGCTGGGCGCCCGCTACGCCGTCCTCCTCGGCGAAGCAGAGCTTGCCAGCGGGAACGTCACCCTCCGTAACCTCGAATCGGCGGAGCAGGAGACCCTCACTCTGGAAGCCGTGGTCGCGCGACTCCAGCCGAACCTCTGACCCCGTTCGCTCGACCATCATTTCGTTTCACCCGTTTGCTATAATTGGTTTTGCGGGGACCCCTTCGACAGGGGTCTTTGTTGTGAGCGAGGAAATGCAAGACAGACTACGAGCCCTGGAAGAGCGCTACGAGGCGCTGACGGTAGAGATGGCTAACCCGGAAGTCATCGCCGACTACCACAAGCTCACCGCGCTCAGCAAAGAACGTGCCCAACTCGAAGACGTCGTCTCACTCTCCCGCCAGCTCCGCGAGAGCACCGAACAGATCGAAGAAGCCCGCGCCCTGGCCTGGGGAAACGACGCCGAGATGGCCGCCCTCGCCAAGGAAGAGCTCGATACCCTGGAGCCGGAGCACGAGCGCCTGGAGCAGGCCCTTCGCGTCGCTCTTCTCCCGCCGGACCCGCACGACGATCGCAACGTTATCGTCGAAATTCGCGGCGGCACCGGCGGCGAAGAAGCTGCGCTGTTCGCCGGCGACCTCTTCCGTATGTACTCCCGCTACGCCGAGCAACGCCGCTGGAGCGTCGAGGTCCTTTCGGCGAGCGAGAGCGATAAAGGCGGCTTCAAGGAAATCGTCTTCGAAATCGACGGCAAGGGCGCTTATTCCCGCCTCAAGTACGAGAGCGGTGGCCACCGCGTGCAGCGCGTTCCTACCACCGAGGCGCAGGGCCGCATCCACACGTCCACGGCCACCGTCGCCGTTCTTCCCGAAGCCGAGGAGGTCGAAGTCGATATCGACGAGAAGGACATCCTGGTCGACATTTTCCACTCCGGCGGTGCGGGCGGTCAGAACGTCAACAAGGTCGCCACGGCCGTGCGCATGACGCACAAACCCACCGGCATCGTCGTCCAGTGCCAGGACGAGCGTTCGCAGCTCAAGAACCGCGTCAAGGCGATGAGCGTCCTGCGTTCCCGCCTGCTTGCCCTGCGACAGGAAGAACAGACGGCCGAGATCACCGACGCGCGTCGCATGCAGGTCGGCACCGGCGAGCGCGCGGAGAAGATCCGGACTTACAACTTCCCGCAAGACCGGGTCACGGACCACCGCGTCAACTACACGCGCAGCAACCTCCCCGCCTTCCTCGACGGCAAGATCGATGACGTTATCGACGCGGTCGCCACTGCCGACCAGGCGGAGCGATTGGAAACAACTCTCGCGGTCTAACTAGACCCCGACCCACCATATGAATCAGTTCGAACGCGCCCGGGATCTGCGACAGCTTCGTTTCATGCTGAGCACTCTGCGCTCCTACGAGTCAGGGAACAGCACGCTACCCCGCCTCATTGAGGACCTCGAGGAGCTTCACCTCTCGCTCTCGGACGAAAATCCGGACTGGCATGAGCAGTTCCGCGCTGCCTGGTCCGTCCTGGAAGAGCGCTACACCCTGCTTCTGGAGCGAGGCCGGGACGACGTCGACGCCGCCTCGACGACCATGACCTCCCAGGCTCTCCAGCGGCTCACCGAGCTTGTCGATTCCGAGATCAAGAGGCGCGAAGGTGAGCAACCGAGGGCCTGACCGCGAAACACGGGGTACCCAGCTCAGAAGCGGGCGCGACCGCCTTGAAGCCGCTGGGATTGAGCAGGCCAGCCTGGAAGCCGAGCTGTTGATGCGCCAGGCGCTGCGTCCCGCCGGCGGCCCATTACCGACGAAGGCATGGCTCCTACCTCGCCTCGGCGACACCCTGACCGAGGACGTGCGAGAACGGTTTGAGACGATGCTGGCTCGCCGCATCGCCCACGAGCCCAGCGCCTACATCACGGGCACGCGCGAGTTCTGCGCCCTCGACTTCGAAGTCACACCGGACGTGCTCATTCCTCGCCCGGAGACGGAGCTGCTGGTTTCGGCCGCACTTACATGGAACAACGGCGCTTCCGGTCACTTCACCTCTTACCCACCCGCCCCGGAGACCCAGTTCTTCCTGCAAAACGGCCGTCGACGGACAGACCCTTTCACCGTCGTCGATATCGGCACCGGCTCCGGCGCGATTGCGGTGGCGCTGGCGCGGCGGCTCCCGGCCGCGACTATCATCGCGACGGACGTGTCGTGGGCTGCCCTCGACGTCGCGAGGCGCAACGCCAGGCATCACGGCGTCAATCGCCGCATCAGCTTCCGTCACGGCGACCTCCTCCTGCCCGTCGATACTTATGTCGACCTGATCGTCGCCAACCTGCCCTACGTGCCCGATGCCACTTGGCGGACCCTCGATCCAGAAGTACGAGACCACGAGCCCCGTCTTGCCCTCGCCGCCGGCAGCGATGGCCTCGATCTCATCCGGTCGCTGCTCCACCAGGCGCCCCGCTACTTGCGACCCAACGGCGCCATATGTCTCGAGTTCGGCTTCGGCCAGAGTGACGCTATGAAGCAACTCGCCACGGCCACTCTGCCCGGCGCCACGGTCCACGTCTTCGATGACTTCGCCGGTATTCCGCGTGTGCTCGTGGCATCACTGCAGCGGCCGTAAGCACATGCGCGAGCGCCACTCACGGGCCAGGGTTGAAGCCCTCTTCGACTTTCGTAAAACCTTTGCCTCAGATTCGAAATATGCGTCTTTCAGATTGACACCCGTTTGCAATGAGAACTATTCTCATCTAGCAATCCTTGCATCAGACGAGGAATAGCGGCATAGCCGCGACAGAGTGAACAGCACACAGAGGAGAAGGACAGCAGTGTCTGAAAGCGAGAACCCGGCAATCTCTTCACCGACACCCCATCAGACGAGGCCCAGAAGCAACAAGGACTGGTGGCCGGATCGCCTGGACCTGCAGGTGCTCCACACGCACTCGCGTCGGTCCAACCCGATGGACCCAGACTTCAACTACGCCGAGGAGTTCAAGAAGCTCGACGTCGAGGCCCTGAAGCGGGACCTCATGAGCGTTATGACGAACTCGCAGGAGTGGTGGCCCGCCGACTTCGGCCACTACGGCCCGCTTTTCATCCGCATGGCGTGGCACGCTGCGGGCACCTACCGCATCCAGGACGGCCGCGGCGGCGGCGGCAAGGGTATGCAACGCTTTGCACCCCTCAACAGCTGGCCCGACAACGCGAACCTGGACAAGGCTCGCCGCCTCCTGTGGCCGATCAAGCAGAAGTACGGCAACAAGATCTCCTGGGCTGACCTCATCGTTTACGCCGGCAACGTCGCCATGGAGTCGATGGGCTTCAAGACGTTCGGCTTCGGCTTCGGGCGTGAAGACATGTGGGAGCCCGACGAGGTCAACTGGGGAACCGAAGACACCTGGCTCGGTGACGAGCGCCACAGCGGCACCGGCGACATGCACGGGCCCTTCGGCGCCGACCACATGGGCCTGATCTACGTCAATCCGGAAGGCCCTGGCGGCAACCCGGACCCCACTCTTGCGGCCAAGTACATCCGCGAAACCTTCCGGCGCATGGCGATGAACGACGAGGAAACGGTTGCCCTGATTGCAGGCGGCCACACCTTCGGGAAGACCCACGGCGCCGGCCCAGCCGATAACGTCGGTCCCGAGCCCGAGGGCGCCACACTGGAAGAGCAGGGCCTCGGCTGGCACAGCAGCTTCGGCAGCGGCAAAGCCGGCGACGCCATCACCAGCGGTATCGAGATCACCTGGACGGGCAAGCCCACCGAGTGGGACAACGGCTTCTTCGAGAACCTGCACGGATACGAGTGGGAGCTCGAGAAGAGCCCTGCCGGAGCGAACCAGTGGAAGCCCGCAGGCGGAGCAGGCGCGGACACCGTGCCGGATGCCTTCGACGCGTCCAAGAAGCACGCTCCCGGCATGCTGACAACGGACCTTTCCCTGAGGATGGACCCGTCGTATGCGGCGATCTCGAAGCGCTTTTTCGAGAACCCGCAGGAGTTCGCCGACGCCTATGCACGCGCCTGGTACAAGCTACTGCACCGTGACATGGGGCCCATCACGCGCTACCTCGGCCCCTGGGTGGCTGAGCCGCAGATCTGGCAGGACCCGGTCCCGGCTGTCGACCACCCGCTGATCGGCGACGCAGAGATCGCCGACCTCAAGGCCAAGGTGCTCGCCTCCGGCCTCTCGGTCTCCCAGCTTGTCAGCACTGCCTGGGCTTCGGCTGCCAGCTTCCGTGGCACCGACAAGCGTGGTGGTGCTAACGGCGCTCGCATCCGCCTCGCCCCCCAGAAGGACTGGGAGGTTAACAACCCGGCACAGCTGGCGACCGTCCTGTCGAAGCTGGAGCAGATCCAGAGTGACTTCAACAGCTCTGCCAGTGGTGGCAAGAAGGTCTCCCTCGCCGACCTCATCGTCCTGGCAGGCTGTGCTGCCATCGAAAAGGCCGCGAAGGACGCCGGCCAGAACGTGACGGTTCCCTTCACGCCGGGTCGCACCGACGCCTCGCAGGAGCAGACGGACGTTGAGTCTTTCGAGCCCCTGGAGCCCGAGGCCGACGGCTTCCGCAACTACTACAAGGGCGGCGAAACCCTTGCTCCCCCGCAGCAGTTGATCGAGCGTGCCTACATGCTCAACCTGACCGGACCGGAGATGACGGTCCTCGTCGGCGGCATGCGGGCACTCGGCGCCAACTACAACGGGTCGAAGGATGGCATCCTGACGAACCGGCCGGGCCAGCTGACCAACGACTTCTTCGTCAACCTGCTGGACATGAGCACGGAGTGGAAGCCCACCGGCCTTTACTCCTACCAGGGTACCGACCGCGCAAGCGGCGCAACCAAGTGGACCGGTACTGCCGCAGACCTCGTCTTCGGCTCCAACTCCGAGCTCCGCGCTTACGCCGAGGTCTACGCCGCCAACGACTCGCAGGCGAAGTTCACCAAGGACTTCGTGGCGGCCTGGAACAAGGTCATGAACAACGACCGCTTCGACCTCAAGTAGCCGAAGCAAGGCCTAACAGCCAACGAAGAAGCCCGGTCGCGTGACCGGGCTTCTTCACGTCCATCATTCTGAGCGCAGGCGAGGAATCTCCGGCGTATCGACAAACTCCACCGACAACGGGCCGGGCGTCCTAGTCCAACGAATTACGCCGCAGAATCCGCAACGACACCACTACCGGCGCGCGGCATCATCAGGTCATCCCCACACCGAAAGGACGACGCGATGACCACGGAATCGACCCGCCCCGACCAGCGCTACATGTTCGACCAGGCCTGGCTTGCCGAACAGCGACGCCTGGCAGCCCTCGAAACCATCTGGGACCCTTACACCATCGGCAACATCGAGGCCCTCGCCCTGCCCGCGGGGGCGCGGTGCCTGGAAGTAGGCGCCGGCAACGGCTCAGTGGCCGTCTGGCTCTGCGAGCGCGTAGGCCCTGACGGCCACGTGGTCGCCACCGACCTCGATACGCGCTTCCTCCAGGCCCTCGACGCACCCAACCTCGAAGTGCGCGCTCACGACATCATCCACGAGGCCCCGGAGCCCAACACCTACGACCTCGTTCACTGCCGCCTGCTCCTGAGCCACCTGCCGGCGCACGAAACTGCCCTGCGCAACATGGTAAACGCCCTCAAGCCCGGCGGCCGCCTCCTCATCGAGGAGTTCGATCACGTCGCATTCCTTCCAGACCCTTCGATGCCCGAAGCGGCAAAGTCTACCTGGAACGACTGGCTCGCGGCCTTCGACATCCTCGCCGCCCAGCGAGGCCTCGACCTCGACTACGGCCGCCGGCTGCCCACCGTCCTGTCCGCTGCTGGCCTCACCGACGTGCACATCGAAGGCCGCACCGTCTACGAGCGCGGCGGTACCCCCGGCCGAGACCTTCTGCTCCTCAGCATCCAGAGCCTCCGCCCCCACCTCACCGCCACGAATGCTATCGACAACGAAGGCGTTGACAAGATGGTCGAGTTGCTCTCAGACCCCGACTTCGCCTGGCAGTCCCAGATCATGGTCGCCGCCAGCGCCCGAAAGCCCGCCTAGCAAGATGGACAAAGTAGAGCCAACTTGAATCGCAGCTGCTGCCGTTCGAAGCGCCCCACGGTCAGCTCCCATTTCCATGAGGGAGAGGGAGCCGGGGCATCGACAGCGCCCCGGACGAAGAGACTCTCAGGCCCTTCCGACGTCCTCCATGGCCATCTTCGCCACGTCCTCACCCATGCGAATCGAGTAGTTCTGTCCCCGGTCCTCCGGGTAGATCTGCTGCATGTTCGCTAGATACAGGCCCGGCACCGGCGTCCGGTGGTCCGGCAGGTCGTCCCGGTAATGGCGGCGGATCACAGGCTGTGCGTTCGGCCCCTTGAACACCCAGCGCTCGTTCACCCAGTCCGGCTTGAAGTCCGGGTTGAACTTCGTCAGGTGCGGCAGATACAGCTCGTCCAACTCCTTATCGGACATGGCGAAGTAGTCGTTATTCGGCGTCAGGTAGTTGGAGAGGTACACCAGGTGGTTGCCGCCGTAGCGTTCCTTCTCCATAAAGTTCGTGTGCTCGATAACGGCGATGAAGGGCGTGTCCGCGTCGCTGATGTTCAGCCAGTAGATCGGCGAAAGCTGGTGCTTCAACGCCAGTACGTAGCACAGCGCCCACTGCCAGCGAGCCGCCTTCACCCGCCGTTCATACTCGGCACCCAGCTCCGGCGCCATCGGCAGGAAGCGCTCCGATGGCACACAGGCGATCACGGCTTCCGCATCCCAGCGCCGACCATCGGCCAGGACGATGCCATCCGCATGCCCACCGCTGCTCACCGTAATCTGGTTTACAGGCGCCGATGTTTCGACGTGCGCCGCCGCCCGGATGCGACGCTCCAGCTCCCGGATGTAGACGCCGAAGCTGCCGAGCATGTAGCCCAGCTGCTCCTTCTGACTCGTCCCTGTCTTGCGCGACGAGAAGCGGAGGTGGATCTTGCTCCAGAGCCACGCCATCGCCACGTCCTCAGCCTGGTCGGCGAACTTGCCTCGCAGCAGGGGCCCCCAGATCACGTCCAGTGCGTTCTGACCGGCGTACTTGCGCATCCATTCCCAGGCCGTGACCTCTTCGTAGCCAGCCCACTTGCTCTGGCGCCGCAGGTACAGGCCCACCAGCCCCATACGAATGCGGTCCTTGATCGGCAGCGGCCCGAAGCGCAGCAGGTCCAACGGCGTGACGAACGGCCAGATCTTGCCACCGTGATAGAACCCGACCTTCGAGTCGCGCCAGACCAGCCGCTCGCCCAGACCCAGCTCGTTGATCAGGTCGATGATGTGCGTGTCCGTCGTGAAGATGTGGTGATAGAACGCCTCCAGCGGCTCGCCTGCCACGTCGAACGTGCGAACCAGGCCTCCCAGCTCCGGCGCAGCTTCGAACAGGCCCACCTCGTGCCCGGCCTGCAGCAGCCGGTATGCCGCCGTCAGCCCCGCGACGCCGCCGCCGACAATCGCCACCTTCATTCCAGCGCCCCCGAAGGGCTGACACCCGGCGGCGTCGTATCCGGGACGCCCATGATCTCCCGCATCGAAACTCGAGACGACCAGATCAGGAGCGCCCCCACCAGAATTACCGGCGCCAGCAACAGCGCATGCAGCGCGATCGCGTAGGCCGAAGCAGCAGCGCTACTCACGTTGAAGAACACCAGCACCTCCCGCGTCGTGACCTCGAACGGCCCCACGCCACCCGGTGAAGCAAACACCGAGAGCGCCAGGTTGGCCGCCGATACGATAACCAGATAAGCGTCGAACCCGACATCAAGATGGAAAGCCTGCCCCACGACGTAGTACATGCCGGCTTCGAACAGCCAGGATGCCAACGACGCCACGGCCGCCAGCAGCAGGATCGAAGGGCTGCGCACGCCGGCGAGGCCGGACAGGAAGGAATCTAGCAGTCCTTCGACGCGTTCGGCCAGGCGATGCGGCAGCAATCGCAACAGCCTGCTCACCCAGCCCCGCACCAGCGTCGGCGACAGCGCCATCGCGACCAGCACCGACGTGCCGACCAGGAACAGCCCTGCTGCACCCAGACCCAGGCTCTTCACCGTCGTGTCCGCCCCGGAAACGACCACCATCACGCCCAGGATCGCCACCAGCGTCAGGCCGTCGTACACCCGGTCCAGGGCGATTGTCCCGAACGCGGCGCTCTTCTCGATCGACTCGCGCTGGCCAACGAGATACGCACGCACTACTTCGCCGATACGTGCCGGCGCCACGTCGTTGCTCATCAGCCCGATGAGGACCACGGGGTACAACCTCGACACGCGGATCCGCTTCACGGGCCGCAGAAGCAGGCTCCAGCGAAACGCACGACACCAGTAGCCGAAGAAGTACAGTGGGATACCCGCCACCGCGAGCGCGTAGTTCGCACCGGAGAACGAATCACGAATCTGCCCGAAGTCCGTACGGCTCAGGAAGAAGGCCAGGAAGGCCGTGGTGATGATGAGGCCAAACCAGAAGCGCTTCCTACGGAGCATCGATTGCACCGTGGAAACGGACCGGGAATTGCGTTGCGGTCGGCGGACGAGTCGCCAAGGGCCTCCTCAATTGCCGTTCGAGCATGTCACGGCCTCCTAGCAACCGTACCGTCCGCAACGCGGGGTGTCTAGCGAGCATGATTGACACCTCTTTAGCCCAGACTATGATCGAACTCAAGCGCAGCATCAAAGGAGGCTGGCCAATGGCCTTCCGCGGTTACATTCTCATTGAGGCGGAAGTCGGTCACGCGAAGGCTGTCGCTGATGCGGTAGATGCCTTCAACTACCCGGACGCCCGGGTGATCAGCGTCGATACCGTCACGGGCCCCTTCGACGTTATCGTACAGATGGAAGCAGACGACCTCGACAAGCTGGGCACCGCTATCGGCGAGGGCATCCAGCGCATCGAAGGCGTACAACGCACGACTACGTGTCTGGCAGTGAGGCTCGGTTGAACAACACCGGAATGATCAGCGTCGAAGAGGCACGGGAACGCATCCTCGATGTCGTCTACCGCCTGCAGCCCGAGACGAAGCCGCTCTCGAAGGCCCTCGGCCAGGTGCTTGCAGAGGACGTCACCTCGCCCATTACCATCCCGCCCCTCGATAACACCGCGATGGATGGATACGCCGTGCGCGCCGCGGACACCACCGGCGCCACCGAAGGGAAGCCCATCACCCTGCGCGTCATCGGTGAGGTAGCGGCCGGCTACATCTATCAGGGCGAGGTCGAAGCCGGTACGGCCGTGCGCATCATGACCGGCGCCCCCATCCCACGCGGCGCCGATGCCGTCGTCCCCTTCGAGGAGACCGATGAGCCTGCAGGTCGCAACTTCGGTACCTTTGCCAAGGGCAGGGCCGAAGTCGGCGTCTACAAGGCGGCCGATCCGGGCGCCAACCTGCGCTACGCCGGCGAGGATGTTCAGCGCGGCAGCCTGGTCATGAAGGCCGGCACCGAGCTCAATGCCGCCCAGATCGGCGTGCTCGCGTCCCTCGGCAAAGCCGAGGTCTCCGTCTACCGCCGCCCCATCGTCGCCGTGATCTCGACCGGCGATGAGCTGCTCGAGCTCGGGCAGCCTCACACCGAGGGCAAGATCTACGACGCCAACAGCTACAGCATCGCGGCCCTGGTCGAAGAGGCCGGTGGTATCGCGAAGCCCATGGGCATCTCCCGCGACACCGTCGAAGAGCTCACGGCCAAAATCAAGAAGGCCCTTGTCGACGCGGACCTCCTTGTCACCACTGCCGGCGTCTCCCGCGGCGACTACGACGTGGTCAAGGACGTGCTTCAGCGGGAGGGCGAGGTCGGCTTCTGGACCGTCCGCATGCGCCCGGGCAAGCCGCTGGCCTTCGGCACCTTCCCCGGCCCCAGGGGCAACCGCGTGCCCCACCTCGGCCTGCCGGGCAATCCAGTCAGCTCAATGGTTGCCTTCGAGCTCTTCGGCCGCCCAGCGATCTACAAGATGGCAGGGCGGGAAGGCTGGGAACGCCCCACCTTGCGCGTCACCGTCGCCGATCGCCTCGAGAACACCGACGGCCGGCGCTTCCTTGCACGCGCCATTGTCTCCCAGCGCGAAGGACGCTACGTCGCTTCCCTCACGGGCCCCCAGGGCTCCGGCATCCTCACGTCCATGGCACTCGCCAATGCGCTCGTCGTCTGCCCGGAGGACGTCGCCGCCGTAGAGCCTGGCGAAGAAGCCGAAGCGATCATGCTCGGCCCTGTGCGCAAGTAGTCGATGGGGGAGCGGGCAGTCACGCAGACTCGCTCCGATCGGAGCGAGATTCCGAGATTCAACGTAGGGCTGCAAGTCTAGTTTCGTCCGCTCGCGCTGCTCTTGGCGAATCGCCTCGCCTGTAGTGCCGCCAGCCTGCACACAAAGAAGCCCCGAGGCGCTCTCGGGGCTTCTTCTTGCTATTCGATTTTCGCTATTCAGTTGTCGCGCTATTCAGTTATTGGGGCTGCTAGTTCCAGTAGTCGCGAACCAGCTGGCCGTCCAGATACATGCCGGGTATTACCTCGTCCATGAACCACATGTCGCTGCTGGTGCAATAGGACATCACGCCGTAGTAGTCCGAGCAGGGCTGGAAGCCAATGTGGCCGGCCACGTGCTGGGCCGCCGTGCCGTGGTCCGAAAGACCCAGTGAGTGACCGAGTTCGTGCGCGATGATCGTCGCGTTGCGCCAGCTGTCCTTGACGCCGAGGTGAATCGTCGAGGTGCTCTTACCGGACGTGAGATAGCGTGGATTGCAGACGGTGTCGACCCATGTGCGCTCCGAAGTGCGCCCTTCGATGACGATGTCAGCCCTCGACGCTGAGCTTGCTTCCGCGAAGATGGGGAAGCCGTGATATTTCACAAACAGGTTGTTCCAGGACTGGAACGCTGCAAGGACCTGCTCCTTCGAGACGCCGGCACGCGCTACCGAGAAGTCGATGTACACGGTCTGCGTACGAGGAGCGACCGCCCAGTTACACATCAGGTACTGGGAGCTTGCTGCGTCGGCGGCCGGCACGTGAGCGCCGAGTCCGGCTACACCGACAAGTGCAGCAACACTAAGAGCGACAGAGGCAACGAGAATACGAGGGGCACGAGAGAGCGCAGTAATCCAACCGACCATGATGGTCCGCCTTTCTTGCGATCGGCGGATTCACCACTAGCCTGCCTGCTCAGGACGTCTCGGAAGCTTTGGTGACCACATCGGGGGCATCCATGCCACCCAGCTCCGAGCACTGGCTCGATCTTCTTATGAACTCTACTTCCTATAACGAACGTTCAGTCGTTTATATTACAGGCCATTCGGTATTAGCTCGCCGGGCCGAGTAGCTCCGTCTGCAACGACAAAGCAGGTCCACGAGCAGTGGTCAGGGTTTGCGCGCGTAGGTCTCGATCCAGCCAGTGGAGCCGGGGTTGAAGTTGCCGGCTGCCCTGTTGACTCGATGATCGGCTATCTCGAAGCCGGCTCGCGAAACCAGCGATGCCCACTCATCATCCCGATGGTAGTAGTACGCACGAGTCGCCAGCCCGAGGTCGCTCACCGGCACGTGGCCGGACGGCTCCCCTTCGCTGAGCGAGAAGAATGCGACGCCGCCTGGCTTGAGCACCCGAAACACTTCACGGAGAGCCATCGATACCTCAGCGTGCGGTACGTGCAGCAGGCTCGCGCAGGACCATATGCCGTCGAAGGTACTATCTGAAAACGGCAGCTGCCGTGCATCGCCACACACCAGCCGAGCAGCAATCGAAGCATGCATGCGTGCCTCCCGTAACAGCCCCAGTGCCGGGTCGAGCGCAACCACCGTCGCGCCTGACTCCGCCAGGAGGGCGCCGTCATGCCCCGGCCCGCTCCCCAGATCGAGGACCAGAGGCTGGGGCGGCAACATGGCGATGAGCGGCCCTCGCAATCGGGCTAGCTGTGCGCGATCTCGCGAGTGATCGGCGTACCTATGGGCGCCGCTGTCGTACGCAAGAATGGTCGAGATGCTGGGATCAGGTGTTGAGGAGCTCATCGCAGGCAGTCTCCTAAACCGCCGAGAACCTGTCGAGCCTCTGAGGCTCAACGAATCTCGAAGCCCTGATACTGCCCGGTGGCGGCGAGCCAGGCCTCGTCCGCGTGCTCGACACGAGCGAGAGAGGGGCCACGCTGCAGATGTGCCAGCAGCATCTCCAGCCGGTCGCGCGGGCCCTCCGCAATCACCTCGACCGTTCTGCCATCACTCAGGTTGCGCACGAAGCCCTCAAGGTCCAGCCTGCGGGCGCGGTCTTCCACGAAGAACCGAAACCCCACGCCCTGAACTCGGCCTGAGACAAGCACTCGAAGGGCTTCAGATCTTACGTCGCTCAGGGCCCGCTCCCTCTCTCCGGCGCGGGCCTTTAGTTCGTCTCGCCCAACAGGTCATCGAGTACCGCCTCGACTACCTCGACGGGCACGTCGGCGGTCACGATTGGATCACCGACATCCCGCAACAGCACCCAACGCTGGCCACCGGCGACGACCTTCTTGTCCATCTTTAACGCCGCCCTGATCCGATCGCGGTCGATGCCCGCCGGCGGTCGTGTAGGCAACCCCACGCGGGCGATGAGAGCATTCTGGCGCTCGACGAGCGCCGGTGGCGTCACCCCGACGCGCTTCCCGATCTCCGCCGCCGCGACCATACCGGCGCCGACTGCCTCGCCGTGCAGCAGGGCCTCGTAGCCGCCCGCCGCCTCGAAGGCATGTCCCAGGGTGTGGCCGTAGTTGAGGAGTTCACGCACGCCGCCCGTCTCACGCTCGTCCTGGCTCACCACGTCGCCCTTTATCGCCATGTTGCGCGCGATAAGGTCCGTGGCGAACGCCGGCTCCAGCGCCATCAGGTCGTCCAGTCGCTCCTCCAGCATCGAAAGCATCTCGGCGTCCCGGATCAGCGCGTGCTTGATTACCTCTCCCATGCCCTCGACCAGTGCCCTTCGAGGCAGGGTCGTAAGCGTCGAGATGTCGGCCACGACAGCTTTCGGCTGGTTGAACAGGCCGACGATATTCTTGGCGCCGGCGTGATTAATCGCCGTCTTGCCCCCGATGGACGCATCGACCATCGATAGCAGGCTCGTCGGCACCTGCACGAAGGGCATGCCACGCAGGTACGTCCCCGCCACAAAGCCGGAGAAATCGCCCACCATGCCGCCGCCCAGCGCTACGATGGCGTCCCGCCGTTCGGCCCGATGTGATGCCAGCCAGTCGTAGATCCGCCCAGTTTCGCTCAGGCTTTTCGATGCGTCGCCTGGCGGCAACGCGATGCTGATCGTCTCGAGGCCGGCGCCCTTCAGGCTCGAGATCGCCGTCTCACCCCACTGCGACAGCACGGCTTCGTCCGAGATCACGAACACGCGTCGAGAGCCTGTCGCGCGCTGCACGTAGTCGCCCAGGCGCTCCAGTGCGCCCCACTCGGCATACACGGGGTACTCGCCTGATGCAGTCCGGATGATCGTCCTCGCGCCCGGGGCGTTCATGATCGGCGGCATCACCGATGGCGTCCGCGCCAGCTGCTCGACCCTTCCCGGTCGCTCAAACGCCTTGCTGCCGTAGGCCTGGTACAGCCGCACGACCTCGTCTGCCACCTCCGAAGGCGTTAGCACGTCGGTCGACAGCGTGAAGTCGGCCTGGGCGTACAGTGCCGCGCGCTGGTCCATGATCCGCGCCACGGACGCCCCGTTGCCCCGGATCGGCCGCGCTCGCGTCTTGTCGTCTGCCGCGACACGCTGTTCCGTCACAGACGGCGACGCGTGCAGGTGGATCACCAGCCCCGCTGTGACGATGGCCCGTCGCGTCGCTTCCAGCACGGGAGCACCACCGCCAGCGGCGATGATCGTCCGTTCCCGGCCCTTCAGCGCCTCGAACGTCTGCGCCTCGACCTCCCGAAACGCGAGCTCCCCATCTTCGGCGATGATGTCGGGCACCAGTCGCCCGTTCTGCTCCTCGATGTAATCGTCGGCGTCGATGGCCTGCCAGCCCAGACGCTGCGCCACCAGGTTCGCGACCGTTGTTTTGCCGGTCCCGGAGAACCCGGTCAGCGTGATGTGCTGCGGTATGGTCATGGCCGTCCCAGGTCGAAATCGCCTCGGGGGCCAATCGTCTTCATGTATGCCTTGTAGTTTCGCAGCGTTTCGCTGATGTTGTCGCCGCCGAATTTCTCAAGCACAGCGTCCGCCAGTACCAGCGCCACCATCGCCTCACCAATGACACCCGCCGCAGGCACAACACACACATCGGAGCGCTCGTAGAACGCGTCCTTGTGCTCGGCCGTAATCAGGTCCGCGCTCGGCAGCGGCCGCGGCAACGTGGAAATCGGCTTCAGGGCGCCCCGTACGACCACGTCCTCACCGTTCGTGATGCCGCCTTCGAGGCCGCCCGCGTTGTTCGACGCGTGCGTCCACGGCCGGTCCGTCCACTGGTCACGCGGCAGGATTACGTCCTGAACCTGCGACCCTGGTAGCGCCGCCGTAGTGAAGCCGCCACCGATCTCGACGCCCTTCACCGCCTGCATACTCACGATCGCCTGCGCCAGCCGGCCATCCAGCTTGCGGTCCCACTGCACGTGGCTCCCGAGCCCGATCGGCACGCCGCTTGCGCGCACCTCGAAGACGCCACCTACCGTGTCGAGGCTCTCGCGGGCGTGGTCGACGCGCGCCTTCATCGCGTCCTCGACGGCCGGGTCGGCGCACTTCATCTCGGATGCCTCGACCCGCTCCCAATCGATGCTCGCCGGCGGGTTCGCACGCACTTCACCCACCGCCAGCACGTGGCTGTGGATCTGGATGCCCAACTCCTCCAGCAAGCGCCGCGCAATCGCCGAAGCCGCAACGCGAGCCGTGGTCTCCCGGGCGCTGGAGCGCTCCAGAATCGGACGCACGTCATCCAGGCCGTACTTGATCGCGCCCGTCAGGTCAGCGTGACCGGGGCGCATCTGGGTCACTCGCTCGACCTCACCCTCGACGGGCGTCACCGACATGCGACGCACCCAGTTCTGGTTGTTCCAGTCTTTGTTCTCGATGCGCAGGCCGATGGGACCGCCCATCGTCAGGCCGAACCGCACGCCGCTGTAGATTTCCGCGAAGTCCGTCTCGATCTGCTGGCGCTTGCCGCGGCCGTAGCCCAGCTGCCGCCGCCTCAAGTGCTTCGCGATGTAGTCCTCGGACATTGGGAGGTCGGCCGGCGCACCTTCCACGATGACCAGCAATCCCTTGCCGTGCGACTCGCCGGCGGTGAGGAATCGGAAGTGACCCACGCTCTGTTACTCCTCGCTGTCTTCTTCCGGTAACGGCTCCGGCACCCACTCGAACGGCTCGATTGCTTCCACGCCGTGGCCGTTCTGGGCGAATCGCGAACCGGTTAGCTCGGCGAAGTCCTGCGCTTCTGTCTCATCCCAGTCGATATGCTCTACGGCGCGACGATTGATCTGAGTGCTGAGGATGCAGCGCGGCTCCGCCATTCCGCCCTCGTTGCGGAAGAAAGTGTATACGTCCACCTGAGCCTGGTCGAGCTTCACGTTGGGCACGTCGTACAGCATCATCTCGGCCAGCTTCTTGGTGATCTTCTTGCCTTCGTCCACAGGGCTGCTCGTCTCGACCCGCTTGCCGCCGACCATCGAGTACTCGCCCTCGGCGTTGCAGCTGATGCGCGCCTTCCGGGGGTCGACGTCCAGCAGCTCCACGGTCTGCACACCATGCCAGAGCAGCGCCGGCGTCCCCTTCGGCACTCGCTGGTTGTGCCACCCTTCGATCTCATCCTCAATGAGCTGCCTGATCGCCGTGACGTCACCCTGCGCCACCAGCTCACGCCACTGCAGCTGTCGCCGCGTTTCTTGCACGATCACGAAGCCGGTAAACAGCAGAAGGAACAGGACAATGGCGATGCCGACTTCCATAAGCGGGTCGCAGCTACTCCTCGAAGCCCAGCGCGTGCATTGCTGCCCTGCGCATCACATCGATCGGGGCGTCTTGACCCGACCAGATCTTGATCGCATCCGCCGCCTGGTAGATCAGCATGCCGAGGCCATCGACAGCGTGGGCGCCGCGTTCCCGGGCCAGGCGCAGCAGCTCGGTCTCCAGCGGGTTATACACCGCATCGCTCACCCACTGGCCTCGCAGGATCAGCTCACCCGGTATCGGCGAAACACCCTCCATCCCGGAATGGACCATGCCGATCGGCGTCGTGTTGACGATGATATCTGCCCCGTGGACTGCCATGCGCAGGTCTGCCGGGTCTTCTGTCACGGCATCGAGGTTCATGGGAAAGCGCGAGGTGGACCGCAGCTGTGTCAGCGCCTCGACCACACCCTCCGGACGCCGTCCGTAGATCGCGATCGACGCAACGCCGGCCTCCGCCAGCCCGTAGGCAATGGCGCGCTGGGCACCACCGTATCCCACAATCAGCACGCTCTTGCCCTTGATCGGGCACCCCGCCTCCACCAGCGACCGTATATACCCGGTGTGGTCTGTGTTGTGTCCGATCAGGCGCCCATTCTTCTTCTCAATCGTGTTCACCGCACCGATCGCTCGCGCCGTCTCCTCCACCTCGTCCAGGTACTGCATCACTGTCTGCTTGTGCGGCACCGTTACGTTCATGCCGAGGTGATCGTCGTTGGCCCGCATGCGCCCAATTGCGGCGCCGACCTCCTCCGGCGGCGTCTCCCATCCCTCGTATCGCGCGTCCAGCTCCATCGCCTCGTATGCCGCATTGTGGATGACGGGCGAGAGCGCGTGGCTGAGGGGGTAACCGATGATGCTGAACAGTTTCACGTTGACCTGCTACGGCTGATACTTCTGAATGTTCGCGAGGTGCTCGTCGAACGTCTCTGAGAAGGCGTGACCGCCGTCACCCTTGGCGACGAAGTAGAGATAATTCGTCTTGGCCGGCCGAATTACAGCCAGGATCGAATCGATTCCGGGGTTGGCAATCGGCCCCGGAGGCAGCCCCGGTTGCACGTACGTATTATAGGTCGAGGCGTACTGGAGGTCGTCCAGACTTAACGACCGTTTCCAGTAACCGAACTCCTGCACGCTCCCTGGCCGCTGCGTTAGCGCGTACTGCACCGTCGGGTCCGCCTGCAATGGCATGTCCTGCGCGATGCGATTGAGGTACACGCTGGCGATGATGGGGCGCTCCTCCGGCAACACGGCCTCGCGCTCAACGATCGACGCCAGGGTCAGCACCTGGTGCACGGTCAGGCCCTCTGCCTGCGCCTCTGCCCTGAGCTGCGGCGTGAACCGAGTCGAGAGCGCATCGATCATCATCAGCACAACCTGCGTCGCGTCCACATTGTGCGGAAAGCTGTACGTCGCCGGATACAGGTAGCCCTCCAGTGTCGACGACGTGGGCCGGCTCGACAGCAGGTCCGCGTCCACCCCCGTGCTCGAGGCCGAAATCGCGTTCGCCGCCGCCAGGAAGTCGTCCGCTTTCACGACTCCGCGGTCCTGCAGCACCTGCGCGATCTCCTCGATGCGCAAGCCTTCCCGCAGCGTCACGATACGCGCCGCCGTCAGGCCGTCCCGCACCCGCGTCAACGCGTCGAGCACGCTCGTGCCCTCCAGGAACTCGTACTCACCGGCCGCCAGCTTGCTTTCGGCGCCCATGATCTTCGCCAGGCGGTCAAAGGAACCGGCGCTATCGATCACATCCGCTGCCTGCAGGCGGGTGCCGATGTCCGACGCAGTATCGCCCGACTCGACGACGAGGTAGATCGGCGCGTCGTTGCTCGGGTTGCTGAGCGTGACGCCCTGCCGCGGCACCGATCCGGGCGACGTGTAAATCACCCAGGCGCCGCCGAGCATGAGCGCAATCGCCACGCCGAGGAGGATCGACTTCAGAAGGGAGGACTGGTTAAGACTGGTCATTCACCCCGGCCTGACGGTCTCCAGACTGGAGCCGCATGCTGCCTCCGCAAGAGGCGATTGGTCTGCAGGCTAGGATACCAGCCAGCTTGCCTAGGTTCGAAACTGCCGGCTGTCCAGGAACGCCTGCAGGATGATCGACGCCGCCATCGCGTCGGTATCAGGCCCGTTCGACGCCTTGCTGCTGCGCCCGCCTCGACGTCCCCTGTCGCGCCCGGAGCTGTCGCGCCCACCTTCGCGTCCGTACGACGTCAGGCGCTCGGCCTCCCGTGACGAAAGCCGTTCGTCCCACATGTGCACCGGCAACCCCAGGCGCTCCTCCGCTTTCGCCGCGAACGCCTGCGCGCGCTCCGTCTGGGCGCTGGCCTCCCCGCTCAATGACAGAGGCAGTCCCACCACGATCTCGCCGACATCCTCCCGGGCGATCAACTCACCGAGGCCGATCGAACTCGCTGCCATCCGCGAGAACGCTATCGAGCGGCAGCGCAAAGCTCCCGCCGGGGTCCGAGATCGCCACGCCGATTCGCCGCTCTCCTGCATCTATGCCCAGGATTCGCTTTGTCGTTATGTTATCCACCGTAAACGCCCGTTCGACCGTGTGTCACGTTTATCGGCTCCACGAATGGGGCGGCCACTCGGTTACCCACTCAGCTTCTCTTCGATCAGCCTGCGGCCCGCTGCAAGACCCGCGTCAAGCTTCGATGGGTCGGTGCCGCCGCCCTGCGCCAGCTCCGGACGCCCGCCGCCACCACCGCCGGCCTCCTTCGCCGCCGCACGCACGATGTCGCCGGCACCGACGCGCTTCGAGGCGTCCGGTGTCGCCATCGCCAGATACATCGGCTTGCCGTCGATAACGGAGCCCAGTAGCACGACCGAGTCACCCAGCTTCTGACGGAGGCCGTCTCCCATGTCGCGCAGGGCGTCCGCGCTCGGCGCGTTCGGCACGTTGCTCACGACCACCGACACGCCGCCGACTTGCGTCGCACTCGATGCGACCTCTTCGGCCTCGCCCCGGGCCATCCGGCGCTCCATTGCCTGCAGCTGCTTGCGAAGGCGGTCGTTCTCGTCTCGCATCGCTGCGATGCGGCCCTCGATCTCAGCGGCCGGCGCCATCAACGACGCCCCGAGCCGCGACAGTATTTCCTCGTCGTGCCGGGTTCGCTCTGCAGCCGCGCGGCCCGTTACGGCTTCGATTCGCCTTAAGCCAGCCCCGATCGACGTCTCGCCCGTGATGATGATCGAGCCTACCTCGCCGGAGGCGTGCACGTGCGTGCCGCCGCAGAGCTCATGGCTGAAGCAGTCGTGCAGCTCGATATCGCACACGCCGACCACGCGCACCACGTCCGCGTACTTGTCGCCGAAGAACGCCAGCGCACCATCCGCCAGCGCCTCTTCGTAGCTCTTGTTCTCGATGTGGACCGTCAGGTTCTCGCGTACGACCCGGTTCGCCATCGCCTCGATCTCGCGCAGCTGCTCCGGCGTCAGCGCCTCCAGGTGCGTGAAGTCGAAGCGCAGCCTGTCCGGCGTCACGAGCGAGCCCGCCTGGCGCACGTGCGTGCCCAGCACCTTGCGCAGCGCCGCATGCAGGATGTGCGTGCCAGTGTGGTTGCGCATCGTATCGCCGCGCAGGCTCTCGTCCACCACGGCCTCCACCGGGTCGCCGACACTCAGCGTCCCCGACTCGAGACGGCCCAGGTGCGCAACGACGCCGCCATCGCCCACATGCTGCGTGTCTTCGACGACGAATCGACCGTCGGGCCAGCGGATCTCACCGCGGTCGCCCACCTGACCGCCGCCCTCGGCGTAGAACGGCGTGTGGTCCAGCGTGATCTCGACGCGATGGCCGTCTGCCAGCTGCTGCGTCAGCTCACGCACGATCATGTTGCCGTCCAGCAGGATGCTCACGATCGACCCGAAGGAGCGCGTCGTCTCGTAGCCCACGAACTCCGTCGGCTGCAGCCCCAGCTCCGCGTACGTCTGAATGCGCTCCGAGTCGCCTTCGAACTTCGTCGCGGCGCGGGAGCGCGTCCGCTGCTCCTGCATGAGCGACTCAAAGCTCTCGGGATCCGCCACCGTGTAGCCGTCCTCGGCCAGCAGCTCCTGCGATAGCTCAGGCGGGAAGCCATAGGTGTCCCACAGTTGGAACACCTCCGCGCCCTTTACCTGCTTGTCCGGATGACTGACCTTCAGCTCCTCCAGCAGAGTGCGGCCCTGGCTTAGCGTCTCGAAGAACCGCGTTTCCTCGCTACGGAGCGTCCGCAGGACGAACTCCCGTTGCTCCCCCAGGTTGGGGTGGTGCGGCGCCATCAGCTCCAGGACCGTCTGGGCCGCCGACTCCAGGAACTGCGCCCCGGGCTTCAGTCGCTGACCGAAGCTCGTGCCGCGTCGGATCAAACGTCGCAGGACGTAGCCACGACCGTCGTTCGCGGGCGTGACGCCATCGGCGATCAGGAACGCCGCCGACCGCGTGTGCTCCGCGACCACCCGCATCGCCCGCTTCTGCTCGTCCGACGCGCCATCGTACGAGATGCCCGTCAGCTCTTCGACCCGGGAGAGGATGGGCCGGAACAGGTCCGTCTCGTAGATGCTCGGCGGGCTGTCCCATTGCTTCGGATTGCCCTGCCAGTCGACCTGGTTCTGCCACAGCAGCACCGGTGACCAGCGCTCCAGCCCCGCGCCGGTATCGACGTTCTTCTGGGGCAGGGGGCGCCGGGTTTTGCCGTCCTCTTCCTGATAGAGCGCCATGAACACGAGGTTCCAGATCTCAAGGAAGCGTCCGCAGTCGTGCGTCGGCGGCGAGCAGTCCGGCTGGCCACAGCCGATGTTCGCGCCGAAGTCGTAGTAAATCTCTGAGTTGGGACCGCAGGGCCCCGCACCGCCCTTGATCATGAACCAGTAGTTCTCGGACTCGTCGAAGCGCACGATGCGTTCCTCGGGGATGCCGCACTGGCGCCAGAGGTCATGCGCCTCGTCGTCGTCCAGGTAGACCGTGGTCCAGATCTTGTCCTTCGAAAGCCCCATGCCCCTGAGGCGCCGGCTCCGTGAGTAGCGACCAGGCCCACGGGATCACCTCCGCCTTGAAGTAGTCCCCCACGCTGAAGTTGCCCAGCATCTCGAAGAACGTGCAGTGCGAACTGTCGCCCACCTCCTCGATGTCGGAGGTCCGGAAGCACTTCTGGATCGACGTCATGCGACGCGCGGGCGGCTCCGCCATGCCCATGAAGTACGGCTTCATCTGGTTCATGCCGGCGTTGGAGAACAGCAGCGTGCGTTCCTCCGGCGGCGGGATCAGCGAGGAAGAAGGCACGTGGCGATGACCGCGCTCGGCAAAAAAGTCCACAAACAGGCGTCGTATTTCGGTCGTGTTCATCTTCCGGAGTGTCTCACGCACACGCGCCAATGAGAAGGCCGGACGAAGGGGAAGCCCATCGTCCGGCCGGTTCGCTCATGGTGCTTGCTTCGAAGCTTACGGGCCTACCGTCCCGGACGGCGCCACCGTAGCTTGAGGGGTTGCTCCCGTGCCCGGCGCCTCGGTGCCGGCCGGGGTGGCGGCGACCGTGGGCTGCGGCGTTGGGATCGGCGCAGGCGAGATCGAGATCGACTGGATGGTGTCGCCCTGCGACGTGTTAGCCGCATCGGACGTCAGGTTCAGCAGCGACAGGTTATTCAGCACGTCGAGGCCAGACACCACCTTGCCGAAGATGGTGTACTTGCCGTTCAGCGCCGGGTAGTCGCCGTAAGAGATGAAGAACTGGCCCCCGTTGCTGTCGCTGGCGCTGCCGCCCATACCGAGGGCGCCTTTGGCGAAGGGCTCATTCGTTACTTCCTTCGGGATCGAGAACCCCGGCGTGCCCAGGCCTGTCGCAGTCGGGTCGCCCGCCTCGGCGTAGAACTTGGAGCCGTCCGGGTTCGTTATCAGTTCCATGAACTGCGTGTTGTTGTAGTAGCCGTCCTGCGCCAGGAACACCCAGGCGTTCACCGTCTGCGGCGCATCCTGCGGGTACAGCTCCACCGTAATGTCGCCCTTGGACGTCGAAATCGTCGCCGTGTACGTCGTCGAAGGGTCGATCACCATCGGCGGCGGCGAGTCGTAGTGCTTCACGACGGGCGCAGCGGTGGCATTCGGCGTCGCCGACTCATCGGCCGAGGGCGTGGTGAGCGGGATGTCAGGCGCCTGGTTGGCCTGCATGGCCTGGTTCGCGGCATTCTGCTTGCTGCCACCCAGCGCGGCCAGCAGCAGGCTGGCGATCATCGCGAAGCCGGCAATAAACGCAAGCGCAAAGAAGAGCTTGCGATTGGACATGAACTTCAACGGACCGGGCAGGTTTAGGTCAGTTAGCTCTGTGGTGGAGGGCGCGTTCAGGTTGTCGCGCCGAGCTCTCCGGTTCGGGGTCTGTTGGCGATAGGACATACAGGCGGGTACCTCGAAACCTTTTTGAAATCTACAAGTCAGTATAGCAAGGGTGGGTGTACAAGCAGTTAAGAGTCGTCAGTTGTCAGTCACCAGTTCCGACTTGAAGGCTAATTCCGACATCGGTCCAGAATCCGTGACCGGAGATTATGGGTGCTCACCGAAGACTCATTACTCGCAACGCGAGACTACGCTCACACGCCAAACACCTTCTCCGGCACGAGCTTCGACGCCTCTGACACGCGCGCTACAGCCACGAAATCGCCTTCGACCGAATAGGCCCGGCACAGCGCCTCGGATGCGAGCGTCCGTGATAGCTCGACGCTGATATGCTGCCCGTTACGCAGTCTCGACGCCGAATCGGCGCCCAGGATCGCCGCGTCCCAGTGCAACAGAACCTCGTCCGGCGCGTACATGTGACGCTCCCACTCGCCGCCTGCGAAGCTCTCTCGCAGCTCATCGATGCTCACCGCTTCTTCAACCCGGAACGCTCCGACCCGAGAACGCCTCAGCCCCGCCAGCATCCCGCCCACGCCCAGCGCCAGGCCCAGGTCGTGCGCCAGCGACCGCACGTAGAACCCTTTGGCGCACTCGACGTGCAGGCTGACGTGCGGTGGCGCCCATTCTGTTATGTAGAGTTCGTCCACTCTGACCGGCCGCGGCTCAATTTCGATCTCTTCGCCCCGACGCGCCCGCTTGTACAGCGGCACGCCATCACGCTTCAGAGCGCTGTAAATCGGCGGCGTCTGCATGAAAGCGCCCCGGAACGCCCCCAGCGCAGCTTCTATCTGCTCTCTAGTCACAGCCGACGGGTCCGTACGAGAAACTACGTCGCCCTCGCCGTCGTAGGTATCGGTGGTTATGCCTAGCTCTACGGTCGCCTCGTACGCCTTGGTCGCGTCGACCAGGTACTCCGTCAGCCGCGTTGCCTGTCCTATCAGCACCGGCAGTACGCCCGTGGCCGCCGGGTCCAGCGTCCCCGCGTGCCCCACGCGCTTCACGCCGCAACGCCCCCGCACGAAGCCCACGACGTCAAAAGACGTCCAGCCAGCGGGCTTGTCGACATTCAGGATGCCGCTGAAACTCATACCTACTCGCTGGTGCGCGATTCGTCCTCCCGGCGCGCTTCCAGGATGTGCGCCAGCACGGCTGCCCCCTCTGACAAGGAATTGTCCAGCCGGAAGTCGAGGAACGGCACCTTGCGCATGTCCAGCCGGTGCACCAGCTCCTTGTGCATGAACCCGGACGCCGTCTGCAGGGCCTTCACAGCCTCTTCGGGACTCGCCGTCTCGCTCATCACGCTCACGAAGATGCGGGCGTTGCTCAGGTCCGGCGTCACTTCCACCCGCGTGATCGAGATCACGCCGTCCAGCCGAGGGTCACGCAGATCGTGCATGATCAACTCACTCAGCTCTTCCCGCATCAGTTCCTGTATTCGCTCTGTGCGACGGGTCATGGAACACCTCCGGTGAAGACTTTGTGCCAGGTAAAGGCCGTGCAGCCAAATGGGGAGATTCCTGCCACCGGCCCTGAGTCGCAATCGGGCAATCTGGCAGGGCCCTTTTTCATGCCCGATGCCGGATTGCCCGATTGTACGCCTTAAAAGGCAGTGCCTAACGAAGCGCCTTGAACGTTTCGAAGCGCTAGTTCACACGCTCCTTGTGGTAGAACTCGAGGATGTCGCCCTCCTCGACGTCGTTCGTGCCTTCGAGGGAGATACCGCACTCGAAGTTGTTCTGCACCTCACGAACGTCGTCCTGGAACCGCTTCAGGCTGCCGCACTTCACGTCCGCGATCATCTGACCTTTGCGCATCACCTTCACCAGGTCGTTGCGGTGCAGCACGCCGTCCGTCACGAAGCTGCCGGCGATGTTGCCCTGGCGGCTAATGCGGAAGACCTGGCGCACCTCGGCGTGTCCGTCCACGACGTCCGCGTAAACCGGCTCCAACATGCCCTGGATCGCCTTCTCGAGGTCCTCGATCAGGTTGTAGATGATGCTGTACTGCTTGATCTCGACCTTCTCGGCCTCGGCCAGGCGCTTCGCACCAGTGTCGGGCTTGGAGTTGAAGCCGATGATGATGCCCTTGGAGGCTACCGCCAGCATCACGTCCGATTCGGAGATCGTGCCGGAGCCGGCGTGGATGATCTTCACCCGCACCTCGTCGTTGCTGAGACGCTCCAGCGAGTGGCGGATCGGGTCGATCGAGCCCTGGACGTCTGTCTTGAGGATGATGTTGAGGTCCTGCAGGTTACCGCTGTGGATCTCGCCGAACAGCGTGTCGAGGCTCACCGGGTGCGCCTCGGCCGCCAGCGCGGCCTCCTGCGCCCGCTTATGGGTTTCGACCGTGGATCGCGCGAGCTTCTCGTCCTTCACAACGTAGAACACGTCGCCGGCGAGCGGCACACCGTGCATACCCAGAACCTTGACGGGCGTCGAAGGCCCGGCGCTCTTCACCGTATTGCCGCGCTCGTCGAACATCGCTCGCAGCTTGCCCGTGACATCCCCAGCGATGACGACATCGCCGCTGTGCAACGTCCCGCGCTGCACCAGCAGGGTCGCGACGGGTCCACGGTTCGCCGTGTGCTCCGCCTCGATCACCGCGCCGGTGGCCGGGCGGTTCGGGTTCGCCTTCAGGTCCTGCACCTCGGCAACCAGCAGGATTGTCTCCAGGAGGTCGTCCAGGCCTTCCCTTGTTCGGGCAGACACCGGCACCGAAGGCACGTCGCCACCGAACTGCTCCACCAGCACCTCGTACTGCGTCAGTTGCTGCAGCACTCGGCTCTGATCGGCGCCCTCGAGGTCGATCTTGTTCACCGCGATAATGATGGGCACTCCCGCCGCGCGAGCGTGGTTTATCGCTTCGATCGTCTGAGGCATTACGCCGTCGTCGGCAGCCACGACCACAACCGCGATGTCCGTTACCTGCGCGCCGCGAGCACGCATCGCCGTAAACGCTTCGTGGCCCGGCGTATCGAGGAAGGTGATCTTCTGGTCCTTGATCTCGACCTGATAGGCACCGATGTGCTGCGTGATGCCGCCGGCCTCTCCCGCGGTCACGCTCGTCTCGCGGATGGCGTCCAGAAGGCTCGTCTTGCCGTGGTCGACGTGGCCCAGGATGGTCACGACAGGCGGACGCGGCATCAGCAACGCCGCGTCCTCGGGCTCCTCCTCTACCTGACGAGGAGCTCGTTCCGGCAGCGTGTCACCGACTTCTGCTGACTCCGCCTCATGCGGCTCGAAACCGAAGTCGCTCGCGACGATTGCCGCAGTGTCGTAGTCGATCACCTGGTTGATGCTTGCCATCACGCCGTTCTTCATCAATTCCTTGATGATCTCCACGGCGGACACGCTCAACGTGTCGGCGAGCTCCTTGACTGACAGCGCTCGCGGCAGCTGTACGTCTTTGCTTTCCACTACCAAAGCTGCGTTCTCCCGTCCTTACGTACTCTTAAACTGTCGCCGCACTCAGGCCGGCGACAAACTCAGTTAAACGAAGTTTCTCGTCCTGGCTCAGCCGCGTCTTCAACGCCGCGTCCAGCCGATTCTTCTTCAGCGCCTCTCGCCAACACTCGGGACGCTCACACAGGTAAGCGCCTCGGCCCGGCTTACGGCCACTTCGGTCCACCTCGACGCCTTCCGGGCCCCGGACGATTCGCACCAGCCCCCGCTTGTCTCCTGTCGTACGACAGGCAATGCAGGTCCGCTGCGGCGTCTTTCGGGCCGGAGCGTCAGGCATACTACTCGTCCTCGTCCTTGAATCCGAAGAAGTCGAAGTCCTCGCCTTCGAGCGCGGCCTCCAGCTCCTCCTCAATCTCCTCGTCCAACGAGCGGCGATTCATGGCGCCACCGCGACGGCCGCCCGGTATACCGCGCCGGCCTCGCGCGTCCTCGTCGCGGCCACCAGCACCGCGTCGCGGACCGGCGCCTCGACGACGGCCAGTACCCGCAGCGCCACCAGGCCCACCCGCGGCCGGTGCGCCCGGCTGCTGTGTCGGCGGCAGCACCTCGTCGGCGAACCGCACTGCGCCGCCAGCAGAACGCTGGGGTGCAGGTGGTGCCGGGGCCTGCGGCTGCTCCGCAGCCGGTGCAGCCAGCTCCGGCTCCTGTACCGGTTCGGGCGTCTGGCGCTCTGCCGGGGCCATTGCCGGCGTCGCCGCGGCCTGCTGTTGTGCCAGCTCCGCCGCGCGTGCCGCCGCTTCCTGCTCCTGCTGCGCCAGCTCTTCCCAGATCGAGGTCTCGCGCTTCACGTCCGGTTCGGCCGAAATCTCCAGGCCGGCTTCGCCGCCCATCTCCTCGACGGAACTCAGGCTCTTGATATCGATGCGCAGGCCCGTGAGCTTCGCGGCCAGGCGGGCGTTCTGCCCCTCCTTGCCGATCGCCAGCGACAGCTGTCGGTCTGCCACGACTGCTTCCGCGGTCAGGCCATCCTCCAGGATGCGCACGCTCTGTACCTGCGCCGGGCTCAGCGCGTTCGCCACGAAGGCCGAGGGATCGGGATCCCACTGCACCACGTCGATGCGCTCGCCGTTGAGCTCATTCACGATGTTCTGGATACGGATACCGCGCAGGCCGACGCAGGCGCCGACGGGGTCGATACCCTCCTGGCGCGAATAGACCGCCACCTTGCTCCGGAACCCCGGCTCCCGCGCGATTGCCTTGATCTCGACGGTGCCCCGGAAGATCTCCGGCACTTCCATTTCGAACAGACGCCGCAGCAGATTCCGGTGCGTCCTCGAAACCGCCACCTGCGGCCCGCGGTTCGCCTTCTGCACCTCCATGAGGTACACCTTCAGGCGCTGACCGGGCCGGTAGTGCTCCGTGCGTACCTGCTCCGAAGGCAGCAGTACGGCCTCGGTCTTGCCGAGGTCGATGTAGACGTGGCGACCCTCCAGCCGGTGCACGACACCGGAAATGATGTCGCCCTCCTTGCCGGAGTACTCCTCGAAGACCACCTCGCGCTCGGCTTCACGCAGGCGCTGCAACACAACCTGCTTCGCCGTCTGCGCCGCGATGCGTCCCGCGTTCTGCGGAAACACCTCGGTCTCGACCGTGTCACCCACGTACGTGTTGGCGCGGATCTTCTTCGCTTCTTCCAGCGTAATGTCGTTCCGAGCGTCTTCGACGTCGTCCTCAGTCTCGACGACGTTCTTCTGGGCGAAGCAACGCATGCCACCGCTGTCCGCATCGATACGCACGACGAGGTGCATATCGGCGAGGTCGTCTTTCTTATAGGCAGACGCCAGCGCGGCTTCCACAGCCTCGAAGACCACCTCCTTCGGGAGGTTCTTCTCAGCCGCGAGTTGAGTGATCGCGGTGAGGAAATCGCTCTTGAGCGTGCTTGCGGGCGTGCTGCGCATTGCCGTGGCCAACGCGTATCTCCTTAAAAAAACTGCCTAACAAAAAGGTGGGCCTTGCCCACCTCATAAGCGCAAACCTATTGGCCTTACTATGGTAGCACCCAGAGCAAGCCAATGTCAGGGCATTAGATGGAGTTCGGCTCCTGCTTCGCCGACCCGATCCCTCTATCGACGTACCGCTGCACTCTCTCGCGACTTCGGCCCCGCCCAAATGACGCCGTTCGCGGGACACGACAGCACCCCTCACAGACGGAGGGGCGTGTCCGGGACTTCCGTGTCCTCTAATTGCTGATCGGAGCCAGGTGTGTCCGGCCGTAAGCCACGAAGGCCGCGACACATCCAACCACCAGCGGAAATGCCGCTTCCGGAACCGATACCGCTGCCGCCGTCAGCGTGGTCGCGCCCACCATGATCACGACCAGCCCGCATGCCGCGAGCGGCGTCAGGCCCGTGCGAATGCGCGACACGCTCGGCAGGATCAGCCCCAGGGCCCCCGCGACCTCGCAAACGCCGATGAACCGCAGGAACCAGATCGGGACGCCGAGGTCCATTTGCGCCGTCAGGTCTTCCGCCGACATGAGGAGCTTGCCACTACCGGCAAACAGGAATAAGAGCGCCAGCCCAACCTGAGCCACCCACAGCGCCCAGTGCGTCTTGTGTCCAACCGATGCAACCGCCGAAGTCCGTCCGAAGTTGCGCGTCAAGAGTGCCATTGCCGTCTCCTTGTTCTAAGCGTCTCCGGCCCCTACCGGATTCCGTCTCTACAAGGACGTCGATCCGAGCAAGCCCAGATCGACACGACTCACGGCAATACGCGAAAAATTACCCGAATCCCCTTTGATGGGCGGCGCTCCATAGCAATTGCCTACGACCTGCCGAGATCCCTATCCTCATCCCGTGACCGCTACCATCCGATTTGCCACGCGCCACGACGCCGAGGCCATCGCGGCAATCTACGCCCCCTTCGTCACCGACACTCCGATCAGCTTCGAGACGGAAGCTCCGTCGGCTGAGCTCATGCGACAGCGCATCGACCACTACACCCGAACCCATCCCTGGCTGGTATACGAACTCGACGGCCGCGTCGTCGGTTACGCCTACGCCAACCGGCACCACGAACGCGCCGCCTACGACTGGTCCTGCGAGGTCAGCATCTACATCGACGCCGCCATGCACCGCCGGGGTATCGGTCGCGCCCTGTACACGGCCCTCTTGCGCGCCCTCAAACGCCTCGGCTACTACAACGCCCTCGCCGGCATCACAGAGCCCAATCCCGCCAGCATCGGCCTCCACGAAGCCGTGGGATTTCGCCGCGCCGGCGTCAATCGCAACGTCGGCTACAAGGACGGTCGCTGGTGGGACGTCGCCTACCTTGAGGCTTCGTTGCAGGACGACTACCCGGACGTCATCCAACCGCCGAAGCGCATGGACCAACTCTCGCCCTCTGAGCTCGAGGGGCTGCTGCACGACCAGACCCTGTAGGGGCGCCTTGTGCGTCTACCGATGGATGCCCTACGTCCCCTCGCCCCGTACAATGCGATTCAACATCGCCCGCACAACGCTCCAGGGAGGACGCTTTGACTTCGAGGCCGTTTCCAGCTCAATCCGAGGACTTCAACGAGTGGTACAACCAGCTCGTCCTCAAGGCGGAGCTGGCCGACTACGCCCCCGTCCGCGGCTGCATGGTCGTTCGCCCGTACGGCTGGGCCCTCTGGGAGAACATCCAGCAGGCCCTCGATAAGCGGTTCAAGGCCACCGGCCACGTCAACGCCGGCTTCCCCATGCTTATTCCCATGTCCTTTTTCGAGCGCGAGAAGGAGCACGTCGAAGGCTTTGCGCCGGAGCTGGCAGTCGTCACCCACGGTGGCGGCGAAGAGCTCGCCGAGCCTCTCGCCGTGCGACCGACGTCCGAGACGATCATCGGTCACATGTACGCCCAGTGGATTCAGTCGTATCGAGATCTCCCCGTCCTCATCAACCAGTGGAACAGCGTGATGCGCTGGGAGCTGCGTACCAAGCTCTTCCTTCGCACCGCCGAGTTCTACTGGCAGGAGGGCCACACCGCCCACGCGACCTCAGACGAGGCAATCGAAGAGACCCGGCGCATGCTCGACATCTACGAAGACTTCGCGGTCAATGAGGCCGCCCTGCCCGTGATCAAAGGCCAGAAGTCTGAGTCCGAGAAGTTCGCCGGCGCCGAGCAGACCTTCAGCATCGAGGCCATGATGGGCGACAAGCGCGCCCTTCAGGCCGGCACTTCCCACTTCTTCGGCCAGCGCTTCGCCAAAGCTTTCGACATCGACTTCCTCGACGCAAACAATGAGCTCCAGCACTGCTGGACCACGTCCTGGGGGCTCTCCAGCCGCTTCATCGGCGCCATCGTTATGGCCCACGGCGACGACGGCGGCCTCATCCTGCCGCCTCGACTCGCTCCCTACCAGGTCGTCATCGTGCCCATCTGGCGCAAAGACGAAGAGCAGGCCGCGGTCATCGAAGAGGCTGACAGGCTCGCGGCGGAGCTATCGCAGTTCCGCGTCCGCGTCGACAAGCGCGAAGGCCACTCGCCCGGCTACAAGTTCAACGACTGGGAGATGCGTGGGGTGCCCATCCGCATCGAGCTCGGCCCCCGCGACATCGCCGACAACCAGTTCGTCGCCGCCCGACGCGATGTCCCCGGCCGCGAGGGCAAGCGGAACGTCCCGCGAGGTGCCGGCGCGCAGGTCATAGGCGACCTCCTCGACGAGATCCACACGTCCATGTACGACCGCGCCCTCGCCTTCCAGCGCGCCAACACCCACGAGCCGTCCACCTACGCCGATTTCGCCGACGCAGTCGACGACGGTTTCGCCTCGATCTGGTGGTGTGAGCAGGACGACTGCGAGCGCGCCATCAGGGAGGACGCCGGCGCTACTTCCCGCTGCATCCCCCTCGATCAGCCCGGCGGTACCGGCGCCTGCCTGCGCGACGGCCGGCCCGCCACCCGCAAAGCGATCTTCGGCAAGGCGTACTGACGCATACGGGCATACGAAGAGGCTCTGCGTCCGAGCAGTCACTGCGCTCGTAGGCGCCTGGTTGCCTATGGCTTCACCAGCGCCACCCTCGTGATCTAGACGTCTGTCTGCGCCCTAGACAATCCCGTAATGGCCCACGAACTCCCGCGCTCTCGCCACCGACGACTCGTCTTCGTGCTGGTCGATCTCCATCACGCGGACTGCGTCTGCCGGAAGATGCGAAGCCACCATCGTCCAGTCGAGCGTGCCGTTGCCGGGTCCCCGATGGTCCAGGATGCCGCGCACGTCGTGCAGGTGCGACCCGATGATCCGGTCGCCGATCGCCGGGAACCACGACTGCAGCTCGATCATCCCCAGGCGCGACTGCACCTCTGTGTGGCCGACGTCCCACCAGAATCCGGCCTCGGCGTTGGTGTACGGTGCCAGCAGCTCCGCCGCCTCGTTCGGGTGCGGGATTTCGTGGTAGTTAAGCCGGCTTTCGATACCGATGGCGATGTCGTTGCGCGACGCGTGCTCCACCAGCGATTCGAGCGATGCCTTCGCCACGTCGAGGTGCTCCGGCGCCCTCGCAGCGCGGGTCTCCGACAGCACCCGGCGCGCCTCATCCCACTCGACGCCCTCCGTCTGGCCCGACTCGAACAGCCGGCGCACGGCGCGCTCCTCGTCGCAGCGGTCGTCGCCGACGCCGCCGAGGTGCACCACGACGTAGCGAACGCCCGCGTCAGCCGCGAAGTCAATCGTGCGCATCGTCTCGGCCAACGCGAACTGGGTCTGGTCCGGGTCGGTCGATGCCAGGTTCAGGTCCGCGTTGCGCCGGCCGCTTTCTAGCACGCGATTCGGCGTCGGCGCGTGCAGGCTCGAGAGCGGCACCACGCCCTTCGTCAGAAGCGCCATCAGCCCCGGCGGGTTCGTCAGGTGGCTGACCTCGATGGCGTCATACCCGAACGCGGCGATGTAGTCCCGGAAGTACCCCAGGTCATCGAAGCGCTCCTGCTGCGCCCACATCGTGCTAAGGGAGAGGCTCATAATCGCTGCCTCTGGCACTGCCTAACGCTCCTTCTTGCGAATCTCTTCCACATAATTTCGAATGGCCTTGGCCGATGGTTCATCATCGCGACCAGCAAGAAATTCGTCGACATGAGAGGAATCATCCAGCAACCAGCGAACGACGGCCTCAGATCGTTCGCGGAAAGACTCATGACTCTCAATGTCTAACGCATCAATGCGCCGTCGATGCAGTGCTAGCGACTTGTATCCTAGGTCTAGCAGCCCCGTCGCTAGCCGTATCCACTTTGTCTATCTCACTCGGTGCGGTGAATTTCCCAGCGATGTAGTCAACGTAGAGCGTTCGTAGTTTGAGTCGCGTCAGGCCCAATCCAAAGTCTCGGTGCCAATCAGAGGAGGCCGTAGCGAGCCATCCAATGTCGTTTTCAGTCTCCAAGACCGTGATGAGAGCGTTCAGGGACGCTTTCGCATCATGAGACCGAAAGTCCCTCCACCATTCCTTCATGCGTCCTTCGCGCTGATAGCGATCTATACCTAGCAACCGCGGAAGCTTGCCGAACTCCTCCATCGCCAGAACAGCCAGCGTGACAGTCCTAGGAAACCGGCCTGCTTCATAAAGCAGAAGCGCATCATCAAGAAGGGCCGCGCCATTGTCGAGGACAAGGCGAGCACCTCGAAGGGCTTCTTCTGCCGTTATGCTTCGGTTGGATGCCATGTTCTAGCCATACTCCGGGGCCCCGTATGTCATAAGAGTACCTACGTCCTAACTGTAAATCGATCAGGCTGGTATTTCCCTGGAGGACGGCTCGCTGTGAAACTCGCATTCCTGGACCCCCTGGAGGCTCGACTCCTCGAATTCCCCAAGACCTACCTCGCTGACCACGAGGTCCTTACCACCACCGAGGCTGGCAAGCTCCCCGACGGCATCGAGGACGCTGAGGCCATCGTCTGGTGGTCCTACCCCGTCGACCGCAACCTCATCGAACGCCTGCCGAAGCTCCGGTTTCTCCAGCGCATCGGCCACTTGCGGACGAAGGGCGATGCGACCGCCGCCCTCGCGAAGGGGATCCCCGTCTCCGCCCTGCCCCACGGTGTCTCGGACCGGGTCGGACAGCGCGCCCTCGCCCTCACCCTCGCCGTCGTGCACCAGATGCGCCCCGGCCACGAGGCCATGATCAAGGGCCTTAACCCCAACAACTTCCCCGAAGAGGAAGCTATGGGCCCACCCACCGCGATGAACTGGACCGGCACACCGTGGCCGGACACTCTGAACGACAAGACCGTCGGCATCATCGGCTACGGTGAGATCGGCACGGCCCTCCGCCGGCTGCTGCGCCCCTTCGATTGTCGCGTCCTCTACTACAAGCGCACTCGCCTCGCGCCGGAGCTCGAGCGCCACTTCGACATCGAGTACGCCTCGCTCGAAGACGTCCTCAGTCAGAGCGACATCGTCGAAGGCTGCCTGCCCTATTCGGAGGAGACCCGAAAACTTCTCGGGGCACGAGAGTTCGCCCTGATGAAGCCCGAAGGCATTTTTATCAACGTCGGCCGCGGCAATACCGTCGACGAGCCCGCCCTGATCCAGGCCTTGCAGAACGGCACTATCGCCTACGCAGGCCTCGACGTTTACGCCGTCGAGCCCCTGCCCATCTCCAGCCCATTGCTCCAACTCGAAAATGTCGTCCTCACGCCCCACAACGCCGGCGGCATCCCCGGCTGGGTCAACACCTTCAAGCGCATCGCCGAAAACCTCCGCCGCGTCGAAGCCGGCCGTCCGCCCCTCCAACCCATGCACTCCGGTGACCCCCAGTTCCCCTGAGCGAAGCTACTTCCGGTCATGCCGAGGTGCGTGCCCCCGGTCGGAGTGAAGGTTGGCGGGCACGAGGACAACGAGCGATCTCAGGCACGAGTCAGCTCTTTGCGTCGCCCACCACCCACCATCGTCGACCGCTGTGAGACCGCGGAGCCCACACAAAAGAAGAGGAGGCCTTCCTTGGCCTCCCCTTCTAACGGCTTCCTCGAGTAATGGTTTGCGCTATGCCGTAGGCAACTGTCGCAGCTGCTCCAGCTTGTGGTCGAACGAACGCGTCGCGACACGGTTTCGGTGCCTTATGTAGATAACCGACGCCACGACCGCTGCGATGGCCATCGCGATGGCGCCCGCCGCAAACGTACCTATGAGCGAAATCAGGTCAAAGGGCGCGAAAAGGAACGCTGCCAGGATTAACACCTGCGCCGCCACGAGCTCCAGAATTGTCCGACCGTAGTACATCTCAACCTCACAATGACTGCTGGCAGGTTTCCCGCGCCGAAATGGCACGAAAAAACCCACCTTTCGTAAAGGTGGGCCGGTCGGTTTCGCCTCTAGCTCCGCTTCACCCCAGGCGACCAGTTGGCAGGTGAAGAATCTTTGCTCCCGGCTATGTGACCATCCGTGGTCGGTTGTTGCCGGGGTATCCTTACCCTTGCACTCCCTATAACGAGGCTCCCGGGCGTGTGTTACAGGTACGGGCCGAAAATTCCTCAGCCCGCCGGCGTTTCCTCGTCCGATTTCCGATCGCTGTGTCCCAGCCCCCGTTCCGGGTCAATGCGGTCTCGCACCAGTTGCTTCAGCTCCGGTAGTTCAGGGAACCGGTGATGCTCTGCACGTGACCAGATCGTCTCGCCGTCCAGTCGAACCTCGAATACGCCGCCCTTGCCCGGCACCAGGGCCACTTCCTTCAGGTCGTCGACGAAGGTCGTCAGTAGCTCCTGCGCCGTCCAGCCCGCTCGCAGCAGCCAGCGACACTGTGTGCAGTACTCGATTTCCAGACGTGGTGAACGCTGCATGGGGCTAGTTTAGCGCTTCGCCGCTAGCCGCCGGATACCAGCTCTGCACGTCGCTCAGCCGCGACGACGCGCTCCGGCAACGCCGGCCGCTTGGCAAAGACGAAGAAGCCGGAGCCCAGGCCCGCCAGCACCGCCAGGATTGAGAAGCCCTCAACGTAGCTGCCCGTCTTGTCCGCCATGAACCCCGCGAACAACGGACCGCCCACCTGCCCGAACAGGATCAGCGTCGTCGAAACGCCCATGATCGCCCCGAAGTACGTGCGGCCGAAGTAGTCCGCCCGGATCGCCTGCATCATCGGTCCGCGGGCGCCCCATGCCAGACCGTGTAGCGCCGCGAACGCCACGACCATGCCGAGGTTCGTCGCAAATGCCACCAGCAGCATCCCGACCATGTGCATGAGCATGCATATAGCCGACAACGTGCGCTTATCGATACGGTCGCCAATCGCGCCGCCGACCAGCATGCCGGTGATCTGGAACAACGTCATCAGCGTCACGACCAGCGAAGCAGCCCCTACCGAGTATCCAAGATCTTCCTTCAGGTGAGAGATCACGTGCACCTGCACCGCCCCCACTACGAACAGCGCCGAACCGTGCCCCAGCGAGATCAGCCAGAACGCCGGCGTGTGCATCGCCTCGCGCAGCGTGAAGTCGCGGTTCACGCGCTCCGGTGGTGGATCCGCCGCGGCAATCTCGGCAGAAGCCCGCGCAAGGGGTGTTGGCTCCCGGATGCCGTCCACCACTTCGCCGAAGTCCTCGGGGCGCCGCCGCATGACCTGAGCCAGCGGAATGCCCGCGAGCATGATGATGATTCCGGAGGCGAACGCTGTTTCGCGCCAGCCCCAGTGCTCCAGCGAGAACGCGATCAACGGCACGAGGAGCCCGCCGCCCGCGAAGCCCAGCGACATCGTCGCGAGCACCCGCGCCCGCTTGCGCTCGAACCAGTTCACCAGCGCCACGGTTAGCGGGAAGAACGCCGTAAAGCTGAACCCCACCGCCAGCAGGACGAACGCCAAGTAGAAGTGCCACAGCGATTGCACCTGGCTCAGGGCGATGAAGCCCAACCCGAACAGCACGAACCCAAACCGCATGGTCATCCGGGTGCCGACGCGGTCCAGCAGCAGACCCTGGAACGGACCTAGCACACCGCCGATCACCTGTGTAAACGAGAACGCCCCGGCGAGCGCCGTCTTGCTCCAGCCGCGCTCGACCTGCAGAACGGCAACATAGGCACCGTAAGACTGCATGAGCAGACCGGCGGTCAGAAGCTGAATGAGGGTGGCGGCGCCAACCATCCACCAGCCGTAAAAGACCCGCGAACTGTAACGGCGGATCATGAGGGCGCGATGGGCACGACGTATGTACTCCAGATCACCAATTGGGCTGGCATCGAGTTTACCAGACGTTTACGGGGTAAACCATTCTCCCCGCCGTCGCAGCTTGCAAAACGTACACGACCGTTTTACATTCTTGTCGGCGGAAGGGAATGCTGCTACCTGCGCGGCGCGCGCTCCTCATCGGTCTCATGGGACCCGTGATTCAGGCCCTTGGTTTCTTGTGGACCGCGCTGACCCTCGCGCTCAACCACTGGTCCACCCCGTTCAGCCTCAGGTACCTCGCCTATCAGCCTGGCGTCCTCCTCATCATCGTTGGCTTCTTCGTATCCCTGATCTGCGTACCCGTGGCCATGGAAGTCGCGAGAGCGTCCGAGGAGGACGTCGAGATTCCTGTATACGTACCGGAGCATATCGAGGGCGGCGACAGTGGCGGTCTTAGCGATTCGCGCGATCTACGACGACAGCGACTGGCTAGATACGGGTCTGGAAGAGTGCATCAATCCACAGATCCAGAGCCAGAAGCGCAATCGCCGCGCTAATCAGCATCGAACGTGCCAGCGATCCCGGCTGATACGACTGGTAAAGCCGTAGCCCTGCCAGCACCAGCACGATGATCCCAAGGCCGATGTGCGAAACGATTACCATCATCTGGCCCGACAGATGGAAACCCAGCGTATCGACGCTCGCCAGCATCAGCGCCGGCACCACCAGCGCATCGGCATAGCGGCGGTCTAGCTCGCCCATGCGGTAACGGGCCTCCGCCCAGCCACCCGCGATCATCGGCAGTCCCATCGTTACGTGCACCAACCGCGCATTCGGCTCGACGAACGCCACCGCGACCATGCCCCAGCCGAGGAAGATGAGAATGCCCGGGAACAGCATCCGTCGCACCATGCTGCGGTGCCATACTTTCCCCGCCAGGCTCTCCACTGCCAGGAGCACCGCGACAAACAAAAGCCCGGCCCCGAACACATGATGCGATTCGGCCGGGCGTGGGATCCACGGAAGGTCCGCCGGGGTCGGCAAGTGCAGCAAGAGCGAAAACGGCTGGAGCGAGAGCATCACCGCATCCCTGACTGTTCGACGGGGACAGTCAATCCTCTGACTGCGCGCAGCTTACGCCTCCGCGCCTCCGCTGTCATGTCCCGAAACAATCCTCAGGTATGGCCTACCTGTGACTCCCACCTCTGTAACCGACGACCACAATCGATAGCGCCGCAAGCGCACGAACGCTACCGGGTGGCGTAAGGGCAGGAGACACGGCAGTTTGGACTGGAGCTGAAGCTTCGTCCGTCACGCCTCACAGACCAGAGAATTCGCTTTGTTAGAAGGCAAGGAGACATTGTGAGAGCGTGGCTCACGGCGCCTCTCGACACCTGACAGACCGCTCTCAGCGCTCCGAGCGCCTACTTCTTCGCTGGGGCCGGCTTGCCGATACGACTCTCCAGATGAGGCTTGATGTGCTTTTGACGCGTTACCTCAACCATCTTGCCGCACTTGGGGCATCGCGCCGTGCTCACAGCGCTGTAGACCTTCTCGCTCGAACCGGCGCACCAGATGCTCACGTTAGCTTCGCTCCTGCACTGAATTAGTCGACCCGATTCTAACGCGGCCTGCCACCTAAGGGCGAGGCTATCGCCCCAGCGCCACCCGTTTGCTAGACTGGGCGATGCCTAATCGGTCGGGGCGTAGCGCAGTCTGGTAGCGCACTTGAATGGGGTTCAAGAGGTCGGAGGTTCGAATCCTCTCGCCCCGACCATCCTCAACTTTCGAATCCACCCACCTGATACGAGCCGTGCCACCCGGCACCGCCTGTGATGCCCCTTTCTCACAGGGCACCACTATCGCCGTCCGCCGCCCCGTTTACTCCGACTCCGCATACAGCCGCACGTACGGATCGCCCTCTTCCCGCACGACGAAGTGTTTGTAGTTCAGCGCAGTCGGCGGATTGGAGCGCCAGTAAGACGTGACGGCGAGGCCAAAGGCCACCATCGAGTCGTTGATAACCTCATCGCTCGTGCCCGAGATCGTGTATGTCACGGCGCTGCCGATCGGGATCCAGTCCGCCGCCGGCGTCACATCGAGGCGAACGAATGGCCCTTCTTCCCAGTCTTCGTCTGCCTCGAACTTCGTACGCCAGACCGCCGCCTCGTCCTCATCAAGGATGAACAGCTTCAGGCGGTCTAAGCCCTGTTCCTCTGTGACCGCCTCGATCGTCAGGTTCAGCGTGATCTTGTTGCCTTCGATGATCACGTTCGATAGCGTGAATTTGCCCCCGCCCTCTGCATCGTCGATCGCGAGGTTGTACGTGGATAGATCGACGGCCTGGGCTCGGTCGAATCGAGACGCCAGCGCCGTCGCTGCCGGTGTTGCGGCGGTCTTTGGTTGGGTCGAAGTCACTTCCGGAACGCCAGCACGGGACAGCGCTGTCGCGACCTTCGAATCGGTATTGCGGTCCTCGTCTCCGCCCCCGCACGCAATCGCGAAGAGCATGGTCAGTCCCAGCAAGCCCCCGGCCACGAGTCGAATTGCTCGCATGTAACCTCCAACACAATGCCCACGCCGATCGGCGCGAGTCCCAAATGGCTCGGCTACAAAACAACCGGCCTCATCAGGCCGGTCTCTCGATCACTGGGTCGCACACCCACATAGGAAACGCTCCGGTTCGTCCTCTCCGGAGCGTCATCTCTATCACTTCCCCAACGCACTTCCGGCTCCGAGGCTCACATGCGTCCCATCGTCTTTGCAACGTGTGAACCGGCTTTGGCTGGAGCCCGAGGTTCCTGAGAGCTAACTATCGACGTTCAGGAGCCAGGGAGCCGGGATTGACTGCGCCGCTGTGGCGCTTGGTCTGACCATTTCGACTGCCCTCCTCTTTTCCGTCTCTATTTTATCACTCTCAGGCCAAAGTGAACGATCTTTTCCCGCAAATCGTCTACGCATCGCCGCGTGAAAACACCTGGAACAGACAGTGCTCCGGACCCCGAAAGTAGCACCACTGGCCGTGCTTTGGGCCGCCCTCAATCTCGGTTACAAACTCCACACCCTGCGCCGACATCTCCTCCCGAAACGCCTCGACATCGTCAACTTCGAAGCCCGCGACCACCACCGCATCGTGCAGCTCATGCTCCGGGCTATTCGGCCCGAACAGCTCCATCACCTGACCATTGGGAAGCCGGAACGTCGTCGCCCCGTGCGACTCGCTCTCTCGTACCTTCTCGATCCCCAGCGTCTCGCCGAAGAATTTCGCCGCCTCGCTCCGGTCCTCCACCTTCACGCCAATCCATCCCACACTCATCACCCTCATCGCGACACTCCTTCCCGTCACCCTAGCCGCTGCATTCGCCGATTCCCGCGACCGACTTATGCAGCTTCGCATCGCAACCAATGCAAAAGCACAAAAGGAGACCGGCCCTCATGAGCCGGTCTCCTTGCTTCGATAATCTGGGCTGCCTTGGCAGCGGCTTATGCTTCCGCGGTGCCCATCTCCTCGGCCCGACGACGGCGCGCCACAGCGACGTCCTCGCCGGCCATCTCCTCCTCCCGCTGCGCCTGCTCCTGTTCGTAGGCCATGCGGTACAGATTCGCGTAAATGCCGTTCTGGGCCAGTAGCTGGTCATGGTTGCCGATCTCGGCGATCCTGCCCTGGTTCAGCACCACGATGCGATTTGCCTCCCGAATCGTCGAGAGCCTGTGCGCAATCACGAATGATGTTCGGTTCTTCAGCAGCTCACGCAGTGCGCGCTGGATGATAACCTCGGTCTGCGTGTCCACGTAGGCCGTGGCCTCGTCCAGCACCAGGATTCGCGGCTGAGCCACAATCGCCCGAGCGAAGCTGATGAGCTGCCGCTGCCCCAGCGAGAGGTTCTGTCCCCGCTGCTGCAGCACCGTGTCGTACCCGTGCTCCAAATGCATGATGAACTCATGCGCGCCGACGGCCGTCGCCGCCTCATGGATCTGCTCATCCGTCGCATCCGGGCGTCCGTAGGCGATGTTCTCACGCACCGAGCCAGTGAACAGGTACGGCTGCTGCAACACCACGCCCATGTGACGGGTCAGCGAACGGCGCTTGATATCGCGAATGTCGTGGCCGTCGATGCGGATAGCACCGCCCGTCACGTCATAGCCGCGGCTTGCCAGCGACGTGATCGTGGTCTTTCCGGCGCCCGTGGGGCCCACGAAGGCGATCGTCTCGCCCGGCTGCACGTGCAGGTCCACGTCCTGCAGGATCGGAATGCCCTCAATGTAGTGGAAGTCCACGTGGTCGAAGTCCACCCGGCCCTCGACGCTCTCCAGTTCGATAGCGTCCGGCTTGTCCACGATGCGCGCCGTGGTGTCCAGCACCTCGAAGATGCGCTCGCCACCCGCCATGGCTCGCTGGAACTGTGTGTACTGCATGATCAGCTCGCGGATCGGGTCGAAGAACCGAGCCACGTACACGATGAACGCTGCCAACGTACCGAGAAGGTCAGCCACGTCGACGGCGTTTCCGTTGATCGCGCGCAGACCGCCAACGATGAGTACAGCCGAGACGCCGATCGCAACCGCCATCTCGATTACCGGCATCGCCGCCGAGCTAACCAGCGCCGCCCAGTTGTTGGACACGCGGTTCTGATCGTTCAGTCGGTCGAACCGACGGCTGTTCTCCCCTTCGCGTGACATCGACTGCGTCGCACGCACGCCGGAGATGCTCTCCGCCAGGTTGCCGTAAAGCGCGCTAATCGTCATACGGGTCTGCATGAACGCCGCACGCGCAGCACGAGCCCAGAAGATCATGATGAGGATCAGCGGCGGCAGGACCGCAAAGGTCACCAGCGCCAACTGCCAGTCGAGCAGCAGCAAGATAACGACGATGATGCTGATACCCAGCACGTTGGACAGCGAACTGAGGCTGCCCGTCGTCAGCAGGTCCTGTACCACCTGAACATCACTGGTCAGGCGGCTGATGATCCGGCCAACCTCCATTTCGTCGAAGAAGCTGAGCGAGAGCTCCTGGACGTGGTCGTACATCGCCGACTGCAGCTTGCGCAAGATGCGAGTGCCCATCCAGGCCGTTAGCAGCTGCTGCGCCATCTGCGATGTCATCTGCGTCAGCGCAAACACAACCATCATGCCGGCGTACAGCTCTACCTTGCCGGTATCGCCGCGGATAGCAGCCTTGGTGATGAAGCCAATGAGCAATGGCTGGATGAACTGGCTCAGCGCCGTAATGATCAGTAGGATCAGCGAGCCGATGGCGTGTAGCTTCCACTCCTTCATATAGGGCAGAAGCCTGCGCACTACCTCTGCGTCATAGACCTTACCGAGGTAGTCCTCGTCCCAACCGTCGACCGTTCGGCGCATCGCGGCGCCGCCCGGGCCGCCGCCGCCTCCACCACCCCAGCCGGCGGCACCGCCTCCCCATATAGTCATCGAAGCATCCCTTTGCTAGTCATTTCGCTTGTGTCGCCGCCAAAGGGGCTACGCAGCGATGAGGTACCAGGCTTATCCCGCCTGATGTGATTAGCTTCCATCGACGGTCTCCGATACCCCGCGACCAAGCGCTTCCTCCTGGTCCTTCAGCTCCAGGTCGAAGATGCGCCGGTACAGGCCCTCTTTCGTGATCAAATCGTCGTGCTTGCCGCGCTCTACGATGCGGCCGTGGTCCAGCACGACGATTTCGTCCGCACGCATGATCGTGCGTAGCCGTTGCGCAATAACGAAGGTCGTGCGGCCTGTCATCAGCTCGGACAGCGCCTGCTGAATGAGGAACTCCGTGTGCATGTCCACGCTCGCGGTCGAGTCGTCCAAGATGATGATCTTCGGGTCGAGCAGCAGCGTCCGCGCAATAGCGATGCGCTGCTTTTGACCGCCTGAGAGCGTTACGCCGCGCTCGCCCACCCATTCGTCGTAGCCCTGCGGCAGGCTCATGATGAAATCGTGGATTCGGGCGATCTTCGCCGCGGCGATAACTTCCTCCATGGAAGCGTCCGGACGACCGAAAGCGATGTTCTCTCGAATCGTACCGATGAACAGGAACACGTCCTGTTGCACGATGCCGATCGACTTGCGGAGAGATTCCAGTGTCAGGTCTCGGATGTCGTGACCGTCCACCGTGATCTTTCCCGCCGTCACGTCATAGAAGCGCGGCAGCAGGTTCACCACCGTGGACTTGCCGCTTCCCGGCGGTCCCAGCAGCGCGATGACCTGGCCAGGCTTTGCGTCCATGTTGATGTCTTCAAGCACAGCGCTCACGTTGTCGTAGCCGAAGGACACGTGCTCCAGCGATACGTTGCCAACGCAGTCGACAAGCTCGATCGCGTCTTCCTTCTCCGTCACCGCCGACTGCGCGTCCAGCAGCTCGAAGATTCGCTCAGAGGACGAAATCGTGCGCATCAACCAGTTCAGCGAGAAGCCAAGCTGGCGTACCGGCATCTGAAGCAGGTTGAGCCACAGCGCGAACGTCAGCAGGTCCTCACCATTGAGGTTTCCCTTCGTGATCTGCCAGGCGCCGAAGCTCATGCTGATGGCGATCTGCAGCGCGCCAAGGCCGATCAAGAGCGGCTGGTTTACCGCTTGCACCTGTGCGGCCTGGTAGCTCAGGTCGGCCGATTTGATCGAGGCTTCCTTGAACCGCTCGCTCTCCAGGTCTTCGCGGCTGAACGCCTTCACCACCCGGATGCCGCTCAGGGCCTCCTCGGAGATGCGTGTCAGTTCGCCGATGTTGTCCTGCACCTTCAGCCAAATCGGCCGCACCGTCCGCGCCAGCACGAATGAGCGCCAGCCCATGATCGGTACCGTAATCAGGCTAACCAGCGCCAGCTTCCAGTCGATCCAGAACATACCCGCCGTCGCCACACTGAGCATCACGGCGATGTACAGCAAGCGAAGGATGCCCTGGCCGGGGAACATGCGGATGCTCTCCACGTCCTGGGTTACGCGCGACATCACCTGACCGGTTTGCACTTTGTCGTGGTACGCGTAGCTCAGAGACTGCAGGTTCTTGTAGATCGCGTTTCGGATGTCGTAGGAGACGTCCTGACCGATCTTCTGGCTCAGATACTGTTGTCCGAAGGCGGCGAGACCGCGCCCAACGGCGAACAACAGCACCGCGAGGCTCGCAAACAGCAAGAGCTTTTCATTGCCGTTCAGCGAGACCACGTTACCCGCCGCATCCTTCTGCGGATCCAGGCCGAATTTGATGGCGAAGTTCACCATGACCGGCCAGGCCATGCCGAAGCCACCGGCGAAGAACACACAAATGGTTGCCAGCGTTAGCTGTCCCTTATAGGGACGGAAATAGGTGTACAGGCGCAGCATTTGCTTCATGCCGCATAGATTAGCAGAGGTTCACCCTAACGTGAAGGTCTGGTTGGGCGACATCATTAACTTCACGTCACGATCTCACCAGCGACCCGTCTCGCCCTAACCCAAACGCGGGCTAGAATGGCGCCCACAGGAGGCTCCCATGGTCCGACAACTCTCTGTTGCTGCCCTACACGAAATGCTCAAATACCGCCGAGGCGACTTCGCTCTTCTCGACGTGCGCGACACCGCCGAATACAACATGTCCCACATCCCCGGCGCCTGCTCACTTCCCCGGCGTCTCCTCGAGTCGCGCGCACGCCAACTCGCGCCATGGAAAGGCGCTACCGTCGTCGTGTGCGATGACGATGACGTTCGCGCCCCTCTTGCGGCCGGAACGCTCGAGGCCCTCGGCTATACGGATGTCTCCGTCCTCACCGGCGGAATCAACCGCTGGGTCACGGAGGACCACCCGACGGAATGGGGCGTCAACGTGCCCAGCAAGGACTTCGGCGAGAAGGTCCTCCTGCACCAGCACGTTCCAGAGGTCGAGCCCGACGAGCTGGCCTCCTGGCTTGATAGCGGGCGCAAGCTCATCATGCTCGACTCCCGCACCCCTGAAGAGCACAACCGCCAGTGCATCCCCGGCAGCCGCTCCATGCCCGGCGCCGAGCTGGGCCTCCGCGTTTGGGACCTCGTCCCCGACACCGATACCACCGTGGTTGTCCACTGCGCCGGCCGCACTCGCAGCATCCTCGGTGCCGCCAGCCTCCAGCGACTCGGCGTCCCCAATGTCTTCGCCCTCAAGAACGGCACCATGGGCTGGCTCCTGTCTGGGCGCCAGGTGGAAACCGGTTCCGACCGCCTCGACCTTCCCCGGCCGAGTGACGACGGCCTTGCCCTCGCGCGTCGTAAGTCCCGCGAGCTCGCCGAGTCCGAAGGTGTTCGTTATGTCGATGTCAAAGAAGCTGAGGAACTCGTCCGCCGTGCCCAGACCGAGACCGTTTATCTGTTAGACGTCCGCACCGCCGAGGAGTACGCCGCCGGCCATATCGAAGGATTCCGCTGGGTTCCCGGCGGTCAGGCCGTTCAGGCCACCGACAACTACGTCGCGATCACCAACGCCACCCTCTTCTTCGTCGACGACGACAACGTGCGCGCCAGCATGACCGCCCACTGGTTCGCCCAGATGGACCACCCCAATGTCTGCGTCCTGGACGGCGGCGTCAGCGCCTGGCGCGAAGCCGGGCTACCCCTCACGACTGGCCCGGACAACGAGACCCCCGAAAACTTCGACGCTGCTCGCGCAAGGGTCGCCATGATCGCTCCGGAAGCCCTCTCGAAGGAACTCGAGGCTGCCGGAACGACGGTCATCTTCACGGGAACCAGCGAGGAATTCGCCCGCGGTCACGTCCCCGGCAGCCACTGGCTCCCCCGCGGCTGGCTCGAGCCCCGTATAGGAGGCATAGCCACCAAGGGTGCCCGCATCGTCGTCACCAGCCCTGACGGCACTGACGCCACCCTCGCCGCCGCCACCCTCCTCGACCTCGGCTACGACGCCTCCGCTCTCGAAGGCGGCACCGCTGCCTGGGCCGACGCCCACCTTCCCGTCGAAACGGGTCTCACGGGCGTCACCGCCATTCCCAACGACGTCCTCCCCACCCAGCGCTCGTATGCCGAAATGCACAACTACCTGCGCTGGGAAGAAGCCCTGGGGCATAAATACGAATAGAGGGGGTCAGGAGCGACGCCTGTCCCAGGCAAAGAAGGTGCATGCTCCATTCGCCCTGGGGCCGTCGGAGTCCGCGGCCTCGCGCCTGTAAATGACGTTGGTGGAACTACAGCTAGCCGACCCGGCTGCCGCCCAACTCCCCTCGCCAAGCGCTTTACTCAATCCCGCATGTTATGTATGGTCGAAATGCCCGTTTTCGAAATGGGTGGGCTAAAACAGCCCCAATACTTAGGAGGAATTCACACTTGCATTCGAGGTCACATATCTGATCCCGAGTAGACCAGATGCCCGCGGAACTTTCGCGATCGGGTTTCTGGTCATAGCACTCATCACAGGAGGCTTCATCGCAACAGACTTCTCCAGCGTCAACCAGACGCCAACTGCACAGGCACCCCAGCCTGTCACTGCAACCCCCATTGCAGACGTAGTCCCGCAACCCACACCCGCGATTACACGACAGCACGCCGAGACCGAAGCGCTCAGCTACGTCCTCGATGCCAGCGTCGAGCTGGCCCAGCACGTCGCGCGCGCCGTTCAGCCTCCCGCTGCCGTCACTGCGCCGATACCATCCCTCGTCACCCACTACGGCGAGTCTTTCAACGGCCAGATCCTTGGGTGCGGCAACGGCTATTACGCTTCCAGCAACCCGACCATCGTCGCCGTCAGCCCGGCCAGGTATGGAGAAATGCCCTGCGGCACACAACTCCAGATCTGCGGCAACGGCGGCTGCATCCTCGCGCAACGCCAGGACGCGTGCCCCGGCTGCTCTGCCAGCGTCTTCGACCTCTCAGAGTCGGCGTTCATGGGCGTCTGCGGCATCGATAGCGGGGTATGCGACGCGACCGTTAGCGTCGTGGTCACCTGCGACGTTGACCTGGCGTGGGAGGAACGGCCGGCGCCACCGGTTCCGCCGCCGAACTCCCTGGACGAGCTGCCGGAAGCACCGACGCTCGCCCTTGGTATTGCGGGCTCTCCTCCCTTCGAGAACCCGAATGGAGCGCCGGTCCCTGCCCAACCCGTCAGCCACCCCAGCGGCCCAACCGCCTGCGAGCGCTGACGCACCGCCTGCCGAAGGCGTAAATATCGCATTAAGAGAGGCCGGACCAAACATCCGGCCTCTCCCCATCTCTCGACGGCCCCGATACACTCAGTTCGTACCAGCCTCGATTCTCACCCTCTCTGTGCTACGGCGAGGGCTGGGGTGAGGTTAGGACGGAGGAGCACACATGACCACCAACGGCAGCAAGAAACTCGCCATTCTTTGCGGCGGCGGACCGGCGCCCGGCATCAACAGCGTGATCTCGGCCGTGACTATCGAGGCGCGAAACGCGGGGCTGGGTGTCGTAGGCGTGTATGACGGCTTCGAGCACCTGATCGAGGGCGACACTTCGCACATACGGCCTCTGCTGATCGAGGACGTGTCGCGTATCCACTTCCAGGGCGGCACGATCCTGCGCACGTCACGCGCGAATCCGACGAAGTCGCCGGAAGCTACGGCGAACGTGGTGAAGGCGTTGCAGAGCCAGGATGTGAGCTACCTGGTGACGATCGGGGGGGACGATACGGCGTTCGGGGCTGCGACGGTGGCGCATGCTGCCGGGGGCTCGCTGCGGGTGGCGCACGTGCCGAAGACGATCGATAACGACCTGCCGCTGCCGGCGGGGATGCCGACTTTCGGGTATGAGACGGCGCGCTACGTGGGCACGGAGCTGGCGCTGACGATCATGGAGGACTCGCGGTCTACGAATCGGTGGTTTGTGGTGGTGGTGATGGGGCGGAAGGCGGGGCACCTGGCGCTGGGCATCGGCAAGTCAGCGGGGGCTACGGTGACGATCATCCCGGAGGAGTTCGAGAAGGCGACGTTGACGCTGGACGACGTTTCGCGCGTGATCGAGGGGGCGATCCTGAAGCGGAAGCTGAACGGGCAGTCGTACGGGGTGGCGATTGTGGCGGAGGGGGTTGGGGAGCGCATCGACCCGGCGGAGCTGGTGAAGCATGCGGGCATCGACCTGAGCTACGACCCGTATGGCCACATTGCGCTGTCCGACGTCCCGCTGGCGGCGATGATCAAGCACCATGTGCAGCGCCGGTTCCAGGAGCGGGGTCAGAAGATCACGCTGACGGATGTGACGCTGGGGTACGAGCTGCGATGCCATCAGCCGATCCCGTATGACATCGACTACACGCGGACGCTGGGGTACGGGGCGGTGCGGTTCTTGCTGGACGAGAACCACGACCCGGCTCTGACGGAGGGGGGCTTCGTGTGCATGGACGGGGTGAACCTGCGGGTGATGCCGTTCGATGACTTGAGGGACCCTGAGACGGGGCGGACGCGGGTGCGCGTCGTTGACGTGCACTCGGAGTATTACCGGGTGGCTCGGGACTACATGATCCGGCTGAACCAGCACGACCTGGCGAGCGATGCGACGGTGGGGAAGCTGGCCGAGCTGGCTAACCTTTCGCCGGAGGGGCTGCGGGCGGAGTTCGGCCAGCTGTTCGAGGCGGCGGCGGTGGGGTAGCGATGGTCCGCTGGGTGTGCGGGCTTTGATTGTTTGATTGTTTTCGAGGCTCCAGATTTTGTTTGGACTCGAAACGAGCCGGGTGTGGGTCAGGGATGCGCCGGGGGTTGGGCGGAGCCGGGCCGGGCGTGAGGCGAGAGGGCATCGGAAACAGGACGGATCCTCGGCGGGTTCGGGGCGGGTGTGCGCCGGGTACGGGGCGTCGATGGGGCGTGTGCGGGTCGAGGCGCGGGGGCGTGGGTGCGAGGGCATGCCGGTGAGGGTACAGGGTGTCGGGGGCGAGGGCTGAGGGGTCGGTGGCGCTTACGGGGGTGTATTGGAGGTGAAGATACCCACGTTCGCCATTAGCTCAATCCTTGGGCGCGTTTGGTTTGGGCTGGCGGACACTTCCCCAGACTGGAAAGCGTCCGCCAGGTCGTGATAGCAAGGCACCTTCCTCCATTCCACGTCTTCCGCAACATTAGTCGGTCTGAAATAAACATTACTTCTTCGCCGCTATATCGCGCTTGTGCGGCATACGATAGTTTTTTAGCACGTCAAATGACGTCTTGTGTATACAAGTGACGCCCTTACTGGCAGATTTATCGTAGGTTAATATCCAAGGAATTCTTAGTTTCTCGATCGCCATTTCAATTCCTTGTGACGGAAAAGACTGTAGTCATTCAAATAGAGGTCTTCGCCGTTCTCTATGTACGGCGGATCAGAAAGGCAAATGACCGGTTCCCAAATTGTTTACAACAGCTGTTGTGAAATCTAATGCATCCATTTGCGACAACACAATTCGGTTCGAAACGACCAATTCTCCTGATCTCGAATAAGGTCTTTCCTATTGAATCGTGCGTCTATCTTCCAAGAACCCTTTTGGGCCTGACCGCCGATGACACCACCATTCAAGATGCCGGAGCGATTCGTGCGATTAAGAAAGAGGGGAGCAAACCCTAGATCTAGAGACTCCACTCAGCCTGATTTCTCAGAAAATCTCTCGTTGACGAAACCATTCTGCCATACTGAGGTTTGTCGTCTCTATGCGTTGGCACAATTCATTGGTGTGGTGTAGAGCCGCGTACCAGAACGCATAAACAGGTCTACTGAGGTCGTTGATATGGATGACAGACGCGAAATCCTCAAATAATAGTGCCAAAGCAACGGCCGCACCGCCCGCGTAGGGCTCTGCATAGTGGATGTCATGAAGATTATTCTCCTCGAGGAGCTGGACAACAGCTCCCACGAGCCGACGCTTGCCTCCCGGATACCGCAGCGGTGTATAGAACGGCATGTCTCGAGTCTAGACTGAAAATGTGACGGCCTGGCCAGTGTCACAATCAGGGTGCCCAAACAGCAACAATGAATGGTTGAAGGCTGTCCCAGTGTCCTTAAATCTCCTGGAGTTGGTGAGAAGTATTGATTGTGCACGTACTGGTTCATCAAAGTAACCGAAGGCGCCAAAAACGAGTCGCGTTGATATGCTCTGCGGACCGGTTTTGCCTGTTGTGCAGTGAGTTTCCTTCTTGCCAGCAAATCATTGGTAACGACTTCAAGCTTCGTGGCCAACCGATCATTCTGCGGGTCAATTTCAGGCGGTCGATGTATTCATCCACGCTGAGTTCAATGAAGACTCGGAGTAAGACGCTTGCAGCATTACAATAGTCGTTCAGGCTCAATAATCGAAGTTCGCGCTCGATAGCCCGCAACCGAGGCTCAGTAACATTCAATACGCAGTCACGCGGAATAAGCTTGTCGCGTAGCTTAGGAGGCCGGAACTATCGTCACTCCAGAGCGCGCGGTACCTCCCAGCGGCCCCTCGGGTCGAACCGCATGCACCTTGCCTCCGTGAGTGGTTGGTCCACGATCAAGACGCCGGCAGCTTGTTTGCGTATTCGACACGCTGAGGGCGGGGATAGATGTCTTGGCACTTTGTTCGCTTTTCTGCCAGGTCACTTGTGACGTGTAGCAGGGCCTTTGCCACCGGCTCGGATTGCCTGTCAGACGAAACTCCCCGTCCTCCCATGCGATACCCAATTTCGAGCGGACCTCTGGAGTGCCGAGGAGCCGTTTCAAGCTGAAACTGGAACACGGCGGCGTTCCTCCGGCGTCAGAGCGCCTCGATTCTCCAAGAAATTTAGCGCTTGCTGATGCAGTTCAAGACCACTAGTTCTAGACCAAATCTTGCAGCCTCATCGGAGCCCCAAGAGACAGATTACTGCCGCCGTTCATTTTCACCTGTGTGTTTTAGCTCGATCCAGTGCTGGGCTTCTTCTCGATTGGCGATCTCACCACGCATTGTACGAATTCAATCGGGTTGGCATGGTACGCATCGATCAGCTGCGAAGGTCTGAAAGAATAGAATTGGACAGTCCATCTACTAGGGAGTCCGCATTCTCCAAGGCCTTTAGGGCTGCCAATCGCCGGTTGCCTTCGAGAACGATGTATCTGTTTAGGTCGTCGCCAAATGGCATTACGATGGGTAACTCGGATGGATCGAGCCCTAATGCTGCACGATGTCACGTGCTAGCTTCGGTAACTTGCGCTGTTGATGCTGGGCAAGGGCCACGTGCGCCTCATGTTGCCCGACATTGGGTTGTGAAATCCGAGGATTCTCGGCATCTATAAGAAAGGCTCAGCTGGCCTAATGGATAGAACATCCGCCATTTATCACCTCGACTACCACTCGTCGCCGATTTTCTCTATCAGAGCATCGGCAGACTTTCCACTCTCGTCCAGCTCTCGCAACTTTCCGGCGTGGCGCTAATCCTTGCCGAGAGGCATGCCTCACACTCGCCCAGGTCGGAATCCAGTGCGAGATACAGGCAGAGCCGAGGCTGCCGAGCCTCGCGGCGCCGATGGACTCGCAACGAGGGGTGGGGGTTCGGAGCGAAGCCTAGTCGGTGCGGGGAGGGGATGGCCGAGGACTTTCATGCGGTGGTGAACGCCGGGCGTCCGTCGGGGACGCGCTTCGGGGTGTGGCGCTTCGACGCGGTCCTTCGAGAGCCTCAGGACGAGCGGTTTTATAGGCCGGGGCAGCACCGGAGGCTGCGCATCGCTGTCGCGCTGCTGCGCCTCCCTTTTGGGTAGAGAGTTGGGGGGACACCCCCCAGGCCCCCCGCGCATGGGACTGCGTCCCCCGCTACCCCTTGCCCTGGCCCTTCGGGCAACCCCACGCCTCCCCCTCGGCAGACCTGAAGGGCTGCAGCTACATCCGGCGTTTTCGTGGTGAGCTAACGGGCAGGGCGAGAGGCGGGGGCGCACCGGGGTTGCTTCGCCTCGGCTGGCGCCGATGGTCTCGCAACGAGGGGGGTGGGGGTGGCCATACCGAGGTGGGGGACGTGGCGCGGAGGCTGCGCATCGCTGGCGCGCTGCTTCGCCTCCTTTTAAGTAGGGAGGTTGGGGGGACACCCCCCAGGCCCCCCGCGCATGGGACTGCGTCCCCCACTACCCCTGCTTTAGCCCTTCGGGCGACCCCACGCCTCCTTCCCCGAGGGCCCCCGCGCATGGGGCTTCGCTCCCCGCTACTCGTGCCCTGGCCCTTCGGGCAACCCTACGCCTCCCTCTCGGCAGACGTGGAGGGCTGCAGCTACGTTTTGGGTTCCGGTCAGGAGACGATGGGGCGGTCGATGGCTCGCAACGACGATCGTGGAGCCATCGACCTTCGCGTGGGGCTAGTCGATGCGGACGGGCTGGCCGGGGCTTCACCTCACCCCGTCGACTGCGGTCGACACCCCTCTCCCTGCGGGGAGAGGGGGAGCCTGCTACGGGTGCTTTGGGGGGCATCGAGATTGCTTCGCCTCTCCCGGCGGTCGATGGCTCGCAACGACGGTAACGGGCCATCGACCTTCGCGGGGGGCTAGTCGATGCGGACGGGCTGGCCGGGGCTTCACCTCACCCCGTCGACTGCGGTCGACACCCCTCTCCCTGCGGGGAGAGGGGGAGCCTGCTACGGGTGCTTTGGGGGGCATCGAGATTGCTTCGCCTCTCCCGGCGGTCGATGGCTCGCAACGACGGTCGTGGAGCCATCGACCTTCGCGGGGGGCTAGTCGATGCGGACGGGCTGGCCGGGGACTTTCATGCGGAGGCGGTACACGGAGGAGACGGCGGTGGCGAAGATGGTCTGGTTGTCGTCGCCGCCCCAGGCGAGGTTGGCGGGGCCGCCGGGTGCGGTGCCCTGGCGGTTGGTCTCGTCGCCGGTGCCGATGAAGCCGAGGAGGGTGCCGTCCGGGGCGAAGACCCAGATGCCTTCGGCGGAGTTGCCGGCGACGTAGATGTTGCCGTGGACGTCTAGCTTCATGCCGTCGGGGCGTCCCTGGTGGTCGGGGAGGTTGAGGTTGCAGAGGACTCGGTGGTCGCCGACGGTGCCTTCGGAGGTGACGGTGAAGGCGCTGACGGTCTGGGCGGCGGTGTTGCAGACGTAGAGGGTTTTCTGGTCGGCGGTGATGGCGAGGCCGTTGGGGGATGCGAGGTCGCTGATGAGGGATTCGAGGGTGCCTTTGGCGATGTCGTAGCGGAAGACGCCGGCGAAGGGGTATTCCTGGCCGACGGTGGAGCCATCGGGCTGGCGGAGGCCGTATGTGGGGTCGGTGAAGATGAGGTCGCCGTTGCCGGTGCAGATGACGTCGTTGGGGCTGTTGAGTTTGGCGGCGCCGTAGTGGTCGACGAGGACGGTGATGGTGCCGTCTGGGGCGGTGCTGATGAGGCGGCGGTCGTGCTCGCAGGTGATGAGGTTGCCGTGGTGGTCGTAGGTGTTGCCGTTGGCGTGGTTGCTGGGGCGTCGGTAGACCTGGACGCCGGCGGTTTCGGTCCAGCGATACATGGTGCCGCCGTGCTGGTCGTAGATGTCGCTGAAGGTGAGGTGTTTGGCTTTGGGGTGCCAGACGGGGCCTTCGGTGAAGACGAAGCCGGAGGCGATCTTTTCGACGTGGACGTCTTGTTCTACGAGATCGAGCAAGCGCTGGTCGAGTACGACGACTGCCATGGGGTGAGACCTTTTCTTTCTTAGGCGGGGGCGCGATTGGCGCGATGGTGAACGGGTAGGCGGGGTCATTCTACGCCCGAGGGGAGAAGCTTTAGAACCTTGAATCGTGGGGGCCTGGGAGGGGGCGACCCCTCCCTTAATCCCTCCCCGTCTACGGAGAGGGACATTTCGTTGTACTGGGTGTCGAGAGTGTCGGCGGGGGCGCCTCTTTCGGGGGCATGGAGGTGGAATGGGCGCTGCGGTGGCTGCTCTAGTCGGGCTGCTGGTGCTTTGGGGGGCGGCCGGGGCCGGAGGGGCCGGCGAAGGCCTGGGCGATGGTGAGGAATTCGGCGGCGTGGGGGCCGGTGGCTACGAGGTCGGTGTCGGTGGGGTGGATGCGCTGGGTTGCGACTCGGGCGAAGCCGCCGGCGCTGCCGGTGATGCGGTCGGGGGCGTCTTCGGGGCCGTGGGTCCAGGTGGCGCCGGAGGGGGAGAGGAGCTCGAGGCGCAGGGGGGTGGCGGGGGGCTCGATGCCGTGGTTGCGGTAGGCGAAGTCGCGGGTCATGTAGCCCATGCGCACGATGCTTTCGAGGCGGTCGGTGTCGATGGAGGGGGCGCCGGCGGCGTCGTGGATGTCGAGGCCGTGGGACCAGTGCTCCATGAGGCGGGCGCTGGTGAAGCTGCGGGCGCTCATTTCGCGGCCGGCCCAGCGGAGGCGCTCGTTGCCGGTGAGCTGGCGGAGGGCGGCGACGAGGCGGTCGTTGGCGTCTCGGTACCACTGGAGGACGTCGGCGGGATCGCGGCGGCGCCAGGAGACCATGGCGGTGGTGAGGACGCCATCGGGGCGGCGGCCGCGACGGCCGGTGGGCGCGGCGGGAGGCTTGTCGCGGTCCTCGACGTTGCGGGTGGCGGTGTCGTCGGTCTCGGCGAGGTGGACGACGCAATCGCGCAGGAGCCAGCCTTCGGCGGGGCTGGGGTTGTCCCATGTCGCGGCGTCCAGGGCCTCGAGCACGGCCTGGTTGGCCATGCGCTCGTTGTAGAGGTCATCGACGAGCTGCTGCCAGGCGTCGGGCATTAGACGAAGACCTCCCTGGCGGCGTAATCGGCGATCTCGTCGTCGCCGAGGCCGAGGATCTCGCTCATGACGTAGTGGGTGTCTTCACCGACGCAGGGCGAGGCTTTGTGCAGCATCTCGCGCTTGGCCGAGAAGCGGGTGACGAGGCCTTCGTAGGGGATGACGCCGACCTCGGAGTGCTTGAGGGGGACGAAGTAGCCCCGGTCTGCCAGCTGGGGGTCTTCGTGGAGGTCGGTCATGCGCATGACGACGGACGCGGGCACGCCAGCTTCGGCGAGCAGCTTCTCCAGGTCGAAGGGGTCGAACGTGGCGACCCAGTGGGTGAGGGCCTCGTCGATGAGGTCGCGGACGCCCTGACGCACGGCGAGGTCGTCGAAGCGCTCGTGGGTGAAGGCGTCGAGGGGGGCGACGCTGCAGAGGGCGTGCCACTGGGCCGGCGTCTCGCAGCTGAGGGCGACGTATCGAGAGGAGCCCCTGGTGGCGTAGACGCCGTGAGGGCAGCACCAGGCGGAATCGAGGCCGGCCGGGGGCGCCGTGCGGCCGTTGACGGTCTGGTCCAGCACGAGGGGCTCGAGGAAGTGTACGGCCGACTCGACCTGGGAGACGTCGAGGTGCTGGCCCCGGCCGGTCTTGCGCATCTCGAGAATGGCAGCGGCGAGGGCCGAGACGGAGTAGCGGGGGGCGATGACGTCCGTGTACGGGCCGTTCGGGCCTGTCGGCATGCGACCGGGCCAGCCGGTGAGGTAGTGGAGGCCGCTGATGGCAGCGCCGTGGGGGCCGTAGCCGGCGAAGGAGGCCCAGGGGCCGGTCTGGCCGAGGAGGCAGGTGCTGATCATGATGAGCTCGGGGCGGTCTTTGCTGAGAGTCTCGTAGTCCAGGCCCAGGCGCTTCATCGTGCCCGGCGTGAAGTTCTCGACGACGACATCAGCCCAGTCGGCGAGCTTTCGGGCGAGGGCGAGGCCCTCCGGCGTCTTGAGATTGATCGCGGCGCCGAGCTTCGAGGTGTTGCAGTTGTTGTAGTAGTGGCTGCGGTTGATGCCGACGACGCCGTCCTTGAACGGCACCAGCGTGCGCAGGTAGTCCACGCGCGTCGCGGACTCCACCTTGACGACGGTGGCACCGTGGTCGGCAAGGGCTTTCGCGGTCAGGGGGCCGACAGCGACCCAGCTGAAGTCGACGACCTTCAGGCCGGCAAACGCCTCGCCCAGGCGGTCGCCGGAGGGGATGGCGGGCGCAGCGATCGGAGGTTCGGCCAGCCATGTGTCGATAAGCGCCTGGTCCTGGCCCAGCTGCGGCGCCTTGTTGCCCAGCTTGAGCTCGTTCGCGTTCGACCGCACGGAGAGGGCCGGATGCACGGTGCCATCGACCTCCTGCCAGAAGCCGCGTTCTCGGAAGTGGGGGTTGGCGAGGAGGTCTGCCGTGCTGTTCACCGGCCCGAGGTGGACGTCGGCGGTCCAGGCCCAGGTCATGAGCTCCAGCTTCTCGCGCGAGAGGAAGAAGGTGCGGCCGATCTCGGCTGCTGCCTCCATCTGCTCGTCGCTCAGCTCACCAGCCACGCGAGCCGCGTCCCATGCCGACCAGTCGTAGGCGGCAAGTGAGGGCGGTAGCAGGCCTTCGTCACGCAGGGCCGGCAGAATCGACGCCGTTATCGCCGCGAGAAACTGGCGCTGGCTGGTGGGCGTGACGACGACGAAGCCGTCTTTGCAGGGACTGACACCCAGGAAGGGTCCGCGGCGAGGTGGCACTTCGGCCGTGGCGCGGTCATCGCCGGTGGCAGGCGGGTTATCGCCCACGTTAGGCGGGAAGCCGGGGCCGTTCATCATCGTCCAGGTCACGGCCTCTTGCATTGAGAGATCGAGGTGCTGGCCGCGTCCCGATAGCGCCCGTTCGTTGAGGGCGATGACGGCATCTGCAGCGGCCTGCCCACCGGCGTGAAAGGCGGCCTGAGGGTAGCCGACCGGGATGGGCGGGCGGTCGCGGTCACCCTGGAGGCCCAGACGCCCGCTTGCTGCCTCGATGGTGAGATCGGACGCGGCCCAGTGGGACTTCGGGCCCTTCTGGCCGAACGGTGTGACGGAGGCGTAGACCAGTCGCGGGTTGAGCGCGCTCAGCGTCTCGTAGTCGAGTCCCATCGATGCCATGGTGCCCGGCTCGAAGGACTCGACGAGGATGTCAGCGCGGCGAGCCAACTCTCGCACCGTGTCGCGGTCGGCCTGCAATTCGAGATTGAGCACGGCGCTCCGCTTGCCCAGCCCCACGGCAGCCCAGTACAGGGAGCGGTGCTCGCCTCCAGGTCGCTCATCGTAGGGAGCGCGTTGCCGCGAATCGACGCCTTCGGGTGGCTCGATCTTCAGCACTTCAGCGCCGAGATCGGCCAGCAGACGACCGGCCAACTCCGCGCGGGAGTCCGCGAGATCGAGCACTCGGATACCGGTCAGGAGACCACCAGATTCAGTTGCCATCGGGCAGAAGTATGCACAATGGAGGATGATTGGGAAACACCTTGACTATCGAAGATATCCCGCGCCGTAAGTTACGGCGGTGCGTGTCAGGGCCGCCGAGGGTGGAAAGCCTCAGCTACGGGTGGACTGCTACGGGGGACTATGGTAAGGGTGCCGTAGCAGGCTGGGGCTCTGTCGCCGGCTCCCGGTGGCCTCGCTGCCAGCCCGATGGCCCCTTCCCAACCACGACTCGCAGATAGAGCGAGCCCTTCCAGATCACATACCCGGGAGCGTGTACCAGGTCCCGAAGCCGTGCGCCGCTTCGACCGAGCCTCGCAAGACCCAGACTGAGGTAGGCCACCTGGGCGCCGAAGGTCCAAACGGCCAGACCGAAGCTCAAGGGTGGTCCGATCAGCTTCGAGAGGACCAGGCCCGCAACGACCAGCAGCACCTGCGCGGACTGCGGCGGCACCGATAGGTCGATAGCAGTTGCAGCCTTCGGCCAGGAGCGCTCTCGCAGCGCCTGCAGGGCGAGAGCGGGCGCATGCCGTCTCGCTACCTCAAGGCGGCCCGCCTCCCATCGCTCGTTCTGACCAGCCGAGTCCGTCAGCGAGGTCGGCATCTCCGCGAGTGCGCTGGCCTGGTCGACGTAGTGGACGCGCTCACCCTGTGCGACGAGCTTGGCATGGGCTTCCATGTCCTCTGCGAGGCCGAAGCTGTCCCAGGCGTCTCCTCGCAACAGCTGTGTGCTGATGAACATGCCGTTGCCCATGAGCCCCACGGACACGCCGAGCACCTCCTGCCCCATGGGCCGTACGCGGTTGTGGAGGTCGAAGGCGAGCGCTCGCAGACCGGCCGCCGGAGAGTCGTCGCGGTTGAAAACGCCGTCGTAGATTTGCACGAGGCGAGAGCCGCGTTCGAAGGCATCATTCGCGGCTTCGAAAACATTGGGCGAGACCACAGAATCGGCGTCAACAACGAAGACGGCATCGTAGGCGTCCAGATCGATGCGCTGGATCAGCCAACGCAACGCCTGTCCCTTGCCCTTCTCGATGGCATCGAAGCGCTCGAACACGGTGACGCCGGCTCGGCGTGCCACCTCAGCGGTCGCGTCGGTGCAGTTGTCCGCCACGACGACGACATCGAAGCAGTCGCCGGGGTATTGCGCGCTCGACAGGCTCGCGAGGAGACGGCCCAGAAGCGCCTCCTCGTTGTGGGCGGGGATCAAGGTCACGAAGCGCCGCGTTCTTCCGAGAGCCAAGGCTGCGGGAGCAGGACGCGCCTGCCGGCGATAGAAGAAGCTTGCTGCCGACACCAGCGCCAGGTAGGTCGAGACGACGGCCTGCCAGACCTGGAGCAACAGAAAGGGCGTGAGAAGCAGCCGCAGAAGCAGCATCAGGTTTGATGCCCCTTCTTGAGTAGCCGCTTCGCGTGGGCCCGCAAAGCCCGATAAGCCTTCACGCGCAGGTAAGCACTGCGAGCGCGGAACACCATCACCTCTACGTTGTCGGAGCGCGCCGCGCCGTAGCGCTTCTTGTACTCGCCCTCGCTACGCATGAGGTCGACGCGCTGGAGGCCGGACTGGATGGCGTCGCGAATGCAGAAGCAGTCGATCATCAGGCCCAGGCTTGCCTTGTCC